>NZ_CP031967.1:1486206-2972412 GCF_003443615.1 Alteromonas sp. BL110 | reverse complement strand
TAAACGTACCGCCCTGCATGTCGGCCGCTTTAAGCTTGCCTTCGCGGGCTTTCTTAGATGTTTCGATAAGCTCGCGAGAAAGCTCTTCAATACCTTTCTTATTCACATCGCGAATAACAGGTACAACAAGGCCACCCGGTGTTTCAACCGCAATACCAATGTTGATGAACTTCTTGATGATTAAGCTTTCGCCGTCGTCAGAAAGTGATGAGTTGAATACTTCGTATTTCTCAAGGGCTTTCGCTACCGCTTTCATTACGAATACCAATGGCGTGATCTTAAGACCAGACTTAATCTTCGCGTGGTAAGCGTTTTGCTCTTTACGGAAGTCTTCCACTTCAGTGATGTCGGCTTCGTCGAACTGTGTAACGTGCGGGATAGTCGCCCAGTTACGGTGTAAGAACGGACCAGAAATCTTTTGTATACGAGAAAGCTTTTGTTCTTCAATCTCACCAAACTTGCTGTGATCAACAGGTTTAACTGGCACGATTTGAAGTACGTTGTCACCCGCTGGCGCACTGCCAGAAGCTGCTGCCGTGCGAGGCTTAGCAAGCTCAGCTTTAACGTAGGCTTGAACGTCTTCTTTCAAGATACGGTTTTTAGGGCCTGAGCCGTTAACTTGCGTCAGGTCTACACCAAACTCGCGAGCGATACGGCGAACTGAAGGAGAAGCATGCGCTTTACCATTGCCTTTCGCTGCTGGCGCCGGGGGTACGGGAGAACGACCTTGCGAGGCTTCTTGCTGCGAAGCTTGCTTAGGCTCTTCCTTTTTAGGCGCTTCTTGCTTAGGCGATTCAGCTTTAGGCGCTGATGACGCTTCGCCACCGCTGGTCTCTAGTTTAACAACTAGTGTGCCTTGCTTTACTTTGTCGCCTGTTTTAATAAAGACTTCTTTGATAGTACCTGCATGTGTTGAAGGTACATCCATAGTGGCTTTATCAGTTTCTAGCGTAATAAGACCGTCTTCTTTCTCAACCGTATCGCCAGCCGATACAAGTACATCGATAACGTCAACTTCGCCGTCTTCACCAATGTCAGGCACGGCTACTTCAATGGTTTCACTACTTGCAGACGCCGCAGGAGCTGACTCTTGCTTTTCGCTTTCCTGCGCAGCCGGTGCAGATGCTTCAGAAGAAGCATCGCTAGACGCCGATTCACTTGAAGACGAGCCTGAGCCCGCTACTTCAAGCTTAATAACAACTGTACCTTCTTTCACTTTATCGCCAGTGCTGATGAATACTTCTTTCACCGTACCTGCATGTGTTGAAGGAACGTCCATGGTTGCTTTATCGGTCTCAAGGGTAATTAGTCCATCTTCTTTTTCAATGGTGTCGCCCACTGAAACCAATACATCGATAACGTCAACTTCGTCGTCAGAGCCAATATCTGGTACTGCGACTTCAATCACTTCGCTGCCGCCAGACGCAGCAGGTGCTGCGTCTGACTTGCTTTCTTCTTTCGGTGCTTCATCTTGCTTAGGCGCTTCTTCTTGTGAAGCGTCGTTTGAAGATGATTCTTCAGCAGCGCTCTCACCAGCACTATCACCACCAGCAACTTTCATTTCACCAATCACGTCGCCTTCTTTGATTTTATCGCCTACTGATACAGATAGGCTTACAATCTCACCTTCAAACGGTGCTGGGATGTCCATTGATGCCTTGTCACTTTCAACAGTAACAACGCCTTCATCGGCTTCAATGTTGTCGCCTACGGCAACACATAGCTCGATAACTTCAACTTCGTCACCGCCTACATCGGGTACGATAATCTTTTGAATATCTGACATATGTAAAATACCTTATCTGGCTTACGCGTAAAGTGGGTTAAGTTTTTCAGCGTTAATATCAAAACGCTTAATGGCTTCTGCTACCACTTTCTTCTCAACGTCACCACGCTGAGCCAATTCGTAAAGTGATGCAACCACAATGTATGACGCATTAACTTCAAAGTGAGTACGCAAGTTTTCACGGCTATCGCTTCGACCAAAACCGTCTGTACCTAGGCAGCGGTATTCAGTTTCGATGAACGCGCGTACTTGGTCTGAGTAGTTCTTCACATAGTCAGTGGCAGAAATCGCAGGGCCTGCGTCTTTGGTAATAACCTGACCAATGTAAGGGACTTTTTGCTCAGCTTCTGGGTTTAGCATGTTCCAACGTGCTACATCTTGACCTTCACGGGCTAACTCGTTGAACGAGGTAACAGAGTAAACGTCAGAAGATACGTTGTAGTCTTCACACAGAATTTGTGCCGCTTTACGTACTTCGTTCAAGATAGTACCTGAGCCCATTAGCTGTACGTTAAGCTTAGACTTGTCGTTTTCAACGCGCTCAAGCTTGTAAATACCTTTAATGATTTGCTCAGCAACATCATCACCTTCTGGCATTGCAGGGTGCTGATAGTTCTCATTCATCAACGTTAGGTAGTAGAAGACATTTTCGTTGTTACCGTACATGCGACGTAGGCCGTCTTGAACGATAACCGCTACTTCGTAACCGTAGGTTGGATCGTAAGTAATACAGTTAGGAATTAAGTTCGCCTGAACGTGTGAATGACCATCTTGGTGCTGTAGACCTTCACCGTTAAGCGTAGTTCTACCTGCTGTTGCGCCTAGTAGGAAACCACGCGCTTGGCTATCACCCGCTGCCCATGCAAGGTCACCAACACGTTGGAAACCAAACATTGAGTAGTAAATGTAGAACGGAATAGTTGTAGCGTTACACGTTGAGTAAGACGTACCCGACGCTACCCACGATGCCATTGCGCCTAGCTCGTTAATACCTTCTTGCAGTACCTGACCTTTCTTATCTTCGCGATAGTAAGCTACTTGGTCGGCATCTTGAGGAACGTATTTCTGACCTTCGTTAGCATAAATACCTACCTGACGGAATAAGCCTTCCATACCAAAAGTACGGGCTTCATCAGGAATGATTGGCACTACACGCTTACCAATTTTCTTATCTTTCAACAATGCGTTAAGTACACGTACAAACGTCATCGTTGACGATACTTGACGGTCGCCTGAACCTTTCAAAATAGCATCGAATGCGCTTAATTCTGGAACTTCCAACTGCTCTTCTGCCTGTTCGCGGCGAGAAGGCAGGTAGCCCCCTAATGCTTCACGACGTGCGCGAAGGTATTTCATTTCTTCGCTGTCTTCGTCGAACTTGAAGTATGGTAGTTCTTCAATTTTCTCATCAGCTACTGGAATATTAAAACGGTCGCGGAACTGTTTGATTGACTCAACGTCCATTTTCTTCACGTTGTGCGCTACGTTTTGCGCTTCACCTGAAGAACCTAAACCGAAACCTTTAACCGTTTTAGCAAGAATTACTGTTGGGCGACCTTTGGTATCAATCGCTTTTTGGTAAGCTGCAAATACTTTAACTGGATCGTGACCACCACGGTTTAGACGCCAGATGTCATCGTCAGACATATTTGCTACAAGCGCCGCTGTTTCAGGGTACTTGTTGAAGAAGTTTTCACGTGTGTACTTACCGCCTTTGGCTTTACAGTTTTGGTATTCACCGTCTACCGTTTCACCCATAAGCTGAATTAGCTTGCCAGATTTATCACGTGCTAGGAGTTCGTCCCAGTAGCTGCCCCAAATCACTTTCACTACTTCCCAGCCTGCGCCGCGGAACGTACCTTCAAGTTCTTGGATAATTTTGCCGTTACCACGTACCGGGCCATCTAGGCGCTGTAGGTTACAGTTGATAACAAACGTTAGGTTATCTAGGCCTTCGCGAGACGCCAGACCGATAGCACCCAAGCTCTCTGGCTCGTCACACTCACCATCACCCATGTAGCAGTATACGCGCTGACCTGAACAGTCCTTAATACCACGGTTAGTTAGGTACTTAAGGAAGCGTGCTGTATAGATAGCTTGAAGCGGACCAAGACCCATAGATACGGTCGGGAACTGCCAGTAATCTTTCATCAAGTGAGGGTGTGGGTAAGACGATAGACCATCGCCAGCGCACTCTTGGCGGAAGTTATTCAACTGCTCTTCCGTTAGGTTACCTTCCATATAAGAACGCGCATAAATGCCCGGAGAAATATGGCCTTGAGCGAAGATAAAGTCGCCGCCCTGATTTTCATTAGGCGCTTTGAAGAAGTGGTTAAAGCCTACATCGTAAAGCATAGCCGATGATGCAAAGCTGCCAATGTGGCCACCAAGCTCTAGGTCTTTTTTCGATGCACGCAATACGATCATTAGTGCGTTCCAACGAATAGCCGCACGGATGCGCGCTTCGATGGTCAAGTCGCCAGGCATGTTTGGCTCTTGCGCTGCAGGGATAGTATTGATGTAGGCAGTAGTAGCGTCATACGGTAAATGCGCTCCGCTGCGACGTGCTTTATCAATAAGTTTTTCGAGTAAATAGTGGGCGCGTTCTACGCCTTCCTCTTCTAAAACCGACTCAAGCGCATCAATCCACTCTTTAGTTTCTTGAGGATCTACATCTTGGTGCATCATATCAGACATGGTGCCATCCTATTTTTTGCTTATATAGAAAATCCTCCCTTAGCATTGCCTCTATCTTAAAGGCGCTAAAAGAAGGAAAACTAAATTACGTTGTACTCACAGTGACCCAATCTGGCTCACCTGCTTTTGCAGTGGCACAGGAAAAACCTGACCGGCCTCTGCGAATGAATAGCTAACTAGCCCTTATTACGAGGGTAAGACTAGGTAACTAAATCTCTAATCGTCGCAATGCGCGCTGTACGCGGGTATCGCGTTGATTAATAGTTAATAGCGTTTTTTCAATAAACGCTAAATGCGTGTTACATGCCTGGCGGGCAGCTTCAGGGTCGCGAGAAGCGATAGCTTCTACAATTTCACGACGCTGCTTTGCGATGTCTTCCACCGCTTCCGGGTGCGCAGCCAGCATGTCAAAGTTTCGTTCAATATTGTCCACCAGCATGCTTTGCATGGTGCTCATTACGTGCAACAACACCATATTGTGTGATGCTCTTGCCATAATGATATAAAACTGTCCTAGCGCCTCCGCTTGGGCACGCTTGCTTTCGTGCGCTTTGGGCGTAGGCACATTGTTTAATGCTTGCTTTAATGCATCGTAGTCTTCAGGTTGACCACGAAGTGCCGCGTAGTACGCTGCCATTCCTTCTAAGGCATGGCGAAATTCAAGCAAATCGAATTGAGTTTCAGGGCGCTGGCTTACAAGGTCCATCAGCGGATCTTTCATGGCTGAATTGAGGTTGCGATTAACGAACGTACCGCCGCCTTGCTTACGCTCTACCAGACCGCGCGCTTGCAAATTACCAATGGCTTCTCTTAATGATGGACGAGATACATCGAATTCAAGCGCAAGCTCTCTTTCTGGCGGTAACTTTTGACCGGCCAATAGCGTACCGTCGAGTATCATTGACTCGAGTTGTTCGGTAATTACATCAGAGAGTTTTTTTCGCTGCTGACGCATGCGCTCAACGTATCCTTCTATTTAAACCATGCTCTATAACAATATCGAAGATATAAGAGCGGTGAATGTAAAAAATAATCATGGAAAATTTAAACACAAACACAATTGGTAATACCATTTTACCTATCTAGTTTAAGGCAGATCGTTTTCGAGGTAAATACTCCCAAGCATAGCAAAGCCTAGATGATTTGCTCGGTGTTAAGCTTTATTGTTGAATTTGTTAAGAAAAGTATTCACTATGAAACTGGTCTGATGAGAGGCGAAGTGGAAATTAGATTAAGCGAAGCGCCTGATCTACATACAAATAATAAATAGACCAAACGCTCTTATTAGCAAGACGCTTTAGTAAATGTTAAAAATAATGATTATGCCAAGCTGCCTACAAGGGTTAGCGCTGCCGTTATAACAAGTAGAAAAATAACATTACGTTTTGCTAACTTTACTAGCACTTGGGGTTCAACTGCTGCATTTTCGGCCTGTAACTGCTGTTCGTCTGGGGTTAGCACCTCGGCTTTCGAGGAAATTTGCGTCAGCACGTCGTAGGCAGGCACGTCGAACTGGAGCGCGTGTTTTAACCATTCAGGCAACGCCCTTGAGAAGTGCCCCATCATCAGCATGCCGAAGGCTGTCACACGAACAGGAATATAGTCGAGAGCGAACATCAACCTACCCGCCGCTGCTTTTAGTGGATGATTAGCGTTACATAAAGCTTCAGTGGTGCTTCTACTTAGGCAGTAAAACAGTGCGCCCGGTGCGCCAAACGCTATAAACCACAGCATCACCGCCGCGTAGTGCTGGTAGTTTAGCCAAGTAAGGTGCTGGCCAAAACTTTTACCTTCTGTGCCCGCACTGCCGTCGCTTTCATTTCGACTTGCACAATGACCCAGCTGGTCGGTATACATACTACACGCCTGAAGGTCTCCTCGGTCGGCGGCATTCAGGAAATTCTTATAAATGCCCCTTAGTACCGGACAGCCAATACATATGAAGAGCACTAGACTTTGCTCTATAAAGGTAAGGAATGCGCCAAACAACCAGTACTCAATAGCTCCTAACACAAATGCGGGAAGTAAAAGGTAAAAATAAAGCGCAATTGACGAAGCCTTCTTATCATTACCTTCGCTTTCTTCTTCTGTTTCTTGGTATTTGATTAAACCTTTATCTTTAAGAAAAGCTCGATATTGCGTGGCATACTTTTCAATATGCCAATTCGAAGTTTTTGTTATCAGTCGCTCAAGACTAAGCACTAATAGCAGGCTCATTAACATCATAGGTATCGCGTTCCTTTTTTTCAGCGACCTGGATCAATTAGTGTTCTTCAATCCAGATACGCCCATTCTGTATTTTGCCCAATCGAAAGCAACACCGGGGTCGGTTTTTCGCCCCGGCGCAATATCATTATGACCTACAATACGTCCTAAAGTGATCCGAGGATAGTATCGAGTGATAAAATCAGTGAGCTCGCCGAGAGCCTGATACTGCGCATCAGTAAAAGGAAGCGTGTCTGTACCTTCCAGTTCGATGCCAATAGCATAATCGTTACAGCGATTGCGGCCTTGAAAGGTTGAAACACCTGCATGCCACGCCCTTTGTTCAAAGGGTACGAACTGTTCTATTTCGCCAGTTCGATAAATCACACAATGAGCAGAGACCCGTAGCCCGGCAATTTCCTTATAAAACGGATGGTCATCAGGGTTTAGCGTACCGGTAAACAATTGTCGTATGCCAGGCGTACCAAATTGTGAAGGCGGCAATGAAATATTATGTATAACTAATAAGCTGACATCAGCATCGTCAGGACGAGCGTCATAATGTGGACTTGGGGTGTAGTTCGCTTTGTTATAAAGCACCATAGTATTTGCTTCGGTAATTGATTTTCTGGGTAATAGCCTACATTGTATGAGGATATAAGTGTATAGGGCTATAAGCGCTATAAGCCATTTCTAAAACACTATTTAAATGGGCAATATTAAAGCCGCTGTTTTAATAGGTAGGCTAAGTGAGGGCCTCAATAAAAAACAGTACATCATTGCTATTAGTAAGGCAGTTATCAATAAGGTAAAAACATGAATGAACAACAAGACCCGACGACCTCAGCGGGCAAATGGATGGTTGCCCTTGCATGGATTTGCGGTTTCGGTTTACTTGTTTTTGTCTTTTCTGACTTACTAGAAAAACAAATAAACCCAAACAGCGAGCCCACGTCCGAACGGATTGGTTCACAAACTGAGGTACGCCTTAAACAAAACCGCCAAGGGCATTATGTGACCACAGGCTACATCAACGGTGAGGAAGTCATATTTCTTGTTGATACGGGTGCCACTGATGTAGCGGTCCCCGCACACTTAGCGAACAGGCTTCAACTAAAAGCCGGACGTGAGGGTTTAGCCAGTACTGCCAATGGCGTAGTGAGGGTTGCCGAATCGACAATTGACACCTTACGCATTGGCGAAATTGTTGTACGTAATGTAGACGCAAACTTGAACCCCGGTATGCAAGATGACCATATACTGCTTGGAATGAGTGTTCTTCGCCAATTAGAGTTTACTCAGCGCGGAGAATGGTTAATATTGCGTACCCTTTGAATATATAAATAGCATAGATAAAAGCGATGAAAATGACATCACCAGATATGCAGGCGATCAGAGAGCAAGTATCAAACGCGCTTGTAGAAGATCTTGGCGGCGAAGTAAATGCTGCAAACGACATTACCGCTAACCTGATAGATGAAAGTGTAAACGCCAAAGCGACTATTATTACTCGCGAACCTTGCGTGGTTTGTGGAATAGCTTGGGCTAATCAAGCATTTGCGCTTATTGACGAGTCGGTGTCGCTAACCTGGCATGTAAAAGATAGCGACAAGGTCGAGGCTGACACAGTATTAGTGAGTTTGGAAGGCTCTGCTCGCGCTATATTAACTGCCGAACGTACAGCGCTTAACTTTTTGCAGACACTTTCTTCAACAGCTACAGTGACTGCTTTTTATGCCAAATTTTTAGCCGGCTCTAACACTAAAATTTTAGACACCCGCAAAACTTTACCCGGACTGCGCTATGCACAGAAATACGCAGTACGTTGTGGCGGTGGTCAAAACCATCGCGTAGGTTTGTTCGATGCATTTCTAATTAAAGAAAACCACATTTTTTCTTGTGGAAATATCGAAAAAGCCGTGAGTCGAGCGAAAACCATGATGCCGGGTAAGCCTGTTGAAGTAGAGGTAGAGAACCTAGCTGAATTCGAACAGGCCCTTTCAGCGGGTGCTGACATAGTTATGCTGGATAATTTTTCTAACGAACAGATCCAACAGGCAGTAGCGCTTAATAAAGGCCAATGTAAACTGGAAGTATCAGGAAACATTACTGATGAACGACTGGCATCACTTGCGCAACTAGGTGTAGATTACATTTCATCTGGCGCATTAACCAAACATGTTCAGGCAATTGATTTGTCGCTTCGAATTACTTTGTCGTAGTAGAGCAGTTTATAAGGCGTTTTAGTTAGCTAACTCGGTGTCAACACCTAAGTTAACTGCGATGCAAGAAAGCGTGAGTTGTAGTATGATCAAAGATACTAGAACTCACGAATATCCCCAGTTATTTCTCATCATGTTTTGCTGTGTATAGATAGATATACGTAGATAAGTCATTAACTTTTATACGAAAGTACAAGTGATCACGCCTGCCATAGCGCAGCTATCCATGTCATACTGCAAAAGCTAGACATACGTATATTTGCCTATACTTGTCAGTAACAAATAAAATTCTATACTGAGTATCAAGTACCAGGGGCGTTGAAAAGGACGACTCGGGTATAAACGTCAATTTGAATTAGATTTTAAACTTTACGTGTTATACACGTCCCGGAGAAAAACCATGATGAACATGAATAACAAAAACCAAAAAGGTTTCACACTAATCGAACTAATGATTGTTGTAGCAATCATCGGTATTCTTGCAGCAATCGCGCTTCCTGCTTATCAAAACTATACGCAGAAAGCTCGTTTCACTGAAGTTACCAATGCGACAGCAGCAGCGAAAACAGCTGTTGAAATCTGTGCTCAAACAGTCGACGATTCACTAGCGACCTGTGATGGTGGTACCAACGGAATCCCAGCAGATATCACCGCGTCAACTACCGGCTACACAACTGCTATGGTAAGAGTTTCGACATCTAACGGAGCTATCGTTGCCACAGCGTCAGGTGATTCTGGTGTAACTCAGGCAGATGGTTCAACTCCTGCAACCTACACATTGACACCAGCAGTAGCTGCAAACGGAAACGTAAATTGGACTGCTACTTGCAACCCTACAACTCTTTGCTAAGTACAATTGCTTACATTTAACAAAGAAAAACCCAGTTCAATGCTGGGTTTTTTGTAATTTTTTAGGTTTAAGTTTATGGCAAAGGCTGCGACTATATTTACTTGGCAAGGCAAAGATCGCAAGGGACAAGCTCGGAAAGGCGAGATTTCTGCCACATCACTTTCTGAAGCAAAGAACCTTTTGCGTCGCCAAGGTATTTCTGCCAATAAAGTAAAGAAACTAACTAAGCCCCTTTTTGGTGGCGCAAAAAAAATAACTCCCGCTGACATTTCCGTTATCTCTCGTCAAATTGCTACTATGCTGGCCGCTGGCGTTACTTTAATTCAGTCTCTTGAAATGATCGCTCAGGGGCATGCGAACCCGTCAATGCGCAAACTGCTTGGCGAAATAACCGAAGAAGTAAAATCGGGTAATCCACTTTCTTCAGCACTCAGAAAACATCCTCTTTACTTTGATGACCTGTATTGCGATTTGGTTTACACAGGCGAACAGTCGGGTGCTCTTGAAACTATTTACGACCGTATAGCCACCTATAAAGAAAAAGCTGAAGCACTAAAATCAAAGATCAAAAAAGCGATGTTTTACCCTATCGCAGTTTTGGTGGTTGCTTTTATTGTTACAACCATCCTACTTATTTTCGTTGTACCTCAATTTGAAGAAATATTCAGCAGTTTTGGCGCTGAACTGCCTGCATTTACTGTATTTGTGCTGGGAATTTCGCGATTTGTGCAAGACTACGGTATTTTTATCGCCATGGGAGTGGCAGCAGCAGGCTTTATGTTTGTGCGAGCGCACAGACGTAGCCAAAAGCTGCGCGATAGCGTAGACCGCAATATTTTAAAAATTCCGGTTATAGGTGAAATACTTAAAAAAGCCAGTATTGCCCGCTTTACCCGTACCCTTGCAACCACCTTTGCTGCAGGTGTTCCACTAATAGGCGCCCTTGAATCTGCCGCGGGTGCATCTGGCAATGCGGTTTATCGTGATGCCATTTTGTATATACGTAAAGAAGTAGCAGGCGGTATGCCTATGCATGTAGCCATGCGTGCTACCCAAGTATTCCCTGATATGGTCACGCAAATGATTGCCATTGGTGAAGAGTCGGGCGCGGTCGACGAAATGCTGAGCAAAATTGCCACCATTTACGAAGCAGAAGTTGACGACATGGTAGACGGTTTAACCAGTTTACTTGAACCTATGATCATGGCTGTACTAGGCGTAGTTATTGGCGGCTTAATTGTGGCCATGTACTTGCCTATATTCGAAATGGGTAACGTGGTATAACTTGCACATATTGCTAGCTTTGTGATTATTAGTTTTACGATTGCTAGCTCTATAAATGTGAACGATTTGGGCGACGCTTTTTAGTGGCGCCCATAAGCAAGGTTTAACACCCGACTTTTCCAACCACTATTATAACTAAAAGATCTGCACTTCATGGACGCCATAATAACACTTAGTCAGCTCTACCCTGCTGTATTTTATTCTCTTGTTTTCTTTGTAAGCTTAATGGTGGGCAGCTTCCTAAATGTTGTGATTTACCGCCTGCCTATTATGATGGAGCGCAGCTGGCAACAAGAGTATGAAAGCTATTTTAGTGATAGCGCAAGTGGCAAGGAAAACGACGGCGCCACTATATCTGCCGATGACAAGTCCCCCGTATCCACAGATACATTCAACCTAGTAAAACCTGACAGTACCTGCCCAAGCTGCGGCCACAAAATTCGCGCGTGGGAAAATATCCCTGTTATCAGCTATCTATTTCTAAAGGGTAAGTGTGCTAAATGCAAAGTAGGTATTTCAATACGCTATCCACTTGTTGAACTTTTCACTGCTATAGCTTGTACCTTCGCTGCTTATCAGTTTGGCGTGACTTCACAGGCAGTGTGGGTGGTAATCTTCACCTATGTGCTTGTTGCACTGCTGTTTATTGACTTAGATAAAATGTTGCTTCCCGACCAGTTAACACTGCCTCTGCTTTGGCTAGGTTTACTGCTAAGTACACAAAACATATTCGTAGGCACTACCGATGCTATTATCGGTGCAGCGGCAGGCTATTTAAGCTTATGGTCTGTTTACTGGCTATTTAAGTTAGCAACAGGCAAGGAAGGCATGGGCTATGGCGATTTTAAACTGCTCGCGGCACTTGGGGCATTTACTGGCTGGCAAGGCCTACCTGTTATTATCTTGTTGTCTTCATTTGTGGGTGCCATTGCAGGCATACTCATTATGGTCATTCAGAATAAAGGCAAATCGTTAGCTATTCCTTTTGGACCCTATTTGGCTGTGGCAGGCTGGCTGACGTTGCTTTTTAAAGATGCGATCATCGCTACCTATCTCGGCTACGTGCTTTAACAACAGGGTTTAGTTGATATGGACAAACAAAACGCGTTCGTAGTGGGCCTTACCGGCGGTATAGGTAGCGGTAAATCGGCAGCAACGGCCGTTTTTGAAAACCTGGGTATTGATATTGTTGATGCTGACGAAGTCGCACGTGACGTTGTTGAAGTAGGCTCAGAAGGCTTACGACAGATTGCCGAGCATTTTGGAGAAACGATTTTGCTAGAAGATGGAAGCCTTAATCGCGCCGCCCTTCGCGAAAAAGTATTCGCCGAAGCAGAAGAAAAGCATTGGTTAAACGGTTTGCTGCACCCCTTTATTCGCTCTCGAATGCAGCAGCTTATTAGTGAGTCGACCTCATCCTATTGCATTTTATCTGTGCCCTTACTTGTTGAAAACAAACTAACCGAAATGTGCAACCATGTAGTGGTGGTAGATTGCCCAGAAGTAATGCAGCTTGAACGAGCGTTAAAACGGGACGGCAGCACTGAGCAAACTATAAAAAGTATTATGGCTTCGCAGGCTACACGTAAAGAACGCATTGATGCGGCAAATGATGTACTTGATAACAGCACAAGCCTAGAGGCGCTTGCCAGTCAAGTGTTAACTCTACACCAGAAGCTACTAAGCCTTGCTTCAATGTAAACGTAAGCGGTTTGCAAAATAGCAAACCGCTTCTATCTCTACTTGTCATATCTACCGTTACTGTCTGGCTTTTCTGCTTGCCACTTTTACCCAACTGTTCTAATTCGCTCTGCTGTTTCGTTCTTCTGTTTCGTTCTTCTGTTTCCGTTTGAGGCCTTACCATTCTTTTCTTATAACGGGCCTTCCCGGTCAACAGAGTTACTTTTTGAAACTTTTTTGACCAATTAGCGTCAAACTATGCATTTGTCGAACAAGTAGACTTGGCTTAAATGCCTTGATGCTTTAGGCTTGCTGTTATTCGCCGCACTACAAGGTTGTAGTGCAGTTTCTCTAAGTCTATGTGTTTTAAGGGGTTCCATGGGTAGCGCTGTATTCGAGTTTCCACTAAAGGAAAAAGTACGTAACTATTTACGTGTTGAGCAGCTGCTTGGGCAACTTAAAATAACCGCCAAATCAGAACACACGCACCTTCAGCTTGTGTTCTTTGAACAACTTTTTGAACTTCTCGACCTAATAGAAAGACTGGATCTTCGTTCAGATTTAACCAAAGATCTTGAAGCCCACGAAAAGAATTTAGTCTACTGGTCGAAACACCCTAAAATTGACAGTAAAGCGTTAGAGCAAGCGCTGAAAACCGTGCTTACCTTGAAGCAAAAGCTGAAAACAGACCGCCGTTTTGGTAGCGCGCTTAAAGATGATAAATTGCTTAGTGCTATTAGACAGCGCTTTGCCATACCCGGCGGCGCATGTAGCTTTGACCTGCCAAATTTGCACTTTTGGTTACAGCAGCCGCTTGAACAGCGTCAAATCGAAATTGCACAATGGTTAGAGACTTTAGGGCTTCTTGACGATGCTATTGCTGTTAGCCTATCGTTCATCCGCGAGCGAGGTCAGTTTGTAAATGCGGTGGCAGAGAACGGCTTTTACCAAGGTGTGGCGGAAGATAAAAATGAACTTATTCGCGTAAAGTGTAGCGTAGACGAAGGCTACTACCCAACCCTAAGCGGTAATAAGTACCGTTATGCCCTGCGCTTTATGTTGTTTTCTCCACAAGAAAGCCAAACAAGCTCAGTGGAAAACAATATTCAGTTTCGCTTAGCAGCCTGCTAAACTTCGGTTCTATTCAATGCTTTTCAACTTTTTTCGTCTTGGGCACGGTTAACTTTCTTGATCTGTGCCGCAATGACGTATTTCACTGGAGTCTACTATGGAAGTGAAATGCCCTATTTGCGCCAAACAGGTGGTGTGGGCACCTACAAGCGAATACCGCCCTTTTTGTAGCAAAAAATGTCAGCTTATTGATTTAGGCGAATGGGCTGCAGAAGACAGAAAAATTGCCGGCAAGCCTGCAGAGGAAGCCACGCCGAAACATATAGACGTGGAAGAAATTGAGGCGATGTTAGCACAGCAGTCTGACGACTTTTTCAAACACTAATTTTATAGCCGCATTTTCACACTAGTAAAAAGGAATAGTAATGTTTAACTCTATCGCACTTGTTGGTGGTACTCATGGCAACGAGACCAGTGGTATTCAGCTTATTCGAAACTGGCAACAGTTTGGGCTACCTTCGCGATTTAATGAGCTAAACGTTTCATTGAACATAGCCAACGAAGCTGCCCTAGATGCTAACGTGCGTTTTGTAGAAGAAGATTTAAATCGTCAGTTTACCTTTGAGCGTTTATCAGATAGCAACACCGCTAAAGAAGCTGTGCTTGCTAAATCATTGAATCAAAAGTTCGGGCCGAAAGGTAATTCAAATACCGACTTCGTTATTGATATTCATAACACCACCAGCGAGATGGGCGCTACGCTCATTATCTTAGAAGCAGATGAATTTCACGTACAGCTAGCACGGTTTGTTAAGCAACAAATGCCTGAAGCAAATATTCTAGTGGAGGATGAAAAGCCTTATTTAGAGCATGGCTATCTGTGCACTACGGGTAAGAAAGGCGTAATGATTGAAGTGGGTGGTCAGCCTCAAGGCGTATTAAGAGAAGATGTGTACCTTTTAACACAAACCATGGCCGAAGCCATTTTAGATTTTTGTGTAGCCTATAATAAGCAGGAAATAAAAACAGACGTATTACCACCATGTGAAGCATTTCGTTTGGGAGAAAACGTAAGTTTTCCTTTAGACAAAAATGGCAATCGCACCGCTATGGTTCATCATTCATTGCAGGACAATGACTTTAAGCCATTGTTACCCGGCGCTCCCATGTTCAGAACCTTTGACGGCAAAGATATTTTGTGGGGCGGAGAAAAAGAAACCTACCCTCATTTCATTAATGAAGCGGCGTATTTCAAATTGGATGTTGCATTCGCCACTGCAGAGCGTATAGAGCTCTAAATATACGCTTGCAGGCGGGGAACTGTTTCTATTTAAATGAGCCACCCAAATATGCTATTTAAATGCTATATAAATACCATTTAAATGCCCTGCAGCTTAAGTGAACAGTATCCCTGTCTGCTTATTTGAATTAGCGTGTTGGACTTAATACGCTGATAAAAAAATGGCCACATCTTGATGTGGCCATTTTTTATTACTGCAATGCGTTGATTATAGGGACGTTCGCTTCTGGGAAGTCTTCGGCGTTAAGCGCCTGCACATTTACCCACCGCGACTGTTGACCTTCTTTGCCATGAGGTTCACCGGTAAAGTCTAAAACGCGATGAACGTCTAGCTTAACTTGCTTATCGCCATAGTCATGGGTGATAACAATCACTGGCTCACAGCGATTAACGCTAATTCCCACTTCTTCAGCAAGTTCACGCTTTAAGGCGTGAAGCACGGTTTCGCCTGCTTCCACTTTTCCGCCTGGAAACTCCCATTTCCCGCCTTGATGAGCATTGTCAGGCCTAAGGGTAATAAATATGTCATCGCCGCGGGCGATAACGCCCACAGCAACATGTACCACTTTCATTACTTAAGCTTACCGTGACACTGCTTATACTTTTTACCAGAACCACAAGGACATGGGTCGTTACGGCCTACTTTTGCGCCTTCGCGAACTTGGGTACGCACTTTGTCACTTGCCTCTTCTGGCGTTGCGTTCGCTTCTTGGTGTTCAAAGTTCTTAGGCACATCGTCAGCTTGACGACGTTGCTCTTCTACTTTTTGCACGTCTTCTTCAGCTTGTACTTTTACACGCGCAAGAATGGTGATCACTTCAACTTTAAGAGCTTCTAGCATTTGCGAGAACAAAGCAAACGACTCACGCTTGTATTCTTGCTTAGGATTTTTCTGCGCATAACCACGTAGGTGAATACCTTGACGTAAATGGTCCATGGCAGCCAAATGCTCTTTCCAGTGACTGTCTAGGTTCTGAAGCATTACCGCTTTTTCAAACTGACGCAGTACTTGTTCACCTACCACTTCTTCTTTTTGCTTATAGGCGCTTACCACTTCACCTAAGATTCGCTCGCGAAGCTTCTCTTCATAAAGCTTGTCGTCATTTTCAAGCCATGTTTTGATTGGCAAATCTACGGCGAAATCGGCACGCATACGCTCTTCAAGGCCGCTTACATCCCACATTTCCTCTAACGATTGTGGTGGAATGTACTCATCGACAACGCTTGAAATAACATCTTCACGGATGGCAGCAATCGTCTCGCTAATATCGCCTTCATCAAGAAGTTCATTACGCTGTTCGTAAATAACTTTACGCTGGTCGTTGGCTACATCATCGTATTCAAGTAGCTGCTTACGAATATCAAAGTTACGGCCTTCTACTTTGCGCTGTGCATTTTCAATGGCGCGAGTTACCCATGGGTGCTCAATGGCTTCACCACGCTCCATACCCAGACGCTTCATCATGTTGCCCATTTTTTCAGAGGCAAAGATACGCATCAGCGCATCGTCTAATGAAAGGTAGAAACGGCTTGAACCTGGGTCACCCTGACGACCTGAACGGCCGCGAAGCTGGTTATCTATACGGCGAGACTCGTGACGTTCTGTACCAATAATATGTAAACCACCTGCTTCAAGTACGGCATCGTGGCTTTTCTTCCATTCTGCTTTAATCTTTTCGATTTGTGCTTCAGTTGGATTTTCAATCTTCTCAACTTCCGCCTGCCAGTTACCACCTAACACAATATCGGTACCACGACCTGCCATGTTGGTTGCAATGGTTACCGCACCAGGCTTACCTGCCTGAGCAACGATATCCGCTTCATGTTCGTGGAATTTAGCGTTAAGTACCTTATGCGGGATTTTCGATTTTTTAAGAATACGAGAAATCAGCTCTGAGTTCTCGATAGAAACGGTGCCCACAAGCGTAGGCTGACCACGTTTAACGCACTCTTTAATGTCTTCGACGATGGCTTCGTATTTTTCTTCTGCAGTAAGGTAGATGAGGTCCGCCATATCTTTACGTTGCATAGGGCGGTTAGTTGGTATAACAACCGTTTCTAAGCCGTAAATATGGTTAAATTCAAAAGCCTCTGTATCGGCAGTACCTGTCATACCCGCAAGCTTGTTATACAAGCGGAAGTAATTCTGGAAAGTAATTGAAGCAAGGGTTTGGTTTTCATTTTGAATACGAACCCCTTCTTTCGCCTCTACAGCTTGGTGCAAACCTTCAGACCAGCGACGGCCTTCCATAGTACGACCCGTGTGCTCGTCAACAATAACGATTTGGTCTTCTTTAACAATGTAGTCTACGTCTTTCGAGAACAACTTGTGCGCGCGAAGTGCCGCATTGATGTGGTGAAGCAGTGAAATATTACCTGCAGCAAAAAGCGATTCACCTTCAGGCAACAAACCTTCTTCATGAAGGATTTCTTCTACATGAATTTGACCGCGCTCGGTAAGGTGGATTTGTTTTGCTTTAAGATCGATAGTGTAATCACCGTCGCCTTCTTGGCCTTCTTCATCTTCTTTTTCTTGCTGAACAAGCTTAGGAATAATGGTGTTAATACGGCGATAAAGCTCTGAACTATCTTCAGCTTGGCCAGAAATAATAAGTGGCGTACGGGCTTCGTCAATAAGGATGGAATCAACTTCATCCACTACTGCATAGTTAAGCGGGCGCTGAACGCGGTCTTGCGGGCTAAACGCCATATTGTCGCGCAGATAATCGAAACCGAATTCGTTGTTGGTACCGTAGGTAACATCTGCTTGGTAAGCATC
Source organism: Alteromonas sp. BL110 (assembly GCF_003443615.1). Lineage (NCBI taxonomy): Bacteria > Pseudomonadati > Pseudomonadota > Gammaproteobacteria > Alteromonadales > Alteromonadaceae > Alteromonas > Alteromonas sp. BL110. The sequence goes on along the minus strand of NZ_CP031967.1, from coordinate 2,954,538 downwards.
GCGCTTTTGCTCGGGTGACATTCCCGGTACGTTGCAACCTACGCGCATACCTAAAAACGTGAATAACTGATTACTCCACTCAGCATCACGTCGTGCCAGGTAGTCATTCACGGTAACAACGTGAACACCTTTACCCGATAGTGCATTTAGGTAAGTTGGCAAAGTAGCGGTAAGGGTTTTACCTTCACCGGTACGCATTTCAGAAATTTTGCCTTCATGTAGTACCTGACCGCCAAGCATCTGAACGTCGAAATGACGCATACCGTAAACACGTTTACTGGCTTCGCGCACCGTAGCAAAGGCTTCAATAAGAATACTGTCTAGGGTTTCGCCCTTTTCAATGCGCGCTTTAAATTCGTCAGTTTTGGCCTTTAGCGCCTCATCGGAAAGCTTTTCAAATTCTGCTTCCAGTGCATTGATGGCATCTACGTTTTTGCGTAATTTTTTTAATAATCGGTCGTTTCTACTACCGAATACTTTTCGAAGGATGCTTGAAAACATTAGCTTTTATATTCCACTACTTGTCGAGGCGCCGCACATCGTGCACAGCTAAATTAAACGTATAAAACACAACATTAAATACGCTGTGTTTTGCGATGTTCTAAAATTATGCTTCTCCGTTTCAAATAACCTCATTTAATAAGGTATTTTCCACGAGAACTACCTGGCTGCTACCTAGTCTACTTTTTGTAAACGAAAGGTAGAGGATCGATTGGTTTTCCGTTTCTTATTACTTCGTAGTGGACATGAACGCCGGTCGAGCGCCCTGTATTGCCCATTTTTGCAATTGGCTCCCCTTTGGTCACCACATCACCTATTGAAACAGTAAGGGTGTCGTTATGCCCATATCGGGTAACAAAGCCATCACCGTGATCAATTTCTACTAGTTGGCCATAGCCGTAGCGCTCCCCTGCCCAGGTTACAATTCCTGCAGCAGTTGCTACTACGTTTTCCCCTGCTTTACCTGCGAAGTCTAGCCCTTTGTGCATGGTAGGTTCGCCGGTAAACGGGTCGGCCCGCATACCATAATAAGAAGACAACCATCCTGACTCTATCGGACGACCAGATAATTGGCTCTGTTCGTTGATATGGTGACCCCTTACCAAACTTTCAAGCATAGACAACTGTTGAGACTTTAGATCAAGAGACTGCTCTAGTTTGGCTATTTCATGAAGGACAGGATCGTCGTGGAGGTTTTCCGGTATCGATACCGGTACGAAAGCGTCCAGGTCAGCCGCTGACATACCTAATTCTGTTGCGATTTGCTTACTCTTTTCATCAAGCAGCGATGTCTGTGCAGACAATTCTGCGACATGAGTAAGCAATGCTTTTAATTTTACCGTGGTTTGTTGTTTAAGCGCTTCAACGTCTTTTTGTTTTTCGCTGACTTCTGTTTGCGCTAAACGAACGCGCGCAACGTCTTCTGACACAGATTCAGTAGAGCGGCTCGACACTAGCATAAAAATAGACGAGAGCACGGTCGCACTCACAAGCGTACGGACACTAATACTGTGCCTGTAGCGTTTATTTTTACCTGCTAATGTGATTGTTAATTTCATACCACGAAGAATGTTTCTGTTTCACGCCACTTTTTCAGACCACTGTGAATAGTTTTGTAGACAAAAGCAAAGACCTTTGACTGATTATTTTTGTGTCACGTGGGTGAAATTTATATTAATTATTCGGCTACTGTATCATTTATTTCAGTAAATGCCATACGAAAAAAAGCCGCCCGTTAGGCGGCTTTTTGAAATTCTTACGCTAACACGGGCTGAGCATAACGAATAGGTGCCGTTTCCTGCGAGTCGTAGGTCACGAACTCCCAACACTCTTTTTGCGCAAGTACCGCATTTAATAGCTTGTTGTTAAGACCGTGCCCAGTCTTATAAGCACGCAGCTCACCAATCAAACTATGACCGCCAAGATATAAGTCACCAATAGCATCCAAAATCTTATGCTTTAAGAACTCATCATCGTAGCGTAACCCTTCTGGGTTAAGCACGCGGAACTCATCTAGCGCCACTGCATTTTCCATGCTTCCACCCAACGCTAGGTTGTTAGCATTCATGTACTCCAAGTCGCGCATAAAGCCAAATGTACGAGCACGACTAACTTCGTTTACATACGAGCATGAATCAAAATCCATAACCATATGCTGGCGAGTCTGGCTGATTACAGGGTGGTCAAAGTCAATCTGAAAATCGACACGAAAGCCGTCGTAAGGTACTAACTCGGCCCACTTATCACCATCTTCTACACGAACTGGCTTTTTAATACGAATAAACTGCTTAGGCGCGTTTAGCTCTTCAACACCGGCAGATTGAAGTAAAAATACGAACGGGCTAGCACTTCCGTCCATAATTGGCAGCTCGTTACTGTCTACTTCAACAATAATGTTGTCGATACCTAAACCCGCAAGCGCAGACGCTAAGTGCTCTACCGTCTGGATAGTTACACCGTCTTCATTATTTAGACACGTACACAGCATAGTATTACCTACCGCATTCGCACGCGAAGGTATGTCAACATGTGGTTCAAGGTCAACACGCCTAAACACGATACCCGTGTTTGCTGGCGCAGGTCGGAGAGTCATTGTGACCTTTTCCCCTTTATGAAGCCCAATTCCGGTCTCTTGTACCGATTGCTTGATTGTACGTTGTCTAATCATCTGCTTAAGCTTTTACCTATTAAAAAAGCGGGCGCGAATTATAGTGAGTTATTACTCACATGTCAAAAAACACCCGTCCTGGCAAGTTTTACCTTGTCAGATTACGCATCTTTTTGACCTATCCACGCGAAATTCTTCACGCTGTGTAAATACATCCTACTAAGTAAGACAACACAAACGTAAAATAATTCCCTTCCTTTTCAGGCAGCTAAATTAGTCTGCCTGCTTGCGAAGAAACGCAGGAATATCTAAATACTCCAAATCGTTATCTGGCTGAGCACTGTCGTCAGCTTTCAGCGCTTGGTTGCCCTCTGTACCACCTACTGCAGAGCGCGGTTCACTTGTCTGTGAATTACCGTATTCTTTAGCTGGCTGTGTAAGACGAGAACCTTCTGCGCTTACTAATGAAATGTCAGGCTTGCGCTCTGCGCCAATGCCGGTCGCAACAACCGTTACGCGAAGCTCATCCGTCATTTCCATATCGATAACCGTACCCACAACCACGGTCGCGTTTTCAGATGCGAACGCTTTAACTGCGTTACCCACGGTCTCAAATTCATCAATCGCAAAATCTGGTCCCGCTGTGATATTCACAAGAATACCCCGTGCACCTGACAGGTCGATATCTTCAAGAAGTGGACTGGCGATAGCTGCTTCAGCAGCTTCTTCAGCACGGTCTGGACCGCTTGCTGCACCGCTACCCATCATAGCTTTACCCATCTCAGACATAACAGTACGTACGTCTGCAAAGTCAACGTTGATCAGACCTGGGCGAGTAATAAGCTCCGCAATACCCTGAACTGCACCGCGTAGAACGTCGTTTGCCGCGCTGAATGCTTGCAGAAGCGGCGTACCTGGCCCCATTACTTTTAATAGCTTTTCGTTAGGAATAGTAATTAGCGAGTCAACATTGTTAGCAAGCTCTACAGTGCCTTGCTCAGCAAAAGAGGTACGCTTTTTACCTTCAAATGGGAACGGCTTAGTCACTACCGCTACCGTAAGAATACCCATTTCTCGAGCAATCTTCGCTACTTCAGGTGCTGCACCTGTACCTGTACCACCGCCCATACCGGCCGTGATGAAAACCATATCGGCACCGTCTAGCGCCTGACGAATGGTTTCTCTGTCTTCTTGCGCAGCTTCGCGACCAATGTTCGGATCAGCACCCGCACCTAACCCTTTTGTTACGCTAGAGCCGATTTGAAGTGTAACGTCTGCACTTGAGCTGCGAAGCACCTGTGCATCGGTGTTAACTGCGATAAATTCTACGCCTTCAATGCTTTGAGACACCATGTGCTCAACAGCATTACCACCGCCGCCACCGACACCGATGACTTTGATTACGGCTTCTTCGCCGTGACTATCCATTAATTCGAACATACTTACTCTCCGGTTGTACGTCTTTTTAAACACTACGCCAGGTCATTCCCTTAGGCTATTTGCTTCCTGCTAGCCTTAATGCCGTAGCTATAGCGCCCCCAAAATAAAATTAAAATTCACCTTTAAACCAGCTTTGCACTCGATGAAATAAGCTTTCACCGGGTTTCTGCGTACTGGACTTCTTATTATCAGACTGTACTTTGCCATATTGCAGCAGTCCTACAACTGTCGCAAAGCCAGCATCATCAACGTATTCGGACAAGCCTTTTACATTGATGGGTTTGCCCACGCGCACGGGCATCTGGAAAAGTTCTTCGGCAAATTCCACAGCACCTTCCATCTTAGCGGTACCGCCAGTAAGTACAAGACCTGCTGCGATTTGCTCCTCCAGACCGCTGGCACGAATTTCATCATGTACCAGCTCAAAAAGCTCTTGGTAGCGAGGTTCAATGACCTCAGCTAGCGTATGGCGAGACATGACCCTAGCCGGGCGTCCACCTACGCTAGGCACCTCAATACTGTCTTCCATACTCACCATATCTTTCAATGCACAGGCGTAATTCACCTTAATTTCTTCTGCATTGCTAATAGGCGTTCTAAATATTTTAGCGATGTCGCTGGTAATTTGATTACCCGCAACCGGTATAACTGCCGTGTGGCGAATCGCACCATCTGTGAATATAACCATATCCATAGTACCGCCACCAATGTCAACCACACATACGCCAAGTTCGCGTTCATCGTCAGTTAACACTGCATAACTTGATGCCAATGCTGAAAAGATCAGCTGATCGGCATTAAGTTCACAACGCTCAACACACTTCACCATGTTTTTCGCCATATCGTCGGCACAGGTAATAATGTGAGCATCAGCTTCCATTCTTACTCCTGACATACCGATTGGGTTTTTAATGCCTTCTTGTACATCAATGGTGAATTCTTGAGGTAGCACATGAAGTAAACGACGTTCCGCTGCAATCGGCACACTGCGCGCTGCATGAATAACGTTATCTACATCTTCTTGTGTTACTTCTTGGTTATTAATCGGTACCATACCGTTTTCGTTTTGGCATTTTACGTGACGTCCCGAGATAGACATGAAAACTGAAGACACACGGCAATCTGCCATTAACTCCATCTCGTTTACTGCACGCTGTACCGACTTAACGACCAGGTTTAAATCGTTAACGCCGCCCTTATCCATGCCTTTCGATGCATGGGTGCCCACGCCTACGATACTGATTTGATCGTCTTCTAGTAATTCACCCACCACGGCCTTTACTTGGCTGGTGCCGATATCTAGCCCTACAATCAAATTGCGTTCAGCAGGTTTTGACATGGTTTCCTTAACTCTCTTTATCTGTGGCGCTGTCATCTTTCCATCCGACTGCTACGCCCGTGTCATAGCGAAGGTCGACGTATTTCACCGCCTTCTCTTGTTGCGCCAGAAGTGGATACACATCAATAAACCTTTGTAGTCTATCGATAAACTCCTGGCGTCCTAAATTCAATTTAATGCCGTTTTTCAACTGCACTTGCCATGCAAATCGTTCACTCAATGACAATTCGTCTATTGCCATGTCTGTTGTTGCAATCAGCGCGTGCATGGCGTTGTAGCCTTCAAGGGCGGTTTTTTCACTACCACCTGGGCCGTAAAGACGCGGTAAGTCTAACTTCACGCCCTCGTTATTAAACGTATCCCCATAAGGGTTTAACAACAAATCTTCATTCCATTGCGCAACAGGCTGCTGCTCAACCAAATAAATTTTTAACGTATTTGGCCATTTTTTTCTCACTGATGCGCGGTAAACCCAAGACTGCGCTTCAACCAGCTCAAATACTTCATTAACGTCGAGCGCGAAGAAGCTTCCTGGCTGCGCTTGGCGAATTAAACGCTCTAACTTGGTTATATCGATGTGCTGATAATCACCAGAAAAATCGATAACCTGAACCGGCATTTGCTGTTCGTCCTGCAAATACTGGTTTGCTTTAAGCCCGCCAAATACTAATCCAGCAATTACAAACAGTAAGAAAGCGACGCCGCCCCATACTGCCGTTTTGCTTTTGCCTGCCTTTTCAGAAGCTGGCTTATTTTGATTAGTATTGGTATCAGCCACATTTACGCCTTGTTTGCAACGTCATCAAAACTGGTAGAAAGAATACTTAGTACCAGTTCATCAAATGTTAATCCTGCAACTTTGGCTGCCTTAGGCACCAAACTCTTTTCCGTCATGCCAGGAACCGTATTCGCCTCTAGCAAGTAAAATTGCCTTTGGTTGTCCTGCATAACATCTATCCTTCCCCAGCCGCTGCCAGAAATAGCGTCAAATGCACGAGATGCTAATTTCGCTAACTGTGCTTCTTGCTCTTCAGACAAGCCGCTTGGGCAATAGTATTCTGTTGTATTATCCTGATATTTCGCAGCATAATCATAGAATGTATGTGGAGTAGACATGCGAATAGACGGCAACGCCTGCCCCTGTAATACAGAAACAGTAAATTCGGGGCCGTCTATATACTGCTCTAACAGGACTTGATTATCGTATTTAAAAGCGTCCTGAATGGCAGTTTCGAGTTGTTTAGCGCTTGTCACTCTCGCCATGCCAATACTCGACCCTTCTCTGGCCGGTTTTACCATGACTTCATTCCCCAATTTATCCATTATAGCGCTGCACTTACCAGCTTCAAAGTGCCTTTTATCAGCAATTTCATATTTTGCAGTGGGTAGACCTAAACTTTGCCACACTTGCTTAGTATGAATTTTATCCATTGCCAGCGCAGAGCCTAAAACTGGGCTCCCCGTATAAGGTATTTTCAAGAACTGAAGCGCACCCTGCATAGAGCCATCCTCACCGCCACGACCGTGCAGCATGATTAGCGCTCTGTCGACTTTTAATTCGAGAAGGTCGGTTAGCGGTCGTTCTGCCGGGTCAAATCCAAAGGCATCCACGCCTTGCCTTAATAGCGCCTTTAATACCGCGTTCCCTGAATTGAGTGATACTTCGCGCTCTGCAGAGTCACCACCAAGCAGTACAGCCACTTTACCGTATTCGCTAGGTGAATGCGTTTTCTGTGAGTGAATACTTACTGAGGGAGTAAACATTTTATTTTCCTTCCTTAGCAAGTGTTGCAGGCTCTAACTCATGTCGAGCCAAAAGCTTGGCAATTTGTCCAATGTTACCAGCACCTTGAGTCATGACGATGTCGCCGTCCTGCATAATATTAGCCAAAATAGCCGGCAAGGCGTCTTTGTCGCCTACATATACAGGCTCTATTTGACCGCGTTGACGAATGGAACGACACAGCGCTTTACTATCAGCACCTTCAATAGGCTGTTCGCTCGCAGCATAGACATCTAGAAGCAACAGTGCATCAACGCTCGACAGTACTTCAACGAAATCTTCATAGAGATCTCTGGTTCGTGTGAAACGGTGAGGCTGGTAAACCATGACTAAACGTTTATCTGGCCAGTTTGCGCGAGCCGCTGCGATAGTTGCTCTTACTTCCGTTGGGTGATGACCATAGTCATCCACCAAACACACCTCGCCTTTGCTGGTATTAAATGTGCCTAGCTGCTCGAATCGACGACCTATTCCACCAAAGCTAGCTAGTGCACGGACAATAGCATCGTCATCCACGCCTTCATCGCAAGCCACTGCAATAGCAGCTAGGGCGTTAAGCACATTGTGATTGCCGGTGAGGTTTAACGTAATATCTAAGGGTTCACGCTCTGGGCGAATAACGGTAAAATTCGCTTTGCCGAATGACAGTGAAACGTTTTCTGCACGGTAGTCATTGTGAGACTCAAAACCGTAGGTAAGAATGCTTCGGCCTATACGAGGGCGAATTTCTTGAATATTCGCATCGTCACCGCACACAATGGCTTGTCCGTAAAATGGTAGGTTCGACAAAAACTCAACAAAGGTATCTTTTACTTTCGAGAAGTCTCCGCCATAGGTATCCATATGATCCGCTTCAATATTGGTCACAACCGATACCATCGGCTGCAAATGAAGAAACGATGCATCGCTCTCATCAGCTTCTGCTATGAGGTAACGGCTTTTACCTAAACGGGCGTTAGTACCGGCACTGTTAAGCAAGCCACCGATAACAAACGTAGGGTCGTACTCGGCTTCTGCGAAAATTGTTGATATCAAACTGGTTGTGGTTGTTTTGCCGTGGGTACCCGCCACTGCGATACCGTGACGGAACCGCATCAATTCTGCCAACATTTCAGCGCGGCGAATGATGGGTATACGCTTCTCACGCGCTACGATTATTTCAGGGTTTTGCTCATTGATAGCGCTAGATACAACAATAACGTCCATGCCTTCGACATTTTCAGCGCGATGACCTATTTTCACATCAGCGCCTAATTCACTTAAGCGCTGCGTCATTGGCCCCTCTTGAATGTCAGAGCCAGCAATTGCATAACCTTCGTTCAGCAGTACTTCTGCAATACCACCCATACCGGCACCACCGATGCCGATAAAGAATATATTTTTAACCCTGCGCATTTGCGGGCTTTCAAATGGGGTTTTAAAAACCATTAGTCCCCTACTCCTACCACACTTTTAACGTGGCTTACTACATTTTCCGTGGCATGGGTGCTCGCACATGTTTTTGCAACGCGCCCCATATTCAAGCAGCCTTCAGGGTGTTGTAACCACTGACGCACCGCCTGCCCTAAATTTTCTTTTAATACTGATTGAGCAATCATCAGTGCGGCATTTTGCTTCACTAACGACTGCGCATTTTTCGTTTGATGATCGTCAACTGCGAACGGTAGCGGAACAAAGATAGCTGCACGACCCGCTGCTGCAACCTCACTCACCGTAAGTGCACCTGCTCTACATACAATAAAATCTGCCCATTCGTACGCTGCAGCCATGTCCTCAATAAAATCGCTGACATCAACTTTCGACATATCAGCGCCTACAGATTTATAAGCTTGAGCAACATTTTCACTGTTACCTCTACCGCACTGGTGCTTTATTGATAAGCCTTCTAGTACACCGCATGTCTCGGGCACAGTTTCATTCAAAATCTGTGCGCCTAAACTGCCGCCAACCACAAGCATATTTAAACCTTGCTTGTGCTCACTGGTGTTTTCAAGAGGGTTTGCACGAGCGCCTGCGCTACTATCTTCAGCTTTGGGCATCACCTGCCAAATTTCATCGCGAACAGGATTGCCAACAGTATGCACTTTATCCGCAGCCCCTGAAAATTGTTCTTTAGCATCGTTAAAGCCAAGCAATACGCGACTTGCGATTTTGCTAAGAAGCTTATTGGTCATACCCGCCGCTGCATTCTGTTCATGCACTATCACAGGAATACCTAAGCTTTTTGCTGCAACCCCGCCTGGGCCACTCGCATAGCCACCAAAGCCAATAACAATGTCAGGTTGAAGACGCTTTATGATGCGTCTTGCTGAAAATAAGCTTTTGACTAAGGCAACGGCGCCTTGAAGACGTGCCGATACCCCTTTACCACGAAGCCCTTTTACAGGAATAAAGTGGATAGGAATATTGTGCTTGGGCACAACTTGCGCCTCCATTCGCTCGGCAGTGCCTAGCCAATGGATATCCCAGCCTTTATTTCGAAGCGCGTTTGCCACTGCAAGACCTGGGAAAACATGGCCGCCTGTGCCACCTGCCATAATTAAGCAACGCTTAGCCATTGTCCGCCTCCTGCGCTACGCGCGCGAGTATGGCTTTAATGCCAGCTTTACCTTCATCTTCTACGCTTGATGTTTTAGCGCTAGGTTTAGCTTCGACCGTTGCTGTAGAAAAATCGGCTTCATCGGCCTTGCTTTCTGCCCTTGCCTCACCCTCAGCATGTGACGCTTTAGATTTGGACGCGTTTGTAGGAATAGGCTTTTTACGGCGAGCTTTACTCTTACCGGATTTGCTGTCGCCCCGACCAATCGCCTGTACGCCATCAACACGTAATTCAAAATCGATTCGAAGTAATATGGCTACTGCTACTGACATAATAATAAGTGACGAGCCACCGTAGCTAACCAACGGCAGTGTTAACCCTTTGGTGGGCAGGATACCGGCGCTTGCGCCTATATTTACCGCCGTTTGGAAACTAAACCAGATGCCTATGCTGTAAGCCATATAACCATCAAACGCCCGCCCTTTTTCAAGTGCCTTGTTACCGATGCTCAGCGCACGCAACACCATCCATAAAATAAGACCAAGTACTGCAAGCACCCCAACAAAGCCGAGTTCTTCAGCTAAAATAGCCATAACAAAGTCAGTGTGTGCTTCGGGTAAGAATTCCAATTTTTGCAAACTATTGCCAAGGCCTTGCCCAAACCAGTTCCCGCGGCCATAGGCCATTAAAGACTGGGTTAGCTGATAACCCGCACCAAATGGGTCGGCCCAAGGATCTAAAAAAGAGGTAACCCGTTTCATTCGGTACTCTTCGAACACGATAAGCGCTACAACCGCCAATATGCCGGCAAACACCAAGGCGAAGAACTGCCAAAGTCGTGCACCCGCTAAAAACAACAAGCCAATCGTGGTTGCAAACATCACAACGACCGTACCTAAATCTGGCTGTAGCAGTAACAACATCGCTAACGCAAAGAACACCACAAGGGGCTTAATAAAGCCTTTTAGATTTTCAGTAACTTCTTCGTAACGACGAACTAAATACCCAGCTAAATACGCAAAGAAAAAGAGCTTAGCTGGTTCGGCCGCTTGAATGGTGATGGGCCCAATCGCCAACCACCGGGTACTACCGTTTACGGTTCTTCCCACTACCAGTACCGCCAATAATAACGCGATAGCCGCAAGCAGAAGGTAGGGGTTGGTCATGCGCCAAAACTGCATAGGCAAATTCAGTACGACCATTGCGGCAATGATGGCTCCAACAATATAAATACCGTGGCGAATAGCAAAATAGAAGGGATTGTCATGCAGTCTATCAGCCACCGGCATTGATGCTGACGTAACAATAACAACTCCAATGCTCATTAGCGCGAGCGCAATTAAGATAAGCGTCACGTCATAGGGGTGCGATGCCGAAGATTGTCCGTCGTGCTTCGCGGCAAATAGCGCGCTAAGTTTAGTAGAGGCAGTCATCATAATTCAGCCTCCACTGCACCGTTGTTCTGGTTATGTAAATTATGTAGATCGTGTACATCTTGCTTAAACACGTTACCGCGATGTATATAGTTCTTAAACATATCTAGGCTTGCGCACGCAGGTGAAAGCAGTACTACATCACCAGGAACTGCAAGCCTTGTGGCCGCTTTTACCGCATCTTTCATGGTTGCCACACAAGTAGTATGCGCAAAACTCTTTTCAAACAGATGGGCATCTTTGCCTAAAGCAAATACGTGAGACACATATTGACTTAGATAAGGCGTAAGGCAGTCTATATCAGCGCCTTTAGCGTCTCCACCGGCAATAAGAACAAGCTTACCTTCTAGGGTTGGAGCTAACCCTTCAAGGGCTGCAACTGTGGCACCAATGTTTGTTGCTTTAGAATCGTCGATATAGCGAACGTTGTTTACTCGCGCTATTTCCACACAACGATGTGGTGCAGATTTGAAACTATGTAGGTGTTTAACCGCCGTTTCAGGCGAAACACCTAGCTCAAAGCAGAAGCCTAACGCAGCCATAATGTTAAGCACGTTATGCATGCCCGCTAAATGAATATCGTTAAGGGAAATAAGCTTTTCGCCGTTAAACGTAATGTATAGGCTTTGTTTATCGTCTGAGCCACTGCTTCTATCTTCAAAAGGCGCAATCGCAAATCCTGTGTTCGACTCTCCCAGTCCATATTCAATAATATTTTTTGACGCTAACGCACCTTCATTGGATACGATATTTGATGCAGCATTACACTTTGCCTCAGCAGTAATCTGCTCGTCTGGCGCTACAAACTCACCGTCGCGCCATACAACCGCAGATTTCGCATTATCAAAAATCCGATGTTTGGCATCGATATATGCTTCAAGGGTACCGTGACGGTCTAGGTGATCATCAGAAATATTAAGTACAGTGGCAGCTTCAAGCACCAGGCTAGACGTAGTTTCAAGTTGAAAGCTTGATAGCTCCATCACCACGACATCTGCATCGCTTTCCAATGCTTCAAGCACAGGGCGACCCACATTGCCTGCTTCAATGCTCTTTACCCCACAGGCATTAAGCAAATGGTTCACCAACAAGGTAACCGTGGTTTTACCGTTAGAGCCTGTTATGCCAACAACTCGTTTAGTTGGCATAGTACTATTTTCAGATGTATTTAAACGGGCAAACAGCTCGACATCACCAATGACTTCTACGCCGCACTTTTGCGCTAAGGCAACCTGTTCAATGTCTAATGCAAGACCCGGGCTTAGTACTAAGGTGTCAACGCCATCGAAGTAATCAGCACTTAAGGCATTGCAAGTGATCTTCTCTGCCATAAAAGCTTGTATGCCAGAGTCGAGATCACCATCAAGGTCAACAGGTGCAGTAAAATTAGCACGGGTATCAAACGCTTTAACCCTAGCCTGCTTTTGCAACAAAAAGCGCACGCAAGCCTGACCTGTAACACCTAGGCCACCGACTACATAACTATGCTCACGTACGTTATACGACATTACTATTTATCTCTTTACCGCTTATCTAAGTTTGAGGGTAGCAAGCCCCACCAAAACCAAAATGATTGAAATGATCCAGAAGCGCACGATAACCCGCGGCTCCGGCCAGCCCTTCAATTCATAGTGATGGTGAATAGGCGCCATGCGGAAAATACGCTGGCCACGCAGTTTGTATGAACCTACCTGAAGGATGACCGACAGGGTTTCCATAACAAAAACACCACCCATGATGATTAACACCAGTTCTTGGCGTACCAGTACAGCTAACACACCTAATGTGCCGCCTAACGCTAGTGAGCCAACGTCCCCCATAAATACTTGTGCCGGATACGTGTTAAACCATAAAAAGCCTAAGCCTGCACCAACCATGGCGGTACACACAATCACCAGTTCACTGGTGAGTGGAATATGAGGAATATTCAGGTATTCGGCAAAGTTCGCGTTACCTGTCACATAGGCAAAAATGGCAAATGCGCCTGCAACTAGTATGGTTGGAACGATGGCTAAACCATCCAATCCATCAGTAAGATTTACCGCATTGCTGGTACCTACAATGGCAAAGTAAGTAATGATAATGAAGAACGCACCTAACTGTGGAAACACTTCTTTGAAGAAGGGTACCAGTAGCGAGGTTTCAGCACTTATCGTTGCGCTGCTGTATAAATAGAATGCGACGCCTAATGCAACTACCGATTGCCAGAAATACTTCCAGCGCGCGATAAGCCCTTTCGAATCTTTGCGGATTACTTTTCTATAATCGTCAACAAATCCGATAATACCGTAGGCCACAACCACAGTTAGGGTTACCAGCACATAGCGATTAGTCAGGTCAGCCCAAAGCAGACCACTTACTACAATGGCCGCAAGGATCAGCAACCCGCCCATAGTGGGTGTACCGGATTTTGATAAATGGCTTTGCGGGCCATCATCACGCACCGTTTGGCCAATTTGCATGCGCTGCAAATAACGAATCATCTTAGGGCCAATAAGAATGGCAATAAGTAGTGCGGTCAGCGTGCTTAAAATTGCACGAAGGGTAAGGTATGAAAATACGTTAAACCCTGAATCAAATTGTGTCAGCCAGTCGGCTAGCCAAATTAACATGCTATTCGCTCCCGACGGCTATCGTGCTTTCCCAGCGTAGAGGCCTCGACTGCCTCTACCACGCGTTCCATTCTAGAACTGCGTGAACCTTTAACTAAAATTGAAATATCGCGCTGCTGCACTAACAAATCACTCTCCATTGCGGCCAACAAACTTTCAACATCGCTGAAATGGCCACCATTTTCATTAAACACAGCACTCGCTGATTGACTCAAAACACCCATGGTATACAGGTAGTTGATTCCTTTTTGTTTAGCGTATTCCCCCACCTGCTCGTGGTAAAAACGCGCCTTTTCACCCAACTCTTTCATGTCGCCTAGCACAAGAACGCGAATGCCTGAAAAGCTACTTAGTGTATCAATTGCTGCATTAACAGACGCCACGTTGGCGTTGTAGGTATCATCTAACAGGCGAACTTGCTCGGTGAGCTGTTTTACATTCAAGCGGCCGCTAACTTGCTTCATGGCAAGTAAGCCGTCGCGCACATTTTCTAACGTGGCGCCAACTTGTAGTGTTAGCGCAGCAGCAACAAGGGCATTCCCCACGTTATGAACGCCAGGAATGGTAAGCTGAATAGACATCTCACCGTGTGGGCAAACCAAATGGAATGCGGCGCAGCCGTCTAATCCAATGGTGATATCTTCTGCTCTAAAGTCGGCTTTGTTTTTCTGCTGCGGGGAAAACGTAAGCGTTTTAGTTTGTTTAAGCTTGCCTTGCCAAAATTCGGCAAATTGACTGTCGACATTGACTACTGCCACACCATCATTGTCTAAGCCTTTAAAAATTTCACTTTTGGCTCGCGCCACACCTAGCAAGCTGCCAAACCCTTCTAGATGAGAAGCGGCGGCGTTTACGATAGTGGCTACGTCCGGCTTAACAAGGTTCGTGGTATAGGCGATTTCACCAATATGATTTGCGCCTAACTCCATAACCGCATATTCATGCTGAGGCTCTAAGCGCAGAAGGGTTAGCGGCACGCCGATATCGTTATTGAAGTTGCCGTTTGTGGCTAATACATTACCTCTTCGCTCCAAAATAGCGGCGCACATTTCCTTTACGGTGGTTTTACCGCTGCTTCCGGTGATGGTAATGGTTTTTGGCGCCACATACGATTTTACCGCCGCACCTAACAGACCAAGTGCTTCTTTGGTATCTTCAACCACGATGACAGGTAGCGAGGTCGCTACGTCTTCACTGGCAATAACTGCGCTTGCTCCGGCTTGTTCTGCCGTTGAGATAAAGTCGTGGCCGTTGAAATTTGGGCCTTTCAAGGCCAGATAAACTGCGCCATCTTCAAGGGTACGGGTATCGGTACTTACTGCAGATACTTCGATATCAGCAGCGCCTTTTAATAATTTCCCATTAACCTTTTCGGCTATCCATGACAGCGTTGTTGTTATCATTTGCTGTACTCCTGTTGCAGTCGCGCCACAACTGCACGTTCGTTATAATTAGTCTTTTTGTTACCGATAATTTGGTAATCTTCATGGCCTTTTCCGGCCACAATGATAATGTCGCTTTCATGCGCATGCTCAAGGCAGTGGCGAATAGCTTGCTCGCGGTCCGGTATAGATACTGCCAGCTCAGAATTTTTTAAGCCCGCAATGATGTCCTTGGCTATAGACTCAGGACTTTCGCTTCTGCTGTTGTCGGTGGTGATCACAATAGCGTCAGCGCCTGACTCAGCAGCCTGGCCCATCAAGGGACGCTTACCTTTATCACGGTCGCCACCGCAACCAAACACACACCACACCTTACCTGTGGTATGGAACTTGGCGCTTAACAGCACTTTCTCCAGAGCGTCTGGCGTGTGCGCATAGTCCACTACCAAGTTGGCCGCCCCCGTTACAGGAAATACTTCCATTCGCCCGGGTACGGGCGCGATGGCATTTACCGCGTTAACCACGTCATCAAAACGCTCACCTTCAGCTAGTAACGTACCTATGGCGCTAAGTACATTGCTGATATTAAACTTTCCGAATAATGGCAGCGAAATAGCTGCACTTCCCCAAGAACTTACAAGCTCAAAGCTACATCCACCTGCATGATAAGAAGCATTTGTGGCGAAACAATGGCGACTTTGTGGATTGTTATGTTTGCGCAATAGTCCACTTTCACCGTTTCCATCCAGACCACTTTCGTCTATCGCTGTCCAGATTCGTGTAATCGTCTTATCTGCTGCGCCATCCCACCTTTTACTTTCATCATCATTAGCATTTAAAACCACAGTCTTTAAACCGGGCTGCTGAAGCAGCAAGCGTTTGGCTTTGCCGTACTCTTCCATAGTGCCGTGATAATCGAGGTGATCTCGAGTGAGATTGGTGAAAACAGCGATATCGGTTTTTACTGTACCAAGACGCCCCTGAACCAATGCGTGAGAACTTGCTTCAAAAGCCGTATGGCGCACTTCGCTTTGCACAAAGTCTGCCAACAAATATTGCATACGTATGGCATCGGGCGTGGTGTTCTCCGCTGGCGTGTTCGACCACTGGGTTTCATCGCCCTCAAACACACTACTCCCTAAGGTTCCTATGCTTGCGCTACGTGTACCTAATGCGCTCTTAATCTGTGTAAGCAGTTGAACTGTAGAGGTTTTCCCGTTAGTTCCTGTCACTGCCACCGTGGCCATTTTTTGTGCGGGATAGTCATAAAATGCAGCAGCTAATGCAGAAAGCATTTGTGGTAGTTCATACAGCGAAATGATGACGCTGTGGTCGCGCATTTCCATTTGACCATGGGCTCTACTGTCTTCAGTTTGCGCCAGAATTACACGAGCCCCTAAACTTATTGCTTGTGGTATAAAATCGCGACCATCACGTTCATGCCCCTTAACCGCTACAAACGCTAAGCGCGTATTCACTTCACGGCTGTCTAACGTTAAACCTTCAATGCGAATATCTGGGGCATCTACTCCAAATTTTGCTAACAAGGCTTTAATACTTTGAATAAAGGCACTAACTACCACTTTGACCTCCCATCAGTAAACGACTTGAAGTAACCTGTTTGTCATCTGGTGTCACGTTTAGCATGTGCAGTGCACCACCCATAATTGACGAAAATACAGGTGCTGCGGTATCCCCTGCGTGATACAAATCGCCGCCTGGTTCGTTGATCAATACAATAGTGACTAGCCTTGGGTCAGACACTGGAGCAATACCGGCGAAAATGTTGACATACTCTTCCCCGTAGCCGCCAGCGACCGCTTTTCTGCTGGTACCTGTTTTGCCCGCTACGCGATAGCCTGGAACTGCCGCTTTGGTTGCCGTGCCGCCGCGCTGGGTTACGCTTTCCATCATTTGAACAATGGCTTTTGCGTTCTCTTCACTAATTACTCGCTCTGATTGAGCTTGCCATGAAGGTTGCTCAGGCGATTTGATAACATTGAGAGGTGTTTTAACGCCGCCGTTTGCCAATGTCGCGTAAAGTCTCCCCAGCTGTGCCGTGGTTACAGAAATGCCGTACCCAAATGACAAGGTGGCTAATTCAAATTCAGACCAGCGACTACGCTCATGGAAAATACCACTGCTCTCGCCGGCCATGTTAAGCCCGGTATCACTCATAAGGCCCATGTTGTAGTAAGTATCAAGCAGGAACTGTTTAGGAACAGACAGCGCCAGTTTCGATGTGCCCATGTTCGAGGAGTGCTGAATAATTTCTTCTAGCGTTAGCTCGCCATAGTTGCGTGAGTCTTTTACTAGACTGCCGCCCAAACGCATCCAACCTGGGTTAGTGTTTACTGAATCTTCAGGCTCAACTTCACCGAATTCTAATGCAGTAAGCACTGCCAGTGGCTTCAATGCTGAGCCCGGCTCGAACGCATCAGTAATAACTCGGTTACGCATTCTGTGCGCAGACAGTTTGCTTCTGTCGTTCGGGTTGAAGGAAGGTGCATTAACCATTGCCAATACGTCGCCGGTTTTTACATCAATAACAATGGCTGAAGCCGAACTTGATTGATAATAAATCATGGCTTCTTTGATTTCTTTGTAGGCTAGAGCCTGAATACGCTGGTCGATGGTCAGCTGCAGGTCACCAGCTTTTTCACCCGACTTAGTCTCTAAAATTTCAACCTGACGTCCTTTCGCATCGCGGCGTATTTTACGAGAACCCGGCGTGCCCGTTAGCCACTCGTTATACATGCGTTCTAAGCCTTCAACGCCTGTGTCATCAACATCGGTTACGCCGATTAACTGCGCTGAAACTTCACCTGTAGGATAGTAGCGGCGGCTCTCGCGACGCAGATAGATACCTGGAATATCTAGTTTATCAACGTACTCTGCCATGGCCGGCGACACCTGACGCTGTAGATAAACGAAGCGACGCTTGGGGTTAGCCACTTTTTCTTTCAATTCATTAACGTCTTGGCGCAGTACATCCGCTAGCGCTTCCCAGCGGCGCTCCTCTTTGAAGCCTTCATTTTCATGAATAATTTTTGGGTCTGCATAAATGGCGCGAACAGGAACACTTACCGCTAGCTCAACACCGTTTCTGTCGGTGATAAGGCCACGGTAGGTCGGCATATCACGGGTTCTAAGCGTGCGGTTGTCGCCCTGTTGAATAAGCTCATCAGGCTCAATAACTTGAATGTAGGCTGCGCGTGCCGCTAACACGCCAAACACTAACATGATAACAATAAGCACAACCACAAAACGCCAGTGCACTAGGCTTGGCGTTACATTTTGTTTTGCACCTGTCTTTTTGCGTTTACGAGAAAGTGCAGATGTACTCATTTTAGCCTCACCACTACTTCGTCGTCTGCCGTGGCACGGTACATTTCTAACTGCTTTTCAACCAGGTTTTCTATGCGGTTATGCTCAGTCAACGCTCGCTGTTCGAGCACGAGGTTACGCCACTCAACATCAAGCTCATCCTTCTCTTGCATAAGGTCTTCAAGGGCAATGACCTGCTGTCTGTTGTGATGGCTGCTGAGCGTTACCGCCATAGCACTTGTGATAACCATTAAATACAACAAAACCCGCAACTTGTTGCGGGTCAAATCTGAAACAATTATTAGCAGTAATTTAAAATTAGTGCTGGCCTTGTCTGGTATGGCTTTGGTCATAACTTTTCTGCCACACGTAATACCGAACTGCGGGAGCGAACGTTGTTCGCAATCTCCTGCTCTGAAGGTTTTATTGCTTTACCCAGAGCTTTGAGCACTTTATCTGCATCTATTTCAGCTTGGGTTATCGGTAAATTGTGCGGTACAACTTTCCCTTTACTTTGATCCTTAATGAAACGCTTTACTAAGCGGTCTTCTAACGAGTGAAATGAAATAACGGCTAAGCGGCCTTCTTTTGCTAAGACTTGAGTAGCCGCTTTAAGGCCCACGCGAAGTTGTTCTAGCTCAGCATTGATATAAATGCGAATACCTTGGAATGCACGGGTTGCAGGGTGTTTGAATTTGTCTTTTACAGGTACGGCTTCATCAATGATTTTGGCGAGCTGTGCAGTACGCGTGATAGGTGTATCTTTACGCGTGTTAACAATAGCGTGAGCAATGCGCTTGCCGAACTTTTCTTCGCCAAACTCTTTAATAACCTGCGTAATGTCTTGCTCTTCTGCGCTAGCCAGCCAATCAGCAGCACTTTGACCGCGAGACGTGTCCATGCGCATATCAAGGGGACCGTCGCGTAGAAAGCTGAAGCCGCGTTCAGCATCGTCTAGCTGAGGTGAAGATACGCCTAAGTCCATTAGCACACCGTCAATCTTACCGGTTAGCCCTAACGCGTCAATTTCTTCTGCCATATCTCCAAACGGTGAGTGGATAATGCTAAAGCGCATATCATCGGCAAAGCGTTCTGCTGCTTTGATTGCTTGTGGGTCGCGGTCAAAGGCGATGAGGCGTCCGTTTTCACCTAGTGCCTCTAGAATATGCGCTGAATGCCCACCACGGCCAAACGTGGCGTCAATGTAGATACCGTTCGGTTTAATCGCTAAAGCTTCGATGCATTCGTCAAGCAATACTGAAATATGTTTAAATTCGCTAGGCTGCGTCATAGAGAAAAGTCCTGTAATCGTTCGGTAAGTTCAAATTCGCCTTTGCGTTCGGTGTCTATATCAGCTTCAACTTGTTGTGCCCAAATATCGGCATCCCAAATTTCGAATTTGTTTAACTGACCAACTAACATGACTTCTTTTGAGAGTTTTGCGAAACTTCGCAGTGGAGTAGGAACAAGAATACGCCCGCTTTTATCCATCTCACCTTCTGAAGCATATCCTAGTAGCAATCGCTGCAAGCGACGCTCGGCTGGGATCATGCTTGAAAGTTTAGAGAGTTTAAGCTCAATCTCTTCCCATTCGGGAAGTGGGTAAAGCAGCAAACAACTTTGTTGTGTATCGACTGTGCAGACCAGTTGTCCCTGACAATCATCCAGCAGCGACTGACGATACTTCGTCGGTATAGCCAGTCTGCCTTTTGTATCCAGATTGATTGCGTTAGCGCCGCGGAACATTCCCCTAGCCTTTTATTATTTGCTCTTGGTTTTCTTGTTTTTTGAGTACTAATCTGCAAAGTGATGATGATTTGATCCACAATTCGCCACATTTACCCACTGAGATACAGTTTAGGTATCAATGATCCCCACTGTCAAGTAGAAAAAAGGCGTGAAGGCCGCATAAACACTGGGTTCAAACTGGTTGGATATACAGTATTTTTAGGAAGTGTATGATTAGGCGTGTAAAAAAGATTAAAAAATATTCAGGTGGGTAAAATTAAACTTAAAATTTATCGATGAATGGCTGTTTTTATCTAAATTGAATGCGTTGCTTAACATAAAAGCAACCTCTAGGAATAAATGCAAAAAAAATGAACTACCAACCGAAGTTGATAGTTCATTGTTAATAATTACTAGCTATCAATAGCTGATGGCTAATCTACTTTAAAAACGGTAAGAAGCTGTGAGCGATGCTACGTCGCTTTCGATATCGCTATCAAAATCTGTTTCATAGCTTGCCGCTACTGAGAATTGCTCATTCACCCAGTAATCTAAAGCCACCCCTACAGTTTTTAAGTTGTCAAAGCCGTCTGGCGCATTGGTGTAGCTATAGCTGCCTTGAACACTTAGACCTGGGCTAAAGAAGTAACGCGCACTTCCAGATAATACATCAACATCATCGGCAATGTATTGGGCGGCGAAGTCCCAACCGGTTCCCCCGTTACCTACTGTGGTATAGCGAGTGAAAACTAGAGGTGAAGTTTCATTCTCGCTTTCGCTGTATCTATCTGTACCGTCATTAATATCGTAGCTGGCGCGCTGATAAATTACCCCTGCGCCTATTTGCCATTGACGTGACAAGTTAAATCCTACTTTTAAATCGATATTGGTGTAATCTTCATCACCAAAGTCGTCGTCAAATTTACTGTGGGCACCTTCAATGGCTAGCATCCACGTATCGTCGAAATAAAAAGTAGTACCTAAGTTAAACACGTCGATACCATCTAAATTAGCGTAACCACCAGACAAACTAGATACGCGTTGCAGATATGGGTTAATTAAATAAGCGCCGCTGTTTCCGCTAACTTCATCAAGGTAGCGCACATATCTAGCACCGTAGAGGTTGTCATCTACCCCTTCAAGATCGACCGCGGTTACTTGTACTTCGTTTTGTGTAGCTGCATGTGCCGCTGAGACTGAAAATACTGAAGCCGTAATAAGTGAAAGTGCGGTTAGCGTTGTTGAAAGTTTATTAGATTTGATGTTCATGTCTTTTGTCCTTAAAAAATGTGTTGGGAACGACGTGTAATAACACTACGCATAAGATAAGACATTAAAACTTAACGGATTCTGAACGAAACATGACGAAATATGAACATAGTGTTTAGACATAAAAAAACCCGCGACGAAATCGCGGGTTTTTACATTTAAGTTTGAAGCGCGTTTACGCGCTTGGCGCTGCTTCTTCTGCTTTAACAGCAGAAAGCTGCATGTTGCGAATTGGGTTGTCTGTATCGTTTGAAAGCTCAACAAGACGATTAAGCTGACCAACCGACATCATTACCGCATAGATTGCACCTAGGAAGCCTTGTTTATGTAGCTCAAGTACTTGCTCTTCAGGTAGCTCAAGAAGTTTTTTCTCGTTAATGCTCATCATGCCTGTAACATTGCGCTGCTTACCGTCTTGGTAAGTAAGGCGAATTTGAATTGGATCAAGTAGGTCTAGCTCAACAACTTTCGCTACAAAACGCTGTGTTAGCATTTCGCTATTCGCTAGGTCTGCTAGGAACTTCTGACGGCTATCAAGGAACTCGCTTGCTTCACCAGCTTCAGTGAATAGAGCTTGGCCTTCATCAGAAATAAGGTCAGAGTTTTCGTCAATGTAAACGCCAAGCTTGTCGCCGTCTGGACGTACGTCAAACGGATAGCGAAGGATGTTCATTGGAACGTGAGGTCCTTTCCAGCTATCGCCAGTTAGGAAAAGGTTTTGACCTTGCTCCATACCAAGCATAGTCACAACGTGGTGACGCTTAGACGCAGTGTCTTCAATGAACACTAGCGGCATTGTTGCAGCTAGTTGTGCAAATTCACGGATAGTTGCCGCTGCAAGGTGTGTGTTTTTCGCAAAGCTGAAAGATGTGTTTACCGCGACCTTTAGGTCTTTATGCTTTTCTTTATCTAGCGGTACAAAATTAATAGCCATATTTATTTCTCATACTTGTTAGCTGTGGCCCCGGCTTAATTATGTGAGAAGAGCGGGTGCCACTAAAAAATTACGTCGGCCGCGCTGATGCATATTTGACATCGATAATAAGCGGAGCGCTTGGGAGTATCCCGTATTCGCGCAATGAAGTCACGCAGTCTTCACCATAACAAGTTTTAAATTTTTATTGCAATGTAAACTTGAGGTAAACAAGCACAAGCGCTCTAAAAATGAGCAATATCGACTAATTTAAGGATTCACGAGATCAATTTGAAGTAAATGCGTAGCAAGTAAAAGCCTATTGTCGCGGTGTGCATTATCCTTTAGTCTCGTAGTGCTATTAAGTTAGCGGTTGTTGACCTAAGCGATAAAAACAAAATAAGGATTTTCTATGAAGGGGCGCTTTCCACTTTCATCTTGCGCATTAATTATTTCTGCGCTTTTTGCTTCACACTCTGTCATTGCTGACACTCCCACGTATTCAGCATCTGAAAAAGCTATAAAGATTGCACAAGAAACTATTATTGTAGATGGCCATATTGATGTTCCTTATCGCGTTAAGGAAAAATGGGTAGATGTTACCAAAGCCACCGAGGGCGGAGACTTTGACTACCCTCGTGCGGTATCTGGCGGCCTGAACGCTCCCTTTATGAGTATTTACGTGCCTGCTAGTTTGGACAACTCACCTGAATCTACCCAGCTTGCCCATGAACTCATCGATTCAGTTGAAGCCATTGTTGCCCGCGCACCGGATAAATTTGCCATTGCTAAAAGCCCTTCTGACGTAAAATCTCAATTTGAAAAAGGGGTAATTTCACTGCCGATGGGTATGGAAAATGGTTCTCCAATTCAAGGTGATTTGGCGAATCTAAAGGCTTTTTACGAGCGTGGCATTCGCTACATTACACTTGCTCATAGTCAAGCTAACCATATTTCTGACTCTTCGTATGACTTGCGTAGAAAATGGAAAGGCCTTAGCCCGTTTGGCAAAACCCTGGTGGGCGAAATGAACAACATTGGCATTATGCTGGATATTTCTCACGTGTCCGATGACGCTTTTTATCAGGTTATTGAGCTAACAAAAGTACCGGTCATCGCATCGCACTCTTCACTGCGCCGTTTCACCCCTGGCTTTGAGCGCAACATGAACGATGACATGATTAAAAAGCTCGGCGAAAATGGCGGCGTGATCATGATTAACTTTGGTTCTAGCTTTGTGTCTAAAGAAGCCGGCAAATGGCGCAGCGGCCTTACCGCTGCACGTAAAGCGCTGATTGAAAAAGAAGGCGAAGACAGCCCTAAGCTAGAGAACTTTGAAGAGAATTATCGCAAAGAAGTGCCTTACCCTTATTCAACCCTTGATGAAGTGCTTGACCATATCGATCACGTGGTAAAACTAATTGGTGTCGATCACGTGGGTATTGGTTCAGACTATGACGGTGTAGGTGACTCACTACCCATTGGGCTTAAAGACGTGGCGAGTTTTCCAAACTTAGTACAAGGGTTGCTTGATAGAGGTTATAGCCGTACCGACATTGAAAAGATATTGAGCGGCAACCTTTTGCGCGTTTGGCAACAAGTTGAAGAATATGCGGAAGGTTATGCGAAAGATCACGCGGTAGCGCACTAGTCGCGCGACGCCTAAAAAATGAAGCGTAGGGAAGCGTGTTATCGTTTCCCCATGCTTTATCTACGCTATTGCACTTTCAATTCTATCATTTTTTGCGTGACACAATTAAGTAAAACGCGCTTGGCAATACCAACAGCGTTAATACCAGTGCACTCGCCATACCGCCTACCATAGGCGCCGCAATTCGCTGCATCACCTCACTTCCGGTTCCAGTGGCATAAAGCACAGGCAACAAGCCCACAATAATAGAAAGCGAAGTCATCATTACAGGGCGAAGCCTTGCCGAGGCGGCATGGACAATAGCCTTTTTCACAAGCTCATCTTTTTTAGTGTTGCCATTTTCTGTTGCGTGGCTAGTAAGTGCTTCTGATACATATTGGTTTAGATAGACCAACATGATAACGCCTATCTCTACCGCTACACCTGCTAAGGCAATAAACCCTACGCCTACCGCCACCGACAGATTGAAGTTAAGAAGGTAAAGCAACCATACACTGCCCACCAGCGCCAACGGTAAGGTAGCAAGTATGAGTGCCACATCGCGAAGACGTTTAAATGCCAGATAAAGCAAAAGGCAGATAATGGCTAACGTTAGCGGTATAACCACCGACAGTTTTGCTTTCGCGCGCTCAAGGTAAGCAAACTGCCCCGCCCACGTAATGGAGTATCCAGTGGGTAAATCAAGGTTCTGTGACAAATGACGTTTCGCGCTATCTACATAGCCCCCTAAGTCAATACCTGTGGCCGAGTCTGACGAGATATCGATGTATACCCATCCATTTAATCGGGCATTTTCGCTTTTAATCCCCGCCGGCCCGTCGTCAATACGCACAGTTGCCACATCTCCAAGAGTAATGTGAACACCGCTTGGCGTGACGAAAGGCATGGATGCTAAAGATTCAGGCGTATCGCGGTAGTGCTGTAAAAAACGCATGGCGATAGGAAAACGCTCACGCCCTTCCACTGACTGCGTAACCACTTTGCCGCCCACTGCCGAGCCCACAATACTGTGAACATCGTCTATCGTCATGCCAAAACGCGCCGCCAACTGCCTGTCGATATCGATATAAACGTAGCGGCCACCTACTACCCGCTCAGCATATACTGATGCTGTGTTGGGCAGGTCTTTAAGCAGTGTCTCTATATCCTTTCCGATGGCTTCAATCCCTGCTAAACCAGGCCCCGCAATCTTGATCCCAACAGGGGTTTTTATCCCGGTTGCCAACATGTCGATGCGGGTTTTAATTGGCATGACCCACGCATTGGTCAGCCCAGGAAATTGCACCAAAGCGTTAAGCTCGTCTTTGAGCTTTTCAGTGGTCATGCCCGCCCTCCACTGCGCTTTCGGTTTAAGCTGAATGAAGGTTTCAATCATCGTCAATGGTGCAGGGTCCGTGGCCGTATCGGCGCGTCCAATTTTCCCGAATACCGTTTCAACCTCGGGTAAGGTTGCAATAAGCTTGTCCGTCTGCTGTAAAAGCTCTCTGGCTTTACCCACTGAAATACCCGGGTAGGTTGTAGGCATATACATCAAATCTCCTTCGTCCAGTTCGGGCATAAATTCACTACCTAGTTGGCTTAACGGCCAGTACATGGAAAGCAACAAGCAAAATGCCCCTGCCAAAGTGAGCAGTGGGTAGTTAAGCAGCCGCGTCAGCAATGGTTGATATACGCGCTCTAAAGCTCGATTTACCGGGTTCTGGGCTTCAGATCGTATTTTTCCGCGTACAAAATAACCCGCCAGCACAGGAACTAAAGTAATTGCCAGCGCCGCAGCTGCTGCCATGGCATAGGTTTTGGTAAAGGCAAGAGGCGCAAAAAGACGCCCTTCTTGCGCTTCCAATGCAAAAACAGGAATAAAGGATACGGTTATAATTAGGAGCGCAAAGAATAAAGCTGGGCCAACTTCTGTGGTCGACTTAGTCACCAGTTCCCAACGTTTGGCTGCCGAAAGCGGTGCAGATGTCGACGCAGAGATTGGTATAGATGCTCGCGACTGGGCATTCCCTGAAACGCCCTGATTTGCTGAAATAATTTCATTTGCTGAAACACCCTGACTTGCTGAAACCCTTTGAGTGGCTGAAACCCTTTGAGTGGCTGAAACCCTTTGAGTGGCTGAAGCTCCCTGACTTGAAAAAACAGCATGCTGATGAATGTGCTTGTGTAAATTTTCAACCACAACAATAGCGCCATCCACCATTGCACCAATAGCGATAGCAATGCCACCTAAAGACATGATGTTGGCATTAAGTCCCTGCAGCTTCATTACGATAAAGGCGGCGAGAATACCAATAGGCAAACTGATTAGCGCAACCATCGATGAACGTATGTGAAACAAGAAGATAGCGCATACCAAACCAACAACCAGCAATTCCTCCACTAGCTTATTGGTGAGGGTATCGACGGACTTATCAATAAGGGTGGAGCGATCGTAAACGGGGACGATATTCACCCCTTCCGGCAAGCTCGCTTTTAATGTATCCAGCTTAGCTTTAACCGCATCGATAGTGGCCTTTGCGTTTTCGCCATAGCGCATAACTATAATGCCACCCACGGTTTCGCCATTCCCGTTTAGTTCTGCAATACCGCGGCGCATCAACGGGCTTTCTACCACTTGAGCTACATCGTTAATTGTTATGCTAACGCCGTCCTTGATAACGCCTGTGGGCAACGCCAGTATGTCGTCAATGCCCTGAATATAGCTTTGCGCACTAACCATGTACTCTGCCTCGGCCATTTCAATAACCGAAGCGCCTGACGCACGGTTACCCCGTTTAAGGGCAATGTCTATCATGGATGGCTGAATGTTATAGGCACGTAATTTTTCAGGGTCGACAACAACTTGGTATTGTTTAACCATCCCTCCAACAGACGCAACTTCAGATACGCCTTCAACTGACTGAAGCTCAAACTTTAAGAACCAGTCTTGCAACGCCCTTAACTCACCAGCATCTAGCGCATTTGGCTGTCTAGCATCGTTTTCCAACGCATAAATGTAAACCCAACCTACCCCAGTGGCATCTGGGCCTAGCTGAGGTGTCACGCCTTCAGGAAGTTGCGAAGATACTTGGCTTAAGTATTCCAATACGCGGCTTCGAGCCCAGTACATGTCTGTATCATCATCAAAGATAATATACACGTAGGCATCGCCGAAGAATGAATACCCTCGCACTGTCTGTGCGCCAGGCACTGACATTAGCGTAGATGTGAGTGGAAACGTCACCTGATCTTCCACCACTTGTGGCGACTGACCGGGATAGTTTACTTTCACTATAACTTGGACATCAGATAAATCAGGGATAGCATCAACGGGGGTGTTTTTCACCGCCCAGACACCCGCAATACTGAGCATAATAGCGCTCAGCAATACCAGTATTCTATTGTTTACCGACCAGCGAATTACCGATTCAATCATGGTGCATATGTTCCTTATGATTTATCGATTTTTGTTCTGCCGACTTATGCTCCATCGATTTATGAATCATTGACTTATGAACTGTGGGCTCCAGAGCATCGCTTTGATCTCCATCGCCCTTCCGCTCGCCCGCATTATGTTTATGATTACTGTGAACTGAGTCATGCACCATGCTCTTACCCAAGGCACGCTCACTATGTTTACGCATATCAATAACTGTAAACTCTTCGCCAGTCACAAAGGTGAAAACGATCTCGTCGCCCTCTTTGAATTTAGATACGTTAATATGCTTTGAAACTGCAAAAGACATGGTCGTAGGGCCTCGATTCCACTTTTCTATGGGGCCACGGGCAATAACTATTTCTGCATTGTGTTGTCCTTCACCTGCCTTGTTTTTGACGGGTAATTCGATTGATTCAATAGTACCTGTTGTCGTGG
This sequence comes from Alteromonas sp. BL110, assembly GCF_003443615.1. Taxonomy (NCBI): domain Bacteria; kingdom Pseudomonadati; phylum Pseudomonadota; class Gammaproteobacteria; order Alteromonadales; family Alteromonadaceae; genus Alteromonas; species Alteromonas sp. BL110. Next base: position 2,926,661 of record NZ_CP031967.1, on the reverse strand, counting down.
CCTGGTGGTTGGGCGCTTCCATTCGCTTAAAGTCACTGCTTTTCGAAGACTCCGAATCAATTAAGAATTGTGCTGATACCACAACATTATCCTCAGGCAGCAAACCTTCTGTAACTTCAAAGTGCGTACTATCACTTTGCCCCAGAGTGACGCGTACCGACTTAAAGTTGCCATCGCCATCACTGAGTACTACTTTTGCGCCCTCAGCCGTGCGAATAACGGCACTGCGAGGAACCAGTAACGCAGCCTTACGTTGAGTAGGCTTTATTCCAACGTGGGCAAACATATTGGGCTTTAACGTGTGGTTGTTATTGTCTAGCGGTATGCGCACTTTCAGGGTTCGCGTTGTTTCTGACAAAGACGGATAAATATACTCTACGTGGCTTTCCCATTTAGCATCGGACCCATGATCCATTTCGTCGAGGGTAACCACAGCGCTATTATGAGGCGCTATGATTTGCGCGTATTTTTCAGGTACCTCAGCAATTACCCACACAGTATCTAGCTGTGCGATACTCATTAAGGTTGTACCGGGCTGAACGTAAAACCCTTCTCGAATATTCAGCGCTTCTACCACTCCGCTTTGTGGCGCGCTAAATGTGACGGTTTGGGCAACCCGTCTACCTTTAGTCAGGTCATCGATGGCGCGCTGCGACATACCTAATGTTTTGAGACGTTCAGCGGCCCCAGATATTAAGCGAGAGTCTCCTCGTTTTAATGCTAAAACGTATTCTTCTTGTGCACTTACCAGTTCTGGGGAGTATAAAGTGTAAAGCGCTTGGCCTTTTTCGACTTGTTCGCCTTGAGACTTAATAAACAACCTATCGACCCAACCCGATACTCGGGGGTGAATGTGCACAATGCTGTCCTCATCATAAGCCACATTGCCTACCGCCGTTACGGTCTGTTGAAGTGAGCCAATGGTGACAGGGGCAACGCTAACCCCCATATTGTGCTGCACATTTGGTGGGATCATTACCGTACCCGGCGTGCGAGCATTGCCTTGCATAGAGGACTCTGTATCAGTGGCGTATACCGGCACCAAGTCCATTCCCATCGGTGACTTTCCCGGTTTGTCACGGCGATAGCTGTCATCCATAGGGGCTACCCAGTATAGCGGGGCTTTTTTTCCGCTATGGGCAGTTTTATCGCTATGGGCATTTTCATCATTTCCGTGTTTTGATGAGTCAGATAACAATAATGAGGCTAAGCCGAACGCTAACAGGCCGCCGAATAGTAGACCTATTAGCAAACCTTTCGTTAGCGGGCTATTCAAAACAGCGCTTTTCGATTGAGTTTTGTAATTTGATGAAAGCGTCATATTTACTGCTCTCTCTGCAAAAGGTTGGCGTTAGATGACAGGTACAAATAAGCAAGCGACGCCAAAGTTTTTGCCCGCTCGACCTCAATTTTGAGTAGGTCTTCCTGCACTTCTACTTGCTTGAGGTTGGCATTAACAACATCATCGATATCGCCGGTGTCTGTGGTATAAGCTGTCAGCTCAGCTTCAGAAAGCTGTTGTACTTCGCCAATTAACGTTGTTTCGTAAAATGCTTTCCTCTCACTTAATCCCGATAGCCGTGATTTAAGCATTTCTGCCTTTGCCGCAAGCTCATTTACTTTTAATCTAAAGTCGGTCTCAGACGCATTCACCCTTGAAGCCGCCGATGAAATTGAAGCGTCTTGGCGGGATTTATTGAAAAACGGAAGATCTACCTGAACACCCAATGACACAAAATCAGCGCGGCTCGCGCCGTTTTGTGCGTCTTGCCTGTATCCATAACTAGCTTCAAAGGCCCACTGAGACTTAGTTTGCTCTCGGGCTATATTAAGATCTTGCTTTTCTATCTGAGTTTGAAACTGAAGCAGCATAGCCTCGGGATGATGCTGTAATATCGAGAAAGGTTCGCTGCTGTCGATGAAGGCTAAAAGTGAAGCAAGGCTTGTATAGCTGCGATTTAAAATAGCATCTAGTTCTAGAAACGGCTGCCCTGACAGTGACTTTGACTTTGACTCTGACTTTGATAGCGCCAGCGGCAGGCTAACGGCTTCATCCAAAGGCGCACCAAGCCACTTTGAAAGTGCAGCTCGTGCTTCATTTTCTTGCTGATAAGCCTGTATGTATTTATCGTCTAACGATAACAAAGCTAAGCGTACCTGAAGTACGTCCTTCTGAGCTGCCGCAACGACACCTTGGCTGTATCTTGAGTCAGTAAAATCGAGAAGTTGAGTAAGCAATGACCTTTCTTGGTCTAATAAGCCAATGCGACGTGCAGCGTAAATCCAGTCGAACCAGGCTATAGTGACTTCACGTTTAAGCCACGCCTTTCTCGCCTGGCTCTCTATCGACATTTTGCTGGCCATAACCTGATATTTTTTCTGGCTGTACTGATTTTCATTGCCTCTTGGCAGCTGCTGTTTCACACCTACCCTAAATTGCGTCATCGGCTCTTGGTCTAGCGCTAAACCATCGGTAGGTAGATTTTGTACCGACACCGAAATTTGTGGGTTTTCCCAATATGATGAAGCCTCAGCTTCTGCCTGAAAGCCATGTTTGCGATGTTCGTTCCCTTTAAGTAAAGGATCATGCTGAATGGCTAACTCAAGCGCGTGTTCAAGACTTAACCACTGCGCTCTGACAGGCTGAGCAAACAATAAGAAAAAAGAAAGTACGAAAAATACGGTGAAGACAGCGCTTATTTTATAAAACGCCTTAGCACCTTCACTTTCATTATTAGGTACCAGATAGTAGGTCATGGTTTACATCACTTTTTCGGTTGTAATACGTGTGGGAGCAGCCTAACTTTCGTGGTGTTTAAGGCTTAGCACGTATCACATAGACAAAACTCAAAGGCACTTTCAATCGCAGTAATGACGTCTTAGATAAAGTGCACATGTTCAGCGAAACACGTCCGCTAGATAGATCTATGCTGTGAAAAGTGATTTAGGTGGGCGAAACTGCCCGAAGTGAGGAGATGTACGCTGCCCCAGAATAGGTGCAGTGGCAGCCATTCTCGCTACCGATACTTCGGTCTCGACTGTAGGCTGAATAAGCGCACTAGCGGTAAGATTATAACAGTGTTCGGCTGGACAATTACATTCATCTTTACAGCAAGACATATCGCTCATTTGCACTGCGCTCGCGCTATTAACGCCTGCATCGCCGAGTTGGGCGCCGTTAAATTGGGCCGGGTTGCTCATACTGTTTTTAGCACTTAAATCTACGTGTTGTGATGACAATTCTTGGTGCTGACAATGTGTATTAGCAGACTCAGGGGTTGGAACCTGATGGTTAGCATGAGCCGCATCCGACTGCGGTGTCATCACCGACGCTGAATGCACATGATTGTATGAATGCTCAATAGATACAGCGCTGCCTGACGACACAAGAGCCATCATTAAAACCAGTATAAATACCAACGACCCCATGTTGGTAGGTCTATACCGTTTAAGCGTGGAATGAAGCTGGAAGCTGGTCAATTACTGTACTCTGGCCATTGCTGTATCGACTGAAATTTCACCTAGATGATAGCGTGATGTTACCGAGCAGTAAAGCCCTCGGCGTGGGCCATCACGCTTGCTTTTTATTTAAATTGCGACAAGTAATCTCGCAGCATTAAGCCCATGGTGGGAAATAGCGGGTTTGCTTTGGGCACCGCACATTCTTCCTGCTGATTTACCATGTTTGCATTGAAGTTCATTTTATTCAGCAAATTCGTATTTACCACGAGATCGGCGTGGCACAACCCGTACGACTCATCGATAACAAAGAAGGTATTCGGCCCTTGGCTTGCTTCCATCAACTGCTCTATGCCGTGAATTGGCGTTGTTACGTCAGCCTGAGAATGAGCGGCAAACAATGGCACTTCCAATTGCTGTCCTTCTTCTACTTTTTCGCGAATGGTATTTATCAGGTCCATCAACTCTAACCCCGCTAAACCCGCCACATTGGGATATTTATAAGGGTTTGGGCCATGAGTTTGATAGCTTCCATCAATAATTCTTGCTAAAAGTTTAATCCCCCAAATTCGAGACATACTTTCAGCATTATCAGACAACGCCAGCGCGCCAGAAAACAACATAAGACCATCAATATTATTTACTTCGCTTCCAGTACTATCCAGATAATGTTCAACTGCCAAGGCGCCGCCTGTAGAAAAGCCACCTACAAGCAAGGTATCACCCATGCTATCAGCCAATTTAATGACTTCATCAACGTGTGACTGCCAGCGCTCAGCTAAATCCCAGTCAGACATGTCATCATCTGCATCTCGTTTACCATGCCCAGGTAAAAGCGGCACAACTACGGTAAAACCCTCATCAAATAAGATGTCGGCGATTTCACGCATGAAGAAAGGTGAGTCGCTTAGGCCGTGGATGAGCACTGCCACTTTGCTACTTGATTTTTTGGTCAGCATGAAAGGTGAGTTGCCTTCGTTGCGCAATACATTGCTGCACACAGAAAAACGACTGAGTGCCGTTTCTCTACACGGCTGAGTTTGCCCCCATTCTTTTTCGTAAAATGCTTTAAATTGATTTTGCAGATCTGAAAAACTTCTGCTTTTCATTTCGCTAGTATCGGGCATAGATAAATTTGCGGCTATAGCCATATTTGCACTTAAAAGCGCAACAATACCTGTGAGCATTTTTACAAAAAACTTCGATGACACCATTATTCTCCGCTACGGATAATTAATAAAAAACGGGAGCAGTTTACCATGCTCCCGTTTCTTGTGAGGATTAATACGTAAATTACGTTAGCTAAAGTAAACCTCTAGATCGTCAGAACCACCGATGTGCTTACCGCCGATGAAAACTTGCGGCACGGTTTCGCGGCCACTAATCGCTGTTAAGCTTGTTAATGACGCGCCTTTGCCCAGCACAACTTCTTCGTATTCGAAGCCCTTTTCATCTAGCAACTGCTTAGCTTTAGCGCAGAAAGGGCAGCCAGGTTTTGTGATAATAGACACAGGAGCATTGGTTTGCTCTTCTGGCGCAATGTAAGCCAGCATAGTATCTGCATCTGACACTTCAAACGGGTCTCCAGGAACATCTGGTTCGATAAACATCTTGTCTACAACGCCATCTTTGACAAGCATCGAGTAACGCCAGCTTCTCTTGCCAAAGCCTAGATCCGCTTTATCTACAAGCATCCCCATGCCGTGGGTAAATTCACCATTGCCATCTGGAATCACTGTTATATTAGCGGCTTCTTGGTCAGCCGCCCACGCGTTCATAACAAAGGTGTCATTTACTGAGATACATACAATGTCGTCGATACCGTGCTTAGCAAACTTTTTTGCTAAGGCGTTATAACGCGGTAGATGCGTGGACGAGCAAGTGGGTGTAAATGCACCGGGTAAAGAGAATACCACTACGTTTTTGCCAGAAAATAATTCATCTGTCGTTCTCGTCACCCATGCATCACCCTCCCGACATGGAAACGACACGCTTGGTACTTTTTGGCCTTCTTTGGAAGTGAAGCGACTTTCTGACATAACAACCTCTTATCGGTAATTTCTACTGTAAATTTTCATTTAAGAGTAGAAGACTAGAATGAGTACTGTCACAAATCAATAGGTATTATCTTACATTCGTTAATATCGATTTTGATGCTGAACCTCGCCTCTAGCCTGCCTATGCTTTTTATCGAGGTTGAGTACAGTCGTGTCATCACTGACAGTCTCCGTAACGCTCAACATTTTAACGTAAAGCGATATTCGAGGGTTATCACCATGATTATTTTAGTTGGTGGGGAAAAAGGCGGTAGCGGAAAGAGTTGCCTAGCACAGAACATTGCAGTGTATCTTCGCACTGAAAAAGGCGCCAAGGTGTTAATGGTCGACTGCGACCCACAGCGAACGACCTCCGACTGGATCCAAGAACGCAAAGCAAATCCTCGTCTTGCTGAAATTAACTGTGTTCAGTTATATGGGAAAATACGTAACGAATTGCTCAGCTTGCGACAGTACTACGATTACGTCGTCATCGACTGTGGTGGTCAAGACAACCTTGCATTGCGCTCGTCAATGGCAGTTGCTGATCATATCCTTATTCCGCTTAGGCCTAAGCGTCGCGACCTTAAAACTGTGCCTCATATGGAAGATATTCTGTCTACTTGTAAAATGGTTAACCCTAAAATGAACGCGGCCTTTGTCATTACACAGTGCCCTTCGCTTCCTAGTTTAGCTAACCGCATTCTAGAGGCAAAAGAAGTGTGTCGTTCATTCGGCATCCCTGTTTTAAACGCTGTCACCTTCAGTAGAAACATGTATGACGATTCTGAGGAATCAGGGCAATCAGTGATTGAGAGTGAACCCGAGGGTAAAGCCGCTACGGAAATAAGAACGCTGTTTGAAGAGCTATTGGCTGGCAAATTGGAGGACGCTTATGAGTTTGCTCAACCTCAAAAAGTCGAAGCCGTTAGCTAAGCCCAACCTTCGTTCGATAGAAGATTTTATTGATGATGCACTGCTTTATGCGCAGGGCAAACTTGATAAGCAAGAAGAACAGGAAAGCAAATCTAGCGGTAAAACAGTAAATGGCCAGAGCGTTGTACCCATGAGAAAACCGGCAAAAACGGAAGGTATGCGTCACGCTACCTTTACGTTAACACCGCAGTGTATTGAAAAACTAGCAGATTTAGCTCACAGGACAGGAAAAGCAAAGTCAGCGCTTATTCGCGAATGGATTGAAGAAAACAGCAAAATTTAAACGAAAGTATAAATCCAAATACGTATAAGATTCGTTTTATCCTTCAAAATAATAAAGTTGCTAGGCCGAAGGCCTATTGAGATACTTAGTGTTAAGCGTATTCTGACAGCGTATAGGAGATACAATAGAATGGGCCGTGGAGGAATAAGCACAGCGCGCGTGCTATTGTGTGCCCTAGTGATCGCTGTACATCTAATACCGAGCAAACCGGTAAAAGCATTCGAACTGTTTCATGCTGAAGTTACACGGATCGAAACCCTGCTCAATGCTAAACAGTATGCAGATGCCGACAGCACAGCGCTCTTGGTACTAGAACAGGCATTGCAACAACGGCAAATGCCTGCAGATACTTTTTCATCACTGGGACAACTACTGCAAAGTGCATCTCGCTTTGAAGTATCGAAAGCTATTTTTAATGCTGCTCTAGAGCGTTACACCCTTGAAGGCCGCCTCAATAAAATGGCATTAACGCTTCTACAGCTCGCCACTTCCGAGCGACATCTGTCGAATTATACGAATGCAGTAACCTATATCAGGCGCGCCATGTCTATCGCACAAATTGAGCGCGATGATATTCTAAAAGCTCGATTGAACCTTGAACTCGGAATTATTCAACAGGAACAAGGCGAAATAGAAGCGGCTTTAGAGCCGCTGAAACAAGCACTGCTATACTTTCGCGAAAATGACATGGCTAACGAAATGAGCCTTTCCCTACTTCGCATTGGAGAAATTTATAGCTTACTTAACCAAGCTACGTTGGCCCACACCTACTACCAAGATGCATTCGATAGCATTCAAAGTTCGGGGAACCTTAAACTGCTTGGTTCAATAAAAACGCGTATGGGCGAATTGTCGCTAAAATCTGGTGCTGTCAAACAAGCCATTAAAACCATAAATGAAGGCCTTACTCTCCTACTTACTACCAATGACGTCGGTGCCATTGCACAAGCAAAGATGCTAATGGGTAAAGCGTTAGTTGAGGATGGCGAGGTTGCTAAAGCTAGAGCACTTCTACAAGAAGCCATGCAGTTCGCAAGTTCATCAGGGCAAACAAAACTAATGAAAGAAGGACGGCTCGCCCTTGCTCAAGCCTATATGAAAGAGCAAAACTTTGAACTAGCACTCGCAGAAGCGAGAACGGGTACTATTGATGCTCGCAAAAATAGAGATATTCGGGGGCAGCTGAGCTTTCTTTCATTGCAGCTTAGTGCTTTTGTATCCTTGGGTGAGTTTAAAAAAGCCTTGGACGTTCAATCCGTCATTCAACAGTTGCGTGAAGTACTTCTCGATTCAGAAAACAAGTCTGCCATCGAAGGGCTTCAGGCGGAAATAGAGCTTGTGCGTCAGTCCCGTACGCTAGAAAAACTGGAAGAGTCGAAACAACTTGCACTTGCCCAAGCGGAGCGTGAAAACTTACAAACTACCTTGTTTTGGAGTATATCTCTAGCAGCCCTGTTACTGACATTTTTAGTTTGGAGTCGTTACAAACAGCGCCAACAAACTATTATTCTGCGCCGCGAGGTCAGACAGCAAACGTTAACACTACAAGAGAAAAACCAAGAGCTGGAGCGAGCCTACAAAACCTTAGAGGAAGTAAGCTTACGCGACCCTTTAACCGCCTTGTACAACAGGCACTATCTAGAGTCGCAGCTTCCAGGCGAAATTAGGCGCAGTCAATTTTCAGCAAGACAAAACCCAAATACCAATAAGTCCAAACAAGACTTACTCTGCCTTCTGATTGATATCGATCACTTCAAGCGGATCAACGACGACTATGGACACATGGCGGGAGATAGGGTGTTATCGGCATTTGCCAGTGTTCTAAAAGAGGTGTTCCGACAAACCGATCTTATTATTCGGTGGGGCGGCGAAGAATTTTTGGTAGTGTGTCGACAATCAAACAGAGAAGAATTACCAGAGCTGGCAGAGCGTTGTCGGGAAATGGTAGCTCGCACACCTTTTGATATCGGGCTAGAAAAGCCTATCTACATTACCTGTAGCATTGGTTTCTCACTCCTTCCCCCAGATAAAGAAGATGATTTTGATACCGCATGGAAACGCACGTTTGCGGTTGTAGACTACGCGCTATATGCAACCAAGCTGTCCGGTAGAAACGGCTGGGTGGGCGTAATAGAAACCCTCGAAGCACCCAGAGCGCAACCAACCTTATTAGATACTAAGTTCAACTTTCCTGGTTCAAGAATTGCCACGTCTTTCAATAACGTGGCCAGCATTCAATGGCCAGACACCCTCGATAACTAGCAGTAGAGGAATGAGATATGTATAGAGGAAGCTGCAGCTGCCAAGCCATTCAATATGAAATTGAACATATTGACGAGTTTGAAGCCGACGATGAAACACTCACTCAGACAGATACAAGTAAACTGCGTACGGCAGTTGAAAAAGAACGACTTGTCATTGACTGCGCCCCTTCCGCGCTAGCCGAATTACATCAAGCAAACGGTGAAACACACCATGTATGTAACGTGTGTGGAAGCGTGATATGTATAGAAGTAAGCCCAAATAAAGTGCTACTTGACGTAACCTTTAGCGGCCACGACGCTCTAGCCGAGCCTCACCGCCAATTTATCTTATAAAACGGCGATGGTCAGTTGAGCTCAGTTCAGGTAAGCTCAGTTGTATAAAGACAAGCGATATATAGCAAAGCCTAACCCTTGTTAAATGGCGCTAATGAAAAGGGTGAGATGCTTATCCCTCGCCCTTTTCGCTTGAGCACCCACAGCGGTGGTGACAAGCTTTTAGTCACTGCTTTTAATGTCTTCCATGTGATACTTATCAATTAACGAATAAAGTGTTGGTCGGGTAACGCCAAGCAGCTCGGCTGTTTTCGACATATTTTTATCCGCTTTTTGGTAAGCCCTTCTAATGGCCCGACTTTCAGCTATTTCCCGCACTTCTCGTAAATTTAATGTTTCAGGCTCATCATGGGCATCTACAGGCATAAGCCCTAGGTCGTCAGGCTGTATAACCGTGCCCTCAGCCATAATCACTGCTGACTTGAGCTTGTTTTGCATTTCGCGAATGTTGCCCGGCCATTTGTGAGCTAACATGGCATTGACGGCCGTTTCTGAAAAACTCTTAGCTTTGGCTTTAAACTCTTCGCGATAAATATTTAAAAAGGTACGAGCAAGCAGAATAATGTCTTGATCCCTTTCCCGCAGCGGCGGGATCATAATGGGCATTTCGCCCACTCGATAATATAGATCTTCTCTAAAGGTTTCTTGCGCGACCATGGATTGTAAATCTCGGTGAGTCGCACAAATCACGCGTATATCAACCGGAATTTCATTGCGTCCACCCACCCGTTCAATCACTCTCTCTTGCAAGAAACGCAGCATCTTAGCTTGCAAACCAATAGGCATATCGCCAATTTCATCTAGAAATAGCGTACCGCCCTGTGCCGTTTCAATCTTACCTATAGTGGTCTTATTAGCGCCTGTAAATGCCCCTTTTTCATACCCAAACAACTCACTTTCCAGCAAGTTTTCGGGTATTGATGCACAGTTAATAGCCACAAAAGGTTTCTCTTTTCTGGGGCTATGTTCATGAATGCTGCGCGCAAACACTTCTTTACCCGTGCCACTTTCACCAAGCAACAGCGTACTGATATCGGTATTGGCAATTTTCTCGGCGCGGCGCACCACCTTTTGAATAGCCTCGCTATTGCCTACTATCCTTGACATACCTGAACGAGTGCGCGCTAGGATACTGTTCTCATGTTCTAATTTCGACAGGTTTAAAGCGCGATTGACGAGTAATTTAACAGTGTCTGAGTCGATAGGTTTTTGATAAAAATCGTACGCCCCGAAATCAATGGCTTTAAGCGCATTTTGCTTATCACTGTTACCCGTGACAACTATGACCTTTGTTCTCGGCGCCAATTTAATGATGTCGTGAAGAATTCGTAAACCCTCAGAAGCGTTGGCGGGGTCTGGTGGAAGCCCTAAATCTAGTGTAACAACTTTGGGTTCAAAACGACGCAGCTGCGCAATGGCAGAAGTATGATCGTCAGCAAAAACAACATTGTAATCCGTAAGACTCCATTTAAGCTGTTTTTGAATGCCTAAATCATCATCTACTACCAAAATGGTATCGGTCATTTCATCATCCTATTAATCTACTTCATCCATCCAAGGAACGTGGATTTTGTCACGCAAGCATCCACTTTCTACTTATTCGTTCTATCCTATCGGAAAATGCAGCGTAAAACAGCTACCGCGTCCCGGTTCACTTTGGACCGTTAGTTTACCACCAATAGACTCGATATAGGTTTTAGCATCGTAAGCGCCAATTCCCATACCTGCATTTCCTTTTGTGGTATCAAAGGGTTTAAATAAACGTTCTTCGATAAAGCTTTTTTCCATACCCACGCCGGTATCTTCTATCAACACAAGTTGAGTATCACTGTCGGAATTAGCAGTAATCACAACATCAACCTCGCCGTCATCGCCTGTTGCTTGTTGCGCGTTACTGATTAAATGGTAAAAGACATTGGCTACTTTTTCTTTATCAACAATAACGGCCGTTTCTTTAAGCACATGCACTTTAGGAATAGGTTTTAACCCTGAGCAACGGCTGCTTACCACATCCTTAGCCACATCTGATAGTAACAGTTCAGCGTCTACCCCTTCCTGTACCGCCTTTTTATCAGTGAGTTGCTTTAGCATTTTTTCCATTCTAGCTTTAGTATGCTCTAAGGTTTCGAATGTATCGTCGATAAACTCAGGATTGTGCTTATGTTGTTGAGCGTTCGCCAAAATAAGGTCCACTTGAGCAAGCACATTTTTTAAATCGTGAAGTACGAATGCAGACATGCGATTAAATGCAGCAAACTGTGCATTTTCAGCCACTACTTGTGCCGCCTCATGGTGCTGCATGTATGTACCTACTTGCTCAGAAACAGCAGTAAGATAGTCTTTAACTTCCCAATTGAGACTAATTTTTTCCTTATCTCCTGGCGAGAGTAAGGCAAATCCCCATAACCCACCGTCTTTCAGGAAAGGTACAAAGAGCTGGTACCCCCACTCCTTCAAAGCATTGCGGTCTAGCTTTAAGCCTTCGTAATCAAAGGGCTTAACCAGATAAGCATCCGTATCAATGATCCAACCGTTTTTATCACTGTATTGCGCTAGGGTTTCTAACGTAGCGCAAGTAGCTCTGTTTTGCGCTTCGCTGGTCGCATTTATAGTAGGAGATGCCTCGGCCACGCGTTCATAGCCATTTGCATTCACCTTAAAGAGTTCGCCCGATTCATATTGAATTGCGTTTAGCATGCCCGTTAGCCCAGCGTGATAAACATCTGATGACGAATCCCCAGTCCGAGTCAGCCATTGGGTTAATTTCACCCATTCAACGCGATAGTCGAACTGATTGGCAAAAAAATGTTTCGTTATAAAAACTTTTATTTTGGTACGAAAGGCATTCGATAAAAATACGGTGGCTAACAAAGCAAATGACATCACCACGAGGATAATTTGTACGGTAGCGCCCCAGTTACCCCCCACATAGTTTATGGCATAGCCAACCACGGCCATGACGAATAGGTAACCACCCGCCACAAGCAATAATGAGCTATGTAAAACCACATCACGGGATATAAATATATCTATCCCCCAGTGATGAATACGGCGAATTGATATCACAAGCAAAGGCATGAGCAAAAAGTAGATATAACCCCGTGCAGCGATATACCCAATTTCCACTTGGTTAACCATGGTCGCATTAGCGTAGGTTACAAACTCGAACAAGTTCGTTGCGCCAAGATAAATAATAAGCGGTTTAAACGCCCACTGCTCTCTTCCCGCTTGCCGGTAGACAACCTCTAAAAGTACAAGAACTTCTAAAGATAGTACGATTAAAACGAGAAAACTCCACGCAGGGTTAATTGCCAACAAATAAGGTGCAAGAAGCGCGATAAGTGCTGGAGCGACGATAATCAGCGTAATAGGACGTTTTAATACAGCAGCAATATTACTGAAATTGGTTTGAATACAAGCCGACAGAAACAGAAGCCAAGCCAACTGCTTCACAACATCAATGCTTAATAGCCAACTAAGAGAAATGGGGCCGAACAGCGAGGTAATTAAACTCGTCGACCATAAAAAAGTGGCAGCGGTCGCAACGACAAGCAGGTGCTTGGCTACGCCTGGCTTTCGTACTGTTAGTAACAACAATAAAAGGGCTAGGTGCGCCAGACTATTTAGCCCATAGCCTACATCTGAAATCATCCTTTTATCTCACCTTTATTATCATTATTAGGAGACATAGATCTACGTACTAGCAGATCATTACATTGATAATACTCGATTTGTTCCGTCCATGTTAGATGCTGCATTAGAAGCTGCAAAATTCTTTCTCTTTTTCTGTACAACTCCTAATTAGAAGCAAGAACCTTTTTTATGCTGGCCACCTTTTGCTATTGCTGCATCAGATAGAGCATCTAGTTGAGTAAAACGGGTTTAACAAACATTTAACTTACGTTCTTTGTGGTGCGCAGGCCAAACCTGCGCTTTGAGCTTTTACCGTTTACGAACTACCAGTGAGCCAATTGAATAGCCTGCTCCGAATGAGCACAGCACCCCGATATCGCCAGAGACTAAATCTTCATGATTCAAACCGAAGGCAATGACAGAACCCGCAGAAGCTGTGTTCGCGTACTCATCTAGTACAATAGGCGCTTCTGTCCTGTCTGCGTCGCGACCTAACAAGCGCTTACAAATCAATGTGTTCATGTTGATATTGGCCTGATGCAACCACCAGCGCTTCACACCTTCAGGTGTAATGTCATGAGTTGCTAGGTGCGCTTCAATATGAGCCGCTGCCATTGGGCATACTTCTTTAAATACTTTGCGCCCAGCTTGGTGGAAAAGCTTGTCAGGTCCGTAAGGGTCGACATCTTCAGCACGTGTCATATAGCCAAAATTCGAACGAATATTATTTGAAAACTTCGTCAGAGCCTTGGTACTAAGTACATCATAAACGTGTTCACTTTTAGCCGTTTCAGCGAGCTCTAACACAGTTGCTGTTGCTACGTCACCAAAAATGAAGTGGCTGTCGCGATCTGCGTAATTAATTTGAGGAGAAACCAGCTCAGGGTTTATAACGAGTACGCGGGTAGCATTGTTAGCACTCAGCATCTCATAAGCGCGATGCATACCGAAGGTTGCTGCTGAGCAGGCAACTAACATATCAAAGCCAAAGCCCTCAATATTCAGTGCTTCTTGTACTTCGATAGCAATAGCTGGATAGGCGCGTTGTGTGTAGGCACATGATACAATAACGGCATCAATCTCACTCGCACTCACGTTCGCGGAAGCCAGAGCCAGTTTAGCTGCCTCAACGGCAATTTCTGCCTGATGAGAAAGTTCATCATCTGTTCGCGGCGCAATTTTTGGCTTCATTCGAGTGATGTCCAGCGCCCCCTCTTTTTGATAGATATAGCGACTTTTAATTCCCGACGCCTTTTCAATAAACTCTGCACTTGAGTAAGGTACGGCGGCTACATCACCCGCATCAATTTTAGCTTTATTTTCAGTGTTAAACGCGTCGGCGTATGCGTTATAACTCTCTACTAACTCTTCGTTGGAAATACTGTCTTTTGGGTGCCAAACACCCACACCACTAATCACTATCTGTTGAGACATAAGCATTCTCTATTATCTGTTAACACTTCTGGCTTTTAGAACGTCGCGTTACTTCGTGTCCTTCACGCAACGGCGCCAGTGCAATTAAGCCTAATCGTACCTTTTATTAGCAATACGACTGCGTTTTATGAGCTATAGCTTACCTTAATCCTTTGGCGGTGTAACTATGGTGAAAGTCACGCCGCCCCTTGAAACAATTAAATTGTGGCTGAAAAAGAATTGACTTGACCAATAAAACAACACACGTCGCCCCAGTCAGAAAAGAATTGTTTATTCTAGGATGCAAACTCAGCATTTTTTTTCATCACATGAACATTTCGACAAAGCAAAAAAATAACACTATTAATCAGCATGTTAAATGACGTAAAAAGTGACGACACAGAATACCTGACAGATAGGTGCGCCTAACATTCCTACAATTCATTTACAAAATAATGACCTCCACCTCGATATTGGTTGACAAATTGGCAAGATAGAAATAGGGTTTAGACATTAAATTGGTAATAACAATAGTCTCTCGATTATTAAGTGTCGGCTTTTCGGCAATAATCTGTTTAGGACTAGGTGATACCAAAGATGACGAGGTTGTATCTAACCTTCGAAATTTTACTTATGAGGAAAAGATAATGTCTAAACCATCAATTGGTTTCATCGGGCTTGGTCTAATGGGCGGCAACATGGTTGAAAACCTTTTAAACAAGGGCTTTCCAACCACAGTTATGGACTTAAACCCTGACGCAGTTGCTAAGTGCACGGAACGCGGCGCTAAGGTAGCAAAAACAGGTAAGGAACTAGCTGAGAGCGCGGATATCGTCATGCTGTGCTTAACGACGTCGAATATTGTCGAATCAGTAATGTATGCTGAAGACGGTATTATGGCGGGTCTTAAAGAAGGCGCCGTGGTTATTGATTTTGGAACATCTATTCCATCTTCAACAAGAAAAATTGGCGCAGACTTGGCAGCCAAAGGTGTAGGCATGGTAGATGCACCGTTAGGACGTACACCAGCGCATGCAAAAGATGGCCTACTTAATATTATGGCTTCTGGCGATAAAGAAACATTTGAAAAAGTGAAACCTGTACTTGATGAACAAGGTGAAAATGTATTCTACCTTGGCCAGCTTGGCGCAGGTCACACTACAAAACTTATTAATAACTTCATGGGTATGACCACCGTCTGTGCAATGTCACAAGCTTTTGCGGTAGCAGAGCGCGCTGGTGTCGATCGCCAACAGCTTTTTGACATCATGTCAGCAGGTCCATCTAACTCACCATTTATGCAATTCTGTAAAAACTATGCAGTTGATAACAATAGTGATTTAGGGTTTTCTATCGCTAACGCTAACAAAGATCTAGGCTATTTCTTGAAAATGGTAGAAGACTTGGGCACTGAGTCAAAAATTGCTGAAGGTTCATCAGCGAATTTGCAAGCAGCTTTAGACGCGGGTTTGGGTAACGGCAATGTACCTGAAATCTATGACTATTTTGTCAAACTAGATAAGTAGTAAACGAACGCTCTGGCGAAACTATACACAACCTAAAAGAGAAGTGATGCCGTGAAAATTCAAGGTCTACGTTGGTGGGTAATTACACTTATTGCTCTCGCAACAATTATAAATTACATCGATAGGCAAGCTTTAAGCGTATTATGGCCTGCTATTGTAGAAGACTTGTTTCCCGATGAATCAGCGTTAGAAAGGAAACAGATTTACGCTAATATCTCCATCGTGTTTGTTTTCTCTTACGCGTTTGGTCAGGCGATTTTCGGTAAGATTTTCGACTGGATTGGAACGCGAATTGGCTTCGTCCTTTCTATTGGTGTCTGGTCCCTCGCCACTATTGCTCATGCTTTTGCGCAAGGCATGTTGAGCTTCAGTATCTTTAGATCGATTTTAGGGATTGCCGAGGCAGGCAACTGGCCTGGTGCGACCAAAGGTAACGCGGAGTGGTTCCCCACGAAAGAACGCGCGTTAGCCCAAGGTATCTTTAATTCTGGTGCAGCCATTGGTGGCATCATAGCCTTCCCCATTATTGGCTTTTTAACCCTACATTTTAGCTGGCAAGCAGTATTTATTATCGTAGGTGTCATCGGTCTTTTATGGCTATTGCCTTGGGTAATTATAGTTAAAGCTCCACCAGCGATGCACGCATGGATTACCGAGGAAGAGAAACACTATATTCTTTCTGGTCAGCGCACCATGAGCGAAAATAAAGATGAAAATGGTAATGCCAAGGAAATGGAAGAATACAGTCCTTCAACAGGAGAACTGCTTTCTCGTAAAGAGAGCTGGGGTGTAATTATCGCTTCGGCGGCAATCGACCCTATTTGGTGGTTATTTGTATTCTGGATACCTATCTACCTTAACGAAGTGTACGGCATGAACGTTACCGAGATAGGTATATACGGCTGGGTACCATATGTAGGTGCAATGCTTGGTGCATGGTTTGGCGGTTTGTTAGCGCAAAATCGCATAGCAGCTGGCTGGACGCCGAATAAGACAAGGAAGCTAGTTATCACCTTAGGCTGTCTAATAATGCTTCCTGCACTTATCGCAATGTCAGACCCTGGCGCGCCAACAGTAGCTGTTCTTATTATGGCCGTTATCCTGTTCGGTTTCCAAACAGCAATAGGTAACGTTCAAACCCTTCCAAGTGACTTGTTTGGTAAAAGAGCGGTGGGTACCTTATCCGGTTTTTCTGGAATGGCGGCAAAACTAGGTGCTGTAGGGTTAACATCGTTAGTTCCATGGCTTACTGCAGATGGTAACTATACGCCAGCCTTCGTCATCGGAGCATCGTTAGCTATCGTTGCGATTGCGGCCATTTGGCTTCTTATTCCAAAAATAGAAATGCTTAAGCCTAAGCGTTAGTACACCGATGCGCTACCAGAATTATTAAATTGTCTGGTAGCGCTTTTTGTACACAAAGCTCTAGTGTTGCTAGCAAATGACGTTAGTTTGCCCCTTAACCTAAAATCCATCTGAGTGTTACAGAGAAAAGTACTCTTACCCCAGACCTATCTGACCAATTCAGCTCATATCTTCTAATGAGCTAATTTGAAACGCTTTAATTTTCAAGAAATTTAGTAAATTTGCTAGCAAATGTTAATAAATTGTGTTTTTATTAGCATTATTACCAATTTGGTAAAGACAAATACACATATTGGTAACACCAAAACAAAATAAAAACTTTACCACCCTACAATTTAACTCGGAGCACGATGCCATCATGAAGATTAAAGCATTTGCACTTTGTGCCATAGCAGCAGCCATTACGGGATGCGATGTAGATTCTGATAATAACCCTAATACGCTAGGTAGTATCACGCTATCTGGTACGCCAACTTCTGGCGAAACGCTAACTGCCTCAGTCAGTGACCCAGATGGTATTTCATCAGACGTAAACTACTTTTGGTACGCAGACAATCAACTTATTGCTGACGCCAGCGGTGCAAGTTTTACTCTTACTGACGATCAAATTGGTTCGGCTATAACAGTACAAGGCTCTTACACCGACGATGGTGGTATTAACGAATCTCACGTAAGTGAGCCAACAAGTGATGTGATGGCAATAGCGTTTGAATCAAGTATCGCCATCTCTGGCGATGTGGTAGTAGGCGGCATGCTGACTGCGACAGTTTCAGATGAAAACGGTGTAGAACCAGAAAATGTTGTTTATACATGGTTCGCAGATGATGTTGCTATTGAAAATGAAGTTACATCTACAATCACGCTCACAGAAAATGAGTTTGGTAAAGTTATTACCGTATCAGCGACTTTTACTGATAACCGCGGTTTTGATGAAGCGCCTATGTCTGAACCGACAGTCCCTGTAGGTCGTGTAAATTCAGAAGGTGCAATCGCTATTGTAGGCACGCCTACTGTTGGCAACACCCTTACTTCAGAAATTAGTGATGAAGATGGCGCTACCGGTGAAGTGACATACCAATGGTATGGTGATGAGGCTGCGATCTCGGGAGCTACTCAAAGCAGTTACGTTGTTGATGCGAGTCTGGTTGGACAAGTAATTACTGTCGAGGCATCTTACACTGATGATAACGGATTTGAAGAAGTTATCACTTCTGAACCTACTATACCGGTTAACGAGCAAGCTGTAGACGAGGCTGGCTCGATTGAGATAACAGGATCCGTTCCCTATTTGGTAGACGGTGTTTTAACGGCAACACTGACAGACAACAACGGGTTTGACGAAGCGAACGTAGAATACACATGGTTTGCTGATGGCGTAGCTATTGCCGATAGTAACAGCAGCACTTACACACCAAGTGCTAACGCTGGCGCAATTATTTCTGTGGAAGCCTCGTATACGGATAATGATGGTTTTGAAGGTTCTGCATCAGATGCGGTAGATACCATTGTTTACACTACCGTTGTTAACGATAAAGCCGGTCTTGAAAGTGCCCTTAATAGCGGCCTTGCCGACGGCGATGTCGTAGGCCTAAACACCAACGTTTATGCTGACCTAGCACCCATTATGTTAACTAGTGCTGTAACCATGACTGCCGTAGAAGGCGAAACCCCGGTTATATCTGGTGAAGCATGTGTGAATATTGCGAGCACGGTAGACGGTGCTGCGATAAAAGGCATGCGTTTTGAGAACATTGATACGGCATTAGACTCTTACTGTGAAAGCGAAGCCGCTGCAGTTATCTATTCAGAAGGCGATAACTTTACTTTTGCTGAAAACACAATGGATGGTGACCAGACCACATTGAATGAAGAAACTCATCATTGGCTTGTTGTTAATGGTGAAGGCGCAATGATTGAGCGTAATACCTTCCGCAATAGAAACAACGCGGTTAAAGGTTCAGTAATCAAGCTCTCTTCTTCGGGTCTAAACCATACAATTCAGTACAATTTGTTTGAAAATGCGGTTAACCCAAACTTCAACCAATCAAGCCTATTACTTCTTAACGTTGGAAGTACTACGGGTGCAGATGCGGCAGAAGACGCGAACTTTGTTGTTCAGTACAACCGTATTGATAACTTCACTTCAGGCCGTCGCCTAATGCGCGTTCAAACGTCTGGCGCTACTATTCAGGGCAACACTATTATCGATGCTAATGGTGGTATTTCGCTAGAAGACGGTGGGTTTAACACCGTTAATGATAATATCATTATCAGAACAACTGATATTTCTGGTTCAGACGACCGTCCAAGTGGTGTATTGATGACACCGCTCGGCCATACAGTAACTAACAACTACATAGCAGGTATCCGTTCAGGCAACAAAGAAGCTGGCGGCTTAGTATTCACTGCTAACCCATTCTCACAGGCTGACGGCGGTGTACCTAACGCAGGTAACCAAGCTGTGCTTGACGGCAGCGGCGACCTAACGCTTACGGTTACCAATAATACTGTTCTAAATTCACTTCAGCCCATCGTATTTAGTACAGAGATTGGCAGTAAAGCACCAGTAGGCGATTGCGATGAATTAACTGCAGATAACGCCCCTATTCTGTATGGCTTAACCAAAAACTTCTTCGTAATCGACTTCGATGCTAATGCTATTGCTAATGGATTTAACGAAGCAGATAAAGAAAGCACCTTAGGTTTTGCGTTTGACTCAGAAGCAGTGAGCAGTGACCACGCTTTTGAATACGACTGTGATCTAATCAATCACGAAGAATCATTACTTTCTAACAACTTCGGCTTTACTGATAGCTATGCATCAGGCGATGTTGAAGATGAGTCTTGGGTAGACATTCGCAACCTTAACGGCAATGGCGAATTTGATACCGACGGCGCTATCGACCAAAACCCCGCAGACAATGGCAAGGAAGTGCCAGAGTTTGTTACCGCTACCAACGGTCTAATTGAAACCGACCCGAACGGTGCACAAGCAGTCGCTGGAGCTAAAGGGCTTTACTACATTCAGTCTACTGATGTAGGTGCTGGCTCTACTTGGACAGCAGACAATTAATACATAAAACACAAATACCCTACACATTAAGTCACTGCGCCCTTCGGGGCGTTAGTGCATCGATAACACAACGGAGAAATTGTAATGTCGTTGAAAAGAAGCACACCCTTTGCACTAAATCCAACTGCGCGTTGGGTAAGAGCTGCATTCATCGCTGGTGTAGCCAGCACTGCCGCTTTTTCAGTACAAGCGCAAGAAACGCAAGAGCAGACCGCGGCGGAGGACGTAGAAGTTATTGACGTTGTTGGCTCACGTCGTACTATACAAGACCAGATTTCGATCAAGCGCGAATCTACTACTGTTGTTGACGGCTTATCGGCCGAAGACATTGGTGATTTACCAGCGCTTTCGATTGGTGAAGCACTAGAATCAATTACGGGTGCTGCTTCGCACCGTGAAAATGGTGGTGCTACAGAAATTACTATTCGTGGTCTAGGTCCGTTCTTAAGTGCTACGCACATTAACGGCCGTGAAGCGACTAACGGTAGTGGTGACCGCTCTGTTAACTTCTCACAGTTCCCAAGCGAACTGGTTAAGAAAATTGCTATTTATAAAACCCAAGACGCCTCTATGATTGAAGGTGGTGTGGCTGGTGTTATCGCCCTTGAAACTGTAGCCCCTCTTGATTACGGCAAGCAGCGTATTCAGGGTGAAGTTAAAGGCAACTATAACCCTGACGAAGGCAATGTAGATAATTCACTTCACAGTGACTTAGGCTATCGTGGAACGATAAGCTATGTTGACCAGTTTGAGTTCAACAACGGCTCTGCGTTAGGTATCTCTATCGGTGCCCAGCGTCAGGATATAACTCAACCTGAAGCCGAGTACAGAAGCTCTAGCCCAACGGGTTCGTCACTATGGGCATGTTTAAACGATCCGACAAATACCAATGAAGGCTTTTTCCGCAGCAGCGCTGGCGACTGTGAAGACCAGGTAAGCGGCAGCTCAAACCAAGGCTATAACACGGAAATCGACCCAGAGACTGGTGAGGCAATTAGTGCAGGTTCACCTTATGCGTGGACAGGTAGCTCTCGTAGTTATCGTCAAAACGAAACATCTGACGAACGTGATGCATTCTTCTTAGCACTACAGTTTCAGCCTAATGACGCCTGGGATATTAACACTGACTTCCAGTACTCGAATCGCTTACAGCAAGAAGCAAGGCACGACTTAATCTTCCTACAGAAACGTGCGATACCTGGCTTGACCGGCCCTACATTGGTAACCAATGATGTAGGCGGCATTTTACATTGGGAAGGTCAAGACCGCATTGAAAGCTCTGGTGAGCAATTCTCTCGCGACGAGACTTATCATGGTTTTGGTATCAATGTTGAACACTTTGCTACTGATGCATTAACGTTAAGTTTCGACCTTGCCTACTCAAAAACCGAGCGTGAAGAACTACAAATTTCAAACCGTGCCCGCACCGAAGATAGACAATTCTTCTCATGGGATATGGGCGATGACATTCCTCATTTCACGGTACAGAACTTTGACGTGACTGATATCACAAACTTTTACGATAGCTTACGTACACGTGCTGATAGAGAAAACACGCGCGAAAACGAAGTTAAGTCAGCTAAAGTAGATTTCAGCTACATTCTTGACCATGATGTTTTCGTAAGCATAGAAGGTGGCTTACGTGCATCTGAAATGACATTTGTACAACTTGGTGGTTCTCAGGGTAATGGTTCTAGAACTGAATGGACGTTCTCGCCTACCGAAGGCTCAAGTGACGAAGAAGAAATCGCTCAGGCAATTGCACTCATGCAAGGTTGTCAGATTGACTTCCCGGAAAGTGATTTCTTATCGTCTGTCTCAGATGGTGACATTATTACTCACGTTGATGGCAACGGAAATACGGTAGATAGCGGTACTGGTTCTTCTTGGGCAACGTATGACAACAACTGCTTCGCCCGTGCCGTAGCTGCATCTAATGGCGATGACTTTGCTTACCCTGAGTTAGAATATGAAAACTCGGGAACAATAGATGTAACTGAACGCACTTATGCCGGTTATTTAATGGCAAACTACGACACAGAAATGTGGGGTAAGTTCGTTCGCGGTAACTTTGGTGTTCGTGTCGTAAACACTGAAGTTACTTCAATTGGCTTCAGAAATTCATTTGAAGTTATTGAAGGTGAACTGGGTACACTGACACTTGTTGAAGATGACTCCGTCGTTGAACGCATTGAAGGTGGCGGTAGCTACACTGAGATACTTCCAAGCGCTAACTTTGTAATGGATTATAGCGACGATATTTTACTGCGTGCAGGCATCTATCGCGGTATGTCTCGCGCAGACCCATCAGACCTAGGCTTTAGCCGTACGTTCCAAACAGATGATGAAGTTGCTCCAACCACTATTTCAGACCTAATTGTTGGCGTAAATGGTTCAGGTAACCCAAGTACAGAGCCACTTATGTCTTGGAACTATGACGTTGCCATTGAATGGTATCCGAATGAAGACTCAATTTTTGCTTTCGGAGTTTACTACAAGCAGTTTAACGGTGGCTTCCAACAGCAAACAGTGCTAGAAACCTTTGAGATTGAAGGTGACGATTATGACTTGCCTATTACTAACTCTGTAACAACAGACGAAAGCAGCAGCATCATCGGTATCGAAACCTCAATCGCTTACCGTTGGGATAGTGGTATCGGTGTTAAATTCGGCTATAACTATGCCGACACTGATTACGAGTTTGAGGACAGTAATTACGGTGATACATTTATTACCGACCTTGACGGTAATACTACTCAGTTAACTCAAGGTATCATTCCTCCAGGCGCTGTACCTGGCTTCTCTGAGCATGTATTTAGCGGTCAGGTTTACTACCAGATTGGCGACCTAGATACAGCGCTTATCTACAAGTACAGAAGTGAGTACTTCCAGCCGTATACCAGCAATGGTACTCGTCTTCGCTACGTAGATGAAGTTGGTGTTTGGGAAGCCCGCGCATCGTATAAAGTTAATGAGCATGTACGCGTTAAGGTTGAAGCAATTAACCTATTCAGTGCGCCTAAGTCTCAAGATTACTACGTTCAGGGTAACCTTGGCGAAGTTAACGACTATGGTCCACGTTTGTTTGCAGGTGTGACTGTTAAGTACTAAGCACTTCCAATCGTAGCAAGTAATGCCCTCGCAAAAGCAAGGCATCACTTGACGCTAGAAGGCCCGAGTTCAAGCTCGGGCTTTTTTATTCGCCCTCCACAAACCTTGCAGCAAACCTATGGTAAGTAATGCTACCCGTACTCTCCACTGGCTTGTTAATGCCCGATAACCTGACAGGCTATATACCCTAGAAGACAGGACATACATTGATGAAGGCTCTATATATCCAAAAAGCTGAAAGGTTTAATTGAAGTGATATACCACCAATTTAATGGCAATAAAAAACCCGCTTAGTAAAGCGGGTTTTTGACTAACTATTGAATGTTAAATTACAGCTGGTTTATTTGCCATACCGTTACTGTGCCGCTCACTTCGTTACCCACAACAAGCAGAGGAACACCGCTCGGGCTGTCTTCAGCATTAACAAATACCAAACTTTCTGGCGCAAGGTCGCCAATAACGTTATCGCTAGTTAACCCTTCCGTAAGGTCGCGGTTGATTACATACTCTGAAAACTGAACGTCGTATGGGTTAGTCACGTCGTACACAAAAATTCCGCCCATGCGCTCAGTGCCGATGAATGCATAAGTGCGGTCACCTACTTGCCCCACGGTTAATGCTTCAGGCTCAGGTCCTTTATCCTCTGAACGCGAATCGCTAGCATTTTCGTCGTCACCGTTGTTGAACTGCGCGCCGTGAACTGAAGCGGTAATGCGCTCAAAATCATCGCCAGAATCATAAACCACCAGGCCATTCTGGTCCCAAACGGTGAATGAACGTGCACCGTACGCATATGCCGCATCGTATTCACCATCACCATCCGCATCGCCCATAGCTGCAGTTACACGCAAACCATCAGCTTCACCTGTTGCTTGTAGCATCGCCAACTCTGAATTTGCCGCAGCAGTTAGGTCTTCTACTTTCACTTCATCGGTATACGCAAGGCAACCATCGTCTTCATCAAAATCAACACCACCAGCTTCAGTACATGCAGCTTCATCAGCAGCTTCAAAGAAGTATTCACGGGCGTCGCCTTCGTTCGCTGTTACAATGAAAGTTGCGTCTTTCCAAGTAAAATTAGCGATAGTATCTGGCTGATATACGCCATAAAGGCCAGTATATTGACCAAAGCTAACCGTATCATTCTCTTGGATATCAATGTTAAGCCCAGCCCAAGATTTGGTGCCTAAGCCAACAATATCCACGGTTAATTCTTCTAAATCTAAAATTGCTAAACCATTGTTTTCCTGGAGGCTTACATAGGCAACATCGTTAGTCGCTGTAATATATTCCGGCTCTAGGTCTTTCGCTACAGTCGAGGTGATAACTGTTCCGTTAATTGTGCGCCCTGCTGGGTTTGGGAACATCACGCCTTGTGCCATAAGCTCAGCTTCACTGCCGTTAAGTGCAGTAAAGCCTACAGTAGTACCTGTTTCTTCAGGTTCGCCACTGGCAAGAATGTTGATAACCGAAATAGAACCTTCAGGGTCAACGGTATAGTCATCCGACGGCTCGCCTTCGTTCGCTACCAACACTTTACCGCCATCAGGGGTGAAAGTGACCATATCAGGTAGTGCGCCTACCTCTACCGAGTCTAAAAATGCGGGAGCAGAGCTATCAAGTCCGTTGTAAAACAGCACATAACCGTTGTCAGTTTTAACATCTGCCGGGACTGCAACAGCCATAAGATCACCGCTTATTGCAATACTTGTTAAGCTGCCAAGCACCACGCCGTTAATGTCAGCTGGCAATGCGATCGTGGACGACGTTAGGGTAGTTGTATTAATTGGGTCTGACATTGCTGCTGTACTAACGCCTGAGGCATCAATAACCGCAATTGTATTAGTTTCGCCGTTAGTGGCGTAAATAGTGCTAGTGTCAGAATGATACTGAACGATCTCAGCTGCTGTTTGATTGCCTAAAAAGGCGCGACCCACGATATCCATCGCGATACCGATGGAAGCATCGGTGCCATCGTTACCATCAGTGCCCGGCTCACCTTGTTCGCCCTGTGGTCCCTGTGCCCCTGTTTCTCCCTGAGCACCATCATCACCGTCAAGGCCGCATCCTGTGAGCGCAGCTGAAACTAGAAATGCAATTAATCCATATTTAAACTTGTTACGCACTGCCATTTGATTTCCTTTTTAATTGTTTTTTGTCGTACGTTGTGAGGTCCGAGAAATCTTAAATTTCTACTCTTAGTACACCAGAAAATTTATTTAACTTCTATGTATAAATTAGAATCAGTTTATGACACAAATATTAAGAAGGCAAAAGCGTGTCATTTTTCTATAAAAAAGCACGCACCTAGCCTACTTTACGTCAATTGTAAGAACATATTTCAACGTTTTTCCTACTTACTGAATTCAATAGAAACGGTCACAAACACGAAGCAGGATCTTTAGCGCGAATGTCTAGTTTTATTTGCTCCCGCTATCTGATACTAATACGGTCAAACAGATGTATAAACTGAATGGAATATCATTTTTTGTGACAGCGTCATGAAAATGAGGGTATTCAGCAATCAAAAGGATTAACTATGAAATTGAAATTCACTGCCTCAGCGGTTATTGCTGCTGCGCTCACATTAACTGCATGTGCAACCTCGCCTACCGGTAGAAACCAAGTATTACTTTATTCAGAAGCCCAGCTAGCACAAATGGGCGATCAAGCTTTTTCAGGCATGAAAGAAGAGCTAAAAATATCGAGTAAAGCTGTACAGAATACTTATGTGGAATGCGTTGCAAACGCCATCACAACTCAGGTTCCGACGAGTGTTTTTAGTGGCCAATGGGAGGTGGTGGTGTTTGATGATGAACAGGTTAATGCTTTCGCGCTACCTGGCGGAAAAATAGGTGTATATACCGGATTATTAAATGTAGCAGAAAACCAACATCAGCTAGCGGCCGTTATTGGTCACGAAGTAGGTCACGTTATTGCGGAACACGGTAACGAGCGTATGTCTCAGTCAACGTTAATTAATGTAGGCAGTCAAGCGGTAGGTCAAGTGTTGGCCGCGAACGAAGTGCCTCAATCAGGCCCTATCATGGCAGCGATTGGTTTAGGTGTTCAAGTAGGAGTTCAGCTTCCTTTTAGCAGAACTCACGAGTCAGAAGCCGACGTCATTGGTCTTCAGCTAATGGCAAAATCTGGGTTTGACCCAAGGCAGTCTGTAAATTTATGGCAAAACATGGATGCGGCGAGCGGCGGCGAACGCCCGATGGAACTATTATCAACTCACCCTGCACCTCAGACAAGAATTAATAACCTACAGGCAAATATGCCCGCTGCCTATGCTGACTATCAGGGCACGGCTTATCGACCTAACTGTAAATAAAAGCACAGCCTTATAGGCTTATAGTTTATTTAGTGCCTAAATAATCCACTTATTTTTAGGCAAAAAAAACGCTGCATTTAGCAGCGTTTTTTGTTTCCAAGATAACGGTTACTCACCGTCTTGTTTGTGTAGGTGCACATCCATTTGCGGGAATGGAATTGATATACCTTCTTTATCAAAGCGAAGTTTAACTTGCTCTGTAAAGTCGAACTTAACTGCCCAGAAATCTGCAGCATTTACCCAAGGGCGTACTACAAAGTTAACACTGCTATCAGCAAGTTCAGAAACCGCTACGGTTGGAGCAGGTTCAGCTAGAATACGGTCATCCGCTTCAATCATTTCTTGCAGCACTTGCTTAGCTTTAAGTAAGTCTGCGTCATAACCAATACCAACAACCATATCTACACGACGAGTATCTTTCGCAGAGTAGTTAGTGATGTTACCGCTATAAATATTGCCGTTTGGAACGATGATTTCCTTGTTATCTGGCGTATTCATTGTAGTTGTGAAAATACCAATTTTTTTGATTGAACCAGCGGTACCTGCAGCTTCAACAAAATCACCCGCTTTGAACGGCTTAAATACTAGTAGCATTACGCCTGCTGCAAAGTTTTTAAGTGAATCTTGTAATGACAGACCAATGGCTAAACCAGCCGCGCCTAAAATGGCTACAAGTGAAGTAGTATCTACACCTAGTTGATCTAGTGACGCGACGATAACAAATAGCATCAAGATAGCACTAAGTATCGCTTCTAGAAAATCGACCAACATATCATCGTATTTAGATTTAGCCATTAGGCGTCTAAATACAGACAGAATAAATCCAACTACTATTTTACCGACTACATAAATCGCTATCGCCATTAGGATATTAATGCCCCATGGAATGGCATAGTCGTTTATGTACCTTTCAACATCACTTGCTGAAAAAAGTGAGAGTTTCTCTTCCATTATATGGTCCTTGTCATGGTTAGTTGTAATTAGCAGAGATACGTTAGCAGCTATTCGTATTATCACCAATACATAATAGGGCCAAACAGCGTAAATTCGCCCTAAAGTCTAAGCTTTGTAGGCTCCTGATAGTGTTAGCATTATCCAAAAGTAGCGGTAAGTATCGCTACTTTCGGATTAAATATATACCAAAGTTTAAGTATTGTTTTGCATAATTGTCATACGTTTGTCACTCAGTAAATGCACTATTTTACGCCGAAGCTTGAATGCGCTTTGCTGGCTTTATCACTTTTTTGGAAGTTACCGAGTTTTAAGACATTTTTTTTGATGATTTTTCAGCTTTAAAGTTTTAGACTAAAGTCTCATAAGAATTGATGTAGATTATGGGTTTCGGTCCTTTTTCGCTAATTCTTATGAACGAGCTTTAGCAAACTATGTCACTTAAAGGATTAACGCATGTTGCTTCTCATAACCCTGTTTTCGGTCGTTTTGTGTTTATTTTTATATTCACTACGCACTGATAAAGGAAAACACACTAAGTATGCAAGAGCGGAATACCGCCCAGCACCAAAATCGAAGCCTTCTTCCGCCGTGTTGAAAACCACTTCGAGTAATTCTTCGCCCTCTGCGGCGTAGAGTAAACCTACGAGTCAGGTGATTATTAAAAGATAGGTCGCGTGTTGCCGTTTGTGTAAGTTTTTATTTAATTATTTACATGATGCCGTCGACAGCATTGCAACCTGCATATCCAGACACGTATCATACGCATCAAAACCAAACACCTGATTCCTTATGCGTATACCAAGAGTTTATTATCCCAACCCAATTCCTTTAGAACAAGAATTTGAATTAACCGAAGATGCGGGTCATCACATCGCTACCGTGCTGCGCATAAAACCCAATCGCCCTATCGTACTATTCAATGGCGATGGCAACGAATACAGTGCGCAAGTCATAAGTGTTCAAAGGAAGAAAGTAACGGTTGAAGCCGATGCATGTCTTTCTTTAGCAAAAGAGTCTCCCCTCCACCTTCACTTAGGTCAGGGCGTCTCTAAAGGCGATAGAATGGACACTGTATTGCAAAAAAGTGTAGAGCTTGGCGTAACAGAGATAACGCCTGTTATTACTGAACGGTGTACAGTAAAGCTTGATGAGTCACGTTGGGAAAAGAAAATTCAGCAATGGCAGAAAATTATTATTGGCGCTTGTGAACAAAGTGGTCGCAATATTATTCCCGTGCTCAACGCCCCAGTAAGTTTAAGTCAGTGGCTGTCCTCCTCAACCAACACTACGCGGTTAGTGCTAGCACCCGGTGCAGAACAAAGTTTGGCGAGACAACCTTATAATACGCAGGGCTTTAGACTGCTTATAGGCCCAGAGGGCGGGCTATCATACACAGAAATCCATCAAGCCAACGAAAACGGTTATCAGTCGGTAAGTTTAGGGCCACGTATTTTACGTACCGAAACGGCGGCAATTACCAGTTTGAGTATTCTTCAGGCACAATTCGGCGACTTTTAAGCCTATATTTTAAACCCATTTTTTTACAGAGCCCTGCTAGGTCAGTAACTTGAAGTATTAGGGTGTGACCCAATATACAAAGATTATCAGCAGGGCTATAAGAGCCGGCATTTTATAAACATTCAAAGTGAGAACATTATGCAATATACCGTTGGCGTAATTATGGACCCCATCGCAAGCGTTAAGCCACATAAAGACACAAGCTTTGCGATGATGCTTGAAGCTCAGCGCCGCGGTGCAAAGGTTGTTTATTTCGAACTAAAAGACCTGTATTTAGACAATGGTAAGCCTATGGGTTTGGGCAAAACCGTGTCGGTTAAAGACCAAGCGACAGATTTCTACGCGATTGAAGACGAAGCAACCCTGCATTTAGGGGATATTGATGTTTTACTTATGCGTAAAGACCCACCTTTTGACAGCGAATTTCTGTACGCCACCCAGATATTGTCGCTGGCGCAAGACGCCGGGGCGCTGGTTGTAAATAACCCTCAAGCTCTTCGTGACTACAATGAAAAGTTGTTTACCTCGTATTTCCCAGAGCATATCCCGAATACTTTAGTTTCGAACAATCAGGCGCTTATTCGTGAGTTTCATGCCAAGCATCAAGATATTATTTGTAAGCCCTTAGACGGCATGGGTGGCGCCTCTATATTCAGAGTAAAGCCTGACGGTAATAACCTAGGTGTAATTATTGAAACTCTGACTCATCTAGGCACGCGCTATATGATGGTACAAGAATACCTTCCAGAGATTAAAGACGGTGATAAGCGTGTATTGATTGTAGATGGTGAAGTAATGCCATACTGCCTAGCGCGGCTGCCAACTAAAGGGGAAACGAGAGGCAACTTAGCCGCCGGTGGCACTGGCCGCCCTCAGCCAATTTCTGATTCAGACCGCGCATTAGCACAAGCCATTGCCCCTACCCTAAGAGAAAATAATATTCTGTTTGTAGGGCTTGATGTTATTGGCAATAAAATTACAGAAATAAACATTACCAGCCCAACGTGCGTAAGAGAAATAGAAGCCGCGTACGACGTAGACATTATGGGCGCACTGTTTGACGCAATTGAAAAGCGCTTAGCCAACAGATAAAACGTGCTTTGCACTAGCCGCCGGCGCGGGGAGTTCGGAAGAGGCCCAACATGGGTGAATGCAGGGCCTTTTAACCTTAGTGTTTGAAGACCCCAAAAGTAAAAGACGTTTATAAATTATAGTAGTAAAAAAGCAAACTATGACGGAATTAAAAAGCCTACAAAATCATTTTCTGGTCGCAATGCCTAGCTTGGACGATCCCTACTTTTCACGCTCACTCATTTATGTTTGTGAGCACAATGCTGAAGGCGCTATGGGTATTGTAGTAAATCAGCCCTCTACTATGAACGTCAAACAACTTCTTGAACAAACCGATAAAGAGTTGACGGTTTCTGAAGACAAAGCAGAACAAATTGTCTTAGCGGGAGGGCCGGTCAACCAAGAACGTGGATTTGTTTTGCATTCGTCGCAAAAGTCTTGGGCATCTAGCCTTAAGCTCGCTCCGGGAATAATGGTTACTACATCAAAGGATATTCTGACGGCTATTGCCAACGATGAAGGTCCAAAAGACGTACTTATTGCTTTAGGTTACGCCGGGTGGACACCCGGGCAGCTTGAAAAGGAAATGCAGGAAAACGCCTGGCTAACCATAGAAGCGGACGAAGAAATCTTGTTTAACACACCTATGCATAAAAGATGGCAAGCAACGGTAAATAAACTCGGTGTTGATGTATGGCAGCTAGCGCCAGGAGCAGGACATGCCTGATCTAGGAAGTCGCACTGTATTGGCGTTCGATTTTGGTACCAAAAGTATCGGCGTAGCGGTCGGTCAGGAAATTACTGGCACTGCCTCACCTCTTGCGGCGCTTAAGGCACGAGACGGCATTCCAGATTGGGCATTAATTGAAAAGCTTTATGAAGAATGGCAACCCCATGTTGTCGTTGTGGGTTTGCCGCTAAATATGGACGGTACAGAACAAGAAATGACCCAACGAGCTCGCAAGTTTGCCAATCGACTCCACGGACGTTTTCGTGTTGCAGTGGAAACCTGTGACGAGCGTCTTACTACTACAGACGCTAAAGCTATGCTGTTTGAGTTAGGAGGCTATAAAAAGCTTACTAAAGATAAAATTGATAGCGTATCAGC
Source organism: Alteromonas sp. BL110 (assembly GCF_003443615.1). Taxonomy (NCBI): domain Bacteria; kingdom Pseudomonadati; phylum Pseudomonadota; class Gammaproteobacteria; order Alteromonadales; family Alteromonadaceae; genus Alteromonas; species Alteromonas sp. BL110. Next base: position 2,895,241 of record NZ_CP031967.1, on the reverse strand, counting down.
TTGCGTGATCTTTACCAGCTGGAGCGAAAGCCAGTACGAGTAGGCGCCTTTGCGCTACTCTTTGTTTTTAATTTTTAGTTTCTGGACTTCTACTTTTCCGCGCCACACTGCCAGCATACATCGAATGCGCTGCCGTTTTCCTCACCACACGCGTCACATCGCCAGTCTTCACTGATGTTATTCGTATTATGTGATTTGGGAACGATGGCCTCTATAACTTTCGATGCTCGCGCATACCAGCTATCGTCGACGAGCCATACCTCCTGCTGAGAATCCTGCCAAGGTAGCTCTCCTATTGCGCCACCAGCAAATTCATTTTTTACCATATAGGGAATAGACAGCGCATCGAGTTCGCTGCGAACCGCCTGCATTTCAAAAGCGTCTTGTGAGGAGAAAAGTTTTTTCAATGACTATCCTATTGCAAAAAATAATGCATACCGCGTAGAGCTTATACGAGAAAGCAGCCCTTGAGCTGCTTTTTAAGTAATTATCCAGGTACCCCTTTTTCAAAGTGTAACTGCAGTACTGAAGAAGCAGTGCCTAGTCATCCATATCAATAGACACATTAGACAAGGTGCCTAAGCTAGAGCCGTCACTGGTATCAAGCTTGATCATTAAGCGCAGATCGTTAGGCGAGTCAGCATGGTGAAGCGCCTGGTCCATATCAATCTTGCCCGCTTTATAAAGGTCATAAAGAGCCATATCAAAGCTTTGCATGCCCTGCTCTTTACCCTTTTTCATAGCTTCTTTTAATGCGCCTATTTCGTTGCGCTGAATAAGGTCGCGCACTAACGGCGAATTAAGCAGTATTTCTATAGCCGCTACCCTGCCCTTACCGTCTGGTGTCGGCACAAGTTGTTGAGCAACAATAGCGCGTATGTTCAGGCTTAAATCGAAGCGCAGCTTATCGTGCTGATCTTTAGGCGCCAAGTGCATAATGCGCTCTATAGCTTGGTTCGCGTTATTGGCGTGTAGCGTTGCCACACATAAATGCCCTGTATCGGCAAACGACATGGCATATTCCATGGTTTCCATTGAACGGATTTCACCAATCAAAATGACATCAGGGGCCTGACGAAGCGAGCTTTTAAGTGCGTCATCGAAAGACTGGGTATCGATACCCACCTCTCGCTGAGTAATTACGCAATTCTTATGCTCGTGGACAAATTCGATAGGATCCTCAATGGTTAATATATGCCCATGAGAATTCTCATTTCTATGCCCAATGAGCGCAGCCAGTGACGTTGATTTACCTGTACCTGTTCCACCTACAAATAGAACAAGACCGCGTTTAGACATAATAATTTCTTTTAGTACTCGCGGCAGACCCAAATCATCAGCTTTAGGAATTTGTGTCACGATTCGACGGATAACCATACCCGCTTGGTCGCGCTGCCAGAATGCTGAACAACGGAAACGGCCAATACCGTCACGTACGATGGCGAAATTACATTCCTTCGACGTATGAAATTCGTCTCGCTGCTTTTCGGTCATCGCTTCGTGAACCAGCGCGAGCGACTCTTCTACCGACGTAGCACTTTCCGTCACTGGCGTTAGTTTACCGTTAATTTTGGCGCTTACCGGAAACTCAGCCGTTATAAATAAATCCGACGCATTGGTATCGACCATTTTTTGTAATAGTGAATCTAGCATAATGGCCTCTAGAAGTTGTTCATAGACTGTTTATCTACTGACTTTGCCGCCGCATCTTCTTTGCTAATGACCCCCATAGCTACCAATCTCTGTAAGCACTGATCCATGGTTTGCATACCATGCGCTTGCCCGGTTTGAATAACCGAGTACATCTGCGGCACTTTATCTTCACGAATAAGGTTTCGTATAGCTGGGATGCCCACCATTATTTCATGGGCTGCAATTCGGCCTCCTCCTACTTTCTTAAGCAGGGTTTGCGATATAACCGCGCGAAGCGACTCCGATAACATCGAACGTACCATGGCTTTTTCCTCTGCTGGGAACACATCAATGATACGGTCAATGGTTTTCGGTGCTGAATTGGTGTGTAGTGTACCAAACACCAAGTGGCCTGTTTCTGCAGCTGAAATAGCAAGGCGAATGGTTTCCAAGTCACGAAGCTCACCCACCAAAATTACATCGGGGTCTTCACGAAGCGCTGAGCGCAGGGCGTTGTTAAACGAGTGTGTATCGCGGTGTACTTCACGCTGGTTTACTAAGCAGAGCTTATTCTCGTGGACAAATTCAATGGGATCTTCAATGGTAAGAATATGTTCGCGTTTGTGCGTGTTGATATGGTCAACCATAGCCGCGAGGGTGGTACTTTTACCCGAGCCTGTAGCGCCAGTGACTAGCACTATTCCGGTAGGCTGATTAATGATGTCTTTAAAAATTTCGGGGGCGCCAAGGTCGTCTAAGGTCAGCACCTTGCTAGGAATAGTACGCAATACCGCCGCAGCCCCGCGATTTTGAACAAAGGCATTAACACGAAAACGAGACAGACCGTTTACTTCGAATGAAAAATCGGTTTCTAAGTTTTCTTCGTACTCTTTGCGCTGCATGTCATTCATAATCTCGTAAACAAGACCATGAACTTGCTTGTGATCGAGGGCAGGCACGTTAAGTTTACGCATCTCGCCATCTACACGAATAATTGGTGGGAGGCCCGCTGATAAGTGTAAATCTGAGGCGTTATTCTTAACACTGAAAGCCAAAAGTTCGGTAATATCCACAACCACTTCTCCAAAACAAGGTGAATAATGCAAACAATAGCAGAAAGACTAGATTCCGCACGAAAAGGAATAGACCAAGCCGCTACCAGTGCACATCGTCCACCAAAAACCGTTAAATTGCTAGCGGTTAGCAAAACAAAACCCGTATCAGATATCATTGAAGCGTATGAAGCGGGACAACGAATGTTTGGCGAAAACTACGTGCAGGAAGGTGTTGAAAAGGTTCAGGAACTTTCCGGGTTCAAGGATATTGAGTGGCATATGATTGGCCCTATTCAGTCAAACAAAACTAAAGTAGTAGCCGAACATTTCGATTGGGTTCAGTCAGTAGACAGAGAGAAAATAGCCCGCCGCCTAAATGAACAACGCCCAGCCTCAATGCCGCCTTTAAACGTATGTATTCAGGTAAACATTGATGATGAAGGCAGCAAGTCTGGCGTAGCGCTTAACGACTTAGCTTCGTTAGTCGAGTTCGTAGCATCTCAGGAGCGCCTTTGTTTACGCGGATTGATGGCAATTCCCAAAGCAAACCCAAGTGAAGAACAACAGCGCGTTACACTATCTAAGCTAAAAGAATTATTTGACCACTACCATACATCACTGAGCAATTTTGATACCCTATCCGTAGGAATGAGTAGTGATATGGCAGAAGCGATTCAACATGGGTCTACCATGGTTCGAATAGGTACCGCTATTTTCGGTAAACGTACTTAGCCACACCTAGAATGCTTAGCCTTGCTACACAGACTTAAATGCAATCAACAAATAGGATTTACATGCAACAGAAAAAATTAGCATTTATTGGCGCGGGCAACATGAGCCGCAGCATCATCAGTGGTCTTATCAAATCTGGGTATTCAAAAGAAAATATTCTTGCGGCAAACCCGTCCACACCAAAGTTAGACGGCCTTAAAGCCGAGTTTGGTATTCACACCACTCAATCTAACGATGAAGCTTGCCAATTCGCTGACGCCATTGTGCTTGCGGTAAAACCACAAATTATGGGTGATATGTGCGGCGAACTGCAAAAAAATAACGACCTATCAGGTAAGTTGTTTATGAGCATCGCGGCCGGTCTACCCGTTGCCAGATTACAAGAGATGTTAGGCGGCGAATACCCTGTGGTTCGTATTATGCCAAATACACCAAGCTTGTTAGGCAAAGGCATGTCGGGTATGTACGCCGACGATACAGTGTCTGAATCTGACAGACAGTACGTAGACGATGTGATGAACAGCGTGGGCGAAACCGTTTGGGTAGATAAAGAAGATGGTATTAACGGTGTTATTGCCGCAGCAGGAAGCAGTCCAGCCTATTTCTTCTTGTTCCTACAAAACATGCAAGAAGAGGCCATGAACATGGGGTTTGATCAAGCCCAGTCACGCCTTATGGTGCAGCAGGCTATGTTGGGCGCAGCTGAAATGGTTTGTAACAACCCTGATCTTGAATTAAGCGAGCTTCGTGCCCAAGTTACGTCAAAGGGCGGCACTACAGCCGAGGCCGTAAATACCTTCATTGATGAAGGCTTAAAAGATATTGTCAGCAAGTCGATGCGGGCAGCCGTAGCGCGTGCTGAAGAAATGGCAAAACAGCTATAACGTTTTAGGAAAAACACAACATGAATGCAACGGTATTTTTGGTTGATACCTTATTTAGCCTTTATTTGATGGTGGTTATTCTGCGCCTTTGGTTACAAATGGTTCAAGCAGACTTTTATAACCCAATGAGTCAATTTGTAGTAAAAGCAACCCACCCTATCGTGGGGCCGTTGCGCCGTGTTATCCCGTCAATCGGCAGATTCGACACCGCTACCTTTGTGTTGGCGATAGCGGTATGCGCGCTTAAACTTATTACTCTTGGACTTATGTTTGGCGGTACTCTAAACCCCGTAGGCATAGCTATTTTATCGGTAATTGGCGTGATAAAAGAAACCCTATCGTTAATGTTCTGGGTATTGCTGTTACGTGCAATTTTAAGCTGGGTATCGCAAGGTCAATCTCCGGTAGACTATGTGCTGTATCAACTAACTGAACCTTTTTTAGCGCCTATTCGCAAAGTCATTCCTCCGCTAGGTGGCCTTGACTTGTCGGTACTGATTGCCATCATCGCATTACAGTTTTTACAGCTTCTGATCCAAGACACTTTCCCTATGTAAACAATGTTTACTACAGGCATTAAAGGTGAAACCTTAGGTCATACAGTATTAGGCAGCGGGTACTCCCGCTGTTTTGTAAAAGAAAAATATGAAGGCAAAGTAAGGTCTATCATGAGTAAGATAAAACAAATTAATAAAGGCTATGTGGCATTTCTTGCTATAGCTATAGCTTGCTTAAGCTTCTCTGCATTTGCCGAACAGAAGAAAACGCTTGGTGAATGGGATGTACACTATATGGTAGTAAGTACGCCTTTTTTAACGCCTGAAGTTGCAGCTAATTACGGTATTGTTAGAAGCAAGTTTAACGCGCTGGTTAATATCTCTGTACTCGACAAAACTTCAGGTAAAGCGCAACGTGCAGACGTAACAGGTACGGCAAAGAACCTCTTAGGCAATGCTCGCAAACTTACCTTCAAGAAAGTGGAAGAAGGCGATGCCATTTATTATCTCGCCGTACTACCGTTTCGCGATCAAGAAACGTTCAGGTTTGAAATAGACGTACAAAAAGGTGCAAGTAAACAGACGCTGAAATTCCAGCAAAAAATGTATGTGGATGAATAGGCAACTACAGGTTACTTTCTTAGGCAATAATGTTTACGCAGTAAACCTTGCCAATGCTGATAATTTGTAACCTCTTTTTACTAAACATACTTTTAAAATTGATAAAGCGAGATAGCCTTAAATGGGTATCTCGCTTTTTTATTGTGTTAAAAAATTGATAACCCCCCTTTACCAATCTGATGCAGTAGTAAATAATCAAGACAACTGGTCGGGCAAGTTAGCTCGTGAAAATTAAAGCATTAGATACTGAAGCTTGTTGATGTGCGATTAAATTTGGTTTCGACTCACTTTAGTTGCTAAGCAACATGCTAGCTGCCTTCATAGCAAAAAATAGAGAATAAATATGAATACGCCCTCGTCTCAGTCTGCACCTCAGACCACCGCGACCCATTCTGCCAATAACGCAAAACAGCAGTCACCTTTCTTCCCTAACCTATTAGCCCCATTGGATTTGGGTTTTACTTCATTTCGCAACCGTACCTTGATGGGCTCAATGCATTTAGGTTTAGAAGAGGAAAAAGGCGGCTTTGATAAACTGGCAGCTTTTTATGCCGAGCGTGCCAAAGGCGGTGCAGGGCTTATTGTGACTGGCGGTATTAGCCCTAACATTTCAGGTTGGGTAGCGCCCTTCGCTGGCAGAATGACGCGCTCTCGTCACGCCAAGAAGCACCGTGTTATTACCGATGCTGTACATAAAGAAGACGGTAAAATTTGTATGCAAATACTGCATTCGGGTCGCTATGGTTATCACCCGCTTGCTGTTTCCGCTTCCCCCATGAAGTCGCCCATTACCCCTTTTAAGCCTCGTGAACTGTCCTCGCGCGGTGTAAGAAGCACAATTAAAGACTACGTCAAATGCGCCAGTCTGGCTCAGAAAGCAGGTTACGACGGTGTGGAGATTATGGGTTCGGAAGGCTACCTCATAAACCAGTTTTTCTGTGAGCGCACCAATCATCGAAATGATGAATGGGGCGGCAGTCTAGAAAACCGAGCCCGCTTAGCAATTGACATAGTTAAAGGTGTACGCGCGAAAGTAGGTACTAACTTCATTATTATTTATCGTTTGTCTATGCTGGATTTAGTTGAAGGCGGCGCTAAGTGGGATGAAGTCGTGTACTTGGCTAGAGAAATTGAAAAAGCAGGCGCTACGCTAATTAATACTGGCATTGGTTGGCACGAAGCGCGAGTACCGACTATTTCCACATCTGTACCTCGTGCAGCGTTTACTTGGATAACCGAACGCATGAAAAAAGAGGTGAATATTCCTCTTATCACCACTAACCGTATTAATACACCTGAAGTTGCAGAATCGGTTCTCGCACAAGGCCATGCTGATATAGTATCGATGGCGCGACCTTTCTTGGCTGACGCACACTTTGTAGCCAAGGCCATGCGCAATGAATCTAAACTTATAAACACGTGTATTGCCTGTAATCAGGCCTGCCTAGACCATGCGTTTGAACAAAAGCGTGCAAGTTGCTTAGTAAATCCACAAGCGTGCTATGAAACCGAACTTACCTTTACACCAACGCAAAACAAGAAAAAGCTAGCGGTAATAGGTGCAGGTCCAGCTGGATTGGCATTTTCAATGTATGCTGCTGAGCGAGGGCACGACGTGCATTTATTTGATAAAGCCAGTGAAATTGGCGGTCAATTTAATTACGCCAAGCAAGTGCCGGGTAAAGAAGAGTTTTATGAAACCCTGCGTTACTTCGACAATCAGCTAGCGCGGGTTGGCGTTACGGTTCACCTTAACACCGAAGTGAACACAGAGAGCCTCGTCGATGAGGGGTTTGATGAAGTGGTGCTAGCAACAGGCATCAATCCACGTAAACTTTCTATTGAAGGTCACGACCACCCTAAAGTGATGAGTTATTTAGACGTATTGCGCGACCACAAACCAGTGGGTAAAAAAGTAGCCATTGTAGGTGCTGGCGGTATTGGCTTCGACGTAGCAGAGTTCTTGGTTGAACACGAACATCTAGCTAACGACAAAGACAAATGGCTAGCCCATTGGGGTATCGATAAAAATTATTCGGCACCTGGCGCACTTAAAGAAAAAGCTATCGAGCCCTCTGAACGCGAGGTGTATTTGCTACAACGTAGGACTTCAAAGGTGGGCAAAGGTCTAGGTAAAACAACGGGCTGGATCCACAGGCAGTCATTGAAGCACCACAACGTTCAAATGATAAATGGCGTTTCCTACGAGAAAGTGGACGACGAAGGGCTGCACGTACTCATTAACGACACGCCTAAGGTGCTGCCTGTCGATAATGTTATTGTATGTGCAGGCCAAGAGCCCTTTAAACCTCTGCAGCAACCTCTAGAAGATGCAGGCTTAACCGTACATATTATCGGTGGTGCTGACGTCGCGGCAGAACTCGATGCCAAGCGTGCTATTCGCCAAGGCGCAGAACTGGCAGCGCGAATTTAAAACTGATCAAACATGATAGCGTTGCCATCTGGGTCCTTTACGATAAAGTGCCCTGGGCCGCTATCGCCTTTCACGGGTACATCTAATGCAATGTCTTGTTCAACTAAGCTAGCCTGAAGTGTTCTAACATCGCTGGGGTTAAAGGTCATAATGTTGTCTTCAAACATACCTTCGAATAAGCCAATCATGGTGTTGCCGTTTTTCATCATTAACCATTTGTCTTCCACCGAGCCACATGAAGGCATAGCTTCAAAGCCTAATGCTTCGTAGAAGGCTTTCGATTTATTAATATCTTTGACCGTTAAACTTAATGAAAATAACCCTAACTCCACCTTGCGCTCCTTCAAACCTTTAGAAAAATTGTACAATTACTACTCTAGTGAAGCTATTCGTCAATATCACTGCTATTGGTCGCAAAAACGAAAAAAGCCAGCAAGGTCTTAAACTTACTGGCTTTATTGTGTATTAAGTTCTACTTAATTTGTCGCTTTTCACTAACTTTTTTGGCTAGCTATCCAGCGGTCAATTTTTTGTTCAAGAATGGCAAGTGGAATACCACCCGTATTTAATACTTGTGCGTGGAACTCACGAATATCGAAATCGTCGCCTAGTGCTTTCTCTGCGCGAGCGCGCAGTTCTTGAATTTTAAGCGCGCCAACTTTGTAAGACAGTGCTTGCGACGGTATAGCAATATAACGCTCTACCTCTGCCACGACTTCTGTGCGAGTCATACCTGAGTTTTCGAGCATAAAATCGATAGCTTGTTCACGGCTCCAACCTTTGGCATGAATACCTGTATCTACCACCAAACGCATGGCGCGCAGCTGTTCATCCTGAAGCGTGCCGTAACGGTTCCATGGGTCATCAAAGAAACCCATTTCATACCCTAGCGTTTCAGAATACAGTGCCCAACCTTCACCGAAGGCTGGTAGGAAGCTAAAGCGCATGAAAGAGGGTAGCGCTTCATTTTCTTGCGCAAGGCTTACCTGGAAATGGTGGCCGGGAGCGCCTTCGTGAAGATACAATGTAACGTTGCCTGTAGTTAAACGGCTAGGCAAGTCGTAGGCATTAAAGTAAAAAGTACCAGGGCGAGAGCCATCTGGCGTGCCCGGTTGATAGGAGCCACCCGCACTAAATTGCTCGATAGCAGGGTCGTAAGGTTTTATTTCTAATTCAGATTTTGGCAGTAGAGAAAAGTATTGATCAATTTTCTCATCCACTTCACGACCAATATCATAATAGCTCTGGGTTAGTGCCTCACGGCTTTCAGGCTTGAATTTAGGATCGGTGCGTACATAGTCGAAGAACTCGTTTAATGTTCCTTCAAACTTTACTTCGTCTTTAATTTCAAGCATATCATTTTTGATACGCTTAACTTCTTTTAAACCAAGATTGTGCAGTTCATCAGGGGTCATTGGCAGCGTCGTTGAACCTTCCACCATCAATTGATAAAGCTTTGCACCACCTTTCATATCGCTAAGGCCAACGCTTCCACGAGCAACGGGAAAATACTCGTCGCGCAGGAAGTCGCGCATGCGTGTGGTTGCATCGTAAATCTCTTGCGTCGCTTTCTCGTAGTCAGCGGTTAAGCGGGCTTTTTCCTCATCAGAGAAACTTTCTGGGAACATGGTAATTGGCCCCCAAAATTGTGACTCTTTGATAGGGATAGCCAGTTGAGTATCTAACTGCTTGATGACACGGTCGATGGTTAACTTAGTTTCCAGCACGCCACTTTCCATGCCTTCGCGAAATTTGCCTATAGCGCGGTCAGAAATAGCAATATAATCTTTGTGGCGAGATAGGTTATTGTCGTAATCTTCAATTGTTTTGAATGGGGCTGCGCCCTTTCCGCTCGCAAATGTTGGATAGAAAGTATGAAACCCTCTAAAGTGATTCACAGGACGTACTTCTGTAAGGGCTTCAATTTCATCGCTCGACATTTCTAGCGAGCGCTCTTGGTTGTATGCGAATACGTCGTAAGCGAGTTTATCGGTGTCGCTTAGCTTACTGCGGTCAATTTGTTTAAGCTCAGATAAATTCAGCAATGTCGCTGTTTTTCCCGCTAAGGCGTGAGAGTCTGTTAAGAAGTCGCCCATTCTGTCTGCGTAACGCATATCGCCACGGAATATAGCCATTATCGGGTTAAGCTCGATATTGCGCTGATCTGCAGCGGCAAATAGCGCAAAAAGTTTTTCGTGCTCAGACATTTTTTCTGTCACTGATTCACTTTTTGGTGAACTCTGCATATCTGCGTGATTGTGTGCATGGGTTACCGCTGAGCTAAGGCCCAGTGCCATAGTTACTGCACTACTGACGAGTAGTGTTTTAAATGATTTCATTTGTGATTACCTTCTTGTTTTATTGTCTCGCCGCTAGTGTTACGCAAGCTTCTGTATCAGCCTTATCTTCTGCTTTTAGGTCAGCTTTTATAACAGCGGCGCTGTCGTTATATGTTTTTGCCCTACAATGACGTAGCAAACTGCTTCGATTATTGGGACCTGAACCGGGTACTTAATATAAAATTTATATTTGATGAATTGTAATCTAATGCACACTCGGCCAGGCGTGTAATTAGCACCACGTCAAACCAGCCCAGGGATGTCAGGCTCTGTAAGTAATTATTCAGGTAAATGAGCCATCTCTTGTCGCCATGCTCTTTCATAGGCTTCACGACCCAATACACGTTTCGCGTAAGCCCCTACATTTTCTGTTTTACCGTCTAGCGTGATATCGAGTTTACTGCCTTTCGCCCACGCCAAAATATGACCTGCTATCACGTCGGTCATGGTAAACAGGCCGCCGCACGCAAATTCTTTGTCGCCAAGCATAGAGGAGAAAACCGGCAATACTCGCTTAAATTCCCATTCCGCTATTTTGCGCATTGGTTCGAGCCTCTGCTCTTTTGGCAGGGCAAAGGTGTGTTTTGCCAAATTCCAAATGGGCTGCTCTAATTCACTGGTAAGAAACATCATCATTTCTTCATATTTTGCACGCTCGAAACTGCCGGACTCTGGAATAAATTCGTGCATGCCGTGTTTTTCAGCTAAAAACGTGACAATAGCAGCGGACTCGGTCAAGGTACCTTCGGGTGTCGCTAGCACTGGAATTTTTGCTGCCGGGCTTATGGATTTGTATTCCTCTGACAGGTGCAGCCCTCGTTTTAGGTCAATCAACTTGTATTCAAAAGGTAAGCCTAGCTCCTCTAAAGCCCATGCCACGCGAACTGAGCGGGTCTTCGGATAACCGTAAAGTGTATACATGACAATATCCTATAAAAACTGAATGTGGGCTAACTGTAAGTCGAATAGGAATAAAGTGCCACTACCATATTGTTACCGAGTTTTACCGCGCTACTTCAAGCTTATCCGCATTCAATTCATTAAACCTAGAAAAAGAATATAGAAATACATTGGGTAACTTTTTCACAGGAACGCTATAAGTCTTGCACCCAACGTGGGGGATTTTTTTGAGAACTGAAAACTATGTATGACCTAAAGCTCACATTAGTAAGGTCTGCGGCACCTTTTCTTTGACTTCGCTCGAACTGGTTTATTTTATGCTGTTTAACTTCGTAGTTGCTCGAAAACGAATCATTAATTTAGTGAAGGAGAATACTATGAAGAAGCGTTTATTTACTACTTTAGCAGGCTCAATTTCTTTGGTCCTAAGTGCTGGGAGTTTTGCCGGCCATCACGAAGAAGGGAAAGAAGTGGTGATGAAAAACTTAGAAACTGGGAATACTATTGGTACAGTTATGGTGAGTAGTCACGATGATGACGGCGTGGTATTCACACCTAAGCTGTCAGGGTTGACGCGGGGAACCCATGGCTTCCACGTTCATCAAAATGGAGATTGCTCCCCTGCAATGAAGGATGGCAAAAAGGTGTTAGGTGGCGCAGCCGGCGGTCATTTTGACCCAGAAAATACCGATAAACACAGAGCTCCGTGGTCTGAGCGCGGTCATGAAGGCGATCTTCCCGTGCTTTATGTAAATGAAGAAGGTGAGGCTACTCAGCCAATTTTCGCGCCAGAACTTGAGCTGGAAGATATTGAAGGTCGCGCGCTAATGATTCATGCAGGCGGCGATAACTATTCTGATTCCCCTAAAAAGCTCGGCGGCGGTGGCAAACGCGTGGCTTGTGGTGTAATTAGCAAATAAATCATAGTTAATATAAAAGAGCGGCTTTGTTAAGCCGCTCTTTTTTTGTTCCGTTGTTTTCAAAAAAGTTCGCATGGTTTTTCAGCAATGTGAGCTTTTTTATTGAAATTGCTAACCCTTATTCAATCGGTATTCTAAGGTAATATTGGCATTAAGAAGTTGAGACACTGGACAGTTCTCCTTTGCTTCTTGGGCTATTTTCTCGAACTCGTCTTCGGTGATCCCGTCAACTTCAGCGTCTAACGTCAATGCCGACTGAGTAATTTCGAATCCGTCATCGCTCTTATCTAGGCTGATTTTAGCCGTTGTATTCAATTCACCGTCTTCATACCCTGCATCAGACAAGGCAAAAGAAAGCGCCATGGTGAAGCAGCTCGCATGGGCCGCACCAATTAATTCTTCGGGGTTAGTCCCTTTTTCATCTTCAAAGCGCGTGTTGAAGCCATAAGGCTGATTGGACAAAGCGCCTGTTTCCGTAGAAATACTGCCCTTTCCTTTTTTACCTAACGGCTTATAAGCTGCACTACCTGATTTTACTATAGACATATTATCTTCCTTACTTTTCTACTTAAATAAATTGAAGCCGAGCCCTCTTAGAGAGCGGAAAAACCGACAACCTAGCGCACGAAGTAAAGCGGTGTTTGATTAGCGTTAAGCAAAGCTGAACTGCCTCACTAAGTGAGATCACAAGTTGTCACGTATTTTAACTCACACGTAATTCCTGTAATGCAAGTGCTCTGCCGACCGAAAGGCTCTTACTCCTGTCCCTGTCGTGGCAGGGCTACAGAGCAGATGGGCAACATCAGATGCAAGTAACTTTGCTACTAGTGAAAGCAGGCTACAGGGTCTGATGAAAATTTTACTTACCCTCTTTTGGCATCAATTGTTTTTAATTCTAGTGCGATACTGTTAATGGCTAGCTAAGCTTCCGCTTTTCCTAAGCGAGGAAAAAGTGATCCATCAGACTGCGATGAAATTTATTGCAGCCTAAACCGTTCTTTATCTAATACTCGTATAGATTCATTAACATAGTCTCACTTTGTGAGTTGAAATACTTAGCAGAAAAATTTAGACATAGCGCACTGCGATATCGCTCTGTCAAAACGTAAAAGGTACAAGATGAAATCTACAATCACCGCTGTGTTGTTCGGCGCAACTTTGAGTGCCGCGGTATTTACACCATCTACAAATGCCGATGAAGCAATTTTAGCTGGAGGCTGCTTTTGGTGTATGGAATCTGACTTTGAAAAATTAGAAGGCGTAACCGACGTAGTCTCTGGATTTACTGGTGGAAGTGCACCAAACCCTACCTACAACGGCAATCATAAAGGGCATTATGAAGCCGTAAAGATTACTTATGACGGCGAAGTGCTTTCTTATGAGGATATACTCGATCATTTTTGGGTGAATATTGACCCATTTGATGACAGAGGGCAATTTTGCGACAAAGGTCCCAGCTACCTAAGCGCTATTTTTGTTGCGGACGATAAAGAACGTGCTATCGCCGAAAAAACAAAAGCTGACGTAATCTCCCAGTTTCCGAATAAAGACGTGGTGACGCCAATACTTGATGCTTCTACTTTTTATCCAATTAAAGGTGATGAAATAGGTCACCAAGATTTCTATAAGAAAAGTCCCGTCCGCTATAAGTTCTACCGCTGGAATTGTGGTCGCGACCAGCGCTTAAAAGAAATCTGGGGCGACAAAGCCATGGGGGAATAAAATAACGCACAGCGAGTTTGGCTAAGCACAAATCTTAACGCTTCAGCTCAACGTATTGTTAATAATCTACGTAAATAAACGGATATTGGTTAAATGTTTAGCGCTAGCCCCACACTCGACTTGTTATGTAGAGGCCTTTTTCTTACCGTGATGGCAATGATATGGGTAGTATTATTGGTGCGTATTAACGGCTTACGTTCTTTTTCAAAGATGACAAACTTTGACTTTGTCATGACGGTAGCAGTGGGCTCATTGCTTGCCAGTGCTTCACAAACTACTAACTGGATAGCTTTTACTCAAGCCATGATTGCAATGGCAGCCTTGTTTATCGTGCAGTCGATCACTGCCAATCTACGTAGAAAATCCGACCAAATTGAAGCGATAATGCAAAACACGCCGGTTATTTTAATGAGAAACGGCAAAATTATTGATGATGCCCTCAAAGAAACCCGAGTGGCGCGAAGTGATTTGCTAGCCAAGCTTCGGGAGGCTAACGTATTAAATCTAGATGAAGTTAGGGCGGTAGTCCTGGAAACCACCGGTGACATCTCGGTGCTACATGGCGAGCACTGCTCAGAGGCCTTGCTAGAAGGTACAAAAAGCGTAAAAGGCTAACTACCAATAAACTTTTCCATTTAGCCCGCGTTATATCTATAGAACATGTAAGGCGCACCAATATATTACGCCAAAAACGGTGACGCCCGCAAAGACAGGTATGCCCAATGTCTTGGTTTTACGCCAAACAAGTATTGTTATGGCTGTTGCAACACATGTGGCAATCCAACTAGATGCTGACGGAGCTTTAGGAACAAGCGAAGCCCCCAACATAGCGGCTATCATTAATGGCCCCAACACACTCAACCAGGTAGGCAAGCGCGCTTCGGAATTGTTGGCTTTGTGTTTATTGAAGTGTCGCTGTGTCCATAACAAAGGAGCAACACGCAATGCATAGGTCCCTATAGCCGCTACGATAATTGCCACCCAAATATCAGTTTGCATGAGACGGTTTCCTTCCAACATGGGAGGTAAGAACATAAAATGTAAGTGCACCAAATAATGCAGCTAAAGGTATAGCCGCATTTTTGAAACTACTAAGCGCAATGAAAAGAGCGATAGAGATAGTGACCAATAAGGTAACCACCCATTGTTTACTGGAAAACTTTGGCGCTAATAGAACAAGAAACAAGGCTGGTAAGGCAAACGGCATTACACTATCTAAAACAGGCCACTTCTGGGTAAGCGAATTTCCCGCTATACCTCCCAGTGCTGTACCTAGAATCCAACTAAACCATGCCACCATTGAAACACCTTTAAACCAATCAACTTTCTTTGCGTCTTCCATAGAGGGTAAACGGGTATGGGCTAGCGCAAAAATTTGGTCGGTAAGCCCATGCATTAAATAGGGCCACGCCTTACTCTGTGGTAAGTAAGGCACTAAGTTGGGCGCGTAAACCACATGACGTACATTAACTAATAACGTCATACACACCGCTAGCCAAAGGGGTGCACCTGAAGCCACCATGGCAACTAGAAGAAACTGCGACGCGCCGGCGTAAATGAACACAGAGATCAGTGTTGCTTCTAATGTTGAAAAGCCAGCTTGAATAGCGATCACGCCAAATGAAATAGCAACCGGGATATAACCTCCTAGCAAGGGTAACCCATCTATAATCCCCTGCTTAAGCCCGCTTTTTGAAGAAATTTGGCTCATTCCGTTGCCTCTTTGTGATAAACGATAGTAATAAGGCAGGTTGCCCAGCCATCCTGCGTTTTGTAGACGTGAGGTAAATCAGCCCTAAAGTCGGTACTTTGGCCGGGGAGCAATAGTTGAGTACTACCAATATTTCCAGCTTCTAAGGAACCGCTTATTACCGTAATGGCTTCCTTTGTTCCAGTCGCGTGAGCCTCGGCTTCTCGCAGTGTATTAGGTGCGACCGACATCCAGTAAGCATCAACATTGGGTACACCCTGCCCTTGTTCAATAAGGCGCACTTCTACCCCATTCTCTCCAACGCTTGTACTAAGGGGCTGAACGAGCTGACCGAAGGGCACGTCTAGTTGTTTTGCCAATCGCCAAATTGTATCTAACGTAGGATTGCCGTTGCCCTGCTCTAGCCTAGAGAGATTAGATTTGGCGATACCCGCCCCTGCGGCTAGTTGAGAAAGCGAGACACCTTTATCTTGCCTAAGTTTCTGCAGATGCCTACCTAAAATATTGAGGGTGGATTGATTCACACGTCGCCAAACTATTTTGTTCTATTTACAGAACGTTCTATATATAGAACGAAGTAAAGTCAAGAAATTTGTTTTTTGACATGAATAATCGTTGAAAGATAAAACCGGCTATGTCAGCTAGCCTTGCATAAAATGTTAATAGTTAGCTGAGTAAAAATGACAGATGTTGAGGACTTTTACGCTCAGAAAACAATCACTTTAGTATTGAGTTAGCACTCATGTGTATCACTGAGAAAATGACGTGAATCAAACCATTAACAAACACACTACATTTAAAGCGCTGAAATGATTAAGAAATCTTATCAGCTACCGTTACTAAATAGTCATTCGCTGCTAAGATCTTAGCTTATTAATGAACGAAAATTGCACAAGCTTGAGGCTTTTGGCCTTATCTGAATAGCCAAAACATTAGCTTTTAAAAATAGAAAACCGGCAGACATACCATTTGCCGGTTTTTGTATTCTAACCTTGTGCAATTGCGCCATGCTCAAGCAGCAAGCAAACGTTTGAATGGTGAGAAATGAAGGAACAAAGGTAGTTTATGGCGAATAAAACTGACGACATCACTTCTACTCAGACTGCGTCTTATCGATCCCGCTCGGAAGAAAAGTCAGCGACAGGAGAATATTCACTGGCAACGATTACGTTCTGGCTAGCTTTCGGTACTTTCGTAATAGGTTGCAGCGAATTTGCGGCAATGGGTTTACTGCCATACTTTGCGGAAGATTTTAGTATTACGGAAAACGTTGCGGGCCATGCGATTAGTGCCTATGCCATTGGCGTTGTCGTAGGCGCACCACTTATCACTATTTTCTTTTCTCGCCTTGCACGACGTACCATGCTTATTTCAATGATGGTCTTTTATGCTGCAGGAAACTTGCTAACAGCACTAGCATGGTCAGAATGGACAATGAATATAGCTCGCTTTATTGCTGGCCTTCCACACGGCGCTTATTTCGGTATTGCAATGCTTTTCGCCGCTGACATTGCCGGAAAGAACAAGCGTGCACAAGCAGTCAGTAACATCATTTTGGGCTTAGCCATCGCTAATATAATAGGTGTTCCATCAATTAGCGGCATCGGGCAAATGTTCGGGTGGAGAACCGGTTTCTTTATGATTTCAGCCTTTGCCTTAATTACCGCATTAATGGTGTGGAAAACTGCCCCCTACCGCGGACCAAATCCAGATGCCAAACCATTAACTGAGCTTAAAGCGCTAAGAAACAAAGATGTGCTACTGGTTCTACTTATGGGCGCTATAGGCTTTGGTGGTATGTTCTCGGTGTACTCTTATTTTAGCGCCTCATACTTAAACACAACCTCAGCACCTGAATGGGGAATCTCAGCAACCTTGCTTATCTATGGCATTGGCGTAACCCTCGGCAACATTATCGCTGGGCGTTATTCTGAAGGCAGACTGCTAACCTCAGCCATCGTCTTTCAGGTTCTACTCGGTTTATCTGCAGCCGCTTACGCCGCGTCTATGGGTAATCCTTACCTGATGGCGGCCTCACTGTTTTTTATTGGCATTGGCGGCGGTATGGTAGTACCACTTCAGACCAGATTGATGGACGTAGCTGGCGAGGCACAAACCTTAGCGGGTGCTATGAATCATGCAGCATTCAATACCGCCAACGCGCTAGGGCCTTGGTTAGCAGGAATGACGCTTTCTGCAGGATTTGGTTATACATCCACAGGCTGGGTAGGTTTGGCATTAGCCGGTGGTGGCGTGTTGGTATGGCTAGCCATAGTTATGACTGCTCGCAATACTCAAGTACAAACAGCGACCGTATCTGGGTAAATAAACATTCAGCGCTGACAATCTTGGTTGTCAGCGCTACATCGTTACATGTTCTGCAGCATTACTCCGCATCGTTTTCGTGTTCAGAATTATTACGAGAGGCCATTCCCCATACATCTTCGGGTATGTCTCTTTTAGGCGCGGGTGCGTCGTCTATTGCTGCTGCTTGTTTCTTCTCTTGATTAGACCACTTAACACGAATCTTTTTACCTTCGATAACTTTGGCGTTAAGCGCTTCAATCGCTTTATCGGTTTCTTCTTGGGTACTCATTTTAACGAAGCCGAAGCCTTTAGATAAACCCGATGCTTCATCCATCACCAAGTCGCATGACGCTATAGTGCCAAACTCAAAAAACAGGTCTTCAAGATTTTCCTGAGTGAATATTTTAGGTAAATTACGGACTAATATGCTCAAGGTTATGCCCTATTGTGTGGATGAGTGATAATGAGCGTATTGTAGCATGCAGTGGTAAGTATGATAGTGATTATCGCTCTGCGTCGCCCACAGAGATTTCACGTTTAGTGAGAATTCTTTTTAAAGGAACGAAATAAGAACCTATACTTGGTGCATAGGCTCTTAATCGTTATGTCTAACTCAGAGGGTGGTTCAACGGAGACAGCTGATTATTTCTATTATTACAGCCACTCCAGGCCTCGAAAACATCGTCTTTTTCCAACCAAATCGTGTCTGAAAAACCTTGGAGGGGATTGCTTAATGCAATTTGAATCATAGGATATTTCGCTTGAATGACTCTACCACAAAATGTGAGATCTCCAACTTGTAATTGTTCTCGCCATTTTTCTAACTTCGCAAGAGCAACTCTTCGCTTCTCTATTTTTTCATTCTTAATACGAAGCTCCCACTTTTCAATCTTAGCTTTTACATTAGGGACTAAATTAGCTACATCATTCCTACCGTAAGTATGTATGAAAACTCGCGCGTCGTGCACTGTTCTAATTTTATTAAAAGCTATTTCCTGTTCTTTTTCGGTTAACGAATTAAGTTTCTTTTTTGCACTCTCCAACAAACCCGCTTCATCTAAACCTGCGTACCTATTGATAAACTGCCTCATAGACGAAGATGATTTAGCTGAAGCGAAGGCTTCCTTTTGATGCTTTACATAGTGTGCTTTAGCTTTTACTAGAAGTGTTTCATATTCTTTTTCTAAAGCTAAACTGGAACTGGCAAAGAAATCGTCCATCTCTAAATTAATTCTTGTGATAACCGAACCAATATCGCCATAAGCGGGAATACTGAAATTAAACGTATCTATCTCGCTTAGCGTCAATGGCTGATACTTGCTAATAGCTTCACTTTTTATAAGATAATTCTGCTGCCATTCATTTGCTAACGATGTTCTTTTTTCCGTTAGCTCTTCAAATGCGGTACTCGCCGATGCCATATAGTCAATGTAGTTTTCTAAAGAACCATGTTTGGCAGTTATAGCTGTCACGGTTTCTGCGTAAAAGGTGTCATGGTCAAATTCAACCCAGTTGTGACTCCAAACTGAGCCGTGACTTATTAAATTGGCAGTCCCCCCCAACAATATGAGAGGACCTCCAACTAAAGCAACTGCCGGTCCTACAATAACTGTAGCTACTCCCGTCATTGCTACTTCACCCGCAGATATTCCTGGTTTTTTTCCATCGGCAACCCGTTTCTTGTAGGTGTCACCATAATCGCTGTCTGTGCCATTTACTTTAAGAAAAGGCGAATCAATATTTTCATATCGCTCACAATTGTCTTCAGCTAACGAGCATTCAAACCTTTCAGAATCAAATAAAGGGAATAGTGTCTTCCCATTAAAATGCCAACTATCTATTGACAGCATATCACTGCTAGCACTTTTTTCGCTCGAAAGATGGGGTCCCAACAAGAATTTATCTTGTTCCCGAATTAGATAACCATGCAATACAATTTTATCTAATTTTTGCTGTACCTGTTTAGTTGCTTCTTCATTTATTGGTGGTGTAGAACTACAGCTAGACAACGTCGTTATCGCGACTATGCCCGCTAAAAGATGATTTTTCAAAATATAAGACCTAAAGAGTAATAATTTTTTATTAGCGTTTAGTTTGTGAGTAAAAGTTTGTGCAGGAACAATGGGGGAGGTAAATAGTATAAGACTATATTTGATAACTTCCTTGTGAACTTACCGTGAGGGAGGGTAAGACAGTTTGACTGTACGACTGTTACATCAGCGCTAAAATTCTACCCAAAAGTCTTATATAATAAAAGCTTATAAACTCAAAATTTCTCTTGTCATAATAATTTTGATTAATTTGAAACTAGAAGGCTAAGCATTGGAACTTAGTTCAGCTATTTATCTATCAATGTAAATGGCAATAACTTGACCTATCAAAAACAATATCAGGCAAAGGCTTGTTTCAAATTGAATACATTGGAACGCCATTTTACGTCGCCACCGCAGCAGTACGAAGGCAACGTATTAAGAAATAGTTTTTCTAATTAACAACAATGGCCGTTGTTAACACTTGTCAAAAATGTTTAGTCAATACTAAGCGAGAAGCATTATTAACTTTCTTGATTACGCAGAAACACTAGTTCTGTTGATGAGCTTTGCTCTTCGCTAAATTGATAGCCGTCTACATCGAAGTTTTTCAAGCCATCTACATCTTCAACACGATTTTCAAGAATGTAGCGCGCCATTAAGCCACGGGCTTTCTTTGCGAAAAAGCTGATAATTTTATACTGACCGTTTTTGTAGTCTTTAAAGGTTGGCGTAATGATCATGCCGTCTAAAGACTTCTTCTTTACTGCTTTAAAATATTCATTTGAAGCAAGGTTGATTAACACATTATCACCCTGCGCTTCCAACGCCTTGTTTAGTACATAGGTAATACGATCATCCCAAAACGCGTACAAGTCTTTACCCTCAGGGTTCGCCAGTTTAGTCCCCATTTCTAGGCGATAAGCCTGCATTAAATCTAGGGGTCTAAGCAGTCCATATAGACCGGACAAAATACGAAGGTGTTTTTGTGCGTATTCTACGGTGTCGCTGTCTAGCGAGTAAGCATCAAGCCCGGTATAAACATCGCCATTAAACGCATACATCGCCTGACGCGCATTCTCTGGTGTGAACGGTGTAGAAAATTCAGCAAAACGGTTTGCATTTAAGGTTGCCAGTTTATCACTTATTTTCATTAGCGATGACAAGTCTGCCGGAGATAAAGTGCGGCAAACTTCCATCAAACGTTCAGTGTCCTCAAGCATTGCAGGTTGAGTAAACTCACTTACTGGAATTTGACTTTCAAAATCTAGGTTTTTTGCTGGGGATACTACAACTAACATTTCGACTCCTTTACTTTCACGCACTTATTGTACCACCTGATACGCATTAAAAAGCAAAATAGCATAAGAAAGACACAAATTGGCTTAACAGAGAAATCCGATTAGTGAATTTGTCATTATTCAATGTATGAATTGTCACACGGGTTTGATATAAATAGGGTTACAAAAAATATTCAAACAATAACCTTGATGCGCGGCTTATGAGTGCTTCTTGAAAACCAAAGCGCTATTTTCGACTTAGCTTAGTTTGTTTTTTACAAGCTAAGTAAACAGAGAGAAAACGCAAGCGCAATATCCTACAAAAACGCGCAAGCGTATCGTTTTATTCAACTGGCTTTTCTAGCGAGTTGTCCAAATTTATTATTGATAAAGTACAGAGAGAATTATGAGCAATCAGTTAGCTTCATTACGTGATATCACTACCGTAGTTGCCGATACCGGCGACATCGATGCCATCAAGAAATATCAGCCGGTTGACGCTACTACCAACCCGTCGCTACTGCTAAAAGCAGCAGGTCTTCCTCAGTATGCAAGCCTAATTGATGACGCTGTAGCGTGGGCAAAACTTCAGTCAAACGATGCTGAGCAGCAGTTAACTGATGCTTCAGATAAGTTAGCAGTCGCCATTGGTAAAGAAATTTCTGCGACCATCCCTGGCCGTATTTCAACAGAAGTAGACGCGCGCCTATCGTTTGATACTGCTGCAACAATTGAAAAAGCGGAGCGCTTGGTACAGCTATATAAAGATGCAGGTATCGATAAGTCACGCATTCTTATTAAAATTGCGTCTACGTGGGAAGGTATTCAAGCTGCTGAAGCACTAGAGAAAAAAGGTATTCAGTGCAACCTAACTCTGCTATTCAGTTTCGCTCAAGCGCAAGCATGTGCAGAAGCAGGCGTTTACCTTATCTCTCCATTCGTAGGCCGTATTCTAGACTGGTACAAAAAGGCCACTGGCACTGAATCTTACGCACCAGATGAAGACCCAGGCGTAGTATCAGTGACCAAAATTTACAACTACTACAAAGAGCACGGCTACAAAACGGTTGTAATGGGCGCGAGCTTCCGCAATATCGGTGAAATTCAAGCTCTAGCTGGCTGTGACCGTCTAACTATCAGCCCTGCACTACTTGAAGAACTAGTCAACGAGCCAGGTGAACTAGAAGTTAAGCTAAAAGACCATGGCGCGACAAAAACGCCAGGCGACCGTCTAACAGAAAGTGAGTTCCGCTGGGCAATGAACGAAGATGCGATGGCAACGGAAAAGCTATCAGAAGGCATTCGCAACTTCGCTGCTGACCAAGAAAAGCTTGAGACCATGCTTCGCGAAAAACTAAGTGCATAAGGAACTGATTAGACAATGAGTGTTTTAACTTCTCTTCCGGAATGGAAAAAGCTGTCTGAACTCGCTTCAGCGGTAAAAGATGCCCACATGCGCGACTGGTTTGCGCAAGATCCAAGCCGTGCGGATAACATGCAGCTTGAAGCCTGCGGTATTTTCCTTGATTACTCAAAAAATCGCGTAAATGACGATGCGCTTAAAGGGCTTTTCGATCTTGCTCGCGCATGCAAACTAGAAACCCTTCGTGACGCTATGTTTTCTGGTGAGCAGATTAACTCAACAGAAGGCCGCGCTGTGCTTCACACCGCACTTCGTAACTTCTCTGACCGCAAAGTAATGGTAGACGGCGAAGACGTCATGCCTGAAGTACACGCCACCCTTGAAAAAATTGAAGCCTTCACTGCCTCAATCCACAGTGGTGAACACAAAGGCTATACTGGCAAACCTATTAAGCACATTGTAGCGATTGGTATTGGTGGTTCGTTCCTTGGCCCTAAAATTATGACCGAGGCGTTAAAACCTCACACGGTTGAAGCGGTTAAGGTTCACTTTGTTGCAAACGTTGACGGCTGTCACATTCACGATGTGTTATCTAGCGTTGATTTTGAAGAAACCCTTGTGGTTATGTCATCGAAGTCATTCTCTACTCAAGAGACGCTGCAGAACACGCTAACGGCTAAAGACTGGTTCTTGAAGTCTGGCGGTACACAAGAAGATATCGCTAAGCACTTTGTAGCAGTATCTTCAAACGTTAAGGCAGCAACCGAATTTGGTATTAGCGCCGATAACATTTTCCCTATGTGGGATTGGGTAGGCGGTCGTTACTCACTATGGTCAGCTATCGGCCTGCCTATTTCACTTGCTCTGGGCTTTGCAAACTTTAAAGGCTTGCTTGAAGGTGCATTTGAAATGGATACCCATTTCACGACGGCACCGCTTGAAGAAAACATGCCTGTATTGCTTGCATTGTTAGGCGTATGGTACAGAAACTTTTTCGATGCACAATCTCATGTACTACTGCCTTATTACCACTATCTTCGTGGTTTACCTGCTTATGTACAGCAGTTAGATATGGAAAGTAATGGTAAGGAAGTCACTCAAGAAGGTGAAAATGTAGACTATCCTACTGGCCCTATTATCTGGGGTAGCGAAGGAACAAACGGTCAGCACAGCTTCCACCAGCTTATTCACCAAGGCTCTGGCGTGATACCAGCAGACTTCATGCTGCCGCTTAACGTTCCTAACCAAGACGACACCCATCACGCTATGCTCGCGTCTAACTGTTTTGGTCAAACCCAGGCGCTGATGCAAGGTAAAACCTTTGAAGAATGTTATGCAGATCTTGATGGTAAAGGCCTAGACGACGCAGAACGCAAACGTTTGGCTGCCCATAAGACTATGCCTGGTAATAAGCCTAGCAACACTTTCTTATTCGATAGCCTTACACCTAAAACACTTGGCGCGCTGGTTGCAATGTATGAGCATAAGGTATTCGTTCAGGGTGTTATCTGGAACCTTAACTCATTCGACCAATGGGGCGTAGAGTTAGGTAAAGTACTAGGAAACCAAGTACTTGCTGGCATTCAAGGCGAAGCAGACAAAGATAATTTCGACGCTTCAACACAACAATTGATTGCTAAATTCAGGGCAGCGAATGCACCAAAATAAGGAACTCGAGGTGATTTAAAATCACCCACCTGGTGCAAATAACAAACTGAACGGCTAGCTTTCTCGGGAGCTAGCCGTTTTTTGTTGCGGTGTTTATCAAGTATACGACAGACATTTTTGATATCCGTAGCACTGTATTATTGTTTACTAATAAAACAAATAGATTCAATTAGATACAGGTTTTGTTTACGCTTTGAACACACTGAACTTTCCTTACCCTTGTCATCATATCGTCACAATTTGTTAATAAAAGGTAAATTAAACTATTTTATTTTAGTGGCGGCTGTGATACAAAATTGTACAGAGGGAATTAAAAACAAAAAACTCTGTATTAGTTGTAGTGGTATAAAAAGGAGATCCCAGTGGATAAATCAGATCTATTTGCCATGTTAGACATCGAAGCAAGCCCAGCAAAAACCAAAAGTAAAAAACGTAAGTGGAGAGAAATCGAAGCGCTACGCGATAGGTACGCTTTAGAAAAAGAACTTGCCGAACTCGACTGTGGTTTCGAGTACGAGCTAGAAACACTGGAAAGATAAAACGAAGGCCGCCTGTTACACAGGCGGCCTTTTTACTTTCTAGCGTGCTGTAAATGCTTCATACGTAAGCTTAGCGTGTGAACAAATACTATACCTGCCAATTGATAGGTGCTTTGCCCTTTTCAATCAGGTATTGATTGGTTTGGCTGAAGTGTTTACAACCTAAAAAGCCTCTGTGCGCTGAAAGCGGAGATGGATGAGGTGCATGTAAGACGTGGTGTTTTTCACGGTCTATGTGCTTACCTTTCTTTTGCGCGTGACTCCCCCACAAAAGAAATACAACGTTGTGGCAGTGCGTATTGACGACATCGATAACCTTATCGGTGAAGGTTTCCCATCCCCATTTAGCATGGCTATGCGCCTTCCCCTGTTCTACCGTTAGCACGGTATTGAGTAAAAGTACGCCTTGTTCTGTCCAGGACGTAAGCGTGCCGTGATTAGGCTCGCTAAAACCGTCTATATCGGCTGACAATTCTTTGTACATGTTCTTCAGAGATGGAGGGGTCTTAACGCCCGCTTTTACTGAAAAACATAGCCCGTGTGCTTGATTAGGTCCGTGATAGGGGTCTTGCCCCAATATCACGACTTTAACCTTATCAAGCGGTGTGTATTTAAGTGCGTTAAATACGTCAGACTGAGGCGGGTAAATAACACTACCCGCTACACGAGCGTTTTTCACCCGCTCAAGCAATCCAACAAAATAGTCTTTTTGCTTTTCATCACCTAGCGTGCTTTGCCATGTTAAAGCCGATGATGTCATTACTTAAGCAAGTCCATCATATGTTGTTTAAGAGCATCGTAAGACGCGGGTAAGTCCACCGCTAAGCTGTCTTCTCCCGCTACGTCGGCCAACGCTTTAGGTAGGCTGATAGGATTACCTAACACGTTTTCTACTGTCTCTCTGAACTTAGCTGGGTGTGCCGTTCCTAAGAACAAACCTATTTCACCGTCTTCTAAGTCATGGCTTACCGCGCGATAGGCAATAGCGGCATGAGGCTCGCTGGTATAGCCTTGTTGAGCTAATTGACGCATAGCAAGCTGAGTATACTCTTCGTCTACCATCTCACCTTTAAGACACGATTTGTCGATGTAACCACGCTCTATAAGCGCCTCAATACGAGGCCAGTTATTTGGCTGACTAACATCCATCGCGTTAGACATAGTTGCAACGGTCGTTTTAGGGTCCCACTCACCTGTTTTAAGGTAGCGAGGCACAGTGTCGTTTAGGTTAGTTGCCGCGATAAAACGCTTAATAGGTAGACCTAAGGATTTAGCAATCATGCCAGCAGTCAGGTTACCAAAGTTACCGCTAGGTACTGAAATAACAAGCTGATCACGCTTCTCTTTAGGCAGCTGACTTACCGCTTCAAAGTAGTAACACACTTGCGCCAACAAACGGCTGATATTAATTGAATTTGCTGAGTTTAAGTGAAGACCCTCGCGTACATCAGGATCGTCAAATGCAGTTTTAACCAACGATTGGCATGCATCAAAGTCAGACTCTACTGCAACAGTATGAATATTGCCGCCTAGCGTGGTGAATAGTTTTTCTTGCAACGCGCTGATCTTGCCTTTAGGGAACAAGATAACCACGTTGATGTTATCGATACCATGGAACGCGTGAGCAACCGCGGCACCTGTATCACCTGATGTTGCGGTTAAAATAGTTACTGGCTTGCCTTCGCTGATACGTGAGAGAGTTTGCGCCATGAAGCGGCCGCCGAAATCTTTAAACGCCAGCGTTGGACCGTGGAACAGCTCTAGGCTATAGACATTGTCATTAACCTGCTCAACCGGCGCACCAAATGCAAACGCGGTTTGAACAATCTCTTCTAATTCACCATTGTTCAGCTCATCGCCAATAAGTGCGCGCAGCACGTCAATACTGCGCTCGACAAACGGTTTTTCCAACAATTCGTCAATATTATCTAGAGTAGGAATATGCTCTGGAAAATAAAGCCCTTGGTTTTTACCTAAGCCACGCTTAACGGCTTCGGCAAAATTTGCTGTGTCCGATGAATCTTTTAAATTTACCAATTCCACTTGCTGTTACCTTTATAGTTGGGCAGATATGCTGCCCTTTTAATCTTTTAAAAAACCACTGCGCTTTTATAGGTTACTATGACTTTGAGAAATCATGTGCTTTTAAGAAGTCATGTACCTTTAAGAAACCATATGCCTTTAAGAAATCATGTCCTTTAAGAAATAATAGTACCTTGGCTTGGTATTTGGCACACATGGCTAAAGCCATCTTCGTTTTGAATGTATTTTTCAGTTAAATATGCTGCGACTTCTTCCGCTTGCGCCTTGCTTGGACATACAGCAAATACCGTTGGTCCTGAGCCCGAAATACCAAAAGCTAGTGCTCCGGCTTGCTCGCTAAACGCACGTGCTTCATCAAAACCTGGCAGTAACGATTTTCTGTAAGGCTCGGCTATAACATCTTTCATTACCGACGCCGCCAAATCAAAGTTACCCGCATGCAAGGCATGAACAAACACTCCTAACTGACGTCCGAATGTTAGTGCTGTCGCCATATCCACTTGCTTAGGTAGGATATCGCGAGCAGCCGCTGTTGATACGCTAATGCCCGAATAGCACACTGCATAGTACCAATCATCGTTAAGAGGTAAAGACAGTGTGACCGGCGCGTCGCTACCTGTCATCAAAGTCATGCCACCTAAGTAACAAGGCGCTACGTTATCGTAGTGAATACTACCGCTTATTTGTCCTTCTAGCTCACCCATCATAATAAGTAGCGTATCTTCATCAAATGGCGTATCGAAGTAAGCATTGAGTGCCGCAAACGCTGCCACAATAGAACTTGCGCTTGAACCTAAACCACTACCAATAGGTAGGTTTTTATGTAGCGTTAGTGCAACTGGAGACGTTGGCTTTCCCGCTTTTTCCATCTGCTCACAAAAATAGTGGTAGCACTTGGTGACAATATTGCTATCTGCATCACCTGGAAGTTTGTGGGCAAAGCGCCCCACCGTTTCCAATGAAAATGATTCAGCCGCTTTAATTTCTACTTCGTCACCTAGCTTGGTGCCGTCAATCGGCGCAAGGGCCGCGCCAAGTACGTCGAAGCCTAAGCTTACATTCCCAATTGATGCCGGCGCAAAGGCCTTGAATGCTTTCATATAATTTCTCTTACTTCGCTTGCAACATAGCTCAATACTTTAGTCCCATAAATGGGCGCAATAAACTCACTGACCTTGGTCGCACGTTTGCGTTTTTACTTCAACTACTTATTGATAGAGCTAAGCACGATAAACGTTCACTAGATGTTAATGAGCCATCTGTTTCCACGGCATAGTACGTAAAATGTCGGCAAATACCCCTGCAGCGGTAACTGTACCACCTGCACCATACCCTCTGATTACGTAAGGAATTGGGCTATAGTAGTCACTATTAATCGCCAGCGCATTCTCACCGTCTTTCACCTGAGAAAGCGGATTACTAGCAGGTACGGCCTGTACACTAACTTTGCACTTTCCATCTTCAATGCTGCCAATATAACGAAGCACTTTACCTTCGGCCTTAGCCGTCTCAACTTTTTCATTCATCGCAGCATCTAACTTAGGTAGCTGCTGCATAAATTCGTCGATAGAACAGTCTTCTGCAAATCCCGCAGGCAGTACCGACTCAATCCCTATATCAGAAAGCTCAAGCTCTAAATCGGCTTCACGGGCCATAATAAGTAGCTTACGCGCTACATCCATACCGCTTAAGTCGTCCCGAGGATCTGGCTCTGTAAAACCGTTGTCTTTGGCGGTTTGTGTAGCTTGAGACAAACTCATGCCTTCTTCAAGTTTACCGAATACATAAGATAGGCTACCTGAAAGTATACCTTCAAAACGATGCAGCACATCACCTGCGCTGAATAGTTTTTGTAGATTGTCGATAACAGGAAGACCCGCGCCCACTGTCGTCTCATAAAGGTATTGACGGTTTGTAGTAAGTGCCGTTTTACGCAGCTTACGGTAATAAGCCATAGCGGAAGTATTCGCCTTTTTGTTAGGCGTTACTACATGGAAGCCGCTTTCCATCATATCAACGTACTGATTAGCGATGGCTTCATGGCTAGTACAATCAACAATGACTGGGTTGACCAAACTGTTATCGTTCGCAAACTGATGCAGACGCTCTACACTCAAGCCTTCACTTGCAGAATCAAGTGCCGCATTCCAATCGCTGCTTAAATCAATACCTTGGCTGTTCAACAGCAATTTACGGCTATTAGCAATACCATAAACGCGCAGCTGAATATTGCGT
The DNA here is from genome assembly GCF_003443615.1 of Alteromonas sp. BL110. NCBI lineage: Bacteria > Pseudomonadati > Pseudomonadota > Gammaproteobacteria > Alteromonadales > Alteromonadaceae > Alteromonas > Alteromonas sp. BL110. The sequence goes on along the minus strand of NZ_CP031967.1, from coordinate 2,866,329 downwards.
TTTAAAAGTGCCGGCTGCTGCTTTTGAATTTGGCCAAGCAGTTCGGTTCCTACATTGCCACACCCTACTAGGAATACGTCTATGGTATGGCGATCAGAGAAAAAATTCTGGTGAATAACCTTAACCGCTTTCTTGGCACGCTTACTTTCGATTACTGTTGAAATAGAACGCTCTGAAGAGCCCTGAGCAATAGCAACATTGTTTACTCGTGCTTGGGCAAGCGAGTTAAAGAAACGCGCTGCCAACCCTTTAGTCTGACGCATGCCATCGCCCACTAAGGTAACAATGGCTAGGTCATGACGCACTTCGATAGGGTCTAACAATTGGTTTTGAAGCTCTAGTGCGAAGGCATCTTCAAGTAGCGTTAATGCGCGGCTGGCGTCTTTGCTTTGAATACAGAAACTAATTGAGTATTCCGAAGATGATTGAGTAATAAGGCTAATTGAAATATTGGCGTTAGACATCACCTCAAACACACGACTCGCCATGCCCACCATGCCTTTAAGACCTGGGCCTGCCACGTTGAACATAGTGACATTATCAAGCTGTGAAATACCTTTAACCGACGTCCACACTTCGCTTTTTTCATTACTGATTAGCGTACCAGGCGCTGCCGGGTTTAACGTATTTCTAATTAAGCAAGGAATGTGGTGCTGGGCGATAGGACCGATAGTTTTGGGGTGAAGCACTTTTGCGCCGAAATAAGACAACTCCATCGCTTCTTGATAAGTAAGTTTATCTAGCAGTACCGCACCTTCTACTTGGTTCGGGTCAGCGTTGTAAACACCGTCTACGTCTGTCCATATTTCACAACAGCTTGCGTCAATGCAGGCCGCCAAAATAGCCGCTGAATAGTCAGAGCCATTGCGTCCTAGGGTTACTTTTTCGCCTGCTTCGTTAACGGCAACAAACCCAGGCATAACCAAAAACTCACTGCCATCGGTAGGCACATCTGAAAAACGCGCTTTACTTAGTGAAACGTCGGCAATACTGTCTAGGTAATCACCCTCGGCAAGTACATATTTAACCGGGTCGATAACGCGATTTGCGATCCCTTTAGCCGATAGCATAGCGCTAAAAAGCGTCACTGAGATGTATTCGCCAATGCTAAGAATACCAGCAGCAACATTATCTGGCGCAACGCCTAGCAATTTAATGCCTTCAAGGTGCTGCTTCAATACTGACAACTGACTATTGATAAATTCCACCACACTTGTGTGCTCAAACCCGTCGAACTCATCATTCAGGTCGTTGGCAATGCCGGTAACCGTGTCGTTCAACTTATCGAATAATGGCTGGAAATCTTCACCCGCGGCTGCTTGTTCACAAAGTAGTGAAAGCGCGTTCGTTACCCCCTTTGGGGCAGAAAGTACAACCGCAGCACCGTCGGTTTGGTGGGTTGCCGTGCTAATTTCCATAACGCGCATGTATCGCGGTGCATCGGCTAGAGAAGAACCCCCAAACTTTAAGACTTTCATATGCTGCTCCTTAAGGTTACGCATGCTAAAACGTGTGTAAAAAAAAGCCCGCTCTGTGTTAGGCGGGCTTTCGTTGTCTTTTGCTTACTTGCACTAGTCAGCGACCGCCCTTTTTAAGGTGGTAATTAACATAATGGTGGTGCGAGTAAGTAGAATCTTTTTCATACAAGCAATTTGCCGTATAGACGTCTATAAGTCAACCGCAGTTTTCACCACACTGTATTGCAAAAAATGAAACACTCTTTAATTAATATTTCTATTTAAGGTACAAATACAGTTTAAGCAGTTTCTATTTGGTTAACTACTACTTTAGTCCCCCTTAAAGGGTACTTATTTCTACGCTTAATCAAATAGAATTCACCAACAGAAAGCGATTCAGGTGGCTAAAATCGCCTTCAAGAATGAGGCTGTTGCACTTTGCTCGACCTTAGCAACCTCCTCTGGGCTGCCTTCAGCAACTATTTCTCCTCCCTCATCACCAGCGCCAGGCCCCATATCTATAATGTGATCGCAAGCCCCAGCCACCTGCATATTGTGTTCAACCATCACCACCGTATTCCCCGTTTCAACTAACGTGGTTAAATGCTGCATTAGTAGCGAAGTGTCTGAAAGGTGTAAACCTGTTGTAGGTTCATCGAGCACGTAAACGGTATTAGCATTTTGAGCGCGTTTCAGTTCTGACGCTAATTTAATGCGCTGCGCCTCGCCGCCTGATAATTCGGTAGCACTTTGCCCCAGGGTAAGGTAACCAAGCCCTACGTTTATTAGCGTTTGAAGGCCCCGCGAAATAACTTGATTACTATCAAATACAGATAATGCTTCTTCAACCGTTAGCGATAATACATCAGCAATAGAATGTTCGTTGTAATTAACTTCCAGTACGTTGTCGTTAAAACGCTGACCGTTACAAACTGTACAGGGGGAATAAACACTCGGCATAAACAATAGTTCTACCGATACCACTCCCAAGCCTTCACAATGTGGGCACCGTCCTTTTGCAACGTTAAACGAGAAATGGCCCGCATCGTAGCCACGTGATTTTGCTTCTTCGGTTGAAGCAAATAAACTTCTGATTTGGTCAAATATGCCGGTATAGGTTGCCAAAGTTGAACGGGGTGTCCTGCCGATGGGAGACTGATCTACCACAACTATACGACTTAACTCTTCAAGCCCGCTTTCAATGCAGCCTTGCTGCGGCTCACTTTCATGCGAAAAAGCGTCTTGAGCAAGAAGCGAATTGGCGTCAGTAAGCAGTTCTTTCGTTTGTTTCCCTTCCTTACCAGCTGACCTTAAACCATCTTTGACCAACTCAACCAATGCCTGGCTAATTAAGCTCGACTTTCCAGAGCCGGAAACGCCAGTGACACAGGTCATCACACCAAGTGGAATATCAATATCAACATGTCTGACATTATTTCTGGACACGTCTTTTAAACGCAATATCCCAGATGATTTACGCTTGATACGCTGGCTTAGGGCTTTATTGTTAAAAACATAGTCTGCCGTTGGGGAGTTTTTTATGCTTGCCAGTTCCTTAACCGGCCCACTATAAACAAGCTCACCTCCGTTTACCCCCGCTCGCGGCCCCACGTCTACAACCCAGTTAGCGCCTTTAATAACGTAAGGATTGTGCTCGACAACAAGCAGTGAATTTCCCGTTTCGGTAATATTGTGAAGCGCGCGAATAAGCCCTTCGACATCGCGAGGGTGAAGACCTGATGAAGGTTCATCCATTACAAAGACAACGCCAAATAAGTTTGATTTAAGCTGAGTCGCCAAACGCAACCGCTGTAGTTCGCCTACTGAGATACTTGTTGTACTTCTATCTAACGAAAGGTAATGAAGCCCTAGCGCTATTATCGGCTTCACTCTTTCAATAACGTCGCCCGCAATATTGCGTATTACCTGACCACGCTCTGAAGTATCGCCGTCGACTGAATTTCTTAACGCCTGAAGCTTTTCGTGAACTTGCTGTAGTGGCAGCCTTGAAAAATCAATAATATCTAATCCATCAACTTTCACTGCCAGCGCTTTTTGCTTAAGCTTTTTTCCACGACAAACCGGACATGCTTCAACAGATATGAAGGGAGCTATTCGCTGCTTCATTTTCTCTTTTTGAGACGTTTTGAAGGTATCGAGCACATGACGCCGCGCACTGATAAACTTACCATTGTAGCTGGCAGGTTCACCCTCTTTCTGTGCTTTACGGGTTTGCGCTAGGTTATAATTTCGATATACGGGTACCTGTGGCATTTCGTCGGTATATAGGATCCAGTCGCGCGTTTTTTCAGACAACTCACGCCATGGAATATCAACATCAATATCAAGGGATAATAGCACCCTAACAAGGTTTTTACCCTGCCACGCGCCAGGCCAAGCTGCCACAGCGCCCTCACGTATAGTGAGGCTGTCGTCGGGTACAAGGCGATGAGCTAGTGTGTCAAAAACTTTTCCAATACCGTCACAGCGTTCACATGCACCTTCAGGCGTATTAGGAGAGAAACCGTCAGCGTAAACAATGTTTTGTCCTTCGGGATAGTCGCCTGCCCGGGAATACAGCATTCGCAGACTATTAGATAGCGTGGTGATACTGCCGACAGAAGAACGAACTGAAGGTGCGCCTCGGCGCTGGTGTAGCCCCACAGCGGGCGGTAAACCTTCAATTGCGTCTACGTCAGGCTTCTCCACCTGCTCAATTAACCGTCTGGCATAAGGTGATATTGAATCTAAATAGCGGTGCTGAGCTTCTGCGTAAAGCGTACCGAAAGCCAAAGAAGATTTTCCTGAGCCAGATACACCGGTAAACACTACCACTTCATTTCGCGGTATATCGATACTGATATTTTTTAAGTTGTGTACACGGGCACCGCGTATGTGAATTTTTCCCTCATCATTGTGCACTTCATCACCTGCATATCACCTTTATTAAAGAATATTTAGACAAAGGCGCTGTATTTCGATCACTATTTTTAAACAAGCACGTCAGCTGTCTGAAATGAGATGTTGAGCTAAAAAATCCACCAGCAACCTAATTTTTGGTGCAACATTTCGGTTTGAAGGAAATACAGCCCAAATAGCCTCTTGCTTGTCTTTGTACTCGGGGAACAGCTCTATTAGCTGACCTGAGGCTAGCGCTTTACGCACGTAAAACCCAGGTAGTTGTGCAATACCTAAACCAGCAACCGCGGCGCTGCATAGGGCATTCCCGCTGTTATACCGTACTCTCCCCTGTACAGAAATTGATTGAATTTTATTATCGATAAGTAAACGCCAATATGGCTGTGACCCCACCAGCAGCGAGTGCTCTTTTAACTCTTCAATACTTGCAGGCTGACCTTGCTCTCTAAAATAATCCCTACTTCCGCATACAAATAAATGTCGGGTAGCCAGCTTTTTAGCAACTAAGGTCGAGTCTTCTAATTTGCCAATGCGGATGGCCAGGTCGAGCCCCTGCTCTACAATATCGAGCTTTTCGTTTGAAAAGGTGCATTGCACGCTAATGCCGGAATACTTTTGCATAAAGGTATTGAGCAGAGGCGCGATGAATGCTTCGCCGAAAGCGACCGGAGCGGTGAGCTTAATCAACCCTTGGGGAGACGCTTGAAGTGCGCTTACGGATAGCTGGGCATCTTCAAGCGCTTTTAACGCGGGTAAAACTTGGTGAAAATACTGTGTACCTGCTTCAGTAAGTGAAACACTTCGCGTAGTGCGCTGCAATAATTTAACGCCAAGCTGCTTTTCAAGCGATGCGACTTTACGACTTATTTGGGCCACTGACGTATCAAGCTTATTCGCTGCTCCAGTAAAATTTCCAACGTCGGCCACAGCACAAAATTCTGCTATTCCCTCAAGATATTTCATTATTGCCACTCGCTATCGATACGTTCTTCAACGCAGTACTTATTTCTTATTACATTCTATTTGGCAAAATTCATTATTACAAATATGAAATAGTGATTTACTAAAAACGTATTTATCATTAGTAATCCGTCTCTTATACTTTGGCCTATAAAACATCATCGTATATTTATGATTAAGGAGTCATCACATGACATCGTTCAAAGATTCGTTGCAAGAAGGTCAAACGCACATCAAGTCAAAAGCTGCAGTGGCTTGGGGCCCGGGTGAGCCGTTAAAAATGGAAGAAGTTGACGTAGAGCTTCCTAAGAAAGGTGAGGTACTTGTACGCATCGTTGCAACTGGCGTATGCCACACTGATGCATTTACGCTGTCCGGTGATGATCCTGAAGGCGTATTCCCTTCAATTCTAGGCCACGAAGGTGGTGGTATTGTTGAAATGGTGGGCGAAGGCGTTACTAGTGTAGAAGTGGGTGATCACGTGATCCCTCTTTATACAGCAGAGTGCGGCGAATGTAAGTTCTGTAAATCAGGTAAAACTAACCTTTGCCAAGCAGTGCGTGAGACGCAAGGTAAAGGCCTAATGCCAGATGGTACAAGTCGTTTTTCTAAAGATGGCGAGCCAATTTATCACTATATGGGCTGCTCAACGTTTTCTGAGTACACAGTTCTACCTGAAATATCGCTAGCGAAAGTAAACAAAAATGCGCCACTAGACGAAGTTTGCTTGCTTGGTTGTGGTGTAACTACGGGTATGGGTGCTGTACTTAAAACTGCAAAAGTACAGGAAGGCGACACGGTTGCTATTTTTGGCCTAGGCGGAATCGGTCTATCAGCCATCATTGGTGCTCGTATGGCAGGCGCAGGTCGCATCATTGGTATCGATATTAATGAAAGCAAGTTTGACCTAGCAAAACAGCTTGGCGCAACTGACGTGGTAAACCCACAGAATTTCGATAAGCCTATTCAGGAAGTGATTGTTGAAATGACCGATGGCGGCGTTGACTACTCGTTTGAATGTATCGGCAACGTAAACGTTATGCGCTCTGCGCTTGAATGCTGTCACAAGGGCTGGGGCGAATCTGTGATCATTGGTGTTGCGGGCGCAGGGCAAGAGATTTCAACGCGTCCATTCCAGTTGGTAACAGGTCGTGTATGGCGCGGTTCTGCTTTTGGTGGTGTTAAAGGTCGCTCAGAGCTACCAGGAATTGTTGAACAATACCTAAACGGTGATTTTGGCCTTCAAGAGTTTATCACTCATACCATGGGCCTTGATGCAATAAACGAAGCGTTTGATTTAATGCATAAAGGCGAAAGCATCCGCTCTGTTGTGCATATGGATAAATAAGCTAAGTTGTACTAGCGCTATACATTTCAGGAGAAGCTCTGCTTCTCCTTTTCTTATAATACCCCCTGCTCTAACGCTTTGAGCACGGCCCTTGTTCTATCTCTCACGCCAAGCTTAGCCATGATCGATGAAACTTGGTTCTTAATTGTGCCTGTAGATTTGAACATCGCATCCGCAATTTCCTTGTTACTGTAACCTGCGGCAACTAGCCGAAGAATGTCGACTTCCCTCTCAGAAAGGGGCTCCGGATTTTCAAACGACTCAAACTCTACGTTTAGACCTTTCAAGCCTTGCAACACTTTTTCGGTCACTGCGGGCTGAATTAGCGTTTTACCATTCTTTATTTGTGTAATAGTGTCTACCAAGGTTTCTAGCGACACATCTTTAAGGAGATACCCCTTTGCTCCTGCGCGCATAGCGCCATTTACCAACTCATGATCGTCAAACGTTGTAAGCATTAGCACCGGCGTATTAACACCTTTATGACTTAGCGCAAGTAGAGTATCAATACCCGATAGCTGGGGCATGCGTATATCCATCAATATCACATCACAATTTGAAGCGTTTTCACTGTCAATAAGCTGCTGACCGTTTTCATATTCCCCAACAACCTCAACACTGTCATCAAGCCCTAAAAGCGATTTAATCCCCTCTCGCACCAGCATTTGATCTTCAACTAAAATAAGGCGTGTTTTCATTCGCCCTCCGGAATGTGAATTGCGATGCGAAAACCCTGTTCGGTTTGCTGCCAGCTGATAGTTCCATTTAGCTCATCAACCCGTTCCTGCATTCCTTTAAGCCCATTGCCAGCCACCACATGACTTGAAGTGTCTGATCCGCTTGGCCCCGCCTCCTTTTGAACGCCTTCTTCATAAGCGCCTTCTGTATAGCTACATGGTGCTTTGTCGAAAAATTTTATGCTACTTGGCTGTTCGCCACTTAGTTTCTTATCAGCAGTATGCGGCACCATACTATCTTGCATTAGTAGTTTGTAAGCCCCGTTGTGTTGCGTTAGTGATATGGAAAAATAATGCGCCTGTGTATGACGGACCACGTTAGTTAGCGCCTCCTGCATATTTCGCAATAAGCAATCGGCAATACGTACGTTGGTTAACGTTAAATTATCGTCTATGTGTAGATTTACCACCGGCCTAGGCAAGTCTTTAATCAGTGCGTTTACCGCTAATGAAAAATCAATAGCCGCATTTTCTCTGATGTCAGATATCGCTTCTCTGACATCAGAGAGTAAAAGCTTTGCAATACTGTGGGACTGCTCAACGTGTTGCTTTATGGCTTGCGATTCAGAGCTCTCTAATAAATCTGCCTTTCTCGACGCGACTTGAAGATTGATGGTAAGCGCCGTCAAATGATGCCCTAAAACATCGTGAATGTTTCGCGCTATACGCAGGCGTTCATCTTGAGTAAGCGCCTGCTTCATTAGCTGCTGAGTACTTAATAATTGTCTATTTAGTGCATCGGCTTCTTCTCGCGCTTTCGATTCTTTAATGGCCGTGTTCGACATGATCATAGCGAATACATTGAATGTCCAAAAAAGCGCTCCAGTTAACAACGCATACTGTTCACTCCATACTGCGTTTTGAATAATAACGGTAGGTAAAGAGATTGGAATAGAAAGGGTAATGCACTGCTTCCACGGCATGTAGTAAGGGAGAATGGCGCAACAGATCACTACGAAAATAGCGAGGTAAACATAAGGAACAACCAACTGGCTAACAATCGCAATGAAATACATAAAACCCAAAATATAAAGACTTGAGCTATGGTTTATTCGGTGTTTACTGATGATGGCGAAGCAAATCGCTAGTGTAATAAAAATGGTTGCGGCGGATAGTGTGCGCCAATGGATTAACGAGAATTGGTTTATGAGAAAATAAAGCGCAGAGCAGCTTATTACCAACCAAGTAATACATGCTGAGGCGTGCTCTATATCCATTTTCACCTGCTTGTGAGCAGGGATTGAGGTGTTCATTCGTGTCTGACTACCTATATTTGTTCGTTCTTATAACGCTACTTTGACAAAAAACACAGTTCAATGCATAGGCCAGAAGTCACTTTTTAATTCATGACTTCTGGCACTGTTGTCAATCTCGTGAAGTTATCACTATAAACCTACAATTTTGTTCATTGCCAAAGGAAAGCAAGATGCAAACAATTCACGGCTTTATAGTAACGCTTCATATCATAACGGGCGCATTGTCACTTTTACTGTTTTGGGTGCCTAGTCTTACGAAAAAGGGCGGAAAAGCCCACAAGCAATTTGGTAGCTACTACGTAAAAGCGATGCTATTTACGTCTATTAGTGGCGTTGTAAGTTCTACCATGGTGTTGTTTTTTCCGCTAGTCATCTACCCAACAATGCCCGAGCACTTCGAGTCTGTTGCATATTTCACTGCATACCTTAGAGGTCAATATGTATTTTTGCTGATGTTAAGCCTGTTGGTGTGGAACAACGTAAGGCATTCTGTAGCGGTGCTGAATGTGAAGTGCAACATTAATCAACTGCGCACTATTGAATATTTATGGCTACCCGTACTGCTTTTTGTCGTCGCTTCCATTGCGTTGTATCAGGGTATTACATACGGCATCACGCTAACTTGTATCTTTGCCCCTATTGCGCTGTTAAATGCCATTGGTATTGTGCGCTATGTTTATCAAAAAGACATCGTTGCAGGTTCGTGGGTGACTGAACACATTGGGCATATCATCGGCTCTGGTATTGGTGCATATACCGCATTTTTTGCCTTTGGAGGACGCGCATTATTTGAAGGCTCGCCGTCACTGCAAATTGCCAGTTGGATTCTACCTGCCCTTATAGGCGTTCCTTTTTCAGTCTGGCTTAACTGTAAATACAAACCAAAGTCGTCCAGTCTGAAGAGGCCTTCTTTGAAGCCTAAGGCGGTAAAAAGCTGAGGGCTTAACCCAAAATTTAACGGCTGTTATCTATGTTAGTGTTTGGGCTTGTTGACCTTTACTTAAAATTAAAGGTGAACAGGCCCTTATTACAAAAGGGTGACTTTGCCGTTTGGACAACACGCAATCAAATGTGTAACGTAAGAAGTGACAGCAACGCCCCTTTTAAACAGTGTCAAACTTGAGCGTTAAATTATGAAAAAGCCCCAGCCAGCAATAGATACAAGAATGAAAAATTCACTATCGTTTAAAAAGCCTACATTTAGTTTTATTGTTGCCACTGCTTGTATCAGTCTAGGGCTAGCCTTAAGTGGATCTGTGAACGCTCACGCTACAGCATTGAAAACGAGTACCGACACGCAAGTTAAGGAAACCACTCCTACCCTATCGACGCTCACCAACTACCAAAAAAACGCGCCCTTTATGTACTCTTCAGGCTTGCCTGATGCCTCTCACCTTTCTTTGCTAAAAGAGGAAGGGGTGACACACGTTATAGATTTGATCCCAGGAAATCGATCGAGTGAGATTTTAACTACCTCAGAATTAGGCCTCGACTACTTTAATGTGCCCGTTGATTGGGAAGCTCCTACGTTGGCTAACTTTTTAAATTACGCGGCATTTATGCAAAGCGTAGATGTTAAGAAGGACAAGGTACTCACTCACTGTAAACTGAATTGGCGGGGTGCTGCTTTTACCTACCTTTATAGAATTAACGTTCTGGGTGAAAGTGAACAAACCGCAAAAACAGACCTAATGGCCATTTGGCACCCCAACCCTACATGGTACGTCTTTATGAACGAAGTTATCACCCACTACAATGGGGTAAACGGCAAACAAGTAGCGATGTCGTTTGAGGCCGCCGTTCCTGAAAGCCAATAAATTTAGGCGCTTCCTTAGTTAGCTTTTAAACCACTTCATTCCTATTACACATATATGAAATTTCAGATGCGTTATTGACACATACGGAATTTCATATACGATACATCACATACGAAATTTCATATGTGAAGATTTTTATGTCGAATTGTTGTGAACCCGCGCAATTAGCGCCCCTAGCATTTTTTAAATGCCTGTCGGAAGACACTCGCTTGAAGACGCTACTCATGCTTAGCGTAAAAGGCGAGCTATGCGTGTGCGACCTCACCGATGCGCTTCAACTAAGCCAGCCGAAAATTTCGCGACATCTTGCAGATTTACGTAAATGCGGTTTAGTGCTCGATACCCGTAAGGGCAAATGGGTGTATTACCAACTTCATCCTGACTTACCTGCTTGGGCACTAGACGTTATCAAAAACACGGCGTCGAATAATAGTGCATACATCGAAGAGCCATTAGCGAACTTGCTCTGCGAGAATTGCTAACTCCTACGTAGTGTGGTGCAAATCAATAGTGATGATTGCATCTTGGTAAGCCGCCAGTTTTCTATTTTTCAATATTTTTTCAACTTTTTGATAGCTATTCAAAATAGCGTCAGCCAATTAAATAGGGTTTTTATATGAAGGTTTTATACATTTGTACGCACAACCGTTGCCGCAGTATTCTTTGCGAAGCCATCACTAATGCCTATAACGGTAATGTAGAAGCGCGCAGTGCGGGCAGCCAGCCTGTCGGTGAAGTACACCCTCTTTCTCTTAAATACCTTGCAGAGCGCGGATTTGATACAAACGGGCTTCAAAGTCAGTCGTGGGATGAATTTGAAGATTATGATGCTGATCTTGTCGTCACCGTTTGTGATTCAGCGGCGGGTGAGTCATGCCCTGTTTATTTCGGTAAATCGCTTAAGGTGCACTGGGGCTTAGAAGACCCGTCAAAGTTAGAAGGTAGTGAGCAAGATAAAGCCGATGCATTCAACAACACCATCGATATTATCGAAAAGCGTGTAGCGGCATTAGCAGAGCTTGCTGAGAAAAACTTAGATAAAGCAGCGCTTAAAGAGGCGCTATCAAAATTAGGCGCCCAGTAAAGAGTAAAGGTAAATCAATGGAACAGAAAATATCAACAGCTGAAAGCCCCTCTGATAACGCAGTAATGGAGCAAATGCACAAGCCGATTATGGCTAACTTTGCATCAAGGTTTTCAGATCACAAGCCGCGCATTTTGTTACTTTACGGTTCGCTTAGAGAACGTTCTTACAGCCGCCTAGTTATAGAAGAGTCAGCGCGCTTGCTTGAATACTTTGGCGCAGAAGCCAAAATTTTTGACCCTCGCGGTTTGCCGCAGCCAGATACTGAAGATGATTCACATCCGAAAGTTAAGGAGCTACGCGAGCTTATGATGTGGTCTGAAGGTCAAATTTGGTGTTCACCTGAGCGTCACGGCAGCATGACCGGAATCATGAAAAGCATGATTGACTGGGTACCGCTTAGCCTTGGTGGCGTGCGCCCTACTCAAGGGAAAACGCTGGCCATTATGCAGGTATCAGGCGGTTCACAATCGTTCAATGCGGTGAACCAAATGCGCATTTTAGGCCGCTGGATGCGTATGTTAACCATCCCGAACCAATCCTCTGTGGCAAAAGCGTTTTTAGAATTTGATGACAATGGACACATGAAACCGTCGCCTTACTACAACCGAATAGTAGATGTAGTAGAAGAGCTTGTGAAGTTCACCTTGCTAACTCGCGACAACAAAGACTTTCTAGTTAATCGCTATTCCGAGCGCGTTGAAAGCGCAGAAGAAGTAAGCAAACGTGTTAATCAAAAATCGCTGTAAAATTAAGACAAAGGTGAGTAGAAATGGGGTTCTTTGAACGTTATTTATCAGTGTGGGTTGGTCTTTGCATTATTGCGGGGGTGGGCCTAGGTTATACTTTGCCTAGCGTATTCGAGTCTATTGCAGCGCTTGAATATGCACACGTAAATCTTGTAGTGGCAGTACTTATTTGGCTAATGATCTACCCAATGATGGTGCAAATAGACTTCGGCTCTATTAAAGATGTGGGTAAAAAGCCAAAGGGTCTAGTGCTAACGCTTGTGGTAAACTGGCTTATCAAGCCTTTCACTATGGCGCTATTAGGCTGGCTATTCTTTAAAGGTATTTTTGCCGACTGGGTAGACCCGCAAACTGCCACTGAATACATTGCAGGTATGATTTTACTTGGCGTCGCTCCTTGTACTGCCATGGTTTTTGTATGGAGCCACCTTACCAAAGGAGATGCTAACTACACCCTAGTTCAGGTATCAATTAACGACCTTATTATGGTCGTTGCCTTTGCCCCGCTTACCGCCATGCTGTTGGGTGTAACAGATATCACAGTTCCTTGGGACACGCTGCTACTGTCTGTAGCGCTCTATGTAGTATTGCCGCTGGTAGCGGGTTATATCACGCGCCACCACTTGGAAAACAAAAACAACAGCACACAGAAGACAGGTTCAGGAAATAACGCGGTCGACACGCTAGTAAGTAAATTTAAGCCATTTTCAGTCATTGGGTTACTGCTAACAATCGTTATTTTGTTTGGCCTTCAAGCAGAAACTATATTATCGCAGCCCCAGGATATTGTGCTTATTGCGATCCCCCTGCTGATACAAACTTACGGTATCTTTGCTATTGCCTACTTTGCCGCAAAACGCATGAAACTGCCGCACAATATTGCAGCACCAGCATGTATGATTGGTACGTCGAACTTTTTCGAGCTGGCGGTAGCCGTAGCCATTTCACTGTTTGGTTTACACAGTGGTGCTGCACTTGCTACTGTGGTGGGTGTATTAGTTGAAGTGCCCGTTATGCTTTCGCTAGTATGGTTCGCCAACAAAACTCGCCACTGGTTTGGCTAAGCAGTGATATACCCGTCTGCAGCGGTGAAATCGCGGGAATAAAAAAGGGCGAGCCAACGGCTCGCCCTTCTCATTTTTTAAATTCTTAAACTGCAATCGGTGTTTTGTAAGTATCGGGAAGAATAAAACCAAAGCGTTGTAGGACCGACGTAAGTTCGTCGCGCTTAATTGGCTTTTCAATAAAACCTAATGCGCCCAATGACATCACTTTTTCTTGCATCAACGGCTGAATGTCACCCGAAATAACAATGACAAAAGTCTCAAGTTTACGGCGTTTAATTTCGCTCAAAACACTGAGGCCGCCCAGCACAGGCATTGTTAAATCTAGTAATACAAGGTCAATAGTATGATGTGCTAATACTTCTAAAGCGTCCATACCATTTGACACTTCATAGATAGCTTCAGCGAACCCACTTGGCAAGTTACTTCTGGCCATTTTACGTGCAAGCGCAGAATCGTCACAAATTAGAATATTAAAACCCATCAGATACAATCTTATAAGTGGTTACTAATGCACCAATAGAATACATTAAACGAAAGTATAAGAAAATAATAAAAACATTGAATTATTGGCTACTTACTCGATAACTACACCAAACTCCCCTCTCCTGATAGCATGTTTTGTGGTAGATATAAGGCGTAATAAAAAAGGAAAACATCCCTATGCAAGAGCTAGCTGCAACCCAAGACAAAAACTTGGTAAAAAGAGTTGCCTATCAGATATTGTCTCATTTCGATAAGAGCTACCGGTGGTTCACCCGCATTACACGGGGCGCTCAAGAAAGATTTGAAAAGGGTAATTGGAAAGAAACCCAGCTAGCCTCTAAAGAGCGGATTACCATTTATGAGCAAAGCCTGTCAGACGCTGTTGCCGAAATTTATCAGCTTACACAGGTCCACCAAAAAGATGATGCTTTTTGGCAAGAGCTTAAAAAAGTGTTCGCGCTCCAACTTGAAGGCCACCCGCAATTTGAGTTAGCCGAAACCTTCTATAACTCAGTGATTGGACGGCTGTTTAAGCACAGAAAAATAGACAACGACATGATGTTTGTTCTGCCTAGCCGCTGCTTTTTGCCTGGGCAAGACAGAGACAAAGTAGTCAACAGCTTTGACACCACCACTACCGTACGTGAGATGTACGAGTCGATATTTAAAATTTACCGATACAATATTCCGTTTGAAAACTTTGAACGGGACTTACAAAACCTTGAGACTGCCTTACGTGCGCGATTGAACAAAGAACAGCTAGCCAGTGTTCAAGCCGTTGAGATCCTTAAACCTACTTTTTTTCGGGGTAAAGCAGCTTATTTGATTGGTCGCATTTGTATGCCCGACGAAACTCTGCCGTTTGTCATTGCCATGCGAAGATACAACGAGCCACACATGTTCGTTGATGCCCTTCTGACCGACCGCAAAGATCTAAGCGTTATTTTCGGCTTTGCTCGTAGCTATTTTATGGCCGACACACAAAACCCAGCCGAGGTTGCCGCTTTTCTACAAGAGTTATTGCCGAATAAAAAACACTTTGAACTATACATGTCAATGGGGCATTACAAACACGGCAAGACTGTTTTCTATCGCAACTTCTTAGCACACTTAGACGAGTCGAAGGACAAGTTCGAAGCTGCGCCGGGCATTCGCGGCTTAGTGATGATGGTTTTCCATCTGCCCTCATACGGCGTTGTATTTAAAATTATTAAAGATGAGTTTGCAGAAAGTAAGAAGATCACCCGTGAACATGTAAAAGAATGCTACAAGTTAGTAAAAATGTCGGACCGTGTAGGGCGAATGGCTGACACCCATGAATACGTAAACTTTAGGTTTCCGTTAAATAGAATTGAACCCGAGCTAATTGAAGAACTCAAGGAAACGTGTGCATCGAGTTTAGAATTTACTGAAACAGAGCTTATCATAAAGCACATGTACATTGAGCGGAAAATGACCCCGCTGAATATATACCTTCAAGAAGAAACTGACGAAGAAAAAATAACGCGTGCGCTTGATGAGCTTGGCCTATGCATTAAGCAAATTGCCATGGCAAATATCTTTCCAGGCGATATGCTGCACAAAAATTTCGGTATTACCCGTCATGGTCGCGTGATTTTCTATGACTATGATGAAATTTGTTTAATGAACGAGCGTAACTTCAGGGAGTTGCCAAAATCCGATGACCCCTATGCTATCGATACACTTTCAGTAGCGCCTAACGACGTATTCCCCGAACAATTCGAGCACTTCATCGTCGGTAAACGAAAGTTCAAAGATATACTTAAGTCATTGCACGGCGACTTGATGACACCTGAATACTGGCATGGCGTACAAAAGAAGTGCGCCCGAGGAGATGTGCAGCATTTTACCCCTTATAACCCAGGCATACGCTTTGACAAAGGTGGGTAGGTCGAATGCATAAATAATTAGCATCTTCCCTATCACCTTAACCCAAGGTTTGAAGAGGTAAAGAGCTCTATATTTGAGAACAAATTTTAGCTACATGCGAAAAAGCTTAAAAGTGATCGTTTTAAGTCATATAGCTCGTAAAAGAGTCAAAGCAATATTGCTTTTTGACTGCTTGTTTTTGCCTGCTGCTCGTTTAATACCGCATATCGGTATCAGCAGTGCCAAACAAGTGTGTGAATGTAGATAAACAGAAGAATCCTGATGATGAAAGTGCTACTTGTAGAAGATGATCCAAAGGTTGCCTCGCATATTGCAAATGGACTATTGGGTGAAGGGCATGAATGTATTACTGTAGGTGATGGAACATCAGGCTACCAACAAGCCGCCAGTAACGAATTAGATGCGGTAATTCTAGATGTAATGTTACCCGAACTCGACGGTTTCACTGTGCTTGAGAAGCTACGCGAAGAAGGTAACAAGACCCCTGTTTTATTACTGAGCGCCAAGAGCCAAGTTGAAGATAAGGTCAAAGGCCTTCGCACCGGCGCTAACGACTATCTAACTAAACCCTTCGCCTTTGAGGAACTGCTTGCTCGCGTTGAAGGTCTGGCTGGTCGCAATAAAGAAGGCGACGACAAAACGCTGATAAAAGTTGGCGACCTCACGCTAGATTTGGTTAACCGCAAAGTACTTCGTGGCGATCAAGAAATTGACCTTCAATCAAAGGAATTCCAATTGCTTGAATGCCTACTTCGACATAAAGGTAAAGTAGTGACGCGAAGCATGTTGCTTGAACAGGTCTGGAACTATCATTTTGACCCGCAGACTAATGTGATTGACGTTCATATTAGCCGTCTACGTCAGAAAGTAGACAAGGCATTCAATGTTCCACTTATTGAAACGGTAAGAGGCACGGGTTACCGCATTGCGGACGGGCTTGCATGATAGCAATACGCGACTTTACGCGTAGTTCTAGTTTTCGCGTAGGCGTATTGCTCACCACCCTTGCTTGTATTGCCATTGTTTTAATCGTTTATTTTTGGCGATTAACGAGCAGCGACTTGTTCATTTCCGAATCTAATGCTGCCGTTAATGCCAAAGCGAACGCACTTATAACGCTTTATGAAAACCTTGGTATTGATGCCGTAAAATCGGCCATCATAATTGACAACAATCAACCACCTTCTAGCGCGAAAACAAGCTCTTCTTCATTCGAGCATTTACGGTCGTTTGTGGTGCTTAGTAAAGATGAGCGAGTCATTGCAGGTAATCTCGCGTCTGTTCCACTGGTCCTAGAGCGGTACAAAGGGGCTAGTTTTGATACTGCAGAAATCGTTATCACCCAGCCTAACAGTTCATCAAGGAAAACCTTGCGCCAAGCATTGATAAGGGAAGATGTACTAGGGGACTATACCCTGTACGTCGGGCGTGGTATCGATGACTTATATAGCGCACAGTGGTTTGGCAAAACCTTTAGCTGGATCATTGTGGTGCTGCTTTGTGCCTTAAGTATTCTAAGCTTTGCCATCGCCGTGTATGTGGTTAATAGAATTAACCGCATGTCTCAAACTGCTGATAAAATTATAAAAACTGGTAATTTAGAAGAAAGGTTAGAGATTGATAGTAACTGGGACGACCTCAGCAGTCTTTCATTCGTTTTTAATCAAATGCTTGACACTATCGAAAGCTCGGTTAATAACATCAAATCGGTCACAGACAGTATTGCTCACGACCTGCGAACGCCACTTTCGAGGCTTCGTAATACGCTAGAAAGAATCGAAGACGATCAGCTTCGAGAAGACACCACGCAAGAAGCAGACAACCTTCTTAATATGTTCAATAGTCTATTGCGCATAAGCGGTCTTGAAACTACAAATAAGAAAGAGGGTTTTTGTAGTACCGATGTCCGCGCTATCGTCGAAGACGTAGTTGACCTCTACCATCCCCTTGCTGAGGAGCGCAATATTCAACTATCCAGTCAACTTGAAAGCGTGTCTATGCTTGCTGATCCTAATTTACTTTTTCAGGCCGTAGCCAACGTGCTAGACAACGCGATTAAGTATTCAAACGAAGATAGTAGGGTTACGGTGCAGCTAACTACCACCTCTCGGCTTATCGTTATTGCCGTCAATGATGCAGGGATAGGCGTTGGCGAGCACGAAATTGTAAATTTAGAGCGCCGTTTTTATCGCGCCGATGGCAGCAGAACAAGCAAAGGAAACGGGTTAGGGTTGTCGCTCGTCTCGGCAATAGTGAAGCTGCACGATGGGCACACTTGGTTTGTGCACGACCCACTAATGCAAGGAAACGGTCTGGGTGTTGTTTTTTGTTTCCCCCGTTAGTAAAAGTCAGATCAGTAGACTAAACTCAATCAAAGTCCATAAGAAGTAGTCGCTATCGATATTTCAGGTACGTTAGAACGTACTCGCTAAAGTAACGAACCTTAGCTTTCAAAATGCTGACCTATAGATGGTATAGGTCAGCGAGATTCCCAATATTATAGATATCAATCACTTTGCTTCTGCATAAAGATAGTGACTTCTGCCATCACAATACCGAACTTACGAATGTATGAGCGGTTCATCATGGTGGTGTCATCAAAAGCCCAAAACCAGTCATCGAACGTCACTGAATAGGTCGTATCGTCTATCGGTAAATCCATCTCGTAGTGAAAATTAAATGCATTGCCGTAGCTTGTGCCTTTTGCAGGCCCGTCAATATCACTCGCCTTTCCGATAAAGCTTCCATCACTCTGCTTTACAATAGTCCATGTACGTGATTTTGGCCCTTCGCCAACGCCATATTCAAAGGTTTCATCGAGCGTTAATGTATCGCCCTCTATTGAGCCATCAATGTTTACCACAAACCTTTGTACCACCTCACCTGAGCGGTTTTGTACTATGCCCCACGCCTTAACGTTTCCATCGAAAAACTGCTCAATATCGAACGTTGGAGACACCGACTGATAGTCTTCACCATCGACTGACACAGAGCATCCAGATAGCCCTGCCATGGTCAATGCTGCAAACCCTACTCCTAAACATAACTTCATCATATTTTTTATCATTTTACATACCCTGCTCAACTAACCCTGCTTGGGCTTTATTTCTATAAAATCACTAAACTAATCTTTTCCGAGTAACTTTTTTCTAAACTTAGGTTCCGACGTTTCATCACTTAACCAGATATCAAAAAAACGCTGCGTAAAAGTTTTGTCGCTTATCTCATCAGCTTTTTCGCCGTTTACGTAAAACACGCTTGTGCCTTCTTTCGTTGCGATCCCTGTAATTACATCGCCCTCACTAACGTCAGGAAAGATACGCTCCATTAGCGATAACCATTTATCAGCATCCTCGGCAGCGATATCTCCTTGTTTTTTCATTTCATCAATAGAGCGCTCGGCAATCTTCTTTCCTTCAAGATCCCGTTGGTAGGTCAAGCGAAGTGCAAAAGGAGGCTGATTATCGTATTCACCTCCAGAAGCAAAAAGCTCACCGGTATATACGTCCCAAAAGTAGTAAGAGAACATGCCTTTCCCTACCAGTTTCGCGTTGGGAACATATTCATTAATGTTCTCTAAATCATACTCTTGCGCATAGGCGTTGTTTGACATGGTTAGGCCGCTCAGTGACATGGAAACAAACATAATTAAGGTGAATGCCGCAGCTACTTTATTAGTGTAAGACGTAAAAGAAGCGCTAGCGTTTTTTACGTAATGAAGAAACCCTGATGGTGTATAAATCACAGGTTTTTGCGAAATACCGTTTTTCTTAGTAACCATAAAAATGCTCTTATAAAGCGTAATAAAAATGACAGGTCTTTTATTGAATTTCTAACTGGTTATACTCTTGCCAATGTTCAATTGATCAACTGTCTGTAGGCCCTCATCGTGCTTTCCCTTGATGAATTTAAAGCGTCACTCACTCTTCCTTCGCCTCTTATCCTTTTTAAACCGAACTGGGAGGGTGCAAGCAAGGTATCGCTTTATGTTAAGCGTGACGATGCAATTCACCCTGTGATGTCGGGAAATAAATGGCGAAAGCTAAGCCATGCGCTAACGAGCCCTTTACCAAGCGCTGTAATAAGTTTCGGCGGCGGCTTTTCTAACCACCTTCATGCATTGGGGTTTGCTTGTTACAAACTTGGTATTCCCTTTACCGCCATTATTCGCGGCGACTACAGCGCTGCACCATCGCCAATGATTAAGGATTTGATGCAGTGGAATACTCACATCGAATATGTAAACAGAATTACCTACAAAAAGCGTAACGACAGTGCTTATTTAGATGAACTAAAGCTGGAGTTCCCTAACGCGATTGTCATTCCTGAAGGTGGAAGCCAAGCCCTAGCGCTTCAGGGGATAAAAGATATGGTCGATGAAATCGAGGTGGACTTCGATTTTATCATTACGCCGGTAGCAAGCGGCGCCACATTGGCGGGAATTGTGAGTGCATTAAATAAACGTAATAGTACAACGGGTACTGACTTTCGTTCTCGCAATAAAGCCATTGGCATAGGCGTACTAAAAGGTGAAGGCTATTTAGAGGAGTTGGTTGAGCATTTTCTTCCAATATTTAACCAGACAAATTGGCATATCGAGCACAGATACCATTTTGGTGGCTACGCCAAAGCGCCAAGTGAACTTCAAACCTTTTGCAACGATTTC
Source organism: Alteromonas sp. BL110 (assembly GCF_003443615.1). NCBI lineage: Bacteria > Pseudomonadati > Pseudomonadota > Gammaproteobacteria > Alteromonadales > Alteromonadaceae > Alteromonas > Alteromonas sp. BL110. The sequence continues at coordinate 2,845,875 of NZ_CP031967.1, read as the reverse complement.
AATAACACTATGGATTTTGAGATAGAGCCAGTTTACTCAGGAAAAGCTTTCTGGGCCGTTAAAGATATGCTGGCTAAAGGAATGTTTGAGGACGGTTCACGCATTGTTATATTGCACACAGGTGGTTTACAAGGTGCAAGGTAAAACCTTGTTATAACAAAGTATTGTTTTAATTACGTATGAGTGATACAACTAAATTTGTGGGCTTGCTCACATTAGTCATAAATAATAAACCAACGATAACAACAAGAAGTTTGTCGCAGGATGCGGCATAAAAACCAAAGCTTGCGACCTGCAAACTTCATCAAGGAATGATTATGAAAGATATTTTCTTCTTCGATTCAATGCTAACCCCTAAAATTATCACTTTTGTGTACTGGCTATTGCTTCTAGCGTCAGTGGTAAGTGGCGTAACAACAATGTTTGTGGGGTACGATGCGAGTTTTGTGTACGGCCTATTTATTATCGTGTCTGGCTGTATCGGCGCAAGAATATGGTGTGAACTACTTATCGTCCTCTTTAAAATTCACAGCAATCTTCAAAAAATTGCAAATAAAGAATAGTCTTATATCAAAGCTAGCGCTTCTCTAGGTAGCGCTAGCATTCAATCTCTTCCCGGTCTTTTACGAAACCATTCATCAATTTGCGACAGGATAGCCAAACAGTCTCTTGAACTTTGCTTTTATTCCTTTTGCCTGCTGAAGCTGTTCACAAAGCACACCTATTTGACTGAAGTTGGCGCTTAGGGGGTTATCATCAGGCATCTTTCCAACGATGCCGTACTTTATCGATATCGTTTTGTCTTCTTCAACAAATGTGCCGAATAACTTATCCCAGATGATAAGCACCCCACCGTAGTTTTTATCAATATAAGGCTTATTGGTTGCGTGGTGAATGCGGTGATGAGTGGGTGTGTTGAGGATATCTTCTGCCCAGCCTAAATGGCCAATGGTTTGCGTATGCACAAAAAATTGATAAGCAAGATTTATTGCGACTATGGCAAATACTAGGCTGGGTGAAAAACCAATTAAAATCATTGGCAACCAAAAGAGCCACATGCCCACAAATGGGTACAAAATGCTTTGTCTAAACGCTGTGGTGAAATTCATTTTTGTTGAGCTGTGATGCACCACATGAGCCAGCCAAAACCAGTGTATGTTATGTGAAGCCCGATGAAACCAGTAGTACAAAAAATCTTGTAGGATAAAACCTGCAAAAAGTGACATTGCTGTAAGCTCTATGCTAAATAGCGAAAACTGATGCAGCCGAATAAAAAAGGGCATTAAGAGTAGTAACACCAAGGCATCAGAGCCCTGGTGAAGTAGTGCAAGTAAGGCGTTGTTCACACTGTCTTTTACGTTATAAAACTGCCGTGCCTTTTTAAACTCGATAAAAACACACAGTAAGAAAATCGGGCTTAAGCCGAGTAAAATAAGCTCAATGGGTATCAAAGCGCGCTCCTAACTTATCCAGGCATTGTTCAATATCGTTTTGCAACATGCGTGTCAGTAACCAATTGGGCATATACCAAGGCGCGCAACAGCTAATGCGATAAAAAACTTTGGTTAGGCTACCCTGTGCAGAAAACCTGATGCTTCCCCTGTGCGCGTGCACTGGAAAGTCATCAACAACACGATAATCAATGCCACTTGTGTCTGCTTTAACAATCTCTTCTTTAAAGCGAACACCTAAAATACTCACCTCTCTAACGCAGCCCACTCCACCGCTTACTTCACCATCATTTTCGTCCTTCAATACCTTAAATGATGCGTTAAAGAAGTCGCTTAAATTCTGGTGGTCAAGCAGCGTATCGCGAAGCACTTGTGGCGTTGCATTGATAATTCTCTGGTAGTGAACGTTAACCATCTACACATATCCTTTTCTTATGGCTATAAGCATAAATTGACATCCATGTTTGATCTTGCGTTAATACGTCATGTTTTTTGTTATTTTGCGACATAACCATGCCATCAGTCTCTTTTGCCTATATCAAAAGTATAGAAAGTTATCTAGCTAGTTTAGGGGTAGGTACGGAGGAACTGTCGCGACTCTCGCACAAGCATAGCTCACTTTCAGGTTCTTCCCGTGTTTCTATGGAAGCCTATACCGAGCTGTTAAACCAAGGTGCATCGCTCACCAATAATTCATTATTTGGGTTTGAGTTAGGCAAACATATTCAGGCAAAAGATTATGGGGTGTTGGGTTACCTCGTTGAAAGTTGCGAAAATCTAGCTCAAGCCATAGGGGCGCTTACCCGTTTTGATGCGTTAGTCGCGGACATCGGCACAACAAGCGTGTTTTTTGAATCTGAAGATGCCCGGGTTGAATGGGAGCCTAAAAACTCAGATTGCAAACAAATGGTATTGCGCAATACCACCGGGTGGGTAGCGACCGTTTATAAAATATTGGGTCCAGCCTGCCAATTAAATGCTATTACCTTTACTTTCCCCTTGAGCATGCTGGAAAAAGATACGTTAGCCCAGTGGTTTAACTGCAAGGTAGTTGATTGTGTCCACACTAACGCCATTATTTTTCCCCTAAACTTACTGCATGTTCCTTTTACTAGTGAAAATAAGGCTATGTTCAGCGCGCTTATAGATGTGACAGAAAAAGAAATGAACGAGTGCAAAGAGGAACGGTTTGCTCAAACCAACCGACGCTATTTTAACCCTAATCCACACGAAGATATCGCCCACAAAGTCGTTGCGCTTTTAAACGCTAACCCTACGCTAAAAGGATGTGATCAAAAGCGTGTGGCCGAAGCGCTATACGTAAGCCCACGCACACTACAGCGCAAGTTGAAGCAAAATAACACAAGCTTTCAGCAAATCCTTGATAGTGAGCGCAAATCTCGTTTAGATGACCTCCTTAGGCAATACTCTATTGCCGACACCGCAGATTTATTGGGGTTCCAAGAGCAATCATCATTTACCTACGCTTTTAAAAAGTGGTTTTCCAGTACACCGCTCAAATATAAAAAACAGCTAATATCGAAAGGGTAACCATTTTTGTATTTAGCCCATGGTGCAGGCGCTATTCTGGTTCGAGAAAGGATGTGTGCCTCATAAGCTTTTAGTCTGAATAGGCAATTTTTTACTATCGAAATTATGATTATTAAACTAATGTGACTGATAACGCGTAGGTATTATCAGGTGTACAGCAACGCTAACTCACAGGAGATACGCTATGATCGACCGTCCAGTTACATTGCCAACGCAGTTAAACGCACTCGTGTCAAAGTCACTTAATCTATGTGAGCTTATGTTACCTGTGTGCGATGTGTTTTATCCCTTTGCAGCTATTTACGAAAATGGTCGTATCGGCTGTATATTTGCCGACGAGAGTGGAACTAAAAAGCGCGAGTCACAGCTTATTGAACAGCTTCAGTGGCGAATAATCGATACCACCACCGATACAAACAGTTACAGTGTCTTAGTGTATGCTGCGGCAGTTAACACTCAAGACAGCAAAACGGTTGACGCTATAGCTATAGCAACTACAACACCAAACCATGAAGAGCGACTTATACTTTATCCTTACTACAGAGTAGACGGTAAAGTTGTAATTTCCCCGCCTATCGATACGGTAACGCGTTAGTTCAAGACGGTAGGGGGAATATTGTTTTTCAAATCACCTAGTACAAACCAATATTAGTTATTACAGTAGACTTCTAAGGTAGTGACGCACAGTGTGTGTACTACCTTCTACATTCGTTGTTACGATTAAAATTTTTTGTCCTTTCATAGGCTGTCTTTGCTTGCCAAATCCCATTGGTCTGCTAGCATTCAGCCCAAAATTCATTAGCAAAATTAGGGATTAGTTATTATGTCTCGCGTTTTAATTATTGGTGCTGGCGGTGTTGCGTCGGTAACTGTGAAAAAATGTGCACGTTTACCGCAACATTTCGACGAAATTTACTTAGCAAGCCGCACGGTATCTAAGTGTGAAGCGCTACAGCAAGAAGTAGGTGCAGATCGCGTTAAAGGTGTTTTCGCTGTTGATGCAGACAACGCAAAAGAAGTTGAAGCACTTATCAACGAAGTAAAACCGGACCTAGTAATCAACCTAGCGTTGCCATATCAAGATCTTCCTATTATGGACGCATGTCTTGCGACTAACACTGATTATCTAGACACTGCTAACTACGAGCCAAAAGACGAAGCAAAATTCGAATACTCGTGGCAGTGGGCCTACCAAGACAAATTCAAAGACGCAGGCATTATGGCCCTTCTTGGCAGTGGCTTCGATCCAGGTGTAACAAACGTTTATACAGCGTACGCAGCAAAGCATTACTTCGACGAAATTCACTACCTTGATATCGTAGATTGTAATGGCGGCGATCACGGTCAGGCTTTCGCGACTAATTTCAATCCAGAAATTAACATTCGTGAAATTACCCAGCGCGGTCGCTATTGGGAAAATGGCGAGTGGAAAGAAACCGATCCGCTAAGCGTACGTGAAGACTTAGACTATCAAAATATTGGGGTCCGTGCTTCTTATTTGATGTTCCATGAAGAACTCGAGTCTATCGTGAAGCACTTCCCTACTTTGAAGCGCGCACGCTTCTGGATGACCTTTGGCGATGCTTATCTTAACCACCTGCGCGTGCTTGAAGGTATTGGTATGACTAGCATTGAGCCAGTTGAATTCCAAGGTCAGAAGATTGTACCGCTAGAGTTCTTAAAAGCAGTCCTTCCTAACCCAGGTTCACTTGCTGAAGGCTATAGCGGCATGACGTGCATTGGTACTTACATCACAGGTATTAAAGATGGCAAAGAAAAAACCATCTTTATCTACAATAACTGTGATCACGCAAAATGTAACGAAGAAGTAGGCGCGCAAGCCGTATCTTACACCACAGGTGTTCCGGCGATGATTGGCGCGGCACTTATGCTTAACGGTACATGGAAAGAGTCGGGCGTTTGGAACATGGAACAATTCGACCCAGACCCATTCATGGATATGCTTAATGAGCACGGCCTACCATGGCACGTACTCGAATGTGAAAGCAGCCCTTTCACCAAATAATTGATACTCGGGCGCTTAATTCAAGCGCCCTTTTTTTTGTTAGCGCTATAACTGCATTCGAAATAACTCAAACTATCCTAGGTTGTCAAACTGCACTAGTCAGCCGTTTTTTGAGCTAAGACTGGTTATGTAATACATTAGACGTCTCATTAATGCTGTAAGCAGTTTTATTTTTTGGAGCTTTACCCATTGACCGATTTAACTCAACGCACTGATATTCCTTCTCCTTGCTATGTGCTGGAAGAAGCAAAGTTAATTAAAAACCTTGAGCTCATGAAACGGGTTCAAGACGAATCGGGTGCCCGCATCATTCTGGCGCTGAAAGGCTTTTCAATGTGGTCATGCTTCGACATTGTTAAACAGTATTTACACGGTGCAACAGCGAGTTCGGTATGGGAAGCGAAACTAGCCGCTGAGATGGGTAAAGAAGTTCATGCTTATTCTCCAGCGTACAAAGTTAGTGACGCGAAAGAACTAGCAAGCCTTGTTAATCACTTGTCTTTCAATAGCTTATCCCAGTGGAATACGCATAAAGAAACGTTATCTAACGTTTCGTTAGGCCTTCGCATAAACCCTGAGCATCAAGAAGCTGACACGCCACTGTACGATCCTGCAGCGCCTGGTTCTCGCTTAGGCATACGTGCCAGTGAGCTAGAAGGTGTAGACTTATCGGGTATTGAAGGTTTTCATTGCCACAACCTTTGTGAGTGTGACTCTTTTGCCACTGCACGCACCCTTGAAGCTATTGAAAAGCGTTTTAGCAAATGGCTTGGTCAATTAAAGTGGTTGAACCTAGGTGGCGGACATCTCATGACCCGAGACGGTTATGATGTTGAGCACCTTATTAAAACACTAAAAGACTTTAAAGCGCGTTACCCGCATCTGGACGTTATATTAGAGCCTGGCTCTGCGGTTGCGTGGCAAACAGGCCCTCTAATTTGTGAAGTAGTTGATATGGTGGAAAACGACGGAGATATCGCTATTTTAGATATTTCAGCCACTGCACACATGCCTGATGTATTAGAAATGCCCTATCGCCCGGCAATTTTAGGTGCAGGTATGCCAGATGAAAAAGCACATAATGTGAAGCTTGGCGGTAATTCCTGCCTTGCTGGTGACGTCATAGATGTCTATTCCTTCGATACCCCGTTGAAAGCAGGCGACCGATTACAGTTTGAAGATATGATGCACTATACCATGGTAAAAACTACCTTCTTTAACGGTGTAGAACACCCTGCTATTGGTATTTTACGCGCTAATGGCGACTTCGAACTGGTTCGTGAGTTCAGCTACGAAGACTTTAAGGGCCGTTTGTCTTAAACTTAACCCATCATTAAAAAGTATACGAAAAGCTAATTGATTATTATTTGTTCAATTAGCTTGTTCCCAATCAGCTCTAGTGCTATTTTGTGGATGTTGAGTCGTCAAAAGGGAATTTCGGCCTACCAGCCCTATCTAAGGTGAGTCTCTAATCTCCGTCGTCTTTTGTTCAACACCGAATTCAGGTGTTGTATCAAACCATTAAAAATTGCCTGTCTCGGTTATATCTTATCTTTATCAGAGGAATTGATCGTGAGAAGGAATAATCTAGGCTCAAGCTGTGCAACTCAAGTACACACATTTGCCAAACCTATTGTATCTGCGCTTAGTGCGCTACTTTTAACCACGGCCTGTATGTCAACAACCCCTTCTATGGGGGGGGGAAGTTCGGGTGCTGTGAGTGGTGGCGCCGGCGGCGCTAGTGCATCTAATAACAATGCACAACTGGAAAATTGTGATGAAACACTCGGTACATTAAGTGTTTTTGAAGATACAAGTTTGCCTTGGTGGTCAGAGTATCGCAGAACTTACCCAAAACTCGGCAGCACCATTCCTGTTATCAGGTTAATGATTCAACAGTCTAATTGCTTTGTTATTGTTGAGCGCGGCCGTGCTATGAATGCAATGAACACCGAGCGTCAGCTAATGCAATCAGGGCAACTTCGCTCTGGCTCTAATATTGGGGGCGGTCAAATGGTAGCAGCCGATTACACGCTTAGTCCATCTGTACTGTTTGCCGAAAAAACGCAGGGTGGAAAAGCCATAGCGGGTGCCCTGTTTGGTACGTTAGGCTCTATCGTTGGCGGAGGTTTTAGCAAAAATGAAGCGGCTACCTCGTTACTGCTTATAGACAACCGTTCGGGTGTTCAGGTTTCTGCTGCAACAGGCAGTGCTGCGAATCACGACTTTAGCTTATTTGGTGGCATGTTTGCTGGCGCAGCAGCAGGAGGCGCTGGCGGCTTTTCAAAGACGCCCGAAGGTAAAATGTTAGTAACTGCATTTGCTGATTCTTTTAACCAAATGGTGGTCGCACTTCGCTCTTACAAAGCCCAAGAGGTTGAGGGAGGTTTAGGTAAAGGTGGAAAGCTAACAGTAGGAGGCGCAGATGATGCCATGCCAGAAGCTACCGACGCGCCAGCGATAACCACATCAACAACAACCACTGCTGTCTATGTAGATAACACCCCTTCAAGGGTTACAGTTTCTGATCGTCGTTCTTATAACTTTGATGTGGACGAATATGATGAGAAAGCCTTTAATAGGTACTACGACTGGCTTAAAAACTATGGCCCATTAATGACGGCGTTTGTTTCTTTCGACCCAGAAAATAATAACCCTAACTGGCCGGGCGGCATGTCTATGACGGCAGCCGCTACCATGCTTCTAACTCAGTTAGACTCTCATCGCATTGAACTTGAAGCATGGCCATACGAAGCTAGGGTTCAAGCATGGAGAAAGATGGGAAGAAGATTGGAAAGCCACACTGAACTTTTTGAGCGCAACCGGGCATTAGCGCTTCGAAATGAAAAACTCGACGACGAAGTTCGTCAAGTTATCGAAAGCATACAAGTAGTAACAAAAGAGAGTCTGTTCCCAGAAGGCATTTAATTTCGATACATTGTAACCGAAGCTGCAAATTGCGGCTTCGGCTCTCAATAATATTGATAATACTAAGGCATTTCAGCTAAACCACACCACTACCCGAAGCAGTTTCAGATTTATCAATCTCTCCTTCAGCTAGAACGTCATCACCGAGTTCTATTTTAAAAGTTGTGCCTGACTTCCCCTGCAAACTGTAGCGAAATCCGTACATTTCACCTTCGTTTAATGCGACCTCAGTAACATCATTTGGATGAATTAAATCGTAAACGCCAGAGTCATTCGCCTGAGAGAATATATCTACCAGCCATTTACCACCAGACATAGTGATCTTAAGTGTCTTCGTCATCTGCGTCTCCTTCAGTAACCAGTCTCTTTATCTTGGACTGCCATACAATGTAATACTTTGTATTTCGCCGATGACGCTTAAGATCAATCTTTCTTAAAGCAAATTACGCTTTTGCTTCAAGCCCAGCTTGATAAAGCGCATTCTTTTTCAAATCGTAATGACTGGCTACCACCGCTGCGGCTTTTTTCAGCGGCATGTGCTCGCACAGGGTTTGCAATAATGACATTGCTTCACTAGGTATCGCTTGTTCATTTATCTTGGCAGGACCTATCATTACAACAAATTCGCCTTTTTGGTGTGCTGGTTCGGCATTCAGATAATCAATGACGTCTTGCGCACTACCACTTACATAGGTTTCAAAGGTTTTAGTCAACTCTTTAGCGACAACAATGTGACGTTCGCCTAATATGCGCTGAATGTCAGTAACCGTGTCTAGAATTCGACGAGGTGCTTCATAGTAAACCGTGGTAAAAGTTCTATCTAATAGCTTTGATAATAAGCCTTCCCGCGCTTGGGTTTTAACCGGCAAAAAGCCTTCAAATGTGAATTTATCTGTAGGCAGCCCTGACGCGCTCAACGCAGTAATTGCGGCGCATGGTCCCGGCAAGGCACTAACTGGAATGCCTTGCTCACGGCATTTACGCACTAAAACAAAACCAGGGTCGCTGATAAGTGGCGTGCCCGCATCACTTATCAAAGCAACAGATTCACCACCTTTCAAACGTTCGCACAGCAGAGCAGTACGCTTGTCCTCATTATGCTCGTGAAGTGAAAGGGTCTTAGTTCCAATACTAAAGTGCTGTAGAAGTCGCGCGCTATGACGGGTGTCCTCGGCAGCAATCCAGTTAACTTCACTTAATACGCGAATTGCTCTAGCGCTCATGTCATCGAGGTTGCCAATAGGCGTAGGAACAATATATAGAGTGGCGGTGTCTGTCATAACAGTGGTTAAGTCTTACGTTAAATTGAAAGGTTATGCGATAAGTGTATCACGCCATTAGTCCAGATTATGCTGGCAAGCGTAGATTTTCACACTGGTTAAGATAAACTTGACCTATAACGATGTAAAAGGAATGAAACTGTGCGTCATATCGGACAATCTGGAAAAATCTTTACGCTATCAGCCATTGCTTCGGTATTGGTACTATCGGGTTGTGGGAGCACGCCAAAAACTCAGTCGAAACCTGTGGTAGTGGAACCGTCTCCAATTGAAACCACCCAGGTTGAACAGAACGTCACACCTGAGCACAAACTCCTAGAAGCTAAGAGGGTATGGGAACGTACCCGCAATAAAGAACAGCGTAATAGCTTATTACTGCAAGCCGCTGACTTATACCTTCAAAACCAACAACCAGTATTAGCGCAGCAGGTGTTGTTTGAAGTTAAAGAAGATGGTGTGTCAGAACGCAACCACTCGTACTACTCCCTTTTAGTTACCAAAGCCTATGCGGGAATGTCTGATGCGTCAGCAGATGAATTGCTGGCAATGCTGGACGGAGTAACTGGCACAGGTGAAACTGCGTTCCAAAAAGCAGAACTTCAAACTCAGCTGTACTCACAGCAAGGTAATTTTGCAGCAGCCGCCAATAGCGTGCTACAAACCAATTTGCCAGATGAAGATAAAGTACAGCAGGTATGGCAGTGGCTCACTTCCATACCGACAGAAACGCTTACAACAGTAGGAAAAGCTTATCCCGCACTCTCACCTTTCATCACGCTTCGCGAGCTGACTGAAGCGAATGCTTCATCGCCCGCCACATTGGCAAGAGAGCTTCAAAAGTTTCAGCAAGTTTATCAAGGCCACATGTTAGAAACGACTTTACCTGACAATGTGCTTAAAGCAACACAGCTTACCGACGCTGGCGCCAATGATATAGCAGTCTTGCTGCCTCTTTCTGGTCGCTTAGCGCGTACGGGGCAAGTAGTAAAAAATGGGATAATGTCGGCCTATTACACCGACGTTGAAAAACGCCAAGATGAACACTTGCTGCCACGCCTACGTTTTATTGACACAAACGGCGTTGATACTCAGCACCTACTCAATGAAATTGGCGACACCAAATTTATTGTCGGACCGCTACTAAAAGATACCGTAGAGAAGTTAATTCCTAATCTACATGCTGGGGTGAATGTACTAGCATTGAATCGTCCAGAAGAACGGATAGACCAGGTAGCAGCAAATAATATATCGAACAACAATACGATAACGACATCACCCAGCCCTGCATTAAATAGTGACGCAGATATGCCTGAAAGCATACTGACAGCTACCGATACCCAAGGGGAACTGGATGCACTGGGCCTCGCCACCTCGTTAAACTATTTCGGACTTGCGCCAGAGGATGAAGCCAAGCAGCTTGCCGAATATATCTTCAATAAAGGCTACCGTGCACCTATCGTTATTGCGGCTCAAAGCAGTTTGTATCAGCGAATGGACACCACGTTTAAAACGCACTGGAGAGCGCTTAACAATAAAGAGAACAAGCGTCGTGCTAACATAACATCGGTTACTTTTAACGACAGCAACTCGCTTCGCGAGGGTATTACTCAAGCACTCGATGTTGCCCAAAGCAACGATCGCATCAATCAAATTGAGTACATGACCAATGATGAAGTGTACAACATGCCTCGCAGCAGGCGAGATATTGATGCCATAGTCGCGTTTGCGTCTCCGCAAGACACAGAGCTGCTAAACCCAATTATTGAAGCAAGTTTGAACCCTTACGACGGTAAGCAAGTTCCTGTGTATGCCACGTCTCGCTCGATGGATTACGACAGCGGAAAAAACCAATGGCGTGACCTACAGAACGTGCATTTTATCGATATGCCATGGTTGATGCCTTCACACAATTGGCAACCTCTTCAACAAGAGGTGGAGCAGGCTTGGCAAAATCAAAATACCATGCAAAAACGTTTGTTTGCGTTTGGCTTTGATGCCTACCAGTTACTTCCACAGCTAGGCATGCTTAACACGCTTAAGTACCTTTCACATGAAGGGTTGACCGGAACCCTTTCGCTTAACGAGAGAGGCGAAGTGATCCGCCAGCAGCCTCAAGCTATGATTCGTAACGAAAAAGTATACATGCTGTCGGAGTAAGATATGTCAAAACTGCAAGGGAATGCAGCAGAGGACAAGGCCTGTCAATATCTTGAGGAACAAGGTCTTAGGCTTCTGCATCGAAATTACCACACGCGACGTGGTGAGTTAGATATTGTAATGCAAGACGGCAATACTATTGTGTGCGTTGAAGTCAAATATAGAAAACGTAATCAATATGGTAGTGCCTTAGAGTTTGTTACTGTCCAAAAGCTGCAGCGAATTCAGGCTGCGTTTAATTTCTATTTGTTAGATAATGGCTTAAATCCAGCGTCTACTCCTCTGCGAATAGACGTTATTGCCATAGACGGAAGCAACCTTCAGTGGTTGAAGAACGTGGGCTAAAAACTGACAACATACAAATTTAAAACTGATGTTGCTCTAAGAGGACTCTATGCGTACGCCATTCATAAACCCGTCCGTAAATTGATAGAAATGTCTTTATGCCAAAAGTATTCCGTTTGTTTTATCTTAGTTTTGCAAGCTTTCTTCTAATTGATGAAAGTGTCTTAGGTTCCTACAAATAATGAGTCACCCCAATAGAAAGATATCACCTAGCAGTGTTGATGACCAAGAGATAGAATTAATAGTTGGCAACTCAAGCGCCAACTTTTCTGGTGTAACATCCACTATGTTGCAAGTGACGTCGTTTCAAAAACACATGATGAATTTGCGAATAATGGGTAAGCACTTCGTTTCAGACCCAGCGATGACTATTACGTTTTGGGAGGCTGCCAAAATATGTCGACGGCCGCTTAGCAATGGTAAATGGCGAATTTTTCATGCACGCCGCGTTGATGAGATGATTCAGGGAATTCTCCTTAAGTACCTTTTTCGTGCGAAAATAAAGCTAGTGTTTAGCTCAGCCGCTCAGCGAAAGCGCTCTGCTTCAACGGTATGGTTAAGTAATAGAATGGACGCAATTATTGCGATGAGTAATCGTTCCGCAAAGTACTTAAACAAACCTCCTGCTAAAATTAATCTTCACGGTGTGCAGGTTGATAACTACACACCAGCCGAAAACAAGCAAGAAGCTTGGCAGGCGTTGGGTTACGGCGGCAAATACGGCATTGGTATTCTAGGTAGAGTGAGAGAGCAAAAAGGGGTTCACCTTTTTGTGGAGGCTTGCATCAAAGTATTACCTAAATACCCTGATGTGAATGCGGTAGTGGTGGGCGCCATCTCTTCGAACAACAAAGAGTTTGTTAATCAGCTTAAAGAGAAAGTTTCTGAAGCCGGTTTAACTGACCGCATCATTTTCACCGGTGAGTTGCCTTTTGAACAGGTACCTAGAATATTCAGTGCATTGTCTCTAGTGAATGCACTTAGCTACAACGAAGGTTTTGGTTTAACTGTGCCTGAAGCCATGAGCGCTGGGGCGGCTGTACTAGCGACACAAGCAGGCGCATGGGAAGATATCGTTAGACCAGGTATTGACGGATATATAGTACCTACCAGAGACCAGCAATCTGTAACTAAACATATGGACTTGCTTCTTTCAGATATGGATAAACTTGCAGAAATGGGCAAAGCAGGTCGAGAACACGTTGTAAAAAACTTTAAGGTTGAAGATGAAGCAAAAAACTTGGTTGAGTTCTTTCGCTCTCTTCAATAAATAACGCCTTAGCATTGCAGTATAGGTCAATGCCACGTGGTATTTGATATTAATAAGACAAAGCATAAGCAAAAATTATGTAAATACTGGTCATTACGTTTAGCCGTACGTTGTAACTTAGTGCTACAACCACTAAAAAGTGAGCAGTAGGCAGTTGAAAATAAAGAGATGACAGATGATTGAACAGATAAAAGCGAACTTTACCGAGAGCATTCAGACAAAAATTGCAGCATCGGAAATATTGCCGGAATATATTGAAAAAGCGGCGTACATGATGGTTGAAGCCTTGATAAGAGGCAATAAAGTATTAAGCTGCGGTAATGGTGGTTCTGCTGGCGACGCACAGCACTTTTCATCAGAAATGTTAAACCGCTATGAGCGTGACCGCCCTAGCCTGCCTGCTATTGCGTTAAGCACAGACACGTCGACCATCACGTCTATCGCTAATGACTACAGTTACGACGAAATATTTGCCAAACAGGTACGTGCTTTAGGCCAGCCTGGCGATATCCTTTTGGCTATTTCCACTAGTGGCAATTCACGTAATGTTATCGCCGCAATGGAAGCTGCTTTGTCTCGCGATATGACTATTGTCGCGCTTACCGGCAAAGACGGTGGTGAAATGGCTGGCTTTTTAAGTGAGCATGACGTAGAAATTCGCGTTCCTTCTAACCGCACCGCACGTATTCAAGAAGTGCACCTGCTAGTTATTCACAACCTATGTGAGTGCATTGACGACAGCTTATTCCCTGCTGACCATGGCGATGACTGATAAAATTAACTATGAGTAGACAAGTAAAAAATTTAGGGCTGCTGGGCTCTGTATTAGCCCTGATTCTAACATTACAAGGTTGCGTAGTGGCCGTTGGCGCAGCGGGCGCAATGGCTGCAAAGGTCGCCAACGACCGGCGTACTGTGGGTACACAACTTGACGACCAAAATGCCGACGCTGCGGTGTCTTATCAATGGTCGAAAAGCGATGCGCTCAAAGAGCAAACCAATCTACAGGTCGACGTTTATAACGGTGTTGCCTTGCTCACTGGCCAAGCCCCCAATCAAGGGCTTATAGACGAAGCCGTAAGCCGTGCTCAGGAAGTCAGCTACATCAAGAAAATTCACAACCAAGTACGCATTGGCGAACCAATAGGCGCTGGTACACAGGCAAATGATCTGTGGCTAGCGTCAAAAGTACGCACCAAAATAGTCGCGGATGAGCGCGTTCCGGCCCTTCAGGTTAAAGTGGTTGTGCAAGACTCAGAGGTATTTTTAATGGGTCGATTAACCAACCTTGAAGCTACAGCAGCGGTAGATATTGCTCGCAATGTTACGGGTGTAGCTCGCGTGGTTAGAGCCTTTGAAATTGTTCAATAGAGAGTTAGCCACTGCCCTTTTGGTAGCAGGGGCACTCTTTATGGAAATTTTGGACGCCACGGTAATTACCACGGCGCTCCCTGTTATTGCCGCTGACTTTAACGTGCCGGCAGCCCACCTTTCTATTGGCGTGTCGGCCTATTTAGTAGCCGTCACGCTCTTTATCCCTTTAAGTGGTTACGCCGCTGACAAATTTGGGGCTCGAACAATATTTATAGCGGCGATTGCCGTTTTTACTTTTGCCTCGGTCCTTTGTGGTTTGAGTACCAGCTTATTCGAATTTACCCTCTCTAGAATTCTTCAGGGTTTAGGTGGCGCCATGATGGTGCCGGTTGGAAGATTGGTAGTATTGCGGGACTTGCCCAAAGAAAAACTAGTAAAAACCGTCGCCATTATCACATGGCCCGCCTTGAGTGCACCGCTATTAGGCCCAGTGCTCGGCGGCTACATAGCCACACATTTTAGCTGGCAGTGGATTTTTTATATGAATATTCCGCTGGGTATTATTGCAATGGTCGCCTCTGTCTACCTATTGAGAAACACCAAAGGCGATGTGGGTAAGTTTGATATTAAAGGCTTTTTACTTACTGGCGTCGGCTTTGCGCTTTTTATGGCTGGTATTGAGTTTCTTGCCAGTACCAGCGACAAACTTTTTCAGTCACTTGGCGTTGTCGCCATTGGCTTAGTACTCATGATTTTCGCAATACGGCATGTTAGGAAAGCCAAAAACCCTCTATTTTCATTCGATGCAATGCAGCATAAAACCTTCAGACTTTCTGTATACGGTGGTTCTGTTGTTCGCGTGGCTCTTGGGAGCGCACCATTTCTTGTACCGCTTATGCTGCAGCTAGGGCTAGGTTACTCGCCTGTAGAGGCAGGCTCGCTGTTGCTGTGGCTTTTTGCAGGGAACTTGGCGATAAAGCCAGCAACAACGTGGATCATGAATACGTTCGGTTTCAAACGTGTGCTTGTGGTGAACGGCGTGCTTATCGCTCTTGGCTTTGTCGCGCTAGCGATGATAAATCACACTACATCGTCGTTTACCATTGCCGCTATTTTGTTTGCTAACGGCGTGACCCGCTCAATGCACTTAACGTTAATAAACACCATTGCTTTTGCCGACGTACCGCCTAATAAAATGCGAGATGCAAACACCTTAGGCGCAATTCTAATGCAAATGAATCGCGGTCTTGGTATTACCCTATCAGCGCTTGCTATCGCAACGGCATCGTTCATTCTTGGACAAAGTCCCGACACGCCGAACCTACAAACGTTTACGCTATCTATGATATTTATGGGTGCTGTGGCGTTAGTAAGTATTTACGACAGTTTAATGCTGTCTAAGGAAGATGGCAATTCAGTGTTGAATAAACGGAAAGCAAAAAAAGCGCGACAAAACTAGCCCGAACCTATTGTTTGTAAATCTAGTGACAAATGTCACATGCTATTGATGACGTTTGTGACTAACGCAATCTGAGATACTTTTACATACTTTACCTATCGACATTACGACATTAGGTAAAGCACATGGAACATACATTAGACCACATTTCTACAGCCAGTATTCAGAGCTCCCCGGTTTCGCTCGAACAACAGCGCGAAGACTTTAAAAGAAAAAGATTTATTGCTATGCCATTGGCAGGCGTATTTGTTTGGGCGTTGCTTGGTATGAGTGCTCTTTTTGTATCTGAGCTCATCATAACCTGGATGCTTTATATCGGCACAGGGGCAATTTTCTATCTAGGCGCAGGTTTGTCTTACCTTACTGGTGAAAGATTTTTTGCGAAAAACGCAGTAAAGAACAGCTTCGACCGCCTTTTCTTTGTTGGTATGTTTATGAGCCTACTGGTCTTTGCCATCGCCCTTCCGGTTGCAGCTATTGACCACACAACCGTGCCGTTGAGTATCGGCATTCTTGCTGGACTAATGTGGATGCCATTGTCGTGGGCGATAGAGCATTGGGTTGGCTATTTTCATACCATCGCAAGAACCTTCGGCATTGTTGTAGCTTGGTACTTGTTTCCTGAAGCACGAGTAGAAGCAATTTCGGCGGTAATTGTCGCAGTTTACATTGTGTCGCTAATCACACTTGAACGCCGTTATCAAACAATCAAATCTCACTAATTTCGCTTTAATAACAAGGAATACATGATGACTTACTTACTTTTAGCGATTGCAATTATCACTGAAGTTACGGCTACCATGCTGCTTAAGATGTCGAACGGATGGGAGAAATGGGCCTTTGGCTACGGCGCTATATTTTTCTATACCGTGTCAGGAATGCTGTTTGCCATGGTATTAAAAAACATGGGAATTGGCGTTGCCTATGCGATTTGGTCAGGCATGGGTATCGCGCTAATCACCGCTGCTTCGGTAGTATTTTGGAAACAAACTTTCGACATTTATGCCGTGCTGGGTATTATGTTAATTATCTCTGGTACCTTGCTTATCACTAGCAAGTCAGCCGTTGTATTTCAATAAGGACGAAGTACTCACAATGCGCAGCCATAACAGCATGCAAAATAACAACGACGCAGTGCCTACAGCTCATTTAAATGAAGGCACTGCGACAATGGGTGGCTCAATAGACCATGTAGATAAAAGCGATATGGCGCCGGTCATGCCATTGCTGGGAGATGGTAGAAAAAAGCGCTGGTCTCATGCCAGCTTGTTTTTTTCGCTGTTCTTTTTTGTGCCCCTTATAATCTCCCGCCCTCTTCCCATTGAGGTATGGGTAGTTCAAAGCTTGGGATACCTTAGCTTTATTGTTCTGTACATCAAAGCAATAAGTCAGCCTGTCAAAGCTCTACCTTCCTATTTATTATCTATGTTTTTACTTTCTGTCGCCTGCAGTTTTCAAAATCCAGGTGGCGCAACCATTATAGGTTTCATTGCATTTATCGTTGGCTATTACAACTCGTTCAAAACGGGTTTTGCGAGCATAAGCATAATGATGATCGTGCTTTTCACTCTAAACATTACTATGTTTGAAAATGCACACTTTCTCTTAGGCGCTTCAATCATTAACAGTTTAGTATTGTTTGGTTTTGGCGTTATGGAGCGTAAGGAAACCCTTCACGGTCTAAAAGAAAGCCAGCAAGCTGAAGCCTTGCGCGTATTATCCGCGATAGCTGAGAGAGAACGTATTGGCAGAGACTTACACGATGTTGCAGGTCACGCATTAAGCTCAATTTCGTTAAAAGCTCAACTCGCTGATAAGCTTATTAGTAAGAATAAAATTGCCGATGCGCATAGGGAAGTAAAGGCGTTGGCGCAACTATCTCAAGCATTATTAAGCGATATTCGTCAGGCAGTATCAGACATTAAACAACTTTCGCTTGACGATGAAATAGCGAAAGATAAAGCACTGCTAGAAGAAAACGGCTTTAACGTTTCAACCACTATTGATGACAGCGCTTTGATGAAGCTGACCTCAAAGCAAGAAAGCCAGCTTGCGCTTATAGTAAAAGAACTAACCACCAATACCTTGCGCTATTCAAAGGGAAAGACGGTATCTATTAATTTTGACCTTAATGTTAATCCGAAAACTTTGGTCATGACCTATCAAGATGACGGTGTAGTTGAGTACAGCGGGTCAATTAAGGAAGGAAACGGATTAATGGGTATTAGAGAACGTGCAGCATCTATAAATGCAGATGTGAGCATTTCTTTTTACCCTTCTGTAAACGTGCAGCTTATTTTGGAAAACCCATCGTCTGAAAAGGTGGCGTTATGAATTTAAAAGCGAAAACAACCATTTTGATTGTTGAAGACCAATCGCTTATTCGAGATGCCATAGCCATGCTTCTGTCACTAGAGGACGACCTTACCATCGCAGCTAAATGCAGTAATGGGCAAGAAGCGATTAAGTATTTAAGCGATCACCCTGCGCCTGACATTATCCTAAGTGATATTGAAATGCCGCTGGTCTCAGGGCTAGATTTAGCCGCCCACGTGACAGAACAATGCCTTAGTAGCAAGGTAGTTTTAATGACTACATTTTCGAAACCGGGCTATATTAAACGCGCATTGAGCCTAGGGGTTAAGGGGTTTATTTTAAAAGAATCTGATAGCGACTACTTGATAGATGCCATACATAAAGTGTCTGCGGGGGAAAAAGTAATTTCGACCGAGCTTGCTATCATGGCTCTCGATGACAACAACCCGCTTTCACAGAAAGAAATGGCGGCACTTAAGCTTGCGTCAGACGGATGCAAGACCCAAGACATCGCGCAATCGTTGTTTTTATCAGAAGGTACAGTAAGAAATTATCTTTCAGAAGCTATATCAAAGCTTGATGCGACAAACCGAGTGGACGCAGCCCGTATTGCAAAACAAAAAGGCTGGCTATAGCACTAAATCAAAACCATGTGGACGCAATCGTTGTAGAGGTCGGTATGTTTAGCTTTTCGGATAAACCGATAAGCACTCGCTCGGGACCGTAGATAATGCCCTGCTGTTTTGCAGTCCATACGCAAGTTAAAATGCTGGTACCTTTACGTAATTCACACTGCCATTTAGCTGTGGTTTCAGCGAGTCTTTCATAGTCATCTTCGATTTCCCAACCTGCGTCAACATGCTCTACGATAAGTTGTTCGAATTGAGTAAACGGAATAGGCAGAATGATTACCCACTCATTTTTCTTAAACTTTCTTTCTAACCGCGATTTTTTGAAACTGGTAAAAAAACCCACGCTCCATCTCCGTATGATTGAAAGGCTTTACGTACAGCCAAAGCATTTCTAATATTTTGACACCGTACCCATAATTTGCCCTGAAGGAGTCGGACAAGAACAAGACGTTCCAACCATTTCACCGTTTGACGTTGGGCATATGCCGTACTCGCCGTTACTACCATAGCGGCACTGGTTACCAAACTCAGAGTTGGCTGATGCTGCCCTTTCATTGTTAGTGGCGCTTCCTGCTTCATCATCCGGTAGATATACAGTGTATGTACAGCTAAAAAGCAGACTTGTCGCCACAATGGTGCTTAGACGAGAAATTGATTTTAGCTTCATTGTTATTGGTCAATTATTTTTAATACAATTTTAAACCTATGCTAATAATGCAGATAAAACAAGAAAAAGTAAGCAAAAAAAAGCCAGTCATAAGACTGGCTTTATTATTATAACTCGTTGTTGATATTAGAATTCAGTTGAGAACCTAACACCAAACTCGCTCGCATCGTTGCTTAGAATTTGTAGGATATATTCATCGGTATTCAAGCGCGCGTTGTCGTAACGCTCATCGAAAATGTTGCGGCCGTAAAGCGCTACGGTATACGCGTCATTGGCTGGTGTATAGGCAATATCGAAGTTGACTAACTCCCGGCTGTCTAATTCAGACATACGCTCAACTGCTGAAGTTGGCTCTCCGTACATTTCTGCGCGATACGAATAATCAGCGCGTACGCGAATTGAGTCACCACCATCAAGCTCGAAGGTGTAAGATGGACCAATAGCAAGCGTTAAGTCAGGTGTTAGAGGCGCTACAGGCTTGTAACCTTCCTGCTCTTCCACATCGACATCCATATAACCAGCACTCGCCATCATACTAAAGTTACCGTAGTTAAAAGTAGTGTCTAGCTCAATACCACGAGAGGTTTGTGTCACAATTTGGTTGTCGGTTTCAAACCCATTTTCAGTTACCTTACTTACCTGATACGGTAAATCATCAAATTCTGTGTTAAATACAGCAACGCTCACATCGAAATATTCATTAACACGGCCTTTTATACCCACTTCATAGTTAACCGCGGTGATATTATCTGACGCAACAAAACACTCGATATTACCAAACAAACAATAAGGTCTCGCTGGATACTGACCAGACTGGTAACCTGACTGAATTGTGGCGTAACCAGTCATACCATTTTCAAATTTATAATTTGTCGCTATTTCCCACGTAAGTTCGTCCCAGTCATCACTTGAATAAACCGTACCTATTGCTTCTGAGACACTGGCTGATGCATCTTTCTTATCTTCAGTATATCGAAGTCCACCTGATAAACTTAGTTCATCGGTTAGATCTCGACGTACATTTACATACACTGCTTTTGACGTAGTTTCCTGGTCCAGTTCCAATAAATTAGACCATGTATTGTAGCTAGAATCATCGCCCTGTCGGTTGCTACCTTCTTCGTTAAAGTAATAAAGACCAGCTACGAAATCAGTGTACTCATTGATATAGCCGTTAAGCTGAAGTTCTATAGAGGTTTGGTCTGCCTCACCACGCTCAGGATAGTGATCCAGGCCATAAATAGTGCCATCATCATCTAAGCCCGCTTTATATTTTGAAGAACGGGTACTTGCAACTAATTTCAGCGTATAGTCATCGTTCATGTCCCATTCTGTAGTGACAGCAAAGCCGCGAGCTTCGTTAGACACATCGGTAACAGCTTCTTCACCCGTTGCGTTGTCGTAAATGTCGTAACCTTCTGGCGTCACATCGGTATTTCGCAGCGCAACTCCTAGCGGGTTATTCCCGCCGTAATAACGATCGGATTGCAATTCATCAATAAGCACAGTGTACGGACGAAGACCGCCGTCGCCATTGTTAGCATCTGCAGTTAACACCATACGGAAGTCGTTCGAAGGCTCCCACTTAAGTGAAACACGCCCTGAAATATCTTCGGTCTCACCTACATCGTATTCAGCATTTGGCACGTTAATGAATTCGCCAAGACCGTCGCGCTTGTTGAATGCCAAATTCATATTGAACGCAACCGTTTCTGATAAGGCATGATTAACAAAAAGGTCTGCTTTAACGCGACCACGAGTACCAAACTCAGTATTGATCTTAGTTACATCGCCTTGATCAGGCTCTTTAGTGATGATGTTAATCGCACCACCAATAGAGTTACGGCCGTATAGGGTACCTTGAGGACCACGAAGTACCTCGATACGCTCAATGTTGTTCAAGCTCCAGTTCTGACCAACCTGACGACCTAGGTATACGCCATCAACATAAACGCTTACACCTGGATCGGTGGTGATAAGGTGGTCTTGAAGACCGATACCACGAATAAACGGATTAACCGACGATGTGTGACCAGCAGAGAAACCCGTTACGTTTAGGTTTGGTACGAACTTACCAACGTCTGTTAGGTCAGTAATACCTTGGTCAGCTAGCTTATCGCCGTCAAAAGCACTGATAGCAATTGGCACTTCATAGATAACCTGAGGGCGTTTTGTCGCGGTAACGGTAATGGCTTCAAACTGCTGTTCTTCAGTTGCTTCTGCTTCTTGAGCAACGGCAATGTTTGAAAGTGCTGGAACGGTCATCGCTACTGCAAGTGCGACAGGTGAAAGCTTACTGGCGAGTGTCTTAGACACGTCAGTGTTGGTTTTCATGGTGTAACCCCTTTTGCGTGAGTGTTAGGTGTAAATTTTTTGTTATAGGCTGCTTCAAGTTCTTCTTCGGAACTTTGAAAGACTAAATTCACTGACTCAAGAGGCACACATAACCTTGTGCTAATACTGGATTACAGGCAATAAAAAAGTAAGTCGCAATAAAACATTACAAACTTACTTTCAATAAAACTCTGCTTTAAAAGTAGGAATTACTTTTCCAGTCCTCTGAAACTCAGTAAAGGAATTTAGGCTTGAAGACTGGAACGATATGTTACCCTTAGATTGCGATCTTGCAAAGTGAAATATTACACTTTCACTTAAATAAGACTTCAAAATCAGACTAATTGGTTAGATAAAACATCGGAAATCAGGTTCTCTAAATTTCTATAAAAGAAAATAAATATCAGATAGATAGCCAACCCACTCAGACAATGAGGTTCGCAAATAGAATTCATTTAACACCTAGACCAAGTGGACAAACTTTAAACAACCAACTAGCCGTCGATATTGCTTCTGTACGATAACGTTCGACTTGGTAACTCGGTCAATAAGATATCCCGGTATTTTGCTAAGCGCCTATAAAGCTAATCATGCTTTGTTCAAGTGATGGGGTTCATTCAGTGTTTACTCGTTCATACATACCTAGCTCGCTAATGGTCCGTCGAACTAAGCCTTAAATTGCCACTATAAGACCAAAATCTTATCCATGTTGTCGACAATTCAAGGGAGAGGCTGTTGAAAAACATCCTAAACAAGCATATATTGTCGACATTAGTTAAATAAAGACTCATTATTGTGTTAGTAAAAAGCGAACAAGCTATAACCAATGCCGACCGCACTTTCTTTCAGTTAAGGAAGGATATTGTTGAAGGCGTCATTCCCGCAGGCAGTAAGCTGAGCGAAATGGAATTGTCGACAAAGTATGAAGTTAGCCGCGCTGTTATTCGAGAAGCTATAAACCGCCTTGCCACCTGCCACCTGGTGGAACGTAAAGCTAACGTAGGCGCGCGTGTGGTAGCACTGTCACCTGAAGGCCTTATTCAGCTTTATCAAGTGCGCGAAGCGTTAGAAGGCATGGCAGCGCGCTTGGCGGCGCGTTATATGAGCGATGAAGAAATCAGCGACATGCAAGCTTTACTAGACAGTCACTTCGATAAAGTAAAAGACGGCCAAAACTATTATCAAGAAGCTGGCGATGTAGACTTTCACTACAGAATTGTAACTGGCAGTAAGAACGACCATCTTATTAGCGTGCTTATTGACGGGCTTTACCATTTAGTGCGCATGTATCGCGTGCAGTTAGGTATGGCTGGCCCTCGTGTAAGCACTGCGTTTGATGAGCACAGACACATAGTTAACGCCATTGCTAATCGCGACGAAGAATTAGCGGAAATGCTTATGCGTCGCCACATTCTTTATTCAAAAAATAATATTGAGAAGAAGCTTAACCATGACTAACTATCTAAAGTCTTCTTCAACCCTAATTTACCTCTACCCTACCTTCAAATAAGCGAGTGATTATCATGAGTGCAGGAAAGAAATTCAGAACCGCATTAGAAAACAACAAACCGCTACAAATTGTGGGCACCATTAACGCCTATACCGCCATGATGGCCAAGGCCATTGGCCATCAAGCTATTTATTTATCGGGTGGCGGCGTTGCTAATGCATCTTATGGTCTACCCGATTTAGGTATGACCTCGCTTAACGATGTGATTGCAGACGTACAGCGCATAACCAGCGCTTGTGATCTTCCGCTTATGGTAGACATCGACACGGGTTGGGGCGGCGCATTTAATATTGCAAAAACCATTCGCGATATGGAAAAAGCTGGTGCGGCAGCAGTGCATATGGAAGATCAGGTTGCACAAAAACGCTGTGGTCACCGCCCTAACAAAGAAATCGTGAGTACTGAAGAAATGGTCGACCGCATCAAAGCCGCGGTAGATGCCAGAACTGACCCAAATTTTTTTATAATGGCACGCACCGACGCGTTTGCTCAAGAAGGGCTAGAGAAAGCTATTGAGCGTGCAAAAGCCTACGCTGCAGCAGGTGCTGACGGCATATTTGCAGAAGCCATACAAACTGAAGAGCACTATCGTGCATTCTCAGAAGCACTAGACGTTCCGATTCTTGCCAATATCACTGAGTTCGGCAAAACCGAACTGTGGAACAAAGAAGAGCTTGGCGAATGGGGCGCCGACATGGTGCTTTACCCACTAAGTGCCTTCCGCGCGATGAATAAAGCAGCAGAAATGGTGTACAAATCTATACTTGAAAACGGCGATCAAAAAGCCGTTGTCGACAGCATGCAAACACGTATGGAACTGTACGATTATCTTGGCTACCACGAATACGAGCAAAAGCTAGATGCGCTATTCGCAGAAGGTAAGAACTAACACGAATACGAAACAGCAGGAAGCGAGTGAGGTGCGAGGCACCATTGAAGCTGGAACGGTGCCTCGCACCCCACTCGCCTGATGAGTTCAACGTAATTTTTATTTCTAAATTTTTAAAAAAGTACCTTACAAATTATACAAGACCGGAGACAACAAGATGGCTAAACAGTTAAGTGGCGCGGGTTTACGCGGCCAAGTTGCAGGTAAAACAGCATTATCGACCGTAGGTAAATCAGGTTCTGGTTTAACGTATCGTGGTTACGACGTAAAAGACTTAGCGCAAAAATGTCAATTTGAAGAAGTAGCGTACCTTATTCTTAAGGGCAAGCTACCCAATCAATCTGAGCTAGACGCTTATAAAACTAAGCTTCGCGGTATGCGCGGCCTTCCTACCGCACTAAAAGAAGTGCTAGAGCGCATTCCAAAAAATGCTCACCCCATGGACGTACTTCGCACAGGATGCTCGATGCTAGGTAACCTTGAAATGGAAACCAGCTTCGACCAGCAGCAAGACGTGACAGACCGTATGTTGGCATGTTTCCCAAGTATCATTTGTTACTGGTACCGCTTCTCGCACGACGGTGTACGCGTAGATGTTGAAACCGATGACGATTCAATTGGTGGTCACTTCCTACACATGCTTCACGGCGAAAAACCACGGGAACTGCATGAGCAAGTTATGCATGTATCACTCATTCTTTATGCAGAGCATGAATTCAACGCTTCTACCTTTACGGCTCGTGTTTGTGCATCAACCTTATCTGATATGCATTCTTGTGTAACAGGTGCTATTGGCTCACTCCGCGGCCCGCTTCATGGTGGTGCTAACGAAGCAGCCATGGAAATGATTGAGGGCTTTACGTCTGCCGATGATGCTGAAGAAAAAATGATGGGCATGCTTGAGCGCAAAGAGAAAATCATGGGCTTTGGTCATGCAATTTACTCGGACTCTGACCCTCGTAACGAGATTATCAAGCAGTGGTCCGAAAAACTGGCTGCCGATGTAGGCGACGACGTACTTTACCCTGTGTCTGTTCGCTGTGAAGAGGTCATGTGGCGCGAGAAGAAGCTTTTCTGTAATGCAGACTTTTTCCATGCTTCTGCGTACAACTTTATGGGCATACCTACGCCGTTGTTCACGCCAATCTTCGTGATGTCTCGTCTTACAGGTTGGGCTGCACACGTAATGGAACAGCGCGCTGACAATCGCATTATTCGCCCATCGGCAGAATACACAGGCGAAGAACTTCGTCCAGTGCCTGCTATCAGCGAACGCGCTTAAAGCAAAGGTTGAGTTTTATGAATATTGATTACCGTAAACCGCTGCCTAACGCAGGTATCGACTTTTTCGATACCCGTGAAGCGGTAGATGCGATTGAACCAGGTGCCTACGCCAAACTGCCTTATACATCGCGTGTACTGGCGGAAAACTTAGTGCGTAAATGTGCCCCTGACATGCTGACTAATTCACTTAAACAGCTTATTTACCGTAAGCGCGACTTGGATTTTCCGTGGTTTCCTGCTCGCGTGGTCTGTCACGACATTTTGGGACAAACGGCACTTGTAGACTTAGCAGGCCTTCGCGATGCTATCGCAGCGAAAGGCGGCGACCCGGCGAAGGTGAACCCTGTGGTGCCGACGCAGCTAATTGTGGATCACTCACTCGCCGTTGAACACGCTGGTTTTGAAAAGGACGCGTTTGAGAAAAATCGTGCCATTGAAGACAGACGTAATGACGACCGTTTCCACTTTATTAACTGGACTAAAACCGCGTTTAAAAACGTTGATGTTATCCCGCCGGGTAACGGCATTATGCACCAAATTAATTTGGAGCGTATGTCACCAGTTATTCAGGCGCGAGACGGCGTAGCCTTCCCTGATACCCTAGTGGGCACTGACAGCCACACGCCGCACGTTGATGCACTTGGCGTAATTGCGGTAGGCGTTGGCGGACTTGAAGCGGAAAGCGTAATGTTGGGCCGCGCATCTTATATGCGTTTGCCTGACATTGTAGGTGTTGAACTAACTGGCAAACCACAGCCTGGTATTACGGCCACCGACATCGTTTTAGCACTTACTGAGTTCTTGCGTAAAGAGCGCGTGGTTTCTGCTTTCCTTGAATTCTACGGTGAAGGTGCATCACACTTAACCTTGGGCGACCGCGCCACCATTTCGAACATGACACCTGAATACGGCGCCACTGCGGCCATGTTCTATATTGACCAGCAAACCATTGACTATTTACGCCTAACAGGGCGTGAAGAAAAACAAATTGCGCTAGTTGAGCAATACGCTAAGCATACCGGTTTGTGGGCAGATGATTTAGAAACTGCCGAGTACGAACGGGTGCTTACGTTTGACCTTTCTGCTGTTGGCCGAAACATGGCTGGCCCGTCTAATCCTCATGCTCGCCTACCTACCAGCGACTTAGAAAATCGCGGTATTGCGGCGAAGTGGACCGAGGAGGAAGGCAAAATGCCTGATGGCGCGGTTATTATCGCGGCTATCACTAGCTGTACTAATACGTCAAACCCTCGCAATGTTATTGCAGCAGGCCTACTTGCACGCAATGCTAACGAGCGCGGCTTAACCCGCAAACCATGGGTAAAAAGCTCACTGGCACCAGGCTCTAAAGCCGTTAAGTTGTATCTTGAAGAAGCCAACTTAATGAGCGAGCTGGAAGATTTAGGGTTTGGGGTTGTGGCATTTGCGTGCACTACCTGTAACGGTATGAGCGGCGCTCTAGACCCTAAAATTCAGCAAGAGATCATCGACCGCGATCTTTACTCTACAGCAGTATTGTCGGGTAACCGTAACTTTGACGGCCGTATTCACCCTCACGCAAAGCAAGCGTTCTTAGCGTCGCCTCCGCTAGTTGTAGCATATGCTATTGCCGGTACGATTCGCTTTGACATTGAAAAAGACGTACTGGGCACAGACAAAGACGGCAACCCGGTAACGCTTAAAGACATTTGGCCAAGCGATGAAGAGATTGATGCTATTGTGGCCGAATCTGTGAAGCCAGAACACTTCAGAAAAGTGTACGAACCAATGTTTGATTTAAACGTGGACTACGGTAAAGACATTAACCCGCTTTACGACTGGCGAGAAATGAGCACCTATATTCGCCGCCCACCCTATTGGGAAGGTGCGATGGATGCCGAGCGCACCATGAAAGGTATGCGTCCGCTAGCTATTTTGGGAGATAACATCACCACCGATCACCTATCTCCTTCTAATGCTATTCTAGCAAGCAGTGCCGCCGGTGAATATCTTCACAAAATGGGTTTACCCGAAGAAGACTTTAACTCATATGCAACTCACCGAGGCGATCACTTAACCGCGCAGCGCGCTACCCTTGCGAACCCGAAAGTGTTCAACGAAATGGTGACGGAAAACGGTGAAGTCAAGCAAGGTTCACTGGCCCGCATTGAGCCCGAGGGCAAAGTAGTACGCATGTGGGAAGCTATAGAAGCTTACATGAACCGTAAACAGCCGCTGATCATTGTTGCTGGCGCTGATTATGGCCAAGGTTCCTCACGCGACTGGGCAGCTAAAGGCGTACGTCTTGCCGGTGTAGAGGTAATTGTGGCAGAGGGCTTTGAGCGTATTCACCGTACTAACCTGATTGGTATGGGCGTATTACCGCTTGAGTTTAAACCAGGTACAACCCGTAAAACACTAGAGCTAGATGGCACAGAAACTTACGACGTAAGCGGCGAACCTTCACCCGGCGCAACCCTAACACTGGTAGTAACCCGTGAAAACGGTGAGCAACTAGAAGTGCCCGTTACTTGTCGTTTAGATACAGGTGAAGAAGTCTCTATTTACAGCGCAGGCGGCGTATTACAACGCTTCGCCAAAGACTTCTTGGAAGCTGAAGCTAGCTGAGGGGAAAAAACATGACAAAGTATGCGCCACAACTTCGAGTACCGGCTACCTACATGCGTGGCGGTACCAGTAAAGGTGTGTTTTTCAATTTAACCGATTTGCCAGAAGCCGCGCAAAAGCCGGGACCGGCGCGCGATGCCCTGCTTCTTCGTGTTATTGGAAGCCCAGATCCATACGGAAAACAAACCGACGGTATGGGCGGTGCTACCTCGAGTACTAGCAAAACAGTGATCTTAAGCAAGAGTGATCGTGAAGGTTTTGACGTCGACTACCTGTTTGGACAAGTCGCTATCGACAAACCTTTTGTAGACTGGAGCGGAAACTGCGGAAATCTAACTGCAGCGGTTGGCGCGTTTGCTATTAGCAATGGTCTAGTTAATGAAAGTAAGATTCCGGAAAACGGTATTGCCACCGTCAACATTTGGCAGGCGAATATCAATAAAGCCATTATCGCCAAGGTGCCAATGACCAATGGTGAAGTGCAGGAAACTGGCGATTTTGAACTTGATGGCGTCACCTTTCCCGCAGCAGAAGTGGAAGTGACTTTTGTTGACCCAGCCGACGGTGAAGGCGCAATTTTCCCCACAGGGCCGCTTAGTCGACACACTCGAAGTTCCGTGTGTAGGGTCACTTCAAGCGACTATGATCAATGCGGGTATTCCAACTATTTTCATTAATGCGGAAGATATTGGTTACACGGGTACTGAGCTGCAAGACGATATTAACAGTGATGCAGAGGCGCTTTCTAAATTCGAAGCCATTCGCGCATACGGCGCAGTTCAAATGGGGTTGATTAATGATGTAAGTGAAGCTGAAAACAGGCAGCATACACCTAAAGTCGCTTTTGTTGCCCCGCCGAGAGGTTATAAAACGTCAAGCGGCAAAGATGTTTTAGGTTCTGATATAGACGTGCTAGTGCGCGCGCTATCCATGGGGAAACTTCACCATGCGATGATGGGTACGGCAGCAGTAGCTATTGCCGCCGCTGCCGCCATCCCAGGAACATTGGTGAATCTTGCCGCAGGAGGCGAAGACAGAGAATCGGTGACTTTTGGCCACCCATCCGGAACACTTCGAGTAGGCGCTAAAGCCACCTTTGAAAACGACAAGTGGAAAATTGAGCAAGCGGTGATGAGCAGAAGTGCCCGCGTTTTAATGGAAGGAAATGTTCGTGTTCCGCCTGAACAAAGCTAATCAAACACATGGAATATAAGACATACCTTATTTAGACATAAGTCTAAAAAGCCCTCCAACAGAGGGCTTTTTCTTTTACAGTTAGTTATTATCGAGAATCAAGTGCCCAGAGTAGTTCACATGTATAAAGTTCTTGTAGTAGAAGACAGCTTAACTGTCCGTAAGATCGTTAATAAACTTATCGAGGATAATCCTCATTTTACCTGTGACTTATGTGAGGACTTAGCCGAAGCGCAAAGTGCTCTTGATAGTGGCAACGAATACTTAGCCGCCATTGTTGACTTAAACCTCCCTGATGCACCAAACGGAGAAAGTGTAGAACTTGCGCTTTCATACAACGTTCCGACTATTGTCCTAACCGGTAACTTTGATGAGTTCACTCGTGCTCAATTATTAGATCAAGGCGTTCTGGACTACATTACAAAAGAATCTCGTTACTCCTACTTGCAAGTTTCTAAATTAGTCGACCGTTTAAGAAAAAACCTAACCACAAAAGTATTGGTTGTAGAAGATTCAAAAACCAGCCGAAATCATATCTGTTCATTACTTCGCAAATTTCAGTTTCAAGTACACGAAGCCTCTGACGGCTTAGAAGCCCTAGATGTGCTTGAGAATCATCGCGATATCAAAATGGTAATTGCAGATCATAGAATGCCCAATATGGATGGCTATGAGCT
Organism: Alteromonas sp. BL110; assembly: GCF_003443615.1. NCBI lineage: Bacteria > Pseudomonadati > Pseudomonadota > Gammaproteobacteria > Alteromonadales > Alteromonadaceae > Alteromonas > Alteromonas sp. BL110. Next base: position 2,815,984 of record NZ_CP031967.1, on the reverse strand, counting down.
TGTCAAAACTATTCGCCACGAAAGACGGATGCAAGATTTAGTCTTTATAGGGCTTTCTGCAACCGGCGACAGCGTGCTCACTTCTAAATTTATTAAAAGCGGCGCTAATGACTTTTTGTCTAAGCCGTTTTATCACGAAGAATTTTACTGCCGCGTAATGCAAAACCTTGAATCCCAAGAAATGATTCAAACCATCCGTGACTCTGCTAATTTAGATGCACTAACAAAGGTTTATAACCGACGTTTTTTGCACGAAAAAGCAGAAGAGTTGTTTGCCAACAAAACGTCTAGGAAAGACGTAATCGTATCTATGATTGACGCCGACAACTTCAAAAGCGTGAATGATACGTACGGTCACAAAACCGGGGATATGTTGTTACAGGAATTCGCTGCGCTACTGAAAGATTACTTCCCTGACGACCTAATTGTGCGCTATGGCGGCGAAGAATTTACGGTGGTATCGGTGAGGCCGCCGAAAGTGTATCTATCGGCGCTTTCTGCCTTTATGGATGCAGTTCGCACTACGCTGTTTACTACTCACAAATTTAACATTACGTGCAGTATCGGCGTAAGTACTGAAGAGCACAAATGTTTAGAGTCGCAGCTGGAAAAAGCCGACTCGCGCTTATATGAAGCTAAACATGCCGGCAAAGATCAGATTATTTTGAGGGATTCAGTTGCGTCAACAGCAGAAGCTTAAATCTCCGTTGCTATTGCAGCCAACCTGGTAACAAATAGCAAAATACCACTAGCAAGCAAAAGTAACTTACTAACAGCACGGCAATGGTCTTGTCTTTAAGTACGTTGCTTTTAAATACATTGCCTTTGTACTCTTGATTAGTGTTAATAGCGTTAACTTCGCTATTAGGAACAAGCTTGGAAAAAATAACCGCAGATAACACTGTTCCTAAAAACCCTGTTACGTTCCACCAAAACCAGAATACATCCTCTACAAAAAATGCGAACGTTAGATTGGTTGCTACACCACACAAAAGGGCAAAGTTAACGTGCTTGCTATCTACTTTTCTCGTTAAAATACCAAGTAAAAAAACTGCCAAAACCGGACCAAAAAAGACAGAGCCCACCTTATTCACAGCTTCTATTACGGTAGGCGCTATGTCACCAGCATTGAGCGAAAGCAACAAAATAATCACGCCCCATATCAAACCCGCGAATTTAGCACTACGAAGATAGCCTTCAGATTTATCTTGTTTTCCCGTCAACTTGAAATAATCTTCAAGTGAAACCGCTGCAAGGGAGTTGATAGCAGAACTTAACGATGACATGGCTGCAGCGAGAATAGCAACAACAAGCAACCCTATGAGACCGTGAGGCAGGTAGTTAAGAATAAACACCGGCATTAACCAGTCTGGATTATCTTTAGGGATTTGAGATAGCAAGTCGGCATCGTTAAACGCCAAGGTTCCAATCACTAAGCCGGCCAAGCAGTAAAGCAGCGTAATCGGAAACCTGAATATTCCGTTGGCCAGCATCATCTTTTTTAAATCGCCTTCAGTCTTAGCTGACAAGGCACGCTGTGCTTCAGATTGATCGCAACCATAGTAAGAGGCATAAAGGATTACGCCTCCTAACACCATAGGGAAAAAACCAAAACCATCGCCATCAAGACCCAGTGATGAGAAATTAATAGTTGATACGCGTTCACCAGGAAGAAGTTGCATAAAGACATCCCAGCCACCCAGTGCATTAAGACCAAACGCAATACAAATTGCTGTGCCCACGACAATAACTACCATTTGCACAGCGTCGCCGTATACGACAGCTTTCATGCCGCCCTGCAAGGAATACAAAACAGTAATAACACCTATCAGCAATATCGCCTGCGTAGCGGAAACTTGCATAGTTCCCTGCAGAATAATAGACAAGGCGTACACCATTATTCCTGTGGCGAATGCTCTACTAAATTGAAATACAATACTGATAAAAATACGCGTAGAGGTGGAGAAGCGTCGTTCAAGATAGTCATATATACTCACTACGCCACTTCGGTACAGGGTGGGTAATACGATGGTAGCGAGTAACAGCATAGCTAAAGGCACGGCAAGTTCATAAGAAAGCCAAATTAAGCCCCCACCTTCGCGAAACCCAACAAAGGCGGGTGCTGAGATAAAACTGACCGCTGAAAGTTGAGTCGCCATAATGGACAGCAACAGCGGCTTCCAACTTAAGCTTCTGCCAGCTAAAAAATAGTCTTTCTTGGACTGCTGTCCTCGAAGGCTAAAGCCAATGGCAAGTAAAGTAATGAGGTAAATCGCGATAACACTGTAATCAAGAATATCCATATAAACTCAAAATTGTGTAACTTAGTCACTACCTTTACACAAACTCGCCCTGTTTGCATAAGAAAACGGCGCATAAAAAACAGCACATGAAAGACTGAGCGTACAACAGCGAACAAAAAATAGCGCTTTAAACTGCCTTTTGTTACATCCAAGACCTTCTGGTTGACTCCACTTCAAACAAAACACTATCTGCTAGTTTATTGACGTATTCCTCTGGTAAAAACGGCACCGTCACCGCGCCTGAAGCCAGCACGAATTTTATCGTGGCAAGCTTATTACGCTTCATAAACACGCTTTGCTTAATAATTACTTGCTGTACTTTATAAGGTTCGAAACACTGATAGTCGACACCTATTCGACCTCGTCTTATGTAAACGTACTTATTATCGTAGGCTATACCCCATCGCCACCATCTGAGTGTAAGTATAAGTGCTATTGCACTGTAGGCAGCAAGTGCACCAAGCATAATATCTAGATGGGACGACACAGCGCCAATGGTGAAAAAGATGGCAAAAGGTATTGCCCATGCCGTAAGTAACCAGAAACTAATAAAGCGTTTGCTGATGATGTGATAAGGCTGACTACGCAAATCGCAACCAGGCATAACCTCTTGGCTAAGTTCAAAGGCTTCATTTTCAGTTACCGATGGCACAATTAGTTTATTCGGCGACATCAATTCTTGCATTTGCTGCCCGGCGGTGGAGTTTTGCTCAAAATACAAATTGACCCGCTTTAGTATTTTATCTAGCCAATCTTGCTTCGCTGTTATCATTTGAATGCGCGATGCACGCATGCTTACTTCCAGCTTGTTCAGTAAGCCGCTTCGACGGATATACCGGTCTCCCGATCTTGAAAGCGTATAGCCATAGAAGGTGAAAAGCGCGCCACCTACGCTAAATAGCGCCACTAACGCCATTAGCATCATTAGTATAACGAAGGCATACAGTCCTAATTGCCACCAGGCGACTGTTTGCTCACCTACTATTTGATTAAGCTGTAAACCTTTGTCAGCCAGCCACTCTGAAACCAGACCAAACACATCATCATAAAAAGGCGCAGCGGCACCCAGTATGATCCAAACGCGATTATTGGTAATACCGTGAATAATAATGTCTTTTACGGAACGACGGTTTAACACTTCTTCACTCGTATTGACGTTATCCGCTGCTTTAGCACTCATACTTTGTGTGCGCGAAGACGAACTTCCGTCGGCTAATCCCCTACCAGAAAGCTCTTCACCAACTAGCCCGTCTAAGTCATCCACATCGTGCTGTGCCTTTTCATACAGCACCTGCTTTTTCAGAGCTTCGGCGTAGGCTTCTGGCACCGCTACTATTTTGGCCTCTTCTTTACCACTTCCTGCCGTATCGAGTACCACTAACGCGTATCCAAAAGGACGATAATAAAAAGGGCGCTCTATCTTAACGTTTTGAATACGCCACAAAGGTAAGTTGGTATAGCGGCGCTGAAACACGCCATGATGAATCTCTACATGCTGGTTATGTACCCGAAACTTATACATTAGGTAGCTTACTAAGCCACTAGTGCTCGTAAACAAAAATAAAATGCCAGCGCCTATTAGTACTTCAGGGGAAAACAAGTTGTCCCAAATGTTAAAGGAAATAGCGAGTGCAGGGACAGCATAGATGAGCCCTTGCGCCATATTCGTGAAATTGCGAATGGTAAAGTACAAAATAGAAATAAGAGAAAGACGTTGCCACTCTGTGCCGGTTTCTACTTCTAGTTGAGGCTCTGTAATACCCTTTTCGTAGATTTGAGACTGCGGCGACACGTCAACGTCTACATTAGCCTCGTAGTCATCTGACCTAGCAACATCAGGCGTTTGATGTGAAAACGATTTGGGCGCGGTCATTAGCGAGCACCAATATCTTTGTGCGCTAGTATAAACTCACGTAACTGCTCAGCCCTCTCAATACTTAAGCCAGGTATCTCGAAGGTATGCATTTCACCGCCCGCCGAAAATACCTGAAGGGAAGCAAGGCCCGCCCATCTGTCTAACGGCCCTCGGTTAACCTCAACGTGCTGAACACGCAATATCGGTTGGCAAGAGAGTTTTCTGAAAATGAGCCCTGACTGTTTGCTAATGTCTTGCTCGCGTATTGCATAGAATATACGGACATCTGCGAAAAAATGGTATAAAGCCCAAACGCTGCCTAAAGCGACGATACCTGCAACCACATATGGGTAAGCTTGCAGCAGTCCTTCAGGCAGTGACCAGAAGCTTTGTAATCGGAGTGCGGTGGCAATGCCTATTAGCACTAAAGCTATCAACCCAATTGAGAAAATATTCAGTGCTCGGTACTTTTTAGAAATAGGAAGTAATGCTAGCGTTTGAAGTGAGGGAATTTCGTCAACACTCCGCTGATTATTTGAAAATACGGTTTCTTGCTCTGCGCTTATTGTCATCACATTAATTCCTTTTACCACTGTATAAATAAGAACTGTCCGGCGTTTTTTAGTATGGTTTGGCTGTTTGGCATCAGCACTTCCAACGTTTACTCTACCGCAGTTTTTATAACAAAAAAGAGGGCAAGCCCTCTTTTTAACATTACAAATTAAAGAGCGCGTTGCGCTGACTAGTCGTCAACCTGCTGTTCGTTTAACCAATCATGCAGCGCCTTCATATCGTGCTGAACCGCCATTTGCAGCTCTTCAACCCAATCGTGCACGTTCTCCCACCAAGTTGGATGATCACCTTGTTGGATTTGATTGGCGATACGCTGTACGCGAGCTAAACCAACAGAGCCCGCGGCGCCTTTAATTTTATGAGCCTGTGAGCATACTTCGGACTTTTCATCGGCACTTAAGCTAAGCTGCAGTATTTCCATGTATTCAGGCATTTTTTCTTGGAACACTTTAACGCTAGCACGCACCATTTCATCCCCTATGGTATCCACTAACATCTGCAACAAGTCCATATCTAAAATGTTACTTAATATTTTGCTGGGCTCAGGGCGTTCTACTTCACCGTCTACTTCCAACGGGGCTGGAGGAGCGTGGAACAGTTCGTTAAACACTTCAATAACCCGAGACTTCTTGATAGGTTTGGCGATTACATCGTCCATACCGTTTTCTAGGTATTCATCGCGCTTTTTAATTACGTTTGCCGTTAGCGCCACAATAGGCGTCTGCATGACCAAGTCTTCTTCAATAATAGTGCTCGCCACATCGAACCCGGTCATATCAGGTAGCTGAATGTCGAGCAAGATAAGGTCGTATTGGTTTTCCCTGACTTTATCTATGGCTTCTTGCCCCGTCATGGCCACATCAACTTTCTGTCCAAGCTTCTCGAGTAAGGCCTTGGCAACCATTACGTTCAGTTCAATATCTTCTACAAGCAAGATATTCAGCCCAGTCACTTGAAGCTGCGCGACTTTCATCGGGCTATTAGAAATTTGAACCGGCAGTACGATTTCAAAGCGGGTGCCTTTACCGACGTTACTAGAAACGTGAATTTCACCGTTCATTAAGTCGACCATTTGCTTACAAATCGCCAAACCGATACCTGTGCCTGTGGCCGACTGGTGATCGGGGTGATCGACCTGATAATACATTGCAAAAATCTTATCGACTTCACTTTCAGGAATACCCACGCCGGTATCTTCAATAATAAAGGTAACGTAAGCTTTATCACCATCAGGCTTAGTTGATGATACTGATAAACTCACGTGCCCCTTTTGTGTAAACTTCACTGCGTTAAACAAGATATTCCACAAAATTTGGCGAAGACGGGTACCGTCAATTTCTACTAAACGAGGTAACGGCTCGTTTATCGTCGTTTTTAGTTCAAGCTGTTTATCTGCCGCTAGTAGTCGAATAATACTGCTCAACTCTTCGGTAAAATCTTTCAGCGAAATAGTTTTAAGGCTTAGCTCTAGTTTATCTCTGTCTAATTTATCGAGATCAATTATATCGTTAAAGATATTACCTAGCGTAATGGCGCTTGCGTAAATCGTACTTACCCAACTAAATTGCTCGTCGCTTAACTCGGTATCACGCAGCATGCGACTTAAGCCAACAATACCGTTTAATGGCGTGCGAAGTTCATGACTGATAGTCGCTATAAAACGTGTCTTATCAGTACTTGCTTTCGCCGCAGCATTTTCCGCTTGTTTACGTTCAGTCATATCACGACCGAATGATAGTAATCCCAAGCGGTTACCTTCTTTATCGAAGAAAGGTACACGCTTCATTTCGAAGTAACGACGACGTCCGTCGGCGAAGCGAAGCCACAGCTCTTCTGTAATACTCGCATTGGTTTCTAATACTTCGTGATCACTCGCTACAATTTGACGAGCTAATTCTTCTTCGTAAACGTCTTTTGGCGTTAGGCCAAGCAACTCTTGCTCGGTTTTGCCAGTCATTAACTCGGCAATGCGGTTACAACCTGCAAACCTACCCTCTTCATTGCGGTAGTAAATAAGATCAGGCGACGCATCAATGATAGAGCGCAATAGCGTGGACAAACGTCGTGCCTGAGCTTCTTGTTCAGATTTATCCTGAATTTCTTTCTCTAGATCTTTGAAAAGCGCTTCACGCTCTTCTTGTGCCTGCTTACGCTGCTCTATTTCATGATTAAGTTGGCGAATATTGCTCTGCAGTTCTCGGTTAAGAAAAACATCTTCTTCACGTAAACTTTCTAATTGGCTAACGACTTCTTTTAAGTTGGTACGCGAATTCTCTAACTGCTTTATTAATTCACTGAAGAAATACAGTACCCAAGGTGCAGATAGCATAGTAAGAATAACAGCGCTTATAAAATCGTCTGGCTGAACTTGACTTCCCATACTAACGCGTATGACGTAGGAACCGCCTAACGTGAACACAAGTGAAAGAACAACAAACAAAATGCTGAGCTTTAGAGTGCCAAAACGTTGAACAAATTGAGCAAAGCGAATTGCCCAAGAATCGTTTGGTGAATCTGAATGCATGTACGTCTAATCTAAACTTATTTTTGCCTGTATCCTATCAGGCTTTATCCACTTCGGGAATGCGGTTTATTGAAGCAAAGGGATGACACCAGGTAACAGTCACGATTTAAACGGCGACTTTTCCGTTACTTCGTGAATAAACGCAGTGTTAACCCAACCAACTTTAGTAAAAGATACTTTCGCCCAATCCCCTTGTTTCTCTAGTACTTTTAATATTTCGCCTTTATTTAACCCATTATCAATAGTGGGAAATGAAGCACCAGGTCCTTTTCTAACATTAAGCGTGCTTGCACTGACATTCGCAATTTTCATTATAGGGCTAGTTAAATCACGCTGGAATTGGTCATGGGCTTCTCGCTGTGTGCTCGTTTCTTTTAATTCGGCTTCCCACCCATTACGCTCGGGATGCGATGCGAGTTCTTTGAACTTCTGTAGGGGAAAGGCAGGACCTGGATCTACCTTACGCGTAGGCGCTATCTCTTCATGCCCAACAATAGTAGAAATCTTATAGTGCTCGCACAGTGCTTTACATAAAGCGAGTGTTCGGGCGACTTGTATATCCGAATACTTGTGCCAATAGCCAATCGCATACTGGTTGTTGTTTCTAACTTCGAATACTTCGCTTTTCTCATACACTTTACCGAACCAACTCTCATAAGTGCCATCACTTCTTTCTTTGAGCTGGCCTGCATTGTCTAACTCAATACCTATCGAATATTGATTTAATCCACTGCGCCCTTCAAAGTGGCTTTCCCCTGCATGCCATGCAATTTGATTAGTTGGTAGCATTTGTACGATATTGCCGTTGCGTCCCACAGCGAAGTGAGCAGACACGCCGCTATCAGGGTGGGTCAATACATTAACCGAAGACGCTAAATTACTGCCTGCAGTAAAATGAATGACGATAGTATCGGGATAGCCCTTCTCAAACATCCCTGAAGAATTAGGAGAAGGCGTAAAACTCACGTCGTCGCCGGTTAACTTATGGTCATTAATATTAAAGGCGTAGCTGGGAGCTGCTTGTAAAGCTGTCATAAAATGATCCTCGCTAGCTTGATAGCATGTGCTTTCAGTGAATTTTTATTCTCTTGCTAACGCTTATGCGCTCGTGAAAATTACACGAATGTCCTATCAAGTATCACAGCCTTAAGCTCTAACCTTACATGCGGATAATTTTTAAACAATATAGCAAACTACTTATATGAGTGGAACCGTAGCTTTACGAATTCATAAAAATACAAATAAACCGCCATTGACAACATAAAACAACACACTTAAAGCATAATTATTCATTAACAAAAGGCAAATGAGAACCAATATCATTTAAAGTTTGAAAACTATTCATTTTTATCAGCTGATAACATTTTTATTACAAACACAAAAGATAAACAGTAAGCCGTTGAATTATATGAATTTAATTAAGTTTATACTAATTCTGTATAAACCTTATATTTTTAGCGTTTGATTTTATTTTTCAATGTGGGTATTTTGTACGGCCCGCACAGCAATAATGCATAAAAATGCGGAAACGACTGGAATCCTCTAATAATAAATAACGACAAGAAAGGCGCATGCCGCGAGCAATACCGCTCGCAGGTTTAAAAGACGTCTAATAATGTTGTGATACGCAAACCTAGGCGCATCTACACGCAACGCATACCTTGCCCAGTCAAAAGGTTGAAGGAGTTAAGAGATGAGTTTATATAATCCCAATGATTCCCGGGACAACTGTGGGTTTGGCTTAATTGCTCACACTCATGGGGAAGCCAGTCACGAATTGGTAACCACTGCTATACACGGTCTTGACCGTATGCAGCATCGTGGCGGTATCGCCGCCGACGGGAAAACCGGTGACGGCTGTGGTTTATTACTGCAGAAACCGGATGCGTTCTTCCATGCAATCGCCGAAGAAAATGGCTGGAAACTCAGCAAAAAATACGGCGTGGGCATGATTTTCTTAAGTCAGGACCCGGTACTTGCGCAAACTGCGCGTGAAGTGCTTAATGAAGAACTTGAAAAGGAAACACTTTCAGTAGTGGGTTGGCGCGAAGTGCCTGTCGACCGCTCAGTACTGGGTGAATTAGCGCTTACGGGCGTTCCACAAATCGAACAGGTTTTTGTGAACGCTCCAGCGGGCTGGAGAAAACGTGACCTAGAGCGTCGCCTATATATGATCCGCCGCCGAGCTGAAAAGCGACTAGAAGCAGATCCAGATTTTTACGTAGCATGTTTATCAGGCTTAGTAACAATTTATAAAGGCTTGGTAATGCCAAAAGATTTACCCGCCTTTTATCACGATCTTGCCGATGAGCGTATGCAAAGCGCAATCTGCGTTTTCCACCAACGCTTTTCAACGAATACTTTACCACGTTGGCCGCTAGCTCAACCCTTCCGCTTCCTTGCGCATAATGGTGAAATTAACACTATTAAAGGTAACCGCGACTGGGCGATGGCACGTGCCGCTAAGTTTTCAACGCCGCTTATCCCCGACCTTAAAGATGCTGCGCCTTTTGTAAATACTGAAGGTTCAGACTCATCGTCACTGGATAATATGCTGGAGCTATTCCTAGCCGGTGGTATGGATTTATTCCGTGCCATGCGCTTGCTTGTTCCACCTGCCTATCAAAATAACAAAACCATGGATGATGACCTGCGTGCATTCTACGAGTTTAACTCGATGCACATGGAACCGTGGGATGGCCCTGCCGGCATCGTATTAACGAATGGCCGTCATGTTGCCTGTAACCTAGATAGAAATGGCCTACGCCCGGCTCGCTATGTCATCACCAAAAACGGGTTTATTACTCTTGCCTCAGAAGTGGGTATTTGGGACTACGAGCAAGCTGACGTTATTGAGAAAGGCCGTGTAGGTCCAGGTGAAATGCTTGCTGTAGATACTTACACGGGCAAAATCTGGCGTTCTACGGAAATTGATGACGACTTAAAAGCGCGTCATCCATACAAAGAATGGCTAGAAAAACACATCCGTCGTTTGACCCCTATCGAGCAGCTCGATGCCTCGCTAATTGGCAAGCGCGTGTTTGACGACGATGCCATGGCGGTATATCACAAGCTACACGCCTACAGTTATGAAGAAATTCAACAAGTTGTAAAAGTACTCGCGAAAGACGGTCAAGAAGCCGTTGGCTCTATGGGTGACGATACGCCAATGGCGGTTATGTCATCGCGTCAGCGTACGGTTTACGATTACTTCCGTCAGCAGTTTGCGCAGGTTACTAACCCGCCTATCGACCCGCTCCGTGAAAACCACGTTATGTCGTTGGCAACCTGTATTGGCCGAGAGCAAAACGTCTTTAGCGAAACGTCTGGTTACGCTGACCGCGTGCTGTTCGACTCGCCAGTGTTGATGTATACCGACCTAAAACAGCTGCGTGAATTTAACCCAGATAACTACTACTCAGAAGTGGTAGAACTTCAATACGCTCCGCAAGAAGGTTTAAAGAAAGCCATTGAACGCGTCTGTAACGAAGTGGAAATGCTGGTTAAGAATAAACGAGCTGCGTTCGTTATTCTGTCTGACAGAAACATTAAACAAAACCGTTTGGTTATCCCAGCGGCCATGGCGGTTGGTGCAGTCCAGCGCCGTCTCGTTGAAAAGTCATTGCGCTGTGACGCGAACGTTGTTGTTGAAACAGCGAGCGCCCGAGACCCGCATCACTTTGCCGTACTTATCGGCTTAGGTGCCACTGCGGTTTACCCATTCCTTGCCTACGAAACTATCGAACAGCTTTGTGAAAAAGGTGAGCTAGATATTTCTCCTATGCAGGCCACGTTGAACTACCGTAAAGGTATCAACAAAGGCTTGTATAAGATCATGTCTAAGATGGGAATTAGCACAGTTGCAAGCTACCGTAGCTCTAAGCTGTTTGAAGCGGTGGGTATCAACAACGAAGTAATGAACCTTTGCTTTAAAGGGGTAACTTCGCGCATTCAGGGTGCGGGCTTTGATGACTTCCATCAAGACCTTGTGAACCTTAACCGAATTGCATGGCTTAAACGCAAGTCTGTAGACCATGGCGGTTTGCTTAAATACGTGCACGGTGGCGAATATCACGCCTACAACCCTGACGTAGTAAGTACGCTTCAAAAGGCGGTTGTGTCAGGTAACTACGACGATTACCAGCAATACGCCAAGCTTGTTAACGAACGTGCGCCTGCGCACATTCGCGACTTGCTAGCTATAAACCCAGATTGCGATCCTATTGATATTAGCGAAGTAGAAGCACCGGAGAACTTATTCCCGCGCTTTGATACTGCGGCTATGTCAATTGGTGCATTGAGCCCAGAAGCGCACGAAGCACTAGCGATTGCAATGAACCGCTTGGGCGGTCAGTCTAACTCAGGGGAAGGTGGCGAGCACCCTTCTCGTTTTGGTACTGAAAAGAACTCTAAAATTAAGCAGGTGGCGTCAGGCCGCTTCGGTGTAACACCTCACTATTTAGTTAACGCAAACGTTATTCAAATTAAAGTGGCACAGGGTGCAAAACCGGGAGAAGGTGGTCAGCTTCCAGGCGATAAGGTCAATAAGTACATCGCACAACTTCGTTTCTCTGTGCCGGGTGTAACCCTTATTTCACCGCCGCCGCACCACGATATCTATTCAATTGAAGATTTGGCTCAACTAATTTTTGATTTGAAGCAGGTTAATCCAACGGCGCTTATATCGGTTAAGCTGGTATCTGAGCCGGGTGTTGGCACCATTGCAACGGGTGTAGCGAAAGCCTATGCCGACCTTATCACCGTTTCAGGTTACGACGGCGGTACAGGTGCAAGCCCACTAACGTCTGTTAAATATGCAGGTAGTCCGTTTGAACTAGGCTTGTCTGAAACACAGCAAGCTCTAATTGAGAACGGTCTACGTCACAAAGTACGCGTTCAAACTGACGGTGGTTTGAAAACAGGCTTGGACGTAGTAAAAGCCGGTATTTTAGGCGCTGAGAGCTTTGGTTTTGGTACAGGCCCAATGGTTGCTTTAGGCTGTAAATATCTGCGTATTTGCCACCTAAACAACTGTGCAACTGGTGTTGCAACGCAGGATCAAAAGCTGCGTGATGATCACTTTATTGGCTTACCTGACATGGTGATGAACTACTTCAAGTTTATCGCTCAGGAAGTACGTGAAATCATGGCGTCTATGGGTGTCGCTAAGTTCGACGACTTAGTTGGTCGTACAGAGCTACTTAAAGTACTCGACGGCATTACTGCTAAACAAAATCGCTTGGACCTGTCGCCACTACTTGCACAGCCTAAAGCAGGTGATCACACTCGCCTATTCTGTTCGCAAACCACTAACGCGCCTATCGATAAAGGCGAGTTAAATGCTCAGATGCTTAAAGATGGTCAGCAAGCTGTGGTAGATGGAGAGTCAATAACTCTTAAATACCCTGTACGCAATACCGACCGTTCTGTAGGCGCTTTGCTATCAGGTGAAATTGCTAAACACCACGGTAACCACGACTTTGAAGATACACCTATCAAGGTTGAACTTACCGGTACAGCAGGTCAGAGCTTCGGCGTGTGGAACGCTGGCGGTCTGCATATGCACCTTGAAGGCGACGCCAACGATTACGTAGGTAAAGGCATGACCGGCGGTAAGCTTGTTATTCACCCACCTCGCGACATCTCGTACGACGCCCACGACAGCGCCATCATGGGTAACACCTGCCTTTACGGCGCAACAGGCGGCAAACTGCTTGCTGCTGGCCGCGCTGGTGAGCGTTTTGGTGTGCGTAACTCTGGTGCTATCGCGGTAGTGGAAGGTATTGGCGATAACGGCTGTGAATACATGACAGGCGGTATTATTGCTGTACTTGGTCCGGTTGGCGTGAACTTCGGCGCAGGTATGACAGGTGGTTTTGCTTATCTAATGGATGACGGCGATGACCTTGATAACCGCGTTAACGCCGAGCTCGTTGATGTGATGCCTATTGAAGACAAAGCGATTCTTGCTGAGCACTTACGCGGCTTAATTAATCAGCATTACGAAGAAACAGGAAGCGAGCACTCGTTGTCACTGCTTACTGATTTCGCCGCAACGCTGAAACGCTTTAAGCTTATTAAGCCAAAAACCAGTGATGTGAAAAACTTGCTTGGTCACATCAGTCGTTCAAGTGCTGAATTACGCATTCAGGCTCAGTAGGAGGATTTAGTTTATGGCAAAGAACGTATATCAATTTGTCGATGTTGAACGTATCGATCCGCCTAAAAAGCCGATCATGGTACGTAAACAAGAGTTCGCGGAAATTTATCAACCGCTAAGCCAATCTCAAACCGAAGGCCAAGCAGACCGCTGCTTGGACTGCGGTAACCCGTATTGCGAATGGAAGTGCCCTGTGCACAACTATATTCCACAATGGCTAAGCTTAGCGAACGAAGGCCGTATTTTAGAAGCTGCTGAACTTTCTCATAAAACCAACAGCTTGCCGGAAGTTTGCGGTCGCGTTTGTCCGCAGGACAGACTATGCGAAGGCGCATGTACACTGAACGACGACTTTGGTGCAGTAACTATTGGTAGTATTGAAAAATATATCACCGATACGGCATTCAAAATGGGCTGGCGCCCAGATATGTCTGACGTGGTATGGACCGACAAAAAAGTGGCAATCGTAGGTGCAGGTCCTGCGGGTCTCGCATGTGCTGATATTCTAGTTCGTAACGGCGTTAAACCTGTTGTTTACGATAAATACGAAGAAATTGGTGGTCTGCTCACGTTTGGTATCCCGTCTTTCAAATTAGAGAAAGATGTTATCAAGCTACGCCGCCAAATCTTTACCGAAATGGGTGTTGAATTTGTCCTTAACACTGAAATTGGTAAAGACATTCAGTTTCAGGATTTAATCGATAAATACGATGCCGTTTTCCTAGGAATGGGTACGTACAAGTCGATGCAAGGTGGCTTTGACAACGAACACGTTGAAGGCGTTTATGATGCCCTTCCTTTCCTTATCGCTAATACCAATCGCGTAATGGGGCTTGAAAAAGACCCCGCTGATTTTGTAGATATGAAAGGCAAGCGTGTTGTAGTGCTAGGTGGTGGTGATACCACCATGGACTGTGTACGCACCTCAATCCGTCAAGAAGCTGCGCAAGTAACTTGTGCGTATCGTCGTGACGAAGAAAGTATGCCGGGCTCGCGCCGTGAAGTGGTTAACGCTAAAGAAGAGGGTGTTGAATTTAAATTTAACCTTCAGCCTCTTGATATAGCCGTTGATGAAAACGGAAAAGCCTGCGGCGTTAAGTTCGTTAAAACCGAAATGGGACCGCCTGATGTCAATGGTCGTCGTCGCCCTGTTGAAATAGAAGGTTCTGAACACGTACTTGAAGCAGATGCTGTTATCATTGCGTTTGGTTTCCAACCTAGTCCTGCGCCATGGTTTGCTGATTTCGGCATTATGCTTGATGAAAAAGGCCGCGTGCGCGCGCCTTCTGCGGGTAAGTTTGCTTTCCAAACTTCACACCCACAAGTATTTGCTGGCGGTGATATGGTGCGTGGTAGTGACCTAGTTGTTACCGCTATCGACGAAGGCCGCAAGGCTGCCGAAGGTATCATGGATTATATTGGCGTTTAACCTTCGCGAATATTCCCTGTTATTAAAAGCTCGATAGCTCTGCTATCGAGCTTTTTTGTTTTATACGTCCTAGAAGATACGAAAAGCACTACTTATATACCTTAATAGACCAAGGTTTAGTTGAAGCGAAAGAGTAACCTTACTAGTATCGTAAAAAACAAATTAAGAACATCGCCCACTGGATAAAGAACTTACCTATGAAGCACGTAAACACTTGGACAATTTTACTTTGTTTAGCATTAGCCTCAGCCGCGGGAAATGCTTGTTTTGCAGAAACCCTTCCAGTAGATTCTTCGTTAAGCGTCCAAGTGAATGAGCAGAAAAATAAAAAGGATTCGGCGCCGTCTCTAAGACGACCTGCTATTGTGTCTTGCCCTGCAAAATTTCAAAAGGTGAAAATTTCTGACGATGCAAGACAATGTCAAGCCTTCGAAAATGACATGTCGGCAGTGATGGTTTATCACTCACCACGCACGCCCAACGAAATGCTCAACGTTTATGAAACAGCCCACCCATCGCTAACCCCCCATCCTCCAGTTAGTGGCCGTACCCTACTCTCGTCTGAAGATAAGACAGTAAAAGTCATAATAAGCCCTGATAACGCGGGCTCTCAAGTCGATATTCTGGTCACCTCACAAGCTAACTAGAGGCGAAGTAAATTTGTAAGCAAGATAGTCTATGTTGGCACCCGCTTTGCAATTTCAGCAATAACTACTTCATGACAGTAACAAGCGTCATTTTTATGACGCCTATGTCGTAAACGAAGCGCATGCTGCTAAGCCATACACTCTAGGCTCGGCTAGCGTTAAGTTTCTTCTGTCATGACTTTTTCTATTGATATTTGCGAGGGTTACGATGGAATTGGCAATTATTTTAATGATGTTACTTATTGTCGTTGCACTAGGTGCCATAAAGTTGTCAGACGGTGGGGTCGCATTTCCATTTAGGCGGAAAGCACAACTGTTTACTCCGGTAGAACATTCCTTTTTGAATCTTATCGAACAGGCTATGGGGCGAGAGTTTAGAATTGTATGCCGTGTACGTCTTAATGATCTGGTATCAGTACGTCAAACAGCCAACAAGAAGACAGCAAGCCAAGCGCTTAGCAGAGCGTCGAGCAGACAGCTAGATTTTGTACTGGTTGATAAACAAGATATGAGCCCTGTAATGGCTATCGATTTAGTTCACAACCAGGGCAAAGAAGGCTATAAAACACAGAAAGATTGGTTTGTAACCGGCGCCTTAGATGCAGCAGGCCTTCCACACGCAAGAATTAAAGTTAAATCTGGCTACACTGTTGACGATATTCGCGAGTGCTTAGAGAACAAACTTATTCCTTATCGCCGTTTGCAAAATAAAATGGCACAACTACCTACGCACAACCCAGAACCACCCAAGCGCCCTACCCGTCCAGTGCGTTCAAGCAGAGCAGCTGCCGCCTGATTCGGTTAATTCAAGCTTCCCCTAGCCTTTGTTACTTTACTGTTTTCTTACTCTCAAATAGCGGTAACAAAGGCATTTTTCTGTCAGTTTCTCAATTTTCCTTATACAATTAACCCGTTAAATTCCCTCAACACCGTCGGTAGAGTTATGAAAAAAATTGGTATTTTAGGTGCAATGGATGAAGAAGTTGCGCTACTTAAAGCATCACTTTGGAATGTAAAAGAAACAAAGTGGAAACACCTTACATTTTATGAAGGCACACTTAATGATATGGAAGTGGTGTTGGTTAAGTGCGGTATTGGTAAAGTGGCAGCTGCTATCGCTACCACGGTATTGATTGAGCAATACGCTCCTGATGCTGTCGTCAATACGGGTTCTGCCGGTGGTTTTGACAAAAACCTGAATATTGGCGACTTAGTGATAGCAAGTCACGTTATACACCACGACGCCGATTTAACCCATTTTGGTTACAAGCTTGGTCAATGTGCAGGTATGCCTGAAGATTTCCGTTGTGATACCGCATTAATGGAAACAGCACGTAGTGCAGCTGCAGAGATTACCTCATTGCAATCTACAACGGGCTTGATTTGCACCGGCGATGCTTTTATCGGGAGCGATGAAGCGGTGGCGGATTTGCGTGAAAACTTCCCTGATATGAAAGCGGTAGAAATGGAAGGCGCAGCTATCGGACAAACCTGTCATATGCTCGAGACCCCGTTTCTTGTGATTCGCTCATTATCAGATATTGCTGGAAAAACTTCGTCAGTAAGCTTTAAAGAATACCTAGACACTGCTGCTAAGCATTCTGCACAGCTAGTAATGGCGATGATTAAGGCTCTCGCAAAGTAATATGACAGAGGTGATTAGCGACCCGCAATATCAGTCGCTATTAGTACTTTGGCTGGCTATCGCCGTAGATGCCTTATGGCGATGGCCCCAAAGTACGCATCCCCTAACACTTATGCGCTACCTCGTTTTGCAAATGGGGCGTAAGGTAGTGCCATCTCGAGACTTCGGTCCATCTCAGCACTACATTTCGGGTTCGTTAGCAGCACTAGTATTACTTGCGCCGTTAGTAGTTTGTATCGCCATTTTAGTATATATGGCTCAGTACCCCGTTTTCTTTGAAGCTATTATTCTTGTCTCGCTGCTCGATTTTGGCTACCAACGTCAGCAGTATAAAAAAGTGCTGGCAAGTGTTGGCAGAAACAAAAAGTCTCTCGCTCGGGAAATGGTTCAGACCATTACCGCACGACAATGTAACTCACTGACAGATATTGGCATTGCTAAAGCCGCGATTGAGTCGCTTTGGCTTAAATTTCTTTACCTGTATTGCGGGGTTATTTTTTACTTTGTGGTTGCAGGGCCAATAGGTGCATTGATCTATCGGTTACTTTTGCTTACATCGTGGCAATGGCACTACCGCACTCCTTCAATGGCATTTTTTGCAAAACCAGTTCGCAAGCTGGTTTATTGGCTTACTCTTCCACCAGCAGCCATTGGCGGCTTGATAACCCTGCTAATTAGCCACCCCGTAAAAGGCATTAGTGCTATAAAACGCGCATCAGTAAAAGATAAAACGTCACTACTTCTGGCACTTATGGGTGGTGTACTAGGTGTAAAATTGGGTGGCCCGGCGATTTACGCCAATAAGAAAATTCGATATGCCCGCGTAGGAGGCGTAAATGAAGTCAAGTATTCTCACATGTTAAAAGCTAAAAGCACGATTACCTTGGCTATGATAGCAACGAGTGCATTTGCATCATTAACCCTATTAGCCATGGCCGTTGCTCTATGAAAACACTACGCGTAATAAGCACTTTTTCTTTTATACTACTTTGGACACCCTCTCTTTTTGCCCATGCAAACATAGTGGCAGAACCTACCGTTGAGCCCAAACTCATTGCCGATGAAAAGCAACTTCCGTCTATCGGTTCAACAACTCATTTAAAGGCGAACACTACCAACTTAAAAATAGTTAGCCTAGCACCACACCTTACAGAGTGGGTATTTAGTTTAGGTTTAGGTTCATACCTTGTAGGTGTAAGCGACTACAGTGACTATCCAGAAGCAGCGAAAAATATCCAACGGGTAGCCGATTTTCAAGGTGCTGACATTGCGGCAATAGTGGCGTTAGAACCAGATTTAATACTTGCTTGGGATGGCGGCAACAAACCTCAGGATATACATAAACTTTCTTCAATGGGGCTTAATGTATTTACCAGCAAGGTTGGAAATATCACAGATATTGCTAGTGAAATAAAAAGGCTAGGAGCACTTACAAACACGCAAAAAAAAGCCACTCAGCTCACCAACGATTTTCTCAGCGGGTTAAAAAACCTAAGGCAAAAATACGATACTGAGCCACGTATACCGGTGTTTTACTATTCATGGACGGCGCCCCTTATGACTATTGGCCCTAACGCATGGGGGAATAAACTGTTAAATGTTTGTGGCGCACAAACGCTATTTCACGATAGCCCGATAGATTACCCTCAAGTAGCTGTTAAAGACGTGCTAGTTCGTCAACCCCATGCACTCATAGCCGCCTCCAAAAGTTCACACGAAGAGTTAGAAGTATTCTGGCGCGCTCATCGCGGGTTTCTTGATGCACCACTTATTGTGGTCGACCCGGATGTTACTAGCCGCTTTTCACTACGATTAATAAATGAACTAAAATCATTATGTGAAGGTATTAAATAAAACGCATAAGCGTTATACTTAAGTCTAAAATATCAGTAAGAAGGTAAGAGCATCTTTTCATGCGGATTGTTGTTGCGGGTTTTCTAGTTGTTGTTAGTGTTGCATTATTTGTTTCGCTTCAGTGCACAGCGAAAGCGACGGCACAAGCTTCTGTTGCCGCTTCTCCTTATCTTATTGAACGAGTCGCTAACAACGACTGGCTGCTTATTGATGTTCGCTCACCTGAAGAATTTGCCGATGGTCACATTCCTGGCGCGGTGAATATGCCCCATGAAAACATTAATGAATATCTTAGCGAGTTAGAAGATCATAAAAACAAGCCTATCATTATTTATTGCCGTTCTGGCAGAAGAGCTAAACTCGCCATGAAAGTGTTGGAAGAACTCGACTTCTCTGAAGTCATGCATTTAGAAGGCGACATGTTAGGCTGGAGCGCTGCAGGCATGACAGTAGATAGGATGTAGTCTAGTTGCTCAGCTCTAAGAACCACACAATGTTTTTATAAACCAACCTCTTAGCCGATAACTGTGTGTAACTTATCCCCTGTGATACACTCTTTGTATTCCACGATTGCATGAAACCCCTATGAAAATAGATATTGCTACTCCGGCTATGTTATTTCCGGCAATTTCTTTATTGCTTCTAGCCTATACCAATCGCTTTTTAACGCTGGCGACTATCATCCGAAACTTTTCAAAAGAAGAAAAAGATGACAATACCCAAGCGCAGATAAAAAACCTTCGATTGCGCATTCAGCTTATAAAACGTATGCAAATAGCGGGTGTGGGCAGTTTTTTTCTTTGTGTGGTATCCATGTTGGCCATTTATCTCACCTATCAACAAGTGGGAAACTGGGTTTTCGCGGCAAGTTTAGTGTCATTGTTGTATTCATTGTGGATGTCGGTAAGAGAAATTCTGATTTCTGTAGAAGCATTAGATGTTCACCTTGACGGTATGAAAAACGCCCCCCATAAAGAAAAAACATGACGCCAACCACTAACATGAACCACTTAGTTCAAAGCAATATAACGTACGAACAGTTAGCGCCTGAGTTTTTTGCAGGCGTGATTTCTCTTGGTAACGATGTACATGGTGACAACTACTTAAGTAACGAATTGCTCGCTGACTACTATGCTAAAAGCTTTGTTGGTGACATTAACGCAAGCTGGGTAGCGCTATACAGAAATAAGGTAGTAGGTTTCAGGCTAACCTTTGCACATACCCAATGGAAAGTAGATGAATGGTGCAGCCCTTCGCTATGGCCGGTCGATTCAAATACGGTGTGCTATTTCAAATGCAATACTGTGGAGCCCGCTATGCAGGGCTATGGAATTGGCAGTACGCTATTAAGCAAGTCTATAGAATGTGCAAGAATCCAAGGTGCTGAAGCGGGTTTAGCGCATATTTGGTTGGCAAGCCCAGGCAATAGTGCATTTAAATACTTCACCAAAAACGGTGGCCAATTGATAAAGAAACACGCCAACAAGTGGCGCTACGCTTCTATTCACGAGGGCTATGATTGTCCCGTTTGCGAGGGCTACTGTGAATGTGAAGGCGCGGAAATGCTACTACAATTTTAATGCCTAACATGACGTAAACGTTCACAGCCATCTTATTCTATGATCTACGACCCTCTTATTTCACCCGGCGTTTCGTCAATGCTGCCCGCGCCAAAAAGCTACTGGCATGCTACGCATAAAATACCAACGCTGCCGCCCTTAAACAAAAAGTTAAATACCGAATATCTCGTAGTCGGCGGAGGCTATACCGGTCTGTCTGCTGCCATCACACTTGCTCAAGCTAAACAGGAGGTTACGCTACTTGATGCAAATTCACTCGGTTTCGGCTGTGCAGGCCGCAATGGCGGTTTTATCCTTTCTGGTAGCGGCAGACTGTCATTAAACGCTATAGAAGATAAGTGGGGTCATACTGTAGCAACGGGTATGCAGGGCGAGTTTGATAGTGCCGTAGATTTGCTTAAAAAGCGTATTGTAGACTTCGATATGCAAGTCGATTTAGTAAAAGGGCCTTATTTAAAATTGGCCCATAATACTAAGCAAGCCAAGCAGCTCTATGCCACTGCTAAGCATCTTGCGTCAAACTTCAATGTACCAAGTGCGACCTTAACCACTGAAGTCCTCTCCGCGCGCTTTGGTATTGAAGGCGCTTACGGCGGCGTTGAGCTTGAAGGCGCATGTTTACACCCTTTAAAACTGGCGAGTGAATATGCAAAAGTAGCTAAAAAACTTGGCGCCACACTTTTTTACGACTCGCCAGCCATTCACATTGAAAAGCAGAAAGCTGGGTTCCTTGTCACCACGCCAAGCGGTTCAGTATCAGCAAAGCATATACTCATTGCTACTAACGCCTATACCCCTAAACACTTTCAGGAGAGCGTAGATAATAAGCAGTTTCCTGTACAGTCGAGTATCTTCGTTACCGCTCCTTTAAACAATGAACAACGCGCTTTGACCGGATTAACCGCACCCATGAGTTTTATGGATACGCGGATAATGAAATACTACTATCGGGTATTGCCAGATGGTCGATTGTTATTTGGCGGTCGCGGGGCAGTAAAAGGCAAAGATGCGGATAACGCTAAAGAGAAGCAGCGACTTTATAACGCTATGGTAAAAAGCTTTCCAGCACTTAAAGGTATCGCCATGGACTATTTCTGGAGCGGTTGGGTGAGCGTGTCGCTAGATAGCATGCCACGTATTTTTGTCGACAATGCACACAGTACTGATTCTGCTATAGGCTATGCCATGGGTTACTGTGGCTCGGGCGTTTCTTTTGCCGCTTTTGCCGGGCAGCGCCTCGCGCAGCGAATAATGGGTACGGGCGACGTAGATTTATCTCTTCCCCTTTATCAATCACCACTCAAAACATACCCATTTTCAAGAGCGAGAAGAATAGCACTGCACGGTTTATATCAGTGGGCTAAAATCGCAGAGCGTTAGTCTTAGTGAATTTTTTCGGTAAATCTGCCGTTTTCACCATTGTACACTGTTCATTATTTGAGCTATGTTAGTATTCTAATCACTGACGGAGCCACCTCATGTCATATATCGATGCCTTTGCAGTAGCCGTTCCCACAGAAAATAAAGCGTTATACATTGAACATGCCAAACTCACCGGCGATATTTTTAAAGAGTATGGCGCCACTAAAATTCTTGAAGCTTGGGGAGACGACGTCCCCGATGGCGAAGTAACGTCTTTTCCCTTGGCTGTAAAAGCTAAAGACAATGAAACCGTGGTCTTTTCCATTGCGTTTTGGCCATCAAAAGAAGTACGTGATACCGCATGGCAAAAAGTGATGGAAGACCCCAGAATGCAGGAAAGCGAAAACCCCATGCCATTTGACGGTAAGCGCCTTATTTATGGGGGCTTCGTTCCTATGTTAGAGCTATAAGACTGAAACCAAAGACTTTGCCTACTTTAAATCGTCTATTTTCGCCAGCGCCGACGGCAAGTCGGCGGCTAGCTTTTTGTATCGACGGAACACAATAAAAACAACGATGCTGTTTATGAGTAACTGTGTACCCCATAGCGCATAGGCGTTGAACTTCAGTACGTTGAAAATAGCGAGTGCCAGCAATCCACACCAGAGTATCGCGCATCCATAAAGACTGACTTTCCAATAGTGTAATTGCTGCTTTAATTGAGTTTGTTTAAAAGACAGCATCGACTGCACATCTAAAGCTTGGGTTCGCCACTGCTTTTGTCTTACCCAATAACCCCATGTTCCAAAAGCACAAGGAATAGGCGTAAGTACTGAAAAAAGCAACAGTTGATACATAGTCAGTGGCTCGAACAAGACCAAGGTTAAACACCACACCGAAACCGCTAGTCCGAGAACCAAGTCGAAAGCGCCTTTGGCTTTAAGTTTAAATCTAGCCTTTTTGGTTTCTTTTATCAGTGCATCTGTATCCACTGACGGCGTTGCGTCTTTATAAGCACTTTGCCACTGTGCAAATTGCTTATCGAATTCATTCATATTTAAATTATTGTTGCTCATGTTTACATTACCTTCGCTCACGGCTGCTGCTCCATTATCAGCGTTAGCTGCTGGCGGGCCCGACTGATGCGTTTAGCGACAGCATTCTCTCTGATACCTAACATATCGGCTATTTCAAGCTGGCTGAAACCTTCAAGAAGCAAAGCCAGTACCTGTCTATACTTTATTTCAAGCTGCCGTAATCCTGTCATAAGATCTATAGCACTCTCTTGTAACGTCGAATCTTGCGATGAGTGAGTATTTAATGGGTTAGAGAGATCATATTCTCCGCTATCGTTAAACTCTTGACGCCGCTGCTCTTTAATAACGTGGTCAACCGCTTTGTTGTGCGCTACTTTTGCCACAAAGGTCTTAATGCTCGCCTCGCCGCGAAAGCCACTATTACGATGACTAGAGACATTTAAATTACCTTCAAAAGCACGCCATACGGCCAGAGACATTTCCTGAATAAGCTCATCTTGAAGTGATTTATTGGCTTCAAACGTTGCAGCAATACGCGCCATAAGCGGCGCGTATTCTTTAAGCAGTTTTTCTATTTGAAAAGTTTCTTTCACTGCATTTCCATTTTTATTATTTTTAATTCCACGCTTTAAGCGAGCAGTTAAGATTAGCTAAATAGACGATTATCGGAACAAACGCTGATAAGCAGCAAAGCAAGCGCATGAAACAATAGGACCAAACACTAAGCCCGATAACGCCAATGTGTAGGGTGCAAGGAATACCGTAAGAAAAATAACGGCGCCAATAACTAGCAAAGGCTTGTAGGCGCTAACTAACGCTGTCGCGCTATTTTTAAGCGCTTCCACTATAGAACTTTGCTTTAAAATAAGCAGCAAGGGTACAAATAAAAACAAAAGGCTTATTGGTGTTACTGAGCCCAACATTAACCCAACTTTCCATGCTGGTACATCTACCATGGTACCATTCACCAATGCAGTCACTGACTCTGACCCCATTAACATAGCGCCAATCTGAAACTGAATCCATGCGATTATCGGCCCAGATAAACTCCATAGCGCAACATTTGCCCACGAACGCATCGTGCCACCAGAAAAGCTTACTTTGCCTTTCACTGCTAAATTAGCAATGGCCAACCACATTAAAGTAGTAAGAAGCGGGCTCATCCATTTAGATACGCCTATTCCAATAGGTGCAGCCAATGCTTGAATAAGGCCAGCAGTAAGTAGCATTAAAAATGAAAGCCCTAAGAGTTTGAAAGGCGCTTTTTTAAATAGCTGCCACCCTTCTTTGAGCCACGTGAAAGCTTCATTTGCCGGAAGAGTTTTATTAGCTTGTTGGTATGTTGCACGAGTTGAAGTTACCGTTGTCATCACATTATCCTTTTTCATTGCGTAAGCGTTATTATTGAGTACCACTGGTGTTCCCCCCAGGCTGCAACGCGTTCACTGCTCATCGTACAGTTGGGTTTATTGTTTATCTTTCCCCTATAGACGATGACAGCGACCAAAAACTGACAATTTTTTTCAAAAAAATATTAAAAACAATAAATTACCAATAAAATCAGCAGCTTAAGATAGTAAAAAACGTAATCCAATTTTCACCTAGTAGGTTATTACTCAATTTTGTATTAGTGGTGGACGATGGCTACGCGACTGAATAGACAACGCGTTCAAGCTTCAACACTGGCTTTTTAGACAAAAAAAAGCCCGCTTAAATAAGCGGGCTTTCAAATACTAGTTTTAGTGATGCATTAAGCTAGCGTGATACGGGCAAACTTGCGTTTACCTACCTGGTACACGTTTTCACCTTTTTCAGTCATCACTAAACGGGTGTCTTCTACTTTATCGCCGTTTATTTTAACAGCGCCTTGTTTGATCATGCGCATGGCATCTGACGTTGAGCCAACAAGTTTCGCTTCTTTTAATAAATTACCGATAGCGATGCCTTCTTCGCCTAGCGCTATTTCAAGCTCTGGCATATCGTCAGGAATAGCGTTTTTCTGGAAGCGTTGAATAAAGTCTTGGTGGGCACCTTCAGCGGCAGCATCGTCGTGGAAACGAGCAATGATTTCTTTCGCCAACATAATTTTAATATCACGTGGGTTTTCGCCACCTTCAACGCGCGCTTTAAGCTCTGCTATCTCTTCTAACGGACGGAAGCTGATAAGATCATAGTAACGCCACATCAAATCGTCAGAAATAGACATTACTTTACCAAACATATCGTTTGGCGCGTCTGTGATACCAATGTAGTTGTTCAAAGACTTCGACATCTTCTGAACGCCGTCTAAGCCTTCAAGTAGTGGAACCATCACAATTGACTGTTGCTTTTGTCCCTGCTCTTTTTGAAGCTCACGGCCCATTAGCAAGTTGAAGCGCTGATCAGTCCCGCCTAATTCAACGTCCGACTCAAGGGCTACAGAGTCCCAACCCTGCACAAGCGGGTATAAGAACTCATGAATTGCGATAGGCTGGTTGTTGTTATAGCGTTTTTTAAAGTCATCACGCTCTAGCATACGAGCTACAGTTTGACTTGCCGCTAGTTTGATCATGCCCGCCGCACCAAGCTCGTCCATCCATTCTGAATTGAAACGTATTTCTGTTTTCTCTTCATCAAGGATCTTGAACACTTGTTCTTGATACGTTTTAGCGTTTTCTAATACCTGATCTTTACTTAAAGGCTTGCGTGTGACATTTTTACCTGTAGGATCGCCAATTAGGCCAGTAAAATCACCAATAAGAAAAACAACTTTGTGGCCTAGTTGCTGGAATGTACGCAACTTGTTGATCAACACAGTGTGACCAAGATGTAGATCAGGCGCAGTTGGATCAAAACCCGCTTTAATGGTTAGGGTTTTGCCGGATTTTAGTTTTTCAATTAAATCCTCTTCGGGAAGTATTTCATCTACACCCCGTTTAATCTCAGCTAGCGCTGTTTGCCAATCTTTCATTTGTTAATCACACTCTACATAACTGTACATTCAATATTGGCGGGCATTTTACGCGTACAACGGAACCATTAAAAGGTTTGCGCGTCAAAAAACGAATTACAAACAGTCATGTTGTTAAACCCAACAGCTTTGAACGCAAAATTAGCGTATTGAATATAGCTGATCTGAATGAGAGGGGGAGGGTTTTCGCAAACACGCGATAAACCCATCGATGGGCGCTCCGCCACCGCTTCCCTGCGGTGGCGGGTTTGCTCCAGCCCTCCCCCTACATTCACTGAGATTTAGATAGCGCATTATGTAATTGCGAGTTTAAGAGCTATTGGGTGTAACAATTTGCGCTAACAAAATAATGAGAAAAGTTGCATTTTTAAGCAACGTATGTGAAATAGTGCTGTGCACATAACATTTCTCAGGTGGGCTGTAGTATGAGAAAGAAATTAGACGCTTCTAAAGCGCTACATTTATATAAAAATTTACCTAAGCAACATAGAACCGGCATTGCTATCGCAAGCTTGTTTCTTGGTGGGCTTATCCTCTTGCCGTCGGAGTCTGTAGAAGCTAGCCGCCATCAAGAGGCACATATTTTAGACGCAGGTGTCCGCTACCCTGTAGATCTTAACATAACACCGTCAACCGACGTTTTTTCGAATGAAGAAGAGTCTACTTGGCAAACGTACAAGGTGCGAAGCGGCGATACCCTGGCAAAGCTATTTAAGCGTGCAGGCTTTACATCGCGCGATGTTTACAACGTAACTCAGGCTGGTGAACTAACAAAAACCCTTGTTACTTTATTACCTGGTGACGAATTATCGTTTAAAGCGAACAAAGACGGTAGCTTTGGTGAGTTGAAGTACAAGTTATCTTCAACGGAAACCCTGTTTGTACGTCCGGACTTAACGACTGAGAGCAACAGTCTTGTCGCTGAATTAGAAAAACGCGATGTAGATATTCGCTACAACTTTGCTCAGGGTGAAATTCACTCCAGCTTTTGGAATGCCGCAAGAGATGCTGGGCTTACCAGCAACCAAATCATGAATTTGGCAGGTATTTTCGGCTGGGACATAGATTTCGCAATGGAAATTCGCTCAGGCGATACGTTCAACGTTGTTTTTGAAGAGCAATACATTGATGGCGAATTCGTTGGCTACGGCAATATCGTAGCAGCAGAGTTTACGAACCAAGGCGAGCAGTTTAGTGCGATCCTTCACGAAGACGGTAGCTACTACACCCCGGAAGGTCGCAGCATGCGCAAGAGCTTTTTGCGTGCGCCAGTTAATTTTAGATACGTCAGCTCTAATTTCACTAAGGCACGCTTTCACCCAGTACAAAAACGCTGGAAAGCACACCGAGGTACCGACTACGTAGCAGCCGTTGGTACACCTATTATGGCAGCAGGTGATGGAAAAGTTATCAAAGCAGGCTATGATAAATATAACGGTCATCATGTATTTATTCAGCACGGCGAAAAGTACACCACTAAATACCTTCACTTCAAAAAGCGTGCGGTTAAAGTGGGTGACATCGTTAAACAGGGTCAAACAGTAGGTTACCTTGGAAGTTCTGGTATGGTGACAGGAGCCCACCTTCACTATGAATTTTTAGTAGACGGTGTGCATAGAAATCCACGCACCGTAGAGCTGCCAAAAGCTTTACCGATAGCAAAGGAAGAGCGAGAAAGGTTTATGGAAATAGCAAAACTTCGTCAACAGCAACTCAATAATAACAAACGTATTATGCTCGCGATGAAATAGTTGCGCTATGGCGAAATATATTGGCTTGATGTCAGGCACTAGCATGGACGGCGTTGACGCCGTCCTATGCGACATCACTGAAACGTCGTGTACAACGCTTTCAGCGCACACCATCCCCTACTCTAGCGAACTACTTCACGCGCTCAATGATTTGTGTTCTGAAGGTCCTGATGAGCTCAATACACTTAGCATTGCAGACAGGCTCGTAGCAGAAACCTTTTCAGAAGTTACCTTAGCATTACTTGATAAAAACAACCTTAAAGCGTCAGATATCACGGCCATTGGCTCTCATGGGCAAACGGTGCGTCACTATCCCAATTCTGATGTGATGTCAGCCCATTTCTCTAGCCCTTCTATCCGGGGCTTCACGTGTCAGATAGGCGATCCTAACACTATCGCTGTGCTCACCGGCATTGATGTTGTCGCCGATTTTAGGCGCAAAGATATTGCGTTGGGCGGTCAAGGTGCGCCATTAGTACCTGCTTTTCACAATGCGGCATTTGCCAGTAAAAATAAATACCGTGCGCTGGTAAATATTGGCGGCATTGCAAACATTTCATTACTTGCGCCAAAGCGAAATAGCACACCGCCGAAAGGATTTGATACCGGGCCAGGTAACACTTTGATGGACCAATGGATAAGCCTTCATTTAAATGAGAGTTTTGATAAAGACGGGGCCTGGGCTGCATCAGGGCAATGCCATTCCGGCTTATTGGGTAGGCTTTTGCTAGATAACTACTTCGCTTTACCCCCGCCTAAAAGCACAGGTAGAGAACATTTTAATATCGATTGGTTAAGCAACGCCCTTGCCGATTACTTTCCCTCTAGTGCAGACCTGCAAAGCGATGAGGAAAACAACAATTTAGCCCCAGAAGATGTTCAAGCTACTTTGCTTACACTTACCGGCAGCACTATCGCTCAAGAAATAAAGAACCACCTACCTAAAGCGAGTGATGCGAAATTACAAAGCGAAGTGATTGTGTGCGGCGGTGGCGCGTTTAATAAAGCGTTAATGGCCTATTTGAACAACGCTTTGAGCGATTATGCCGTAGCTGATAGTTATGCACTTGGTATTCATCCACAGCAGGTAGAAGGCTCTGCGTTTGCATGGTTAGCGCATGCATTTATAAACGATATTCCAAGTAATGTGCCAAAGGTTACGGGTGCATCAAGATCTACAGTACTCGGGGCGCTATTTAAAAAAGCATAAAAAAGGGCCACTGATGTAATCAACGGCCCCTTTTATATCATTTCCTCAGAAATATTACTTGGCGTTTTCCATTTCCATATCTTTTAATGCGCTCGCATCAATATCGTCCTGACGTTTAACACTGCGCTTTTTTGCGCGCATGTCGAAATAACCGTATCCACCCACAAGCAGGAAGCAAATGGCTGGTACAACATAAGATACAACCACCCCTGCGCTATCAATAATTGCAGCCTGGAAAAGTGGCATAATGGCTCCCCCAAGGATAGCCATTACAAGGCCAGCTGCGCCTAGCTTGGTGTCTTCCCCCAACCCTTCTAACGCAATACCATAAATAGTCGGGAACATTAGCGACAAACAAGCAGAAATTGATACCAGTGCGATTACACCTGCTAAATTAGGAGACTGTGTCATGAAGATACATAGTGCCATGGCAGCCAACGACATAACCATTAACAGTCTAGCTGGATAGAGATACTGCATTGCCCACGTCATTACAAA
Organism: Alteromonas sp. BL110; assembly: GCF_003443615.1. Lineage (NCBI taxonomy): Bacteria > Pseudomonadati > Pseudomonadota > Gammaproteobacteria > Alteromonadales > Alteromonadaceae > Alteromonas > Alteromonas sp. BL110. The sequence continues at coordinate 2,786,606 of NZ_CP031967.1, read as the reverse complement.
GCGTGAAATTAAGAATACGATCATGCTGTATTGTAATATTTCACCACCACTCACTTCGTTGCCACCCGTCGCTTTCATTGCATATTGGATAGTAAAGGTCCACACACAAGTTTGTGCGCCAACATTGAAGAACTGGGCCAATACACCAAATCGGTAATGCCTGTTGGCAACTAAGCGCTTCAGCGATGCGCCCAATTTCACGTCTTCCACACTAGACTCAACCGATTCTTGAATTGGCGCTTTAATTAAGAAAATAGCGACCCAAACCAAAACTAGTACGCATGCCATACCTACATAAGGAAGCATTACCGCGTCAAGTTCTACCCCTATCACGTTTCTAAGCTCGCTTACCGACATGGCAGCACGCTCTTGCGCAGATGCTTGATTCAAGTTTGGCAATATAAGCGTTGCAGCCAAAAACACACCTAAATTAGTACCAACAGGATTAAATGCTTGAGCCAAATTTAAACGGCGCGTCGCACTCTTTTGATTTCCCATCGCCATGACGTAAGGATTCGCCGACGTTTCAAGAATGGATAAGCCACCTGCTAGTACAAAAAGTGCGGCTAAGAAAAAGCCGTAAGTCATGGTTTGACTGGCTGGGTAAAACAAAAATGCTCCAGCAGCGGCACAACCCAAACCAGTCAATACACCTGTTTTATAAGAGAAGCGCTTGTTAATAAAAGCAGCAGGAATAGCTAAGCAAAAATACGCGCCATAATAGGCAAATTGAACCAATGCCGATTGTAAAGACGACATAGTAAATATCTTACTAAATACCTTTACCAAAGGGTCTGTCATGTTCGCAGCTACACCCCATGCAGCAAAGCAAATCGTTAACAATATAAAGGGAATCAATGTGTCTTTGGAAACCAAAGGGGCGTTGTTTTTCATAAGAACGGCCTTTCGCTTGTAAAAAATTAGTTAACCAATTTAAGCATCACCCTAGAACCCTGTCAATAAATCAATTTAATTTATTTATTTTAACTTGCGTTAAAAATTAGACTTTGTGTGTAAAGAGGCGGAAGCAGAAAAGTATATGCTCATCTTCCAAGTCATGACCATAAATAGATAACCACCTATATTTTCAATAGCATGCAAATATAAAGAAACTCAGCAAAGAGCTCTCTATGTGGCCAAAAATGCTGACGCCGCATGTCACTTTTGTTAATAAAAAATACACAATTTCGCAAAATCAATTAAATAAACAAGGTTGATTTAATTTAAAAGGTTAGTTAGATTTCGTTCAAAACAAACTTATGTTAATGCGTTGTAACGTTAGCTACATGCTGATTTATTCAGTTTCAGCAAGAAGTTAGCAACAAATGCGTAGATGTCATCAGTCACACGCTCGTAACAAGCTGCGGTTGATAAGCATTTTTAATTGAGAGAATAATGATGAAAACACCTACAGTTACCCGTCGCCTTTCTGGATGTAAGACAGGCTTGCAAACAGCGCTCCTCGCGAGCACCGCCATTGTTGCCGCCACTGCGTCGGCATCACAAAGTAAGCTTGAAGACGCGTTTGAATTTCAAGCAAGTTATACGGGTGAGTCAGCTACCAATATTGACGGTGGTGAACGCAGAGGCAGTGCCTATGCTGGTCAGCTCTTTGTAGGTGGCGAATTAGATTTAAATACGTTAGCGAGCTGGGAAGACACTAAAATACATATTGCCATGACAAACCGACACGGCAAAAACTTGGCCGAGCACTACATTGGAAACAGCACGTCGGTACAAGAGATCTTTGGCGGTCAAAATACCCGTCTTGCAAAGTTTACTATTTCTTCCACATTCTTAGATGGCGATTTAGAACTAGAAGGTGGCCGTACAGTAGCGAATATTAGCTTTTTAGGATCTGAACTTTGTCAGTACTTTCAAACCAATGCAGCTTGTGGGAACCCAACCTTTGTATTTAGAACCAGTAACTTTACTTGGTGGCCCGTCTCGAGTTGGGGTGGCCATGCGAAATACTGGCTTTCGCCAAAAACATACTTTCATACTGGCGTTTATGAAGATAACACCAGTCATCAAGACTTAGGCGATCACGGCTTCGATTGGGCGACTAATGAGGCTACTGGTGTTGTTGTCCCCTTCACTCTGGGATATCAAACCACGTGGGACAATGATGAACTACCAAGGCGCTATGAAATTGGCGGTTGGTACGATGGCGCAGACTACACCGACCCTGTCTTTGATGAGGAGGGCAACTATGCGGCGCAATCAGGCAATGACTACGCTGTTAGAAACGGTCGCTCGGGTATATTCGCACGATTTGAACAAACCGTTACTCGTCCTAACCTACTAACGAAAGAAGGGTTAACACTATTTGGTGCAGTGCTAACCGGTACATCGGGCGAGCTGATTGAAGACTACTTTATAAAAGCGGGCTTTGTATTACGAGGCACACTTGCCTCACGTCCTGAAGATACCATTGGCTTCGTATTTACCCGCCAACAGTACAGTGACGAAGCGCTAGAGGATCAGCGTATATTAAGAAGCATAAATGGCGGGGTTGGTACGCCAGCAAGCAGCCAAACCATGTTAGAGCTTAGCTATGGTTATCAACTCAACGATCACATAAGAATTCAGCCGAACGTTCACTACATCATCAACCCCGACCAATTCGCAGAGCGCGACAGAGTTATGGCACTTGATGATGCGATTGTCTTGGGCTTAAGGTTCGACGTAAACCTAGCAGCTTTGATACTTAACTAAAGATTTTCTCTTGTTATACACTTCACAGCGCCTTCGGGCGCTTTTTTTCAAATCGATGTCATTCCCTGCTATTGCGCTTAATTAGTTTCAAGGGCAACTTTCTACCAATCCAACTTCTCATTATTCCTGTACTCACTACTATCTTAAGGCGTTAATGGCGCTAACAAGCGTAACGCTTCATCAACAAACTCTTTTTCGTTGAATAAGGAATACGAATGACAGACTCAGTACTTTTCAGCTCGTTCGAGTGGGCAGGTAATACATTGCAAAATCGCATGGTACTAGCGCCAATGACAAGAGGTCGATCGGGCGCCGATCGCATACCGAATAAAATTATGGGCGATCACTACGTACAGCGTGCCGATGCAGGACTCATTATTACTGAAGCTACCGCCATTTCAGAAGAAGGCATTGGTTGGGTTGATACTCCTGGAATTTATACTGATGACATGGTTGAAGGCTGGCGTTCTATTGTAAACCGCGTTCATGAAGCAGGTGGAAAGATAGTACTTCAACTTTGGCACACTGGGCGCGCATCTCACAGCGACTTTCATAACGGCAATTTACCTCTTTCTGCATCCGCTATTAAAATTGAAGGCGATGAGATTCACACGCCTAAGGGCAAAAAGGCCTATGAAGTACCGAAAGCAATGACGTTTGACGATATTAAGCGCACCGTAGATGACTACAAGAAAGCCGCTATAAACGCTAAGGCGGCAGGGTTTGACGGTGTGGAAGTTCATGCGGCAAATGGCTATCTTATCAACCAATTCTTAGATAGCCGTAGCAACCAGCGTGACGATAATTATGGTGGTAGTGTAGACAACCGTTACCGCTTCTTAAGCGAGGTGATGGACGCTGTATTGAGCGTATGGGAAAAAGAGCATGTCGGTGTGAGGCTATCGCCGAACGGCGCATTTAACGACATGGGTGCAGATGATTTTCGCGAAACCTTTACCTATGTGGCCCAACAGCTAAATAAACTAGAAATTGGCTATTTACATGTAATGGATGGCTTAGCATTTGGCTTTCATGAGCGCGGCGAAGCCATGACACTAGCTGAATTTAGAGCCCTTTTTGACGGTATGTTAATAGGGAACTGTGGCTATTCGAAAGAAGAAGCCGAAAAGCGTTTAGCTGATGGTGATGGAGACATGATTGCTTTTGGAAGGCCTTGGATCACCAATCCTGACCTTCCTACTCGCTTTAAGCACGGTTACCCGTTAGCGTCGTTTGATGATCCGTCTGCATGGTATGGAGGAGGTGAAGAAGGCTATAACGACTTTGACACTTACCGAGAAAAAAGCGGAAAAGACGCGATGACATCGCTCACCTAAATTGGCTGGGCAGAGTGAATTGCTCTGCCCTCGTCTGACGCCCAGTGAGTTCTTATCAAACACTGTGTATCAGACCCTATGCCCCATGTATACGCGTCGCTCTAGGTACTATGCTTAAAATATGCCTAAACTATGCCTAATTTGCAAAAAGCTGGTGAATGCGGAGGTATGGTTAATTAAACGATTTCGTTCTAGCTGCTAAGACGGCAAGCTTTTCCAAACACGACATCCACGCGAAGTTGTGCTGATCACACTCTTGTTTGTTCAAAAAACCCTGTTGAATAAGTACCAGCCTAACATTGTCTTCTTCAGTTTTTTCGAAGTGAATGTCCACCGATGTCATCACCGACTCTTCCATGTCATCTTCCCACGCCCAGGAGAACGATAACTGTTCGTTGGCTAAAATCTTCACGTATTCACCGGTTAATGACATTTCTATGCCACTTGGATCCATCATTATTATGCGATAACGCCCGCCTTCTTTGAAGTCACTCATGATCTGTGTCACTGAACAATCGCCCGGTGCAAACCACTCACTAAGATACTCGGGCTCATGAAATGCTGCAAAAATAAAGGGCAGTGATGCATCTAGCGTTACATCAATTTTTAACTCGTGCATAAAGCCGCCTTAGTCATTTTGTGAAGGTATGGGTCTTAGTGTTTTTTTACTTTAAAACAAAGAAAATCGCTCATCATCGCTAATAAGCTATGCCATAAATAAAAAATCCCGAGCCCGCGTAAGGAAAGGCCCGGGAGAAGGAGAACATCCTCAATATGTTTATCGACAGTTCAAGGCAATTTCTTGAACTAAAAATGCACCTAGGTCCCTTTCATCAATGAATCCATGCTGGCCTTGCTGCCAAAATGCTGAGAGCTTACTCTCTCACTTACTGATAAATACAGCTCATCTATGTCGGCGTTTGCCATAAACTTCTCACAAAAACCCGGCGCATAAGGCTCAATAAAATGTTTGGAGGCCAGCATAAAGTGAGCGATAAGCTGCTTAACGTTGTCTGTCCCCATTGCAATACGCATGGTCGTCAATTCTATTCCGGCTTTTTTCTGTTCATCGCTACTGAGTTCTGAATGAGAGGTCAACGCAGGGCACAAAATTATCGTATTGTTTTGACCAATGCTCACTTGGTGGCTAAACGCAGGCTCTAAAGCATCGAAAAAGCGCACAAATACGTCACGAGGTAAATTCGCGGGTGCCATGTCAACAGTGAATAAAGTGCAAGGCCAGCCGTGTGTATGTTGTTTCTCGCGCAAACCGGCATTACTGTGTTCAGGCAACGCATGGCAGTTAACACGAATTTGAGCGTGAGCATTAAGAAACGAGGTAAAAACTTGAGTATTAATCACCTTGGTCATCATGCGCTGTTCCAAGGTCTTCATACCGTTTAATACATCAAACGCCTTTTCAGAATCTAGGAATGCACCTTTGATGTAGTACACATCCCAGAACATGGTTTCGGACCAATCTACGCCGTTGGCTGCACTGCCTTTTGGCTGGAACATGCGATGCCCCTCGCCTATCACAACGCCCGCTGTGGTTGCGCCACTACCACACAAATCTTTGGTGTAGCTGTGGATGACATAATCGGGTCGTGCGGCTTTGTTTTTATGCTGCAGCGGTTGGTGCAACACAGGCGTAGCAAGCGTGGAATCCAACATCACCAGCGCATTTTGAGCATGAGCTAACTCACAGATCCCAGGTACATCCAAGACATAGCCATGCGGATTACAAGGCGACTCTAGATACACATGCATTTTGGCACCATTGCTTAGGCGCGACGCATGTTCCGCCCTGGTTTGCTGCATAAATGTAGCAAAGCTTTGTGCATCGTAACCATCAAACCACGCAATTTGAATATCCATACGGTTACTGCGGGCGAAATAGTCATGAAGCAACTGGTACACCCCACCATATACGTTTCTAGAAACAATAAGCACATCGCCATGACTCAGTACATTCGATAAACAGGCATCAATGGCCGCCATGCCCGAGTTGAAGTTCCAGGCTAAATATTCGGCAGCATAAGGGCCGGCTTCCATATCCACAATAGCGTTAGCAAGAGAGATATTGGTGGGGTTTAACAATCGAGAATAGATTTGGTGGGTAAACTCTTTTCCCTGAAAAGCATCGTCTACCCATTCAGTACAGGCATACACATAGGTTGCTGTTCTTACGACCACGGGGGTTGCTGAAAAAAGCGCGGTTACATTGTCAAAAAGCGGATAGTGCCCTTGTGAACCATTACCACTGGACAAGCTTTGGTAGGTGGCACGAAACGGGTTTTGCAGCGTATCTAATATTTTGGCAATTTGAAAAGACAAAAACTTTTTAGCATTGAAATAAGCAAGTCTGTCTTCTTTATCAAGTCCTTGCAACGTGCTGCTGGTAATATCCCAAAGCTGCATAACGCTTGCCTGAGCGCCATACAGATGATGAGCCGTATTAGCGAGCGCCTTACCATAGTCGCTTTCGGCACTTATACCGAAGTGCGAAAGCTGCTCTTCAACCAAAGCCTGCGTAGTTTCAGCTTGGGTTGTGTTACGCTTAGGTGATAGCACTTTTGCGTGCGTTACATCAATACCTATTGAATTTAAGGACTTGTTTTGTGACTGCATAGCGATTCCGTTGCAAGTTGACTTCTGGTGCAAATACATAACACCTACACCGTTTACAAAAATGTAAAACTTAAATCACATTTTTAGAACAATATGCTTGACGATAATGCAGTCAGACAAAGGAAAGAAAAGTTTACTCTAGGAGTGTTAGGCCAATGGCGGTAAGAGATTTGAAAGAAATTGAACTTACAATTTTAAGCGATGAAGCCAATGATATTGCACGTGCACTTCGAGCAAAAATAGCTGGCAACGATAGCTTTATAGGGACTGATGGCCGTCCACTTATAACGCTTAACAAAATAACAAGGACGCCAGAAGATGTAGATACCAAAGCCGTTAGGGTGATGCTCGCAGACCCAGACCTCGCTTCTCGTATCATCAACGACTGCGCTGCGCTTACCTGGTGTCAATCAACGTGGGCAGGCAACGCCCCACTCTTAAACGCGAATAAAACAGCCTACACGCTTACTGGCTTAAAAGGTATTTTCGGTAAGTTAATGCGGGAATATGTTTTTGCCTACTTACTCGGGCATGCCAGAAATACAAAAGCATTTGAACAAAACCAGCGAGCCGCTCCGCCTAAGTGGGAAGCATCAAAACGGATACCGTTAAATGACCAAACGCTGGGTATAGTCGGACTTGGCAGTATCGGGCAGGCCCTTATTCCGGTTGCTCACGCGTTAGGTATGCATGTTGTGGGTTTAACGAGAAGCGGAAAAGAGGTGGAAGGTGCTAAAGCAGTTTATACCCCCGACAATATCGAAGGGTTTGCCGGTGCCTGTGACCACGTAGTGAATCTAATGCCAGATACCCCCACAACACAAAACTTACTGTCTCACGGCTTTTTCAATGCACTTAAACCGCATAGTGTGTTTATTAACGCTGGACGAGGTAGTGCCGTTGACGATGATGCTCTTATACAAGCTTTAAACAACGGTGCATTGGCTCATGCGGTTTTAGACGTGTTTCGCAACGAGCCCCTCGACCCCGCTCACCCGTTCTGGCAGCATCCCAATATTTCAGTGACAGCTCACACAGCCGCAGAATCTCAACCAAGCGATGTGGCAGACGTGTTTTTAGACAATGCGCTGCGCTATATCAAGGGCGAACCACTCAAATACCAGTTTGATTTTGATAAGGGCTATTAATTGTTTAACAGCCCTTTATTTGCCGCGTTCTAAAACTGGGTTGACCCTAATCAAAAAGTGTTAATCCTTAGTAGGGCATCATCATCTATCTATGCCAGATATATCTGACTATATTAACTGGCTATATTGACTAACTATATCTAACCACGCGGGTCAGTTGCGGTTACTTCGATTCTGTCATGGTGCTTTTCATGGAACGCTAGCAATTGAGGGTAGTCTTTCATGCTGTGTAATTCGCGGAAAAGCACCCAATCGATCATGCTATACAAACAGATCTCAGGGTAAGTCCATCCACTAAAGCCACCTGCATCAAGTTGTTCTGATAACGCACTCAATACTGCTTCAATACGCTCATTTTGAAGTCGGTAATACATTTTATCTTCGCTGATATCAAAATCTGAACGTTTTAGGAGCATAAGCTGAACGAATGAATCATTAGCTGCGTCAATTAGCGTTAGCTGATTCTCTTCTTCCCAGCTTAAGCCATCATGATCAAGCTTATCGGCAAGATAATTATAGATAATACGAGAATCGAAAATCATTTGCCCATCATCTTCAAGGCAAGGTACTTTTAAGGTTGGGTTGCGAGAAGCAAGCAGTTCGCGATCTTCACCTGAGAAGATTTGAAGATTTAAAAATTCGTGCTCTGTAGACGCTAATACAATGCGAATACGGCGTACATAGGGAGAAGTGGTAGAGCCATATAATTTCATAAACGCGATCCTAAACTATGTTCGTTCGATGAAATCAGTGTAGCCAGAATTTGAAAATAAAAGGAAGTATTGTAAGCAGAACAACCGACAGGCATACAAAATGATGCGATGTATGCCTATCGCTTTAACTGCAGATAGTTATAAATGCAGGCTTTCGCGTTTAAAGAGCACAGCGTTTAGCTTGTCTTTAAACGAAGTTACTTAAACGCTAAAACTTGCGCCACAGCCACAGGTAGTCGTGGCATTTGGGTTTTGAACCAAAAAGCGCGATCCTTCCAGACCATCAACGTAATCAACAATGCCACCCACTAAATATTGCAGGCTCATTGGGTCGACAACCATGGTTACCGTGTCTTTCTCAATAGTCATATCGCCTTCGTTCACCTTCTCATCGAATGTGAAGCCGTATTGAAAGCCCGAACAACCACCACCTGTTACGTATACACGTAATTTCAAATCAGGATTTTCTTCTTCTGAAACAAGGGCTTTCACTTTCGCTGCTGCAGCGTCTGAAAACTCAATTGGCAACGCCGTTTCTACAGACATACCCACCTCTACAATAATCTCGTGCTAACGCACTTTCTGCTTGATCGCAATTATCTAATACTTGCGGATAGTTAGCAATTATTGGGGCAAAACTTAACGAATCAACCTCAGCCATGAGCTAACAATCAAGCCATGAGATAACAACCGAACCATGGGATAGTACTTTAATCACCTAGTAGGCACTGAACTATTAAATAACGACTGTGGCTAGCCAGAGTTAAAGCGTAAATTTACTGATAGTTTTATCCAGCGCTTTCGCCTCATCATCCAGCTCGTTTACCAAGCTATAGCTTCTTTCCATACTGCGAGATGTTTCTTCTGCCGTTTGCGAAATGACAGAGATGTTTTCGCTGATCTCACCGGTAGCCGCAGATTGCTCCCGTGTTGCTGAAGCCACATGGGTATTAGCTTCGGTTAGCTTACTAACCTCTGCCGATATGTTAGACAGAGCCTGTACGCAGGTTGATAAGAACTCAGATGTGGCTTGCGTACTTTCGTTGCCCCGCATGATATCCGCTACAGTGTCTGACGTGCGCTTGTTAAGTTCATCCATAAGCTGGCTAATTTCTGTCGTAGACTCGTTTGTTCTACTCGCAAGATTTCTAACCTCGTCAGCTACTACAGCAAAGCCTCGTCCCTGCTCCCCTGCTCTAGCAGCTTCAATAGCGGCATTTAACGCAAGTAGGTTAGTCTGCTCAGAAATCCCTCTGATTTCATCTAAAATAGACGAGATAGAATTAATACTACTAGAGAGCTCGTTTACTGAATTGACTGACTTTGTCATAACACCGCTAAGCTCACTCATGTTTTGCATAGCCTTGTTTATTGTATTAGCGCTAGCGCTGACGTTTTCCTCGGTAGTATTTGCCACTTCAGATGCGCCTTGCGCACTGTTTGATATTTCACGTACGGTCAAGTCCATTTCTTCTATTGCTGCGGCTACCGAGTTTGTGCTGTCGGTTTGTCTTGAAGAGTAGCTTTGAGAAAGCTCTATTTGTTCATAAACTTGTGCAGCTATGCCCTTTACGTGTTGTGCGCTTTCCGAGACTTGGATGAACATGGCATGAAGCTTTTCTAAAAACAAATCTATTTGAGCAGATAAAGCGCCAATCTCATTATCTTCATTGATATTCAAGCGCGCAGTAAGGTCGCCATCTCGTTCGTTCAACGACGTAACAGCGCCGGTAATAGTATCGATGGGCGCGAATATTTTGTTCGACAGGAATCTCATTCCCACCAGACCTAGCGCTATGATAACAAGTGCAATTAGTATGTTAGTTAAAACGGCCGTATTGATAGCGCCGTAAAGCTCACTGGTTGGAACTTCTGTAACCAAATACCAATCCAGGGAATCCAGCTTCACCGCAAGGCGAGTTACGTCACTACTAGACACTTCTAATTCACGGGGCTTGTCAACAAATGCACTCGCATTCAACTTTTCACCGCGCTTCGACATGTCTGGATGCAAAGCAATATTACCGGCGTCGTCAACTAGATAAACAATGCCACTCTCGGCAACTTTATAAGAGGCAATCAGCTTAGACATAGCCTCTAACGACAATCCCACGCCTGCCAGCGCTACGCGCTCACCTTCAATTTTTATCGCATAATTAATAAACGCCGAAGCTACACCGTTCGATTTGTCGATATCAATAGCTATTTCAAATGGCTGACTACTATTAATAAAGGTTTGAAACCAAGTGTCCCCTTGGGGTGTGATCTGGCGATCTATACCATCATGGGTATAGTAATTATTAGAGTTTCCGGACACAACATAAGCACTAATAGCATTACTTTCTCGCTTTATTTCCGCAAGGTGGCTGGTGAGTACGTCAACGCCTTGTGAAGGCTCACCATTTTGCATCCAACGCTTTATGTACATATTGTTAGCCAATGAACGGCTTGGGAGTATTGTACCCTGCAAATCTAATTCAACAGCATTCTTCACCTCTTCAAGGGCTGTAGGTAGGTCTGATGTCTCTACCTTATTAGTAAGAAAGCTTAAAATAGACGTTGCAAATACCGCCGTGGTAATAACCACAGGTACTATAAGCGCGGAAATTAACGCAATGAAAAGCAGACGCTTTAATTGCATATTTATTTACTCCAAATTAATTAAATAACTATCAACACTAAGTGTGGCTTAAAAACGCCATACTGCCAGCGCTTGAACGACGCTGTCTTCTTCTTGCGTGCCTAGCTTGTTGTTCCAATACTGATACTCTACCCCAAGGAAAAACCTGTCTTTCACATTGAAAAACGCCTGTCCAGCGTCCCATCGCGCTTGGATTTGCGCCAACACCCACGACTCGACTACATCACCAGGTATTTCAGACGTTCTTTCATCGATGTACTCCGCATGTCCTTCTATATAAAATTGCTGCGAAGAAAGACGTAGCGGGTATCGCCAAGCAATATCAACCATCCAGCTGTTGTCTTCTTTAGGCGCTCCACCAGCACTGAGACCCTCGCTATCGTCCAAGTACGCGGTAACAAGTACATTGAGAAACTGGAAGCCTTCAACGTCTAGATGAAGCTGAATGCCTGGCAAATATTTTAAAACGTCTGACTCTGGCGCCATATTTACGCCCATGACAAAACTGATATCGCTCAGAACGCCGCTGTAATTAGCATTAAATAGAGCTTTAGAGCTGAAAGTGGGGTACCACTCTGCGTATAGTTCATCACCGGCAGAAGTGCTTGAATAGTCAGCAAAAAAGAAGTTTCCGCCATACTCCCAACCGCTGGCGTGCTGGAATGTAAAAATGGTTGTAGCGAGTTCAGTACCCGAGGCCTCGGCAAAGGGCTGATTGAGCTTCCCGTGCTGGATATGAAGCTCGTTTTCACTCCAAGTTGCACTACGGGTATAAAAAGAAGAAAGAAAAATTGCCGTCAAAAGAACCAACGAATAAACGTTGAACTGCATAGTTATATCCTGTTAGCGTAATTTGACAGATAAGTGTAGACGCTCTTTTCAATTCTGCATGTGATTTCTTAAAAATTAATATTTCGCGATGAAAATTCTAATATCTATTTGAAATATAGGTTATTTATATGAGTTCTCCCCAACAGAAAACTATAGTTACCTTGTTTAACGATTTTGGTCGTTCTCGATTTAAAGACAAGGAAGAATACAAAGCTCAGTTAAGCGCGTGTCAAGAATCACTTTTTCATGTCCAGCAATCTTACTATCACCAGCAGAAAAGAGCGCTTATCATTTTTGAAGGTTGGGATGCATCGGGCAAAGGTGGAGCCATACGACGTATCACAGAAAAATTAGATCCCCGTTCCGTGAATGTATTTCCGGTAGCTGCACCAACAAAAGAAGAGCGTGAAAAACATTTCCTTTATCGCTTTTGGAAGCAGATACCTTCGCCAGGTAAACTTACCATTTTTGATCGTTCCCACTATGGGCGAGTATTGGTAGAACGTGTTGATGAACTTATTCCAACCGCTCATTGGCAGCGCAGTTATAGCGAGATAAACGAATTTGAAAAAACGCTGAGCGATAATGGCGTTCGTATCATAAAGCTGTTTATGCATATCTCCGCCGATGAACAGCGCGAACGGTTTGAAGAGCGTTTACACAACCCGTTTAAGCGTTGGAAGCTTACCGAAGAAGATTTACACAATCGTCGCATGCGCGAACATTACGTTGAAGCTATCAACGATATGTTCGAGAAGACAAATACGGATTACGCTCCATGGCATATTATAAATGGAGAGTATAAATGGCAGGCGAGAGTTGACGTACTCGCCACTCTCGTCCAAGCATTAAGTGAAGGGGTAGATATTACCCCTCCCCCTTTAGATGAGAAGCTCATTGCTATGGCTTCAAAACAACTAGACGTTAATGAGAAAAAACTAAGAAGCACTGATAAAGAGTAATGTGTCATTATTCTTTATCAGCATCACCAACTAGTTTTCCGGAAGCGTTACGTTTAGCTCCAGTACGCTGCATTCGTCATTATTATCGAGCTGAACTGACACCTGATCATCCGCGATAGAAACATATTTTCTAATCACTTGGATAATTTCTTGCTGCATCATGGGCAAGTAATCAGGTTCGGTACGCTTTTTACGTTCATGTGCAACGATAATTTGTAACCGCTCCTTAGCTACAGCGGCAGTGCTCGGCTTTTGCTTCTTTTTGAGCAGGTCGAAAATTCCCATTACTTCCCTCCTAGAAGACGCTTAAAGAACCCTTTCTTTTCTGCTTCAAGGAAACGATGTGGAACAGTTTCGCCTAGCAGACGTTTAACGGCGTCACCATAAGCTTGTCCCGCATTAGCTTCTTCGTCAAGAATAACCGGCTGCCCTTGGTTTGACGCTTTAAGCACTGATTCTGATTCTGGAATTACCCCCAAAAGTGGGATTGCCAAAATTTCTTCCACATCGGCAACACTCAACATTTCCGCACTTTCTACACGCATTGGGTTGTAGCGAGTAAGAAGCAGATGCTCTTTAACCGGTTCGCCTTTTTCTGCGCGCATCGATTTACTTTGTAAAATACCTAAAATACGATCTGAATCACGTACCGACGATACTTCTGGGTTGGTTACTACAATGGCTTCGTCAGCAAAATACAGCGCCATTTGAGCACCTTGTTCGATACCTGCTGGTGAATCACAAATGATGTACTCAAAGTCTTTCTTAAGCTCGTCTAATACCGCTTGCACACCCTCTACAGTGAGTGCATCCTTGTCGCGGGTTTGAGAAGCGGGAAGAATGAAAAGATTTTCCGTTCTCTTATCTTTAATTAGCGCTTGTTTAAGTGACGCTTCCTTGTTGATCACGTTAACAAAATCGTAAACAACGCGGCGCTCACAGCCCATTATAAGATCAAGGTTTCGCAAGCCAACATCGAAATCTATTACTACCGTTTTATGACCTGCTAACGCAAGCCCCGTACTTATTGCTGCACTCGATGTAGTTTTGCCTACACCACCTTTTCCTGAGGTTACTACGATAATCTTTGCCATCTATTCTTTCCTATTAGTGCGTACAAAGCATTAAGCTAACGGCTCTATACGTAATGTTTCTTCTTCTAAATACACTTGTGCAGGCTTCTTCCAGCACTCACCCTTTACGGTGTCGTGCATAATGAATTGCCCAGCAATTGAAATGAGTTCTGCGTCTAATGACTGACAAAATACACGAGCCCCCGTGTTGCCTTTAACGCCAGCTAACGCGCGTCCGCGCAACGTACCGTAAACATGAATGTTACCATCGGCCAATAGCTCAGCACCTTCACTTACCGACGCGGTTACCACCAAATCACTACCTTCAGCATAAACTTGCTGGCCAGAACGTACAGGTCGATTGATGACTTTAGCTGGCTTAAGTGCCGGGGCTGCTATGGGAGCTGGCTCACTTTTAGGAGGCTCTGCAGCCGCATGCTGCTGTGCCTGAGACGCGCGCTCGTTGCTATGGGCTTTGTTGCTGCCGCTTTCCGTGCCGTTATTAGCGCTTTCTTTTTGTGAACGAAGAGCGCTATCTGTAAATTTACTTTGGCTTACATCAGCTAATCCCAAATCATTAATGGTCGGTTTAAGTTCTGCCACTTCACCTTTCACCGCCATAGGCTGCAATTGCAACCGACGGCAAAGTGCCACTAGCAGTTCAAACTCGGTAGCAGACAAAGGCTTTATCAAATGCAAAATCAGTGAGGAACGGGTAAAGAACTGCGGCGCGCTCGCAACTTTCTTAGATAACTGAGCCTCGAAGTTATCTGGCTCAAAATCTATTACTTCTAACACAATACTGGTGAGCGTAGTGCCCTTCATGCGAAAGCAAGTTTCTGTCATTTTTTCATCCCGAAAAGGCGTTACTTTTTTCCTAGCAATTCGCCATCAAAATAAGCAAAACCTATTAGCGCTAATGTCTATCGCTGTCTTACGCAGCTATACAAATAATTTATTGCATCACTGTACCAAAATTCCTGATCACATACAGCAACTGTATACCGGTTAAAACAGGTTTTACTCAAGTTATTAGCTATGAGCTAGCTAAGAACGTGCCAACCATCGAATAGTTTTTAGGCAAGCAGGTGCTCTGCGATTTTTTTACCGAACTTCCTTACAACTAACTATCACTTCCAGCACAAAAAAAGTGCGATGGTAAGTCGCACTTTTTTCAATACAAGTCTGTTTCTAACACTTGGTTTAGGCCTTTACAGCTAAGTGAGATTTCTAGGATCTAGTAAGGCCTCCAGCTCGTCTCTAGAAATATCTGTCATTGCTTCAGCCACATCAATAACAGGTTTATTCTCTTTATAAGCTGCTTTGGCAATTTCCGCGGCTTTTGCATAGCCAATGACAGGGTTAAGCGCGGTAACGAGGACAGGGTTTCTGTAAAGAGGCGCTTCAATGTTGTCTTGGTTGACCGTGAATCCTTCAATTGCCTGTTCTCCGATAAGCGTTGCACTGTTGGTCATTAGCGACAAGCTTGATAACAAATTACTGGCAATCATGGGCAGCATGACATTGAGCTCAAAGTTTCCAGATTGCCCGCCTACAGTAATTGCCGCGTCGTTGCCTATTACCTGTGCTGACGCCATTGCCACCGCTTCAGGAATAACTGGGTTAACCTTGCCCGGCATTATCGATGAGCCGGGCTGTAATGCTGGCAAAGCTATTTCGCCCAAACCAGCTAGCGGGCCGGAATTCATCCAGCGCAGGTCATTGGCAATTTTCATTAAGGTAACTGCCAAGCTTTTCGTCGCACCTGAAAGCGTTACTGCGGTGTCTTGAGAGCCAATAAGCGCAAAGGAATTATCTGCTGGTTTAAACGCGATATCGGTCAGCTCTCCTAGTGTATCTGAAAATGTTGTTGCAAAGTCAGCATGGGCGTTTACCCCCGTGCCCACTGCCGTTCCTCCCTGAGCAAGGGTTTGGATAGCAGGTTGCACAGCACGAAGATTTTTCAACTGCTGCTTAAGCTGAGATGCCCAAGCAAGTAGGCTTTGGTCCATCCTTACAGGCATCGCATCCATTAAGTGAGTGCGGCCCGTTTTACAATATTGCGCAACCGACTTTGCTTTCGTTTCAATAATGTGAACCAGACCTTCAACAGCAGGCACTAGCTCATTTGACAAGGCAATAGCTGCGCTTACGTGAATGGTTGTTGGTATTACATCATTTGAACTTTGCCCGTAATTTACATGATCGTTCGGGTGAACCTCTTCACTTGAATAACGAGACGCCAAACGCGCTATCACCTCGTTGGCATTCATGTTTGTACTAGTACCTGACCCTGTCTGAAAGACATCTACCGGAAAGTGTTGCATAACATCATCAAGGGCCAACAGTTCATCGCAGGCCTTAACTATCGCCTGACCGCAGTCACTATCCAGCGCTTTCAGCTTCATATTTGATTGAGCTGCGGCTTTTTTCACAGTGAGCAACGCGCGTATAAAAGCTTCAGGCATGCGCTGCCCACTGACCGGAAAGTTTTGAATAGCACGTTGAGTTTGTGCGCCGTAAAGTGCATCTTCAGGCACTTGTAACTCACCCATGCTGTCGCGTTCTGTGCGTGTTGCTGTCATAACTCGTATCCTTGTGTTGATGTAACGGAATTTTTGGCGTGTTTATCACGCTGCCATCAAAGGTCTACTCGGGGTTTTAAGTACAAACTAATAGTAGTTATTAGATATCACCCTCGTTGGCTGCTCATAAAAAATGTGGGACTAGCACATGCATATCTATTTTTAACCTTGCAAGCGTAATTCGATCACTCTCGGTACAAACGTAGCGCTCAGCGTTAAGTAAAGGCTTGTATAAGTGGTCTAAACAGGCATAGCGCCATTGTTTACAAACTAGCGGGTCACAAATGACTTCATACAGCAATTCAACAGCATTTTTATAAATCGCAAACTTGTCGCTTTTTTGCGGTAGTAAATTAGCAATGCAGGTCACACTTTCTAAATAGTTAACCAATACATCTAGTTCAACACCGTTGTGTCCAAAACGAATTTGTTTACGTGTATTTCGTATCGATGACATTAGCTTTTTTCGTTTATCAAGTGTGCATCAAAAAAATAACGCAGTGGATAGGTAAGAACTATTGATAGCAAACCCACCACAAAAACACAAATGATAATTATTAGCATTTAAATTGATCCAGTGTTATGCTTTTTCGTATTGAAAATGGAACCTTCTAATTCCACCGAACGGTGCGATTAATCTATATTTAAAGGATATTATTCATGATCAAGAAACTACTTGGCGGCACAGCCCTTTTCCTTTTAGCTTCAAGCGCGTTTGCTAGCGAATGTGAGGCTACTGTGGAATCAAACGACGCTATGCAGTTCAACACGAAAAACGTAACGATTCCTGCAAGCTGCACCGAATTTACCGTTACGCTTAAGCATACAGGTCAACTACCGAAGCAATCCATGGGTCATAACTGGGTAATGACCACCAAAGAGAACGGGCAGCCGGTAGCAACAGACGGCATGAGCGCTGGACTCGATAATGACTACATTAAGCCTGGTGATGATCGTGTAATTGGCGCTACAGATATAATTGGTGGCGGCGAACAAACCTCTACTACTTTCTCTGTTGAAGGTCTAAGCAAAGACGAAGAGTACATGTTCTTCTGCTCATTTCCCGGTCATATCGGCGTTATGAAAGGCACGGTTACGCTTTCTAGCTAAGCGTATGCAATTTGCCGATAGACAAAAGGTAGGCGCATTTTCAATTTTGCGCCTCCAAATAAGTGTTCAGTAATTTGAGAGTGAAGTTGTAATGAATACAGCGTCCCATACATCGAAAAGTGCAAAAGCGTTGGAACGCGATAAGTATCGACCACGGCTTCTTGGTGGCTCTACTCAAGGTTTCATTCAAAGCACTCTTTACCCGCTGTTGGCTAACAAGCGGCTGCTGATGCCGCTTTTAGTTGTAACCCTACTCGCTTATAGCAGCACCCGCTCTGTGACGCTTTCCGTTTTATCAGACGCATACTTCCAAGTAGCGGCGTTTGTTTATGCATCACTTGCACTTTATTACCTAGCCACATTGCGGGTCTCAGCCGACGCCATTGGCAATTATATGAAAACGCACCCCGTCCACGAAGTAGGCCTTTCGGCAATGCTTGGTGCTCTGCCCGGCTGTGGCGGTGCAATTATTGTAGTGACCCAGTACACGCGAGGTGTTACCAGTTTTGGGGCAGTAGTTGCAGTACTAACTAGCACCATGGGCGATGCAGCCTTTTTGTTGCTAGCTCAGGCACCATTAGATGCGTTAACCGTTATGGCGGTCAGTGTCACTGTAGGCGCCGCGACGGGATTAGTGGTTAATAAATTCCACAATTATCGAGCACCTGAAACTGTTGATTCGAATGAAGAGCCCCAGAACACCGATAAACCGCAAACACTAAGCCATAAAGCCGTATCACTATCCAAAGTATTCTGGATGGTTGTGAGCTTACCGTCGCTAGCAATTGCCTTAGCTCTGGCATTTCAACTCCCCGTTCACAGTTACTTGGCCATTAGTGAGAGTACACTAACACTAATTGGCGCCTCTTTGTGTATAGCAAGTTTGGTGCTTTGGTCACTGTGTGGTTCGGGAAGCGGATACGCCTCAGTCACCAAAGAAGACGTTATCCCGCCCCCTCCTAAGTGGCAGGAAAAAGCCGCGTTAGATACGCAATTTGTATTGGCATGGGTGATACTCGCATTTTTGATTTTCGAGCTTTCTGTTGTCTGGTTTGGGCTAGACATAGCTGGAATGCTTGAAGCTATGGGACCTGGCTTGGTCGGCTTGGCTATTGTTATAGGTTTTTTACCCGGCTGCGGCCCTCAAATATTGGTCACCAGTTTGTATTTAAATGGCGCAGTTCCTTTTTCAGCTCAATTAGGCAACGCGATTAGTAACGATGGCGATGCCTTGTTTCCCGCTATCGCGCTTTCACCAAAGGCAGCCCTTATCGCTACGGTGTACTCTGCCATTCCAGCTTTTCTTGTAGGCTATGGCTACTGGTATTTCTTTGAATGAATCAGCAAAACTATGCCCTAGGTAATAACTGAGGTGCGATATGGTTTAATCATGGACTTAGCTAAACCATGACATTCAGGGGCTTACTCTACGTCCACTGAGAGCGCTTCGCTCCATGGCACGCTAACCTCATAGTTACCTTTGCGGGTTTTATATTCATAAACCCGTGTAGTAAAAACAATAGTCTCCACGTCTATATCTTCTTCGATGTTAAGCGTTACGTTAACCGCTTGGAAAAAACGAAAACGATACTTAACGTCTTCAGCAAGTAAGCTTGAGTTGCCAGATTCTAGCCTAACAGGCTTTCCATCTTTTTTTCCCACAATAGCAATGTCTAAGTTGCCATTTATCACTGCTTTTCTCTGTTTAGATTGTAGTAAAACTAACCTGAGTTGATATGACGCATCGCTTAATTTAAAGACCTCTACCCCTTCAATAGCAAAGCCGTCATCGGTTTTCTCCGGCGCCATAACACGTTCATAAAAGCTTAACAGCTCTTGTTGTGCTTCTAGCTCTTTCTTCTGATCGCTTAACGTTTTCGCGATATTTTCAGACTCAAGTGTGGCAAGTTCCACGGCTACTTCAAGCTGATTTACTTTCGTCGTTAGCGCATTATTCTCTTCAGACAAAATAGCAATAGTTTCTTTTTGAGCCTGCACTTTCTTGCTGTCGCCTTCATCAATAATTCGCGCGAGCTTGTATCCAAACCCAATCATGACGAACATGATGAAGGCCACCATCAAGGTCCATTTATAGTTGCCTAATAATTCTTTTAATTGGTCTGTTGTCATAATTTCTTCATTAAAAAACTACAAAACGCTAACGCGTTCTAAATATTATGAATTTTAAGTGTTTATGGTAAGCTGCTAGCTACGTTAATCTACTGTACCACAACATGCGCTTGCAGGCTTTAAGAGAGGAGTTAGCTCATCCACGCACTACTATTCAGTTGTGCATGCTGGGCATTGTAGGGGGAACCTGCGCGGCGCTTATTATTATACTGTTTCGACTATGTGTTGAATGGCTTCAAGAAACAGGGGTATCGTCGCTAAAGTCAGTTCTTGCTTACGACTGGTTAGTGTGGCTGGTTATGCCGCTTATTAGTGTAGGCTTAATACTGTTCATTGCTTTTCTCACCGGCTTCAAGCATTACCGCTTGGGTATTCCTTTTGTCATTCACCGGGTAAAATACTATTACGGTTATGTGCCTTTCAGAACAACCATAAACCAGTTTTTTGGCGGTATGCTGGCGTTAGCTGGTGGCTTTGTCGTAGGTCGTGAAGGCCCCTCTGTGCATATGGGGGCTTCGGGCAGTAGCTTTCTTGGGCAATGGCTCCGTTTGCCCTACAACAGCATTCGAATTCTTGCCGGCTGTGGCATTGCTGCGGGTATTTCTGCATCGTTTAATACCCCCTTCGCTGCCGTCATCTTTGTAATGGAAGTGGTGCTTCGAGAATACAAAATCCACATATTTGTACCTATCATGCTGGCCGCTGCCTGTGGCTCAGTGCTTACCCGTATCGTATTCGGTGAGGTTAATGAGCTTTCCTTCTTATCGTTTAATGCCTTTAGCCAATGGATGTATTTCTATTTAGTACTGTTAGGCATTTTGTTGGGTATGTTGGCGGTGCTTTTTAATAGCCAACTTATGCGTGTTATGACTTGGTTCCGACCGGTTTCAATGGTGTGGCGCTTGATACTTGCTGCACTGATTACCGGGTCTATTGGCATGTTTATACCAGAAGCGCTTGGGGCAAATTTTATCGACGTGGAGCACTTATTCGATAGTTCCCCTGGCGCTCTATTGTTAGTATCTACCCTTGTGTTTAAGGTTATCTTGGCGGTATTTGCTATCGGTCTTGGTATCCCTGGAGGGATCATAGGGCCGGTTATGGTCATAGGTATGCTTGCTGGCGCCGTGCTTTTATTGCCGTTGTCGTACTTTATCAACGTGCCTGAATTTACTAACAGCTTTGCATTGCTGGGGATTGCGGGTATGTTAACAGCGGTCTTACACGCGCCTCTAGCTGCACTATCTGCGGTTATGGAGCTCTCCTATAGCCCTCAAATAATTTTGCCAGCTATGCTGGTAATAGTGCCTGCATACGTAACGTCTACGCAGTTTTTCGGCAACCGCTCTATCTTTATACGACAGCTCGACTATCAGAACCTTCCATATGCTATTTCGTCTATCAGAGAAGCCCTTGAAAAGACCGGTGTACTAGCGGCAATGAACACAGATTATAAGCTTTTTCACGATGCCCCAGAACAAGCATTAATCAACTATTTGGAAGGGGACCCAACAAAAATTGTCATTCAGAAGTCAAAATTTGAAATAGATGTGCAGTATAAGCTGGTCCAATATAATGTAAGTCTGGAACACGACGCTACAGCGTTAAACTATTATGAAATGGAAGGCATCAGCGCGCAGTCTACGCTGCACGAAGTATACGAACATCTTAAAAACTCGCGCTCTGGCGCAGTTTATATTTACGATCAGGAGCTTAACGATATCATTGGCGTAGTAACCTGGAATATCTTGCAAAGCTTCTTACAAAAGGCACATTATTAATATGTACATTTTATGGTTTAAAGCACTGCACATCTTTTTCATGCTGGCGTGGATGGCAGGACTTTTCTATTTACCGCGACTGTTCGTTTATCATGCCACGACTCAGTCTCAAATAGTTAAAGATGAATTTAAGGTCATGGAACGTCGATTATGGCTCTTCGTTACCCCATTCGCCTTATTAACTCTGGCATTCGGCGTTGCGCTCATTGTCAGCTATGGCGGTACCTGGTTTAAAATGTCAGGATGGCTACATATAAAATTACTGCTACTGCTTGCTATTTACGGCTACCACTTCTATTTGTTTAAATTGATGAAGCAGTTCGCACGAGATGAAAATAGGCACACTCCGCGCTTCTATCGCTTTTTGAATGAAGCCCCGGTGTTAATTATTCTTGCCATCGTATGTCTGGCTGTAGTTAAGCCATTTTAGGTTTAGCTACACGCAGGCATTCATAGGCATTAAGGAAGTCAGTACTTAAGGACCAGTACTACTGTGTGATGTAAGAAGTTTGTAAAACTTAAAGTAGAGCGTGTTGTAGACATCACACATAGCTGCCCGAACTCACCATATATCGGGTTTATTGAATTGTTTTTATCGGAATGTTTACCATGGATGATAGTAATCAACACCTCAAACACTTGCTCAAACAGACAGATATTGCGTTCAAGGCGCTTATGAGAGAGCCAGCCTCAATACTGTTAAACGAGCAATATGAAAAGGCGAAGCTTGAGCTAGATAGCTACACAGCCTCGCTCAAACACACTTTAAATCAACGTCACCAACAGCAAAGGCAACGCTAATCAGATGCGTTGCAGCCAATTAGATAAAGGTCTAAGTAATCTTGTTAAAGGTTTCGAATTGATTAGGTAAAGCTTGCGCCAACTCGCCTGATAAATTCGTGTAATCTGCGAGTACCGATGGCAACTGTTTAACAAGCATGTGTATACTACTTTCAAGCTGGGTCACTTGTTTTTCGTTTCTGTAGGACAAGGCCAACTCGATATTCGCAAGCGTTGAAAAAAGTTTTAAACAGCGGGACAACCTCGCCTCTGCAGGCTCAGCTAGCTTATCTTCGCCGTCTCTCTTATTCTTTCCCGAATGCTTCTCAAGATGGTTCCATGCATTTTGCCAGACTGGCTCTAATTGTTTATGTACTTGTAATAAGCCGTTCAGCCAGCTTTCCAACTCCTTTGAAGGCCTCATCGCTCCTTCCACCTCTATCGCTTCGGTGAGCTCAATGGGTAAGGGCGATTTACTCTGGCGCATAAAGTCTAAATGGGCGCGCAAGCCGCTCATTAAGGTATCTGCCAGCGTATCGACATCTTTGTCTACTAGTTTGCTGTCTCCAGATTGAATAAGCCAAGGCATCCATTGCTCGGGCATGGGGATTTCTGGTGCGGCGGCCACCGCAAAGATCATACCATCAACGTGATAGGCATTCGGAAGTACATTTTTGAAATGGGGATGCGAAACAATATCGCTGATGATGTGTACTGGAAACCCGTCTTTCACCATTACCTTCCTTTTTTAATTTGCGTTCTCTTTCTCGAAACGGTAGTCTGCGCGGCCAATTTGCAAAGGGCATGTTTTCTAGCCTCATACCTCTCCCACATAGTTGGGATTGGACACGAAGAAAAACGAAGTCTTTGCACTGGGTACGCGACAATAGGTTTAAAACCAATCTGTTACTGTATTGGTTTAGCGGTACTGTTGCGTGCTCGCCCACCTATTGTCATGATAGCAAAACTTAACTAAGAGTCGTTGCAATGGCAAAAGATAAATCAGGATATATCATCGCGGCCGCCTTCATTGGCCCTGGAACAGTAACTACAGCAAGCTTGGCGGGTGCAAACTTTGGTTTTCACTTGGTATGGGCGCTACTTTTTTCCATATTTGCAACCATTGTATTGCAAGACATGGCGGCACGTCTTGGTGTAGCAAGTGGCCAAGGCCTAGCTAGCGCAATGAAAAACATGGCATACAAACCGTGGCTTAAGAACGCCTTTATTGTGCTTATAGTAAGCGCTATTGGCATTGGTAACGCTGCCTATGAATCGGGTAACTTAACGGGCGCTGCAATCGGCTTAGACGCTTTTATCGATATAGGTATAGGCCCGTGGGCCAGTATATTAGGTACTATTGCCATTGTGTTGCTATGGTCAGGCAGCTATAAGTGGATAGAGACAGTACTGGTGTACCTTGTCTTCATTATGGCGGGTGTATTTTTAGTGACGCTGCTAGTAGCAAAACCTGATATTACCGCAATGTTTAGCCAACTAATGTCACCGCGGTTAGACGCAGATGCTATTACCACCGTGCTAGCCCTCATCGGCACAACCATAGTGCCCTACAACTTATTCCTTCATGCCAGTCTAGTTGCGAAATCATCACAAGGGCAGGATAAACAAGATGCAGTAGCAGCCTGTCGAAACCAGTCGGCTAAAGCAATCAGTATGGGTGGACTTATTACGCTTATTGTAATGGCAACAGCAATGATGGCGTTCTTCAACCAAGCTGCCACTATGGACGCATCGAACATGGGCGAGCAGCTAAAACCGGTATTAGGTGACAAAGCACAGTGGTTCTTTGCATTAGGGTTGTTCGCAGCCGGTTTAACCAGTGCCATTACCGCGCCTTTAGCCGCCGCTTATGCGGTAACCGGCGCGCTCGGGCTCTCTGACGATATGCAAAGTAAAAGCTTTAAAGCGGTATGGTTTATTATCATTGTGGTTGGTGTAAGTGTTGCAGCACTTGGCTTTAAGCCCCTACCTGCTATTTTGTTTGCCCAGGCAACAAATGCCTTACTGCTACCTATTATCGCAATATTTTTGCTGGTCGTTATGAATAAAAGCACAGCGCTGGGTGAGTTTAGAAACACGTGGAAAAGTAACCTAGCTGGCTTTGTGGTAGTAGGCACAGTGATTGGTTTGGGTCTATATAAGCTAATCGGTGTTTTCAGCTAACACCTTTGAGGTGTGGGGTCAGAGTCCTGACTCTGACCCCACAGTTTTTTTTAGCTGGCGAGGCGTTGCAGAATGTCTTGGAGCATTGCTTTGCTGCAGCCAAAGTTGATTCTGAAATGATCCGCCTTGTGAAAATCAATACCCGGAGATGGGCCAACACCCTTCTCTTCCGCCCATTCCTGTACGTTTTCTACACCCAATCCGCTGGCATCTACCCATGCAAGAAAAGTGGCGTCGGCTTTTAGCATTCTAAGCCCGTCAATACCGTTAATGGTGTTAAACACCATGTCTCTGTTTTCACGTAAGTAGGTAAGCTGTTGCTGATGCCAATCGTCGCATTGAGTAAATGCCGCTTCAGTTGCCGCCAACCCCAGTACGGTTACCCAGGGCACTATACCCGCTGCGGCATTGGTAAATGCCTGACGCAGTTGACGATTAGGGATAATGGCAAAAGACGTACCTAAACCAGCAATATTGAATGTTTTGCTGGCAGCCATAAGCGTTACGCTATTTTCAGCAAGGTTGGACTCGCGGCCTGCCGGAATGTGCTGCTTCCCGTCTTCTAAAATAAGGTCACAGTGAATTTCATCAGAGCAAAGCTTAACATTGTTCGCATTACAGATTTCAGCAATGCGGTCTAGCTCAGCTTTAGAAAGTACCGAGCCTACTGGGTTCATGGGGTTACAAAGAATAAAGAGCTTGCACTTAGGGTCTGCAGCTTCTTTCTCTAATGCGTCAAAATCTAGTGTATAGCGCGCTCCTTCGACATCACTGATACTATCTGACCGTTCACCGTTAGCGCTTTCTACAACCGTACCTATATCTACTCGCTCTAGGCCGTTAAGCTTTGGCGCTGCCAGCAGTGGCGGGTAATTAGGCGTTTGAATAAGCACTTTATCGCCGGGTTCACAATAGGCTTTGCACGCTACGTTGAACGCAGGTACCACACCTGGAGTCCACACTAGCCACTCGGGCTGGATTTCCCAGTTATGCTTATCTTTTAGCCATCTTACCACAGCCTGTATAGCGCCTTCGTGATGGGCAGGCAGTATATACCCCATATTCCCATGTTCAACTTGACCAGAGATGGCGTCTAAGATTGGCTGAGCACAACGAAACTCGGTATCAGCCACCCAAGCTGGGATGATGTCTTTTCCTTTGTACTTTTGCCATTTGAACGAAAACGTATCTTTTCTAGAAGGGGTATTATCGAATAAGGCGCTCACATTACATCCTGTTGCTCAAAAACTTATAGCACCAGTGTAGAATTTTAGCGTTCCATAAACTAGGGGCGTAAGATGAATTAACTCAAATTTGCTATATCGAAATGTACTTTGATAGAGGGAAATTTAAAGCGTTAAGCGAGCAATGGCTAAGTAGCCTTTTGCCATTACTCCCTTTGCAATGATGAAATCACGCTCACTTGCAATGCTAATTGTCGTATTGAGTGAAACTTCGCGGCGTGAGACAGCTTTTGACGTCTAGTTCGCTTGTGTGACGGCTTCTTTCGACTTTTGAACCAGCTCTTCCATATTCAAGGGTTTAGCTAAAAAGCCTGATACTTGGAGCTTACGCGCTTCAATAACGAGCTCTTTGTTAGGGTCGGCAGTAATTAGCAAAAAAGGGACGTTCAAACCAGATGACTGACAAGTTTTTAAAAGGCTAAGCCCGTCATAATCCGGCATTACTTGGTCACTTATAATCAAGCTTATGGTGTCAGAAGTTTGTTGTAGCAAGAAATCTCTCGCAAATTTACTACGCGTAAATGGAAAAACAGTAGCGTCTAACTGCGTCTCTAACGCATCAGTAATAAGGTCTAACGTAATAGGATCATCTTCAACAACGGCTACAGAAAACACTACCCTTCCCCTTTTGTTAGGTCATTAGACGTTGATATTACAACGACTTAGCTTACGAGTTAATGCGTAAACATTTATTTTCTAAAGCATAGAAGCTATAAGCACGTTTGACCACTAACCTTTGGTCGATGTTTAAGCTTTTGGATGTTTAACTAATACCGTTAACTAACTTAATGGGTGAACTCAAAGGGATAACTTTAAGCAAATGTAAAATAGACAAGACTAGCCGCAAATTTCTGCTGAACTAAATTCAATTGCTAAATAAAAAAATGCCAGCAAAAGCTGGCATTTTTGAAATCAATGTAGTCTTAAAGGATATTAAGACTTAGGTGCGCGAGATGCACGCTTACGCTCGTTTTCTGTAAGAAGCTTCTTACGAATACGAATAGACTCCGGCGTTACTTCTACTAGCTCGTCATCATCGATAAACTCAAGCGCTTGCTCAAGTGACATCTTGATTGGTGGAACTAGAGTTTGCGCTTCGTCAGTACCAGAGGCACGAACGTTTGTAAGCTGTTTACCTTTAAGTGCATTTACTGTTAGGTCATTGTCACGGCTGTGAATACCAATAACCATACCTTCGTACACTTCTACACCGTGACCGATAAATAGGCGACCACGCTCTTGCAGGTTAAACAGGGCGTTAGTCAGGGCTTTACCGTTTGCATTGGCGATAAGTACACCATTTTTACGCTTACCGATAATACCGCCCTTGTACGGACCGTAGTGGTCGAACGTGTGGTATAGCAAACCAGAACCTGATGTCATCGTCATAAAGTCTGTTTGGAAACCAATTAGGCCACGACTTGGAATAACGAAATCGATACGTACGCGACCTTTGCCATCTGGAGACATATCGGTCATTTCAGCTTTACGAAGACCAAGCTGCTCCATGATAGAACCCTGGTGCTGCTCTTCACAGTCAATCGTCAGTGTTTCGTAAGGTTCTTGAGTTTCGCCATCAACTTCTTTCAGAATTACTTCTGGACGAGATACAGCAAGCTCGTAACCCTCACGACGCATGTTTTCAATAAGAATACCTAGGTGTAGTTCACCACGACCTGATACGCGGAACTTATCAGGGTCTTGAGTTTCTTCAACGCGAAGCGCCACATTGTGTACTAGTTCGTCGTTAAGGCGCTCTAGAATGTTACGCGATGTAACGTACTTACCTTCTTTACCCGCAAACGGAGACGTGTTTACTTGGAAGGTCATAGTTACAGTAGGCTCATCAACCGTAAGTGGAGGAAGCGCTTCAACCGTATTTTGGTCACAGATAGTGTCAGAGATTTTAAGTTCGCCAAGACCTGTAATAGCAATGATGTCGCCAGCATGCGCAGATTCAACTTCATGACGAGCAAGACCAAGATAACCGTAAACTAAGCCAACTTTACCATTGCGTTTTTCACCATCAGCAGTAACGACAGTAACTTGTTGGTTTGGCTTAACTGAACCGCGCTTAACACGACCTACACCAATTACACCCACATAAGAGTTGTAATCAAGCTGAGAAATTTGCATTTGGAAAGGACCGTCTACGTCTGCATCAGGTGCAGAAACTTGCTCAACGATAGTTTCAAATAGCGCATTCATGTCTTCTTGAGGCTCGTCTGCATCGTGTGATGCCCAGCCATTTAGTGCAGAAGCATAAACAACTTGGAAATCCAACTGCTCGTCAGTTGCGCCTAGGTTGTCGAAAAGGTCGAACACTTGGTCCATAACCCAATCAGGGCGTGCGCCAGGCTTGTCGATTTTATTGATAACAACAATTGGCTTAAGGCCTTGGGCAAATGCTTTTTGCGTTACGAAACGCGTTTGTGGCATTGGGCCTTCCTGTGCATCTACAAGTAGAAGTACAGAGTCAGCCATTGACATTACACGTTCTACTTCACCACCGAAGTCAGCGTGTCCTGGGGTATCTACGATATTGATTCGGTAGTCATTCCAGTTAATCGCTGTGTTTTTAGCTAGGATGGTAATGCCACGTTCTTTCTCGATGTCGTTCGAGTCCATTACGCGTTCTTCTTGCTCGCCTCGAGATTCAAGGGTGCCAGACTGCTGTAACAGTTTGTCTACCAGGGTGGTTTTACCGTGGTCAACGTGGGCGATGATTGCGATGTTACGCAATTTACTAATATCAGTGGTATTCATGCTTATATAGAGCCTGTGTAAATCGATGCCAACTTAATTCGGGAATCGAATAAGTCTGCATTAGATTTGTTGCAAAAAAATGCAGATAGAGAAATTTGCGCGGATTGTACAGAAAAACCACGACGTTTGCGCACCTTTTTTTGATAAGAAGTTACTTTTATTGTAATTACCTCTTCAGTTCAAAAAATAATCAGACCAATTGCACCGAATTGATCATATACGGTGGTGGTGAGGTAGAAAGTGATCTAGGCTAGATGACATAAAAGTAACAATTAAGCACCGCAATGGGGCAACCATGCACATTAATAGTGCACAACAATTCAAATGGAAGTGATATATGCCTGTCCATGCCGCAAAATTCGGCTTGCTTGTAAATGGCATGATAATCGCTTTCACTTTTGCCACTGTTGGAGTGAAGCTGATCATTCCGCATTTTTACATTAAACCTGGAGGACACGATGTCAGTAGATAAGGCATTAGAACTGATTAAAGAAAGTGAAGCGAAGTTTGTAGATTTACGTTTTACCGACACTAAGGGTAAAGAACAACACGTATCAATTCCTGCAAGTGTTGTTGATGAAGAATTCTTCGAAGAAGGTAAAATGTTCGACGGTTCTTCAATTGCTGGTTGGAAAGGCATCAACGAATCAGACATGGTTCTTCTTCCAGACGCAGACAGCTGCGTTGTAGACCCTTTCGCAGAAGAAACACAAGTAAATATCCGTTGTGACATTGTTGAGCCTTCTACAATGGAAGGTTACGAGCGTGACCCACGTTCTGTTGCTCGCCGTGCAGAAGAGTACTTGAAATCTACAGGTATCGGCGACACATGCTTCTTCGGTCCAGAGCCAGAGTTCTTCCTTTTCGACGACGTGCGTTTCCACACAGATATGGCAGGCTCGTTCTACAAGATTGACTCTTCAGAAGCAAAGTGGAACTCAGGTGAAGAATTTGAAGGCGGCAACATGGCTCACCGCCCTGGCGTTAAAGGCGGCTACTTCCCAGTACCTCCGGTAGATTCTGCTCATGACATTCGTGCTGCTATGTGTATGGTTATGGAAGAAATGGGCCTTGTAATTGAAGCTCACCACCACGAAGTAGCGACAGCGGGTCAAAACGAAATCGCTTGTGAATTCAATACGCTAGTTAAGAAAGCGGATGAAATCCAGGTGTATAAGTATGTTGTACATAATGTTGCACATGCATATGGCCAAACTGCTACTTTTATGCCTAAGCCACTTGTGGGTGACAATGGTTCTGGTATGCACTGTCACCAGTCTATCTCTAAAGACGGCGTTAACATCTTCGCAGGTGACAAATACGCAGGTCTTTCTGAAGAAGCACTTTACTACATCGGTGGTATTATTAAGCACGCGCGTGCAATCAACGCCTTCGCTAACGCTTCTACTAACTCTTACAAGCGTTTAGTACCTGGATTCGAAGCGCCGGTAATGCTTGCATACTCTGCGCGTAACCGTTCTGCATCAATTCGTATTCCTCACGTAACTAGCGATAAAGCGCGTCGTATTGAAGTACGTTTCCCTGACCCAACAGCTAACCCTTACCTTGCATTCTCTGCAATGCTAATGGCTGGCCTTGACGGTATCAAAAACAAGATCCACCCTGGCGACTCGATGGATAAAGACTTGTACGATCTACCACCAGAAGAAGCGGCTGAAATTCCTACTGTTGCAAGCTCTCTTGAAATGGCGCTTGAAGCACTTGATAACGACCGTGACTTCCTTAAAGCAGGTGGCGTTATGACTGACGACATGATTGATGCATACATCGACCTTAAGTCTGAAGAAGTAACTACACTTAACATGACAACTCACCCAGTTGAGTTTGACATGTACTACAGCGTGTAATAACACTCTGTATAGCGATAAATACTAAAGCCCGCTTTGCGGGCTTTTTTTATGCTTTCCAATTAACTACTATGTCTTTAGGTCTACGCTAAAAAGCATCACCTAGGATAGCCTATTTAGACCTGTGAGCGAGGGGCTACCCCTTATTTAGGTATCGCTTAAATGATGTAGCAACAGCCCGAAAGTAAAAAAGTACTAGGTTGGCAATTTCAAAATAGATTGATTAGGAAACCATACGTGCAAAACATGATGCGATACATCTGCTTAGCTTCACTACTATTAGGTGGCAGTAATGGAATGTTCCCCCTTCAAGCCGCTTCGCTAATTCAAGATCAAAACAATGGGCAGCATCAAGCACAAGCAACCGAGGAACCACGCGCCCCAGTATCAACTTCCTCGTCTTCTTCGACTAAAACAATCTATAAAGTGGTAGGAAAAGACGGCTCTATTACTTTCACCGATAAGCCACAAAAAAATGCTGAGCCACTAGCATTCGATGATAAAACGCAAAACGTAGTCACAGCAGCCAAAGTACCTCCCCCGCAGCCGCTTAAGCCTGATGCGCCCAAACCTAATTATCGCGTGACTATTAAATATCCAGCACCAGAAGCAACAATCCGAAATAACTTAGGTGAGCTAACCATTTCTGCAGCACAAACTGGTGCACCTAAAGCGCCTACTTACCGATTGATTTTCGACAACGCCCCATTTGCAAGCAATAATTCGGGCGTATTTAAACTCTCAGGTATCCATCGTGGAGCACATACTTTTAAAGTTGAGCTAACTAACAATACGGGCAAGACTCTTGCATCGTCTCCAGAACAAACCCTTTACCTACATCAGGCATCGGCGTTAATTAATAACTAATAGCGTGCAACCATTGTCATACAAGCGCACCAACGAGGTTCAGTAAGCTATGTTTGCTTAGTCTCTATTCGCGCATTGCATCATTGCACGCTACAATGCACAATTATGGTGCAAAGGAGACGAGCTCGGATGCATTCCACCGAGTTAGAAACACAACAGCTTATAAATAGCCTAAACACTGCGTTGGTAATGGTAGATAACAAACTTACCATTGTTTACGCCAACCACGCGGGCGAAGCTTTGTTCGAGACGGGGCTTAAACAACTTATCGGGCACCCGCTTCAAGACTTTTTCTTACCAGGGACAATAGAAACCACACGACTAAAAGCGGCTATTAGGAAAGGTGAAGATTTTACCGAAAACGAAATTAAGTTGGCATTTAGAGATAACCGCTATGTATCTGCCGATTTGACCGTTACCAACTTACACTTTGAAGATGGCCCGCGGCTATTGTTCGAAGTAAAAAAGATTGATCAACAAAAACGTATTTCTCGTGAGAATTTACAAAATGCACAGCATTATGCAGCGCGAGAACTAGTGCGTGGTCTAGCGCATGAGATAAAAAATCCGCTGGGCGGAATTCGTGGCGCGGCGCAGCTTTTAGAAAAAGAGCTGTCGGAAGAACATAAAGAGTTCACGCGCATGATTATTGAGCAATCTGATCGCCTGCGAAACCTTGTGGACCGTTTGTTAGGCCCAAATTCACTGCCTCGGTTCGAAGAGAGCAATGTGCATCAAGCGCTTGAGAAAATACGTAGCTTAATGCGCTTTGATTCAGACAACCCTATAACCATAGTCCGTGACTATGACCCGAGCATACCGCCGCTTTTATTAGACCCAGACATGATTCAGCAAGCGGTACTTAATATAGTTAGAAATAGTATTCAGGCTCTAACCGAGAGCCAAACCCCTAACCCTGAAATTAGGCTAGTGACGAGAATAGAGCGCCAAATGACTATTCAAACGAAACGTCATGCGCTGGTAGCAAAAGTAAAAATTATAGATAACGGCCCAGGCATTCCTGCTGAAGTTAAAGACACCCTTTTCTACCCCATGGTCACAAGTAAACAAAATGGTTCTGGGTTAGGTTTGTCTATTTCACAAACCCTCATTAACCACCACGGCGGCAAAATAGATGTAGACAGCTACCCTGGTCACACTGAGTTCGTAATTTACATACCAATAGATCGTAAGGAGACAGACGATGACGAATGAGTCTGTGTGGATTGTCGATGATGACAGTTCTATTCGTTGGGTGCTGCAAAAGGCCTTACAAGCCGCTGATATCAGCTGTTTGAGTTTTGAAAACCCTGAAGATTTATTGCTTCAACTTCAAAGCGGTCAAGCCCCCGAAGTCATCATTTCAGACATAAGAATGCCACAAATGGACGGCATGACATTACTGAACGAAGTACACGCTTCCCATCCGTTGCTTCCCGTAATTATTATGACGGCGCATTCGGATTTAGACAGTGCGGTAAACGCTTATCAAAAAGGGGCATTTGAATACTTGCCAAAACCTTTTGATATTGACGAAGCGGTAACCTTAACCCAGCGCGCCCTTGCTCACGCAAGAGAGCAGTCGACGGTATCCAAATCACAAGTTGAAGACGTTGTAACCGAGATAATTGGTGAAGCGCCTGCTATGCAGGAAGTTTTCCGTGCTATAGGTCGACTTTCACGCTCTTCAATTAGCGTACTTATCAACGGTCAATCGGGAACAGGTAAAGAACTGGTAGCCCACGCACTCCACAGGCACAGCCCCAGAGCGAGTAAGCCTTTCATTGCGCTTAACATGGCGGCAATCCCGGCTGACTTGGTCGAGTCTGAGCTGTTTGGTCATGAAAAAGGTGCTTTTACCGGTGCACAAGCAGCACGCCAAGGGCGTTTTGAGCAAGCTGACGGCGGCACACTTTTCTTAGATGAAATAGGCGATATGCCGTTAGATGTGCAAACCCGCCTTTTGCGAGTACTCGCGGATGGCCAGTTTTATCGCGTAGGCGGCCATCAGTCGGTAAGCGTTGATGTACGCATTATCGCAGCCACTCACCAAAACTTAGAGCAGCGTGTTGCTGAAGGAAAGTTCAGGGAAGATTTATTTCACCGCCTGAACGTTATTCGTGTGCACCTTCCATCACTCAACGAACGTCGTGAAGATATTCCGTTGTTAACACGCCATTTCCTTCGCCGAGCGGCCAAAGAACTTGATGTGGAAGCGAAAAGCATTTCTAAAGAAGCTGAGCGTGTTATGTCTCAGTTACCATGGCCTGGTAACGTAAGACAGTTAGAAAATGTATGCCGCTGGCTAACGGTGATGGCAAGTGGGCAAGAGGTCTTACCGAGCGATCTGCCGCCAGAAATTCACAGCGATAGCAGCATTGAAAAGCCAAGCGCAGAGTCTGGCGATTGGCCAGATTTACTTGCGAGCTGGACCGACAAACAACTACGCGATGGCCATCATAATATCCTTAACGACGCTATGCTGACTTTCGAGCGCGTTATGCTTGAGCGAGCACTTCAGCACACCCATGGCCACAAGCAAGATGCGGCTAAACGTTTGGGTTGGGGAAGAAACACGCTTACCCGTAAGCTCAAGGAATTAGGTGTGAGTTAAACCTGTTTCGCTTTGTGAGATAGCTGGGAAGCCTTTAGCTGAATTAAGCTCTCAGCCAACAAGTCAATTGGCACCTAATTCAAATAATAGCTAATTTAAAAAACAAACAAAGGGCAGCGTTTACTGCCCTTTAGTTAAAAGCGCTGTCATAGCCTGATTAAACAGTCTCACCCACTTCATACTGAACTGGCCTTTGGCACTGCGATTGATCTCGATCACTGCTTCTTTTTTGGAAAGCACATTGTCTTCGTTGTGCGCCCTTGGGTGTGTCATTGCGTCGTAAGTATCAACAATTGCAAGCAGCTTAGCGCCTTCACAGATATCGTCTTCTTTTATGCCTAGCGGATATCCAGTTCCATCTGTACGTTCGTGATGCTGCATCACTATTTTACGGGCCATATCCCATTGGTCCAGGTGCTCTAACAAACGAGCGCTTTTGTAAACGTGAGACCGCATCAGATTAAACTCAATATCACTTAATTCATCGCCTTTATGCAACAGCTTTAACGGCATGAACGCCATACCAAAATCATGAACGTAACTGGCTACCGCCAGCTGGTCTTCATCAATTGGATTTTCGGCCACATCATTGATATACATGGCCAATTTGGCAATACGGTCACCTCTTCCAACCCAATAGTTAGAACGGCGCTCAATAGTTTGCATAAGATCGCGGAAAAACAAGATATCTTGTTTTTTCTCAGTGCTAATGTCTTTCGGTATACCTGTAGCGGCTAATGTGGGCGGCTTAATTTGCACGTTTTCGGGGTCGTCGCCGTCAGCAACAATGTCTAACGCTGGGTTTAGTAACAACACAGCTTCAGTAAGACGTTTTTCATGTTCAGAAGAATTGTCAGGCGTAACACGACCGATAGCAAGCACTAGCTGGTTGTGAAGGTTGTCATCGTATTCAGCCTTACCATCGGCCATTACCGCCTCTACGAAGGCTTTAACCCTGTCCATGGTAAGAAGCACCAAGTCACTCATAGTACTTGTATATGCCACCTGCCCTTTGCGTAAGTAATCGAGTAAATCTTCAACATGCTGCAAAAGGGGGATCATAGGAGAGAAATTTACTAAACCTAAATCGCCTTTAATGGTGTGGATTGAACGAAACAGAGCCCGTTGCAACTCGTTATCTTCCGGCCGAAGCTCTAATTCAATCAAAGTTTGCTCACTTGATTCATAGAGTTCGTTAATTTCCTCCATAAGGTCAGCAAGAATATCTTCTTCTAGGTCGTCTGGAGTAAATGTCTGCATGTAATGAATACCGAGTTAGATTCTATTGAGCTTTCTATTATTGTAATTCGGTATCGGCAAAATTTCCTCATACTAAAGGTGATAAAGAAGGAACTTTCACAAGAGGTGACCCGATAAGGTTTAAACACTGTAAAAACTCATCGGACAAGTGTACGCTGAAACTTCATCTATACTGCGCGCGTCAATTGTATCTAGGAGTTGTTTTGATCGCTTTATTTCGCATCCCGGCACTTTTTATCGCCTTTTTATTAATCAACATTATTTTGCTGATCATTTGTATTGTGCGCCCTTTTCACAAGGATAACGTGCATGCTGCCGGTAGTTTGTATTCTCTTATGGCTAAAATAGTGGGCCTTAAAATTGTTATACAAAGAGACCCCGCGGTAAAAACGAACGAGCCCTATGTTTTTATCGCTAATCACCAAAACAGCTTTGACGTAATTACAATTTGTAA
Source organism: Alteromonas sp. BL110 (assembly GCF_003443615.1). Classification (NCBI taxonomy): domain Bacteria; kingdom Pseudomonadati; phylum Pseudomonadota; class Gammaproteobacteria; order Alteromonadales; family Alteromonadaceae; genus Alteromonas; species Alteromonas sp. BL110. The sequence goes on along the minus strand of NZ_CP031967.1, from coordinate 2,750,909 downwards.
GGCTGCACTTCCCGGCGTAGTCACAATCGGCAAGAAGAGTTTGAAGTGGATCCCTATTTTTGGCCAAATCTATTGGCTGTCGGGGAATATCATGATCGATAGAAAAAATTCAGGGAAAGCGCGAAACACCTTGGATATCGCTGCAAACCGTATAGCCAAGAAAAAGACCTCCGTATGGCTATTTCCTGAAGGTACCAGAAGTTACGGCAGAGGTATTCTCCCCTTCAAACAAGGTGCGTTTCGTCTAGCCAAGGCCACCAATGAACCTGTTGTTATGGTTACAGCAAGCAACCTGCATAAAAAGGTTAAATGGAACCGCTGGAACAACGGGATTGTGTTGATTGATATCGCTGCGCCTCAACCTCTGACCGAAGAGCGCACAATTAAAGAGTGGATGGTGCACTTTAATGATGAAATGAAGCAAAAGTTTGATGCGCTTAATACACAGGTCGATGAACTGGAAAAAAGCAGGTAAACTTGCGCTTAAATTGCTAACGAGTGTTTATTATGACCCAGTTCGATGAAAGAGAAGAGTGGTACGAGTTCAACCAAGAAACTATTGATGCCCTTCTAGAAGATGGCAGTCAAGCCGATGCCGACTATACCATTGAGCACCATTTCGCCAGTACCGACTTCGATGTATTAGAAAAGGCCGCTGTCGATGCATTTAAAGCTGGTTTTGAAGTGACTGATGCGGAAGAACTTATTCTTGATGACGGCGAAACCATTTTTTGCTTCGACGCCGTGGTAGAAAGAAAGCTTAACATTGAAAAGCTTAATGCAGATTCAGACGCACTGCTTAAGATTGCCGACAAACATGATGTCACCTACGATGGATGGGGCACGTATTTCGAACCACGTGAAGAAGGTGAGTACGAAGAAGAAGATCATCACTTCGACGACTAACGCTTAACTTTCCCTATAAGCTGAAGGGGCATTAAGTTACTCTTCAGCTTTTGTTCATCTTTTTTCGTCAACAATGACCCTGTCATTATCGATTGGAAAAGGATGGACAGATGAAAAACTTAGTATCAGCACTTGCTGCATATTCAGCTATCGCCACGCTACAACTTGCGTTTTTGTCACCTGTACATGCAAATACCGATAGTAGTTCAGAAGAAAAACAGGTTACCTCAACCGAATTCCGTTACGACAAACCATTTTTAGCTGCTGAATCACTACAGCCGAAAACCACGAGTGAACTGGCCAATGACAGTATTGTTGAACAGTCTACCGATAAGGTTAACGCACAACAAACTACACTTAATCTAACCAATAAGCATCAACAATTCCTTGGTGTAAATAAGTCATCAAGCGATATTGTGGTTAGCAGCGTTAATGAATTCTGGATTTATGAAAGCTGGGTAACGCTACATCAAGACATTGACTACGACGGGTATCACTCTGCATTTTCAATTGAGTTTGACGCCGACACGATTTACACGCGAGCGCCTGTATACGCTGTATTATATTTAGGTAAAGACGGTATTTACGACGCTATACACGTTTCTTCGGAGTTCTATATTTATTCAGAAGATTCAACAGATACGTTCACCATTGAAAGCTCATTAATATCGGGTTTCCCTCCTGGCGAATACGACATACTGCTAGAGCTATACGATGCAGATACTGAAGCGTTAGTGGCATTTACCGATGCCTATGACGACAGCGCACTTGCCTACCTTCCACTTGAAAGTGAAAACAATGAGTACGTTGTAGAAGATACGGTGGTAATAGTAGAAGAGCACGGCGGTGCTTGGTCGCTACTACCATTATTCCTACTAGGAGGCATTGTGCTTACAAGACGCTTGCGCAAACTCTCTCACCACTAATTCACCCTTCCACATTTGTTCTCGCTAAAAGCTGTTTAAAATACAGCTTTTGGCTATTTTTTAAACTAAAGTCTAATATATAGATTGAACCCTCTCTTTAATTAACGTTGATTCGGCAATGTACAAAAAAACAGTACATACAGACGCTTTCAAATGGTGTAGTGCAATGAGCTTCAACAATGTTAACTTGTTCAATTTATTAGAAAACACGCAAATTGGTGTGGTCATTCACAACGAAACTGGCGCAGTGGAGTATGCCAACCCCGCCGCGACGTCTTTGCTTAATTTAAGCGTTGAAGAACTTAAAGACAAAAGCACGGATGTAGAGACGTGGACGTTCATCGATCGGCAAAACCGACGAATTCCTTATGACGAATTACCTGTCGCTCGGGTGCTTTCGACGGGCAAACCTGTAGATAATCAAATATTAGGTACTATTGACAAAACCACAGAAAAAACCGCTTGGTTTAGTGTTAATGCCTACCCGGAGAGATATAACGCAGACGGCAGTACCCCTCCCTTCGTTGTGGTTTACTTTTCGAACATCACCGCAAAAATAAGCGACTTTTCTTATAAAGATATTGTGCAAAATTCACAAGACATGATCTTGGTTACAGAAGCGGAAAACATCAATGCCCCGCTTTCGCCTAAGATAATTTATGCTAATGAGGCTCTCTGTAAACATACTGAGTATGCCTTCGAAGAGTTAATAGGCGAAACACCAAGGATTTTTCAGGGAACCCTAACAGATAAAGCATCGACCGATCGCATTCGTCAAGCCCTTATTGAACAGCGTCCATGTACCGAGACACTGTTGAACTATACTAAAACCGGCACACCGTTCTGGGTGCAAATGAATATATTCCCGCTCACCAACGATTTTGGCGAAGTTACGCACTTTGCTGCGGTTCAGCGCAATATAAGCGAGATAAAATTTCAATCTGAACAGCTGGACAATAGAAATTCAGAGCTAAAAAGGATAAAGAAAGATTTAGAAAACTTAGTTCACGAACGTACAAGTGAGCTACGAGATGCAAACTTAAAATTAGAGAAGCTGGCATATTTTGACGCCTTAACCAATATCCCCAACAGACGAGCGTTTATTGATGCGTTCTCTAAGTCTCTAATGTTTGCCAAGCGCAACAACCATGAAGTACTTGTAGGTATTGCAGATGTTGATCACTTTAAATCAATAAACGATAACCTCGGCCATGGATTTGGTGATGAAGTCCTAACTATCGTTGCGCAAACAATGCAGAGATTTTTTCGCGCCGAAGACGCAATAGGCAGAATTGGAGGAGAAGAATTCGCTTTTTGTATTGTACTTCTAAGTCAGGTTTCACCGTACCAAATACTGGATAGACTAAGGCAGAAAGTGAGCAAATTACACCACACCCAGCCACGTTTAAAAGGACATAAAATTACGGTAAGCATTGGCGCTGTGCAAACGAAGGAGTTACAGCACAAAAGTCCTAAACAGCTTCTCACCTATGCCGATAAAGCGCTTTATAAAGCCAAAAACAATGGCCGAAACACGGTGGAATGCATTCAGGAATGTGCGAAACTTTCCAAAGTTTCAGCTTCAGAGCCTTTAGACGATGAATCTCGGCAAGCGCTCTAACCGACACTCAAAAAAGAGCGCCTACCGCGCACTTTGGAAGTTCTCGCGATGCTTAATACGAGGCCTTCTTTATGGCCCTCATAAACCATCATTCTTCGACGGTTGAATTTCTTCAGCTTCCACCACCGCCTTTCAACACGTTTGACCATGCTTTGTTTCACAAGGGCTTGCCTTAGTACATATTCAATTTGCACATTAACGCTGCGTACATCGTCAGCCGCCCACTTATCCATGGCTGCGAGTACATTTCATTTATTCGAAGTGGATATGCTTTTTTCTCTTACATATTGCTCACTTTTGATATCACTTTCATATCTCGATAAGCGAAATAGTGAAACAAAGCTAACGGTGAAATGTTACCGAATATATCGAAAGTGCTTTACGTTCAAATATCTTTCAACATATCTTGGTAACTTCTTGAACTAGGTGCCAGAATGTAACGAGGACATCCCTTTATACGGAATTACACAATGTCTACTAAGCCTTGTAAAAACAAACGCTCTTTTGCCTCACGCCGCACGTTATTAAAAGGCGGGCTAGCGTTTGGATTAACAGCCGGTGTTACTCCCTTTGCTATAGGTAAAGCGAAGCCAACGTTACGGGTTATGGGTACCCATGTTACTTTGCAGGAGGCTATTCGTCAGCGAGCTATTGAAGACTTAGGTATCAATATAGCGTTTGAGCCCGGCGGTAGCGCAACTGTGCTACAAAAAGCTTCTATGAACCCCCATTCCTTTGATTTATACGAACAATGGTCAAATAGCATTAACGTTCTTTGGCGAGCAAAAGCTATCCAACCTATACAGAAAACGCGCCTTCAATTTTGGGATGAAATAAACAATTTAAGTAAAACCGGTAAACTCACAGAAAACGCGCGTATGGGCGCGGGGGATGCGCCCCATAAGATCCTTAATGTGCAAAGCGATGGGTCTTTAGGCGAAAAGCATACCGACGCTATTAGCTTTTTACCCTATGTACACAACGTAGACTCATTTGGTTACAACACCTCAAAGCTCCCCGCAGAACTACAAGCACAAGAAGAAAGTTGGGGATGGCTGCTAGATCGTCACTTTTCTGGAAAAGTGGGCATTGTGAACGACCCCACTATCGGGCTATTCGATTTAGCGTTAGCAGCACAAGCGAAAGGATTCATTACGTTCAAAGATATCGGTGCCATCACTGAATACGAACTGGACGACCTTTTCAACCTGCTTATAGAATTAACCCAGTTAAATCACTTTAGTGGTTTTTGGACATCGGTTCCTGAATCTGTCGAATTTATGAAGAGCGGACGGGTTTCCATAGAAAGTATGTTCTCCCCTGCGGTCTCGGCACTAAATGGCCAAAATATCCCCGTCACATTCGCAGCCCCAAAAGAGGGCTATAGAGGATGGCACGGTGTAATATGCCTTTCTTCAGCTACCCAAGGAAGAATGAAAGATGTAGCTTATGAATATATGAACTGGTGGCTTTCAGGGTGGCCTGGTGCATTTATAGCGAGGCAGGGCTATTACATTTCAAACCCTCAGCGTTCTGCCGATTATTTATCACAAGCTGAGTGGGACTATTGGTATAGGGGGAAAGTTGCCTCCACAGCACTGAAAGGTCCAGATGGCAACGTGAGTGTACAAAAAGGGGCACAGCGAACCGGCGGCAGTTATGAAGAGCGCTTTAGCAACGTTGCAGTTTGGAATACGGTTATGCCAAGCTATGAATATAGCTTACAAAAGTGGTACGAATTTATAACCGCTTAAAACAATGTAATACCACATCTTAAATGGAAAAAGGTTCTTTAGGCTTATATGTTATCGTCAATACGGGTACAGCTTATAACAGTGTTAGTTGCTTTAATTGCACTAATACTTGCTCAAGGTTTTGTAGCGCGAAAAAACCAAGAGGTTTTAAACGAAGGGGTTACGTCTGCTGCGAAAGCCGTCATTGATGTGGGTATAGTTAAAGAGCTTGAACGGGACGTTGTCGACCTTCAGCGTAATGTTTTAATCTTTAAGGAAAATGCAAGCAAGTCGGCCATTACCCGGTTTAGTCGTCTGATGGTTACTATTAACAGTAAACTCGATAAGCTTGCGGTAGTGAACGAAAACGTCGAACAAAAAGATGACAGCAATCAAATTCTCAATAGGATGAGAGAGCATTTGAGCGCTTATCAAGAAAACTTCTCTCAAGTTGTTGAAGCTCGCTCAGAAAGAGACAACCTTATCGATCAAGGCACTATGTCCGACATTACCTTGCTAGAAAGTGAGCTTGATAAGGCATTAGCACAAGGAAAGATTACTGCGGCTTTTGTAGACGATGCCAAGGTCATTCTAATACGCACAGAAAATGCGATGCTAAAATACTTAATGAAACCTGACATGAAATTCATTAAGTATTTTAATGACGCCATAGACGCTTTAAAACGCTTACCACCCACGGCCCCCCCTGAACTGCAACAGCGTATTGAGCGCATTATAGATAGGATTAAAAACGACTTTTTTAAGCTAACGCAGATAACACAGGGCAACCTTTTTCTGGTTAATGTGGTTATGGCAGGCTCTGCTAACGAATTCCTCTATTTAAGTGGAGAACTGGCGAAAAAGGTAAGTACCGATTCTGAAGTTATAACCCAGCGCACCTACCAAATAGCAGAGAGTACACAACGCAATGGCGAGCTCTTTTCTCTGTTTGCCATTTTACTTGCTCTGTCGGCCGCGCTGTTCTCTACTCTTCGTATCCTTGGCCCTATCCGGTCCATCACTGAAGTTTTCAATAAGCTCGCTGAAGGTGTACAAATCTCTAATATTCCTGGCAGCAGCCGAAAAGATGAAATTGGCAAGCTAGCGAAAGCCGCGCTTGTGTTTAGCGATAAAAACCGTGAGACAGAAAAGCTGCTCAATGAAGCGCGAACCATGAACTCTCAGTTGGAAGACTTAAATAAAGTTATCACTGAATCTAAAGTTAAAGCCGAACAAGCTACCGCATCGAAAAGTATGTTTTTGGCCAATATGAGCCACGAAATACGCACCCCTATGAATGGCATTATTGGGTTAATAGAACTGGCGCAGCAGCAAGAGCTTTCTCCCGCTGTTAAAGGCTACTTAGACAAAGCGGCGTACTCTGGACAGATTCTGCTAAGCGTAATTAATGATATTCTCGACTTCTCTAAAATTGAAGCAGGTAAACTTAAAATAGAAGAAGTGAGCTTTTCATTACACTCGCTATTTGACAACTTGATTGCTGTAATTGCGTTACGTGCAAAAGAAAAGAACCTATCGGTTCATTTTACGGTTAACCCCAAGATACCGCCTCAACTAATAGGTGATCCGCTGCGTATAGCTCAAATCATCATGAACATTGGTAATAACGCTGTGAAATTCACCGAGCAAGGGCGCATTGATATTGAGTTTGATGGTAGATTAAATGAAAAAGGCAACCAGCTTAATCTTTCCATGCGAATAACCGATTCTGGCATTGGAATGAGTTCGGCCCAGCTTGATAAAATATTTAAACCGTTTACTCAAGCTGACGGTTCAACGAACAGAAAATACGGCGGAACAGGGTTAGGGCTAGCTATCGTTAGCCAACTTACCGAGCTTATGAATGGACGACTTGATGCAACGTCTACCATGGGTAAAGGCAGCACGTTTGAAGTTGAACTTCCTCTAAGAGCATTTAAAAACCAGCCTGGGGTATTACAAAATTCGCCTCAGCTACCGCGTAATAGCCTTTACATTACTGACTCTCCCTTACTTCCAGACGCTTATTGCACCCAAATTCAGCTTTCGACAACATCATGTATGCCTATAGGTGAAGCTAAAAATGCCCCATCGCTTCCTGAGCACATTGTTGTCGATGTTCATGAGTTTAGCTTTTTTAGACAGAATATTAGCTGGCTGAATAGTTTATTAGAAAGCGGAAAATCTGTTGGTTTGGTCATGGAAAGCGCGGGAAGCGCGCTGCAATCTAAATACGATTCGCTATGGAAAGGCCCGTTAATCATGCACCCCTTTACCCCGGCCCAATTCGAACGCTTTGTTAATCAGATTATCTCGAAAGACGCCGGCTTTGAGGGCCAACATTTTAAAGATGAGTCAGTAATTACTCTGCTTGAAGGGCATGTGCTGCTAGTTGAAGACAATAATATTAATCAACTCGTTACCGGAGAGATGCTTACTAACCTAGGGCTGACATTCGATATAGCAGAAGATGGCAAGCAGGCCGTACAAAAAATAGAAAACTCGCCTCAATACGACCTCGTACTAATGGACGTACAGATGCCGGTAATGGACGGATATGAAGCTACTGCGAAGCTACGTGAGAAAGGATTCACCGCCATACCAATAATTGGTCTTTCTGCCAATGCGATGAAAGAAGACAAGCAAAGCGCTATAGAATCTGGCATGAATGACTATTTAACCAAGCCTATAAAACAAAAATCCTTGATAAGCATGTTAAAGCAATATTTGGGTAAGCAAGACTAGCTTCCATTGCGCGAAATCTGTTGAGGTAAAATGTTTAGCTTAACAAGGTAGGGGTTATGGTAGAAGGCAACAGCGCAAAGCCCTAATATCAGTCAGTATTTATTTAAATTAATTTCTGATGTGAGTTAGCGCTTTAAACAATTGGCACGAATGTAAATTATTACGGTCCCCATTTTATCGCCAATAAAAAAGGGCCACCTTTCGGTAACCCTTCTAATTTGTATCGATAAACCCCGCTTAAGGGGCCGCAATCAAAGCGCTTTTATTGTTTCAAACTGCTCTTTAAGTTTGGCCAGGGCTTTTTCACCTTCTTCCAACTTACCGCGTTCTTTTTCAATTACCGCTTCTGGCGCATTACTTACGAACTTTTCGTTACCTAACTTGCCACGAGTACGAGAAACATCTTTCTCGATTTTATCCATGGCTTTAGTAATACGAGCAAGCTCTGCATCTTTGTCGATAAGCCCTGCCATTGGGATAAGAATTTCCATCTCGCCCACAAGCGCTGTAGCGCTGGCCGGAGCTTCATCACCGTCTTTCAAAATAGTGACAGTTTCAAGCTTAGATAACTTATCAAGGAACGCTTTAGCAGCATCAAGACGGCGAGCGTCTTCATCGCTTACATTTTTAAGTAGCGCATTAAGTGGTTTGTTGGGTGAAATATCCATTTCACCACGGATATTACGAATACCCACGATAAACTTCTTCACCCACTCAATATCAGCAAGCACTTTATCGTCTTGTTTAGCTGCATCTACTTCAGGGAATGCCTGAACCATAATGCTTGCGCCTTCTTCCACCTTAAGTTCACTTAGTGGCACGACGCGCTGCCAGATAGTGTCGGTGATAAATGGCATTAGCGGGTGTAATAAGCGAAGCAGGCTTTCAAGCACATTGATAAGCGTATGACGTGTACCGCGCTTTTCAGCTTCAGTGCTGGCGTCATTACTAAGTACAGGCTTAGTCAGCTCTAGATACCAGTCGCAGAACTGGTTCCAAGTAAACTCGTAAACCGTTTGCGCAGCAATATCAAAACGATAGTCTTCAAGGGCCTTTTCAAACTCAGCCAGGGTTTGTTGGAACTTAGCCCAAATCCAGCGATCGGCCATGCTAAGCACCATTTCGCCGCCTTCACGTCCTGTATCGTGCTCTTCTGTGTTCATCAATACGAAACGCGATGCGTTCCAAATTTTGTTACAGAAGTTGCGGTAGCCTTCAACACGGGCCATATCAAAGTTGATATCGCGGCTGGTTGAAGCCATAGCTGCAAAAGTAAAGCGCAGTGCATCTGTACCGTAAGCCTGAATACCATCAGGGAATTGCTTGCGAGTACGCTTAGCGATCTTTTCAGCCAACTGTGGCTGCATCATGCCCGCGGTACGTTTAGTCACTAGCGACTCAATATCGATACCGTCAATCAAATCAATAGGGTCAAGTACGTTACCCTTTGACTTTGACATTTTATCGCCGTTCTCATCACGGATAAGGCCTGTAATATAGATGTCTTTAAACGGAATTTTACCGGTAAACTTCTTGGTCATCATGATCATTCTGGCAACCCAGAAGAAGATGATGTCAAAGCCAGTTACAAGTACCGAAGACGGTACGAAGGTTTCAAGATCTGGCGTTTCTTCTGGCCAGCCCATTGTCGCGAACGGCCATAGTGCGCTCGAGAACCAGGTATCTAGTACATCGTCGTCTTGTGAAAGCGCTACATCACTGCCAAGGCCGTGCTTTTCGCGTACTTCTTCTTCGGTGCGGCCAACAAAAACCTTACCGTTTTCGTCATACCAGGCCGGAATGCGGTGTCCCCACCACAGCTGACGCGAAATACACCAGTCTTGAATGTTGTGCATCCACTGGTAGTAGGTCTTGTTCCAGTTCTCCGGCACAAAGCGAATTTCGCCGCTTTCAACCGCTTCAATTGCAGGCTTAGCAAGAGACTCAACCGCTACATACCACTGGTCAGTTAGGTATGGCTCGATAACCGCGTTGGTTCTATCGCCACGTGGAACTTTAAGCTTGTGCGGCTCAATCTTAACCAAAGAGCCTTGGGCTTCTAGGTCAGCAACAATTTGCTTACGGGCGTCGAAGCGATCTAAACCACGGTACGCTTCTGGCGCATCATCGTTAATTTTCGCATCGTCGGTAAGAATGTTGATCATAGGTAGGTTGTGACGCTTACCCATGTCGTAGTCGTTAAAGTCGTGAGCAGGCGTAATTTTAACGCAGCCAGTACCAAACTCTTGATCGACATAGTCATCGGCAATAACGGGTATCAAACGACCAGTAATAGGCAGCTTAATCTCTTTGCCGATGAAGTTTTGATAGCGCTCGTCATCTGGATGAACCGCAACCGCGGTATCACCTAGCATGGTTTCAGGACGCGTTGTCGCTACCACTAGCTCCCCGCTACCATCAGCTAACGGATAGCGCATGTGCCACATATGGCCGTCTTCTTCTTCGTTCAGTACTTCTAAGTCTGATACTGCAGTGTGAAGCACTGGGTCCCAGTTAACCAAACGCTTACCACGGTAAATAAGGCCCTCTTCGTGTAGTTTCACGAATACTTCAGTGACGGCTTTAGACAGGTCTTCGTCCATGGTGAATACTTCACGAGACCAGTCAGGAGAAGTACCTAATCGGCGCATTTGGCCAGTAATAGTACCGCCGCTGTGCTCTTTCCACTCCCACACTTTTTTGATGAAGTCTTCGCGACCTAAGTCGTGTCGAGTTTTACCTTCTGCGTTAAGTTGGCGTTCTACCACCATTTGCGTAGCAATACCGGCGTGGTCAGTACCCACTTGCCAAAGGGTGTTGTCGCCCTTCATGCGGTGATAGCGAGTTAGGGCATCCATAATGGTTTGCTGGAAGCCGTGGCCCATATGAAGGCTACCGGTAACGTTCGGCGGCGGAAGCAGAATACAATATGGGTCGCCGCTGCCTGAAGCTTTAAATAAACCCGCTTCTTCCCATGACTTATAGCATTGCTGCTCGATGGACTGCGGTTCGAAGGTTTTATCCATTACACACTCTCAAATTGAAGCTAAACGCGAATGACTTATGCAGACTTAAACTGCATGTTGCATCCAGCTTGCTGATAGTTTTTGTATCTAACCCGCGCGGCCTGTTTGGCATTCTCGTCCACGGGTACAAAATCGATAATTTGACGATGCTGATTGGGTGAAGGCACCATACCGGAACCTACATTCACCACCATTTGTCGTCTGGCTACCTGCTCAGGCTGCCAACAAATTTCCACCGGCGTTCCCGACTGAGGGCCTTCACCATAAAGGTTATGGGGCACAAAGCGGTCAGCCGGTAGCTGCCACAACAGTTCATCAACCTCTTCAGCTTGCGCCTGTGTATCGCACAGCACGCTAATTTTTTGCTTATTAGCAAATGCTGAGGCAATGACCTCGCTGGCGCGGCCAGCCACGCCATTATCACTGCTGGTAAGTTGATAAAAAATCACTTGTGGCATAAATGATTAGTCCTCTAGCTTGATATCAGCGCGGTTCATTAAGAACTGAGACAGCATAGGCACTGGACGGCCTGTTGCACCTTTGTTCTTACCACTGCGCCATGCCGTACCGGCAATATCAAGGTGGGCCCAATTGTACTTCTTAGTGAAGCGTGACAAGAAACAACCCGCCGTGATTGACCCTGCCGGGCGACCACCAAGGTTTGTCATGTCGGCAAACGGGCTTTCAAGCTGCTCTTGATAATCATCCCATAGTGGTAAACGCCATGCGCGATCTGAACTTTGTTCTGACGCATTGAGCAGCTCATGGGCAAGTGGATTGTGCGTACTCATCACTGCCGTAGCGTGGTGACCTAGCGCGATGATAGCCGCACCAGTTAGTGTGGCAACGTCGATAACGAGTTCTGGCTCGTAACGCTCAACGTAAGTTAGAGCGTCGCACAATACCAAACGACCTTCCGCATCAGTATTTAGTACTTCAACAGTTTGGCCCGACATGGTCGTTAGAATGTCACCCGGACGATATGCTTTGCCGTCTGGCATATTTTCACAGCCTGCTAGTATGCCAATTACGTTAATTGGCAGGTTAAGCGCCGCTATAGTATGCATAGTACCGAGAACGCCTGCAGCTCCACCCATGTCGTACTTCATTTCGTCCATGCCTTCGCCTGGCTTAATTGAAATACCGCCTGAGTCGAACGTAAGGCCTTTACCTACAAGCACAATTGGCGCTTGATCAGCAGGACCGCCACGGTGATGCATAATACTCATCATGCTTTCATTCGCAGAACCACGACCAACGGCAAGGTAAGACTGCATGCCCAGCTCTGCCATTTGTGTTTCATCTACCACTTCAGCGGTTACGCTGTCATATTGGCTAGCTAATTCTTGCGCTTGCTGCCATAAGTACGCAGGGTTACAAATGTTTGGCGGCATGTTAGCTACGTCTTTGGTTACTTTTGAACCACGAGCTACGGCTAAACCGTGCTCAACCGCGCGCTCACCAACAGTAAGCTCACGACGAGTAGGTACATTGAATACAATTTTACGCAGCGGACGGCGAGGCTCGCCCTTTTTGGTTTTAAGCTGCATAAAGGTGTACAGCGTATCTTCAGTCGCTTCTACTGCCTGACGCACTTTCCAGTAGGTATCGCGACCTTTAACGTGCAGCTCGGTTAGGAAACAGACCGCTTCCATTGAGCCGGTTTCATTCAAAGTTTGAATGGTTTTGGCAATAATGTTTTTGTACTGACGTTCATCTAGCTCGCGCTCTTTACCACAACCGACAAGAAGCACGCGCTCGCTTAATACGTTTGGCACGTTGTGTAGCAACAACATTTGGCCCGCTTTACCTTCAAGGTCGCCACGGCGCAACAAGTTACTGATATAACCTTCACTGATTTCGTCTAGTTGTTCAGCCACTGCCGTTAGGCGGCGCGGCTCGAAAACACCCACAACAATACATGCGCTGCGTTGTTTTTCAGGGCTGCCACTTTTTACACTAAACTCCACGATATCACCTCGCTTTTCGTCGTTTATGGTTTGCACGATGACTAAAATCACGTAACGTTTCGCGCTGCTTTATGTTTTAATACGCAGCATAACTTTTAAGTTCGCTGCAATTCACGCTTACAGACCTATTGAATATAGGTTAAATTTGCGTCAAAACACCATGCAAACGGTTTATGATTGCAGGCAAAACTTGTAAAAACGGTAAGTTTAAACAAAATTGTGCTTTCTTTCACTAAAATTCCTAATTTTCCGGAAGGGCTGAGATGCTGATATTCCGCTATTTACTTAAGGAAACGCTGAAATCTCAGTTAGCGATTTTCTTTATCCTAATGGCAATTTTTGTCACCTTAAGGTTTGTGCGCGTTTTAGGCGACGCATCAGACGGTGATATCCCCGCTGGGCTAGTGCTTGGCTTCTTAGGTTTATATGCCCCTATTCTCTCATCTTTGGTGCTGCCAATAAGCGCTTATTTGGGCATTATGCTGGCACACGGCAGGCTATACGTAGACAGTGAAATGACCGTAATGAGGGCTTGTGGTATCAGCGAATGGTACGTCACACGAGTGATGCTGTTTTTATCTGTAATCATCATGATTGTTACAGGGGCAATTACCCTTTATTTCGCGCCTCTAGCTGCAGAGAATGAATACCAGCTGCGGGAAAAAGCCCGAAATGAAGCTGGGCTTTCTGCCCTTATGCCAGGTAGATTCCAGCAAACGGGTAACGAAAAAGCAGTTATATTTGTGCACGATGTAGATAGCAACGATAAGCTGCAACGTGTGTTTTTATCCCAGAATCAAACGGATGACAGCGAAGGCGACGTACGCGTTGTATATGCGCAAACCGGTGAAGTCGCGAATAACCCAGATGGCACCCGAAATCTTGTTCTAAAAGAAGGTGTGCAGTACGAAGGCAAGCAATCTGCAAAGGCTTACCGCAAAGTAGAGTTTGACGAATACCAAATTCAGATTGCCGATAAACCCGCCGACGAGACGCGTCGCAAGGTAAGCGTATTGCCCACCAGCGAGCTTTGGGAAGACGACAGTATTGAGGCCAGAGCCGAGCTACAGTGGCGTATTGCCATACCGCTATCGATACCCTTTTTAGTGTTGATCGCAGTACCGCTAAGTGCCGTCGATCCGCGTCAGGGTCGCTTTGGTAAAATGTTTCCGGCCATTCTGCTTTACTTAGGCTACTTCTTGCTACTACTCGCAAGTAGACGCGTACTAGAAGACGGAAAAATGCCGCCACAATTAGGCTTATGGTGGGTACATACCATCATGCTGATCATTGGTGTTATGCTGATTGTACGGGACAGAAAAACCGGCACAGAGCTTCGTGCTTGGATATTGGGGAAAAAGTAGATGTTTAAGATCCTCGATTTATACATTGCTCGTACGCTGCTAGGTACTATCACGGTCACACTAAGTGTACTTATTGGCTTAAGCGCACTCATTAAGTTTGTGGAACAGCTACGTAAAATTGGCGAAGGTGACTATGACATGCTTGTCGCCTTTATCTATGTTTTACTTAGCTTGCCTCGCGACCTAGAACAGTTCTTCCCTATGGCCACACTACTTGGGGGCCTTATTGGTATGGGCGTACTGGCCAGTAATAGCGAACTGGTAGTAATGCAGGCCGCGGGCATGAGCCGTTGGAACATTATAAACTCAGCCATGAAATCCACCCTTGTGATGATTTTATTGGTGATGGCGGTTGGTGAGTGGGTTACCCCATACAGCGAAACCAAGGCCAAACAAATAAGAACCGAAGCCATTTCAGGCGGTAGTTTATTTTCTTCAGATAAGCTGGTGTGGGCTAAAGATGGCGACCGATTTGTGAGTATTGGTCAAGTACTTAGCCAAGACTCGCTTAAAGACGTAAGCATTTTTAGCTTTAACCCTGACCTGTCTCTTGAAAGTATTACCTACGCAAAAAATAGTGCTTTCGATGGCGATGGCTGGTGGCTAAGCGATGTCGAAGTGACTGAGTTTTCAGAAACTAAAGTGTCGGTACAAGAAAGCGAGCGCATGCGATGGAATTCAACACTAACCCCCGATAAGCTGGGCATAGTTGCTGTTAAGCCAGAGGCTTTATCCATCACTGGATTGCTAGATTACGTAAATTATTTAGAAAACAACGGCCAAGATCCCTCGCGCTACGAACTTGCGCTATGGCGAAAAATCTTTCAGCCTATTTCAGTGGGCGTAATGCTATTAATGGCACTGTCGTTTATCTTTGGTCCGCTACGTAGCGTAACGATGGGCGCAAGAGTGATTATGGGCGTACTCACAGGCTTTGGTTTCTTTATTCTTAACGAAGTGTTTGGGCCAGTCAGTTTGGTATATCAGCTGCCGCCGTTCTTAGGCGCTTTGCTACCAAGCTTGCTGTTTGCGGCTATCGCAGGTGTAATGCTTAAACGTTGATAAAACTATAAATGCTCGAATAGTTTCACGGTCAAGTTGTATAAAAAAGAGGCGTTTTGAAGCCTCTTTTTTTGACTTTTTTGGCGCCCTTCAAGGCCTAGAATGCGTCATCACCAACTTTTGTGGTCGTTCGCTTCTTTAGTCAGTTTCAACACTTCTGTTTGTGCCAAGCGGTCCTGTAGCGATTGCTTATTTTTAAAATCAAACAAAACAAGCAAGGTTCCTAAACCTCCCAATGAAGCAACAAGACGAATCAACAAGCGCGGCCATGTCATAGGCTCGTCAACTGTGCTGTAAATACGCAAACGCCATGCACGCATACCAAGTGTTTGTCCGCCTCTACGCCAGAACCATAAGAAAAAGCCCGCTATCCACAAACCTACCCACGTTTGAATAAGCAATTTATAACCAAAAGAAGCCTGAATCAGGTCGGCAGGTTCAGCATAGTCTTGCAGGTCAAGGGCGCCGTTTTTCAGCATAACCACCAAGGTTACTATCATCACCATAGCGGCACACATACCGACAGCGGTAGCCACGAGCGTATCGTAAATCATTGCCAACAAGCGTCTAACGAATCCTGCTCGCTGTAGGGCCAAGCTATCAGATTCTGCGTTATCTGTGCTTAACTCATCCTTGCTATTTGGGCGGTTAGGTGATGAGGATGTCTTCTTAGCTTTTTTATCGTGACGCGCCACAGGTTTCTCTTTGCTTCAATAAATAACAGTGCGTATTTTGACACAAGCCGCAGGTAGCTTAAACAACATAAATGACACTTACTGTCTTTTAATGAAGCTGTAACCTCCCGATTTGCCTTCGATAAAATTTACGGTTTTTTGCATCTAACCGTAATAGTTAACCGTTATTACACTTACAAACGGATGATGGAAGTAAATTACGGTGACAAAAATAACTTTAGTAAAAACACTTATAGCAAGCTCACTTGCATTTACTATTGCACCCGCTTTGGCACTAGATGACCCAGAAAGTGATATTGAGCACATTCGGGTACGTGGTGATTCGACGGTAAAAGACGGAGAGTTTATCTCTGCTTCGCAGGGCTGGGTGTCTGGTGACACATTGATTGAGCGCCCTATGCTTCGCGCCGGTGAAATACTGGAATTTATCCCAGGCATGATGGTGACCCAGCATAGCGGTTCGGGCAAAGCTAATCAGTACTTCCTGCGTGGATTTAACCTTGACCATGGTACTGACTTCACGGTGAGCGTAGATGGGATGCCGGTAAATATGCGAAGCCATGGTCACGGTCAAGGCTACAGTGACCTTAACTTTATTATTCCTGAATTTATCGACAACCTTAGCTATTTTAAAGGTACGTATTACGCCAACATCGGCGATTTTTCTAGCGCTGGTGGCGCGTTCTTTAACTTGCGCGACTCTCTTGAACACAACCAGTTGTTCTTAGGCTTAGGAGAATATGGGTTTAAGCGCGCCGTTGCATTAAACCATTTTGAAGCTGGAGAAAGCCGCGTTATTTCGGCGCTCGAATATCAAACCTATGATGGCCCCTGGACTGACGTTAACGAAGACGTAAAAAAGAAAAACGCACACATCCGTTATATAACACCCTTGCTTGACGGCCAACTCTCTGTAACAGGGATGGCTTACGACAATAGCTGGAATGGCGCTGACCAAGTTCCAGAACGCGCTATCCAAGGCGGCTTAATAGACCGACTTGGCTCTATCGACACCCAAATTGGCGGTGAATCTGCTCGGTATAGTTTATCTGCAAACTACACCAGTGATTCATGGAATGCTTCGCTTTATGCCATAGACACTGAGCTTAGTTTGTTTTCAAATTTCACCTATTTCCTTGATAACCCTGAGCGAGGTGATCGGTTTGAACAAGCTGATGACAGAAAAATCTATGGCGGCGAAATATTCACTACCCTGCCCTTAGCCATTACAAACGGGAGCAGTATTACCCTTGGCGGTCAGTGGCGTTTTGACGATATCGATAATGTAGGCTTATATCGCACCCAAAACTTAACCCGCTTTGGTACTGTCCGAGAAGACGAAATAGACAGCAATAGCTATGCGCTTTTTGCTCAGTCAAACATTGTATTAAGTGACGCATTGAGCCTGTCACTAGGTGGTCGATACGATTATTTAGATATTGATGTAACAAGTGACCTTGAAGCTAATTCAGGTAGTGAAAGCGATGGCTTGTTCACACTCAAGGCAGGCTTGAAATATAGCGTTTCTGACGAACTTACCGCGTTTGCCAATATTGGTCAGGGCTTTCATTCTAACGATGCTCGAGGGGCGACCATTAGTATAGACCCGGTAAGCGGTGACGCTACCGAACCAGCGCCTTTACTGGTAAAAAGTCTTGGCTATGAAGCGGGTGTTAATTATACCGACAACAAAACTTACAACCTATCTGCGGCGCTGTGGCGCTTAGAGCTTGATAGCGAACTGGTATATGTGGGCGACGCCGGTTTTACCGAGGCTAGCCGCCCGTCTGAAAGGCACGGTATCGAAGTAAGTGCCTACTACTGGATAAGCCACCACCTGACGACCGACATTGAAGCTGCTTGGACGAAAGCACGATTTAGTGACAGTGTTGAGGGCGAAGGTCGTCATATAGACGGTACAGTGCCGGGAGTAATCAGTGCAGGGCTAACCTACTATCAAAAAAGTAACAAACTAGGCTTAAGCTATACCTTAAGAGGCCGCTACTTAAGCTCTCGCACGGTAGAAAGCTTCGATGAAATTTCACCGCCATCAACGTTTTTAATCAATGCTCAAGTTGCGTATCGTCAGCCCTCATGGGACGTAACATTAGAAGTGCTCAACGTTTTGGATAGCGACGATCATGACATTGATTATTTTTACACATCTAGGCTGCCCGATGAGCCAGAAGAGGGAATTGAAGATTTGCATTATCACCCTGTCGAGCCAAGAAATGTTCGTCTTACGGTTTCGTTGAAATACTAGAACAGCAAGGTTTTGTTTACTGGCTGCTAAGGAACCGTCGGACCCAACTGAGCAACATTCAGGCAGTTGTGCATAAAGCATGCTACTTTAAAAAGTAGCCACCTAATATTTAAAAGCAACACACAAATGGTCGCGCCATAATGATAATAATAGGAGCATCTATGGAACACGAAACCTTGTTTCCTTTGCTGTGTGAAACAGCAGAGGGAAATAAAGAAGCTTTCGCAAAGCTTTATGAACTAACAAGTGGTCAGCTTTATGCTGTTGCTTTAAGGCTTTTAAAACGGCCCGAACTAGCTGACGAAGCCACACAAGATGCCTACATAAAAATTTGGCATAACGCCGGCAACTATCAACGAGGGAAAGGCACTGTCCTTACTTGGATGATCAGTATTGCTCGCTACCGAGCGCTAGATTTGATTCGCTATCACAATGTGCGAAATGAAGTTGAGCTAAACGATGACGCGCCAGCAGATGTCGAGAGTACACAAACAATAAAACTTGGTGCGGAGCAGGCTAAGCTAGCCTCATGTTTAGATGAGTTGGACGGCCCGCAGCGTCAGGCTATTCATCTTGCCTATGTCAACGGTATGTCGCATCAAGAGGTTGTTACTCATTTGGCATCACCACTTGGAACCATTAAAAGCTGGATAAGACGGGGTTTGCAAAGCTTGCAGAGGTGCCTATCACTATGAATTATTTAAAAGAAGAGCGATTAAACGCCCTCGCCGCAGAGTATGTGGTTGGAACGCTTCGCGGTAAAGCGCGCACCCGCTATCAAAAGTTAATGATGCAGTATCAGGCTGTGAGCGATGCTACGTCGCAGTGGGAGCAATACTTAACGGGGTTTGCAGAAACCTTGCCTCCGGTGACACCGCCCGACGCTGTGTGGGAAAATATCCAAACAAAACTGGGCCATAAAGCGGCAAACGACACAGCGTTTGCGAATAATGTCGCCGATACTACGCCATATAGCGGAAACATTGTTGATTTTGAACATCAGAAGCAGAAACGCTGGAAAAGCTTATCGTTCATATCTACAGCAGCTGCAATGGTATTGGCTGTATTGCTTTTCGTTATGCAACCTGTGCCTGCACCAGACATCTCTCGTATCGCCGTCGTTAACAATGCGGACAATGCCCCTTTGTGGGTAATAGAGGTTTCTGACACAACCATGAGTGTTAAGGTTACCGATGCTTTCGTGGCGTTGGCCGACAAAGACTATGAGCTTTGGATGGTACCCGCTAACGGCGAAGCGCCAATTTCACTTGGCCTGATGCCTGAAGCGAATGGAGATACAAGGGCAACACCAGATATATTGCTAGACCAGAGTATCATGGCATTGGCAGTGAGCTTAGAAGCGCCTGGTGGCTCGGTAACGGGTGCACCGACCGAAGTACTTTACATAGCACCCATTGTGTCTGTGTAATTTTAGGAACTAAACTTTTTATCAAAAGGCCACCATTCGTGGCCTTTTTCTTATCTCTGAGCTCTTCATTAGCTCTTTCTGAGTTTTCTCGGTGATCTCTAAATGCTCCCGCTCCCGCTCCTTCTACTTCTACCACTTTTTCACTATTCGTTTTCCATCTCGCCCCATTTTTAACACTTAGCAAAAACTTTATTTCAATTCTTTAAACATTTTTGCATCCAAGCTGAAACCTCAGTCGTTTGGTCTTTTGAACTCATAAAAACAGAGAGACCCAACATGATCCAATTCAAACGCAAAACTTTATCTGTAGCCGTTGCGCTGACATGCGCCGCCGTCACAGCGGGCGCAATTGCATCAAGTCACCGAGAAGCACCTAATATTACTCGTCACCCAGCGTTAGATAGCACCGACTTTTATGCTTTTAACAGCTATGAACAGGGCCGTGAAGACTATGTGACTTTCATCGCAAACTACATTCCACTGCAGGATGCGTACGGCGGTCCTAATTATTTTGCGATGGATCCGAACGCGCACTACGCCATTCATATCGACAGCGATGGCGACGCGGTTGAAGACTTAAGCTTTGTTTTCCAATTTAACAATATGCTTGCTGCCGATAACGAAGGCATTGCTTTGCCAATTGGCCCTGAAGGCGAGCAAAAAATGGTGAAAGTGCCGCTTAAAAATATAGGCGGAATCAGCGCAGATGATTCAAGCGCAGCAAACTTCTCAGAAATGTATAGTCTCACCATGGTAAGCGGCGACATGCAAACGGGCACGCGCACCGCGCTTACCCCGGCAATGGGCGACATGTTCAAAAAGCCCCTTGATTACATTGGTAATAAAACTTTTACCAGTGAAACTGAATACGCGCGCTATGCTGAAAGCTTCATTTACTCATTCAGCATCCCTGGCTGCGATGATATGGCTAAAGTGTTTGTTGGCCAGCGAAAAGACCCCTTCGTCGTTAACCTAGGCAAAACATTTGACCTAGTAAACTATGTACCTGTTGAAGGCGACAGCGCACCGGGTGCAGGCGATGGCGAAGGCTTCCCTGGCGGCATTACGCAAAGCGCGATGAATGATGATTTAGTTGATAAAAACGTCACAGCGTTATCCATTGAAGTACCAAAGACATGTGTTACCGGAGAAGGCAATGGCGTAATTGGTAGCTGGACCACGGCAAGTTTGCCCCAGGCACGCATTCTTAACCCAGATGCCACTTTCGCGAAACCTGAAACCAACGGCGGTGCAATGACACAAGTGTCTCGATTAGGTAGCCCGCTAGTTAACGAGCTTGTTATTGGTATCGGGGATAAAGATAAATTTTCTAGCTCTCATCCAAGTGCAGACGGTCAATTCGCTGATTATGTAACCCACCCTTCTTTGCCAGAACTACTAAACATTCTGTTTAAAGATGCAGTGAATACTACACTGGGTACTGATATTGAGACACTTGCGCCAACTAACTTCCCGCGTATGGACTTAGTCACAGCCTTCCTTACTGGCTTCCCAGGTGTTAACCAGCAAGCAACGGTTACAGCGTCTGAAATGCTGCGCTTAAACACGGGAATTCCGGCGACACCTGCCGAATCCCAGTCTACATTCGGTGTGGCAGGCGATGACTTAGCGGGCTTCCCGAATGGCCGCCGCCCCGGTGATGACGTGGTTGATATTGCCCTTCGCGTAGTGATGGGCCGCTTGTGCTACCCCATCCCGGTTGCTGGCGAAGACACGGACCTTGGCCTTTGTGCACCAGAGGACGCGAGTGTAGGTAATGTACCATTCACTGATGGCGCGCCTGTAGATGCAAGTATGATTAATACGTCATTTCCATACCTAAAAACACCACTTGCTGGCTCTGAATAAGGAGACCCATCATGTCAACGAAAATTAGGTTATTAAACAAGCAAAGTGATAATACTGCGCCTAACAAGCAAACGTCAGTAAAGCGTCAACAACACCGTATGTGGATTGCTTCAGGATTGGTGTTAGCACTTTCAGGTTGTTTCGACAGTGACGACGACAACGACTATCAAGCTCCTAAAGAAAATGTAGCGCCCGTCGCCGTTGATGAAATGCTGACGACGCAAGCGGATATTGCGTTTGATGGCACTTTGACAGCAACCGATGAAGATGGTGACGCGCTAACTTTTGGCCTTGGCGAAAACGGTAGCTTAGGGAATGCTGAAGTTAATGCAGATGGCAGCTTCACTTACACGCCAAATGCTCAGGTAACAGGAAGCGATAGCTTTACGTTTACTGTTTCTGACGGCGTAAACCCAGAAGTTACCGCTACCGTTAGCGTAACCATAGAAGCTCAGCAGGTATCGTTCTCTAGCTATACCCGTGATGCCTTTAATCAAGCGCCAACGGACGAACCATTACCAATAAATGGACGAGAGTTCACCCAAGATGCTGACGACTCTACATTTGATGACTTATTGATAGACCAATGACACATATCAGATGATAGGAATTTGTTAGCACATAACCAGTGTCAACCGTAAAGCCAGGGACGGCTTTTTTAGGAAGTAAGAATAGAGCTGAAAAATCGCTAACTTTAATTGACACCGCTATAGCAATAAAACAAACAGCCTAACCTGAGTAGAAGAACCTAGTTACTAATGAGAAAAATAGATTCGCCCCCTCTTTTGGACAATCTTTCGGCACTTAACCATAAAAAGCACAAAAAACTGTTGTATAGGCGCGATGCATCGCTATAATGCCAAGCATCAACACCACGTTGATATCTATACACAATGCCAGTGTGATGGAATTGGTAGACATGGCGGATTCAAAATCCGCTGCTAGCGATAGCGTGGCGGTTCAAGTCCGCCCACTGGTACCATCTCTTCTTTTTGAAGCAGATACTGAAACCGACCCTTGAGTCGGTTTTTTTGTGTCTGAAGTTCAGCGAATCGACACGCGAGCGTGTCGGTAGAGTGTCGGTCCATCGCGTGGCGACCAATCGAAGTCCGCCCACTGGTACCAAACATTAAACCAACTTTCCAGTTGGTTTTTCTGTGTCTGCAAAAAAGTTCTTGCTACAGATAGTATTATTGCGCTGTAAGTTGACCAGGCTTTTCTAAACATTTTAATCATTATGCTAGTTTTATAATGGGATTCTGCTTGTTCCCAAGTCAGTTGCTCAAGGGTAATTATTTATAGTGAAAGTTTAACAACAGCTTTGTCCAAACGCGCCGCCAAGACCGTGCTAGTTATTAAAGCCAGTGCTTTTCCAAGTCTGTTTATGTCTTCTGAAAGGTGTGAAGTTTTTATGAGAGCTTGTTTTTTTAAGCAGAACGAAAGTTCTTCATAGAAGTTATGGGGTAAAGCTAAACGGGCAAAACTTCCCGCATTTCTTGCTCTGTAGAAGTCTATAATAAGCGTTGTCGCATTAAATTCACTACTATAATCTGTACTCTTGAAACTTGAAGCGCAATGGCAGAGATCAACGATCTCTTTTACCGTATTTGACGAGAGTTGCTCTACTATGTCTGAAGGCCACTCATCTAAATATCTACCGTTGACCACTTGCTGTAAATGCTGGTCGGTGAAATCCAAATAATTTTCTGACGACAAAATACTGTTGTCCCAAGTGGCTTGCTGACTTCTATGAAGAAAGCCCCACTCCTTTTCGTAAATCGAAAACCATTTTGAAAAATTCTTAACCTCACGAACGATGACTGTTTCTACGAGTGATTTTCCTTCTACATTAACCGTCACTATTGAATAGCCAGGCTGGTAAGCAGCCAAAGATGGCAGCTGAACATTTATTAAACCGTGCTTTGATGATTGGCTTACATCAAAAAGATGCATGTGACCGCCAAGATGCAGTTTCAAACCTGTTGCCGCTAGCACAGCTGTAGTATCTTCACTTGGTTGACGTGAAATTTGCAGTGAATTTTCGCCAAGTAGTTCCGCAATACTTTGTGTTTGTTGGTCTGAGAATTCAGCCATGGGAAAATGGCTATAACTGACTAATTTTTTGTTCTGCTTTTTAGCGCGCACAACAACATCTTTAATCCAATCCAACAGTTTTGGCTTGTACTTTACTAGCGCGTTGTAGCCAGCATTGCTAGACCCATAAAACTGCATGTCCTTCAAACTGCCTTTCGGCCTGTAAACATTGGCATCTATCGCCAAGAGCCAAAGGCCTTCCACTGGCTCTACCAAATAGCTCATATCGGGCATGTCCACACAATATTTTTCTGTATCGCACCATTGCCAGTGGCGCTCATCTAAATCCACTGTATTAAATGGCGTTTCGAACAACTTGTCTGCAGGCGAAGGTAAGAAACCATGTTCAGATAGTGATTGTGCAATCTCTTTATACCCCCACTCTTTAAGTAGTTCTGAGCAAAAATCACTTTTCTCAGACATACACTCTTGATGTAATGGGCTCATAACACTGATTTCTGCACCTTCACGATTTATAAAGTCGCGTTTACCACCTGGTTGCGTGAAAGGCCTGACTGGGTCGTGGTTTCCGTTGATAGCGAAAAACCGTAGTCCGTACTTATGTCGGTATTCGTCTAGTATTTCCTTTAATGCAAGGATATTTACTGGCTGACCGTCGTCTGTAAAATCACCCGGTAGCGCTACTAACTTGATATTTCTTTCTACCACATCATCAAGCGCTTCTTTAAACACCATAATATTTTCATTAAACAGTCGAGTAGAACCCAGTTGAGCCCGCATACTTCTCAGTAATATGGGAGCGTGGCTTACAGGGTCTTTTGGCAAGGCATTTTTAGGAAGCGTTGCTGCTGCGGCTTCAGGTGCGTGAAGATGGATATCTGCTATGAAGGCTATTTTTACCTGCGCAATTTCACTTTGGGCTAAGGCATTAGTAGAGATAAGTGCAAAAAAATAACAAATAACTAGCAACCCGCTAGACATTACATTGAACGCGCTAACGTTGAAAACTGGTATCTCTTTCGTTCTCTTTTCATTTTTACCCATAACGCAGCCCTGTTCAGCAAGTAACTAATAGTAATAACTACGCTTAGCACTTAATGGGGACAGGGGTTCACGAAAAATCACGTTAAAACGCGTTTTTGTATGACACTTTTGTGAAGTTTATAGCTTCGCAAAAATTTACTGTCCCCTTTTTCAAACAACTCCCCTCTACCCTTCAAAATAGTCTTTGAATGTGTATCTATGCGTTATTTCTTACTTTCTTTAACTCTGGTTTTTAGCGCTATATCTTGCGCGAAATCACTGGACCAGTATCAAATTATTGGTTCTCACAATAGCTACAAAAAGGCGCTACCACCAGAGGCAGAGCAGTTCTTAGCAGAAACGTCACCTGAACTTTTAAAGAAGATTTCTTATAGTCATCCTTCTCTTCAAGAACAGTTAAATTTGGGAATTCGTCAAATTGAAATTGATGTAGTTAACGATCTGAATGGACATCAATATGACAAACCAGAAATAGAAACGCTTTCCAATAGCAATTGGTTTACAAAGAGCGAACGTCAAATTTTGGCAGAACCTGGATTTAAGGTTCTACATATTCCGCACGTCGATGTAATGACGCATTGCTCGACCCTGCAGCTTTGCGCAAAACAACTTTTAGAGTGGTCAGAAGCGAACCCTAACCATTTCCCCATTACCGTTCTTTTAAATGCAAAAGAGTCTCAGCCAACGTTTGTTAATAAGGCGGCGCCCGCCATTTTTTCTATTTCAGATTATGAACACTTAGACAATGAAATTGCGCGTTTATTTGGAAGCAAGTTAGTTACGCCAGATCTCGTTCGAGGTCGTTACCACACTTTAAGAGCAGCAATAACAAAGAATGGCTGGCCAAGTATTGATGCACTTCGCGGTAGATTCTTATTTTTATTCGATGCTAATGAAGCTCAAAAAGAGATATATCTCCAACAGAGTTTAACGCTTAAAAATAGAAGCATGTTTATCTCTGCACCGAAAAACTCCGACGCTGCCGCAATATTCATTCGAAATGATCCAGTTAAACATCAGCAAGAAATTCAAATGCTAGTCAAAGATGGTTTCCTAGTGAGAACCCGCGCAGATGCTGATTTATCGGCTACGACAGAAAGTTTGCGAGAGCAAAGAGATGCTGCTTTTGCCAGTGGGGCTCAGTTCATCTCTAGCGACTTCTATAACCAGTCTCCGCAATCCACTAATCGCAGTTATTCAGTTTCTTTCGAGAATAACTGCTTGAAAAGATTTAACGCTGTTACACATCAAAATTTAATCAAATAAAAGGTAAACCCATGCATACTAACTTTAAAAAAACACTCTTAGCTACAGCTGTCCTATCAGCCACCTGCATGACGCAATTTACTGCGCAAGCACAGCAGACAGAAGATGAAATGATAGAGCAGATTGTGGTAAGTGGTTTTCGAGGCTCACTTATAAAGGCTAAAGATTTAAAAAAGGACGCCCTAGGTTCACAAGATTCAATTCTTGCTGAAGATATCGCTGACTTCCCGAGCCTCAATTTAGCGGAATCTATTCAGAGAATACCGGGCGTAACCATAACTCGTGAAGCTGGTGAAGGTAGGCAGATATCTCTGCGAGGCCTAAACGCAGATTTTACTCAAGTGCAATTAAACGGCATGGAAGCACTGGGTACATCCTCATCTGCAATGGACAGTAGAGGTACAACTAACCTATCTCGCTCTTTCGATTTTAACATTTTTGCATCCGAGCTATTTAACCAAATTGACGTTCAAAAGAGCTATTCTGCAGAAATGGATGAAGGCGGCATAGGCGGCACAGTGAAACTCTACACCGCAAAGCCATTTGATTATGATGGCTTCAAAAGTGTAATCAGTGCGCAAGCAGGCGATAATTCGTTAACCGAAGACGTAGCCCCGAGAGTCGCAGCCTTAGTTTCAAACACGTGGGGTGATTTCGGTGCTCTTGTATCACTAGCACTTAGTAAGCGTGATACGGCTGAACAAGGTTATAACACCTATCGTTGGCGACCTCGCAACGCCCAAGGCTCAGACATATCTTCACTATCACCAGCAGATCAAGATGCTGTAAATAGCGGCAACCTGCGTTTCTCAAGAGGTAGTAGATACTCCCAATTTAATAGTGAACAAACTAGGGTTGGCGCTACATTAGCGCTCCAATACAGACCGTCTGATGCATTTTCACTTGGTCTTGATGCGCTATACGGCACACTTGATAACGATCGCGGAGAGTTTCATTTACAAAGTAGAGGTTCTAGTTCTACCGCACTTGGCTGCACAGGTGCAGACTATCAAGGGGCACGCAATTTTTGCTCTGCCTTGACTGAAATAGAATATAACCAAAACAACGAAGTTATATATTCGTCGTGGGAAAATACCGCTCTGCACTCAGAAAGTCGCGACCAAGAAGCAACAACAGACATTTCACAGTTGGTGTTGAACGCACAGTGGCGTGTAACGGATGCATTTACGGTTTCAGGCTTACTCGGGCATATGGAAAGTGAATACGAAAGTAATAGTGCAAAAGTCTACTTAGAATCTTTCGCGGATATGACCATAGACTACAGAGAAGACCGCTTTTATGGTAACAACACCTACATCAACGGATTTGATCCAACAGATATCAATGAGTACCGTTATCACGAGATAGACCTTCAGGAGGATGAAGTAGAAAATAGCTTTGATATCGCTAAGCTTGATGCAGATTACTTGCTATCTGATAACGCTTCTTTGAAATTTGGTGGCTCCTTTAAAAAGTTTGAACACAGCAACAACAGAGAACAAGTCGGCAATGCACTAAGAAGTGAGTGGCAAAGTGGCGAAGTAAGCGATGTGATTAATCCTAATTTTGTTTATGTGAACTCAGTTCACGAGAAACAAGATTGGTTAAGTACTGACGTTGGCGCTGTGCTAAACGAGTTCAATGTTGACCGCGACATTATGTATAGTGATGCGCCTAATGAAGTCACAGAAGAGACCACGGCGCTATACGCGACATATGAATATGACTTGCTATTACCCGATTCTGAGCTGAGAGCTAGTTTTGGTATAAGATATTTTGATACCGATATTCAATCTAGTGGCATAGTAAATGGTAGTGAATACGTCACTGTAGAGAGGGACTATGATGGACTGTTGCCCACGCTAAATGTTGCATGGTATGCCACTGAGAGCCTTGTGCTAAGAGCGAGCGCAGGGAAAAACGTAACGCGACCTACACTGGGAAGCTTATCTGTATCAGGTACGGTAAATACTGACCCATTATTTGGTTCAAGTGGTTTGAGTATCAATGCAGGCAATCCTGGTCTTCAGCCTTTTGAAACAATCAATATGGAGGCAGCTGTTGAGTACTACTTTGATGAAGTCGGTTATGCCTCTATCACTTACTTCCAAAAAGAGATTGATAATTTTATCGCGACTAATGTTTCGCCAATAGCCTATGGTGATACAGGATATCCACTTTCATTAATTGAAGGCATGGTAGACGAAAATGGAAATGCGCAAACACCAGATACACTGTACACATTTTCACAGCCTCAAAATCTAGCAGAAAGCGACTTTTCAGGCTGGGAAATAGCGTTCCAGCGTGATTTCGATTTTCTGCCAGCACCGTTCGATAATCTTGGCGCTATTGTTAACTATACATATTCTGATGGCGAATCTTTACACAACATTTTACTCGACGGTGAAAGCGTGGAGGTTTACCGCCCCTTTTATGGATTGTCTGAAAATATCTACAATGCAACGCTGTATTACGAGACTGATAATTGGGGAATGCGCGTTTCGGCAGCCTATCGTGATGACTACTTAACGCAGGTTGAAACGTCGAGCAGCGATCAAGATGAGGCAGGCTTTCACGGCACCACTTACTGGGACTTCTCAGCATTTTATAATGTAAATGATAACCTCAAGGTGACACTAGAAGGTATCAACCTTTCTGATGAACGCGAAGAGCAATACAGCGATTCGGATGACCGTTTGTACAACACAACGGTAAGTGGAAGAACCTATTACATAGGTCTTACTTACTCAATGTAAATGGATGTGCTCGAAGGGCCTATAAGAATAAGCCCTTCGAGCTTTTAATAACGATAAGAAATGGCAAGGGAATAATTACGACCACTTACTGTAGTATTGTATGGTCGATAAGAAGAATCGGAGTACTGAATTTCTCGCTCATCAGTGAGATTAGTTGCTTCAACCCTTAGCTCTACACTGTCCGATATTTGATAAGCTACTACCGCATCCATGTATAACGTTGATAAAAATCCTGTCTCATTTTCATCAACTAAGGTTCCTCCATCTACTCTTGCAATATACTCATCGCGATAGGTGGCTGAGAGCCTAAGGCTCAAAGCATATCCCTCAAGATAGGCGGTAAGGTTAGCCAATAGCGGAGAAAGATAAGGCGCAGTCTTTTTATCCAGGCGGTCACCAGTATTAGTGTTGTAGTACTGAACATTTCCAAACGTATAACTGGCATTTGCCACTATCCCAAAGTGAAATACGTTAAGGCGCGACATATAGTCACCCAAGGGCCACTCTAATTGCGCACTTCCTTCTACGCCATATAAAAAATAAGTGCCTTGGTTCGTCGGCGTTACAACATCTATGTAGACACTTTCAAAATCACTGGAGAATAATTCAGGATAATCGCTAGCTACGTCACTCAAGAGCAAGCGTTGACTCGTGGAAGCTAAACTGTTTTTTATCCATTTACCAAATACATTAACCGAATATCTATCGGTTTCTCCCGGATAGGTTTCGAAGCTTAGATCGAGATTGTAAGCACTTATAGGCTTAAGCCTGTCATTGGGAAGAATGAATACATTTTCGTCTTCGATAAGCTGAATATTTTGGGTCAATGTATCTAATTCTTGGTGGCCTAACGTTCTGCTAATTCCGACTTTCACTACTTGCTCACCTCTTCGGTAGTTAAATTGTATTGAGGGGAGAAAAGCAATATTGCTTAAGTCATATCGATTTCTAAGACTAGACTGAAACACCGAAATAGAAGACGTATCACGCTCTGCTCGTAGTCCCGCATCAAATGTCCAATCACGTCCTTCGACAGAGTATTGAGTAAAGAAAGACGTTCTTTTTTCTTTTATCAGGTTGTCAATAACTCTATCTGGAGCATAAGACAGTAATAGTGAATCCACCGAAGAAGGTTTGCTGTAAAAAGAAAATACCTGCTCTGGTCTAAGCGCTAACCAATCCAAATGCTGATGACTATCAAAAACATAGGCTGCACTTTGAGGTACTGACTCTTGTGTAGATAACCAGCGTTCTTTTAGGATGTTTTGAACATCCGTGTATTTGGCCGTATTTTCAAACTGCACGAAGTCAAAACCCAGCTCCCAACTACTTCGGTGGCTTGTATTAACCTGTACTTGGCCTTTCACGTAAGTAAAATCAGACGTAGAAATAAACTGCTCAGAGTCGAGTTCGTTCATTTGCCACATATTTGGATGAGTCAATTCAGCGCTATATTTTATGTTAGGGAAGTAATAATCGTCTCTGTAGTCGATAGAAACATCACTTTCTCCTCTCATGTAAGCTCGAATACTCTGAGGCATTCTATAAGTAGCGTTTTGCACGCCTAGCACACCGCCAAATAAAAGATTACTCGACAACCTATGCTCAAAATTTACCACGGTTTGCTGAAACTGCGTTGATACATCCTGATGGCGGCTTTCTGTGCCAACTCGAGCATCTCGATAGTTCGCGTAAACGAGTTCGTTCCTTGAGTTAACCTCAGCATCAATTAATAAAGTTTTTCCCACGATAATTGGCGTAGACTGAAAACCCCGTGGGTAGAGATGATTCTCTTGTCGTTGGCTATCAAGTCGGCCGTAGATCCAGTCGATTGCTAAATGACTTGGTTCAGTTTGATACTCTACAGTCGCCCCAACTCCCAGGCGGTCCATGTCTCCTCTCCACACAGAATAACGATTACCTCTGGGAACCCTAATGTCCTGATTCTGCCAAGCTTTGATTAGTTCAGGCTCTAAAGCAGAGACATTTGCTCCTTCGGGAGCAAGTCGCCTCCATCTAAAGGTATTTGCACCTTGCTCTTGATACGACCTTTGTCCGTAGGCTGCAGAAACCAACATGCCCCAATGCTGATTGGTTGAAGACAAAGTAAATGAAGAACGGTTTGAAAGACCCTCAGCATATTGGTTTGTATCGACTTGATGAGAAACGTTCCATTGAAGACCCGGTGAATCGAAAGGTTTCGCTGTGGTTAGTGCTGCAATACCAGCCACGCCGCCGGTTGGTTGCTCAGCAGAGTAGCTTTTAAAAACTTTAATTTGGCTAAAAAGTTCTGATGTAAACAAGTTGAGGTCAAAAGAACGATCTCTATCTCTTTGTGTCCTGCTATCCATGGGAGAGTCATTGTTTGAAAGTACAGGCATTCCATTAATCGTAACCAAGGTAAAATCGGGGTCTAGACCTCGAAGCACCACCTGCCGTCCCTCACCTGCTTCCCTCGTTATGCTCATTCCTGGAATTCGTTGCATCGATTCTGCAAGATTTCTGTCTGGGTATCTTGAAATGTCCTGAGCGACGATAACATCTGCGACCTGTTTCTCGTTGCGCTTTTCTTGTCTAGACAGGTTTAGAGAGCCCCGAATTCCGTTAACGTTTATTTCTTCTATAACGGTTTCGTCGATTTTACTTTCAGGCTTTCGGATGACAACCCCACTACTCGTAATGCTATAAGTTAATCCTGTTCCATCTAGCACTTTTAGTATCGCGGTTTCAAGCGTATATCTGCCAGAAATAGCAGGCGACATTACTTCTTTAATCAGGGAGGGCGATGCGATATAACCAACACCGAACTTTTCTGCAATTAGCGCTAAGCTTTGACTCAGTGATGTTGAAGTCAGCTTTATACTTTCTAGTCTCTCACGGTCAACGGTAGATGCATAAGTGAAAGAGCTCATGTCACTGACCAATAGTGACAAAACAAATACTACTCTACATCTACACGAGACGTGTTTAAGCATGGTGAGTGGCTACTTTATTTGTCTCACTATGTAATCCGAACTCGTTCGTTCGACCGAGAATTCTTGCATTGAAGATAATAAGTTTAGAGACTCACTAATATCACGTAAACTAAACCGCCCTGAGATAACCACATCTGGATCGCCGATATATCTGAGGGGGCTTGACGAATAACGGTTCAATCTTGCTATCACCTCGTTTATAGGTGTGTCTTCAATACTTAACCACCCCATCCTCCAACTTGGAAGCTGCTGTGGCGTGAACACCGAGCTTGATATAATAACGCCGTTTTCGAGCGTTATTTCTTGACCTCTATTTAAGAGAATTTCGCGGTCGGCGCTAATTCTTACCGTACCGTCGTAAACTTTTACGATAGTCTGACCTTCTAGCCTATCAATGTCGAAAGCAGTCCCTACAACTGTAATTGTTGCTTCATCTAAATCAACAATAAACGGTCTTTGTGGCGCATGCGTCACGTCAAAATATGCCTGACCTTTGGTAAGTTTAACCTCCCTCTTTTCAGCACTAAACGCTACGCTTATTTGACTATCACCACCCTGATAAACAATTGAACCATCATCTAGTACGTTAGACTTTTCTTCTGTTATAGAAGTTGAAATAACGTTAAAAGTACTGGTTTCATAATCAGCAAGGGCAGACAGTCGTTCCTCAGAGTTCGCCGTTAAATCGACATTACCCGAAGTGAAAAACACGACAGCACATGCAATACAGGCCGCCGAAGCAATTGACCAATAAGTAGCTATGCGACTACGTTCCACCTTACCCTCTGCATTTTTATTTTCAGTTAGACCATTTTGAGGTAGTGGCGTGATATTCGTTGTGATTTTTGTTGAGAGAGCGATTGACCGTGCAGCGAGCTCGGGCTGCCCCATTGCGGTAGCTATCTTGCGAAAAGCAGCCTTGTTTTCTTCTATAGCAAGCCAGTTCGCGAAATCACTCTGCTCTTTTTCGCTTAATTCATCAATACGATCAAACCAGTCTGCTGCTTCCTCTAAAACTATTGATGTCATCTTATTACGCCGTTAACCCTGCAGAGTAAAACCAAGAGGTAGAATTTCATATTTAGTTGTCCTCTAGCCATCCAGCTTCTTCAAGTTTCACAGTGATTTCGACCATCGCTCTTGTTAAGTGTTTTTTGACCACTTCAACACTTACACCTAACCTTCTAGCGATGTCATCTCGCGGCAAGCCTTCTACTCTTCGAAGCAGAAAAATTTCTCTTCTGATAGGTGACATGTTCAGGAGTATATTGTCTACCAGCGCCAGTTTCTGTTGATTAAGATAAGTATTACTTGGCGAATAATCGTCAGATTGAATACTTACTTCTTCAATATCGACGTACTGCGGAACACTTTTTTTCTGAAAATCGTATAAGACTGTTTTAGATACCGTGATCATATAGGCAAGTGGAGAGTCTAATTCCGATAGTTGCTTGCTTCTCTTCGTCCTTAACACTGTCTCTTGGAAGATATCTTCAGCTTGGCTTTTATCGACCGTTAAACTTCGGATGAATGCCTTAAGCGACATAAGTAAGTTTTTCACGTCGTTATTTTCTAACTCATCCCAATGTAAATCTGCCGCTGGTTTCATTGTTAGTTAATTTACCGAAATTCCGTGAAATTAGCATATACCTTTTGTGTGACACTAAGATTTCAGAAGCCACGTAACCTCATTTAAAATCTAGCTGTACGCCTCAAATACTAAATGAAGTGAGGTGAGAAAACTCACCTCACTGAAAATTAATAGATATCTAGATAAAACATATCTTTGAGCAACATGTTTTCACCTTTTAAATAAGAAGGGTTTCGGTCACAAGTATTTTCTGTTCCGTCAATTATTCCAGCTAAAACCCTCCCTCCGTCAGTTCTGCACACCGTTCTTTCATGCGGTCTAAGATCCCTGTTAATTGGGTTTGTAGAACCAGGGAAAACACTATTTTGTCCAATACCAGAAAGTTCTTGAACTCCCGGAGCCCATGTTTGACCCGGCCCTCTGGGATCTTTCCAATAGTAGCAGTAGTTTCCCGTTCCAAATGCCCAACTGTCGAAAGATGCCCTACTACGCTGGTCGTGATAATTACCGTGAGAGTACTTTCCTACATAAACCACTGGGTGACTACCATCGGTTTCGATTTCTGATACAGGTTTGGTGTATCTACCATTGTGCTGCCAGTAAGTGACGTGCTTTATAGAGCCATTTACAGTGTGCACCGTTACTGGCTCCCAATCATCTGAGTGACCACTGTCAAAAGTAGTACAACCATTTTGATTACCGTAGTAAGCCCAGTAAGTAATGAGTGAATGACTATTTCCGCCTACTAATTCGGAATAGCTTTCTACATAAACAGAAGGAGGTGATACCTGAAATGAGGATTTGCTATTGCAATTACCAGAGTTGAGCCCTTGAGCAGGTTCAGTTGGCCAGCACTGTAAGTCGTTTCTTAATTTATAAACAGGTTTGAAATCTGTCTCAATCTCGCCGAACGCTAAAAAAGGAACGAAGACTGAAACACCAATAAAGCGAGTAATTTTGTTCATTAAAAGTTTTCCCCAAATTAGCTCTATTTAACAGTTGTCTTACATATATATGAGAGCTAAAAGCGAAAAAAGGGGACAAAATTTTTTAAACTGAAAATAACCGCTATGCTGAAACAAAAATGGAAAGTTATTGATAGTCTAAGCGCTTCAAAAAATGTCGAAATTAACCTTTACCACCCTTTCGCAGTGTTGATGCGCATGGATGCATTTTTCTCTGAATTACATGAGTCTACAGAGCAGCTTAATAAATTTGTTCGTTCAATTAGTTTATTACAGGAGTTGCTTTTGTCTTGCCCAAATTTTCAACCGTTCATTATTGAATTAAATACAAAATAATTAGAGACCATAACAGGAGTTAAAATGGCCCTGACACAAATGCAAATCATTCAGTCACTAGGCGAAGCAATGTCGTGGTTTGAAAGGGAAATCACATGGGGTGTTCCACCTACAGAGTTGCGTCACCTCATAGGAAGAATTGGTGAATTGTACGCGGCTTTAATCACTAATGGACAAATGGCGAGTGAAGTAAATCAACAAGGTTATGATGTTGTTAGCGCAGCTGGTGAGAGGGTATCAGTAAAAACCACAGCTATGATGGGCGCCAGTGGTCACATAGCGTTTAACCCTAACACATTACAATTCGTAGACCGTGTGATTGTGCTAAAGGTTAATACTGAAGAAATGCAAATAGAAACATTGCTAAACGAAGAAACAGATGTAGCAAAAACGTTTATGCGTGAATCTAGCGGAAATAGTGGAAAGTTAATCATATCGCTCTCTAGACTACTTAATACCAATAAAATAAAGAAAGATGTATCTACTGTTAATACAGTATACAAAGCACCTTACACAATTAAAGAGCTTGAAAACGGTACTATCGAAGTCTACAAAGGAGCTGAACACATAACGCCTGCAAAGCCTATCCTTCGGGAAGTGGCAAAGCAGCTCAATCTGAGTATTTTAAATGGCAACGGTAACCCTTTTAATACGAGGCAACTCGGCAGTTTGATTATTAGAACGTTAAAAGCAAAATAGCTGTCAAAAGTAGTGGCTCTCAATGAAACTACACTTTCCTTCCTTAATTTATTGGAAAAGTGCAGCGTCGCCTTTTTTCGTAACACACTAACAATTGAAGTAACCCCGCAAACCAATTAAAGTCGCTCAACACAAACTCTTCCCACTTCCTGAAAGGCTCTAATTCATGAACATTGAACGAATAGAAACCAAGCAGCGCATGAGTCGCATTGTGAAGCACAATGGCGTTATCTACTTATGCGGGCAAGTATGTGCAGATGCTACGCAAGATATCACCCACCAAACTCAAACCATGCTTGATAAAGTGGATAGCTTACTTGTTCAAGCGGGAAGCGATAGAAAGCATATGCTTTCAGCGACCATTTATCTTAAAACCATGGATGATTTTGCGAAGATGAATGAGGTATGGGATAACTGGGTCCCAGAGGGTTACGCCCCAGCGCGAGCTTGCGTTACAGCCGATATGGCACGCGAGGCGCTTCTTGTAGAAATTTCTGTTGTTGCTGCTGAGATTGCAGAATAAGCATAGAAAGCAAAAACGGATTTTAGGCTTTGTGATTACTGGTATTCCCCCACTACATAAAGCCTTTTTATCCTTAATTTCCCCAAAAAATTGGTCACCGTCATATCTTTGAAATAAATATCCTATAGCGTATAAGGTTCTCTGAAAGTGCCGTCAAAAGCATTAATTCAAAATGCACATTGCTCCGATATGAGTTTTCATGAAGAAATTGAAACGCTATCAATACGAACGATATGCCATCCTCTGTCAACTCGCCTACCCCGACGCCGACGCGCAATACAAAAAAATATTAGACCCATTTCATGAACGCCAACTTGTCGACAAATACGGCCGAATGAGCGTAAGGATATTGTGGGTTGAAAACAAAAAAGAAGTCATCATCGTTTTTCGTGGTTCGTTAGGTTTTAAAGATTGGTTCGCCAACTTGTTTTTCATACCCTATAGATTGCGCCAGTTGAACAGAAGCTTTTTTGTTCACTGGGGCTTTGCGAGGCTACTTGCACAACCAATGTATTCAAGTACAAAAACCTCAGAGGACGCCTTACCTCTTAGAGAGTTACTCGTCAAAGTACTAGAGCCTCTTCGTGCCCAAGGTAAACGCTTTTCATTTATCGGTCATTCATCAGGCGGAGCGGTTGCTGTGCTCATGGCCGATTATTTCCAAAGGCGATACCCTAAGTCGGTAAAAAGAGTGGTGACTTTCGGCCAACCGGCGGTGGGCACGCGCTCGTGGTATAAACACTACACGCTACACCACAGGACCTACCGTATTTGTTGCGACTTAGACGTAATCACCTTTATGCCGCCCTTTCCTTTTTACTTTTGGCACGTGGGTAAAATGCTTTGGCTGCACGACGACAAAATATATGAAAACACACCTACGCATAAGCGCTTTTTTATGTCGCTTCAAAGTTGG
Organism: Alteromonas sp. BL110; assembly: GCF_003443615.1. NCBI lineage: Bacteria > Pseudomonadati > Pseudomonadota > Gammaproteobacteria > Alteromonadales > Alteromonadaceae > Alteromonas > Alteromonas sp. BL110. The sequence continues at coordinate 2,714,174 of NZ_CP031967.1, read as the reverse complement.
TTGTTGCGACCTATAACCTACCACTACATGCGAAAATATATCCGCAACAAGTCGTTGTTTGACGAACATTAAAAGCGATCATTCCTGGCCGTTTTTGCGTAGTGAAAAAGGAATTAATACACGTAATACCACCTAAATAGCTTATTTGGCAGGCGAGATAACATATGGCTTCATTAATTAACCAGCGCGCAAGAGCAGCACTTAAAAACGCATTTGTTGGCGATGCACTCGCTATGCCGGTGCACTGGTTTTACAACCCTGCTGATATCTACAAAGCGTTTCCGTTAGGAATAGAGCAGTTTGAGGATGCGCCGTCTTTTCACCCTTCTTCAATAATGTCGCTACACTCTACACAGAAAGGTGGCCGCGCAAACAAAGCATCAGCTAGCCAAAAAGAAATAGTGGGTGAGGTCATTCTTAAAGGGAAAAGACAGTACTGGGGTAAAGATAATGTTCATTACCATCATGGAATGAAAGCGGGTGAAAATACGCTTAATGCCCACTGCGCCCGAATTGTACTGACCTGCGCCCTTAAAGGTTATGACACGATTGAGTTTTTAAACCAATACATTAGCTTTATGCGCGCTGATGAGCCCCAACACCCTGACACTTATGCCGAGTCTTATCACAGAGGTTTTTTCGCGAATCTTGATCAGGGCATTCCAGCAGAAAAATGTGGAGCAGTTACCCATGATACGGCTTCTATAGGGGCTTTTGTGTCAGTAACACCTTTAGCGGTAGTGGAAGCAGCTAAGAACACTGCACTTAACGACATCAAACACCTATGTCGTGAGCACTTGTATTTAACTCATCCCGATGAGTCGTTAGCATCGTTGTGCGATTACTATGTTGAGCTGATTTACAAATTGGTTCAGCGCCAAGATGAATCCCCCAAAAATATTTTAGAAGAAATTGCGAGTAAGTCAGCAGGGCTGAACTTGGCTAAGCTTACGGCAAAGAACAAAAGCGATATTGAAGTTGTTGGGCGTATGTATTCGCCGGCATGTTATATCTCAGACGCCTGGCCCGCCGTATTATATTTTGCATACCGCTATGCAGATAATCCGAAAAGAGCGCTTATAGCAAACACTAATGTGGGCGGTGATAACGTACATCGTGGTTTTGTTTTAGGGGCCATATTAGGTTTAATGCGCGGGGCAGAGATATCCCCATGGTTTAGCGAATTAACTAATGCGAAAAAGCTAAACTCGTTAATCGACTGTCTAGACGTTATATGACTCAAGGGGAAAGCTTCGTATCTTGAAACCTCGTACATTCAAGGCAAAACGAACGCCAAACCTAGCATTACATGAACAACGAATTATTAATGCTTTGCTTTTGCCCCTATTGAGCTTATTGATAAAACCTTACAGCCTAACCGTTTGACCAGTTTTTGCTGCTTCAAATATCGCGTTCACGATTTTGATATCAGCAAGCCCTTCACTACCGGGTACCATTGGCTGTCGCCCAGCTATTATGGCTAAAGCGTCATTATCCATTTGAAGTGTTTGCTGCATACCGTCAATAGGTGACAGTGTTTGCCCATTGGACGTTGTCCCCGTTACACCGTTGTAGCTCTGCATTGGTTTTAGCTGATACCAACCGTCTTCACAATTAGCTTTGAAATGATTAAACCCTTTTACTACGCTAGTGCCGCAATCTGCCACCAGCCCGTCGCCAAAGTCCATGGTGAATAAGGTAGTTTCATCAACTTCAGTAAACTTGTTTGGGAAACGTTGAGGAGGATGGCTACCAGTTACAGACAAAGGCTCTCGCCCCGTTAGAAAGCGCGCGCTGTTTATTGCATAAACGCCCATGTCATAAAGGGCTCCGCCTCCCATATGCTTTTGCATTCGCCAGTTGTCTGCCGCCCTACCCTGCCCGGCATAACCCGCAAAGCTCGATACCGCAGTTATATCTCCATAGGGTTTAGTCTCAAGGTATTGACGAAAAGTGCGTGTGTTGGGTTCGTGCTGCATGCGATATCCAATAGATAACGTGACATTATTTCTATTACAGGCATCAATGATAGCCTGGCACTCATCGCTATCCATAGCCATGGGTTTTTCGCACCACACATGCTTTCCGGTATTTGCAGCTTGCACAGCAAAGTCTTTGTGCGTACCCGTAGGGGTTACGACATAGATAACGTCGATATCGTCGTTATTGGCTATTTCAGCCATAGAGCCGTATGTATATACGTTGGCGTCTTTAATGCCGTACTTTCTTTGCCACTTAGGAATTTTTTCCTCGCTACCCGTGATGATGCCTCGCAACTCGCAATGTTCGGTGTGCTGTAGTGCAGGTGCTAATAAATTGGTGCTGTAGTTGCCCAAACCAAGCAAAGCTACGCCTAGTTTCTTTTTAGCAGGCTGAGCGAGTAAAAAAGGGCTGTGGGCAGCGAGTAAACCCGAACCCGCTATTTGAAGAAAATGACGACGAGTAATACGAGGCATTAGCCCTCTCCATAAGACAATAATCCATGTATGCTTTTAATAGTGCTTTACTTGTCTATACAGATCACACAAAAATTACCGAGAGGGATAAGAAAGCTAAGGATTGCGACTATGGATATTTAAAAGGTAATTAGTTCTTCGCTATTTCCTTAAAACATTATCTGTTGAAGTTTGTTCTTTCGTTTCATAATACTAAGCACTGAACTTTAAATATGAAATTCTCGTAATATTTGTATTCATAATCCATTACGTTTACGAATAATCGCGCATATTTCGCTTCTCACCCAAGGCTAAGACATGGATAACGCTGGCTCTACTATTGAAAAACAAAAAAAGAATTTAACTGGCGCATACCCTAAAATAGCCAAGCAAACTAAGCTGCTGAATACCCTAGTAATATTCGCCTTTATCTACACTATGTATTTGGCAAAATCGTTACTCATCCCGTTGTTCTTTTCAGCCTTTATAGCCTTATTGTTGAGCCCACTTGTGGCCATCGCAAGAAAAGTATTTGTACCGCGGGCTATTTCGGCAGGGGCATTAATTGTTCTACTAATAACCCCTTTCACTTTGCTCACTGTAGAGCTTGCTGAACCCGCCGAGCGTTGGATGCACTCTTTACCCAAAATAGCCGCCGAAATTAATGAAGAAATAGAAGAAATTAGCAGTAGTATTGATGCCTATACTACCCCGCCAGCAACTGACGCTGTGGAAAAGGAGCCATCTATTTTTGACTGGTTTGGCAACGATGATTCCCCAACGCTGCCCGTTGGTCAGCCAGATACCTCAAACTCGGTAACCGACAAGCTCAAGCAGAGCGGTATTGATATGGGGATAACCTTGTTTAGCAACGCACCATTCTTATTGGCACAAGTCATGGCATGCGTTGTGTTGATCTTTTTCTTATTGGTTTTTGGTCCTAATCTGTTTCACGTTTTCATCAGAGATTTTCCAGTTGTTACAGATAAAAGGCGAGCATTGGTATTAGTCGATCAAATTCAACGAGAGCTTTCAGCCTACATAGTTACAATCAGTATCATAAACACATGTTTAGGACTGGCTACAGCGGGTGCGTTCTACTATTTAAATATTGAAGATGCGCTTCTGTGGGGAGCACTCGTTGCCTTGATGAACTTTGTTCCCTACCTGGGTGGTATTGCAAGTAGCATAGTGTTGCTAGTGGTAGGGGTTGTTCAGTTTGGACTTACCAGCAGCGCATTTCTGCCAGCCGGTGTCTTTTTGGTTTTGAATATTATTGAGTCTCAGTTGATTACCCCAGCCGTATTGGGGCGCAGTATGCAGCTTAACCCGCTGATTATTATAATTTGGATAGCCATTACAGGCTGGTTATGGGGCGTAGTGGGCGTTTTACTAGCGGTCCCCATATTGATGTGCGTTAAGATTATTCTGGAAAACCTAAATGTTTTTAACCACTGGATAAGGCTCCTTGAATCTAAATGATATATCGGCCGCTAGTGAAATAACGAAATCGTTAATGTATAACTTTCTTTAGCGAGTGATAGCAACAATAAGGCCTAAAGGCTCACTTTATACTTCATCGTATATAACCCATAGGCCTTTTGTTATTGCCTTCACGTGCTCGCTAAGCGAAAGCCCGTATCCCTTGTGCAATGGTGACTATTTGCCTGTTGTAAGAATTAATCTAAATTACTCCGCTCGGTAAGAATTAGAATACCAAAAGAAGGAAGCTTTATTCTTCCACCGTCCAGATGAATTTCCTGCGTGAGCAATCCGTCTGACCATGCAAATAAACAATGGGGGTCAGCTGGCAACCCTGATACCTGATAATCATCTATGTCTTCGACACCTAAATGAAGGTATACCCACACCGATTCATTTTCGATGCCGTTGAATCGGCGATAGCCTAAGACTTTGTTTTTATCGTCTTGATGGACAACCTCTGTATTGGCGCCTGTTAGCCCAGAGGTTGCCTTGTCCTCGCCTTTGCGTAATTGGATCAACGCCGTCACCGCCTCTAGGTATTCATCAAAACTATCGCTTCGTGACCAATCTAGGTCTTTTACGTCGTCAAACCAACCAGACTCTTTAAATTCTTGCCCTTGAAACAACATAGGGATGCCAGCGCTTGTAAGTACCAGCGTCGCGGCTAAAATCCCCTTTTGACGTGCAAAGTAATCGCCATCTACATTTCTAGGCGCAATTTCTTCAACTAAGCGAGCCTTTCCATTAGCCACTTCATCGTGAGATTCGGTATAAACCACTCTAGCAAAGGGGCTGCCGCTGTACTCTTTGGTCAAAGCGTTAACGAGAACACCAAGATTGACGTTTTCATCATTAGATTGAGTAAGCACTTCACGCACTGGGTGTACAAATGCAGCGTCCCATTGCGCCGTGTAACCACAACCGCCATCGTCCAAGAGGTCAGAAATGTAATCGTGCTGATGTAGGTCTTCAGCAATTGTCATTTTTTCTCGGCACTCTTGTTGAATACGCCTATTAATTCCCTTAATTAATTCATAAGCTTCTGGGATATCATCTTCTCCCGAGTCTGCACCAGAGACGGTACGCATGAAAGGCACCATATCCATTCGCAAGCCATCTGCCTTGAACTCCTGAAGCCACATTAAGGCATTGTCGGTAATATAATCCCGTACTTCTTGACGGCCATAATCAGGACGCGTGTCACCCCATGGGGTAGCGGAACGCTCATCGTTGTAGAAATAAATTCCCCCCTTGTCGTTCTCGCTCCAGCCATCAAATTGCCAAATATCTAAGTCACTAGGGCCAAAATGGTTATACACCACATCCATTATGACGCCCATGCCTTGTTTGTGCGCTGCATCGATAAAGCGTTTTAGGCCATCTGGCCCACCATAAGCTTCTTCAACGGCAAACGGGCATGCTGGGTTATACCCCCAACTTATATCGCCAGCAAATTCGTTTACAGGCATAAGCTCTATCATGTTTACGCCTAGCGAAGCCAAGTAATCAAGCTTCTCTATGGCTGTATCGAATGTACCTTGCTCGCCGTTTTTGCGGTGAAATGTGCCGATATGAAGCTCGTAGATAATCCGTTGATGAATAGGGGCGGGTTTGAAGTCTTCTACCTCCCAACTGAAAGCATCGTCATAAACAACGCTGTTACCTACGCTATTGGTCATCAGTCGTGCCCTGGGGTCGTTTTTTACAACGCAATCACCTTTAGCATTAGTCACTTCATACTTGTATTCATGGTCACATTTAGCATCACTTGTTTCACACCACCACACACCATTATCTTGTCTCTGCATACTGATACCCGGTCGATTCCAATCATTAAAATCTCCGGTAAGTGAGACGCTTTGTGCATTAGGCGCCCATACGGAAAAACGATATCCATCTTGTGTTTTTACTACACCTGGACCTATTGAATTATCAGACATTTTATTAGCGCTCCAACGCGAAGGGTTGAATAAAAAAGAGGGTTGCATCGCGATATTAGCGACGACTCAAATAGAGTCCGTTAGGTGTGCAACTCAAGTGCCAATAGTAAAAGTTGCCAACCCCCTGTAAAGTGAGGGTTATTCTTACTGAGCTTCACATAGCCACCGCTTTCTCCCGTAGTTTTTACACGTGCTTAGTAAAATTGGCGGTTAGCGCGTTGAGATACGCGGATTATCATAGAGAGGGCGTTACCCTGGTTTGCGGGGCAACGCTCGAAATGCCAAACTCGTACGTAGCTGTTTAGCTTAATCCGCTTTGTAAAGCTACGATAAAAAATGGACGGCGAATGAGTCGTGTTTAAGGCGTTTCTAGATAGGGGATGAAACGCCCCAATATAATAACGCACACCCACAGTGCTATGGATAACCAAGCTACTATCGCTGCTTCTGCGCTCGCTGCTTGTGATTCGTGAGCATTATGTAGTTGCGGTTTTACCCTTTTTACAAAGTAAAGTGTGTTAACTCCGGCAAGCCCAATAACTAGCATCTTGAGGCCGAATGCGATGTTAACTAAGTATCGACTGGGGTCGCCAATTACAAATAAAACGCCGGTTATCGCATTGATAGCAAACCCAATAAGGGCAAAGCGAAGAAATGATTCAACATGGTTTAACGGAATTTTTTTAGCAACACCTACAAGCCTTAAATCTACTATGAGCAGAGCCCCAAAAAGTAGGCTTAAACCTAAAAAATGCGCCATTTCTAACACTGGAAATACTACAGCGTTATCCATAACAAAATGGTTTAGCGGGCTCGATTGTAATGTATCGATTACCTTGGATAGAAAAGTATTCATTTTTACGCCCCTAACCCGTGTAGCCAATCAAACGGCCAGCAATAATAGCAGTCACCCAACATAGCAGAGTAATGACAGCCAGTGTTTTATGGCCTTTATCGTATTCGTTTGGTGAGTGCATCGCTTTTTCGACCATCAACTTAGTAAAGGTTAGACCCGAAATGACCATTACAATTTTAATTCGAAAAGCCATATTGAAATAAAGTTCAGAGGCGTTGCCGAAGAACAAAGCTGTTCCAGATAAAAGGTTAACCACGAAGCCTATCAGGCTTATCGACCAATAGGGAGCAAAGAACGAAAGAGGTATGGTTGAAGCAAACCCTATAACGCGAGCACACAACATCAGTGAAACGCCCACCATAATCGCCATACCTATGGCGTGTAGCGACAACACAATGGGATAGCCCCATTGAGTACTAGATATGGTTGTTCCAATCTTTGAATCTTCCAGCGAATACAGAAAACCTTTTGCAGTGTCACTTGATTCAATTTCATTGTTGATGGCTCGCGTTACACCTACCCCACCTAAACTGTCAGACCCCCTTTCAGCAGTAAGATCTTCACATTCATAATCAATGTACTTGTCGTTGGTGAAGGTTACTTTGTCCTGCCCTTCCATTGGTGACACTAAATACAGTGGGTCTGTTATCGTATATTTTCGGGTCAAAACAGTGCCATCTTCACTTAACGTAAAGCGCTCTACAATCGTCATTTGTTTACTGTTTTTAGCTGGAGAAGGTGGGCCTGGTCTTCCCTCTGGCCCTCTTGTCCTTGCTTTAGGCATACCTTGTTCACCGTCTGGGCGAGGTGGTCGCTTTTGTCTCTCTCCTTCTTGCCCGGGCGGTGGGCCGCCTGGATTACTTCCCAGTGGAGCCATGATCCAACCTTCATCAAACCCCGTGGTTTTCACAACTAATTCATCACCTTCCCATTTACCTGTCGAAAAACCTGCACGATTAGGCTGGTAATTAGCGGGCATCGTAGTGCCATCTAGATAAATCGTACGCTTCAAGTTCATGAAGCCGTAAGTCAACGTAATTCGTACATCTGTTTGCTCAATATGATTGACCATCATATCGAACCACCAGTCCATAATAATGTTAGTCGGCTTACACTGGTATCGCGGGTTATCAGCTGACGTCGCGCCTTCAACGGCTTTTTCCCCAGCAGGTGTTAATAAAGCTCTACTTCCACCTCTGCCTGGTGGGCCACCACCCGCACGAACCATAGCCCAGTTTCCGGCAATATTTAGTGAGCCGTCTTCGCGAAGGCGCTCACGCGAGCTCAATTCTACGGTCTGCTCTGGAGAGGTGGTGTCAACATTGTCATCCTCGTCATGATGGCCGTCCTCATCATGATAGCCGTCCTCGTCATGGTGGCCATCCTCGTCATGATGGGTATCTTCTTCATGCTCTTCGGTGTGATAGTCTTTGGAAGACCCGTCTTCTAAAGCACCTTCACTTGATACAAGTACATTCCCTTTTTCATCAAACTCGCTATTTCGCGATGCAACAACGCCATTTTCAAACGTAATTTCTTTCATGTAACAGGTAGTAGGATCGGTTCTGTCTGGTGAGCCTTTAATAGAAATGAAGCTACCCGTTTTAAAAAGCGCTTTTGTCCAGCCTCTTCGTTTCAGCAAAGAGCCAGACTGTAATTCGCATCGTTTATTCGTAACCTCGCCGGTTTCATCAATTGAATCAAAGTAAACGTAAGCATGCGGATTAACAAGCCGAACTCTAGTGATGTTACCGCCAAACTCCACCGTGGCATTGGTATCAAATTGTCCGCTACTTCCATGGTGGGCGAATGCAGATAATGAAGTTAATAACGCAGAAAAAATGCATAAACAAGCAAGGTGCCGCATTACTTTTTCCTTGATAAATCGTTTCGAGAGGTCACTGGTCACCTAGATAAGAAAGGGGGTTACAAGATCAATAATAAGTGTTTAATTTGCAGATAGATCATAGTAAATCAAGCCCTCTCTCACCATAAGAAAAGTGTAAAGGCCGTTTAAATTTTGCGCTTAATAATATAAGTACCTTCGCCAGTAACAGTACGATTTTTTATCTAGTTTTTTAATAACTGCTGTCTGCTAAAGTCACGTTTACATACCCAAAGCCTCGATTTCCGTAAAGCTTTGCAAAGAAGGTAAAGCTTCGTAAACACCCTTGACCATTTTGACAAAAAAATACTCAAATAGATTTACAAATCATTAGCTTACGTAAATTCAAATTTACACTAATGAAATACAAATGAAATATAAAAGACGAACAATTGCGGGCTGTGGAAACGGGGACGCTTAACCACCACTGAATATGTATTAGCTCCTAGCGCATTGTTATCAACAACAAAATACAAAACCTAACTTTCATTAACAAAGAGAAGCACATGATTAAAAAAAATTCGCTTAGTCGCATTGCGATGGCTGTCGCACTGTCTATTGGTGTTACCGCTACAGCGGTCGCAGCCACCGGTCAATCTTCCGCAATGCGCGGTACAATTGTTGGTCCACTAGGTAATCCTGCTGCAGGAACCGCTATTACTATTATCCACCAGCCTTCAGGTACTGTAAAAGAAGTCACGGTTAACGAAGATGGCGCGTTTTCAGCGCGTGGTTTGCGCGTTGGAGGCCCATATATGATTGTTGTTGAGTCAGATAAATTCCAAGGACGCATTATCGAAGATGTCTACTTAGAGTTAAATGACACCTTCGAGCTAGATACAGTACTAGAGTCTGCGTCTAGTATTGAGCGTGTGACGGTTACAGGTAGTCGAGATTTTTTTGCGAATAATGGTTCGAACTCGGTATTCGGAGAGTCCGCTATTTCCAACATGCCTACATTTAATCGTGATATCAAAGACATTGTACGCTCGAACCCGCTGGCTGTAGTAAGCGCTGATGGTGAAGAGTTGAGCATTGCTGGTTCAAACCCTAAATACAATACCTTCACCGTAGATGGTGTAGGTGTTAACGACACTTTTGGTTTGCAATCAAATGGCTACCCCACGTCTCGACCGCCTGTTTCACTAGATGCTATTAGCCAGGTATCTGTCGAGTTTACTCCTTTTACTGCCCGCGCCGGTAAGTTTGGTGGCGGCAATGTGAACGTGGTGACAAAGTCAGGTACAAATGAATTTCATGGCACTGCATTTTATGAAGAAGTCCCTTTCTCAGGTACGGCCGAAGATACAAAGCTTTACAACACAGATTATGATATTGATAACGAAGAATCTTCTTATGGGTTTACGTTAGGCGGACCTTTAATTAAAGATAAACTTTTCTTCTTCGGATCTTACGAGAAATGGGAAGAGGAAATAGATACCGGCTTCAATGCTTCAGCTTATCCGTCTGATTTAGTCACAGCCGCCGAAAGTGTGATTACCGCTCTTAGTGAGACATACGGACTCGAGGACTCTATTGCTGGCGCTCCCGATGCTGATGAAGATGAAAAGTTCTTAGTTAAGCTAGATTGGAACATAAACAATAATCACCGCGCGGATTTTACCTACAGCTACCAAGAAAATACCGCTGCACAAAATTACAATGATGACGCTGATCAGGTGCTGCTCACTTCTAATACTTGGACACTCGCCCAAAAGAATACTTACTACACTACCCATATTTACTCAGATTGGACCGATAATCTTCAAACTGAGATAAGCGTATCTTACAAAGAATTTGAGCAAGCCTCTGTTACCGCTTCAAATTGGGGCGAAATCAATATAGATACTGCAACGGGCACCGATAGCGGCTACTCTGTTATTGCAGGCGTTGATGAAAACCGACACGCAAACGTACTTGCAAATGAAGTTTGGAACTTTGCGGCTCACGCTACATACCTTGCGGGAGATGTTGAATATAAGTTTGGTGGCGAAATTGAAAACACCTGGAATTACAACCTGTACGGTCGTGATTCATTAGGCACTTGGTACTTCGACGATGTAGAAGGTTTAGCTAATCAAGACATTTCTTTCTTCGAATACGCAAATGCTTACACTAACAATGTAGATGACTTGGCATACGACGTAGAGAGTACAGTCTACGCGCTTTACGGTGATGCGACGTTTGAATTGTTTGAAGACTTCATGGTTACTGGTGGTCTTCGGTACGAGTACCTTACTGTAGAAGACTCGCCACAGCTTAACGATAATTTTGCCAATACATACGGCTTTGCCAATACTGAAAACCTAGATGGTTTTGATATTATCTTACCTCGTCTGAGCTTCAACTGGACGTTGAACGACAATCTCACGCTTCGCGGTGGTGTGGGTCGTTTCTACGGCGGCATGCCATTGGTGTGGATATCTAACGCTTATACTTCTGACGGCGTCACAAACGATTCAATCACCTTTTCAAATTTAGACGCTGCCTCCGTCGACTTCACATCAGTTCCAACTGAAGCCCAGAGTGCACTTGTACAAGGTGCTGGTAGTACGAACAGTATCGATCCTGATTTTGAGCTACCTTCAGACTGGCGCTATCAAATAGCGGCAGACTACACCTTCGATATTCCAAACGTGGGCGATAACTTTGCATGGACCACTGAGCTTACCTATGTTGACCGTAAAAATGCGGCCTATTGGGAAGACTTGTCTCGCATAGACAGCGGCAATAGTACGGTTGACGGTCGCATCATTTGGGATAACGTTTACGATGGAACTGAATACGCTGATAACTATGACATTCAGCTTACCAATTCTGATGATGGCGGCCGCAGCATCCTATTTACCACTGCACTGGCTAAGCAATGGGATAACGGCTTCAGCTTAAATGCTTCTTATACTCACCAAGATATTACTGAAGTTAATCCTGGTACAAGCTCTACAGGCGAATCGAACTATCAGTATGAAGTAACCGTAAATCGTAACGACCCGCTGTTAGGCACCGCTTACTATGAAACTAAGCATCGCTTGTTGGTTAACTTAGGCTATACCCATCAATTCTTTGAAGGGTATAACACTAACATTAATTTATTCTTTGAGCGCCGCTCAGGTCAACCATTCTCGTGGGTACTGGGTTCATACCAAGACGGCGGCTTAGGCGATCAAACCGCCTTTGACGATTCAGATATCTATCTACCTTACATTCCATCTGGTGCAAACGACGCAGCGGTGGATTTTGAAAGTGGTCTAAGCTACGACGAAATTATGGCTATTGCAGAACAAGCTGGCGTGGCCGGTTACGCAGGAGGCTATGTAGATAAATACGCAAACACGCAGCCTTGGGTTACCACTATGGACTTAGCAATTTCTCAAGAGATCCCAGGGTTTGTTGAAGGCCATAAAGGTCGCATTTACCTAAACATAGATAATTTTGCGAACTTGCTCAATGACGACTGGGGCAAGGTGTACGAAATGAGCTTCCCTCAGCAAATTTTGTTTGATTACGATGTAAACGACGCAGGCCAATATGTTTACCAAGAAGCGTCTGGAGGCACTGATACTCGAAACTACGATTCTTTCGATGAAGAGCAATCAACCTGGAGAATTAAGGTTGGCGTTAAATATACGTTTTAATGCTGCACTTAAAAGCTTGTGTGAAAACACTATTTAAATGCTTCTAACGCCGACTTAAGGCTTTCCCAAATAATTGAGAATAAAGCATCACCCTGCATAAACCTAGGGTGATGCTTTTTTATTGGGTTGAAGCCGCACCGAAGGCGACAGCTTTGAATTAAGCCGTCAATGAGCCCTATACCGAAACAGAATCTCGTACTACGACTTTGCTCCATAAACCCGAGCACTGCTTAACAAACTGTTTATGAATTGGATGAGATTGGTATTCGTTTTGCGCCTCGATACTTTCAAAAAACATGAGCTCAGACACATCAAAAGAATTATCTATAACATCGCGCTTTAAAGTATTTGCAGGTACGCCAATGTGAAGAGAATGAATTTGTGGAATAGCTTTTAAGGACTCTAAGCCAGCTATCAACTTCGCTCTATCTTCATTAGAGCCGGAATTGTTGAGCCAAAAATAAACCATATGAAGTATGGGGGGAAGCATACTATTTTTCATGCTCGAAGACTTAGCAGAGTCTGAAGGTAAAGAAATTGGAGAGCTGGCACTGGCAGGTAATGCAGCAAAAGAAGCCAGTGCGCTAGCACTCGTTACAAACTGTCTACGTTTTATATCCGTCATCTTTCACACTCCTCGGCTCAGCGTTTTATCGAAGGTCTACCTACCATCGCACTATGACGAAAACGAAGCAACTATAGCCAGCTATTATTTAGAGCAGCCAGCTATCGTCAAAACTACAGCAGCTACGACACCGCTTTGGGTACGTTAAGCGCATTCCGTGCGTCATTAGTCAGTTTCACTAAGGCTTTCCTTACATCCGTTGAAGACACGCATAGCACCTCAAAAGGGATAAACCAGGTCTGTTTTTCTGTACCGCAATGCATACCTTCTGGAAACACGCTGTGCATTATCGGCGCTTCAATGTTTACACCTACTTTGTGCTGCAAGATAAGCTGCATCGCGTCTTGATGGTCTTCATTCATATGGGTAATCATGCCCTCTGGTGCGCTATGCCAATCTTGGGCTTCGACGCGCCAATAGTTTTTATCAACCCAATGGATTTTCCCGAACCCTCCAATAAAACGTGCTCGTTCAATACGAATAACGTAAAAGTTGAAATCATGGGTTTGCTCGTATTTTTTAGCTTGTGGAAATAAACGAAGATACTGCCCTTTCACTTCTTCTTGGTTAGCAAGTTCAGCGCTCCCCATTATCGTCACGCGACCGTTCGCCTGAGAGTCATCTTCACCGGCATCAAAAATGGTTAAGCTTACCTTGTCGTTTGCTTTTATATTGCGCGTATGAAGTGCGATATCGCTAATATAGATAACTGCATCTCCGGCGGGCGTTAAATAATAAGGTACAACCGAACCAAAAGGGTAGCCGGGCATTGAAGTTGAATGCGTGCCCAATACACCGCTATGATGTGTTCGGCTTAGCTGTTTTGCCTGAAATGCAATAGATTGCATGCTCATAGTTAACTCCGTTCTTGTTTTTCTGTTTTCTGTTTTCGCAAAAATTAATGGGTTACGAAAACCTGTTTTTGTTCGTTTTTAATTAGGTTTAGTTGAGTGTGATAGCACCGAGATAGCATATCGGTAGTAAGAACCCCTGCTGGAGCGCCGTCGGCTAAACACTGCTTTTCACCCAGTAAAATTAGTCTGTCGCAATAAGGCGAAATCAAATTAAGGTCGTGACTTACACATACGATACACAGCCCTTTTGCTCGCAGCGCTACTAGTTGCTGCATCACCAGTTTTTGATGTCGTAAATCTAAAGCTGAGGTGGGCTCATCTAATAACAACAGCTTGCCTTCCAGCCTCTCATTCTGATCGCTTGGCAGTATTTGAAGAACGGCCTTAGCCAGAAATATCCTTTGTCTTTCTCCGCCAGACAAGGTTTGAATATTTCGAGCAAGTAAGTGCGTAATGTCGAACTGCTCGGCTACAAGATTAATCAAACGACTCTTGTGTTCTAGCGATTCAATATGCTGATACCGCGCTAAATGAAGTAGCTCGTCGGCGATAAATCCAAATGGCGTTGACGCACTTTGCGCCATCACTGCACGCTGCTTTGCTAACTGGTTTGCGCTTAGCGAACTGATGTCTCGCCCAGCAAGGGTTAGCGTTCCACTAGATGGCGTTTCTACACCACTAAGCATACTTAACAACGTAGATTTACCACATCCGTTTTCACCGGCGATAGCGGTAAACTCACCGGTATGGAAAGACAGCGACAAAGGCTCAATCAAGCGTTTCTCACCTCTTGCTATCACAACATCTTTCAGTGTAAGCAACGCCGTGTTTAACCGTTTGCCATTTTCGCTTTGCGCTAGGCTTTCAATTTTCATTTTAGCTACACCCCACCACTAAATATGCGTCTTTGCTGCCACAGTAAGTAGAGGAAAAATGGCGCCCCTACTGCCGATGTAACAATACCAATAGGTATTTCCATAGGTACAAATAGCGTTCGTGCTAGTGTATCGGCAATTATCAGCAATAGCGCCCCTGTTAGCGCACTGGCAGGTATTAGTACCTTGTGGTTTACGCCAAATATTGCCCTACACATATGAGGCACCACCAAACCAACAAAACCGATAATGCCGCACAGCGCCGTTGCTAATGCCACAGAAAACGCAACCAGCCATAAAACTCTTTGTTTATAACGAGTAACATTCAGTCCCATGTAAGCCGCTTCTGTTTCTCCAAGCGCCAGTAAATTAAGGGCATTGCGGCTTTTCATTAACCCTGTAATAGCAATAAAGCTCGCTAAGGCGATTAAACTACAAAGTGGCCAGCTTGCTCCGGCTAAACTCCCCATAGTCCAGTAACTTATTTGGCGAAGAGCATCATCGCTTGCTACATAACTGATAGCCCCTATTACCGTGCTGGTTAATGCGTTAATGGCAACTCCTGCCAAAATAAGCGCTGCTACTGAAACACCTTGCGGCCCATTTGAAAACCGAAGCACCGTCCAAACAGAAAGTAGCGCACCACCAAAGGCCCACATAGCTACCCATACAGACTCAAGTGCAGGGAGAAGCGGAGGTACAATAGACATACTAAGGGCGGCTGCGGCGGCTGCGCCACCGGCAATACCAATTAAGCCAGGGTCAGCGAGCGGATTGCGCACTAGCCCCTGCATGGCACAGCCAGATACGGCTAGCAGTGCTCCAATCAGCATAGTCATGATCACCCTCGGTAACCTTATTTCAGACAGCACATACCAATGGGTGGTGTTTGTTGCCGTATTTTCTACCGTATTTTTTACCGTATTGCCGCCGCTAATGAAGTAACTAAGTTGCTGTTCAATATCAATTGGTAAGCTGCCGCGGGTTAACCCCACATAAGCGCAGACCAACAGCAATAAGACCAGTATGCCCATGCCAATACGTTTGCGCTGCTCGCGGGCATTAATAAGCTGAAGCACTATAGGCTTAGATGAATAATCGCTTGGGTGATAGCTTGGGTGAACACTTGAATAATCACTTAAGTTATCGCCTAGGTTATCACTGCGCTTAGCTGCGGAAGATAACTGCATTATAGACTCGTTCTACTGTTGGCAGTATTTTGCGTTTGTTTAATTTCAATGGCTTTTTCTGCGTGCTCTGCGACACGCTGAAGCGCTACATGAAAGCGCGGCGATAGGCCTAGGCTTATACTGCTATCCATGGCTTCAACTAGGCAATGAATACCAGCAAAGGTGGCTGCCAACGCATGGTGCGTACAAAGTGCATCCTTCGCGCTTTTCCCATGCAGCATGTGCCCAGCAGCAATCACAATATCAGGGTTTTGCATCAGCACAGACTCAGCGCTCATCACTTTGTAACCTTCTACTAATGCACCTATATTAACGATACCCAGTGTATCGAAAAGCGCTTGAGGCACAGTATTTTTACCTGCTACCGTTATCCCTCTGTCGTTATTCGCCACCACAAAGAGCGCTTTAATTGGCGTATTGAACGCTAAGGTTTTATCGGCGTACCGCGCCTTTTGTTGCTTAACGTTCTTTTCAATATCATGAACAAGTGCAATGGCTTTATCACTTGCCGATAGTTTTTCGCCAATATCCAGTACTAGGCGCTTAAGGCCACTTAAGTTTTTATCTACGTTAAAGGTAGTAACCTCTACGCCAGCATGGGCTATTTGTTCAAGCGCAACACTTGGGCCTGTCGCCTCTGCTCCTAGCAGCATTGTGGGCTGTTGGGCCAATACTCCTTCAGTGCTAAGCTGACGAAAGTACCCAAGCTTAGTTAAACTTGCCGCTTCTTTTGGGTACATACTGGTACTGTCAGTCGCAATTACCCAATCGCCTCGTCCTAAAGCGAAAACAATTTCGGTGATACTGCCACCAGCGGTAACAATTCGAGGTGAGGCAGTTTGCGTTTCATCTAAAGGGGCGCTAAACGCCCCTACGGCAAACAAACTCCACCCTACCATCACCGCAGAAATAGCTTTTGCGGCTATCGAAGAAAGTGAAAGAGCGTGTTGCGACATGGTTTACTCTCCACTTACCGGGTCAGCGCGGAAACTATAGGCACCTGATGTTCCCTCTTCATCGTAATAGCTGGTAATTTGAAGCTTGTAGGTCGTGTCGCCTGCCTGAATTAAATAAACCCCAAACTGTGAGTAAAGTAAGTGGCTGGTGCTGTCGTAGAAATACCAGTTGTTCGTACTCATCGCGTACTCGCTAACTGTCTCTTCGCTAAAGCCATAGAACTGCGCTGCTTCAGTATCAATGCCATCGTAAGTTTCAGCGTCGGTGCGAAGTACGGTAGCGTCCTCAGCAATAGAAAGGGTAAATTCCCCAGCGCCGTCTGCGCACGGAATAGATAAGTCCCAACCGTCAGCTTGTGTAACCACTTGCTGCAAATCGAAATCAACGTAAACGGCGTCGCTACAACCTACCGCATCAACGGTTAGGGCGACTTCTTCAGCAAATGTGCTTTGCCCGTCAAGAACGCTTTGATGCATAACGCCAAGGGTTATTTCGCCAATACCTCGCCCTTCAGTGACAATATCGGTAACGTGAAATTTTGTATAGTTACTGTCAGAAGACACAATGTAATAGGTCTCTTCATTTGGCGTTACTACGTGAGTGGTGAAGTCGTAGTTGTAAAAGGTATCGCCGATCACTTGAGTTTCTGTATCTGTGCTGAACGCGTCAACTTGTGGTATATCGCTTTGAGTAACAGCTAAGTAGTCGTCTAGTTCGCTGTCAGCACTAGCATTAAGGAACATGTCAGATACTGGCGCGCCCGTATCATCGTAAAAGTCGCTGTTATTTCCAGTGAAATAAAGGCTAACGGCTGTTTCTTGGTGCGTATTTAAAAACACACTAGTACGTTTAAAACCAATATCCCAAGTGGTATCTGTCGCTGCTTCTTCGTCGGTGAGCGTAAGCTGCGTTTGAGTATCTAAGTCAAAGTAAACCGCGACAGGCTCAGATGTAGTTCCCGTACTGTAGGGCCCGTAGATAGCCGCTTCTTCGTTTGCGCCGTCACTGCTTCCGCCATCTGACTCCCCACTACCATCGGTTACTTCATCAGGCGTTTCAACTGAGGTGTCATCGCTACTTGAACCACCACAAGCAGTTAGTCCGAAAGTTATGGCAAGCAATAAAGCCAAATAGGTTTTGTTCATGTGTTTTCCTTTTTTAAAATTCGCCGAATTAACCAGCGGGTTTTAGTTGTTGGTTTGGGATCTGCCGTTAGGTGTTCTTTGTTTTGATCTCAAACGCGTTTTCTATGTCGTTGCTATTCGTCTACTGACTATTTCAATACTGGTAACTCACGCCCACATACAATCGCCTTGCAGCAATCGGTCTAGCGTCGAAAGCACCCGCTAGAAGTGAATCGGTTGAGCGATGTTCATCGGTAAGGTTTTCAAGTCCGAGGCGTCCTTGCCATTGAGGTGTGAATTGATGCTGCACGACCGCGTTTAGCGTGGTAAAGCTGTCGTTGGCAATTGAGGTATAGCCACTTGAAGGCGACACGTTTCCCTCATGTACTCCGTAAATCTGCAAGCTGGTGTCGGTTTGACTAAACTGATAGGTCACTGACGCTTTTACTAAGTGAGTAGGGCGTTCGGGCAAGCGCTGAGAACTACCATCTTCGGCAACTAAGTAACTATAATTCAGTTGCCACTGCCAATTGTCATTTTGCGCGTTTGCGCTTAAGTCAGCCCCGTAAAGGGTAGCTTCGTCGAGGTTTTGATAGACTGAAATGTCTAACCCCGCATCTTGCGATGCATCCACGTCTACTGCCGTGGTAATGAAATCGTCAGCTGTAGTGTAATGAAGGTTAATATCAAGGTGATATAACCAATCACTTTTGGTGGGTGTTAATCGAAAGTTAGCGCCTAAGTTGGCATTTAGCGCTGTTTCAGGCGTAAGTGCGTCGTTGCCAAGCACCATGTAGCCCAAGTTACTGTGGTCGAAAATGTAATAGCGTTCCTTAAGGTTGGGCACACGATAACTGCTACCTGCCCCTGCGCGAAGTTGCCACGAAGTATTATCAGCACTAAATGACTGACTTCCGCTTACTTTAAATGCGGTATGCCAACCAAAATCAGAATCGTTTTGAATTCTTGCGCCCGCTAAAAGCTGAGTGTCGTTTTGCTGCCAGTTCCCTTGTAAATAAAGCTCGGCGCTTTCCCGACTTACATCGTCGACTTCAACCGTGCCCGTGCCAAGGTTTAGCTGATCAAGCGTGTCACCGTGTAAAACTAAGCCGCCTACCCATTCAATATCTTTGGTGGAATAAATCTTTTGCGCTTCAAGTTCCGCAAGCTGAATATCGGTTTGACGTAACCCATTGCTGTTACCACTTTCTTCATCATGTGAAAGATAGCGTGTGTTGATATGCCAATCGTATTGCTGCTCAACGCGAACATCATGTTGCCATTGGGTAACGTTAGAAAGGTAGCTAATAATGGTGGCTTGACCAGGTATTGATGACTGAGGTTTGTCTTTTTGTTCATCTAACCACTGCCCTTTGTATTGTACGCTAACGCTATCTATCAAGGTCGATAATGACATTTGCACAAAAGATTTATCTATCGCGCCACCATCTTGTGATGTAGTTTCTCCGTCGTAATCAAAACCGGGGTTGGTAATGTTCTGAGCCGTAATTCCGACCTGCCAATCACTAATTGCTTTCGCAGCATTGACCCTAGACGTATGCCCGAATTCATCCCCTTCAACTGCATCATCGGTAAAATAAGATGCCTCGTAGTCTGCTGAAAACTGCGTTCCTTGTACTTTTTCGGTAATGATGTTGATAACACCGCCCATGGCAGAGCTACCGTAAAGCACAGAAGCTGCGCCTCGTACAATTTCAATTTGCTTAATATTGGCAACACTCATTTGGTCAAGGTCAACCGAAGAGCCTGTGGGTGAAATGATAGGCTGGCCGTTAATTAACACCAACACATGGTCGCCATTGAAGCCATTTAGCTGAACATTGTAGCCGTCTTTTTGACTGCGCCTAACAACAACACCGGGCATCACTTCAAGCACTTGGCGTAAGGTCCCTCTGCTTAATCGAGCAATCTCTTTTTTATCAACTACGTCAACCTTCACCGGTGAAGAAGCCAGCAATTTAGGTGTTCTGGTACCTGTTACCACAACGCGTTCAAGGTTATCTTCCGCTAACGCTGAAAAAGCCAAAGGAAGGCTGGCGGCTACAACAAGTGAGGGAACAAGGTTAACTCGTTTCATTTTTTCTTTTAACGCAAATGATAATGATTTGCATTTGATCTTATTTATTTAGAAAAGTTTTGCAAGAAGAATTCTTAAATACGTCCAAAAAAAGAATGTAATCCCATAATAAATATGATTTTTTAGTTATTTCTAAGAGTTCAAAATGAGAAATGGAGAAATTCGGTAAACTTGGCAAGATAATTGATTTACAAGGTAGGAATTAAAGTATTAACAACGAGATTTTGACACTATGCGCCTACCAACTAAACAGCTTATTGCTAAAATTGAAAATTTATCTAATGGTCTAACGCCAGAGCAGCTAGCAAGCTTTCTCGATATTATTGATGCCATGACGGCACTGGTTGAAGAAGCTGGAGATTTAAAAGTTGATAACGACACCAAAAATAATAGCCCCAGTACAGAGCTCTCCGTATTCCACTAGACTAAGCTTTACAGCGTTCACTACCTTCGAGTAAGAGCGCTATAGCAATACCAAGAACGACGAATATTCGTTTTTGCTCATTTGTAGTTCGTTTATGTTCGTTTTATGATGCGTCCCAATTAAATGTACATAGGAAGCTGCGTCAGAATAAGAACTAAACGGTCTGTTAGTCAAAATGAACAGCTAATGCACTATTGCATCAACATAAAACGGTTTCAGCTTTCATCCTCCCTGACATAACTCCTTCGCTTCTTTTTCTGCTCAATGCGTTGTACTGGTTAAAGATTAAAAGGAATAATTATGTTAACTCTCACAGAACCAACGCTTTTCCGCCAGTGTATTGCTGAATTCATAGGCACTGCAATTCTGATTTTCTTTGGTGTTGGTGCAGTCGCAGCATTGGTATTAACTGGCGCCTCGTTCGGTCAATGGGAAATAAGCATTGTCTGGGGGTTTGGCGTAGCTGTTGCCATTTACTGTACTGCTGGAGTTTCGGGTGCACATATCAATCCTGCGGTAACCATTGCACTTGCGCTTTTTCAAGGCTTTGAAAAGCACAAAGTAGCTCCCTTCATTCTTTCTCAATTTCTGGGGGCATTCGCTGCTGCCGCACTTATCTACGGGTTATATCATCAACTCTTCATAGACTATGAACGGACTCACAACCTTTCACGCCAAAGTGTAGAGGCTCTAGCAACAGCCAGCATTTTCTCTACTTTTCCTCACGAAGCCCTTTCATTCTGGGGGGCCTTTGGCGTTGAATTCGTTATAACTGCAGTGTTGATGTTCGCAATTCTGGCGCTGGGCGATGAAAACAACGGTGCATCACGTGGAGCCATGAATCCGCTACTGATTGGTATTGTCATCGCTGTCATTGGCTCCTCTTTAGGACCTTTGACCGGTTTTGCCATGAACCCTGCTCGAGATTTTGGTCCAAAGCTATTTTCCTATATTGCAGGATGGGAGCATGCGCTCTCTGGGGCGAAAGACATTCCTTACTTTATTGTACCTATTGTCGCGCCTATATGTGGTGCATGCTTTGGCGCTTGGCTGTACCCTATATTGATAGGTCGTTCTCTTTCTCAGGATAGTCGCGCTTGTACTATTCCTAACGATTGCGAAACCTCTGTTGTTACAGAAACTTCTCAAGCGAGTTTCGATAGAGGGTGAACTGACTGTTGATATGCAAGCGGCGATGGCCTATTTTAGCCCGCGGTTGAACTTACAAAGAAGCATAGCGTGTGTTTTATTTAATAGCAGTGACTGTCCTATGGGCATTTTCCTTTTCGCTTATTGGCGAGTTTTTGGCTGGCTCAGTAGACAGTTATTTTGCTGTTTTGACCCGCATTGTGCTCGCCACACTGGTTTTCCTTCCTTTCCTTAGGCCGGCATTATTGAACCTTAAACAAAAGGCGTTCTTGGCGAGTTTAGGTGCCGTGCAGTTAGGGTTAATGTACATTTTTTTCTACCACGCGTTTTTGTATTTAACCGTGCCTGAAGTACTGCTTTTCACCATTTTTACGCCGCTTTATGTCGCCATTTTAAACGACGCCCTGTTTAAGCGGTTTACTCCGTTTTATTTATTGTGCGCACTTATTGCCACCGCAGGTGCAGCCATAATTCGCTTTGATGGCGTTACAGATAACTACTGGTTTGGTTTTGCCGTTGTTCAAGGTGCTAACCTTTCCTTTGCGCTAGGGCAAGTAGGCTATAAAAAGCTGACCTCGACTTTTACAGCCCAAGTACCCTATCACAACGTATTCGCGTGGTTTTATTTAGGCGCGTTAGTTGTAGC
Organism: Alteromonas sp. BL110; assembly: GCF_003443615.1. Lineage (NCBI taxonomy): Bacteria > Pseudomonadati > Pseudomonadota > Gammaproteobacteria > Alteromonadales > Alteromonadaceae > Alteromonas > Alteromonas sp. BL110. The sequence continues at coordinate 2,691,996 of NZ_CP031967.1, read as the reverse complement.
CTTACCCGCGTTTTTCCTATTCGGTAACCCAAACCAACTACCACAAAATGCCGAGCAATGGGGAGTGCTGCTGTGGTTGGGTATCGTGGCTTCAGGGCTTGGGTATTACTTTTGGAATCATGGCGCGCTAAAAGTCTCTGGTGGTACGTTAGCTATAATGAATAATGCGCTTATTCCCGCGGGGCTTGTGGTTAATTTACTGCTTTGGCAAAAAGACACTGATTTTACACGTCTGTTTCTTGGCGGTGCCATTATCGCTGTTGCGCTTTGGATGTCTCATCAATACGCCAACAAACAGAAGCAGATCTAAGCCTAAACAAAGCTGACTCTACGCGGGGCTATACTCACTTACCATAGTGTAGTCTTTACGCGGGCCTTTGACTTGCCATGTAGAGCGCCACACAGGCCAGGCAGAGAAATCATAGCGCCCCACGTAATTGTCATCGCCGCATAAGTGCTCGGCGTTTGGGTTACTCGCACTAAATGTATGAAAATAGCGCTTATCGTCAAATAAAACTTCAAATAAACCGGTTTGAGGCTGCTGCCAGAAATACCGACGTTCTGCGGGCATTACGCTTTCGTTAGGCGCAGTTACTTCGCCTTTTTCGTAATACGCCAAGCCGCTTTTTTCTTTTTGTACGCTGCCCTCCAGCCAGCTAAATTCAGCCTCGCCAGAAAAGGTAAATACATCGCCATTTCGCTGGATGATTTTGCGTGTTAGCGTCCATCGTCCAGCAAAATCGTCCAAGGTATTAGGAGAGTTAACTGTCATTGCGCCTCCCTTACCAAAAATAGGTTACAGTGGCAGAATATTGGTCGCCGCGACCCGGCGTACCAGGAATTTCTTCAAAGCGCTCATCCCACAAGTTATCGACTGCCAATACCAGACTTAACCCTTCAACCTGAGCAGGTGAATATGTGAGAGTGACATGTGAGAAAAACGCAGAGTCACCGCCGTTTCTAAGCGCATTGGTTTCTTGTTTCCGCCACTCGTTGTCTACCCGCACTTCGACCGTATCGGTCGCAAACCACACCACCCCAAGGGTGGCGCGATGCGGAGGATAGTTAAGCGCGTAAAAGCTCGCGTCTACCTCATCAATTCGATAGTCTTCAGACTTATCTAAATAGGTATAGCTTGCCACCACATCTGCGCTATCAAAGCGCTTAATTGCAATTACCTCAGCACCTAGGGTTTCGATATCAACCGGGTTTGCACTGCGTGCTGAAGTAGCGTCGAAGCTATACGTCCAATCTGTCAGCTCGTTATCCCAGCGATAGAATACAGCGGTATCAACTTTGAAAGACGTTTTATCAAATGACGCCCCAAACTCTAGGTTTTTGCTAACTTCCCGCTGTAACTGATTGTTACTTCTAAACAGACCGCTTGTGGTGCTGCCGCCTACAGCCGTATAGCCAGCCACCTGCGTTGCCTCTGCATACGAAAGATAGAGTGTACGCGAGGCATTGTTGCCTGTTTGGGTAAGCCAGTTTATATCACCCACAAAAGACAATCGGTCGTCGTCGCGATTCGTATCGTCAAACGCCCCACCTAAACGAACGGTAAGCGATTCATTGCTGTTCAGCTGAGTTCGATACTCGGGTACTACGCTTATTTTGTAGTAGTCGCGAGAGGTGAAATTGTTCTCTAGCGTGGTTGATGTGATATTGTCTGCAGTAAGCTGTGCTGCATAGTTGATACCAAATTCTTGCGATACATTATGAGTACCAGAAAGCGCAAATGACTTCACTTGGGTTTCGTGAAACGCCTGAAACGATTCAGAATTTTCACGTGAGAACACGTAATGGTCGTCATTCTCTCTGTAGTAGGCAGAAAGCTCAAAGGTGTTTTCCATGCCCTTTTCGCCGTAGCGCTGTTTGTGATTTAGCATAACCAAGCGGGTTTGAATGTCTTCCGTTTCGTTTACGTTAAAAGGCGTATACAAGTTAGTCCAACCGAAGAACTTTTGTTGATAACCATAAAACACGTCTGTTTGTGAGTCATCACTTACCAGCTGAATACGCCCTGATGCCCGTTCGAAATTATGATCGCCATTAGCAATAGTGCCATCACTTTCAGAGCGAGAATACTCTCCTTCAACTCCAACAGACCAACCGGGTAGATCATCAAATGCGTGCTTTACTGAGCCGTGTACACGCTGCAGATTAAAGTTATTATTGCCCACACCCACTGACACACTGCCTGCTGTTTGGATGAGACGCCAGCCGTAAGACACCGTACCTACAGAGCTATTTACGCCGTAAAGCGCATTATCGACGCCCGTGAAAATACTCGGTTTCGTCAGCATTTCGGGCGCAATGGGAATTTCAGCGAAATAATGACCCGTTTGCGGATCGATAAGCGTTGCGCTTCCTACGCGAAAGCCCGTGTTTTCGAATATACCGCCGCGAATAGTGACGTCTGCCTGCGCTTCAGCCATGTTCCTTGATTGCAAATCGACACGTGGGTCATACTCTAAATTAGATATAGGTGAATTAAACGTCCCTACCGGCTTATTATTCGCCGTCGCCGCTCCTTCGATCGTAATTTTTTCTACGCCTTTTACTTCATTGTTCGGGCTGCTCTCTTTAGTCGTCAACGGCAAAGTAGAGGGAGCCAGCACCATCGCGTCATATTCATCTGCATTCACATTATTAAGTACAATGAAAAAAGCTACTACGATGTTAAATACACAACCATTCACGGTAATTTTATTGGGCATATGTCTATCTGTAGGTATTCAAATTCAAAAGCGTGGATTGTATATGAGTTTGAGGGAAATGCAGTATTGTCTTTTGACCTTAGACCAGTTTTTGCGCGTGTTTTGCGAATTAAAAAAAGAATTACCTGCCCTCACAAAAGGGCAGGTGGTGTTGATTATTTATTATTTGATAATTAAAACCAATGGTAGGCAAATTGCAGATGTACCATACGCTGCTGATTTAGTGTCTCTGCTGTAATACCCTGGTCCCCCGTTGGCGCGCCTAAAATTGCCCCGATAGGCGCCGCAGGCGGGCTACTAAAATCAGCCGAGCGGGCATTAGTAAGGTTCTGCATCGATAAACGTAAATTCCACATTCCGTCAAAAGGCTCTAATTCGACTGATAAATCGATGGTAGTTAGGCTGTCTGATGCGTACGTTTCGTTAATTTGACTCACCATCTCGTCCCGATAACGGATACTTCCAGAGCTAACCAATAATAAATCTTTGTATCCCAGTTCGGTAATGTAAGAGTACCCGATATTTCCTGTCCATTTTGGTGCTTGAGCTAAGTCTGAACCATCATCACTGTGCACGCTATCGGCGAAAGTAACGGCTGTAGAAAGGCGCCAATCATCGTTCAATTGATAAAGCGCATCAAATTCAATCCCTTTGGAATCAACATCTACATTTTGCGTGAGAAAACCTGCACTTGAATCAGTAACAAGAAAAGATGTTTCTTGAAAGTCATAAATTTTGGTATAAAACGCAGCTACATTGAGGTTTAAACGTTGGTCGAGTAAAACTAATTTACTTCCTGCTTCATAGGTATGCGCCTCTTCTGATTTTACACGCGCACCACCTTCAGATACATCGAGTGAAGGGTCGCCACTGGTAACTTCCGCAGATTCCGCGAAACCGCCAGTTTTACTACCTACACCATAGGATGTATAAAAAGTGGTATACCTATCAAGATTATAGCTTAGCGAAGCATTACCATTTAAAAAATTATCCGAGAACGTTAATTCTGATTCAAATGGTGGGTTAATTACTGTATTCCATAGGGTTTGTAACTCTCCTTGAATACGATCAAACTCGACATCTTTACTTTCATCTGTATACCGTACACCCACTGCTAGCGTGAGGTCGTCTGTCAAATAAATATCTGATTGCGCAAAAATGGATACTGTTTCAGTGTTTTGTTTAAAATCGTTACCGAAAGATCCGTTAAAAGTTTCGCCTGCAATATCACCAGGTGGAAAGTTAGGGGTATTGTAAAACTGCTCTTCTAAAGAATCCCAGTCACTATTAAAGTAAAAAACGCCAGCCATATAATCGAAATCATCTCGCCCTTCAGAGGCCAACCTTAACTCTTGAGAAAATTGTTTATATGTCTCTTCTCTTTTGAAATACGTGCTGTAATAGTCAACCTCTCCTGTTGTCACGTAAGTGAATTCGTCGAACGCGTCTCCAAAGTCGAAATCATCATAAAATAAGATGTCGTAGTTAGCGTTGGAAGTGACTGACGTTAACATTAAATCGCCGATCTCTTTTTCAATAGTCAGGGTAAACGAATCTACTGATGTGTCGTGGTAACTTTCGCCACCTTCGCATTGCTCACAAGAGGCATTTTTCTGACTATCTAGCGATGCTTCACCAATAATGGCTATAACCTCATCAGAGAAATACCCGCCATTATCGACATATTGGTAAGCGTTTCCAATTCGCTCGCTATCAGAATTTTGATAAGCTGCTGTTATAGTTAAAGTATCGGATGGCGTATATACTCCCGTAATACGGAAACCTTTATCTCTATCTTCTGGTACATCTCTTCCCGTGGCGATATTTTCCACCCAACCGTCTTGCTCTGAAGTACGCGCGGCGACTCTGATGCTGAAATCATCCGTAACCGGAAGATTAAGCGTTCCCTCCATGCTCCAACCACCGTTAGCAAGCTCTACCCCTCCTTTAAGCGAAGCCTCAAACTCATCAGTTGGCTTTTTACTTACAATACTTATTGCGCCTAAACTTGTGTTTTTTCCTAATAACGTACTCTGCGTTCCTTTGATAACTTCGATACGTTCAATATCGAAGAATGCTGAGGAGTACATTCTTCCTTTACCAACGAACATTCCATCCTGAAAAAGCGCCACGGACTGGTCGAAGCTTTGCGTACGCGCTGGTGTACCGAGCCCTCGAAGCGTTAGAGCTAACCCGTCGTCAGGGGCCCTGGAAAACACCATTCCCGGAACTAGGTCTGCAATTTCGAACAAGTTATCTACACCGTATCGCTCAATTGCATCTGAGGGCAATGCCGTTATGGTTGCAGGCACTTCTTGTAAAGTCTGCGTGCGCTTTTGAGAAGTAACTTCGATTACCTCCAGTTTCGCATCGCCCGACTGTTTCAACTCGTCTTCTGTATTACTTTGAGACACCGCATTGTGCGAAATCGCCGCAGCAGACCAAAACAAAATTGCCTTGGTAATTGGGTTATGGCTAATACTTTTCACTCTTCACTCTCCATATCAGATGGTTTACACACCGCCCAAAAGACCACGATGTGATACATGTGTACTGAATAATAATCAACCTACTCTTCCTTTGCCCGCCATGTCAACGAAATATATTTATTTTGTTAATTTTTTGTTTCTCACTGCTCCACAGAACTTTATAAATAATCACCATTAACGATTAAGAACATGATTTAATTACAATTACTTACCATTTTCACTCGAACAAATGTTAAAAAAAGGTTGTTGACACTTATCTTTTATGTTGATAGTTTCATTATACGGTTAAAATGTATCACAATGCGGACATTAAAAATGAAGATAAATGACATCAAGCGAGTTCATAAAATTTCGAAAGAAGATATGGACAACATGATTCAAGAAGAAAATTTAAATAACGATACGGGCTTAGAGTTTTATGACTTAAGTCACGAGTGGGGTCTAGGGCAACCCTGTTGGCCTTATTTCGAAGATGTAAAGATTGAACGCCTTCACGGCATGTCGAAGTCAGGAGTATTAACTCAGCGTATAACCACAGTTATGCACTCTGGTACCCATATTGATGCCCCCGCGCATGTAGTTGAAGGCACACCGTTTATGGATCAGATGCCTTTACCACGCTTTTTTGGTAAAGGCGTAGTGGTCTCTATCCCAAAAAAGAAATGGGAAGTTATAACGGCAGAAGATTTAGAAAACGCGACCCCGGCGATACAAGAAGGCGACATTGTCATTATCAATACAGGGTGGCACCACACCTACGCAGACTCATCAGAGTATTACCACTATGGGCCCGGATTGTATAAAGAAGCAGGTGAATGGCTAGCTAAGAAAAAAGTAAAAATGGTAGGCATAGATGTGCAAGCACTTGACCACCCTTTAGGCACAGCTATTGGCCCCCACGGACCAGGTCCTCTCATCCCTCACCTAGAAGATGAATACAAAGCGTTTAGCAATGGACGTGCAATCATTGAAGACTTTCCCGATTGGGAGCCTTGTCATCGAGCTCTTTTGAGCAATGGTATATGCGGGATAGAAAACGTAGGTGGGGAGCTCGATAAAGTTACAGGTAAGCGATGCACGATTGCAGCTTTTCCATGGCGATGGAAAGGAGGTGACGGATGTATTGTTCGCTTGGTCGCCATGATCGACCGTTCAGGTAGTTTTAAAATCGAAAGCGGCGAAGCCGAATAGTTATGAATGGGGGGCAATGAAATATATGTCCCCTCATCTCTTATCAGGATTTCACTATGTTTGAAACAAGTAAAGTCGCAGTTATTGGTGCCGGTTTGATGGGGTGCGGTATAGCTCAGGTATTTGCGTCACACAGTATCTCCGTCTGTTTATACGACCCTATAGAAAAGGCTCGTGATGCAGCCTTATCGAAAATTGCCAGTAACTTGGAAAGCGTAGGACAAAGCGAAGTAGCCATTAACCACATAAAGGTGATGGGTAATTTAGCTAAAGCGGTTGAAAGCGCAGACTTCATCATTGAAGCCATCCCTGAAAAACTAAACCTCAAGCGAGATTTTTTCCAGCAGCTCCCTAGCTTGGTCAAACCGACCGCTATTGTTTGTAGCAACACTTCAGTAATACCTATTCGAGAGATATTCGACGACATTGCGTTAGACGGAAGAGTTGTCGGCACGCATTGGTGGAATCCACCTTACTTAGTTCCTTTAGTTGAAGTCGTGGAAAGTGAAAAAAGTAGTGATGAAGCAGTCCGTAGAATGATTGACTTACTCCATTTTGTTGGGAAGAAGCCTGTACATGTTAAAAAAGATGTTCCTGGTTTTGTTGGAAACCGCATGCAACATGCTTTGTGGCGAGAAGCTATTGCATTAATCAATGATGGCGTCTGCTCAGCCGAAGACATTGACATAGTAGTTAAAAATAGTTTCGGGCTTCGCCTTCCTCAGCTTGGCCCTATAGAAAATGCGGACCTAATCGGCCTAGATCTAACCTTAGATATACACAATGTAATTTTGGAAAGCCTGAACAAAGACTCGCACCCTTCTTCAATTTTGGTTCAAAAAGTCAACAGTAATTCGCTAGGGGCAAAGACTGGAAATGGTTTTTTATCGTGGAATGAGGAAAGCGTTAAGCGCGTTAGGGAAGACCTTAACAATTACTTATTAAAAGTGACAGAAAGTGAGAGTGGAAAATGAAAAAGAACCGTAAAGTTATCATAACTTGCGCCGTAACTGGCGCGATGCACACGCCTACAATGTCTGACGCGTTGCCCATTACGCCTGAAGAAATCGCTGATGAGTCAGTAAAAGCGGCGCAAGCTGGCGCATCAATTATACATTTGCACGCAAGAGATCCCGAAACTGGTCAGCCAACAGGCGACCCCGAAGTGTTTATGAAATTTTTACCCGCAATCAAGGAGAGAACCGATGCGGTCATAAACCTAACTACAGGCGGTAGCCCAACAATGTCGGTTGAAGAACGTCTAGCCTGTGCCATGAAAGTACAACCAGAAATGTGTTCATTGAATATGGGGAGTATTAATTTCGCTATGTTCCCTTTGGCATCCCGATATAAACAATGGAAGCATAGTTGGGAAGAAGAATACGTTCGAAACAGTGATGACTTTATTTTTAGAAATACATTTAGAGACATAGAGAAAATAATGACCATTATGTCTGAGTTTGATACTAAATTTGAGCATGAGTGTTATGACGTTGGGCACCTCTATAACCTTGCTCATTTTGCAGATAGAGGACTTATCAAACCCCCTTTCTTCATCCAAACCATTTTCGGAATCTTGGGTGGCATTGGAGCAGATGAAGAAAACCTGATGTATATGAAGAGTACTGCCGACCGCCTATTTGGTGACGATTATCAGTGGTCAGTATTGGCCGCTGGGAAAAATCAAATGCCTTTTTCTACCCAAAGCGCATTAATGGGCGGAAACGTTCGTGTAGGACTTGAAGATAGCTTGTTTATTAATAAAGGAGAAATGGCAACCAGTAATGCTCAGCAAGTAGAAAAAATTAAACGCGTTCTTTCAGAGTTTTCTTTAGACATTGCTACGCCGGACGAGACCCGCGAAATACTAGGGTTGAAAGGCAAAGATAACGTTAACTTCTAAGGAGCTGTAATGAAAACCGTAAAACTGTCAGACATTAAACCTTATAACCCTCCCGCACATTTCGACATGGTTGCTCTTAAAATACAGGGTAAAGAAGAAACTGGTCTTACTAAATTTTGGCAGGGTTTGAGTTACTTTCTTCCTAATGGCGGTGCCAATATGCAGTATCAATCAGGTACTTTTGGCGCTGAGTTTGAAAAGTCCTACTACGTGATTGATGGCGAACTTTCCATCATAGACGAGAAAAATAAAGTCACAGTACTAAAACAAGGTGATTCTGTAGCCATCTTACCCAATGAAGGTAGGAAGTTACGAAATGACACAAATCGAGTTACGACGGTACTTGTAACGTTTTCAACGTCTTAATTGTTACTTCCCTCTCACTTATTTTTAAGGATCTACAATGGCTATGACCCATTCCTGGAGCGATGAATTCGCTCTCAACCTCTTTAATATGAAAAACAAAGTAGTCGTAATAACTGGCGGCAATGGTACATTAGGAGCAGCTTATGCAAGAACATTCTGTTTACATGGCGCTCACGTAATAATAACAGCGCGTAATAATACTACGTTAGATGAAGTTTGCGCTTCTCTATCTGACACCCCAGGTACTTGTGAAGCATTTTGTAGTGATGTTACTGATAGAACATCAATCGCTAATTTAGTTAAGGAAGTGGATCGCAAATACGGTCATATTGACGTTCTAATAAACAACGCTGGTATGGCGTTTCGCGCTCCAGCTGAAGATATGCCTGAAGAAAAATTTGAACATATTATGTCTGTGAACGTCACTGGCACCTTGATCCCCTGCCAAGAGTTTGGGAAATACTTCATGAAGCAGGGGAAAGGAAAAATTGTTAACACCTCTTCCGTTAGGGGCTTTTGTGGCCACCCCGACGGCTATACTGCGTACGCAGCGTCTAAAGCAGCCATTGACAATTTAACAAAACAAATGAGTACGGAATGGGCCATAAAAGGCGCTAAAGAAGGCTTTACAATTAACATAAATGCAATTGCTCCCACACTAATCAAGTCTCCGTTGACACAAGAAATTTGTGAAGATCCAGAAAGAATTGCTCCATTTTTGGCCCGCCTACCTATGGGAAGAGTCGCTGAAACAAAAGACATGGTGGGGTTAGTGATGATGCTATCGTCGTCAGCTTCCGATTTTATAAATGGGCAAATTGTATACGTAGATGGTGGCTGTACTGCAGGCTAAATAGTCATTACGTTTAATAACATTACGAATAATAAAGAGGTCTCCATGAATTCCATATTAATGTTGGTACTCGCTTATAACATTATTGTAATCGGGGGCATAGGTAAGTATCTAAGTTGGCAAGCTTCTAAGAACCAAACGGTCACTGACATGGCATTAGGAGACAGGAACGCTGGTATCGCCATGTTTTCAGTGACCATAGCTATCACTTATCTAGGTTCAGCCCATGTATATGGATTAATGGAAATGTCTTTTTCATTGGGAGCTGTTGCACTTTGGTTTTGTTTTGCGCATACCATTTTGCTTTGTGTTATTTGCTTGGGTACGGGAAGGTGGATAAGAAGAACTAACACATCTACGATACCCGAATTAATAGGTAAGCTATATGACAAGAAACTTAGAGTTTATACGGCTTGCGTTGCCGCTATGGTTGTATTCGGGCTAGTGACGTTAGAAGCGCAAACACTGGGTATAGGTATTTCAGCCATGTCAGGGTGGCCTTTAGGATGGAGTGCAGTCATTGGTGCAGCTATCGGCACTGCTTATGTCTCAATGGGAGGCATAAAGCAGACGATGTGGGTAAACTTGGTTAATGCTGTAGTCATGTATGTTGCCGTGATTACAGCAGGAGTATACCTTGCGTATGTCCTCCCAGAAGGCTGGGACGGGGTCGTTCAACACTACGAGAGTAATGGTGAGGCCTTTAAACTATCTATATTTAGTAAGCCTGACTTACTCGTTAGTTTTGCGCTTGCTGCGATTTTCTCAGTAGTTTTCTCGCAATCGGTTAATCAGCAAGGGATGCAAGCTGCTATGTCTGCCCGGAATGAAAAGACTATCCAACGCTCTTTATGGATTGCTGCTCCAATAAACGGACTTTTTGGTGTGTTTCCCGTTCTGGTAGGTATTGCTGCTGCAACTATTCCTGAATTCGCTCAGTTGGGTCCGAAACTAGCAGGCGCAGCCCTCATTGTAAATTTATTGCCTACTTGGCTGGTAGTGTTGCTCCAAGCGGGCTTTTTAGGCGCCTTGCTTTCAACGTTTGCTATGTCAGCCTTGGCTCCCGCCACCATCTTCGCAAAAGACATTGTAGGTCTACACGCTAAGAAGCGTATGCCCGCAGAGTTAGAGAAAAAGTTGATACGCTATTCTATTATCTCTATAGGTTTCATCGCCGCACTGATGACATTCTTTTTCCATCCAAATGTGATACTGGCCATAACTTGGCTATTTGCGTGGCTTGTCCCGTTTTTCTTCATCATTGTGTCAGGGTTATTTTGGAAAAGACACGTTGGCGTAGCTAAATCAGTATTACTGATAAGCTGGTCGGTTAATCTAGCTTGGTCATTTACTCCGATAAAATATTTAATAAACCTGCAGGCATTAGAAAACGCACATATTGTGGCTGTTGTAGCGCTAACTGTGACTATCGTGGGTAATAGTTGGGTATCAAAAAGTAAGCCTGCACTTTTCAGTCGCAAGCAGGACGATCTGGCACTATTGCGTTAGGGGGCGTTATGAATTTAGCGGTAGAGTTATTTCTAATATCTTTAATAACCATTGCATCTATCACACTTCTATCTCTTGTGATTCACGCAATGCTAAGCAAATGGGGAGAAAGAAAATGAGTATTGATACAATAACGAAACTTTGGATGGCAGGAATCATTTTATTCGGCGTTGCGCTTTATTTTACAGCGTATATTGTCGCTAACAGAGAACCTTAATAAGCCTTCGAAAAAAGCCGTAGTGTTATAAACGCTGCGGCTTTTTGCGACAATCAACCTGATATTTCACTGCGTCTTTATGCAATTTTTTTATTGTAAGCTAGCTCCCAATGCTTTCTCTATAATAAATTTATATTCAATAAGTTTGTCTGAAATCGCTTTCTTATTTCGGTTAAACCTTACCGATGGAACTGGAATTGATAATGCGATATTTCGACCATAGGGATCTTCGATAGCGATACCGATAGCACATACACCTTCACAATGCTCTTCTCTATCAAACGCAACGCTCTTTTTGCGTATACTTTCAATCTCTTTTTTAAGTGACGATAATTCTGATAACGTATACTGAGTAAGCTTAGTAAAAGGTTTGTCAGAAAGTATTGAACTAATTTCCGCATCAGACTTGCTAGCAAGAATAGCTTTTCCATTTGCACAAGAATGGATAGGGAATGCATCCCCCACTGCAGATACTGCACGTAGCTTTTGTGAGTCAGCAATGACTTGGTCTATAAAAATCATCGAAGCCCCATCTTGAACGGATAAATCTACTGTTTCTTCAATTTCTTGAGACAGTTTTTTCATGTAGGGCAGTATAACTCGGTCAATATCAATTTTAGCTGCAGAGCCCAGTGAAACCAGACTTGGTCCCAAACGGACTCGAGAAGTAGGACTCGCTGATATTAAAAAGCCCTCGGCCGCAAGGGCTCCTACAATCCGCTGAACTGTAGAACGAGGCAAATCAACTTCATTGGCTATTGCACTTAGACTCATACCATCAGGCTTTCCTTCCAATGAACGAAGTACTTTCACGGCTCGTGAAATAACCTGAATACCCTGTCTAGAATTTCCTTGCTGAGCCATTATTTCTCCTACTTATTACGCTGCAAGTTTAAGTGTACTGCATTCCGGGCCAAGTATATTAGAAAAACATCGAAAAAGTACAATATATGGGGGCTTAGGTTTAAACACTTATCTAATTTAGACTGGTCTTCGAACTTTTGCTGGAATCAAACAAAAGCGAGCCGTCAATGCCTTTAAATCGTGCAATATACCAATTGACACCATGCTTTTTAAGTTAAAGATATCAAGGCTTTACCTTTAAAAAAAAGGTCCAGTATGAGGAAAACGTACAAATGAAAACGGCCTATGAAAAGGCCGTTAAACATTGATAGCTTAATCGAGATAAAAACAAAACATAGTTAACCTCGTATCAAGCATGTAGAGTAAAACACCTATCGAATTGAACGAACAACTACAAACTCTCTAAATCAAACGCGCCTTGCTTTGAAAGCTTTTCGTTCAAGGGTTTGACTTCTTCGCCAAACAAGGTTTCTAGCTGCACTTTATATTGCTGCCACGTTGCCTCTAAGTCTTCTAACCGTTTTAGTGCCCCGGCTTGTGCAGGAGCGCCGGTTCTGTCGAAGTTATCCATCAAGAAACGAACTTGTCTGTCGAGCATATTCGGCCAGTTGATGTCGTCTTCAAAGGTTTGATGTTTAGGCTGAATAACTAACGCTTCCCAGTCGTCGATCGCACTAACAATACGCTCGATTGAAGCTGATACGTCACTTGCCAGCATTATGTTATCTTCAGACACACCGTTTAATTTTGCTCGCACATCACGGGCTTTTTGCAGGTGCGCAAACAAATCATTCAGTAAGGTTTCTGTAGCCTGAATGCTCTTTTCAACCACTTGAAGCTGCGCTTTATCTGCTTCTTCTCTTGGATCTGGAAGCACTTTAAACGCGCGGGTTTGTGCCTGTTCACCTACTGTGATTTTCGCTTTGTAGTCGCCAGGCATAACACGGGCGCCGTTCCAACCACCAAACAGTTTTACGTTCTCTATGCAGTTCAAAGGCTTGCGGCGAAGATCCCATACAAATTCGTTGTAACCCGCTTTTGCTGAGGGGTGTTTAAATTTGATAGGGCTGCGAACGTCTTCGTTACCTTTCGCACACTTCTCAAATGCACTGGATGCAGATGACAATGTACGAACCAGCTCGTTGTCTGCATTAAATATATCAATGCGTAGCGTTTGCTCTTCTTCTAACGCGTCTTTCAGGTAATAGCGGAATGTAGCGCCACGTGTCGGGTTTTTCGCTTGAGGCTGGTCGGTCATGCCGCCGCCAGATAGCAAGCGAATACCATCTATGGGTTCAAACTGAAACAGTGCTTCATCAACAAGCGACTCATGCACTTCACGTAGCGGGCTAATGTCATCCAAGATCCAAAAGCCTCGGCCTTGGGTTGCAATGACTAGGTCATCACCTTTTACCTGCATGTCGGTAATCGCCACAGGCGGCAGGTTTAAATCTAGCTCTTGCCAGTGTTCACCGTCGTCAAAGCTAATAAACATGCCGCTTTCAGTACCCGCGAACAGCATACCTTCGCGCTCTGTATCTTCACGCACTACACGAACAAAAGCATCTTTTGGTAGCCCTTCGTCAATACGCTTCCAGCGCTTGCCGTAGTTGTCGGTTTTGTAAATGTATGGCGTATAGTCATTTAGCTTATAACCTGCTACCGCAACGTAAGCTCTACCTTGTGCATGAGGGCTAAGTTCAATAGCATTTACCTGCGCTTCTTTTTTATGAGGAGTAATATCTTTCCAGTTTTTACCTTCATCACGGGTAATATGAAGCTTACCGTCATCGGCTCCCACCCAAAGCTCGCCTTTGTTAACCGCTGATTCTGCAATATAGAAAACCGTATTGTAGTATTCAGCTCCAGCTTGTTCATTGGTAATCGGCCCGCCGTTTAAGCCTTGCTTTTCAGGCTCGTTACGGGTCAAGTCTGGGCTGATTTCTTGCCAGTTAACACCGCGATCTGTGGTTTTTAAGATCATCTGCGTGCCGTAGTAGACTGTGTCAGGATCGTGCTTTGACACTATCACTGGAGCATTCCAGTTGGTGCGATACTTTTGATCACGCGCGTTTCTACCAAACACATATTCAGGGTAAGGCATAATAGGTCGCGTAAGCCCAGTATCGCGGTTATATTCGGTCAATGTTCCGTTAATAGTAGTGGCATAAATGAGAGTGGGATCGTCAGGGTTAAACGCAATATGCGCACTTTCACCGCCGCCCACAGCAAATTGATCTTCAATTCCTATACCGTCACCCCAGGTTTCAGAAGGCGTTGCCATGGTCGAGTTATCTTGCTGCCCGCCATAAACATAGTAAGGGTTTAAGTTGTCAGTAATAACGCGGTAAAACTGCGCCGTTGGCTGGTTGTAAATGCTCGACCAGGATTCACCACCGTCGAAGGTGACGGTTGCGCCACCGTCGTTAGCGTTTATCATGTTCAAGCTGTTTTCCGGGTTTATCCACATTTCGTGGGTATCACCGTGGGGCAAAGATTTGATTTCGAAGGTTTTACCGCCATCAATGGATTTATGCAGCTGCACATTCATCACATACAGGGTATTTTCGTCGTTAGGGTCAACCTTAATATGATTGTAGTACCACGCGCGGGCTTTAAGAATATTGTCGTCGTTCATTAGCGACCACGACTTACCCGCATCGTCACTGCGATATAAGCCGCCTTCATCAGCCTCGATAATGGCATAGAGGCGCTTAGGGTTAGACGCAGCAATATCAACACCCACTTTACCAATAAGCTTAGGTAACCCTTTTTCTAGCTTGTCCCAGCTTTCGCCGCCGTCTGTTGATTTATAAAGGCCACCACCCTCACCGCCTGACTTAATAAACCAAGGCGTTCTGCCGTGATGCCACATGCTAGCATAGAGAATTCTGGGGTTAGTTGGGTCAATAGCCAAATCTGCCGCGCCCGTATCAGCATTAACTTTTAGTACGTGCTGCCATGTTTTACCGCCATCTGTCGTTTTGAAAATGCCGCGCTCTTCATTTGGCCCCCAAATATTACCCTGCACTGCAGCCCAAGCTATATCAGGGTTGGTGGGATGGATACGAATTTTAGGAATTTGACCGCGTTTATCTAAACCCACCAGCTTCCAGGTTTCACCGCCGTCTGTAGATTTATAAACACCTTTTCCGTGACTAGTAGTTACACCTCGAATAGGACCTTCACCAGTGCCTACATAAATGACGTTAGGGTCTGACGGGGCCACCGCGATAGCGCCAATACTGCCTACTTGAAATGTTTTATCGGATATGGCTGTCCACGATAAACCGGCGTTTTCGGTTTTCCAAACACCGCCACCTGCGGTGCCCATAAAATAAAGGTTGGTATTACCTTCAACCCCAGTAACCGCCACCGAGCGCCCACCGCGATAAGGCCCAATAAAGCGATACTCCATTTTATCGAAAAGTTCGGGGTTAACCGTATCTTCAAGTGCGAATGCAGAATGCGAGAAACTAGAAAGCGCGCTCATGCAAATAGCAAGCGCAGCTACCATTTTCCTAGAAACCAGTTTCTGTGAAACCATAGAAAGTGCCTTGTCGTGTTTTTATTTTTAATAAGAAGAACTTCTTATACTGCTTTGTTACAGGCGTTATGGCAAAAGTTTTTGCTGGTTGTCCGGCGTGCCTTTTTCTTACCTCTTTCACTATTTAATTGTCCATCCGTTGCCTCAGCCCTTACAATGAAGACATTCCGTCGTTACAGCGTAAGTATTGGTGGCTCACGCTGTGTAATTCGATAACTAATCACTTAAGAGACTTTTTTATGAGATTTCTACTTTCTGTGGCCTTCGCTATTACTCTTGCAGGCTGTGCAACCCTTTCTCAATTAGCGGTTTACACCGTTTCTAATGCCGAGTTAGAGCAAGTACTTGATAGTCAAATTGATAACCTACAAAAGAAAACATCGCTGGCTGGTATTCCTCTGTATTTAGATGTGGAAGATATGACGGCAACTATAGGCCCAGATGGTAGAGACGTGGTTCAGTTAGGCGCTATTGCCACCGCCCGAGTTAGTGCATTTGGTTTGAATTACCCTGCAAAAGTAAGCCTTTCATTAGAAGGCACGCCTTATTACGACAGTGAGGAAAAAGCGATATTTGTGCGCTCGTTGTCTCTACTTGATAGCACCATTGATGCAGGCGGCTTTAAAGGTAACTTAGCACCTGTTAGCGGCGAATTCATGCAGCTAATCAACGGTTATTTAGCATCGAACCCGGTTTATCGCTTAGACCCTGCAAACAAAGCGGTAAACGTACTTTCAACCGTGCCTCTACAGCTAACCGTTGAGCAAGGGCAGCTTGCACTTCGACCTAAACGATAATTATTGAATCACCGTACCAAATATCGGGTGTCGAGTGTTTTAAAAATACTAAGGTAGATGAAGCTTCGACGTTAAAGAAGAAACTTTCCGCTCTAATGAAATAGGCAGGCATAGTGACAGAACGTATCAAGACGATAGAAGAATTTGCAAAGCACGTTGATTACTCATTGCTAAATACCCTTACTCCAGACCCGCAGTCGACTAGCGATGGCAATGATCATGACCCGCGCCAAGTCTTCTCAGGTCACTATGTGCCGGTTACTCCGACCCCATTAACTGCACCGACGTACATTGCTCATAGCGAAACGCTATTTGCCGAATTGGGCTTAGACGACAGTCTTGCAACATCTAAAGATTTCACCCAGCTGTTTTCAGGCGACATGTCAGCAGTACCTGCACCTATGAAACCTTTCGGTTGGGCAACTGGCTACGCGCTTTCAATTTATGGTACGGAATACACACAACAGTGCCCGTTTAGAACGGGTAACGGCTACGGTGACGGCCGCGCAATCTCTATCATTGAAGCGGTATTTAACGGCAAGCGTTGGGAAATGCAGTTAAAAGGCGCTGGCCGCACGCCTTATTGCCGAGGTGCAGATGGGCGCGCTGTATTGCGCTCTAGCGTGCGCGAATTTTTGGTGCAAGAGCATATGCACGCGCTTGGTATTCCGACCTCACGCTCGCTAAGCTTGTTTATGTCTGAATCAGACACGGTAGACAGGCCTTGGTATCGCGAAGGCTCTCATTCCTATGAGCCTGAAGTGATGGTAGAAAATATAACGGCCATATCCACCCGCGTCGCCCCATCGTTTTTGCGCGTAGGGCAAATAGAGCTTTTTGCTAGGCGCGCACGCTGTAATGAACACAGCAATGCATTAAATGAGCTAGAAGCCATTGTTAAACACCTTATTGAGCGAGAGTACGCTGGTGAAATAGACACAACCGCGCCATTAGACGAGCAAGTGGTAGCTCTGGCTGAGCTATTTAGAAGCAGGTTAACTGGCCTTGTTTCTAATTGGGTTCGCGTAGGTTATTGCCAAGGCAATTTTAATAGCGACAACTGCGCCGCTGGCGGCTTTACGCTGGATTACGGGCCATTCGGTTTTTGTGAATTTTTTGAAGCAGAATATCAACCTTGGACAGGCGGCGGTCGTCACTTCTCGTTTTTAAACCAGCCCATTGCTGCACAGAAAAACTTTGATATGTTCTGTCGCTCACTGATGACGCTACTTGAAGGCAACAGTGAACAGCTCTCTAAGCTTAACGATATTAACGACGGTTTTTCTGGCGTTATGGAAAGCGCAATGGAAAGCATGTGGGCAACAAAGCTCGGCCTTGCGAGCTACGACCACGACTTGCTTATCAAGCTTCTGCAATTAATGCTGCGCACAGGCGCCGACTACAATATGTTTTTCCGAGAGCTATCTTCGATACCTGAAGATATGGCAGGTTTGACGAAGAGTTTTTACTACTCGCCTAAGGCAGAGGTGTTGACAGAATGGGAAGTATGGCTAAAAACTTGGCGTGAGCGTATTGAAAAGGACGCTGAAGCCCAAGACGATCAAACAAACGCTATAACTGCTATAGCAGAGAACATGCGCCAAGCTAACCCTAAATTCACTTGGCGCGAGTGGCTTATTGTGCCTGCTTATAAAGCTGCCGAGAAAGGTGACTTTACCCAAATTCACGAACTACAGAGTGTACTAACCGCGCCTTATGATGAGCAAACAGAAGAGGTAGAGAATAAGTATTACCAAATGCGCCCACTTGAATTTTTCAGTGCTGGCGGTGTTGCGCACTACAGCTGCTCTTCGTAACAAAGAGCAGCTTCAATTCAGTCTAGTTACAGTGAATCGATAGATTCACTGGGCTCAGTAAACCAGACAGGGCCATCTTCGGTCATATAAAAATGATCTTCTAAACGTATGCCAAACTCGTTCGGCACCACTATCATAGGCTCGTTACTGAAACACATGCCAGATGCCAATGGATGGGGATTGTCTTTGACCAAATACGGCCATTCGTGAATATCCATACCAATACCATGCCCCGTTCGATGAGGTAAGCCTGGCAAATTATAGTCAGGCCCTAAGCCATCTTTCGCTAAGCTATCTCGGGCAGCTTTATCCACATCGCCACAGGGTACACCGACTTCTGCAGCGTTAAATGCAGCAAGCTGCGCACGTTTTTCGCTTTCCCACATTGCGCGTTGTTTATCGGTTGGCTCACCAAAACAATAGGTTCTCGTGATATCAGAGAGGTAACCGTGTACCTTACAACCAGTGTCAATCAATACTAAGTCGTTTTTCTTTAATACTTGTGGGTCTTTAACGCCGTGGGGAAACGAGGTCGCTTTTCCGAAAAGCACAATGCAAAAATAGTTACCGCTGGCGCCTACTTTTTTATGCGCCTCGTTAATAAATGCTTCAACTTCTGTCGTAGTTATGCCCTCATAAAGCATACTGGCAGTGGCTTTGTGCACAGTAAGAGTCATATCCATAGCACGCTGAATGAGCGCTAGTTCATTGTTAGATTTATACATGCGACAGTGCGCAGTTACCTCAGCACCATTGATGATTTGCCATGGTTGTTCCAGCAGTTTATTAAAACCATCTACAATAAAAAACTGCGTAGACTCATCAACACCCAGCTTGCTGCTACCCGCTGTATCCAGCTCGCTCAACATAGAGATGGCAAGCGCGTATGGGCTTTCATGTTCTTGCCAACCGATAATCTCGCCTTCTACTAATTTAAGCTCGTTTAACGAGTCGATTTCAAACGTAGGGGCAAGATATACAATGTCACCTTTTGCAGGCAAAAGCGCACCGACTAAACGTTCGCTGGCGTACCACTGCATGCCTGTGAAATACGCTAAATTAGCACCCGCGTTTAGATATAACGCGCCAATATCATGCTGTTGCATGTAACGCTGGGCTTTGGCGATGCGAGCTTTATGTTCTGAAAGTGAAATGGGACTTAGATCGCCTGCCATGTCGCTAAGGCTATCTAGTGCCTGCTGTGGTGTTTTTGTACCTATTCCCGTACCTATTTTTTCGCCTAGCTGTGTTTCTATCGGAGTGCTCATTAGCCCGCCTTAACTATAGATTTATTAAAACGGGCTCACTGTACAACATTCAATAGGAATGTCGAGATTAGCCAAGGTGGCTAGACCTTTTATACAGTGTACATGAAGATAAACACTTGCTTATTATCCGCTATACTTTTACAGAACACTTTTCCACGCGGCTTCTGGAAGTAAGTACAAACCTTTCTCACTTGTCGCACCTTCATTCACAATAAAGCCAATGCCTGCAGCCATAACGGCTAAGGTTACGTCAAACGCATTGATGCTGTCGCCATAGCCCGCGGTTAAGTTAAACATAGAGCCATCAGCGAGTAGATACAGTGTTTTATCGCCCAGTTTATAGGCATTTACATAAGGCATTGGCTCACTGTGGGTAGCGTTATTTTTTAGGTATGGCACATCAATCTCTTGTGCTACGTGACCCACATTCAAAATAAACGCCCCGTCTTTCATACTGTCTAAATGAGTTGAACTGACTACGCCATAGGCGCCAGTAGCAGTGGCAATAACATCGGCTTGGCTAGCAGCCTCATTTAAATCAACCACTGGCCAACCGTCGTATTTCGCCTGGAGCGCTCTTGCTGGGTCCAGTTCTGCTACTTGGACCTGCGCCCCGTAAGCTTTCGCCGACGCAGCAACGCCCTGCCCCACCAAGCCATAACCAATAACAACCACTACTTTTTCGTGCAGGGTTAGATGGGTAGTTTGGAAGAAGGTTTGCCAAGCGCTTAAGCCCACCATATGCCTATTGTGAAGCCCTTCTTTTACTGGCAAATCATCCCAGTTAAAAATGGGGTAGTTTGGCGCCATACCGTTTAGCCGGTTGATGCCAGAGCCCGTTGCTTCCAAGCCCGATACTATGTTTGGTACTGGCTTATTTACTTTTATATTTTCATGTAGTCGAGTGGTGAGATCCGCACCCATTTCGCATAAATGGGTGGGTTGCCAAGCCAACGCTTTATCAAATGATTCAGACCAGTCAGCGTCGCTCATATCGCGCCACGCATGGGCTGTTGCACCTTTATCCACAAGGTAGGACACCACATCATCTTGTACTGTAGTAGGGTTGCATGTGGTCAAAAAGATATTACAGCCACGTGAAAGCAGCCCCTCTACTAAAGGCGCCATTTTCAAATCTAAATGCATGTTGCAGGCAAGCCTAATATTAGACAGATCAGGAAGTGATGCGATAGCCTTACGAGTACGAGGCATATGCAGGCTGGCCCACGCCAACTCTGCTTGAAAATCTTGGTACATGAAAAGGATACTCTGAGAAAACTAGGAACAGCAATACTACGTCAGGTATCCCGCAATTCACAAGTTGTGATTATAAAAGGGCTTTTTAGATAAAAGCCCTTTTATTGGTTTTATTGGCTTTTTTGGTAGCTAACGTTATCAACGTTATATTCTGTGTTGTTAGCCTTAATTTTAGGCGTATTTATGTGTGATACATTTTCAATGACGGTAATGGGTTCACCGTTAGTTAAGTAAAGCGAAATTGGTGCACTGTCGGTAATAGTCGTATCATCGATATGAAGGTTTTGCACGCCGTGGAAATACATAGAAGCGCCAGTCCTATGGGTTTTACCTTTTCCAACGTTTTTCAGCCTGTTACCTTTTACCGTTACCATAGGGCCAAAAGTGCTTTCATCAAAGCCCCCACGGTACACTGTCACCACTTCTTCTTTTACATCGGTGAAGGTGTTGCCTTCTATCGTAAGGTTCTCAACACTGTAAACGCCGAGATCTTCCGTCTCTTTATTAAGCGAAAGAATGGCGCCTGTGATGTTACTCATGTCAGAATTCGCAATAACTATTTCATCAGCAAATGTACCTGGGTAGGCTTTAAAAAAGTAGAAGTAGCCGTTAATGTTGAGGTCTGTCACTTTTACATTATCGACAAGTAACGAATAGTTGATATTCATTGAAGAACGACTGGTTCTGATAATGCTATTGCCTTTGTAGTCAGGCGAAGCGGCGCCATCAAACCAAAGATTATTTAGGTTCAAAGCTCCACCATTGCGAATAACGATAAAGCTTGGCTTCTCAGAACGGATAACAGGTTTAGCGCCCTGCTTTGCCATCACTGTAACTGGGTGGTTGATATTGGCGAAACGGGTTAGCAAATATTCTCCACCATTTTCCAGCACAAGCGTGTCGCCTGGCATGCTATTTTCGAGGGCATTAGCAAGGGTGTCTATACCTGGACTAACCATAATGTCTTTGCCGCTTCCAAATGCAACTCTACTTTCTTTCTTATCGTAATAAGGTGCACCGACTTCATCTTTCGTAACGGGCAGTTTTATTTCCCCAAATTCGATATCGTCAATTAAGCTTTGCTCAGGTGTCATTAAGCCGTATTCGTTCTTTGTTACTTTATAAGGCGCTTTTGTGAAGCCTTTACCAATTGGGTTTTCAGACGTTTGCGTTAACACATTACCTTTAAAGTTTATGCCTGATACATCATCAAATACCGTAATTGGTGTATCGTTGTACTTTCCCAAAATAATGTTGTTTTGCATCTCAGAGCTTTTCGGTGGAGCGGAACGCTCTTCGTCTGCACCCGCACCTAATTGAATATAGTCGCTATCGATAACGATATTGTTGTTCATAACAGATTCAATCACCGGGTCGTATCGATTCGGCGGTGAATTGGGAACACCGTTCATTATCACAAGCGCACCGCGAAAGCGTCTGCCCGTTAGTCCATATAAGTAATTATTCTTTACGGTTTGGTGTTCGTTAATGATGCGAATTCCCCCCGTATTTGGCTTTCTATTTCCAATAAAGTAGTTATTTTCAACTCGTGTGTAATGCCCGTGACGCATTGTTAATGTGCCCTGCGCTTCATAAAACACGTTGCCTAAAAAGGTATTGCCACTTGATTTGTTAGAGATGATTTCATGTTCACCACTGGTGCGATCAAAATAATTGTACTGCACTAGTGTATTGGCATATTCGCGAGAAAAGTGACTGGTGCCTATACGTAAGGTTTCGCCACCATTAGCACCTAGAACCTGTCTAGGGCCGAAGTAGTTGTACTCTATAACGTGGTGATTCTCTCGACTTTCTTTCGAGTTCATTCTCACCGCAACCGTTACCCCACGGTTACGCTTATTAATAAACGAGTTATGGTCGATACGATTGTGTTTGCCATAAATCGCAAGCCATAAATCTGAAAGCTCACGCTCGGGGTGGCTAAAATCGTCAATAACAACATTCGTTAAGCGAGAATAACTCGCCAACTCTGTAGGCGAGGTTTTAAATGCAATTACCTCACCTGTGGGTGTATACCCCCGAGTAAATACCAGCCCATCAACCACTAGATATTTGCCTGAAAGACTTAAGTTAGACTGGCCGGTGATTATCACCTCTCCCGGCGTTTGTGCCTTTAGGGTTATAGGTTTCCTTTCAGTGCCTTCGCCTTTGAATACAAGTTCAACGTTTGCCCACTCACCGTTAGCAAGGGTAATAGTGTCGCCGGGCTTTGCCGTTTCTACCGTCTGATTAAACTCTTCAATATTAGAAACAAGAGTGGCAAATACTGAGTTACTAAAAAACAGCATCAGCGCCACACCCAGAATATTTAGTTTACTTACCAATATATGATTCATTTTTTAACCTTGTTATTAACAACGCTGACAGCCTTAAATGGTTGAGGCGTTAAACATTTCGATTTATAAATTCAATAGCACTATGAACTACTTCATCTACCGGCATTGCTACATCTATATGCTTTCCATAGTAAGGCAACTGAAAAGTATTTAGCTGTGAACGCAGCAATTTGGGATCGAAAAAGTGGTCGTTACGAGAAGAAAGCCTTGAAGCCAACAAAGCTTCACTGCCAGTAAGCACTATCCAATGAATAGGCAAAGTTTTATTCGCGCTTAGTATATTGCGGTAAGCTTCTTTGAGTGCCGAACACGCCAGCACCGCCCCCTCTGCTTTATCATGTTCACTAAGTAAATCGGAAAGCGCTTCTAACCAAGGAATTCGGTCTTCGTCATTAAGCGCTTTTCCCCGCTGCATTTTGTCTATATTCGCTTTAGAGTGAAAATCATCGCCGTCGAAAAACGGAAGTGAGTAATTGTCGGCAAGTGCTTTACCGACAGTAGACTTACCTGTACCTGACACGCCTGCAACTAGAATCAACATACAAAAATCCTATACTTGCTCAAAAAGCGCTACTACACCATTCGCTGAAATGACGACCGCGAAAATAAATGCCATCACTAACAGGGTATTAAGCAACTTACCTGGCGCGTGGTTTTTCATTAATACTTTTTTGTTAGCCAGGATTAAGATCCCCAAAGTCACTAAGGGCAGTACGAACACATTAAATACCTGAGAAAGTATTTGCCCTTTTATCGGGTTAAAACCGAAAACAGGAATAATAAGCGCCACCAAGCACGCAATTCCGGTTATCACTTTGAACTGTGTTGACTTGGTATCTAGCTTTCCTGAGCGATAATCTGCAATAAGAAGGGGAGCTATCAACAAACAAGGGAATACAGAGGAAAGCCCTGCCGCTAGGGTACCGAAAAAGAACACAGTCAGTGCCGTTTTTCCCGCTATAGGCTCCAGAGCATTTACCATGTCTAATACATGAGTAATCTTTTTCCCTTCGTGAAACAGTGCACCATGGGCAACCGCCATGACCGATGCACTAATGATGAACACCAAAATAGCAGCAACAATTGCATCTTTCTTTTGTTGACCCTGATTAGCCATGCCCCACCCTTTTCCTTGAATAAACAAGGGGCGAGATAAAAACGTGGCAGCGGCCATTGTCGTGCCAACGAACGCCGCTACCATCATCTTTCCGCCCGGCACATCGGGTATTGAAGGAACAAACCCAGCAACGACCTCGGCAGGAAGCGGGCGCACCACAATGAGTGAGAATACGAAAGAAAGCCCCATGCACGATACAAACATCACCAGTATTTTTTCAAAAAGAGAATACCTTCCGATAAGCATAATGGCGTACATAATGCCGATGACTGACACAGCTATGCCCAATACCAACTCGTATTTGTATTGATTAAGCGAGGGAGAATAAAGCGCAAGCATCTCAAATATGATATTTGAAGATATGCCGAGGATACCCATTAGTGAGTTCCATTGACCAAATGTCACACCAACTATAATTAAGATAGCGATAATACGCCCAAACTTGAGATGCTTTTTAAACGCGTAAAGTGCTGTTTCGCCAGTGACTATGGCGTAATTACCATAGGCATATATGAGCGCTCCTGAAAACAAACAACTTAGAAACAAAACCCACAATAGCGACATTCCGTAAGTGCTACCTGCCACTATCATAGATGTAACGCTACCAGTTCCTATGGTGTAACCTATTGCAAAGAACGCCGGCCCGAATGCCATTAGCTTTTTGAGAATCGGCAACATTGTATACCTCTTTTTATAATTTATTCGGCACGCATAAAGCTTAGACAGGCTTACGCCATGTATACACCACCGTTAATGTCTAAGGTGGCGCCTGTAATAAACCCATTGTATTCCGATGCCAAAAAGGCCACGGCGCGAGCCACATCTCGCGGATTTCCTGCACGTTTCAAAGGTATTTCACTAATGGTTTTATTCGCTGATTCGTCGGTGGTGTGGGTTGAATGAAAGCGCGTTCCCAATATAAGACCAGGTGTAACCGCATTTACCCGGATACCATCACCCGCAAGTTCAGAGGCCAATGAACGAGTGAACGTGAGTACCGCTCCTTTGGACGTTGAATACGCAAGCGAGCCGCCATGCCCCCCTTTTCTTCCCGCCAGAGATGATAAATTCACTATCGATGCACCATCTTTTGCAGATTTTAAAAGGGGTAAAAGAACACGGCTAACCATCATGGTTGAGGTGACATTTACCGCCATTACTTTTTCCCAGAACGCATTGTCTATATCATCTAGCGTATGGCGCTCTACGAGATCTCCGGTGTTATTTACCAAAATATCTAAAGAAGGCGTTAAACCCAGGATGGTTTTAGCAAACTCATTCACTGTTTCTTCTTTTGTTAAATCGGCTTGAACAGGGATTATTTCTCCAACTCCCGAATCCAACACCTCTTTTTGCAACTCTTTTACCGCGTCTTCGGAACGATAGTAATGCACAATTACTGTTGCCCCCTGGGCTGCTAACTCAGAAGAAATGGCCCCACCAATTCCGCTAGCGCCGCCAGTAACTAATGCTTTCTTACCCGATAAAGAATTCACATTGACTCCTTATTTATCATTGAAAACCTACTTGATAAACCGTTTTAGTATAGATTCAAATTAACACAGCGAAATGCCATGTCAACAAAATGACAACACATAGGCAACACTAAAAAAACATAAAAAAACGGCAGGTGAAAGACGAATATACATAAAATTCATATACTTAAAAATGAAAAAGATTTATGAACAAATAATTAATATTGTTAGACTTTTGGATAAATCCATTAAGTTTGATGCTTTTATAACTGTCAAAAAAATACAAATAAATATTAAAACTAGACATTTAGTAAAGAAAACTAACGTGGAAACGAAAATAAAACGCGCTAAAAACAAAAATAATGTTGACTAAACCCACCTCAAATGTAACTTTATTGTAAATATCCTGCAAAGCGGGATTTTTTAAAAACAAGAACTAAACCGGTTTAGTTAAATAAAACTTCACATGAAATTTTAATTCGGGGTTTGTGAGGTATTAAGCGGACCAGCTTTTCGGAGAAGCGAAATGAACAAGAAATTATCTAAACTCACCCTTGCCATTTTATCTGCCACAAGTGTTGGCTTCACGTCAGCGAGTGTTGCTCAAGAAGCGCAAGAGCCAGAGAAAGCCAGCGATGTAGAGGTTATTGAAGTACGAGGCATTGCCAGCAGTATTGCAGAGTCAGCCCGTCTTAAGCGATACGATTCTCGTATAGTTGACGCTATCGTTGCAGAAGATATTGGTAAACTGCCTGATAACAATATTGCCGAAGCCCTACAGCGTATTACTGGCGTTTCAATAAGCCGTGAATTTGGCGTAGGTGAATCTGTCACTATACGAGGTATCTCGCAAAACCGAGTAGAGTTGAATGGACGCTCTACTTCAGGCAGCGGGCGTGGTGGAATAAGTTTAGCTGATTTCCCTTCAAGCTTTCTAAAAACCGTTGAAGTTGTGAAGTCTCCCACGCCAGAAATGATAGAGGGCGCTCTGGGCGGCACCATTAATATGACAACGGTTAGGGCCGTTAGAGCTTTCTGAGCCCTTAATTGCCTTTACGCTTGACGGCGAATATGCGGATAAAGCAGAGAACTGGGCGCCGGTTTTTTCTGGTGCTGCTGGTACCAACTGGGATTTGGGTGATGCCGGTACTTTTGGGGCTTCGGTGTTCATGTCTTATCAAGATCGAACACTAAGAAGAGATGAATTTTTTAATCTTGTAACGCCTACTGAGTTAGATTTAGATGGTGATGGAACAAGTGATCAAGCCAATACACCTAGTGGAAATTACCTTGTTCGCAGCCAAAACACAGTAGAGCAAAAAACAGAGCAGCGAGAACGAACCGCTTATGGCGTTTCGTTGCAGTGGGCGCCTAAAGATACTGATGCATTTGTTTATCTAGACATTAACACCACCGAACTTGATGGAGGACAAGAGGCTTACTCTGTTCTCAACGACAGCAAAGATTATGGTGACTTAATACTTGATGATGCTTACGACGATGCGCAGGGTCAGCTGGAAAACTTTGGCTCAGGCAGCGTATTTGTTCAGCCGAAAACCTGGGCTGACTTCACAACGAACGAGTCAACATCTAACGCATTAGGCGGTGAATGGTTTATTACCGATAAGCTTAAGATATCCGGAGAAATTGCCTATACTAAGTCTGAGAGCTTGCGTACAAAATCCGAATTTAACCTTCGCCCTATATCCCGCTCTCAATATGAAGAAGATGGAACAATTACCGAACATCTTTTTACCATTACCATGCTTGGTGACGGTGACCAAGTCCCAGGAATCGCTTTTTCCGACCCAGATGCGTTATTAGATCCAAATAACCTCGCAATTAGGCAGTTTACGCACCAACGCTACTATGAAGAAAATGAAGAAACGGCTATTCGCTTCGATGCTGAGTACTTAGAACCCTTTTCAAGCTTAAGTTTTTTAACCAAGGTTAAAGCTGGCGTTCGTACCACAGACCGAGACTATGAACTGGACCGCTTTGATCTTAGGAATAATGGAAGCGAGCTAAAGAACCTGCAAACCAGTGTTTCTTATGATGGCGTTGTTACCCCTACATGGGTCGATGAATTCAATGAAGCGTTTGGTGGATTTAAAGAAATTAACCACAGTAATTCCTTCGACCAAAGCGGGATTGCCGGCAACAATGCACTTACCCACTATTATGTTTATGACGGGGCAGCGCTAGCGTACGATATTGACGGCACCTATGCCCGAGTTCAGCAAATGCTGGAAGGCAGTAACATGGAGCTAACGGGCTCGTTAGCTGACAACATGGTAAGAAACACGGGTTCTTACGCGCAGATTAACGAAGAAACTCAAGCCCTATATGCGCAGTTTCATTTAGACTTTGACGCTCTAACTGCTGTGGTAGGTGCGCGTTATGTTAAAACTGACTTAACCTCTAACACCTTTGACCAAAGCGGCGAGTACGACTATTCAGATTTTCTACCAAGCTTAAACGTCACGTACACGCTCACCGACGATACAATACTGCGATTCGCTGCGGCTAAAGTAATGAGGCGACCTGAGTTTGGAGAATTAAGCCCAGCACTTAGCGTTGATAATTCACTCGTAACCGGCACGCAAGGCTCTTATCAGCTAGACCCGTATCGAGTGACCCAGTACGACTTCTCTGCTGAACACTACTTTGGCGAAGGTGGTATGGTATCAGCTGCTATTTTTTATAAAGACGTAGAATCATTCACCGTCGCGAGCAGCTCTTGTGTAGCAGATCCAGACACAGTAGAGGGGCAGAATGTTACTGAATACGTCAATGTATGCCTACTCGACACGGCTGGTGTTAGCCAAGCTGATGTGAATTATGTCACGGGCGATCAAGACCTTGCCTACGTTGAAGCCCAACGTGATGCAGGACTCACTGGCATTGTTATCGATACTGACGTAAACGGCGGGAGTGGTGAAGTTGCGGGGGTAGAACTTGCCTATCAACAACAGTTCAGCTTTTTACCTGGCATGTGGTCTGGGCTTGGCATAAGCACGAACTATACGTATGCAGACAGTGAACAGCCTGATGGCAACCCCTTATTGGATATTTCTAATCACACTTTCAATGGTCAAATTTATTGGGAACACGGGGGCTTCCAAGTTCGTTTAGCCTATAACTGGCGTGACAAATATCTAGACTCACAGGACGAAAAACGGGTTCGTCCAGTTGGCGCGCTAGCCACAGGTATTTACAATAGAACTAACCCCGATGAGCCGTTCTTTGACCCAACACTTGGCAACAATTATCGCGATGCACGGGGTCAATTTGACTTCTCCGCAAGTTATGACGTGAACGAGAACATCACCTTGGTCGCCAATGCGGTAAACCTTACGGCTGAACCCTACATCCAAGTTTCTGAACTGGATAGCATTTGGCTTTACAGCGAATCTGATCGTCGCTTTACCCTTGGAGTGCGCGGGCGCTGGTAAGAAGCGTACCGCCTCTCTTAATGGCGCTGTAGTGTGCTGCAGCGCTATTTTCTCTACCCCAATCTATAACAAATTCCCTAGGTTAATTCTATGAAAACAAGAACGCCATTGGTTGCGGCTAACATCCTAATTGCCTTCACTATTGTAGGATGCAACGGCAAATCAGAACCTGAAGAAAAAGGCACTTCCATCCAAGTACCCGGTGATAAATTCGATTTGAGTGGGTGGAATATCATGCTTCCTGTTGATGAAGACGGTGATGGAGCAGCAGATCGGGTTAAAAACAACGCACTCAAATACTATCAGCACGAAACGTTCTTTTACTTAGATGCAGACAACAATATGGTATTTGTTGCTCCTAACAAAGGCTTTACATCGCCCACATCAACAAACACGCGTAGTGAACTTAGACAAGTTTATACAAGCGAAAATGGGCAAGTACCTAGTTATGAAAGCCCTCGTAATTACTTCGCGTTATCCTCCACGCCGAATAACGAAAACTTTGCTGCTGTAGGCGGGCGAATGCAGGCCTCACTTAAAGTTAATCACGTGTCGTTAAATGCAAAGTATGCCGACAAACCACCCGCTTATTCCGTGGTAGTGGGTCAGATTCATGCTGCAAAATTAAATGATGAAAAAACGGAAGACGCTGGCTTTGGCTGGGGTAATGAGCCTCTTAAAATTTACTACAAAAAGTACCCTAACCACGAAACGGGAACTGTTTTTTGGAACTACGAAAGAAACCTTCCTGAAAGCCATCCAGAGCGCATCGACATTGCTTACCCGGTATGGGGAGATGGCTGGAACAATAACACCGATCCAGGCAGTGACGGCATAGCCTTAGGTGAATCGTTTAGCTACGAGATTAATGTTTATGGCGATACCATGTACCTTACCTTTTCTGCTGCAAATCACCCCACGGTGAAGCATCAAATAAATCTTGCAGATAATGTAGATGCTTCTGGAAATATTGATGAGCATGACGACCCTATTGGATATAAAAACGACTGGTTGTTTTTCAAGGTTGGTGCGTATAACCAATGCAGCACAAAGGATGCGCCAACGTTTCGCTATCCAGCTTGCCCCGGTACAGGTAATTGGGACGTAGATAAAAAAGCAGGTAACTATACCAGTGTTTCATTTTCTTCTTTACAATTGGGTGACGCGGTAGCACCTAAGTAATGCGGAAAACCATTTGATACGTAAGCAGTTAGAGAACATTAAATGAATAAAACCAAAGTAAGACTTGTAGACGTTGCGACAAAAGCCGGCGTTTCAAAAAGTACCGCATCTCAATTTTTAAATGGACGCTTCGACTTCATGTCGTTAGATACCCGCTTACGATTGCAAAAAGCAGTCGAGGAATTAAATTATGTACCTAACAATATTGCGCGCAGTTTAAAAACCAATAAAACTCGTACATTGGGGGTTATTGTTCGCGATATCGCGAGTTATTACACAAGCCAAGCAATACGAGGCATGGACGATTATTGTAAAAAGCATGGCTACGACCTATTTATTTATAACTCTGACTTCGACCCCGCAACTGAGAAGAGTGCGCTAACTACGCTATGCCAGCTTAATGTAGACGGCGTTATTATTGCCTCGTGTGGCAACAACGCGAAGTTAATCGAAGATATTTCTAAAAATACTGTGCCAGTAGTTCAGTTTCAGCTTGAGCACGACGACTGCGATACGGGTATTGTTGTTGCTGATTACAAACGCGCATCATTTGAAGCCACAGAGTATCTCATCGAATTAGGGCATAAAGATATTTGCTTTGTCACCCAGCAGTTTGAAACGGTAAAGTCACGCCAAGAAAAATATCAAGGATTTGTAGATGCTCATAACAAGCACAACCTGCCGGTTAAGGAAGAACTGATCCTTCATTGGAGCAGAACTGAGGGCTTAGCCGCTTCTCCTGTAGAGCTTCTTAAATCAGATCTGTCGCCCACTGCTTTTTTCACTCAGCAAATTGCTATCACTGTTGATGTGCTAAAGGCGTTAGAGCAAGCAAATATTAATATTCCCGATGACGTTTCGTTGTTAGGTTTTGAAGAAATTCCTATGGCAGAGTTTTTCAGGGTTCCCGTAACAGTAGTAAGACAACAACCTTACGAAATAGGTAGTGAAGCTGCGAGTATGTTGCTGAACAAGATTAAAAGCGGAAAAGCCTTCAACACCCGTACTTTAGTGCCCTGCGAGCTAGTACTCAGGGAATCTTGCTCAACGGCGAAAGGCATAGCAAAGTTTTAAGGAGTGGATGTTTCCACTCCTTCGTTCCATAACACCACCCTGTTTCGTCCGTTCGCTTTTGCTAAATACAAGGCTTGGTCTGATTCTTTAATTAGAACGTTGATATCCTCTTCGCCCGGAGAGGTGCCTGCCACACCAATACTTACTGTCACTCGCAGCAGCTTATTGATATCGTGAGTAAATAGATGCATGCGTAAGTTCTCGGCTATTTGTTTAGCGTACTGAACACGCGTATTAGGTAAAAAGACTAAAAATTCTTCTCCGCCCCAGCGAAAAGTAATGTCAGAGCCTCTGACCTGCCCTTTAATTTCTTCTGCGACTTTTTGCAGCACCTTATCTCCCATGTCATGACCATACTTATCGTTAACTTTTTTAAACCAGTCGATATCAATAAGCATAACTGACATAAATTTATTGCTGCGCTTTCCGAGCTCCCAAATCGGGTACACCAAATCTTCAAAAGCGCGCCTGTTATAAAGAGAGGTTAGTGGGTCGAGCCTTGCGTCGCGCTCAGCATTTTTTCGTGCTTGCTGCACTTGCTTGTAGTTAAACGCCAGTGAAATAGACAGTAGAGACATTTCCAGTACCATGCCAATTTCAATTCCTCTGAATGCCCATTTTGAATAGGGAATAAGCCCCCAGGTGGCTAAACTCGACACCATTGCGCCCCCCGTTCCGCACAAAATAGCGGGGAGGAAAAACTTGGCAAGGGCATCGCCATTACGATAGGCAAATATGCCAATAAACAACATCCAAACCGCAATCGATGTCAGTACCACTAATTGAGACATTACCGCAAAAGAGCGGCTGCCCACCAACACGATTATCACCGCAAGAGCTACTAGTGCGCTATAAATATACTTCCTAATCCGATAAAGCCTAGGTAAGTAAAGTTGGGTATTGAGAAACTCAATGGTGAACCTGACCGCACTGAATAGATACAAAAACATAAACAGTGGCATGAGCCACTGCTGAAGGAATACTGACTCTGACCAAACCCACCAAAAACCGTGGCCTGTGTAGGTAAAATTAAAGACCAGAAACGACAAAAGATATAGTGAATAAAGCAGGTAGCGCCGTTCTCTGAGGTAAAAATATAAAACTAGGTTGTATACCAGTAGAATGACAAGCGCACCGTATAAAGCGCCATAAAAATATGCATTTTCCGTAGACTTGTCTTTTGCCGCGCCGGAAGGTCCGACATAAATGGGAATAGTCATTGGGTCTTGGGAAGCAAACCGAAATATCACTAACGTATCTGGCTGGGTAAACCGATAGAAAAGTGATGGCATACGAGCATCTTCAAAACGAGTACTATGCGCTTGACTGTCACCAAGCTTAACATGATGTTTTCTTTGACCGCTTTCAAAGAAATAGATGTCGATTTCATCTAGCCACGCATTATCTACCTCTATCTTGAGAGGAAGGAATGGAACTGTTACTAGGCTGTGTTCAGTAGCGCGACTAGCAAAACCACTATAATTATTTTGATCAATTTCTAACACGCCCCAGATGGTGTTACTCGTAAACCCATAACTAACCCGCCCGTCAGTATTTTTAACTAAATCATTCTGCTTATATTTGTCAAAAATAGCGTCGGCAGATAACGTACTACCGTCTTCTAAGTACATCCAAAGCTTGTGATTAACCAACTCCATCTTACTTTCTGGCGCAGCTTCTTGCGCGTGAGCGTTAGAAAAACCGCCCCACAGGCTATGTACTATCACTAGGCCAGCGAAGAAAAGAAATGCTCTCATACATCAGTTCTTTCTAATTGGGGTTTAGATACAGGATCGGCTATGGAAAAGGTCAACCCTTGCTAACATTAATATTAACTTACGCTTATCAACAAGGATTGTGAATAAGTTTATTGACTGGAGGACAATGTAACCGCTTTTTCTTTGTAAACTGTATATTTATTTTATGCATAGGAGTAGAAGCTTGGCATACTATGACTCTTTCTGCCTATTTACAAAGCAGCAACCTACTGCTTTTTTCGCAAATATATTCAAAGGCGTTAGTTCTTTTTATGCTTAGCTTTATTACTAGTACTCTTATTCCTGTATTGATCCTTCTTTTGATGGGTTGGCTTTTTTTCCGAATCAAGTGGCTTAATGAAGGGTTTATTGAAGCTGGTTCTAAACTCGTATTTAACGTTGCGCTTCCCGCTCTACTGTTCTTATCAATCGCGCGGGCTGACTTTTCTAAAGCCGCTAATCTATCTCTCATAAGCGTGGGAGTGATGGGGACGCTCTTTGTTTTTGCCGCACTGATGTGTATATCTCATCTAACTGTACACCCTTATAAAGCCAGAGGTGTGGTCGTTCAGGGTGGCTTTAGGGCCAACATGGGTATTATCGGCTTAGCCTATTGCGCTAACACCTATGGGCAAGAGGGTCTAGCGGTAGCATCTGTCTACATGGGGTGCATTACCATTTTATTTAACATTCTGTCGGTCTTTGTTCTTAACTTTTATCAAGGTACGTCGCGATCGCTAATGGGACAAGTTACCGGCATGGCGAAAAACCCGTTAATCTTATCTATCGCTGCCGCTCTGCCCTTCTCATACTTTGAATGGCAGCTCCCGGATACAGTCGTTAAAACAGGAGAATATTTCGCTCAACTTACCCTGCCACTTGCACTTATATGTACCGGCGCCTCACTTCAGTTCCGCTCGTTTTCCAGTGACTGGTTTAATATTGTGCTTAGTACAACTAGCAAATGCGTGGTTTACCCAACTATATTGGTCGCTCTTGCCTATGCTTTCGGTTTTAAAGGAATGGAGCTTGGCATTGTTTTACTTCTCGCAATTTCACCCACGGCGGCGGCAAGCTATGTAATGGTTAGAAACTTAGGTGGTGATTACCGCTTAGCGGCAAGCATTATCGCAGTCAGCACATTAGTGTCTTTACCGATTACCGCCCTGGCCTTTGGAATATTGAGCAAATTACAGCTGGTGTAGTACATACGCTCTATAACTATTTCCTTAGTTCTGTTTTGGCGAAGTGTTTTTCGCAACTTTTAAGGTGAATAGAAACAGAGCGCCTAAATCCCAGTATAAAATGGAAATCTATCTTACCAATTAAATCAATAAATTTACCAAAACATGCAATTGGTCTACCCATTCTCTTTCCACTTCTGTTATTGTGTTTATTACAAATTGTCATTTTTAAATAACAACATTTTTACCCTACATCCGTTGTTGCCTGTTTTCATCAATGGCTATTTGATAACAAGGAAATAAATACAATGAACATTAAGAAATTTAGCCTTACCATGCTAGCTGTTGGTATCAGCTTGTCGTCTTTTGCTAGCGAAGCAAAAGGTCACCCTAACCTTATTCTTACCGAACCTGGCGTAGAAAGAATGAGAGACAACTTGGGTGAAGTTCCTCTGTTTGATAAAAGTTTGGCGACCGTTAAGCAAGAAGTAGACGCCGAAATTGCGATGGGTATTGATACGCCCATCCCAAAGGATTTCTCAGGTGGCTACACCCACCAACGCCATAAACAAAACTTCTTTATTGCGCAAAAAGCGGGCGTACTTTATCAAGTATTAGAAGATGAAAAGTACGCAAAATATATTCGTGACATGCTGTTTCAATATGAAGCCATGTACAAAGATTTACCCCTTCATCCTCAAGAGCGCTCGTACTCTAGGGGTAAATTGTTCTGGCAATGCTTAAACGACAGTAACTGGCTGGTTTACATGAGCCAAGCTTATGATGCCATCTACGACTACTTATCTGCTGATGAGCGCAAAACGCTTGAGGACAATCTATTCCGTCCGTTTGCCGATTTCATTTCATTAGAAAATCCACAATTTTTTAACCGCGTTCACAACCACAGCACCTGGGGCATTGCTGCCGTAGGCATGATTGGCCTTGTTATGAACGATGAAGAGCTTATACAACGTGCGCTTTATGGTATTGAAGACGACGGCTTAGAAGTAGGCGGTAAAGACAACGATGGCGGCACTATTAAAGTAGAAGGTCAGCGTAAGGGCTTTTTTGCTAATTTAGAAGAGCCCTTCTCTCCAGATGGCTACTATACCGAAGGCCCTTACTATCAGCGCTATGCAATGTATCCGTTCCTAATACTTGCGCTGGCGATGGAAAACAATCGTCCAGACTTAAAAGTGCTACAGCATAAAGACAATGTGTTGTTAAAAGGTATCGATGCACTTCTTAACCTTTCTGACGCAGATGGCGAATTCTTCCCGCTTAACGATGCTCAAAAGGGCATGTCTTATAAGAAAGCTTCATTAGTAACCGCAGTAGACCTCGCCTACTTTTACGGAGAGAAAGATCCTCGCTTGTTAAGCGTGGTAGAAAAGCAAGGACAAGTACTTCTTCAAGAATCGGGTCTTGAAGCCGCTATTGATATTCGAGATGGCAAAGCGGTTCCCTTTGTAAAGTCTTCCGTCAATTTAAGTGATGGACCTAACGGTGACCAAGGAGGCGTAGGGATTTTGCGTTATGGCAATGAAGACCTAACGCTTGTGTTTAAGTATGCAGCGCAGGGTTTAAGTCACGGTCACTACGATAAGTTATCCTTCTCTTTGTACGAAAAAGGTGAGGAAGTCTTGCAGGATTATGGCCTAGCTCGCTTTGTGAATATAGGTCAAAAAGGCGGTGGTAACTATTTAAAAGAAAATACCACGTGGGCTAAGACAACTATTGCGCATAATACTCTATCAATAAATGGCAAAAAGCATTTTGATGGTGAGTACGACATTGCTAGTCAGCATCACTCAGAACTTTTTACTTTTGACGCAGAAGATGACAACGTAAAAGTGGTTAGTGCAACGGAAGAAAATGCTTACCCAGGAAACTTAATGCACCGTACCATGGCCGTGATCAAAGACGAGAACTTTGAAAAGCCGTTTGTACTAGATATTTTGCGGGTTGACGCTGATAAGAAAAATCAATACGACCTGCCCTTCTATTACATGGGACAGATTATTGATAAGAACTTCGCCCATGAGTCGCCTACCACATTATCACCATTTGGTAATGAAAATGGCTATCAACATTTATTTGTAGAGGGCAAAGGTAACGCAAATGAAGGCAATACTAAGTTCCAATGGCTTCAGCATGGAAAATACTACACGCTGACTACAGTTACTAAAGCAGACGACCAGATATACTTAACTCGTATTGGCGCAAACGATCCAGAATTCAACCTGCGTCGCGATGCAGCTATTACGCTTAGGCGAAATGATACCCAGGATACGGTGTTTGTTTCTGTAGTAGAACCACATGGTTCTTACAGTCCGGTGAGCGAATCGTCGATAAACTCAAGAAGCAGCGTTGCCGATCTTAGCATTGTACTTGATAACGAAGACTATACTGGCGTGAATATTACCGATGTAAAAGGTAATACTCAGTTGTTTATCATCGCTAATCGTAATAACGATAAGAATGCTGATCACGAAGTTAAAATTGATGGTGAAAACTATCGCTGGGTTGGGCCTTATTTTTATAAGTAACATGCCTGACCAACTACTTGCTAGTTAACGTAAAACGAAAAGCCTCAACTGAGGCTTTTTTTACCACTTTGTTTTTTATTTAATAAATAGGCTATTCAACTTTTTAACTGTAGATAAATACAACAATCCACAGATTAACTAAGGGAAAAAATAAAAAAGAAAGATTCCGTATTTATATACATAGCTTTTAGATACTAGGTGTAGGTTATTGATGAAAATGTACTTCCGTGCGAAAGTAAGAAAATTAAAAATGTGATATACGGAAATTATCCACCTTGCATAAAGGATTTTTTCCGCACACTAAGTTGTTAAGTGCCAAGTGGACAGTTATGAATCCAGTCTCTTTTTTAGAAAAGCTTCGCGAACAATATATTGCTACTGAAGATGACGACTTGCTTTTCACCAACAAAGAATGTGCTCTTGGTAGCACTATTTATCGGTTGAATTGCTGGAAGGATTTTCATGGCAAAGATAGCGTTGTTGTTTTTGAGCTAAAGGAAAAAGGGTGGCTAATCTCTACGAGTACCTGTTTAGGCATTCGATACTCCGAACCACAAGACATCTTGCTTTTAAGTGAACAGCAATTGTGGGACATAGGTATTCCCTAGCATGGCACCTAACAAAAAAATTAAGTTCGCCCCTTATCTAAAAGTTAGGCATTTATAAGGAAATAAATTATGAAAAATGTTGTTTTAGCGTTTATCTTTTTACTCGCTGGTTGCACTACCACAACCTCGCACACTACATCTACATTCTCAGATCCGATGGACATAATAAAGGCCGCTGCAGATTCAGCGCCCAAAGGTGTTCTTGGTCAATACACTCTTCAAATAGTCGCAACTGGTAGCCAAGGGCAATATGTCTATTTAAATACTGAAAAAGACTATCGCGATCAGAGAGCAGTAACCGTCGCTTTACACCCAAAAGTAATTGCACAATTATCAGCTAAATATGGGATGCCGCCGCAGGAATATTTCTTAAATAAAGCAATAGTAGTTAATGGTAAGGCTCAGCGGGTTAAGATTGCATTTTTATCAGACGGCAAACCTACTGGTAAATATTATTACCAAACACATGTAAGGGTAATGGACATATCGCAACTGAAGGTTGTGGACGAACATGCCTAACAAAAAAATCAAGTTCGCCCGCTGCGCGGGCTGGGACGCAAACATGTGGGCTGCTCACTTCGTTCGGATTTTAGCCCACATATCTGCGCCCGTTATTTAAAAGTTATACGCTACTGGAATTATTAATTAATGAGTACTAAACAAGGAATAGTTCTGTTATTAATAGCTGCATCAATAGCTGTATTAACCGCTTTCGCTCACCTATCCTGCATCTTTTTGGGGCCCCAGTGCTTTGAGACTCAAATGGCTCCAGTAAGCGTAATTGAATCGGCTAAAGCAGGAACACTTTTGGCACCGCTGGGTACGATCGTGGTTTCGGCAATATTTATCGTTTTTGGCTGTTACGCTCTGTCGGGCGCTACACTCATTCGTAGGCTTCCGTTACTCAGCTTTGGCATATATGCAATTGCTGCTGCGTGTATTATACGTGGCATTTTGCCAATTCAACTCTGGATGAGGCACCCAAACAAGGTAACTGACACGGTTTTGATTGTGGGTGTTGTATGGCTACTTGTTGGGCTATGCTATCTCTTTGGGTACAAGGCAATTAATGGCAAACGCGTATAACACATATAGAGGCGCTTGTTGTTGCTCTTTTCAATTCCTTTTGACTGGCAACGGCACTAGACATTCATCGGTTAACCTTCCTCTGTCCTATTCAAACCTAAGTGGCTGCATTGACCAGTTAGTATCAGGTTCAGTGAAGGTGTAAGCAAATTCGTAAAAAGGTAGAGATGCGCAACAGTGACATGTCTAATCAAACCAACAGGTTTTGGTATATCGGTATATTTATCGATGCTGCTTTTTTGCAGAGTACTGCGCGATAAAAAAGATACTCACCATTAAACCAGTTAGACGTTTAAGTCATGCCACCGTGCGACTTACCCGTTTAAAAAGCGTTCTTCATCGAATACCTGCTGGTTCTTCAACATAAAACAAGTACATCGCCCGATTTTATGAGCAAGTGCTGATAAAGCCTTCGCCTTGCTCATTCTCTTTTGAAGCTTGGCTAGATACCGTTTCGCGTTGTCATTACCTTTAAAGTACAACACTGCTGCTCACTAAATGCCCATTTTAAATGAGCATTGCCAATCTTATTTCCCTGCGTACCGTGTGTTTTACTGGCCGACTCAGCTTTACATTTTACTAACCGTGAATACGAAGCAAACTTCTGAACTGATGGAAACCGTTTAATATCGCCAATTTCATACAAAATGGTGAGGGCTAGAATTTTCCCGATACCTGGAAACGATTTTAAAATATGTAAATCTGTTGCACAGTGTGTTTGTGCCTGAGTCTTTACATAATGTTCAATCTTGTAGAGCTCACTCACCATGGTTTCGATAATATTTAGGTTTAAATCCATGCTCTTTTGCACTGCTTCGTCTGGAAAAAAGTGGCGCATCTTTTCTCTATCAGGTGAGTTTCTTAAAGCTAACCGCGTTTCTAAAGCGGGTAAGTTGTATTGGCTGACTGTGCTAGCAACATGCGCTTTCAGCTGAGCACTCATTCTCATTATGTGGGTTCTACGGCGAAGTGCATCTCGAATCGAGCGATGCTCCTTTGAATAAGCATGCGCGAGAGGAAAGTTTCCTCCTCGCATTAGCTTCGCTATCTTTAGCGCGTCTATTTTATCGTTTTACCTGCATGAATCGCTTTCATGTTCAGCGCGTGGCCAAGGATGAAATCAATATTGTGTTCTTGACAGAAGTCAGAGACCCTATACCAGCAGTGCATACATTCCACTCCAATAACAATATTGCCCAGATATGGCTTTAGAAGCGCTAACAGTTTATCGGGTGAATCATCTATTTTTTCGTGAACAAAGATGTTGTTTTCATTATCAATAATGCAGACGTAAAGCAGTCTTGTGTGAAGATCGATTCCACAATAGTACGGATGTGTATTAGTATAAAAGTTCATTGAGTTTTCTCCCTTGGTTTGGTCGCCTATTAGGATAAACTCAGTTTATGCTGATAGGGAGGAGGCTCAATGATTATCAAGCCACTCAAGGCTCTCGCTACGTTCGCTGGGACGCAAACTCAGGGCCGCTTCGCGACTATAGCCCCGAGCCTGCGCCCCAAAGCTTAGTGTTAGGCCCCAGATTGACATGGAGGTAATATGGAAAAAGAAGATATCAGGCGTGCTGTAATTAAATTGCTCAGACAAGGCCTGGAATCAAACGTAATTGCGTCAAAATTAAATATTCAGCCTCGGGTCGTTTGGGGTATTAAATCTCACTTCAGTGCAGGCAAGTATGGAGACCCTCCCTCAGAGAAAAAGTCAATAAAGCAATTTTCGGAATGCCCATCTTGGGCTTATCTTATAATTGCAGACGACGGATTGGTCTATCTAGGTGCAACTAACAACCTTAAAAAGAGAATACAAAGCCATAACTCTCCTCTGAACACTGGGTTTACAAAAGGAAGGAAGTGGCATTTATTGGCCGCTAAAAAGTTTAATACACGAAGGGGTGGTTTTAAGTATGAGAGCGAACTAAAGGCCTCACCTTACAAAAAAAGATCATGGAAAATAGACTCAATAGAACGGGCAAAATTAATAGGTCGTAGATTTGGTTACAAGTTCGATCCACTATTATGGCTTCCAGAAGGAGCCCATACAAAGCGCTAAACACGTTCCCTTCGGTCACTGGGACAGTAACGCAGCGGCGCTTCGCGATTATGGCGTCTAATTGACGTTTACCGCCTGATGATTGTTCACTAGGCACTAAACCTAAATACGCCATGAGTTTTCTAGGATGGTCGAAGCGATGTAAATCACCGAGCTCCGTCACTACACCAACGGCAACTAGCAAGCGAACACCGCGCATTGCC
Source organism: Alteromonas sp. BL110 (assembly GCF_003443615.1). Lineage (NCBI taxonomy): Bacteria > Pseudomonadati > Pseudomonadota > Gammaproteobacteria > Alteromonadales > Alteromonadaceae > Alteromonas > Alteromonas sp. BL110. Next base: position 2,651,087 of record NZ_CP031967.1, on the reverse strand, counting down.
TGTATGGCCTTCATCACAGGATAATAACGCCACTGGCTTTTTGAGCTAACCCACGAAAATGCGGAGGCTAGCATTTCTCAGGGAGTCATTGTGTCTATACGCGTCGAAAATTCCATTGGCAAATCGTAACCTGTAAGGTTACAATCAATAAATGATTAAGAGTTTTATACATAAAGGCCTTCAGAAGTTTTACGCTAAAGGAATCACATCAGGAATTCAGAAGAAGCATGAAAATAAGCTTCGTCTGATTCTGTCCAACCTCGATCAAGCTGAAACGCCTGATGACATGGATTTGCCCGGCCTTTATATGCATAAACTCAAAGGTAACAGAAATGATATTTGGTCTGTCAGAGTGAGTGGTAACTGGAGAGTTACATATCGCTTTGTAGGGCGAGATGTTGAAATCGTTAACTACGAGGATTATCACTAATGAATATGCATAACCCAGCGCATCCCGGTGAGATACTCAAAGATCTTGTTATTGATGCTCTAGAGCTCACCATCACTGATGTCGCGCAGCATTTAGATGTTAGCCGTAAAACATTGTCAAAAGTTCTTAATTGCAAAGGAGCCATCACGCCAGAGATGGCACTTCGTCTAGAGTTGGTCTTTGGAAAGCCTTCAGCTGCCCATTGGCTACGTTTGCAAAATGCTTTTGATTTATGGCAAACGCGGCAACATCAAAGTTCTTTACATGTCTCACCTTATAACTTGGCGGCGGTATAAAGGCGCGTATAACAATCACATTAAATCGCTTCGCTTGGACAGTAACACGTGGGCTCTGTCGCTTCGCTTGGTATTGTAGCCTACGTGTTTTTGCCCGTTATGCGGGTGATAGCTGCCAAAATGTGAATCAAGCTTATCTAGAAGTTCTAAACCTTTCTCTTTGTCTCCAGTAGCAGCAATCGCCCTAAATCTTACCTCAGTATCTAATTCAGCTATCGCTTGTTTAGGACAACCCTTCTATTGATTTATTTAAGCTCAGCTTTTTATGCGCAGCCAAAGCCTTCAATCGATTATGCTTATCGTCTGGTAAACGTACAGTTAGAGTAGACATATTAAACTCCTCTCAACTAATCTTCTGGCGCTAACACTTTCAAATCGTCAAATTGTAATTCCGCATTTCGCAGACCTTTTAGGTTATTTGTAATAATGCTCTCGGCATTACCTGCTACTGCAAGTTCAATGAGAAAATTATCGCTTTCGTCTTTTAAATTTGGTCGCCACAAATAATGTATCTGCACCCATTCGCAAACACTAAAAAATGCTGCTAATAACTCGTTCACTTCGTCCTCGGTTAGCGGGCACAACTCTTTGATTTTGTCTCGCTTGCTTACTGCCTCGTATCCCAAAAACAAGGTCATGCTAATCAGCGGCTTTAACCTACCCAACAAGCATTGCCGTATCACTTCTCGGGCTGGCCCTTATTTTTATAAGTATAATGTACTTCAAAATTACAGTGCTATAAGCTGAAGCAAAGCCTCGCAAGAGGCTTTGTTTGTTTTAAATCGTGATGTTCCACTTTTACGTGGTTTTTAGCCATGGATATTAGCCCTATGCCCCTGATAGGTAGCACTCGCTAAAAGAGAATAGCTGATGGCGTTATTTTTTGAAGAAAGCCATTACCTACAAAAGTTGCGTTCCCTTTACTTAAACTGATCATATTATCTTTAATAACCGTTCTATAATACTTTTACTATACTGGCATTAGCTGCTAATAATTGAGCGCACGTATAATCTTTTTGGAAAGTTGTGAATATCGAAAATCACCGATGTTCGCCAAACTACACAGCTTAAATGGATTTAAACGAATTACATGCCGCAACTTTTTCAGACACTACAGGCAAGAGTTATTATTCTTATTTTGCTGATTGCCATACCCGGCTTTATTGGCATTTTTTACAATACATACGTGGAAAGAGAACAGGCAATAAAGGCTGCAGTCAGCCGAGCAGTGAATACCACAAAAACACATTCGAAGATACAAGCCAACCTTATTGAGGAAACGCGACATTTCCTTAAAAATCTAGCGCAATTCGATGCAGTGCAGCAGCCCAGTTCACAACGGTGTAGTCAGTTCCTTTCGAATGTGCTTAAAGTCAACAGTAATTATGTCAATCTAGGTGTACCAAGCGCAGATGGTGAATTGTTATGTAATGCGCGAAACTTAAAGCGCTCGGTAAACGTTTACGACCGCCCTTATATACAACAAGCCGTCGCCACCCGTAAATTCTCAATCAGTGAATTTCAAATAGACCGGGCAATGAATTTAACTAGTATTAACTTTGCCTACCCCGTCATTAATCCGAATCAAGGCAATGTAGTCGGTTTGGTTGTAGCTGTTATATCACTCGAGTGGTGGAGCGAAATACTTTCAGAGTCTTACCTGCCCGATGATACCGTTGCATTTATAACTGATAGTGAAAACAAAATTGTAGCAGCATTCCCTGCTAGACAAGAACTGATAGGCACTCCATTAGAGATAAAGGGAAATAAGAGCGAGTATACAAACACAACATTAGATAATACTGTTTTTCTAAGCGAAGACCCTTATCAACGCGTTTATGTCACACACCCGCTATTTGATGATGGACAGCATATCAACATCACCATTGGTATTCCTCTGAAAAACACGTTCGAAACAATTGATACTAGGTTAATGACAACCACCCTTATATTGGCGTTGATCGTTTTATTTTTCGTCGGTGTTTCAGTATGGCTAATTAGAAAAAACGTTTTAATCCCCATAAAAACTCTTTTGAAGTCGACTACAGCGCTGGCTGAAGGTAAAGAGGTTGATGAGACATCAACTAAGGGAAGTATAGAGCTAAAAAAACTACAACAACGTTTTGCACAGATGGCTAGAACGCGCCTAGATGCAGAAAAGCAGCTTCTTGAGAGTCAAAACTCACTGCAGGCAAGTCGAGATATCTTAGCAAGTCATATTGAAAATACGCCTTTAGGGTGCGTAACTTGGGATACAGACTTTATCTGCACTGATTGGAACAAATCGGCTGAATTGATCTTTGGCTATAGTAAGGAAGAAGCTATAGGTAAACATGCTTCAGAACTTGTGGTTCCAGTTGAACTACGCCATGAAATCAACGACGTATTCGAAATACTAGTTGAAGGCAAGAAAACCGTGCGTAAGGTAAACGATAATCTCACTCGATTGTTCGAAACAATCACTTGCGAATGGTACAGCACGCCTATTTTGGACTTCTCTGGTAAAGTAATTAGCGTCGTTTCATTAGTTCAAGACATAACTGTAAATAAACGCTTAGAAGATAAATTAAAATTATCAGCCAGCGTATTCTCTCACGCCAGAGAGGGCATCTTTATTACTGATAGTGAATCAAATATTATTGATGTAAACAAAACCTTTGAAGATATAACCGGCTACTCTAGAAGCGAAGTATTAGGCAATAAGCCCAGCATGTTTAAATCTGGAAAGCAGTCTCCGGAATTTTACGAGAACCTTTGGAAGTCAATTATCAATGACGGCTATTGGGCGGGAGAGGTATGGAATAAGAGAAAAAACAACGAAATATATGCCCAGTTATTAACGGTTAGTGCTGTAAAAGACGATGACGGCACAATTAAAAACTATATTGCCATTTTTAGCGATATCTCCGAAACAAAAGAACAACAATATCGTCTTGAGCAAATGGCTCATTACGATGTCCTGACTAATTTGCCTAACCGCACTCTGCTCGCTGAACGTCTAGATAGCGCCCTTACGCAATGTAAGACAAATAAAAATTACGCCGCTGTTGTCTTGCTTGATTTAGATGGGTTCAAAAACGTAAACGATACCTTTGGACACAGTGTAGGAGACGAGCTACTTATTACATTGGCTCACCGCTTCAAAAGCACGCTAAACCAGGGAGATACCATTTCCCGTTTTGGTGGAGATGAATTTGTAGCAGTACTTACTAATTTAAAGCAAGCCCAAGACTTTATTCCTATTGTAAAAAACATGCTTAAAGCGGCTTCAACACCGGTTAAGTATGGAGAAAATGAACTTAAAGTTTCAGCAAGTATTGGATTAACCGTCTATCCTAGCGACGATACTGATGCTGAGCAGCTAATTAGACATGCTGATCAAGCCATGTACTTAGCAAAACAAAAAGGTAAAAACTGTTTTCACCTTTTCGATATTCAGTCAGAAGATGCGATTAAAACTCGCCACGGAACTGTTAAAAATATAGGTAGCGCGCTTAAAAACTATGAATTTGAACTTTACTACCAACCTAAAGTAAATATGCGCACGGGAGAGATTGTGGGCGCAGAAGCGTTGATTCGCTGGCAGCATCCAGTTCGCGGGCTTCTTTCTCCGGCAGAATTCTTACCTTTTATCGAGAATCATCCGCTGAGTATTGAAGTTGGGGAGTGGGTTATCGAAGAATCATTGCGGCAGCACCACAAGTGGAAGCAACTGGGCATAGACCTTAAAATCAGCGTAAATATTTCAGCATTGCAGATACAACAAAGAAATTTTCCCACTCGCCTGGCGCATTTACTGTCAAAAGTGCCGGAGACACCACCTAACGCAATACAGTTGGAAGTGCTCGAAACTAGCAAGCTTTCTAATATCAAAAAGGTGTCTGAAATTATGGCAGACTGCGTAGCGCTTGGCGTCACCTTCGCCATTGATGACTTTGGAACAGGTTACTCGTCTTTGACTTACCTAAGGCGACTGCCCGCTGAGGTGATTAAAATAGACCAATCATTCGTTCGCGATATGCTAGAAGACTTGGAAGATAAAACGATTGTTATTGGTGTGATAGCCCTGGCTAATTCATTCAATCGCAGTGTTATTGCTGAAGGTGTAGAAAGTATTGCTCACGGAACATCACTGTTAGCATTGAATTGTGAGCTAGCACAGGGGTTTGGAATTGCCCGCCCCATGCATGCCGACGCACTACCAAGCTGGATGAAGCAGTGGGAAACGAGCGAAGAGTGGAAGTAAGCTGTTGAAACAACGCATTACTTCAATGCATTACCTTCAGACGCTAGGTTAAACGTTAAACAACCTTGGGTAAAGTTCGGGTAGCTCTTTCCAGTGCGCGATCACGGGAACCCCTACAAACATACTAGGCTGCCCCTTTTCTAAATGACTTGCCCCCGTGTATTTCACTACCGACATTCCGGCACTTAATGCACCTTCAATACCTGCATCTGAATCCTCTATCACTAAACACTTTTCAGGCGATATCCCCATTTTCTCCGCTGCCAAAAGAAAGATATCGGGTGCCGGCTTTCCCCTTGACACTTCTGCGCTAGTAGTGACATGGCCATTAAAGATGCTATCTAATGCCGCAGTTTTTAAAGAAAATGTGACTCTCTCGGGGTGGCTACTGGTCGCAATACACTTGCTTACAGTGAGTCGCTGCAAAATAGCCTCTAAACCCGATGTTGGCATTAACTCTTCGGCGAATACGGCCAGTAGCGCAGTCAAATAATCATCCTTAAACGCTACGGAGAGGCTGATATTAAAATCTTCGGCTATTTGCGCTTTTGCAGAATCATAACTCTTACCTAAAAAGTGCCTATCGAAATAATCGCCATCTATTTTTACGCCAAGGTCATGTAGCATAGATATAAGTACGCGCTTGCACAAAATCTCACTGTCAATAAGTACTCCATCACAGTCAAAAATAACCAACTCTATATCGGCATTTGTTACTGTTGGCTTTTTCTGCTCCATTATAATTCCTTACTTGCCCTACCCACTGTTAGCGGGTATACCTTTCATACCTTGCTACGATCACTGACTAAATTGCGTTTTAAAACGTGTTACTTTTGTACTTTCTTTTAGGAGAACGGTAACCGCCTAAATGCAAAGAAGTACACTATTGGTTAATGTTGGCAACTCAATAGTGCACTTTAGATGTACTCGTTAAAGCCTTTACTTTCAACACCCTAAAAAATGCAGCTAAGCGGCCGAAGACGACGCTTTTTCCCCCCACGACAACTCGGGGATTGTTACGCCATCTTTGTCGAAGTGCATAATTTTTTCCTCGGCAGCCGTTAAGTTAATGGTGTCGCCGTAAGCGACTTTACAATCGCCATCAGCTTTCACTGTTAGCGTACCGACACCGTCAACATGAACATGTAAGAAAGTCTCAGAGCCTAAGTGTTCAATAACTCCAACTCTGCCAGTCCACAGTCCTTTCTCTTCGTTAATTCTAAAGTGCTCTGGACGAACACCCAAGCTGCACGTTGGGTCGCCCGCTTTAGCATCTACGCTAATAAAGTTCATTTTTGGTGAGCCGATAAAGCCTGCCACGAATTGGTTTACTGGCTTTTGATAAAGCTCTAAAGGCGTACCTACTTGTTCGATAATACCGCCATTAAATACCGCAATTCGGTCGGCCATGGTCATGGCTTCAACCTGGTCGTGAGTAACATAAATCATAGTGGTATCTAAGCTTTTATGAAGCTCAGATATTTCAAGGCGCATGTTCACGCGAAGTGACGCATCTAGGTTCGACAGTGGCTCATCAAACAAGAACGCTGAAGGCTGGCGTACTATAGCACGTCCGATAGCAACACGCTGGCGCTGTCCGCCCGAAAGCTGACCCGGTTTGCGGTCAAGATAATCAGTCAGGTTTAGCATTTTCGCCGCTTTTTCAATCTTCTGTTCAATGATTGCTGGGGCTACTTTCGCCTGCTTTAGCGGAAATGCAATATTGTTACGCACCGACATATGAGGATAAAGGGCGTAAGACTGAAACACCATTGCTAACCCACGCTGCGCTGGCGGCATGTCTGTCGCGTCCTGGTTATCAATTTCGATAGTACCGCTTGTGGTATCTTCAAGGCCCGCAATCATGCGAAGTAAGGTTGACTTACCGCAACCCGACGGCCCAACAAACACGATGAATTCACCATCTCGAATTTCTAAGTCCAGCGGCTTAATCACGTTAACGTCGCCGAAGCTTTTTGTAACTTGTTTTAAGGTAATACTTCCCATTTTGAAGCTCTCCTATTTAACTGCGCCGAAGCTTAAGCCGCGCACTAACTGTTTCTGACTAAACCAACCAAGAATAAGAATTGGTACCACGGCCATCACGGAGGCAGCCGATAGTTTTGCGTAAAATAACCCCTCAGGGCTTGAGTAACTGGCAATAAATGCGGTTAAAGGCGCTGCGTTAGCCGCGGTAAGAATAAGTGTCCAGAATGCCTCGTTCCACGCCAAGATAACGTTCAACAGTAAAGTTGACGCAATACCCGGCAGCGCTATCGGCAGCAGCACCTGAAAGATCTCTTGTTTTATTCCAGCGCCATCCATACGTGCCGCTTCTAAGATTTCATTAGGGATTTCTCTAAAGTAGGTATAAAGCATCCATACCATGATAGGCAGGTTGATAAGCGTCATTACAATGACCAAACCAATGCGTGTATCTAGTAATCCAAAATCGCGAAATAGCAGATAGATAGGAATTAACACACCCACCGGTGGAAGCATCTTGGTAGAGAGCATCCACATAAGCAGGTTCTTTGTGCGCTTAGTTTGAACGAAGGCCATAGACCAAGCAGCTGGGATTGCAATAAGCAGCCCAAGAAGACTAGCCCCAAGCGAAATCACAACCGAGTTCATAAAATGGTCGAAATAAGGAGAGCGAGAAAGCACCTCTACATAGTTCTCCAGCGTCCAATCGAACATAAACAAACTAGGCGAAGCAGAAATGGCTTCTGACTCCGTTTTAAAGCTTGTAATAATCGTCCAAAGAATAGGGAAGAAAATCATCCCGCTTACTGTCCACGCCGCAAGGGTGTAGATAAGTTTTGATTTATTCGTATCTTTAATCGCCATTACTTATCCCTCTAAGTTCTTGCCAATAAGGCGCATTAGGAAAATAGCGACTATGTTGGCAATGACCACTGCCACAATGCCGCCTGCAGAACCACCGCCTACATCAAACTGAAGAAGCGACTGGGTATAAATAAGGTAAGTAATATTGGTCGATGAATATCCAGGGCCACCGCTGGTCGTTACTAAAATTTCAGCGAAAATCGATAGCAAGAAAATCGTTTCAATTAAAATTACTGCCGTAACCGCGCGAGAAAGGTGAGGTAACACGATATATACAAACTTGCTCCATGGACCGGCACCGTCAAGGTCTGCCGCTTCTAGTTGCTCTCGGTCAAGCGATTGAATAGCAGTAAGTAAAATCAGTGCAGCAAACGGTAGCCACTGCCACGACACAATGATAATTATTGATAGCAAAGGCAGTTCAGCAAAAAAGTCGATAGGGGTTACGCCAATGAACTCAGCGAAGTGAGCAAACAGACCATTTACTGGGTTCATGAACATGTTTTTCCATACCAGCGCCGATACTGTAGGCATAACAAAAAACGGTGCAAGCACCATTATGCGTACATAGTTTCGTCCCCATATTGCCTGGTCTAATAAAACCGCTAAGCCAATTCCGCCACAAATAGTGATAAACAACACACCGCCTACCAGCAGCAGGGTGTTAAAAAATGACTCGATAAACGCGGGGTCAGTTAAAAAGAACTCGTAGTTGAGAAAGCCGATAAATGCGTTATCGCCCGGCATTAGCAAGTTATAGTCTAATACCGAGAAATAAAGGGTCATGCATAGAGGCACGATCATCCATGCTAAAAGCAAAGAGACCGAAGGGAAAAGCATGATTTTGGCTAAAGTACGAGATTGTGTGGTCGCCATGACTAGCCCTCTTATAATTATTAAATGGGAAAATGCGATAGAGCACTTTCCCTATGGTTAACGCTGGTTATTTTGGGTAACGTGCTTTGCGCATAGCGCGTTCAACTAAACGCTGTGAGCTTTGCAGAGCTTGGTCTACCGTCATACGACCTGTTAGTGCTGCGCTAAACTGCTGACCTACCGCAGTGCCAATACCTTGGAACTCAGGAATTGCGACAAACTGAATACCTACGTAGGGTACAGGCTCTACTGTTGGATTTTTCGGATCTGCAGAATTAATTGAATCTAAAGTAATTTGTGCAAACGGCGCAGCTTCTAAATAAGCGTCGTTCTCATATAGTGAGGTACGTGTGCCCGGAGGGACATTCGCCCACCCTTTTTTGTCTGCAACTAAGTTTGAATAGCCCTTTGATGTTGCCCAGCTAATAAACTTCATCGCCGCATCGGTTTTCTTGCTGCTTGACGGGATAGCTAAAGTCCAAGCCCATAGCCAGTTTCCGCGTTTACCCAAACCGTTATCTGGCGCTAGCGCGAAGCCTACTTTGTCGGCAACTTCAGAATCTTTTTCGTTAGTTACAAAGCCTCCCGCTACTGTTGCATCAATCCACATGCCGCATTTGCCAGTTTGAAAGAGCGCTAAGTTTTCGTTAAAACCATTGGCTGATGAACCTGGAGGACCGTATTTTTCCATCACATCTACGTAGTACTCTAAGGTGTCTTTCCACGCTTTAGAATCGAACTGCGGCTTCCAATTTTCGTCGAACCAGCGAGCACCAAAAGAGTTAGACATTGACGTTAATAGCGCAATGTTTTCGCCCCACCCAGCTTTACCGCGAAGACAAATGCCGTATACCCCGGCGTCTTTATCGGTCATTGCTGCAGCAGCTTCTTTGATAAAGCTCCATGTAGGCGCTTTTGGCATTTCCAAGCCTGCTTTTTTCATTAGGTCGGTGCGATACATCACCATTGAACTTTCACCATAAAACGGCGCAGCATAAAGCTTGTCGTTTACTGAAAGACCGCTGCGAATAGCAGGTAATAAATCGTCAATATCGTAATCGTCACCTAGCCCGTTTAGCTCGGTCAGCCAACCTTGCTTGCCCCAAATCGGTACTTCATAGGTGCCTATCGTCATTACATCGTATTGCCCACCGCTAGTAGCAACGTCAGTAGTAACGCGCTGACGAAGAATGTTCTCTTCTAGCGTTACCCATTTAAGGTCAATATCAGGGTGCTGCTTTTCAAACTCGCTGCTAAGCGACTTCATAGTGATCATGTCGCCATTATTTACTGTAGCGATAGTGATAGTTTCTGCCTGCGCTGCCGCATTAATAGTTAGTGCGCTGGCTATAATTAAAGATAGTTTTTTTAACATCGGGTCTCTCCCCTTTGTACTCTTTTTAGATATGACTTTCCCCTCCCCGCCCAAATTGGGTTAACGCGGGGATAAGAAAATCAGAGGTATTAAAGTAAATTAGGTGGTTAGACAGCGAAGCAAATCAATGTCTAACCCTTTGTGCTAAAACTCGGCTTGCAATTAAAACTTAACTGAAATTTCAGATGTTAAACCGTCGAAACCAGCACCAATCTGACCACCAGAATTAACGCCTTCGTCTTGGTCTACGTATTCAACTTTCCAAAGGGTACGGTCGTTGATCCAATATCCCGCTGATACCTGTAGACGAGTAACTTCATTATCTGTTTGCTCAATAAGGTCTGACGTATTTTCAGATTCTGCATAACGTGCAGCAACATAGAGCTTCTCTGGAATAATGTACTGCTGTGCTTCTACCACCCAGTATTCAACTGACGAATCAGCTTCAATTACTTGGTTAGAATCGAACGTAGTACCGGTTGGGTCTAACACGCCTTCATTACCGAAGTAAGTGATACCTGCAACAGCATTACCGTCTACGTCTGCAAAGGTATAATCATCAGTTGCTTTACCTAGCATTAAAATAACGCTGGTTTGGTCGCTTGGCTGATACGCCAAGTTAAGCTGCATAATTGATTGATTAAGTCCAGGTAGTGCGCCTACGTGAGTATCACGTTCACTGGAGGCAGACGCAGAAAAGTTATAGTTTTCACCGTCACCAAAACGATAGTTGGTCGTGGTAACGCCATCTAAGCTGGCTAAACCATTTTCGAATACAAGTTGATCCCCTTGATTAGCATTGAAGAAGTTAAGTCCGGCTTTAAAACCACCCTCAAATTCCAAGGTACCTTGCAAGCGGTAGTTGTAGCCGCGATCTTCTTGGAAAGCTTCACCAAAGCTTGACGTAGTCATGTGACCGGCTACGTTGTATGAACGAAGAATGCCGCTATCAAAGGTTTCGGTGTAGCTTAGCTGAATACCGTTTTCGGCAGTGGCGTAGTCGTTAATGCCGTTACCGATAAGTGCGTTACCTTGGTTGTCCGCACCGTCTTGAAACCCTTTAAACTGGAAAGGAGAGGCACCTATGTTGCCCACGCGTAAAATAAGGTTAGCGTTTTCTTTTTCGTAGCCAGTCAAACCAAACATATCGAACTCAACGCCGGCGAAGTCTTGGTGAAATGAAAAGTCTCTGTCGCCGTTATTACCGAAGTCGTTAGGCTCTTCTGCAATATCAATATCAGCAGTAATGTTTTCGGTAATTTTGAACTTAAACATCAAGTTAACGCGCAGACGACCGAAACCATCAGACTGGGTTTCATCTTCTGGGCGGAACGCACCATCTTTGGCTTGGATAGCTTGATAATTCTGCATAGCTAAGAAGTTAACTTGCACTCTGCCATCAAGAAATTCATTGGGTTCACTAGGTGGTACATACATCGGCTTTTCTTGGCTTAGCTCTTGCGCCATACCTAACGTCGGTGCGGTGGCCGCCATTATAGCGGCAGCGATCAAACTCAAAGATGCTCGTTTCGAATACATCGTTGGATGCGCTACGTCTTTCGTTGTATTTAGTCCCATTGTGAACCCTCTTTTATTCTTTCGTAATTGTGTGGAGTGTAATTTTTGAAGAGTCTTCGTATCTTGGAGAAATCGGGAAAAACATCACTAAAACCCAAATGCTCACACAAAGATCAAATGCTCAACATGTGAGAATATGACCATTGTTTGTTATTCACGTCAACCAAAAATTTAACAAGTTTTTATCAATGCATGACACAAAGACAACAACACACTGATATATAAGAATATTAGTTCGTTAACTTTTATTATGGATTTTTTAAAATTAATAAAAAGTAAAATCACCTTTTACATAGACTTACCTTTAAAGGCTATCAAAATCGTAACATTTGATTATAAATAATGAACAAAAATAGAAGCTGCAATCAAAAGAACACAGTAAGAGCATTTGCACGAGACTAACGTAGGGGGGAAGTATCGCTGAATTTAGTACTGTTGTCGTATCTAGGCGAGGATGAGTGGGTAGATAAAACCGGGTATGCCATACTGAACTCGTTCCGATTTTGATCCGGCTAGAAGGTGATTTATGCTCAAAAATGTAAAGGTATTGCTAATTCATGGCATGCTGTCATTGCTACTCTTTTCACACGTCTCTCTTGCACTGGGAACCGACGCTAATTCGCTAGCTCGGCCCGCATTTGATAAACGCTTAAGCACGGTGGAATATCCATTCGATGTAAGAACATTTAGTTTCTCTTCACAGGGAATTGATCTTGAAATGGCTTATATTTTTTTGCCACCTGAAAAAGACAAGCCGGTTGTAACACTTTTTCACGGCAAAAATTTCAACGGCTCGTATTGGGAAAGTACAGCTCGTCTCCTGCAAAATCAGGGCTACGGCGTTCTTATTCCCGACCAAGTAGGCTTTGGAAAATCGTCTAAACCCACGCAATATCAATACAGTTTTGCCACGCTTGCGAACAATACGCGACAATTGATGCAGTTTTTAAACATCGAAAAAAGTATTATTGTTGGGCACTCCATGGGCGGCATGTTAGCTACGCGATTTGCATTGCTTTCCCCAGAAAGAAGCGAAAAGTTAATTTTGATAAATCCCATTGGTTTAGAGAATTACTTGCTGTATGAAAGTTACACCGACATTGAAACGGTCTACCAAAAAGAGCTTAAAAAAACGCCGGAAATGATCGTCAATTATCAAACGAAGAACTATTATGATGGAGCGTGGAACGACACCTATGCGAGCCATGCTGAGTTTTTGCGAGGGTGGATAAACGGTCCAGACAGGGAAACGCTAGCACGCGTTAATGCGCTGACCTACGATATGATATTTACACAGCCAGTTATTGAAGAGTTTGATGATTTAGCCCTGCCTACCACACTAATATTAGGTACTCGAGATCGCACTGCGCCTGGACGTGCAAACAAACATGACGACGTAAGTAGAGAATTGGGCCGCTACGATAAGTTGGGTAATGAAGTAAAAGCGCGTAATTCAAACATCCATGTTGTCGAATTAGAAGGGCTAGGTCACCTTCCTCATATTGAAGCTTTTGAGCGCTTTAAGGTGCCATTTTTAGACGCATTGCATGACTAATTTCTGCGTAGTCATTACTTTCTAAAAAACCGATGGTAAATTTCTGGGGCGCGTTTAGGTATTTTTCTTTGCCTTTGCGCCCAAATCCAAAGACGGTCATATAGGGTCGACTTGCATAAGTATCGGGCAAATCATCGTCTTCGTGACTGTATAGATAAATCACCCGGTTAAGCTTTTTATCACCAAATGTAATCCACTCAGGCGACGGTAAATCTCCGTCGAAAGGCGTGTTTATAGACTGGCGGGTATTGCTATTGCTGGTGTACCAAAAGTCACTACTATCCATTTCTCCGCCGGGCACTCCCTCGTACTGCACCCAGTAGTGATAGCCATCACTCACGTTTAGCATAGTAAAATCGCAACGGTCAGGATAAAAGTCCCACTGGGCTTTCCACTTTCCGTTTGACGAAATAAAGTGAATTTGTACATGGTCGGGTTTATTCACGATAACTTCACCCCTTGAAGGTGCTGTTGACGCGTTCATCGCGTGGAAAAAACTTCCATCTTGTTTGTGAACGGCATTCGGAAATCCACGGTACTCTCCTTTCCAGCCCGAACCTTTAATGTTGTTAAAACCAATCCAGTCAATGCCATCTTTGTCTAGCATACTGGATAAGCCGCCTCCTTCTCTTTCTAGGTAATAAGTAGCATTGGCTGTCGTAATAATATAAGCAGGTACATTCTCACCAGCGCTATGATCATACCCTTCTGTTAAGACAACAGAAGGCGTAGGCGGTAGCATTGCGCAAGCATTTAGACCACTTATTGAAACGGCTATAAGTACAGTTGAAAACCTTATCTTAATCCAACTCAACTCCAATACCAGCCCGTCAACGCCTAGCTTTCTACGCAGCACCCTATTTAAATATTTAAACATAGCTCATCCTTCACCTTACTGTGCATTTGCCGACGCAATCCGGGGCGTTGCACTTGCTTTCAATAAGTACCCGATAAGTACCATGACGCACGCACACAACAAAAACATAAGTCTTCCCCATAGCGGATTTGGGATCAGCATCATTGCAAGCATCCCTATACTCATCACCATTACCATAACGCCTAACTTGTGACGCTGCTTGCTGTCGTACTCATCTTGTTCAATATCGGAAACAACAGGGGTTTGTAAGTCTTCAAAGAAGTGATTGGTTTCTTCACGATGAGTATCATGTTCTGCCTTGTAGAAAAGCGAAGTTATGCAAAAGAAACCAGCGGTAATTATTAGGTGCGCGGCAATCATCATCATGAGCCCTACATCAATTGATTCCCTTCGCGTAAATGCCCTTTCCAAACCTATTATTTGAGCCAAGACATCCGCTGTAAAAACGTGAGTCATAAACCAAGATACACACAACCCTAACCCTACTGTCGCCCACGGTGCCCATTGCGGAGTTCTTCTAATAAATAACCCAAGAATGAGCGGAATGAGTAGTGGAACTTGTACCATGGTAGATACGTTCATCATTAACTCAAACAAGCTCAGTTCTTTTAAGGATTTAAAGAAAAGCGCTACCAGAATAACCAATATGCCGCTTATAAAACTTACCGTGCGGCTGACTTTGAGTAAGTGCTGGTCACTTACCAAGGTATTGCGTTTTTTCAATAAAGGCTGGTAGACACTTCTCACAAAAATACCCGCGTTCTTATTAAGTGCAGAATCCATGGATGACATAGAAGCGGCAAAAAGCCCAGCAAGCAACAAACCTACCGTTCCAATAGGCATAGCATTGCGGGTGAAAACCAGGTACACAGCATCGGCAGCTTTGTTGCCTAACTCAGCATAAGACGTTGCTGCATCTGGGTATAAAATGGCAGCAGCCCAAGGGGGTATAAACCAAACAATACTACCAATACCCATAAGTACCATTGCAAGTAACGCAGCTTTACGCGCGTTTACTGAATCTTTCGCATTAAGAAAGCGGAATGAATCGTTAAGATTCATTATGGTAATAAGTTGTTTAGCAAGAAAGAAAACAAAAGAGCCAATAAGAATTACGCCGTAGTTCATGTCGGGGCCCATGACGAAATCCACAGGGAAATCATTCACAAGCGCCACCGGACCACCCACTTTGACTAAGGCAACAATGGCGCATGCCACCGAAATAACCGCCACAATCAATGTTTGAACAAAATCAGAGGCAACAACACCCCACGCACCAGAAAGTACAGAAACAAAAAGAACAGTAAGACCCGTAGCAATTATGGTAAGGCTAATATCGGCACTAAAAACTGCACTGGAAAATACACCCAGCGCATTTAGCCAAACCCCCGCATTGATCATGCTAAAGACAATTAATGCCCACGAGAAAAACAGCTCATTTTGGGTACCGAAGCGACGCTTGATTCCTTCTGTGGGCGTATCTACACGCATTTGTCTGAACCGCGCAGAGAAATATAGCCACCCGCAAAAGTAGGCAAACGTGTTGGCAAAAAACACTAGGCTTATGGAAAATCCATCTGAAAACGCCTTTCCCGCGGCCCCAGTAAATGTCCAAGCAGAGAATTGCGCCATAAATGCAGTAGAGCCAACCATCCACCAAAGCATACGACCACCACCGCGAAAATAGTCACTGGTTGAGTTTTTCGCTAACGATTTAAACGCAAAGCCAATACCTAAAATAAGTGCAAAATAACCGGCAATGACAATGTATTCATAGACCATGTCAGCCTCCTAGACTAAGTGCTTCACGTCAACCCAGTTGTCGTTTTGTCTAATCAAATCGATAAGTTGCTGGTATTGAGCACCTTCTTTAAAGGTCTGATAAGTGACATCTTGCGTACCTTCAATGTCGGCAACAAGTTCGCGGATAAGGTATCGCCAATTACGCTCGGTATCCCCTTCACCTTCAGGGTTATTTTCAGCAATGTCGTTAGGCAGTGGCTGCTCGTTCCATTGCTGAGTATTCTGGTCGTAAAGATAAAGCGGTCCGCTGGCATAGTGCCCTTTAATGTAAATAGCGCCTTTGCTTCCGTAGATAACTACGTGATCTTCATTAAATCTAGGATGCAGCCCACCATGCTTGAAAAGTACAGAAACAGGCTTTGTTGCGCGCTCACTCTTTATCTGCGCTAGTACGGTATAACTCCATTCAACATTAGATTCTCCCCACTTAAGTGATGGGTCGTTAATATCTTCAGGAATAAAGTCTCTTCGTTTTTTGAAGTTGTGAACGCCCTCGACAATAGGCGCTTTACCGAGGTCATCTCGCACTTCGCCCATAATAGATAGAATTTCTTCGCCTAAAATAGAGGTTACGATGGATAACTTATGGGTAAAATTGTTATTCAGACGGCCGCCACCATCTTCTTTACGGTGAGACCAGCCAAAGGGAATATTGCGCTCTAAGTTGAAATGAGAAATACATTCGGCTTCTAAAGGTTCACCGATTTTACCTTCAGCCACTAGGCGTTTAGCAAAAAGAACATCCGGCATGTATCTGAAGCTGGCGGCAAAAGCCGTTTTTACCCCTTTCTTTTCTGCTAGTTTGTAAAGGCGAGTAGCTGACTCACCCGTTGTAGAAAGCGGTTTGTCACTAAAGACATGGCACCCCTTTTCGATAGCGCTGATAATCGCGCTTTCGTGCGCGCCGCCTGGTGTTGCTATTGACACTATATCTGGCTTACATACTTCTAACGCGTCATCCCAATCGGTACTGGCGTAAGGAATAGACAAGTTTTCAGCGACTTCTTTTACAACAGACTCTGTTCTTCCAACTATTCCTACAACTTCTGCCCCCGCATACCTAAAAGCTTCAGCGTGCCCCTGACCGGCAAACCCCGTACCTTGAATTAATACTTTTAGTGGCTTATTCATCGTTCGTTCCTCTCTCGCTCAATGTATATAGTTACCAGTTCCACACCGTGCCATCTTCTAATCTGCTAACCGGCAAGTAGGAGCGCTTATACGGATATTCGGCTACTGCTTCTTCGTTGAAATCTACGCCTAACCCCGGCCTGTCGGGGATAAACGCCATGCCGTCTTTAGCGGTAAACTCGTGTGAAAACAGTGTATTTAACGCTTCGTTGTCAAAACCGACAAACTCTTGAATACCGAAGTTTGGAGCATGTAAATTTAAATGCATGTGTGCAGCAAAACATATTGGGGACAAATCGGGCGCACCATGTGGTGCAGTCTTAACATTGTGCACGTTGGCAAAGTCACCAATACGACGCATACCGGTAATGCCCCCAGCATGGGTCGCGGCAGCGCGGATATAGTCAATGCGTTGTTCTTCAATAAGGGTTTTGCAATCCCAAAGCGTATTGTAGGTTTCGCCTATGGCTAGTGGTGTGGTGGTGTGTTGTCGAATGACATCGTAGCTTTTCTGGTTTTCAGCCATGGAAGCATCTTCTAAGAAAAGAAGGTTATAGGGCTCTAGTAATTTTCCGAGCCGTGCCGACTCGATAGGCGTAAGGCGACTATGCACGTCGTGCAACAGGTGAACATCATTGCCAAGTTTCTCACGCCCCTTAGCGAAGAGGGTTTCCACCATATCGAAGTATTTAGCGGTAGACCAAGTTTCTTCCGGGGGTAGAGGTCTGCTTCCTTGAAGTTCAAAGTAGTCTTTCTTATCGCCTAACACTCCATAAGTAACACTTAAACCAGGAATAGCAGATTGCAATCTAATAGCCTTGAAGCCATTGCTTACGAGTTCTTGGGCTTTTTCGAGGGTGCTATCTACATCTTCGCCACTAGCATGGGCATACAAACTCACCCCTTTTCGGCTTTTCCCGCCAAGCAATTGATAAACAGGTAAATTGGCAACCTTGCCCTTAATGTCCCACAACGCCATATCGATAGCCGCAATCGCCGCCATATTTACGGGGCCTCTACGCCAATACACTCCTTTATAAAGATACTGCCAAATATCTTCAATATCGTGGGCATCGCGCCCTATAAGACAAGGCGCGATATGCTCCTCTAGCATAGTGGCGACAGCCATTTCCCTGCCGTTCAATGTAGCGTCACCTACGCCATAAATACCACTTTCAGTAATAATTTTTACTGTGACGAAATTACGCCCAGGGCTACATACGAACACCTTTACCTGTTTAATTTTCACCCTGATCTCCTTATAAACTAATGCGTTTTTCAACCGTGTAGCAAACTCTTAAGCCTACCTATAGCTTCAACCTTACAATGCGTGCGAAGCGTATATCTCACACAAAACACGAAGATAAAACGTTTTAGTAAAACGTTTTAGTGGACGAAATTAGCATATGCAGGCACAATGTCAACATTGCATTAACATTTGGTTTTTGATTTTTTCATGCACAAAGCAAGACTTAAAGACGTTGCTAAACGAGCAAAAGTCTCAAACAGCACTGTGTCTCAATACTTAAACGGAAGATTCGACTATATGTCGAAAGAGACACAAGAACGCATAAAGGCGGCGGTTGAAGATCTTAATTACACCCCAAACCCTACAGCGCGCAATTTGAAGGGCAAACAAACGAAGATGGTTGGTATAGTAGTGCGCGATATTACAGGCTTTGATACCAGCCGGACGATAAGAGGTATCGACGATTACTGTAAAAAGTATGGATATAACGCCATTGTCTATAATACTGACTTTGATGCAGAAGAGGAAAAGCGGGCGCTAGAGAGTCTCAACGATATACGTGTAGATGGAATTATCATCGCGTCCTCAGGCAAAAATGAATCACTGATAAAAAACTACGATAAAAAAGGGCTTCCTATTGTTCACTTTCAGCTAGAGCACGACGGTAGCGAAAAGCGCTTAGTTACCTCTGATCACTGGCAAGCAGCGTATGATGCAACACGTTACCTTATATCTCTCGGGCACAAACAGATATGTTTCGTTACGCAAACTTATAACGACGTACTATCTAGAAAGGCTCGCTTTGATGGCTATAAAGCGGCATTGACAGCAAACAATATTGAATTTAACAGCGACTTAATTTTGTATTGGGATCGCAATAAAGGCTTTGAAACGTCTCCGGTTTCACAATTAGAAAGAGAAAATGCACCTACCGCTTTTTTCTCTCAGCATTTAGCAATCACAACTGAGCTTTTGACAGAATTTAACGAACATAAGGTATCTATACCTGAAGATGTATCACTTATCGGCTTCGATGAAATACCCATGGCAAAATTTTTTAGTGTGCCAGTATCGGTAGTGAAACAAGAGCCTTACCAAGTAGGACAAGAAGCTGCTAAGCTATTGCTAAACAGCCTTAAATCACTGGAAACGGAAAGTAAAAGAGTAAGAGTGAACTGCACGCTAACCAAACGGGCTTCGTGCGCACCGCCGAAATAAAAAACATCTGGTTCTTAATGCATAATATGGACGTTGTAAGGGCGTTAGTTAACGCCCTTAAATACCAGTTTTTGAACACGTCTACCGGTATTTACTTCTGTTGTGTACAGGTTTCCTTCGCTGTCGGTGTCTATGCTATGAAGCCAAATAAATTGACCTGGGTAGCGACCGTTTTTACCTATCGAGCCTAGCTTTTCATGAGATTTTCTGTCGTAAATCCAAATACGCCCATTCATCATGTCGGCAACGTACAAGTATTTTCCATCGGGTGAAAATGCCACGTCAGTTGCTGTGCCTAGACCGCCGGTTTCTGGGCGTACAGCAAAGTTTTTCACGAAGCGGATATCACCGCTTTTTTCCCGTTTAAATATTTGAAGGCGGTTGTTTCGACGGTCACATACATAGATAAACCCGTCGCTGTCTTGATTTATACAATGCACGATATTCCCAAATAAGGGGTTTTCTGGGTCTATACCCTGCTTTTGCGGCTGGGTAGCTTGGGACTGGTCGAAATCGCCTTCTCGAGTGGGCCCCAATGGTTTTTCTCCATAAGCACCGAGTACCTGAGCCGCCTTCTCTTTCTCAACATCGAAGCTAGCAATGCGAGCATTGATATAGCCATCGGCAATCACTAACTCGTCGTGATTACTGTCCATGAACATATCTGCGGGATTACCCAACGTGTGCAGGTCCATGTTGCCCTTGGTCTGCCCTCGCCTACCTATGCCTTTTACAAACTCGCCCTCAAAAGTAAAGCCTACAGACACATGATCATCTTTACCGTTCCCGGCCAGCCAAACGGTGTCATTATCATCGACGAATAGACCGTGTACATTTACCGGCCATTGGTTTACACCGTCTATCGTGGGCGCATTGCTTTCACCACCCCATGCAGTAGCTACCCTACCGTCGGGTGTAAAACGGATAACATGGGGAGCAGGTTCACAACACACCGCAGTGGGGGGCGTTGTAGCAAGGCCTGTATCAGTTTTGCCAAGAGAGTTGGGACGCTGCAATATCCAGATATGGTCGTATTTATCAATAGCGAGACCAGACACCTGCCCGAGCATCCAAGTTTCGGGCAACGATGGCCAGCTCGCATCAACGCTAAATCGAGGCAGAGGCTTGTTATCTATCGGATAGGTAGCTATTGGGATAAGTGGCTTTTTAATTGTTAATAATGCAGCGCTTTTTAATGTATCTGCACCTTCTGTTGAAGACGTAACTTGTTGTGTATTAGCAAAAGTTAAACTGCTAAAAGCGAATGCAGCGATTATTGTTGTGGCATAAATTGAACAGGCAAGTATCTTGATCATTAGGTTTCCAAATAAAGAAGGAATGCCAAACGGTAAACACCATGCTGCTAAGCAACCGAGGTTATTGCAATAAAAAGCGTTAATTTGTATGGTTTTTGCGCTAAAAAAGAAAAATGCCGGGTAACTCGACGTTAACCCGGCGAAAAAGGCGTAACAGACGTCGCCCTAATCTGCTTCTATCTCACCCTCTTCAATGGCCACAACGCGACGTGCTTCAACGTAAGTCTTTATAGCCCAAAGTGTCTCTTGATCTAAGATAGGATCGGTTTGCCCTTCCGGAATGCCTCCAAGTGCAGGCATGCCTTTCGCCGAGCCAAAACGCAGGCGCTCAACGAACCATTCGTCGTCTTCAAAACTTTCAGGGTCGAGTTCACGAAGGTCTGGGTTTATTCCGCCAGACTGCGCGTGTAAGCCGTGACAGCCTGCACAGTTATTCGCATAGGCTGACTCACCAAATTTGATAACTTTCGTTTTGGTTTCTTCATCAAGGCTGCGATAAGGGTTTTCAAATACCCAGCCATTTTCAGACTCATCGCCATCAGTAATTGGTGGCATAGCTGAACTATCTGCTCCTTGAGGGATAACATTTCCGTGTGCAAGCACGGGGGCAGACAAGCCAGTTACCACGAGTGCAGCAAACAACATCGATATTTTTGTTTTCATAATTCATACATCCTCAAAAGACTATGAATTAAGTATACGTACAAGGAAATAAGGGGTAACACTACTTTGGTTTTGAAAGGCTCCTCCTTTGGTAGGAGGCCACAATGATAGCCATCGAAAGCGCTAGCCTTACACTTGGTGCTTCAACGTCAGTGCTAAAGTCAAAGTCGAAATAACGCCCATAAGAATGATGAAGCCTTATCTTGCCAACGGGTGAATGAATATAAGACGAAAAAAAGGCCAGCGCACATAGGCGCTGGCCATGTATTAATCACTATTTATCGCTCAGCTAAGGTTAGTTTTTTGCCACCTGCTGATAGCGCTTGGGCAATTTAAACGTCCACACGGTGCCGCCTTGGTTGAAGTGCTTCACGCGTTTTGCAACTTCACCGCCCCATAATGGTACTGCGCCGCCCCATCCAGATAGTACAGAGATGTACTGCTCACCATCCATTTCCCATGTCACTGGAGAGCCAACAATACCTGAGCCAGTTTGGAACTTGTAGACTATTTCACCGGTTTTGTCGTCAAAGGCCATAAGATAACCTTCAGGATTACCGGTCCAAACCAAACCACCACCTGTGGTTAACACCCCGCCCCATAGTGGAGAGAAGTTATTATAGCGCCAAACGGTTTCACCTGTTTTAGGGTCAATCGCTTTAAGGACGCCGATAAAGTCTTCATTCACTGATTTAATGGTGAAACCGGCCCCTAGGTACGCTGCACCTTTCTTGTAAGAGGTAGGCTCGTTCCAGATATCCATTTCCCATTCGTTTGAAGGCACATAGAAGAGTTCAGTATCCTTTGAATAGGCCATTGGCATCCAGTTTTTACCACCTAAGAAAGCAGGACGCGCAACGACCTGTGCGCCTTGTTTACCATCAGTAGATTGTGCCGGACTTCCTGGCCGATTCGCTTCAACGTAGATAGGTCGGCCTTTTTCATCCAGTCCCTTTGCCCAGTTCAATTTGTCAACAAACGGGAAGCCGCGAATAAAGTCACCGTTTTCGCGGTTAAGGACATAGAAGAAGCCGTTTCTGTCGGCGGTTGCCGCCGCTTTCACGGTTTTACCGCTTTCTTCGTAATCAAACGAGATAAGCTCGTTAACGCCATCGAAGTCCCAGCCATCGTGTGGTGTGGTTTGGAAGTGCCACACAATCTTTCCTGTATTAGGGTCGATTGCTAAGCGCGACGACGAGAAGTAGTTATCGCCAGGACGTAAATGGGAGTTCCACGGTGCAGGGTTACCCGTACCGAAGAATAGCAAGCCTGTATCTGAGTCGTAAGTACCACCTAGCCACGTTGCTGCACCACCGGTTTTCCATAAATCAGCAGGCCATGTTTTACCTGGCGCGCCACCTGAAATACCATTTTCGGTTTTCTTACCGTCTTTCCATAAGTACCCCATGTGCCCTTCAACGGTAGGTCTAACCCATAGCTGTTTGCCAGACTTCGCGTCGTAAGCATACACTTTACCGACGATACCGAATTCACCACCGGAAATCCCTGTAATGACTTTTCCGTCAACTACAATAGGCGCTGCAGTAATGGCGTAGCCCGCTCGATAATCTTCAACTTTTTTCTTCCAAACGGTTTTGCCCGTGTCTTTGTCCAGTGCTACTAACTTGGCGTCCAAGGTGCCAAAAATGACCAGATTATCGTAAAGCGCAACGCCACGGTTTATCACATCACAGCAAGGCATAATACCGTCTGGTAAACGCGCCTCGTATTGCCATAACTCTTCTCCGGTTCGCGCATCTATGGCCCACACCCGAGAATAAGAACCGGTTACATACATAACACCATCTTTTACCATTGGCTGCGATTCTTGCCCCCGCTGCTTTTCACCACCTAAAGAGAATGCCCACACAGGGCGTACTTCCTCTACTGTATCGCGGTTAATCGCGGTTAACGGGCTATAGCGCTGAGCTTTCAAGCCCATACCATACGTCACTACGTCGTCAGTGGTAACGTGGTCATTTTGAATATCTTTGTCAGTGACAACAGCATGGACAGGAGTTAACGCACTTGCACATACCAGCATAGATAGAGCAAGTTTTTTAATTGGCATATTATTATTCATAACGGTTCCTAGTTGCATGTAGGCCATAAATGGTCTGTTTCAGACTATTTGTTAGGATTAGCATAGCTAGGGGGGATGTCGATGCCTATGCAACAGCGGAGTGATTTGACTCCTCCTTTAGGAGGAGGAATGAAGGGCTATTTTCCCTTTTGTTTAACGCCTCTACGCTTTCTCGTTTTTTTGAAGTAATGCGTTACTAATAAATGCGCTAGAGGTAAAAAGGCAGTTGGCCATAGAGCTATTACCTAAAGTGCAATCGATTAACATGCAATTGTTCGAAATGCTGCTATTCGAAAGCTCTGTTAATCAGCGTTCTATTGTTCAAAGTGCTATCTTTCTGAACGTTATTGGTCAGAACGCTCTTATTCTGAACGCTCTTGCCCCGAAAAATAGGGCGGCATCTCATAAATGGTTTTGTATTTCTCAAATAACCGTTGCATATCGCCCTCGACCACCATTCGCGTAATTACATCACCAATTTCATAGCCAAGCGCGCGATAATTAGTATGAACAGCAAGTCCTATATCCCACTTTTGCTTTCCGATAAGCGGAAACGCGTTGCTTGCAAGGCGATATTGCTCATTATCAACAAACTGACTGAGGTAGGATATTTGCGAGCGCAATCCCATTACCGCTTCGACGGTTCCTGCTTTCATTGCGTCAATCGCTTCTGCATTTGAACGATAGTGCGATGTTTTTTCTCGCAATCGGCCGCCAAACGCTGACGTTAAGTAAAAGTGGGGAATGCTGTCTATTTCCGCACCAATCGTGTGATACTGAAACATGCCCATGGTTTCCACTTCGGGCAAGGTGTGCGTGTTGTGAATGATTTGCCAGCTTTCACGCTGATAAGGGGCAAACATATGAACAAGCTCATTAACCAACAAGCCCACGTCGTCACGTTTTTGAGAAAAGCTTGGGTCGTAAGGCGCGCGCATCATCACATCAGCCTTAATGCGATGAATTATATGGCCCTTCCATAGGTAATTCCTGAAATCGTCCTCTGTCGTTTCACCTGGTGTCATCCATATCAGTTCTAGCTCAACACCAAGGGCGCTCGCGATTTCACGGGCGATATCAATATCAATACCTG
This sequence comes from Alteromonas sp. BL110, assembly GCF_003443615.1. Lineage (NCBI taxonomy): Bacteria > Pseudomonadati > Pseudomonadota > Gammaproteobacteria > Alteromonadales > Alteromonadaceae > Alteromonas > Alteromonas sp. BL110. The sequence goes on along the minus strand of NZ_CP031967.1, from coordinate 2,626,448 downwards.
TGGGGCTGTCGTTTTCAATAAATGAAAATGGAGGATAGTCGGTGTACACCGCAATTCTAATTAAACCGCTGTCTTTAATATCGTCTAACGATCTTGCTTCCCCGAACGCAGAAAACGCAGAACCCGTTATCAGGCAGAGTAAAATGAAAATAACTCGAAAAGGTTTAACTAACTGCACAGCTTACCCACTTATTCAATCGAACTTCTTAAGCATACTAAGGGGTTAGCGTGATTTTACTAATGCTACTTTAGCGCCATAGCATTCCTCCTTTAGGAGGATGTTCTTCGGGAAAATTGCCATATACCCTTATGTCAGACAAACAGATATCAGCAAAAGCATGCAGCTGAGCTCGGGGTGGTATATGGCAAAGGGTGTAAAAAGCACGGTTGAAATACGATTAACCGGTAAGCGCTATCAAAAGTGTGTAGCGTCACTTTTTTGCTGCGTTCTGTTGTCGTTTTTAAACAGCGCGCTCGCATTTAATGAAGCGCAATCTTCTCAGGCCCAACAAGCTGCACCACAGGCCTCTTTTGCCACTATTGTGGTCATTTACATTAAAGTTGCGGGCACATCTCTACCAGGCACACCAGACTATTTAAAGTCCCCCAGCAATGAGGGGACAGCTGGCGCAAGTGTGGCGATAAAGGATGCCAACATCACGGGAAAATTTCTTGGTTATCAGTTTGAGCTAACTGAAATCAGTGTGCCTTCTATCGGCGAACTGCAAGCTTCTTTAGCTAAAACACGCCAGCACTCTGCTTCAAGAGCTAACACAAATCACAAAGTAATAAGCAGCAATCAGCAAGGCAACATTGCACCTGTTGTACTGCTGGACATACGAAGCAGTGATAAGGTAAAGGCTGCCTCAATTGAGCCGTTGATTGCCAATATTCAAAGCACGCTTCCTAATGCCGTATTTTTTAACGTAGCTAATAGCGATGATTTGCTGAGACAAAATTCATGTCGCTTGCCTTTATTTCACACAATCCCCAGTTATCAAATGAAAACCGACGCCCTAGCCCAATGGTTTCGCACTAAACGTATTGACGAGATATTCGCTGTTTATGGAAAAACCGCTGACGATGCTGCATACCTAGCCGCGTTCAAACGCAGCGCTAAAAAATTCAAACTTTCACTTATTGAAGCTAAGCAATGGCAGGACAGTTTTGATTTACGCAGAGCTGCTTTTGCTGAAATTCCTCAATTTACGCGAACAACAGAAACCTATCAGGCTGTTTTTACCGCCGATAGCGCGGCGCAATTCGCGTATAGCCTACCCTTTAACACCTATTATCCTGTACCTGTGGTAGGCGCTGCCGGCCTAAAAGCACTAGGTTGGCACTTTACCCACGAACAATGGGGCGCCCGTCAGCTTCAAAGCCGTTTTAACGACAGGTTTAACAGACACATGAATGAAGTCGACTTCGCCGCGTATCTTGCGGTAACAGCGGTGGCAAATGCTGCGCAGCAAGGAAGCGATTTAACGCAGCAGGGAATACTTAAAACCTTGCTTAGCGACCACTACACGCTGGGTGCCTATAAAGGTCGCCCTCTTTCTATTCGCCCCTACACCCACCAATTTCGTCAGCCTATTGCACTGGCCCACGAAGACGCACTGGTGACTCATGCGCCCCTTGAAGGCTTTTTGCACCAAACCAACGAACTGGACACATTAGGCGCAACACACACTACCTGTAAGGACAAGTTATGAGTTATCGCTTTGCACTCTTGCTTGGCAGTTCAATGGCAGCCTTTGCCTTAGCACTTCCTCAAGCCTTTGCACTTCCTCAAGCGTATGTCACTAACGAAAAAGACAACACGCTATCTGTCATTGATATGACGACATTTGATGTGATTGAAACTATCGAGGTTGGAGAGCGCCCCCGAGGGTTTATTTTAAGTGCAGACCAGTCCCACGCGTATATCTGTGCCTCTGATGCTGATCGAATTCAAATTATGGATTTGTCTACCCATTCCATAGTGGGCGATCTTCCCTCAGGTGCAGATCCTGAAACCATAGCATTACATCCTAACGGCACCACTATTTACACAGCTAATGAAGACGATGCCCTTCTTACTGTTATCGACATTCCAACGGCTCAGGTCATTTCTCAGATAGATGTAGGCGTAGAGCCTGAGGGGCTAGCCGTGAGTCACGACGGCAGCATGATGGTCGTCACATCAGAAACCACTAACATGGTGCACTGGATAGATACCAAAACGCACGAAAATATTGCAAATAGCTTGGTTGACGCAAGACCCAGAGATGCTCACTTTACCAGAGATGACAAGTACCTTTGGGTAAGCTCTGAAATAGGTGGCACCGTTAGTATTTTCGATACTGCTACCAAGCAAAAAGTGAAGACCCTTTCCTTTGCCATTAAAGGCGTTTATCGCGACAAGGTTCAGCCAGTGGGTATTGTGCTTATGAAAAATAAGCCCTACGCCTTCGTGGCGCTTGGTCCAGCAAATCGCATAGCGGTCATCAATACCGATACCTTCGAAGTGGAAGACTACATTTTGGTTGGGCGACGAGTGTGGCAATTAGCGTTTAATCAAGATCAGTCTTTATTGCTGACCACTAACGGTGTGAGCGGTGATGTGTCTGTCATCAATACCCACACGTTAAACGTAGAGCATACGGTAAAAGTGGGGCGTTACCCTTGGGGCGTGGCGGTTAAATGGAAATAGCGGTTCAAGCGGTTTCACATCAGTACGGCGGCCACTACGCGCTAAATGATATAAGCCTTTGCTTAAAACCAGGCTTAACCATGCTACTTGGGCCAAATGGTGCAGGCAAAAGTACCTTATTTTCGCTTATTACAAGCCTTCAAAAGCTCACGCAAGGTAGCATTACCTTTGATGGTGCTAGCCTGTCTCAATCTCGCACAAGTATTATGGCGAAAATGGGCGTGGTATTTCAGCAAAGTACTTTAGATATCGACTTATCTGTAAAACAAAATTTGTCCTACTTTGCTTCGCTCCACGGCATAAGTACCACAAGTGCGCTATCTCATATTCAAGGTCTGCTCGACGAGCTCGACCTTACGACCAAGCTCAACACAAAAATTCGAAACTTAAATGGCGGGCACAGACGTCGGGTCGAGTTAGCTCGCTGCCTTATTCACAAGCCATCCTTGCTGCTATTAGACGAGCCTACCGTTGGCTTAGATATAGAATCCCGTCATCTTATTTTGCGGGTAGTACAAGCGCTCGCTCATTCCCAAAACGTAAGTGTACTGTGGGCCACGCATTTGTTTGAAGAAGTGAAGCACAACAACAATCTGATAGTCTTATCAAAAGGGCGAGTGTTAGCCCACGACCAATGTGAAGCCTTGTTAGCCAAGTATCATCAACAAGATATTGAGCACCTTTGGCAGCATTTGATGCAGGAAGGTTCCTGATGTATTGGCGCTGTTTTGTGGGCGTACTTACCCGAGAGATGCTGAAGTTCTGGCAGCAACGTACACGCCTGTTAAGTGCATTGGTGCGCCCGCTGCTTTGGCTATTTGTTTTTGCCGCAGGGTTTCGTTCGGCCCTCGGTCTTTCAATGACCGAGCCTTACGAGAGTTATATTTTGTACGAAGAGTACATTGTACCTGGGCTTGCCGCCATGATTGTGCTTTTTAATAGTATGCAAAGTTCATTGTCCATGGTGTACGACAGAGAAATGGGCAGCATGAAAGTACTGCTGTTAAGCCCGGTTCCCCGCCCTTTTCTGCTAGGCAGCAAGCTTATAGCCAACACCTTGGTAAGCGCTATTCAGGTGTACATCTTCTTTGCCTTTGCGCTTTTACTAGATGTACGCCTATCTGCGTTGGGATACGTTTATGCGTTGCCTGTTATTGCACTACTGTCATTGTTTTTAGGTTCGTTAGGATTATTACTAGCAAACTATATTAAGCAGCTAGAGAACTTTGCCGGGGTCATGAATTTTGTCATTTTCCCGTTGTTCTTTCTATCAAGCGCCCTATACCCGCTTTGGAAAATGCGTGAGGCCAGCGAATGGTTGTATCAGATTTGTGCCTTTAACCCCTTTAGTAGCGGCGTAGAATTACTGCGATTTGCGCTCTACGAAAAACTCGAACACAACGCGCTTGCCGTTGTACTTTGCCTTACGGCTATCACTTTTATTTTCGCTGTGAGAAGCTTTCGCCCCAAAGCCTCAAAAGGGCGCTTCTCGTGATAAAAGCAAACCTAATCTGGGCTAATGAAAGCAATAAATTTAAAACGTTAGACGACAGTGACTGCTTACTTATTTTAACTACGCCCGAGTTATTGGCGAGCCAACTCTTTCACTTTTCAACACCCGCTAAGACATACATTGAGCAGTTTTTTGACGATGAAGGCTTTGCAGGAAATAAAGGCCAATGTGTATTCGTACAAGGCCTTAAGGCGTTTAAAACAAGTTACATCTCAGACACTGAAAACAGCGGAAAAAACAAAATTAGTCAACAATTAGCTGATGTAAAACGGGTGCTGTTTTATGGTATAGACCTCCCGCTTATTGAAGCATTAAATGCACCCAATGCCTCTAGCCATGCCTCGACTTTATCTAAAACTAATGACCCTTCCATGGTTAACCGCTCAAGCTACGCTAGCGATTCCAATTCTGCGTTTAATTCAAAAAGCAGCAGTGACTTGAGCCAAAATGACGCGCCAGCATTTCGTTACGTAGAACAGCAGTTCGATGCATTGTTTAAAAAGCTTAAAAGCGTGTCGGTAACCTTGGAAAAACTGTCGTTTATGGCGCTTTCTACCGCTGAAACAGCAAGCAATGACCCTGTTAACACCATTGCAAGCCACTCACCATTTCTGAGTGCGCTACTTAGAAGCTATTTCAAGCACGGTTATCACTTTAAAGGCTATAAAACGAATAATTCGTCGATTTCCAATATTCAAACTCGTAATGGCAACGACAACGCAAATAATGTTGAAAAAAACGACGCAAATAATGGAGCAATTAACCAAGCACTTGATATTAGGAGCACGCTGTCTCTTGCATTAGATGCCAAGCATTTTAATACCGCGAAAAAGCGTCGCGTTTCACACACTATGCGATATGAATCAGCCCTTAATGACGCGATGACCTGGGCTAAAGATCTCGCTCACATGCCGGCCAACTTATGCACCCCAGATTATCTGGCCGAACAAGCTCAGAATCTGGCGCAAACCTTTAATACGGTGTCTTGCGATACCCTCAATGAAAGTGCGCTGAAGCGGTTAGGCATGAACGGTTATTTGGCGGTAAATGCAGGTTCACAGTTCGCTGCCACCATGCCTATTCTTCGCTACGCAGCCAAAGGTTTAGAGAATTCACCGCCGGTAGTGTTAATTGGCAAAGGTGTAACATTTGACAGCGGCGGCATAACGTTAAAACGCAGCCCTGATATGCGCCACATGATTTACGACATGGCGGGCGCCGGCTGCGTAATGGGCGTTATTCAGGCTGTTGCCACACTGGGGTTAAATATAAATATTATTGGTATTGTGGCGAGCGCCGATAATGCGATTGATGGCAAAGCCTATCGCCCGGGTGACATCATTACTATGCACTCAGGAAAAACCGTGGAAGTCATGAGTACCGATGCAGAGGGGCGTATGCTTATGGCCGATGCAATCAGCTACGCGAAACAGTTCACCCCCTCGGTTATTATTGATATTGCAACCCTAACCGGCGCGGCCATTAGCGCACTGGGGCACAAAGCCACTGCGCTTTTTAGCAACGCTCCAGCGCTTGAAAGTGCGTTAGTTGAAGCGGGTGAACTGGCTAACGACAGGTGCTGGCCTTTCCCACTTTGGCCAGAATATCAAGACGCCATTACCTCTCAGCACGCGGATATGATGAATACGGGTATAAACTCTCCCGGTGCTATTTCGGCAGGCTGCTTTCTCTCTCGCTTTGCTGACGGCACCCCGTGGGCTCACCTCGATGTGGCAGGAACCGCTTTTACCTACACCAAATCGTTATCGGCAACCGGCCGCCCTATTCCTCTGCTGTTATCTTACTTAAGCAGCTGCGCTATCAAATATAATCAATAAATCATCAAAATTCATGACAGTTCTCCTCCCTTAGGAGGATATCTGTTAACACATATTCAACATATACTCAGTCATGCGTTTAATCATAAAGAAGAGGAACAATTATGTGGACTAAACCCCAATACACAGAAATGCGCCTTGGTTTTGAAGTAACTCTTTACATCAATAACCGCTAGGCAACGCCCTCTGGGATGATGAACAAAAAGGCTGCCGATGCAGCCTTTTTTTACTTGTAGTATGGAGTTGTTATGCACGTATTGATTCTTGGTGCTGCCGCCGGGGGTGGATTTCCGCAATGGAACTGCCACTGCCCCAATTGTAAGGGTTTACGCGAAGGTAAAATAAAGGCGAAAGGCAGAACACAGTCGAGCATTGCTGTCAGTAGCGATGGTAAAAATTGGGTTCTCATTAATGCCTCCCCCGATTTAAGGGAGCAGATAAATAGCCATCCGCAGCTGTGGCCCGACGCCCATGTTTCTCGCGGCACACGCATAAGCGCAATTGTGCTTACCGATAGTCAAATAGACCATACTACAGGCCTGCTAACATTGCGCGAAGGCTTACCCCTTCCCGTTTATTGTACCGATGTTGTGGCCGAAGACCTAACCACCAGCTTCCCGCTTTTTACCGTATTAAAACACTGGCACGGCGGACTAAAACAGCATTCAATTAATACCGATTATCATCAACGCTTTGTACCAAAGGGGGCCGAAGGCCTGACTTTCCAACCCGTGGTATTAGAATCTAATGCGCCCCCTTATTCGACGTATCGCGACAACATTGTGCCGGGCAACAATATCGGCCTGAAGATAACTGACGACACCACCGGCAAGGTGCTTTTTTATGCGCCAGGCTGTATGCAGGCAAACGACACAGTAAAACAAGTAATGCGCGAATCTCACTGCGTGCTATTTGACGGTACGCTGTGGGCCAATGAAGAAATGATAGATCACGGCTTTAGCAACAAGCTGGGCACTGATATGGGACACATGCCGGTTAATGGAAAGGGCGGAGCCATTGCGCTGCTAAATGAATTTAACGTTGAGCGTAAAGTACTTATTCATATCAACAACACAAATCGCGTGCTTGACGAAGACTCCAGTGCTTATCACAGCCTGTGTGAGCAAGGTATTGAATTGGCTTACGACGGTATGGAAATTGAGGTGTAGTAATGACAGAACACGCATGGTCTAGACAAGAATTCGAACAAAAACTGAGAGAAAAAGGCGCTTACTACCATATTCATCACCCCTTTCATAAACGCATGAATGAAGGACACTGCAGCGTTGATGAGATTCAGGGCTGGGTGGCCAACCGACTGTATTATCAAATGGCGATACCGGTTAAAGACGCGGCAATTTTAGCGAATTGCGAAGACCAATCGGTACGCAGAACTTGGATCCAACGAATTATCGATCACGATGGACGAGAAGGCGAGGACGGACTTGGCGGCATAGAAGCCTGGTTGCGGTTAGGCGAAGCGGTAGGATTAAACCGCAGCGAGTTACTCGATGAAACCCACCTGTTGCCAGCGGTTAAGTTTGCAGTGAATGCCTATGTGAATTTTGCCCGACGTGCGTCGTGGGAAGAGGCTGCCTGCTCATCGTTAACTGAAATGTTTGCCCCTGAAATACATCAAAGCCGATTAGATACCTGGCCCAGGCACTACACATGGATTGATAGTGAAGGCTTTACCTACTTTCAAATGCGTTTAAGTCAGGCACGCCGTGATGTGGCGCATGGCCTGCAGATTACCCTAGACCACTTCGTTACTCGCCAACAGCAAGAGCATGCGCTCAATATACTGCAATTCAAAATTGATATTTTATGGAGCATTGCAGATGCCATTTGCTTTGCCTATGAATATAAGAGAAAGCCGTTTGATGGTATTGCCGACCAGCGGGTGTGCCACAAAGGGAGGTTTTAATAATGTCAAAATTACAGTCGCAAACCGAGCACCACTTAGATGCTGATATCGTCGGTGCTGATGACATTGGTTCAAATAACTCGGAAGACAACATTGAAAATAGCAGCAGTCACAACAACGAAGGCAGCCGAACAAGTGACAAAATAGCCTCTTTAAACCCACTTTTTCGCATGCAGTACGAGAAAGCTCAAGGCTGCCATGTTTTGCTGTTCCCCGAAGGAATGATCAAACTTAATCCTTCTGCGGCAGAAATTCTTAAGCGTGTAGATGGCCGTAATACGGAAAATGCTATTTGTGCTGAACTTCGCCAGGCCTTCCCAGATGCACCTGATGATTTAGAAGAAGATGTTCATGCATTTCTGGTTCATGCCGAGCAAAAGAAGTGGATCCGCTATGACGAATAACATAGACGTTGATTTACAAACCGACGTACCAAATAGCATTACGCCCCCGCTATGGCTCTTAGCCGAAATTACTTATCAGTGTCCTTTGCATTGCCCGTATTGCTCAAACCCAGTAAACATGGAAGAAACATTCAATGAGCTCTCTACTGAGCACTGGGAGCGTGTACTGAGTGAAGCGCGGGAAATGGGCGCCGTGCAATTGGGCTTTTCTGGCGGAGAGCCATTACTTCGAAAAGATTTGGAGCACTTAGTCGCTTACGCGCGTGGTTTGGGTTTTTACACCAACTTGATCACCTCTGGCATTGGCATGACTGAAAAGCGCATTGCCAAACTTAAAGAAGCTGGGCTTGATCACATTCAGCTGAGCTTTCAAGCAGCCAATGCTGAAGTCAACGACTTAATAGGCAATAAGCGCCATTCATTTGAACAAAAACTCAAAATTGCGAAGCTGGTAAAACAATACAACTATCCTATGGTGCTTAACTTCTGTATTACGGCGCAGAACATTCACGAAATAGAAGACGTGATGGCGTTAAGCGAGCAGCTCAACGCTGATTTTGTCGAGCTGGCTACCGTACAGTATTACGGTTGGGCCTATGAAAATAGAGACCATTTGTTACCTACGTCACAGCAGCTACAACAAGCTGAGGCCGCAGTGAACCGCTACCGGGCGCAGCAAAACGGTAAAGGACCAACCTTCATATTTGTTTCGCCCGACTACTACGAATCTCGCCCTAAGGCGTGCATGAATGGCTGGGGCACAACGTTTTTAACCGTAACGCCAGATGGCAGTGCCCTTCCGTGTCACAGCGCAAAGATATTGCCTCTTCGCTTCCCTAATGTGAAAGAACGCTCGTTGCACGATATTTGGCACCAAGACTTTAGCTTTAATCATTTCCGTGGCGATAGTTGGATGCCGTCGCCCTGTAGGGACTGCGATGAAAAAGATAAAGACTTTGGCGGCTGCCGATGTCAGGCCTACCTGCTAACAGGTGATATGTATAAGACGGATCCGGTTTGCAGCAAGTCGCCCGATCACCATTTGATGAAAGGCATTACCGATAAAGCAGGTACTGCACCGTCGAAGGCACTACAGTATCGGAAGGTGGAAAAGCCGATTCCCATCCTAGAAGTAAGTGCTACGAGGTAAGTACTAGGAAATAAATGGGCTGCGATAAGTACGAAACAAAAAGAGATACCGTTAAACCGCAATGATAAAAGTGTATGTCTGAATTTCATTTCATTGATGCCGGCTCTGGGTCAAAAGTGCATAGTGTTGTTTTTGCGCTAAAAACCCCTGCAGCAGGCCACACTGGGTTGTCTCATTTAGCTGAGCACATGAGCTTTCGACGCTCTCACCAATACCCAACTGCCCACGAGCTTTTTACGGCCAATACACTTCTGCCTGTTACTATTAACGCTACCACACTCGCCGAGTACACGTTCTTTTTCGCTTCGTCTGAAAAAGCGAACGTGCTGCTTGATGCTGTAAATTACCTGTACTGTGGCCTGCTTAATCGGGATTACGGTAACGATGAGGTTACCTTAGAGCGAGACGGGGTTATTTTTAACGAGCTCGCCATGCTAGAGGCAAACAGCGACTATGCATTAAACGCCGCTATTCGATTAACCGATACCAATAAAAATGCCTATCAACACGCGGGTGGTTTTACACAAACCATAGGCAGCAACAGCATTAAAGCGCTTCAAGACTACAAACGCCAGTGGTATCAGCCCAGCAATATCACCACGCTGGTTTATAGTGATTCAGCCCACTTTTTTAAGCAGTGCAAGGAGGTTGTTACAGCCGTGAGCGCAATGAAAACCCTGAGCTCATTGAAAGCGCAGAGCGTGGAAACAGCCTTGAGCGCTGAAAAAACCTTGAGCGAAAAAACAGCCGTGAGCGCGGAAACAGCCTTGAGCGAGAAAGCAGCTTTGAGCGAAGAATCAACACTGAACAGAAACGCCCTTCTGAGTCAGCACGCATCTCAACGCGAACACTCACATTTAGACAAAGAAGCCTCTCTTGATGCGCAAACGACAAAAGGCGAAAACGAATCAATAAGGCATGTATTAACCTGGTGGTTTCCCCAGTGCTTTCTCGATGGCTTACAACAGCAAGAAGCAACACTTAGCACCGTAGCAGGCCTTGAAAACACCTTATTTATCGACCCAGAAATCAATCGGCATGGCAATTTTGCAATTCGCCTCGTCACAAACGAAGCGATGAAGGAAGTAGCAAGCGAGCTTTCGATAGAAGCACTTCCAAAGCTTTCACAAAATCTGACACACAAGCTCGTGAGCGATGATTATGATAAAAGGCTGCGACAACTAAAACATGTGGTATCCGCGTGTCTTGCATCATTTGATATTAGGCCTTCAAAGCCAATGCCAGACACTGATAAACACGCAGAAGGTGTGGGGGCGGCTATTCGCTATTTTGCGCAACTAACAGATGCGTTGCGTTCTAACGAGTGTGCCGCGAAAAGCGCTTATTTGGCGAGTGCTAATAAGGTATCGCTCTCCTATTTGGGGGCTCTACCTTCACCTGAAAAGTCAATCGCTCTCGAGCGGATTAGAAAGGCACGCAAAGACTTTTCCGCGCAGGCCAGCGCCTCCAATAGCGACCAGTCACCTTTAATGCCGCATCTTACCTCTAAATACCGACATTTTGTTGGGTTAGAGCACTTGCCTGCACTTCCACGTTTATTGCGGCCACTCGCCAACAATACCACCAATTTGAAACGCTTTAACACTGAACACATTGCTTCGCACTTAACGCCGTTTTCCATTCCATCGCCCTCAATAACTCTAGAGTCGGCTTCTCTAAATTCTGCTTCTGGTTATTTGGCCTCGCACTGGGTGTATCGCATCGCGTTCTATCAACAGTCAAGACTACAAGCGGTACTGGCACACCACCTTTTCTGGCAACCAAGGACCTCGGGGGAATGCTACGCACTGGGCGCTGCAACCTATGAAAATAACCTTTTTCTATTTGGTGCCAGCGATACAAATATCAGGCAGCGAGAAAATTGGTGCCAAAAGGTTTTATCGGGTCTCATCTAGGGGGCTTCGGGAAAAAACACTGCTACCAATTTATGATACTTCCTCCCACTTAAGGAGGATATTTTTAGGGAATGGTTAAGGCAATACTGAAAGTATAAATAATAACGAAGCAGTCAAGACCATGCCTACGCGAATTTCTACTAAAAGCTCTAGCCAAAACGTTGCACAATTTCCAACACATCAACTTGCCCGTTCACCATTTGCTCTTGCGATTATTGCAAGCGCTGTAACCTATGCGTTTAGCTCTGCTGCAGAAGCTAACGATGCAATGGACCACTACGAGGTTATAGAGGTGCAGGGAGCGACGCCGCTTAGCGTCAACAGCAATAACTCTGCCGTATTTGGCAATGTTCAGACACTCACTCAAGACGACATTGAAGGGAGCGTCAACCGGTCACTACCAGAGCTACTCAAAACTCAACTGGCAAGCGTGAACCTAAACGATGTTCAAAACAATCCGTTCCAACCCGACCTGCAATACCGTGGGTTTACTGCCTCTCCGCTGCTTGGCCTTCCTCAGGGCATTTCGGTGTACTTGAATGGCGGTCGGGTTAATGAAGCGTTTGGCGATACCGTGCATTGGGATCTAATGCCTCTAGATGCCATAGATACCGTTTCTCTCTACTCGGGTTCAAACCCGCTGTTTGGCCAGAACACGCTAGGCGGCGCCCTTGCGCTTAGAACGAAAACGGGGTTTAGCTTCAACGCCAATGAAATCAATTTGCAGGCAGGACAATTCGGCCAAAAAGCCGCTTCTGTAGAATCGGGTGGTCATAATGATCACTGGGCGTATTACGTGAACCTGAATCACTATGAGGAAGATGGCTGGCGCGACTATTCGCCATCTGAAGTGCAGCAAGTATTTACATCGCTTGCCTATAAAAGTGACAAAATGCATCTCGACATGAACCTGTTTATGGCCGATAACGAGTTACTCGGCAATGGTGCATCACCTATTGAACTGCTGGATATTGAAGGAAGAGAAGCGGTCTACACCCACCCCGATCAGACCAACAACGAACTTACGCACGTTAATATAACCGGTGATTTCGTTTTAACTGACACCTTATCTTTAACCGCCAATATGTTTTATCGCGACACACAAACTCAATCAATCAACGGCGATGACAGTGATTTTGGTGCCTGCCAGTTCGCTGATGGACGCGTAACACTGTGTGAATTTGAAGATGATGACGACGATGATGATGATACTCCGCTTGATAATGATGATGATGGCGACGACGATGATGACGATGATTTGCCTGTTGTAGGAGAAGGCGACGATATAGAAGCGGTTGAATTTATTGGCTTTGATGACGACACCGCGCTTGCCGAAATATCAGATGTGGACGCAGATGAACTTGATGGAACATACAATACGGGCCGCACAGACGCCAAAGCTACTGGGTTATCTTTTCAGCTAGCAAAACAATATGCCTTAAGCGGCTTCAGTTCAGAGTTAATTGTAGGTGCCAGCTATACCAAAGGAGATGTTAACTACGCCGCTGATACTACATTTGGTATTTTGGAAAACGAATCTGCACAAGACTCACGCACCGTTTTACCCATCGATGGGCTCATGGCACAAGAAGCCAGAGTAAGATTAGATGTAGACACCACCGCATGGTCGCTATTTTTCATGAATAGTACTCAGCTCTCTTCAGCCGTATCACTCAATCTTGGTGGACGGTTTAACCGAGACCATATTGTGATGAAAGACCTGATTGATGACGGAGAAGGTTCATTAGACGGCAATCACCGTTTTACCCAGTTTAACCCAGCGGTGGGCGTAGACATTTCCATTGATGAGCAAAGCCAATTGAACCTAGCAATCAGCCAGTCTTCAAGAACGCCAAGCCCAGCAGAGTTAAGCTGTGCAGATGAAGACGACCCGTGCCGCTTACCGAATGGATTTGTGGCCGATCCTCCTCTTGATCAGGTGGTCACCCAAACTATTGAAGCAAACTACACCACACGCATTGATAACATCGACCTGATGCTAAATGTTTTTCATAGTAGGAGTAAGGACGACATTATCTTCCAACAAGCAGGTTCTATTGCCTCTCGCGGATACTTTATTAACGTTGATGAAACCCAGCGTCAGGGCGTTGAATTCAGCGTAGGCTCAACGTGGGAAAAACTAACCTACCGGTTAAACTACAACTATCTTAACGCCACCTATGAATCGACATTCACGTCGTTTAGCCCCTTTAACCCTCAGGGCCCGGATCGGGTCGTAACGCCAGGTGACAAAATTCCAGGCCAGCCAGAGCATCTAGTCAAGCTCTACGCAGATTACGCCTTAACGGATAAAGCGCATTTGGGGGCAGAAGTTATTTCAGCATCTAGTCAGTACTTTAGGGGCGATGAGGCTAACGAAAATGAAAAGATTGACGGATACGTTATTGCAAACATTTATGCATCGTACCGTTTCAACGACACATTTACCGCATCGCTACGTGTGAACAATGTGTTCGACAAAGACTATGAAACCTTTGGCACGTATGGCGAGGCGGATGAAGTGTTAGAAGACATTTATCCCGACGTAGAAGGTGCAGAGTTCGTGGGCCCCGCACAACCGCGAATGGTCAGTGTAAATCTAAAAGCGAGATTCTAATCAGATAGCAGTTGTTACCACACGCGCTTTTATCCACACAAAAGCTGCACAAAAATCAAAAAAACGCGACTTACTTTTTCACAGTAGTCGCGTTTTTTATCATTTATACATTTAATTTTCCCGCTACTAAAGAAGGAGATTAACACGCCTTACGGCCGATGGTTCAAAATTCAATAGAACCTATTATCAATTTACTGGACACCGAAAGCATTAAAACCAGTCAAAAATAAAAATAAAAAGCCACTGTAATTAATCAACACTACCAATATTGGGACAGTAAAATGAAAAAGAATACATTTACAAAAACCTGTTTATCTATTGCCATTTTGAGCACAGTCAGTAGCCATAGTTTTGCCCAAGACGAGCCCTATTCATGGAATATCTCTGGATGGATAAATGAAGGCTTAACCTATTACGACGACGGTGTGGGTAGTGATGTGGCACAACTTTCAGATAACGGTACAACGCTAGGCAGCCGTATTACGCTTTCAGGAAACTATAAACTGGAAGAACAAGGCATGGACGTGGGCTTTGAGGTCATTATTGAACCTCTTTCAGGCGCACCGAACTACGCCGGTGGTGGCCATCAAACCCCGCTTTTGTTTGCCAATCAGGATAACTTAGACACCTTCAACGGCGGCGACATAGGCCTGTTGGGCAGTAGCCTCTACTTTGGTGGCGACTGGGGTAAAATCACCGTTGGTTTACAAAGCCTTCCCACCGATAACATTGCCGTTCTAGCCGATCCGTCTGGCACAATCTGGTCGGGAATTTCTCCATTATTTAGAGCAAATGGCTTCTTTATTCGAGGCGTCGAAGAAGGCTCGACAAACGTAGCGTGGGGGCAATTTGCCCAATGTTTGGCTACGCCTGGCTTGGGTATAGGGCTAGACTGTAACGGTATTTATCGCAACGGCGTACGCTACGACCTACCTCAGATGGGTAACGTTAGTATTGCCGTAGGTTATGCAAACGATGAAATCTTTGATGTTGCGGTGAAATACGCTGCTGAACATGAAGGCTTTAAAACCAATCTTCACGCAGGCTACTCAGTGAACAAAGATGGCGGCAGTAATGTTGGCGGCAACAGTTCAACTACTCTACAAATGCAAGCAGGTGTAATGCACATCGAATCCGGCGTGTTTGGGGTAGCCACTTACCAGACGGAAGAAGCTGACGATGCTATTGTTGGTTCGGGTGATGATACAGATGCCTATTACTTCAAAGCTGGCATTAGAAAACAGTTTAATCGCTTTGGTGATTCAGCATTTTACGCAGAATATGCAAGTTATAACGACCAATACGGCATGGCTCATTTAGATGGCGTTACCGGCTCAGAGCTTAGTCAGTGGGGTATTGCAGCAGAACAATATTTTGGCTCGCGCTTCTTGGTTTACGCGAAATACGAAAACCTAAGTTTAGATATTGATGGTTCAGAATCTGCGCAAGGAATTTATAACAGCGCAGAAGACTTAACCCTAATTCAACTAGGTGGCACTGTGTTCTTTTAATTGAGAATTAAAAATCAGTCATATTTTAACACTGAACTTATATCTAATTATCCTGAATTTTAAAAACTACTCGATTCATTTAATTAATGATAAAAAACTAATCAATTTTAAACTTAAGTCAGAAATTAAAATTAAGCTAAAAGATATGACATAAAAAAGCGAGATTCACTCTCGCTTTTCCTATTGAAAAAGGAAGGATCATGAAAAATACATCTCTATTTTCATTACGTTCAGCTCAACCCATTCTGTTAGCCCTACTCTTCATAACGACAGTACATATCGCAGACGCACAGGTCATATTTCAGGAGGACAAAAACAATTTTATTCGCCTTGTTGAAAAGCAAAACGAAGCAGACAGTGACATGCGTGCCAACCAACACCCCTTTACGCTGCAAGAGCAGGATGTATCCGCCATACTTAGCGCTATTCAGGTGGTTAAGAACAAAAATACGTCAACACCGCTTTTTTCCAACGAACAGGTTGCGTTACTTGCCACCTATCTGCCTGAGGCGCTGCGAACAGCGACTGCTCAGCAAGACGTAATTTTTGCCCTTAGTAAAGAGAAGCGCTATTTGGCAGGCCTTAAAACCCAAACGTATTATGTTGCAGGCAGTATTTTCGTTGCAGACGATCAGCTCAATATTCTTATTGGCGAGTTCGACAAAGTAACCAATAAAGCCTACGAAATGGCTTATGATCCTACTTCTCAGGGCTTGGTAAAATACGACTTTGATTTTGGTAATCGAAAACAAGCAAAGTTTTCATTTGATTCCCCACTCTCTTTTTCCGCACCTGGCATTGCATTAAAAACAAAAAATCGCTTCGATTGGGTTGTTGCACCTACTCAACTAGCGTTAGCAACCACAAAAAGAGAGGAAAAATTTTCCCCACCGAATAGGGAAAACACGCCCACTACCAGAGACAAATCCATTTCAGCCACATTATCCACGGAAGACGAGGTTATAGCTCGTTTTAAACGCTTAGACGCACTAAAAAAGGCACAATTGATTAGTGAAAAAGAATACGCGCAAAAAAGGCAACAGCTACTTGATGAGCTATAGAACAAAAGTCTCTTCCGAACGGGTCGTTCCCGCTATTATATTATAAGCCTTTGGTCTAATAAGCCTGAATAAATGTTATATTAATGTTAACATCATGAGAGAGTTAAGTGACGATTTAGCTTTCAATATTTCAGCCAATTCGGTCACTTAGAAACGTTTTATTCGCACGATAACTTTATCTTACAAAAAATACTTATTGTGTGAGTAAAGCGTCAACCCACACATACCACAAGGCCCGCGGCACATGTCGCTTTTTTAGCTGAGGGGAAGACGATGCACCGTATCCTGATAATTGACGATCACCCTATTTTTCGTCACGCAATGATTACTATTTTAGGGAAAAAGTTTCCCGACTCAGAAACCCTCGAAGCCAATTCAATTTCTGAAGCGTTAACTTTACTTGAGCAAGACGCAAGCTTCGACTTAATCATGCTCGATTTAAATATGCCAGAAACCTGTGGTCTTAACGGGCTTTTAGAAATTCGAAACCAACACCCTAATGTACCCGTGGTCATAATTTCCGCTGAAACGGAAAAACAAAATATTCTGCAAACCATCTCTTATGGTGCTGTTGGCTTTATTTCAAAAAGCAGCAAAATTGAAGAAATTGCCACGTCTATTGAAAGCATTTTTGAAGGGAATGTGTGTTTACCATCAGAGATATTGAGAACACCATCTACTAGAACCCGCATGACCAATGACAATGGTATTTCGCCAGAGCAAATTCGCTCATTAACCCGAAAAGAACTGACCGTGTTGAAGTACTTAACTCAAGGATTAGCTAATAAAGTGATTGCCTACGAACTTAATATTTCTGAAACTACGGTTAAATCTCATGTTTCGTCTATTCTTAAAAAGTTGGGTGCTAGCAATCGAGTGAAAGTAGTGGCCAGTGCCGCGAATATCGACTTCAACCAATACGTTTTTAATTAGGCGGCTTTGCCAGCAATAGACTCGAGGCAGCAAAAGTTAAAGCGCTAGCCTCTTGTCTAAAAGGAAATCTGACGAATTCTATCCACCTGAAGGTTAGAGGCGAATAGAAACACCGCCATCAGCTTTTACTTTCAGCCATTCAGGCTCGACAACAATGCAGCTTTAAGAACAGATGAATTAACAGGTTTGTGCAGCAACTGAATATCGGTGCCTTCAAGTTCATTCGCCAAGGCTTTTGAGTGATTAGCAGTGCAAATCATAATGGGCATGTAAGGCGCGATTTTTCTTACGCGTTTTGCAATATCTAAACCGGTTTCTTCTTCATCCAAGTGGTAATCGACGATAAGCATGTCGCACTCCTCAAAGCTTCCATTGTTTACGGCACTGCATTGTTTAAACCCTGAGAAGGTATCTATTTCCATGTCCCAGTTTGCGAACAACGTTTGCATAGCTATACGCATATTCGCATCGTTATCAATGTGCCATATATGCTTATCTAAAACGTAATTTGGTAACGACGGCTCCAAAGTATAAAGATAGTCTTGCTCTTGACTCGTACGACACACTTCAGTAATAGGAATGGTCACCGTGAAGCACGCACCTACGCCCTCTTTCGAGCGCACTCGAATATCGTGCTCTAACAACTTACTCATTTTATCTACAATGTATAGTCCCAGACCCAAACTGTAAGAGTAATTAAAATCGTTTTCTAATCTGGAAAACTCTTTAAAAATAACTTTCTGATCGTCTTCGCTTATACCCACACCTTGATCATAGATGCTAATTTCCAGATTCTCATTCACCTTTCTTGCAGCCAGTAGCACCTTGCCGTTCGCACCATATTTCATTGCATTTATTAATAAATTTCGCAATATTCGAGAAAGCAAATTCACGTCTGTCACTACGAATGCTTCTGTCAAGCGGTAGCGAAAATCTACGCGGTAGTCTTTACTGATATGTGTAAACTCTTCGGCTAACTGCATAAGTAACGGCAATACATTCTCTTGCTGCTTATCGGGCTGTAACACTCCAGCGTCCAATTTGGATGTTTCAATAAGCGTGCGAATAAGGCCATGTAAATCAGACAGTGAGTTATCGAGTGCCGCAACAATAGAGCTAGATGAACTATCGACCTGATCTTTCAATGTTTCATTGAACAGGATGGCAGCGCTGAGGGGCTGCATAAGATCGTGGCTGATAGCGGCCAAAAATTTGCTCTTTGAATCAATGGCTTCTTGAAGGGCGATGTTGGCGTGGTTGAGCTCACGCGTACGCTTTTCTACATTTGATTCTAATTGATCCTTAGCCGCTTTAAGCTGAAGCTGACTTTTTACCTGTTGCGACACGTCTGTTGCCAAGACAAAGTGCCCGGTAATATCGCCAGACTCATTAAAATGGGGCAAATAGACTTTCTGTAAAAAGCCCACGTCGCCGTGGGCATTTTTTTCCTTACTTTGAAAGCTAACCACTTCGCCTTGGTTAACGCGGCGCAAGTACTGAATAAGATTGGGGTAAACCTCTTTCAGATGGCTTCTATCCATAGGCATATCATTAATGTCTTGCTCACTCACGCCATACCAATCGCGGTAACCTTTATTGGTGTATTGGAACTTTTTATCGGTACCAATATAAGCAATAAGGGCTGGCACATTATCGGTTATCATACGGATCCAGCTTTCGTTTTGCTTCAGCGTTTCCGCGTAGTGATGCTGCGACGTAACATTGGTAAACGTGCACAGCGTATTGCCATCGGGCAGCTTTGTGATATTTCGTTCAACCACTAGGTGGTCGTGGATAATTTGAGTACTTGGTCCCACGGGCTTCAAATTTAAACCACTCCATTGCCGATTATTTTGAAGCGCATAAATATTCTTACTGTTAACTAACACATGCCGCATCACGTTCGATTGAGTTAAAAACGTGTTATTCCAAAACGCAATGCCACCTTCTTTATCAATAAGCAAAATTCCCACATCAATATTATCGATAAGGCTTTGCAGTAGCTTATTTTTCTCTTTAATGACTTGTTCGTAGCGATTCGACTCAAGCAGTTTTACTTCAGTGATATCGTTAAACAGAATAACGTTCCCACCTTCTTGAGTCGGTCGGTTAGTCAGCTGATACCATCGTCGATTCGACAACTGGTAAATTATCCTACCTTCCACATCGGCAGGCAGTGCGCGGCGAATAACCCCTGAATGCTTGGCTGCTTGCGTAATATCATAATAGTTATCACCAACTTTAGGAGTAATGGAAAGGTCGTCCCAGACGGTTTCGAAATGACGATTAAAGAAAATAATCCCGCCAAGCCTATCAAGCAACACCATCGCCTGATTGGTACTTTCAATGGCGTCGTGCAAACGCTGTTTAACCTGATGGGTTTCTTCGTGAGCGCGCACCAATTCAGCGTTTGACTGCTCCAGTTTTTGCAGTACTGACTGTAGCTCCTCTGTTTTCTGACTCACTTTTTCAGAAAGTTGAACCGAGTGTTCAAAGGCGCGGTAACTATGATGATTAAAACCGCCCTCTTCCATGCGATACATTAGCGCAGCATTTATTTTCTCAAGCTTTTCGTTTTCACGCCTTTGCTCGTAAAGGGCCTTTTGGAGCGCCTCCACGTCGGTAAATTGATTATTGGGCTGCAAAATACACCCCCGTAAACGTTTGATTTAGGTGAACCGAGTGGATATGCTCGCCATAGGCATTAAAGCCCGCAACATTGTATCTTTGCTGTAGCCGTCTTATTTCGTGGTCGTTTTTGCCTTGCTGAATTTCGAGCCTTCGCAGGAAGCAATCACAAGCATAAACAAATTCGGGCTCACCAAGCTTCGCGCGCAGCTTGTCTAGCTTACTTTCTAATGCTTCAATGCAATCGCCCAGCTGAACAAACGTAAGAATAATGCCAATATCTACCGCGCAGTAAAAGGTAATGGCGTTGGTGGCTAAATCTACCTTTTGAATAGAGCGAATGAAATATTTGCCACCTACCATCACTGCAAGGGGAAACATGGAGAACACATCAGGCGTTAAGTCTTCAGCTTTCATTCCCAACAAGCTCGCGTAATACTGCGCAGCAGGTTCACCGTTGATCTCATACACGGTTCGCGATTCAGGATCAGCATGGGTTACCACCAGCTTCGATACTGGAGAGTTAATGTGATCAATGGAGAACACGGTGAATGGCTTTCCCGTGCCAACAAGCAGCAATACTGCAGCATCGCGATGAAATACACCTTTGTAAAACACATAAGTGGCTTCGAGTTTTAAGTCATCGCCGGCGCTCCCGCCTAAGTGCGGAATATTGCCAAAGGCAGTCGCAAAGGTTTCTAAAAAATGTTCTTCATGACGGGTAAGCCCATCTAGCACGGAAATAACGAAGTGCTGTTCTGTATCGTAGCGACGTTCTCTCCCCTGTAACGCTCTACGCAAACCGCTAGCGATATCATGGGCTTCATCGAAATTTACCTCGCCCAACTTAGGCACTATCGCAGTGGCGATAGAAAACTCGTTTTTCAAAAACGCGACGGCCATCAGTTTTCCTGTCCCGTAGCCATTTTTATTAAATTCACCCGCGCTGGTACACCCGACAACATTCACCTGGGGAAAACGTGCGGTGATTTCCTTTGCAACAGTGTCTAAGTCAAACAGCGTGCTTGTGTGAAAGAGCAACAGCTCTATTTCATCGCACTTAACGTTCGCTAAAATTTCATTGGCCACATCGCGGCAGGCCTCTTTAGCGCCGTATAAACTCGCTTCGTTGTCATCGTTAACCTTGCTATTAGCAGGTTGACTAAGGGCGGACAGGATTGAGGTTTTTGACACGCGTTGGCACCTTTTTCTTTTTATATTTATCGATTTTGCACAAGTTAGGGTTATCTAACGTAACCACACACTCAAGGCACTGAATACATTCAGCATAGTCAATGCTGCCGTCTTGTTCTATAGCATCAATACCACATTTCTTTTGTTTGCACAGCTGACACGGATTACCGCAGGCATCTTTACGTGTAAGCAATTTAACGAAAGGGAAACGCCCCAGAATGGCAAGCCCTGCTCCCAATGGACATAAATAGCGGCAGTACACTTTATGAATTTTTAAGCTAAGTAGCAGCAATAAAACCGAATACAGCACAAAGGGCCAATATCGAACAAAGTGTAGGGTTATGGATGTTTTAAACGGCTCTATCTCAGCGAGCTTCTCCGCAAGGTTTAGCGAATAGAATGAGCACGCGACTAGTCCTATAAGCAACACATATTTAATTTTTTGCGCCCGCTTGTGGTGCTGAGGCTTAATTCTAATTTGTTTTATCCTGAGCTTTTCAGCCAGTATTCCCATCATTTCTTGCAGAGCCCCGAAGGGGCAAAGCCAGCCACAAAAGAGCCCCCGCCCTACAATAAACAGCGAGGCAAATACAAAGCTCCACAAAATAAAAATAACCGGATCGAGAAGATATACCTCTAACGAAAATCCATCGACAATATCCAGTAGCAGTGTGTATATGTTGACGACAGACAGTTGCCCTTGGGCGTAAAAACCAATAAAAAACAGCACGAACACAAGGGAAAATGCCCGCACTGTATGCACAAACTTCGTGTAAGGCGTTAGCCTTTGCTGGAATGCAAAAAACAACGACAGCGCAACAAGATAAACAACAGTGATGCTTATCGTTAAGTTTCTGTCCCTCCAAATTTTCTGCCACAACGGAATGGGCTTCGCTAACTGAGCCTCTGGATTTTCCATAAATAGTTCACTAGGCAGTGTCACTTTCAAAGGGAAAAGATGCTCATCTTGCTCGAAAAAGCTTGGCTTAAACGGCACACTAATCGCTATTTCCATTTCTTGGTCAAGTGACAGCCCACCTTTCGATTTTACTCGAAGTACTTTGATCTCGTTGTAGTCGGGCAATGCTTGTGAAAATGCGGGGTCATAGAAGCTATAAAAATCGATATCGCGGATAGCTGTGGGAAAGCCGCCTTGAGATACCCGTAAATGCTCAGGAGTGGTTTGGGGAATAAACTCATCGCTGATAAAACTGAACCCTTTCGTATTCAGTACCATCAGTGCCATTTCTCCTGGATTTAGATTTTCCTGTAACCGAGCAAATTCCTCTTCACCTAGCAGGTTTTTCCCCACAATAGGAAGACTTAAAAACGCATAGTAGTGTTCGGCAATGATGTCACCATCAAGAACAAACTCGCTTTGAATATCGTCAACCGCCCGAATCACTTCTCTCGAAAGCCCTTCGGTATTTTGCTGAGTAATCTGGTGCTTTTGAATGTAGCCCTTGTCAACCAATTCGCTAAAAGTAAGAGGTTCGTAAAAGTCTGGATTGATAATATTGTTGCTAGGCGCGACAAAGCCATCAAGCTTAGCTCTGGCAACCGCTAATGCAGATGTCACGATAGTGTCGTTGATAACCAGCACTGATACAGTCGCTTTCGTAACCCCATCAAAGTAAGTAGCGTCTTTGCCTACATTGCTTTTCCCACCAATGATAAAACGCTCTTTGACATTATGACCTTGGTATTGGGCAACGAAATCAAACATAGACTGCTCGCCAAGCCCGTGCAAAAAAATCGGCTCGTTATGCTGCTTAACGAAAAGATCAACAACATTACCTTGTGTATCTAATCCAATCATCACATTAACCGGTTTGCCTGAAAAGCCTATGAAGTCGACAAAGTCATTCGACTCAAAAACATATCCGAGTAGTTGCTGAAGCTGATAGACTGGGGTTACTTTGATGTCAGTGTGCATTTCCCCCACACGTGTAGCGTTGGGAAATATCTTGTAAATGTCGTTTGGAATGTCTGTCGCGTCAGACTGCGCCAACACACTGGTGCTCAGCAACAGCAAGAAAATGATTGAGGAAAATACGATGCGCATAGAGGTAGTGGGCGGCAATAGGCGCCGCCCTCAGGTTAATTAGAAGAAACCAAGTGGGTTGATATCGTAACTTACCAATAGATTTTTTGTCTGCTGGTAGTGATCTAGCATCATCTTGTGGGTTTCGCGGCCAATGCCTGACTTTTTATAGCCACCGAAAGCAGCGTGAGCTGGATACAGATGATAACAATTCGTCCATACACGTCCAGCTTCAATCGCTCGACCTACGCGGAATGCTACATTCGCATCGCGGCTCCATACACCAGCGCCAAGTCCGAAGCTTGTATTATTGGCAATCTCAATCGCCTCTTCTTCGGTTTTAAAGGTTTGGACAGCGATTACCGGACCAAAAATCTCTTCTTGGAACACACGCATGTGGTTTTCACCCTTCAAGATAGTCGGCTGAATGTAGTAGCCTCCATCAAATCCAGGTAGCTGTTCCTTCTCACCACCAGTGACGACTTGAGCACCTTCAGACTTACCAATATCGATGTATTTAAGGATCTTTTCGAACTGCTCGTTAGATGCCTGTGCACCTACCATGGTGTCTGTGTCTAGTGGGTTGCCACGTTTGATCTTCTGAATTTTTTCCAACACTTTTTCCATGAAAGCATCATAGATATCTTCGTGAATTATCGCTCGAGAAGGACACGTACACACTTCACCTTGGTTGAAGTAGCCAAGCACTAAACCTTCGGCACACTTATCAATAAACTCTGGCTCGTGATCCATAATGTCTGCGAAGAATAAGTTTGGCGACTTACCGCCAAGTTCTACAGTTGACGGGATCAGGTTTTCAGCCGCACAGCGAAGGATATGTCCGCCAACTGGGGTAGAACCGGTGAACGCGATTTTTGCAATTCGAGTGCTCGTTGCGAGGGCTTGCCCTGCTTCTGCACCAAATCCATTAACAATATTGAGAACGCCTGGTGGCAGTAAATCTTGGATTAGCTCAGCGAATAACAAGATTGATACTGGCGTTTGTTCTGCAGGCTTAAGCACCACTACGTTACCGGTAACAAGTGCTGGCGCCAGTTTCCATGCCGCCATAAGTAGCGGGAAGTTCCAAGGGATGATTTGCCCAACTACACCGTAAGGTTCATGGAAGTGATACGCCACCGTGTTTTTATCAATTTCGCCGATGGTGCCTTCTTGGCTTCGAATACAGCCTGCGTAATAACGGTAATGGTCTGCGCAAAGCGGGATGTCGGCATTCAGTGTTTCACGAACGGCTTTACCGTTATCCCAAGTTTCTGCAACGGCGAGTAGTTCTAGGTTTTCTTCGATGCGATCGGCTATTTTCAGAAGAATGTTAGAACGCTCAGCTACTGATGTATCTGCCCAACCTTTTTTCGCAGCGTGAGCTGCATCTAACGCAAGCTCAATATCTTCAGACGTTGAGCGAGGGATTTGTGCGATGTCACTGCCATCTACTGGTGATGTTGCGGTGAAGTACTCACCTTTAACCGGTGCAACCCATTCGCCATTGATAAAATTACCGTAGCTTTCTTTGAAGCTTACGACCGAACCTTCACTACCTGGCTTTGCATAAATCATAAGAAGTACCTTTTGATAACTTTGCGCGTACCACGCGCACTAACTTGGTTTGTTGTGTAGTTTGATAATGGTACTTTTACGTTGTACCTACCATGATGCGATAGACCGATTTGACTCCTACTTTAGGAGGGGAAACCTATGGCTACTTCTCACTCTTCTCGACAAAAGACACCGATTGAGACGCTGAAAGCTCTGCATCACCGATGTAACCGTGTTTAGCCGCAATGGCTGAAAACTGGGAGGGCACCGCGTCGAGCTTTCGCTTAATGACGGTAAGTGCGTTAGAGACAGTCTTAGCCGATAGGCCCAACTCATCAGCAATATCGAAGCGGGATTTATTCATTGCTATCGCAATAAATATTTCGAACTCACGTTTTGTTAATTTGGCAGCAATGTCCACATTGGTATCGAGAAGTTGATTGGCTAAATTTACCGCCAAGCCTCGCTCAATATACTTTTGCCCTTTTGCGACGACCTTAATTGCCGAGATCAATATTTCAGGCGAACTACTTTTACTGATGTACCCCATAGCACCGGTTTGCATAGCGCGGTGCAATATGACGCTGTCTTCGAACATACTGAAAAAGATAATTTTTAAATCTGGATGTCGCTTCAAAAAAATCTTGGCTAAAACAAGGCCACTTTCATTTGAAAGGTTTATGTCGAGGATTAAGATCTCAATGTCACTACTGGCTAATAAACGATGGGTTTGTGCACCGTTTTCAGCATCAAAAATACGGCAATCGGGCATCATCGCATTGAGTAAAGCTTTGTATCCTTCACGCACCACAGCGTGGTCGTCGACAATTAGAATATTCATGCGACGCTAGCGCCCATAAGAGGAGGCATTTTTTTGAGGGTAAGGGACAGCGATACAGCAACGCCTCCATCATCTGGTGACGTCACACTGCAATTTGCACCTATACAACGCGCTCGGCTGCGCATTGAAGACATGCCAATATTTTCTACAATGTGGTTCCCTAATCCCCGGCCGTTGTCTTTGACCATCACAGAAACCCGATGAGTATCGCCATAAATTTGAATGCTAACCTTGGTGGCCTTCGCATGCTTAATCACGTTATTAATAGCTTCTTGAGCAAATCGGTAAAGATGAATATCTCGCTCATTATCTTCTTGATAGCGCTTTAGATTAATAGACACGTTCCACTGCGTATCGGGCTGTGCCACTTCTTGTTCGTAAACCAGACGTTCTAGCGACGACTGAAGAGAGACTCTATCCAAAACAAGCGGGTGAAGGTGAGCAGTGAGCTTTCTAATTGCATCGCTTATTTGATGTGACATCACTTGAACTTTCTGTGCTGACAGTTCAACAACAGATCGCTCTTTTGCGTTAACCAAAATATAAGCATGGGCTTTTATCGTGGTCAGCAACTGCCCCACATTATCGTGAAGCTCTCTGGCAAGGTAATTACGCTCTTGCTCTTGGAGAAGAGCTAGCTGCTTATCTATTTTTATGAGCTGCTTTTCTTTTGATTTAAGTGCATTTTGCAGATGCTTAAACTGGTCTAACACCCTATTCATTTCGGTGATATCTGAATGTGGTAGGGGCTGTGATTCCTTGCCTTCTCGAAGCTCAGATAACGCGTCAGCGAGCTGATTTAGCGGCACTAACCTTTGCTTAACCGCCACTTTTAACGTAAACAGCAACAGGACAAAGGTTGCGAAAAACAGTCCCGCCACCAATGCAAAAAAAGTGAGGTTCTGTGTAAGTTCAGTAGCATCGAAAGGCGTAACGACAAGATACTGATTTTCCTGAATTGGGATGATAACTGGTGTGAGTGCAGTGCGTTCAGATGTAGACATTGCTGAGGGCTGCTCTGCCCGAAGACGGCCCGTGAAATAATGGGCAGATAAGTGAGGACTAGGCTCTACAATTGCTTCGATATCAGCGACAGGGATATTGAGGTTTACCATTTCTCGCACTTGATTAAGCGCGCCGGTCATTTCTTCCTCAATATTATCTTGTATGTGGAAGTAGACCAGACAGGTAAAAACCAAAAAGCAGCCAATGAATACGGCCACTACAGCTGTAGATATTTTCGTAAAACCTGACATAAGCGCCCCTGCAAGCCTTTTATTACAGGGTTATGCTATACATCATGCGCTCAAAAGCACATCCTGCAATAGGGGCGAATTCATCCTACCAAGGTAGGATGAACTCACTTTTTCAAGCATAGGTGTTACAAGTGAGGCAATAGGTACGCTTATTGATTACGTTCTACACGTTCATGTCAACGCTACTTATTAATGTTTAATTTACGAGCTGACTGCTAAACTGCCCGACTGCATCCACAACTTCCTTCGCGCCGTTTTGGATTTGCTCAATAACCTCACCCGCTTCGTTGGCGTAATTAAGCCCAGACTGTGCTTTTGCATCACCCTCATTCACAAGGTTTACGGCATCGGTTGCCAACGTTTGGTTGTGCTTAACCACATTAATAATTTCTTCCGTAGCCTCGGTAGTACGCGATGCTAACTGGCGTACTTCGTCTGCCACTACGGCGAAACCTCGTCCCTGATCGCCAGCGCGCGCGGCTTCAATGGCCGCATTTAAAGCTAGTAAGTTAGTTTGCTCGGCGATGGCACTGATACTACCTATGATAGTGGCTATCTGCTGAGACTGGCTATCTAGTGCGTTTATTCCTTCCTTAGCTCTGTCCATTTGATCCGACAGCGAAGACATTTCAGAAAGCAATTCACTTACTACTTCCTTCCCTCGTGATGCAATTTGATCAGTAGTATTAGAAGAACGATAGGCAATATCAGCAGCATTAGAAATTGCATTTTCTCTAGCAACTTGCTCAGTAATATCAGTAGCCAGTTTAACCACTTTATACATGCGACCGTGAGAGTCACAAATAGGGTTATAAGTTGCCTCTAACCAAAAGCTGTTGCCATGCGCATCAAAACGTTCAAAGCGCCCTGCAACGAATTCACCACGGGCTAGGCGATCCCAAAAATTCTTGTATTCCATAGAATTAGCGTATTCAGTATCGCAGAATATTCTATGGTGCTTGCCCTTTATTTCGTTCAAACTGTATTTGACCGTTTTCAAAAAGGCTTCGTTAGCGTCTTGAATTACACCATTGAGATCAAACTCAATCGCCGCATTAGATTTGTGTAAAGCAGCTACTAGGTCTTCGTGTTCTTTCGACTTAGCGATGGTGCGCGTAAGGTCATTAAGGTTTACCGAAAATTTGTGTATCTTGCCATTAATATCGAAAATAGGCTCTACTACACCACGCAGCCACGCCTCATCTCCGTTTTCACGCACAAACTCTATTGCCCCCCAGTAATGAAGACGCTGTTCAAGAGCATCTTTTAACTTTTTAAAATGAGGAGTGTTCCGTGCAATCTCAGGAACAAATTCAAAAAAGCGTTTACCTTTCACTTGAGACAGAGAGTACCCCAGCTCCTCTTCGAACATCCCGTTAACTGCGTCTATTTCACCACGCTCGTTTAGGCGAAGAAAAATCATATCTTCACGTAACCCGTCTCGCACTTGCTTGAGTATGTGTAGCTCCTCGCGAAGCGCTTCGTTTTCTTTTACTAAATGTTTATTGAACATAGGATCTTCCCTGACAGAGAATTTTTGTGATGTGCCTTTTATCGGCAGCCATCAATCCTGCCTTAACGATAATTAGATAAATGTATACAAGGTTCACTAAGCGTAATGCTAACGTTTATCTTTTCGTTAGTATTTTATAACTTAGTATAATCACGCGATATATATAGCCTAGACCACATTCACCACTTGCGGCAAAGTCAGGCTAAATTTTTCGCTTTCACACTGATTTTTCTCACACATTTACAGCAAAAGGCAGTAGAAAAAAGTCTAATTTTTCAATCGAGAAACCTTGGTCTATGTTGCGCAATATTATCTGTAAGCCACTTCGTGAACACTTGAAAACGGGCCTGAGAATGGGTTTCTTTGTGTGTTGCCAACCAAAACGTTCGCTTAATATGGATCTCGTTTTGTAGAAGACGAACTAACTCTGGCTGTTTCTCTGCCATAAATTTAGGCAAAATTCCTACACCTGCGCCATTTACAAGCATCTGATACTGCGCATTGATACTGGTGCTGCGAAGTGCGCTTAATTGGGACAGCGCGGTCTCCTCAATGAACTTCAATTGGGGGGCGTAAACCAAATCGGGGACATAGCTCACTAAATTAAACGCGGTAAGGTCTTTTAATGTTTTTGGTTTGTTGTTGCTGATAAGGGACTGATGGGTATAAAGATAAAGATTATAGTCAGTCAGCTTCTGGGTAACCAGTAAGCCTTTGCTAGGCTTTTCCAGTAAGATAGCCATATCAGCTTCCCGTTTATTGAGGTTTAAAAAACCACTGGTTGCTACTAGCTCAATACTTATCCCTGGATACTGCTTTTTAAAATCGGGGAGTAATGGCGCCAAAAACCAACTGCCGAAGCCTTCAGAAACGCTTACTCTAATCGTGCCCGCTAAGTGGGAACGTTCATCACCTAATTCGTTTTGTGCCTCTAAAAAGTAATGCTCTGCTTTTTCAATATACGTAACCAACTCACTACCATGTGTGGTTAGCACATATCCCTTTTTCGTTAGCTCGAATAACTTACAATTTAATGAGTCTTCCAGTTTTTTTACACGACGAATTAACGTGGTAGGGTCTACTTTCAAGCCTTTAGCTGCAATAGCTACACGACCATTTCTTGCCAATCCAAGAAACAAGCGCATGTCATCCCAATTCACTCAAATACCTGCATTTTTACAGCACCATACTGCAAGTATATGTATTGCCTTTGCAAACACAAGGTTTCAATATTGTTAAAAACCCTAGGAGCTATGTCATGAGAAAGATTGTTCACTTTATTGCAGGTAAAGATTTTGAAGATAGCAGTGAAAATACCGCGTCGGTATTTGCGCCTAACACAGGTGAAGTACAGGCTAAAGTAAGCTTGGCTAACACTTCAACTTTGGCCTATGCAATTGAAACAGCCCAAGCTGCACAGGTTGAGTGGGCAGCAACAAATCCTCAGCGACGCGCTCGTATTATGTTCAAGTTTAAAGAGTTAGTTGAAGCAAACCGCAACCGCTTAGCAGCACTATTATCGAGCGAGCACGGAAAAGTACTGGTTGATGCGCAGGGTGATATTCAGCGCGGCCTTGAAGTTATCGAGTTTGCCTGCGGTATTCCTCACGCCCAAAAAGGCGAGTATACCGAGGGTGCAGGTCCAGGTATTGATGTGTATTCCATGCGCCAAGCACTCGGTGTAGTGGCAGGTATTACGCCATTTAATTTCCCAGCCATGATCCCAATGTGGATGTTCGGTGTGGCAATTGCCTGCGGTAACGCGTTCATTCTAAAGCCATCAGAGCGCGATCCGTCAGTACCTGTTGAACTGGCAAAGCTTATGATTGAAGCTGGCCTTCCTGCAGGTGTACTTAACGTTGTACACGGTAACAAAGAAGTGGTTGATGGTATTTTAGATCATCAAACTATTAAGGCGGTGAGCTTTGTAGGCTCTTCTGATATCGCTAACTACGTGTACGAGCGTGGCGCTCGTGCTGGTAAGCGCGTTCAAGCCATGGGCGGCGCGAAAAACCACGGCATCGTAATGCCTGATGCAGATCTAGATCAGGTGGTAACCGACTTAGTTGGTGCTGCGTACGGCAGTGCCGGTGAACGCTGCATGGCGCTACCGGTTGTCGTTCCGGTGGGCGATGAAACCGCTGAGAAACTGAAAGCCAAGCTTATTCCGGCTATTAAAGACATTATGGTAAGTCATAGTGAAGATCCTAACGCTCATTATGGCCCTGTGGTTACTGCTGCTCACAAAGAGCGCGTTGAAGGCTATATCGACCTTTGCATAGAAGAAGGTGCTGAGCTTGTTTACGACGGCAGAACCAGTCAGATTCCAGACGACAGTCAAGGCTACTTCATCGGCCCTACATTCTTCGACCACGTAACCAAAGATATGCGTTCATACCAAGAAGAGATTTTTGGTCCAGTGCTTCAAATGGTGCGCGCGAAAGATTTCAACGAAGCAGTTAACTTAGCAAGTGACCATCAATACGGTAACGGTGTTGCTATGTACACCCGTAACGGCCATGCGGCGCGCGAATTTGCGCAACGCGTAAACGTCGGCATGGTAGGTATTAACGTGCCAATTCCTGTGCCGGTTGCCTACCATACCTTTGGGGGCTGGAAACGCTCAGCATTTGGCGATACCAATCAACATGGTATGGAAGGAGTGAAGTTCTGGACCAAGGTTAAAACCATTACGCAGCGCTGGCCTGATGGCTCAGATACGAACGACAACGCCTTTGTTATTCCAACCATGGGCTAAGTGAGGAGACGATTATGACCACAGTTGCATTTATTGGCCTAGGTAATATGGGCTCGGGGATGGCAAAGAATCTGGTTAAGAACGATTACAAAGTACTGGCCTTTGACTTAAGCGAAGTGGCGCTGGAAAAAGCCAAAGAAGCTGGCTGCACTATTGCGAAAAGTACCGAGCAAGCCGCCTCTGAGGCCGATATCGTTATCACTATGTTACCAGCGGGCAAGCATGTACAGGATATCTATTCAAATCAGATCCTGGGTGCTGTCCGAGAAGGCACCTTGCTTATTGACTGCTCTACCATTGACGTTGAAACGGCGAAACGTGTATCGGAATTGGCTGAGAAAAAAGGCCTTAAAATGCTGGATGCGCCGGTGTCTGGTGGAGTTGCAGCCGCAGCTGGCGGCACGCTCACTTTTATGGTGGGGGGCGATGCTGACGCATTCGATAAAGCGCAAGGCGTACTTAGCGCAATGGGCAAAAAAATAGTTCATGCGGGCGGCCACGGTGCAGGGCAAGCTGCGAAGATATGCAACAACATGTTGCTGGGGGCAACTATGATTGCGACTTGTGAAAGCTTCCAACTGGCAGAAAAGCTTGGTTTAGACGCGCAAGTATTCTTTGATATCGCGTCTAATGCATCGGGACAAACGTGGTCAATGACCAGCTATTGTCCTGTGAAAGGTGTGGGGCCACAAAGCCCTGCTGATAACGATTTTGCTGGCGGCTTCGCCTCTGCACTCATGCTTAAAGATTTAGGCCTTGCCATGCAGGGCGCAAAGGGCGTAAATGCCCAAGTACCTATGGGTGAACTTGCGGCGAAATGGTTTGAAATGCACTGCGAGGAAGGTAATGCAGGTATGGATTTCTCTTCAATAATTAAGCGATTAGCGTAAAAGAGAACCAACGATTCTCCGACGGCTACTTTCCCTCAAAAGAAGTGGCCTTCTTACTGAGCGAGTAAAGGATTTTACTCGCTCTTTTTTTATTTCAATCAGGATATTACAGCGCTTTCTCATAGCTCGCCGCGCTAAGTCCAGACGATTAGTCTTTTACTTCGTTAAGCATGTCATCATAAGCATCCATTTCCCACGGAAGCTCACCTGGACTAGTATCTAGGAAGTGTAAATAGCTTTCGAACTGGTCCAAGATATCCTTCGCGATACTCTCCTTATCATAGCCATAAATATCGTAGGCTTGACCACCTCGACGAAGGAACACTTCAGCGCGAAAGTACTTTTCCGACTCGTCATCTTCTGAGCGCAGTTCTGCGTAACTAAATCCCGGTACTAAATATTCGGTCATGCGAATATCGTAAATAAAGTCCATGTGTTCGTGCCTTTCTACGCTAAAAGTGGCCCTACCCGTCTCCTCATCAAGATTTACGAACGCTTCCCACTCTCGCGTTTTAAGTGCAGCTTGAACATCTCTCATCGCTGCAATCACGGTTTTATCAATAAACTCATGCACCTCGCTTCGGCTCGGATAATCGACCATTGCAGCGAAACGACCTTTGAGGCTCGTTGTCCGACCATGATTTCTATTCAATGTATTCGCCGTCAAACTGTTATTTCGATAGCCCTCGATGACAAGTGCACGCCACAGACCTGCTGCAGACGCTAACATTATGAAAGCAAAAGGTAAGGCGCTCGCAATCGTCATAGTTTGCAGGGCGTTTAATCCTCCTGCCAACAGCAGTACAGCTGCTACCGTGCCTTCCAGACACGCCCAGAATATACGCTGCCAAACCGGACTTTCTTCTTTGCCACCAGAAGCAAGAGAGTCGATAACCAGCGACCCTGAATCTGATGAGGTCACGAAGAACGTGATGATTAACAATACGGTCAAACCTGACATGACTGACGCACCGGGTAGTAAATCGTAAAGCTTGAACAACGCAACCGCTTCGTTTTCCTGCACATCACTAATAAGTGTAGTAACACCTTGGTTCATAATGGCATTTAACGCAGTGTCGCCAAACACAGAAAACCAAAGGAAGGTGAACATGGTAGGCACAAGCATTACACCAAAAACAAACTGCCTAATAGTTCTGCCTCTACTTATTTTGGCTATAAACATGCCCACAAACGGCGCCCAGGCAATGGTCCAGCCAAATATGAACAGCGTCCAGTTACCAATCCAATCACTACGACTGTATGCTTGAAGGTTAAAAGTGCGTTCGATAATACCGTTAACATAGCTTCCCGTATTTTGCAGGAAGGTCTCTAAAATATGTACAGTTTCGCCCATGGCAAAAACTGTGGCCATCAGCGATACAGCTAAAAGCATGTTTAGAATAGAAAGTCGCTTGATGCCCTTATCCATCCCGGCAATAACCGATATAGTTGCCGCAAAGGTTACAATAGCAATAGTGCCTACCTGCACCATAATATCGATGGGGATATCACCGGAAAGATAGTTAAGCCCAGCATTGATCTGAGTAACGGATAGTCCGAGCGTAGTGGCGATACCAAATAATGTACCGAGAATGGCGAATACATCTACCGCATGACCGACTGGGCCATAGATCTTGTCGCCAATCAGCGGATACAAAGCAGAGCGAATAGATAGGGGAAGACCATGCCGGAATGCAAAATAGGCAAGAACCAAACCGACTAGCCCGTAGATCGCCCAAATGTGAAAACCCCAGTGAAAAAACGCTATTTGCATTGCCTGCTTTGCGGCGTCGACCGTTTCAGCCGCTCCTGCAGGCGGCGAAGAATAGTGTAGAACAGGCTCTGCAACACCAAAGTAGAGCAGCGCTACCCCGTAGCCAGCTGAGAACAACATAGAAAACCATTCGGGAAAGCTATATTGAGGCTCTGCGTGATCGGGCCCCAATTTTATGTTCCCCCAGCTTGATGATGCTACCGATACAATAAATACCAAAAAGATAGCGACCGACAGCATGTAAAACCAACCAAAGGTTTCGGTTATCCACGCTAATGTACTGTCAAAAGCCTCACCGGCAAGTTCGGGGTCACTAATGGTTCCGATAACCAGAAGTAAAATAATGGCAACGGCGGGGAGAAATACAGGAAGAAGAATGGTGGAGTTATTTACTTGTCCTTTCATAGCAAATCCCTTTTCACTTACAGGTAGTTTAAGACCCTGCGAAAATTTAAACGCTATATTTAATTACTAGAACGGACTCGGTTTGGTTCAGGTTGGCCAAATGTGAAACATTGGCGTTGAGCTCAGAATTCACTCAAAAAGCAACCTAAAACAAATTTACTGAAAAGGATAAGGGTTCTACTTGGTTTCAATTTAAGAAACAACAAGTAGAACCTTTTGAGATGCTTTTTATGTCATTAGGCTTTAGTGATGTCCACCACAACAGCCACCTTCATGCTCAGCCCAATTTTTAAGCTTGGTGGTTTTACCTATGCCTGGGTTAAAGCTATTGGTTGGGTCAAGCTCGCGATAGAAGTTCTTAAGTGCGTTTTTGGCAAAGTACTCGTGACCCACGTTGTGTTCTGCAGGATACTCAGCACTTCTCGCATCAAAGGTTTCAAGAATCTTACCTTTTAGCACTTTCGCGTCGGCGCCTTTCTTCAATACATAGTTTTGGTGCATTACGTGGCAAAACAAGTGGCCGTAATACAGTTTGGTATCTATCTGGTCGTCTATTTCCTTGGGCAATACCTCAAACCAATCTGGATCGTTACGGCGAAGTGCGACGTCAATGGTCATCATGGCACCCACTTCTTTGCTGTGCATAACGTGATAGCGACCTATTGCTCCACCTGCAACAAAGCGGTGTAAAATTGCTTTATCTGCTTCTTCCTCGGTACACTCAAAGTAGCTGCCGTCATTGGTTTTAAAGAATTCATCAAGGTAGGCTTTGGCTTCATCTACCCCATCGTTGCTCATTTCCAAAATCCAGTGGTGCTGATATTTGTCCCTAAACTCTTCCATGCGCTTGGGTAAGTGATTAGGAAAAATATAGCTCATGTATTGCATAACGCGATCTGACATTTTGTTGGGTAAAAAGCCTAACTTGTCGGTAAATGCGTCAAATTTGCGTTTAAAAGCAAACAGCTTTGGAATGAACTTAGCTCCGAGCTTGCTAATAACGATAAACATATCTTTGCCGTATTTCTTAGACACGTCATAGCAATCGCGGTGAAGGTATTCGCCCGAGTCAGGCAAATTCTTAAAGGTTGAAAGAATGTCGCGACGCACTTTTGTAAATACAGCGGCGTCGTTAGAGCCGACATAAAATACTTGTTTCTTTTCGGGAATAGGAAACGTGTCTAGTCTTACCGCAAACACAGCAAGTTTTCCAGCGCAGCCAGAGGCCTCGTGAAGTCGCCTGCCGTCATTGTTAAAACGCGACGGCGTGTCAGAGTCAACATCTCGAACACGCTCATCATATTCATTATCTGAAGCGCGAGCGTCAGGGTGCTGCACATCAGTTTCTTTATAACGCTTGTTTTCAAGGTTATTTAAAATCTCTTCTGGCTCGCTACCTAAATTAATACCTAAGTTGTTTACCAAAGATAACTTACCGCTGGCATCAATTTGCGCAAAAAGAGCAAGCTCGGTATAGGCTGGCCCCCGTTTTACTAAGGCGCCGCCTGAGTTGTTGCATATACCGCCCACGATAGATGCGCCAATGCACGATGAACCGATAACCGAATGTGGCTCTCGGCCATACGGCGCAAGCGTCTCTTCCAATCCAAATAGGGTACTGCCGGCTAAACCTACAATTTGTTTACCATTGTCCACCAGCTGAATTTCATCAATTCGCATGGTGCTTATAATAACAAGAGGTCTATCGTAATCTTTACCGTCTGGCGTAGAACCACCCGTTAACCCTGTATTTGCCGCCTGCATAATTACCGCAACATCGGCTTCAACACAAAGCTTCAATACGCGCCAAATTTCCACCAATGTCCCAGGTCTTACTACCGCGAGCGCCTCACCTGCGCCAAAGCGAAACCCTTTGGTATATGGCTGCTTTTTCGCTTTATCAGTTAACAAATAGGCTTGCCCTACTACATCGCGCATAGATGCAATCAAAGACTGAGTGTCAACATTTACGGTCATGGTTCTCTCTGTGTATTGAAATTTTGGAAGGATTAGCTTGGTGATGAACTATACACTAACGTCATTTTTAACAAAGGGGGCAAACGTTTTTTATAGAGATAATTTACTTATATTTAATTCACCGAGCACTTAAAAAACATCTATCCTCAAGCAAAATTAATATAAGTTTTTCACTGTTACATTTTGTTACGCTTTGGCGCCGCAACTAAGACCACTGGAGTATTGTAAAGCTATTGTATAGTTCGTAAGGTTGACGTACACGAAAAGGAGCTTTCATGTCACATCAAGCGTTCGTTTTAACAAGAAGTAGTTTCTCAGAAAATACTAAAAAGGATGGAGCTTACGAACAATTCCTTAGTATTTTGCCATCGTGTGGGTTTAACGTTACGACTGGCACTATCCACCCGCCAAGAAGCGTTCTAAACAACACTTATACCTTTTTCATTGACGCACACTATTGTGACCCTGCCAGCTTATTCAGCTTGCCAGTGGTTAACGATTACCCTGAATTAAATAAGGTAATTTTTAATGTGTCAAAAACTGATATCGATTTTCATTACGCGGCACTTCAGCACGGTATTAACGGGATTTTTCATATCGAAGATAGTTTAGAGTTATTAGTTCGCGGTGTTCAGCAGGTTCAGGCGGGCAACAAATGGTTTAGTCGCGAAATTATGAGTCGCTATATCGATGCTAACCTAGTGCCAAAAACTAAGCCCGTTGCTGCGCTTCAATCGTCAACTACAGTCCTGACTAAACGAGAGTTGGCTATTACGCGCAAAATTGCCGATGGCGCACAGAACCAAGAAATTGCAGATTGCTTGCATATCAGTGTGAATACGGTGAAAACACACGTATACAGCATATTCAGGAAAACAGAATGCAGAAATAGGGTTGAACTTATCAAGTGGTTTGATCATCAGTTTAGTCAGCCCCAACAGGTAACCTACTAAACCGACAATCGATTAAACTAAACTAAAGCGATGTATGGCGCTTACGCTTTGGCGCGCCATACTCCTTTCTCCATTCCTTGTAACACTAATTCCGTCACCGCTTTCTCTATGCTTTGCTTAACGCATTCAAACATAGGTTCATTGGTGGTGTAACCCGTTTCCGCTTCAAGCAAACGTTTAAGTGATACGTATCTGAACAGTCCGGCTCTTACCTCCTGACTTAGCACTTTCTTAGATGTTGAAACGGATACCAAGACTTGACCTGTTCTCACGTCAACGGCGCGCATGTAAATGGAGATTTGGTCTTCTCTAAATAATTCACTTGCTCCGACACCAAAGTACTCAACGCCTGCTCCACCGGTACGAATATTGGTGTCGTAGCTGATTATGCCACCTTCTATTATAATTCTTGCGGTGGTCAGTGGCGGTAAATCGCCCCCGCTTTTCTCGTCGGCCCGGATAATTTTTCGTTCAGTAAGAATGTTTTGTAGCCCTTCTCGCTCTACGGGTAAAAACCAGGATGTTTCGCTTAGGGTTTGAACAAGGATAGACGTTGCACCCTGTGTCACTGCGGTTGAAAAAGAGCTCGCGCCTGTACTCGGTTTATACTGCCCAGTTTGATCCCTAAACGCGTACACGGAAACCGGAATCTGCCCCATGGGTGCCGGTAAACTCTTTACTTCAGAGAGGGTGGCACTATCTTTGATAATATCCGCAGCCGTGGTATCAGGCGGGAGTGTATTTGTGATGGACTGGCAACCAGTTAATGCCAAAGCCAATAATAAATAAACGGTACTTCTCATGTGTGTCCCTACCCAAACCGTGGAATTTCTACAATGGTGACTTCACCTGTCAATAAGTTAGTAATGTTTACGACTATGCTGTCAGGATTACTCGTTATAAGCTCAACCTGAAAGTCACCGCTAACAAAAATACTATCTTGGTTAAAAATACTGTCTATCGGATTGCCGTCTTCGTCATATTCTTGCTCGCCAAATGCGATATCTGTAATTTCACGAACGATGCGATTTATATAGGCACGTTCTAGTGACTCTTGAAGACGCTCATCGTAGGAGCGTTCGCTTAATGATGCAGTGTGCGCATTTTGTGAGTTTGCTTTACTTAATAAAAATGAACCATTGAGCGGGTTGCCACCAAAAGACGGATTTATTGGCTCATAAACTAATTCAGTTGCCTGCGTTATTGCTGGCGCTACAAGCGTCGCCACTGCAAGCGCTGCAATTACAATTTTTTTCTTCATTACCATTCGTCCCCTGCTAAATCTGGGCTTCTACTGTCTATACTCGCATTCGCTACCGCGTCTAATACCAAAAAGATAGCTTGCTGTACTTTTTCATCTATTGGAACTTGCCTACGTCCCATATAAGTTTGATAAACCACTTTATTGTCATAAATTACTGAAAGTAGCGTTCCGGCTTGAGGCACTATGATTTCTTTAACTACTAAGTTTTTACCTGAGCTGTCGGGAACTTCCCGCCAATATTGACTAATTCGCGAAGCAAATTCGTGTCCTTGGCGGCTTATACTGTTATCAAGCAGTAACCCACCTAACCGAATTTCTTCCGCTTGAATCGGAGAAAAGAACACACCTAAAACTAGTGTGAGAAAAGAGAAACGATACAAATACTTCATTTTATTGAATTGAGCCGGGCTAACGCCCGGCTATTCACTTTGTATTTTAGTACAGTTACATTTGAACGACGGTCGCTACGTTGTAATCACCAACTTGCGTAACACTTACCGTGCCGCCATTGCCAGTTATACTACCCGTAACAAGATTGTCGTTACCCATTTGCGTTACTTCAAAGGTATTCATATCACCTGAAATAACGAACTGACCACCTAAATCGTCCGTTACCCAGTTTCCAACGCCTTCTTGCATTACACTAATTACATTGTCATTACCGTTAACGAGCAAATCGAGCAAGTTTAGCTCGCCCGTTTGCGCAACCATAATTTCGTTGTAACTTGAAGTGACATTACTAGCCAACTCAACAGATGCAGTGTTTTCTATGCCCTCTTGTGACATTTCGATGATATTGCCATCCGCATAGTAAGTTGCATCACCAATGCCGGCTTGAGCTAATGCCAAGTTCGCATCGCCATCTTGTTCAATTTCAACGGTGTTTAAAATGCCATCAAAGTTTACTGTGCTGATTTCGTTGGCATCACCCACCTGGGTTAAATCGAACTCATTGAATAAACCAATCACCCCTGCGTAAGCGGTGTTTCCCTCGCCAACTTGGTTAATTTCGAAAGTATTCGCTTGCCCACCGACGGTTTCTACCGTAGCAAGGTTTACATCGCCAATTTGGTCAATGTTGACTTCGTTGCCCGAACCTTCGAACACGCCTGTGGTAATTTCATTGCCGTCGCCGTCTTGTTCAAACTCAAGCACATTACCGTCACCAACCATGGTCCAACCTATAACGTTCTGGTCGCCATCTTGGTCAATTTCAACTTCATTATCTGAGCCAATTACGGTCAAATCTGAAATGTTGTAGTAACCGTCCTGAATAACATCAATTACGTTAGCATCGCCGCTCAGTTCACGAACATATGATTCGTGCCAGTCACCGCTCTGATCTACAAAAATCGTGTTATCGTTACCTGTAATAGCATTGTTAGCCCAATTACCACCATCGCCTTGATACACTGATAGCATGTTGCCGCTACCCACAATACTATTAATTGAGCGATTAAAGATAAAGCCTAAGGGACCGCCGTCACCCAATTGAACAAGAGAGACGGTATTGTCGTCGCCTTCAACTACAAAATCTGCTGTGCTACTTAAGCTGTCTTGCTCTGACTCCAAGAAATTGCCGTTGCCAGTAACACTTGCATAGAAGGTATTGCCTGATTGCATTTGCGATGCAAGCACTTCGTTCGCGTCACCAGTTACCTCTACAACAATCGCGTTTAGGTCACCTTCCTGGCTTAAAACTGACTCATTACCTACTTCATTTCCCTCTGGTGCCGTTTGGGTTAGCGTGATTTCATTACCTTCTGCCGCGGCTACAAAATCCGCTGTGGCGTTAAAGTCGACTGCTTTAGTTACAGGAACTTCCTGAGCTGACGCCCACCCTGACGCTGCTACTAAAAGCAATGCACTCGCTATTTTTGTTTTTTTCATTTTCACGTTTGTCTCCCTATGGCAATCACATCATTCTTGGTATTGCGTGATGTTAATTACCATTTCGTTCCCTATTTGATGAACAGTAAAAGACTGCTCACCTAATTGATTGACATTGGCAACATTGTCGAACCCATCTTGAATTATTTCGAAATAGTTGTTGTTGTTTTGCTGCAGTAAATTCACAACATTACCTTCACCAAGTTGAGTGATGACTGCTTCGTTATTACTACCGTTTTGAACAACATTAGATAGGTTGGCGCCGTTGCCGCTTTGGATAATGTTAGTTATGTTATTCAGCCCAAACTGACTGACAGCAATGAAGACCGTTTCATCATCTATCGTTATAGCTTGAGCATTCAGACTCATTGAAAGAGAAGATTCCACCATGTCGGAGCTTGTTGATAAGTCGGACTGTTGGGCATAGACAGGAGAGTTGATGGTTAGAAGACCACATGCCGTTAAAGCTATAAACGCAGCGGCTTTTATTGCTCCTACGTTTTTAGCGCATTGGTACTTTTTAACCTTTAGTTTCTTGTCCATGAGAACGACGGCTTCCTTGATTAACAACAAAGGTGACCCCTCTATAAAACGCCTTAAAAGCGTGAGAATCCATCACCATTAAGTTGTATTTATTTCATTCGATATAACGTCAATTCGGTTTTAACCAGTAGTCTTGCGGTTAAAGCTCATACCTTAGTGCTAGTTTTGTTCAAAAAATGACACTCAAAAAGACTATTGGTAAGACCTCTCGGCGTTTTCGGAAAACAAGGCCTACTTCGAACACGCAGACTAATAATTAAGTACCACTTCACCTTCCATTTGTATTCGCGCCCTAGTGGTTAAGTTGTATTTTTGTACTTATTTTTGCGTTAAAGGTGGCAGGTTTTCAAAATTGAGTTATAAGTTTTAATCGTTAGTTACATCAGACCGAATGAGAAGGTTTCGTGATTAAAGCATTATTGCTAATTATGGAATCTAATTATGAAAACAACGCCTTTTAAAACAGGCCTTTCAGCACTGTCATTAGCCCTACTTCCGCTAATGGCTTCTAGCCACGCACACGCCGCGAAAGCCGAAATTTTCGATGACAGCGTTATTGTTGTGTACAAAGAAAACGTGAGCAAAGCAGAAAAAATGCGCGCCCGCTCCTCTGTGGGCGCACGAATTAGCGACGCTAACCGCGATGAAGTAGATGACCGTTTTGCTAACCTTTTAAACGGACGTATTGCCAAACTTCAACTTCGTGGCAAATCGGTTAAAGATGCCATTGAAATCTTAAAGACAAATCCCGCGATTAAAATTGCCGAACCAAACTTTTTATATCGCAAAGCGTTAGTCCCTAATGACCCGTCTTACGGTGACTTGTGGGGCTTGAACAATACCGGCCAAGCGGGCGGTACTGATGATGTAGATATCGATGCGCCAGAGGCATGGGATATTACAACAGGTGATAGTGATGTCGTGATCGGCGTTATCGATACTGGCGTGGACTACAACCATGAAGACCTGGCAGATAACGCATGGGTAAATCCAGGTGAAATCGCAGGCAATGGCATTGATGACGATGGCAACGGCTACATTGACGACGTTTACGGTATTGATACTGCAAACGGTGATACCGACCCTATGGACGATGACTCTCATGGTACCCATGTAGCAGGGACGATTGGTGCTGTGGGCGGAAACGGTATAGGTGTAGTGGGCGTAAACCACGACGTATCTATCGCTGCCTGCAAATTCCTCGGTGCAGATGGAACGGGTTCAACGGCTGGGGCTATCGAGTGCATTGATTACTTCACCGATCTAAAAGAAAACCGTGGTGTTAACGTAAAGGCCACCAATAACAGCTGGGGCGGCGGCGGCTACAGCGAAGCGCTGGAAACGGCTATTGAAGTGGCAGGCCAAGCTGGGATTTTGTTTGTTGCTGCGGCGGGTAACTCTGGCTCAGATAACGATAATGTCGACAACTACCCATCTAACTATGTCACTACAACAAACAGCCTACTTGCGGTAGCAAGCCACACTCGAACTGACGGCGATAGCGGTTATTCATACGGTATAGAAACAGTAGATATTGCAGCGCCAGGTACTGCAATTTTATCGACCATACCGGGTGACGGCTACGCCTCATACTCTGGTACATCAATGGCAACGCCACACGTTGCGGGTGCAGCGGCCCTTGTATGGTCATTAAACCCAGAGCTTACGCCATCAGAAATGAAAGAATTGTTAATGACTACTGGCGAAACTAGTCTTTGGGCTGATGGGCGCACTGTTTCAGGCAACCGTCTTAATGTGCTAAATGCGTTAGAAGAAGCCGACCCAACCCCTGGCTTTAAACTGGGCATTACTCCAGGTTCAGCTGAAATTGAAGCGGGTGAAGCTTATACCTTCACTATTGAAGTTGGCTCAATTGCTGGCTACGAAGAAGAAGTACAGCTTTCTCTCGCCGAAGAAAGTGACATTGCTTATTTGAGTGCCAGCACTGCAATGCCTGGCGACACTGTTACGCTTACGGTAGAAACCTCTGAAGATACCCCTTGGGGCGCTTATAGCTTTACGGTGAACGGTGTAAGTGGCGAAATTGAGAAATCTAAATCTGCTAACCTTTACGTTTACCCGCAAGGGCTAAATGAATTCCCTTACGCGTATTCAGGCGATGCTGTACCTACTCTACCTAATGAAGAAGACCCAGATGATGTGGGCGTTGACCTCGTTATTAACGTGCCCGATGACCTGACGGTGTTTGGTATGCAGACGTCGGTAGATATCACGCATACGTATAGCGGAGACTTGGTGCTATCACTTACTTCCCCTCAGGGTACAACTACCGTTCTGCGTCAGAACCAAGGTGGCGGTACAGATGATATCGTTGAAAGCTATAACACTGATGCCTTTAACGGCGAAGTGGCTACTGGCGATTGGACGTTAAATGTGCTCGATACCTTTAACGGAGATAACGGTACTGTAAATACATGGAGCTTGGTAGTTACCGGTATTGGTGAAGTAGGGCCAACACCGCCAAACTCTGCGTTCACTTATGACGCTTCAGGTCTATCAG
Organism: Alteromonas sp. BL110; assembly: GCF_003443615.1. Lineage (NCBI taxonomy): Bacteria > Pseudomonadati > Pseudomonadota > Gammaproteobacteria > Alteromonadales > Alteromonadaceae > Alteromonas > Alteromonas sp. BL110. Next base: position 2,582,878 of record NZ_CP031967.1, on the reverse strand, counting down.
TGAGCTTTACTAACAATAGTAATGACATTAATGACGATATTGTTAGCTACAGCTGGGACTTTGGCGATGGTGCGACTTCAACGGAAGAAAACCCAACCCATGTATATGCAAGTACAGGTGCCTATGATGTAACCCTTACGGTTACTGACTCGGAAGGTCAAACTGACGTTTCGACAGAGACAGTGTCGGTTTCAGATAGCAATATTGTCGCCGAAATTGACCGCGCCATGCTTTCTCGCTTCGGATCACTACGTGTAGATTTATCTTACAGCGGCTCAATGGCTGATACTGTGATGATTTATCGTAATGGTGAGCTACTTGAAGAAGTTAGCAATACAGGTCGTTATCGCGATAGAAGTCGTGGCGTTCAACCTGGTGAATATACCTATATGGTGTGTGATGAAACGTCTGCATGCTCAGCGCCAGTGACGGTCAACCTTTAATACCGTGTTTGCTATTGCACGCAAAGTGATATTTAGCAATTAAACTGCTGTAAAAACTTAAGTCATTGCCGGCCAGGGACAGGCCGGCTTTTTTATGTAGAAATTAGAGCAAGCAGCTATTCTAAGCCATCGGCTTATTTCCTATAAGCCAATTACAACGTACACTTGATGCATTAAGAAACAGATTAATTTTTCCATGCACATACTCCTCATTGATGACCATGAGATTGTAAGGGACGGCATTAAAACTCTCATAGAACAAGAGTATGGCTGGCACGTCGTTTACGCTGTAAGCTCATTAAGCGCACTCCCCTCTTTCGCATCTTTAGATGACATAGATGTAGCAGTTTTGGACATTTCTTTAGCACAAGAAAGTGGTTTCGACACGCTTATCAAAATTAAGAAAGAGGCCCCCTTTGTGAAGTGCTTGATGCTTAGCATGTACGATCACGTGGGTTATATTAGTAAAGCGCTTGAGCTTGGCGCCGATGGCTACGTTACAAAAAGTGCTGCAACAAAAGAGTTAATGGACGCCCTTGAGTCGCTAGAAAAAGACGAGAATTACCTAAGCTCAGATATCAGTAAAAAATTAGCGTTTGGCGATAAGCGTTTGACTTCCATTCTTACAGAAAGAGAAAAGGAAGTTTTTTTACTACTAGCTAAAGGTTTTCAACCTAAGCAAATTGCCTATTACATAGAGACAGCGCCAAAGACAGTTATGGTTCACAGAACTAACATCTACAAAAAGCTGAATGTTACTTCTCAATTTGGCTTACTACGCATTGCGCTAGAAACGGGATACTTAGATGTTTCTGATGTCATTTATGACGACACTTTAGTCAAAACGGATTGACACAACCAAAGACTACGACATATTAATTAGCAAAATAGATGCTTTGTACCAGGCAATGAAAAAGAGCCTAGGCGGTTTACGACCGCCTGGCATTGACACTCTTCCCATTGAGAACGTGATTCAAGGTTCCGACATCGTGACTACGCTTGACCGAGCGAATATAGACTTTTCGTTTAATATTCTCGGCACACCTATTGAATTTGAACCTGAGCAGAAAATACACATCTATCGAATAGTTCAGGAGGCGGTAACCAATAGCATCAAGCACGCTGACGCGAAGACCCTCTCTATAGATATCTCCTATGAGCCGCAAAATACTACCTTCACTGTAGCGGATGATGGAGAGGGTATACCAGAAGCAACCGTGAATTCAGTTAACTTTAAGCCCACACTCGGCCTGCTTTCTATGAAAGAACGCGCTAAGCTGATAGATGGAACGCTCAACATCAGTCGAGATAACCCACTAGGCACTGTGGTACGCCTTACTATTCCTACTATCAGTATCCGATAACCATTTTTATAAACTGCCGAAAAACACAAATTGGACTTACCAATAAACATAGTATCGTCTACGTTTTCGTCTTTATTCTTGCTCTTACCGGCGCCCTTCTGAGCCCCTTCCAAAAAAATAATAATTTCTTTTATTTTTATAAACTTAACAAAATTAAAAGATAAAAGAAATTACACGACCAGAGAAAAATTATTATAACAATGACAAAAAACACACAAAACAGGTAGACCAATTAATTTTATTAACCTAAGATTGGCTTTACACAATGTAATACAACACAAAGAGTTATTGTTATGACGAAGAAAGTAGCACTGGTAACTGGAGCAACAGGCGGCATCGGATTCGAAGTTGCTAAACGACTTGGCCAAGACGGTTTCATTGTTGTTTTAAATGGCATTGAAGACGATAAAGGCGCAGAGCGCGTAAAAGAGCTTAGCGAATTAGGTATTGAAGCAGAATACTATGGCTTTGACGTTACAAGCGATGAAGCGGTTGATAAAAACGTAAAAGCAATTGGCGACAAATACGGTAAGATCGACGCCGTCATTAATAACGCCGGCGGCCTTGGCGGGCGCAGCCCAATGGAAGAGATGACAACGGAGTTTTACCGCTTTGTTATGGCACTTAACCTTGATAGTGCGTTCTTCGTTTCTCGTGCAGCTATCCCTTACTTAAAGAAATCTGACAGCGGCTCTATTGTAAATTATACATCTAATGCAGGTTGGAACGCTGGCGGCCCTGGCGCTGGCATCTACGGTGTTTCAAAAGGTGCGGTACATACGCTGACCCGCGCTCTTGCCAAAGAACTAGCTCCTGCCGGCATTCGTGTAAATGCCGTTTCTCCAGGTACTATTGATACGCCTTTCCATGCGCAAATTAAAGCGACTAAGCCTGAAGTATTTGCTTCTTGGAAAGACAATATCATGCTTGGTCGCCTAGGGCAGCCTGAAGAAGTCGCATCTGTAGTGTCTTTCTTAGTGAGTGAAGATGCATCATTTATTACTGCAGAAACCGTTCAAATTGGTGGCGGTCAGGCGCTAGGGATTTAATCGTTACGATGTTTCCTGATAAACCACTTACAGAAGACGCCCTGAAAACGCTATCGTCTACCCTGGTTAACGCGCGCAAGCAAGCCAGTGTACTGGAAACTTTTCCAGGCGATGTGCCGACAACACTGGACGCGGCTTACCGCGTTCAAGACATGTCACTTGCACAATGGAACGACGAGATCACCGGCTGGAAAGTAGGAATGGTGATCCCTGAGCTTCGCGAACAGATGGGCGCTGAGCGCTTGATGGGCCCAATTTTCAAAAAGGTTACCCATTTCATTGGTCGTCCTCACGCAGACGATGAATTCGTCGAGCTAGAAGTCTACGCAGGTGGTATGGTTGCTGTTGAAGCCGAATTGGTATTTGAACTGGCAGAAGAGATTACGCCCGGCTCAGTTGATACCAAGGGACCATTAAAGCACCTTATCAAAGCTGTGTATGCTGGTGTGGAGATAGCCAGTAGCCCGGTAATTGATTTAAATAGCTATGGCCCCACTGCCATAATCAGCGACTTTGGCGTAAACCAAGGTATGGTAATTGGCGCGCCTATAGCGTCGTGGGATACAGTGATTGAGAAAATGCAGACATCTGTGTTCATTAATAAAGAACACATCAACACTGCACCATCAAACAATGTATTGCGCGGGCCTATGGCAGCTGTTGCTTATCTAATTGACCAAGCAGCAGCGCGGAATATTACTCTTCCAAAAGGCTGTATGATTTGCTCTGGCGCTATTACAGGCGTACATGACACAGTCTCTGGTGCTACATCTACAGTCACTTTCGAGGGTGTTGGGAATATCAACATGAAGCTGATCCCTGTGTCAGTTTAAACCGACCTGCTAAAGCGGTAGTTTACTACGGTCAATTACCGCTTTTCCCTTTACTTTATATGCTACATTGTTGTTGATTTAACTATTAATTTGACCATTGTATGCAGAACACCATCTTTAAACATCAAGCCCAGTTAATTAAGCAAAGCTTAACCATAGCTACTTTTATAGCCGCATTCTCTATCCTAAATGGCTGTGTCATCACCCAGAATGAAAACCCTTATGCTTACGCCCCTTCTTCGTCACCTTATCAAGACGTGGTTAACGCACAGCAACGAGCGGTGGAGCAAAGCAAACTGCTTTTAGTAGTACTGGGCGCCCAATGGTGTCACGACAGCACAGGCTTAGCTGAGCGCTTTGCAACAAAGGAAATGGACCTTATTTTACGCGCCCATTATGAAACTGTATTTGTTGACGTAGGCACGCTTGAAGACAAAAGAAATATAACTGAACGATTCAACTATCCGATTTACTACGCCACGCCAACGGTGATGGTGGTGGAACCTAACACCAGTGCTTTGTTAAACAGAACGACGATGGATATTTGGGGGCGGGCCGATAGCATCCCTTTATCAGAGTACATAACGTACTTTTCCCGTTTTCCTGCTATGACAGCTTCGCAAAAAGCCCCTTTCATTAATTGGAAAGCCACAGATGAAGAAGCTGCCTATAACAAAGAACAGGCACTTAGGCTTCAAAGCGCGTATGACAAGCTTGGGCCGCTGCTTGCTCAAGATTTACAAGGCGATACTCCACAAGAGCTTAACCAGCTATGGAAAGAAATAAAAGGCTTTCGTACTGAGCTACAACAGACACTCATTAAGCGAGCTGAGCTCACGCTAGACGCTGAGAATAGCAACGGAGTAAACACCACGCCAGCGCTGCGCCACTACAACCCGTTTTCTTGGGAACATAACTAAAACATTAGTTTTTATTTTTTGCCGAGCATTAAAAAGGGCCTTTATAAAAAAGGCCCTTTATAAATAATATAGCTATTTATGCTTTTGCGCTGTTTGCGGCCCTATTATTAGTCGAACCATTGGACGGACTATTTCTACGTTTAGCCGGTCGTCTAGCAGCATTACCTTCGCTTCCTGAATGTCTTTGTCCTGCAGGCTTACCGCCGCCACCGTTGCGTGAGTTTGGCTTGCCCCCGTGAGAGCCACCATTTCCACTACGGTTGCCCTGTCGTTGACCCGCATTCTTATTACCGCCAGTTGATTTGCCTGCGCCGCTATCGCCTTGTGATGCCTTTGGCTTTTTCGGTTTTTTGGGCTTTTTTGGCTTAGAAAGCGTGGTAGCAGGTACGGCCTGCTGTGGCTCAAAACCTTCAAGGGTTTCACGAGGGAGCAGCTTTTGAATAAGCGTTTCAATATCTTTTAGGTTTTGTAACTCTTCGGCACAAGCGAATGACCAAGCTTGACCGCTCGCGCCAGCGCGCCCGGTACGACCAATTCTGTGAACGTAGTCGGCCGCTGTGTTCGGCAAATCTAGGTTTACAACTATCGGCAGTTCGCTGATATCTATACCGCGAGCAGCGATATCGGTAGCAACCAGAACTTTAATCTCGCCATTTTTAAAATCGGTAAGGGCCTTAGTTCTTGCTCCCTGACTTTTATTTCCATGAATAGCTGCACTTGGAATTTTGGAGCGAGTCAGCTTTTCCGCAATTCGGTTAGCGCCATGCTTGGTGCGGCTGAAAACTAATACCTGCTGCCACTTTTGCTGTTTAATCAAACAAATCAGGGCAGTAGTTTTTTTAGACTTATCAATGGTCACTAAGTGCTGCTCAACCGCGTCCACCGTAGTATTGGCAGGGGCAGTCGAAATACTTACAGGATCACGGGTTATCGTTTTCGCAAGCGCCGTAATTTCATCAGAAAACGTAGCTGAAAAAAGCAGGCTCTGACGCTCTTGCGGCAATAGCTTCAATACCTTTTTAATATCGTGGATAAAACCCATATCAAGCATTCTGTCGGCTTCATCCAATACCAACACTTCAAGCTGAGAAAACTTCACAGCGTTTTGTTGATACAAATCGAGTAGTCGACCAGGCGTAGCGATTAATACGTCTACGCCCTTACGAAGCTTCATCATTTGGGGGTTTATGCCTACCCCGCCGAATACTACTGCCGTTTTTAATGGTAAAAACTCACTGAACGCTCGAATACTTTCTTCCACCTGAGCAGCAAGCTCACGAGTAGGTGTTAAAATAAGCGCTCGAATATTATTACCGGATACTGGCTTGCCAGACATTAATCTTTGTAAAATAGGAAGTCCGAATCCCGCGGTTTTCCCCGTTCCCGTTTGCGCAGCCGCCAGCACATCCTTTCCTTGCAATACTTCTGGTATTGCCTTTTCCTGGATCGGTGATGGCGTACTAAATCCTCGTTTTTGAATAGCTTTCAACAAGGGTTCAGCGAGCCCTAATTGGGTAAATGACATTAATAAACTCCTGTCATAGGTATTTATAAAAAATTGCATACCGCAAAGGTATAAGCGTTAGTGCTTTATTGCTAACCGTGGGGGGTTATAGATTACTGGGAAAACCTAAAGAGACACGCCATTGCCAACTTGGCTTATTGGTGTTTGACATCAAGAAAAGAACGTAGGTGTTTACTCTTACAAATTGCGCGTTGAGTCTACCACTAAACCCCTTAAGCCACCAGCGCATTTTTTGTTCAAAAGACATCTAAATAGCATGACACCGCCCCTTCTTTCAATTTCAATCTAATTACTAATTAAGAAATGTAGCAAACCGTCTATACTAAGATGGTTAATAAGTGACGACGCTTTCCCACGTTTTTTCAAAGCCGTTACTGCCGGTCCATTCAACTTAAAAGAGCGTTTTTTGAAAAGTCTCAGGTCAGAAATATCGTTCAATACACTCGCGTCTATATCAATAGTTAGTGCCCTTATTATCGGACTGTCTATTTATGTCTATGAGAAGCTTTATATTGAGTTTGTCTCTGAGGAAGTCGATGCGCTAGGCGTTAACATGGCCGTCGATCTCATTGACTATATCGAAGAGCCGGCCGGCAGTTTTAACCAAACGGAAATTCTGCTTCGCCTAGATGAGTATGAATATGCTGAGGCGGCTTATATTTTCAGTAGTGATGGTTCGCTTTTAAATGTATATGTAGGCCCTGCCGGCTTTAAAGACAGACCTGGTAAGAACCAAACAGTCAGTCACCTGTATCCTGGAGATGCTAACTTTGACAAAAACATAGCAAGTCTACCTCTAGGTTTACATCGCGCCTCAAACAAAGTAATTATGGTAAAAACAATAGGCGAAGACGTTTACCCAATGGGAAGACTTGCACTGCTGTTTAACCTTGAGGAAGCATTAAAAGCAAGCCGGCAAAGATATATAATTTTAGTTACGCCTTCCGTAGCCTTTCTTATCGCAATATCACTAATCATATCTGCTCGTGCGCAACGTAAAGCAATGCGCCCTCTTAATACACTGATTGAAACCATGGATAGCGTGGTAGATCATAAAACTTATGATGCAAAAGTAGAGGAAGGTGATAAGAAAGAGATGCTCGCGTTGTCTCGCGCTTTTAATAATATGATGACAAACATCAAAGCGCAGTCTGAAGCTAATCGGCAAAAAACTGACATGCTACAAAAGCAACAGTCCCAGATGGAGCGACTTGCCAATTTCGATGCCTTAACAGGGCTTCCCAATCGTCAGTGCTTAATGAAGCTTTTATCAAGTGAACTCACCAAAGCGCAAAAAAACAATTGCGAACTTGGTTTGCTGTTCATTGATTTAGATGGTTTTAAATCAATTAACGATTCTTTTGGTCACGATACTGGGGATAGGTTTCTTCTGCATATTAGTTCACTAATGGAAAACGCAATCAGTGAGAGTTGTACTTTGGGACGTTTGGGCGGCGATGAGTTTGTCGTTATCGTTCCCGACCTTGCCTCACCCACATACCTCGAAGATATAGCTAGAAAGATTGTGAATACCGTATCGAAGTCTCACACTGTCAACCATCTAAGGCTAGACTCAAGTGTCAGCATAGGACTAGCGCTAGCCAGTGATTGCAATTATGCCGCGACCAATTTAATTACTAACGCTGATGTTGCAATGTACAAAGCTAAAGACAGTGGTAAAGCAAGATATGTGTGGTTTACTGATGAAATGTTAGCGCATACGCAGCGAAAAGTGCTCATTTCCACCCGAATCACTGATGCACTTGAAAACGATGCTTTTTATCTCAGCTATCAAGCAAAGGTAGATGCAGACAAAAACGTCATTGGGCTTGAAACTCTGCTTCGTTGGCAAGACGAGGTCTTAGGACAGGTGTCCCCCGCTGAGTTTATTCCCATTGCAGAACAAACCGATAAGATTTCACTAATAAGTCTTTGGGTATTAAAGCAACTTAGCCATGAATCCCCCATGCTATTAAAAGCCTTCGGTGGTCATATCACTATATCAGTCAACTTAAGTACTCACGACTTGAATAATCACAATGTCACACAATATATTCTCAATGAGTTAAATACCGGTAGGCTTCCAGCGTCAAACTTAGAGATTGAGATTACTGAATCAGCTTATATGAATAGCTTTAATGTGGCTAATACGTTCTTTGCCTCCCTTAAAAAGCTAGGTTGTAAACTCGCACTCGATGATTTTGGAACAGGGTATTCGTCACTTAGTTATCTAACCCAGTTTGATATAGACACCCTAAAAATAGACCGAAGCTTTGTCAATAACATAGGGGATTCTAAGCAGTCAGAAACGATCACTAAGACCATTATTGAAATGGCTAAGAGTTTAAACTTCTCTGTGTGCGCTGAGGGCGTTGAAACACAGGAACAAGCGAACTTTTTAACCAGTCATGGTTGTAACATGCTTCAAGGCTTTCTTTATAGTAAGCCCCTACCAATGCTAGACGTAATTCAAAATTTTTCGGTGCAGCCTGAACAATCCTGAGTCTTATACCCATTTAAAGACTTCGATAAACAATTCGAACATTCTCAGGTAACACTGTGTCGGCTGGAACATAACCGATAGCACCGTCATTCTCACTAACGTAACTAATCAGTGCATCCAAACTGCTAAACTCGACGGGCGGAGTTTGACGTCCACTGAAGCGCATCTGGGCCCAATAGGATTGAATACGGGACTCAGGTAAAGCGATAATCTTTGCATTGAAAACCGCGCGTATTCTATTCCCAGGGCTCAAAGCGACAGGGTCTAAAACATAGTCCTTGCTTGTTGCACTGCTCATGAAGAGGTTACGAACCTCCGTCTTTGTCAGCGAGAAACCTTGGTCAGTAACATTTGCTACAATCCAAACGTTATCCTGTGCAGAGGCTATTCGAATGCTCAGGAGAAAAAGAAAAAAGAGCGTATATTTTCGCATTAAAATATCCACTCTACCGCCACTTGATACAAGGTCGCGTTTCTATCGAAGTTGTTTTCTTTAACTTCATAAAACGAAGTTCGACCTTCTTTCCCGTTAAGTAAAGATAGCTCTGCCTTGAATGCGATATTCGTTTTAACATCCCACCTAGCGCCCAAGGTCCACGTATCGAGGTCATCTGTCGGAAAAAAGCTATTGAGTTGCTCAACTGCGAAATATAGCTGATCGAGTTCAGGCGACACACCTTCAGGTATCACATTGTCGATGGTATTGAGTGATTGTCTAGATGAAGCAAAAGTTAAGTGTAGTAGAACCTCGTCAAGATAGTAGCCATATGAAACATAGAAACTTTCTAAGTTAGCGAGTACATCAATATCAGACGAGACCTTCATCCACTCACCGCTTACATACCAATTAAGCGTGTCATAGCTGGCGCCTAGTAAAAAAGAGCCTGCGCGATCGTTGATATCAAACTGTTCAGCTATAGAGTCAAATCCGGCAGCTCTAAGTCCTTGTAAAAACGGCGCGATTTCATCAATGGTAGTTTCGACTTTGGGAGCACTAATAGTGGCTGTTCTTAACTGTAAGCCGCCATAGTTAACTTCAATAACACCGCCAAACATATCGTCTATTTCAACGTCTACATTAATACCGCTCGACGCTAGCTCATCTTGATATTTTCCATAATAAGCCTCAAAATCAATAACAACATCGCCAAAAGACCTTCTCAATCTTACATTGGCGCCTTCATATTGAGAAAACAAATAGCTGCTATAGAGTTGCTGCGGTGCATTAATCCACGGGTAGGCAAAGCCAACATCGATAACATCTGAATACTTTAAAAAAGGCGTGCGCAACCGACCAATATTAATTTGAAAGCTTTCACTAGGGGCATAGGTTAGATACAACCACTCAATACCCGATTCTCTATCTTCATCAGTGTGAAGGAGAATTTGAGCTGATGCGGAGAACGATGATGAGACCCTATAATCAGCCTGCACCGCTATTAGAGATTTTTCTGAAAAGCTTATGCTGTCGTCATACCCTTCATAGGTCGCTTTTTTAGTATCAATCTTACCTGCAACTGCTCTTGCAAAACCAGAAAACTTTAGTTCCTCTGCACAACTTTCGGCGACAGATAAAAGTACGACGAATGCCATGGTGAAAGGCAGCACTATCAATTTGATCATAGTCACGTTTTAATTCTAATTGTATAAAGCTAAGCGCTGCTGTGTTCTTCTGCGCGAAGCAACTTTAATGTAATGATAGCTTTTTGAAGCTGTAACACCAATTAATACGCTAGAAAATGAAAAAGCTGACAAATATGTCAGCTTTTTAATGTTTATTGTTAGAACTGTCTTGTGTTAATTAAACCTGTGAACATGCCTCTGTTATCAAGTCCCACTGTTTATCTGCAACCCATTGAGGCTTCGCTACCCAAGTACCACCAGCGGCAAATACATTGCCTAGCGACAGGTAATCATTGAAGTTTTCTGGAGATACGCCACCCGTTGGGCAAAATTTTGTATCTTTGAACAAACCACCTACAGCTTTTAAGAAAGAAGCGCCACCTGACAAGGATGCTGGAAATAGCTTCATTTCTCTAAATCCGTGCTCTCGCGCTAGCACGATATCTGATACGTTAGATACTCCAGGGAGCACGGGTAAACCAGACTCTACCAGCATTGTCAGTAGGCGCTCTGTCACCGCAGGCGTCACGATAAAATCAGCCCCAGCGTTTATTGCTGCATCTAGAGACGCTTTATCGACAACGGTTCCAGCGCTTACTATCATGTCAGGCAACGCTTCTTTTATGGCGGTGATGCACTTTGCTGAATTTTCCGAACGCAATACAACTTCAACGGTGGTAAGACCCGCTGCCGCCATTGCTTTAGCAATGGCTACACCGTCTTCTACATTATCGGCTTGAATGATTGGGAGCAGGGTTTGGCCGCCCATAATGTCTGATATTTTTTTCATGATTTGTCTCTTTGTAATACGAGGGACGGATGCCCTTATAAGTTCGATGTAGTGTTTTATTTAGTATTCGAATACTTCGCTTTTACTTACTTAAGCGATAGATGTCACTAAATCAGCATAGGCCGTTTTATCTACAATGGCGCCAGGGTGTTGAATCACAAAGCCGGCGCATTTGGCTGCTTTATCTACGCAGGCTTCAGGACTATCGCCCGTTAGGTACGCGCCTAGAAAAACACCGTTAAAAGCATCGCCAGCTGATGTAGTGTCAACAACGTTTGTAACAGGTGTTAGCCCAACTTCTGAAACTTCACCCTCTGCATTAACTAACGTCACAGCACTACTGCCATTTTTAATAACGAGTTGTTTGAATGAGAAAGGCGCTAAAAAGTTTATGATTTCTTCCACTGTTTCAAACTCATATAAGAAGTTGAAATCTTCTAATCCAGGTAACGCGACATCTGCAATTTCAAATGCTTTTTCATATAATGCAGTGGCATCATCCCGCCCCTTCCAAAGCGCGGGTCGATGGTTCATGTCAAACACAATTTTGGTACCGCTGTCTTTAAGCGTTTCTAATAAACGCCAAAACTTCGGTAAGTCTTCAGTGTTTAAAATAGCAAGCGAAATACCTGAAAATAGTACTAAGTCTAACGCTGTCATCGACGCTTTATCGCTATCTGTAAGCTGAGACATCAAGCACTTCGCGGCAGAATCATTTCGCCAATACGTAAAAGAACGCTCGCCTTCTGCATCGGTATAAATTTTATAAAGCCCTATATGTTTGTCTGGATGGGTAAACAAAAAGCGTGTGTTAATTGATTCGCTTTGCGCAAATTCGAACATCTCTTTTGACAGCGCATCGCTGCCCACCGCACTGACAAAATAGCTATCTAATTGAGGAAATGTACGCTTAAGATAAACGGCAGAATTGAAAGTATCGCCAGCAAACCCTTCTTCTAATACACCGTTTACTTTTTTAAGCTCGGCCATGCACTCACCAATAAAACCAACTCTCATATCATCCACCCTACGAACTCGTAGTCTTTAATTTTTACTGTAATAACTTTTTCTTTGCATAAGTCGCGCACTAGGTTGAGTATTTTTACCCAGAGCAGCGGCATTCGTCTTTTTCTTTTAAGAAGTCGACAATGTTAATGTCTTTTGTTTCTTTAAATGTATTGCCGCTATGCGATGTTTTCGGCTCGCCAACGGTGTGTTCAATTTTTACTGGCGCGCTTGTGTTAAATTCATTATTTCGAATCTGTGTTTTTTGCACGCCGTGTAGAAATATACTTGCTTTACGCTTATTTCTTTTACCCAAACCTACATTTGCTAATACGTTGTTACTTATCGTGACCTTAGGTCCAAAGGTACTCTCGTCTCTGCCACCTCGATAAACAAGCGCTAGCGCCCCGTTTACATTGTTGAATGTATTGTTTTCTAAATTCAACACCTCAGCGTTATAGATACCTAAATCATCTTTTTCTTTATTTAGTGCCAGTACGTGCCCAGTGATAGTGTCGAATTGACTATTAGTAATAGATAACAAAGTCGCAAAGCTACGAGCGCCCGCAGAAAAGAAGTGGTAGCTATGATTTATGTCTAGGTCTGTCACCGTCACCTTATCCATAGTGAATCGGTAATTAGTCAACATTCCCCACTTTTTAGTGCGAATGAATGTATTTCCAGCTGCGTCTGGCGCATCACTACCTGAAAGCGTTATACCTTCGATTTCCAGTGAACCATTGTCACTTATTTCGAAAAGTGCTGAGCGCTGCGGACGAATGATAACTTCTGAGCCAGCGCTTGCTTTCACAGAAAGCGTTTTAGATATTCTAACGATTTTTTGTTCGCTATAGACACCATCACTGAGTAAAAGAACATCACCATCTTTCGCTTTGGCTACCGCTTCAAAAAGCGTATTCACACCTGGCTCTACAGTAATTTCATCTCCTGAACCAAACGGCGTTTCGTATTCTTTTTTCTTATACCAACTTGGCCCTACGCTTTCTTTTTTAAGTGGTTTTACACTGTTGTCAGCACCCACTTTCATTTCGTCTAGGGAAATACCATTCATCGAAGATGACGGTATATCGCCTCGTTTCGTAAAACCTTTTTCAATTTGACTCTCTACGTTGTAGTTAGCCACATTGTTAGTGAATGTTATACCGCTAATGTCGTCAAAAAAGCTAAATGTTGTAGACACCGTATTAGCGATTACAAGGTTGTTAGAAAAAACGCTGTCTACCGGTGGTGCTGAACGCTCTTCGTCTGCTCCAGCTGCTAACTGAATGTGAGAAACATCAATAAAAGTATTGTGGTGTATATTGGCGTTCTTTACTTGGTGATAGCGATTTTGCGGTGAGTTGGGCACACCATTCATTACAGTAAACCCGCTGCCAAAGCGGTAGCCAGTAAGCCCTTTAAACACATTATTTGACACTTCTTGGTTGGCGTTAATAACGCGAACTCCACCTGTGTTTGGAACACCATTTCCTAAAAACACGTTATTGGTGATTGTATTACCATTTCCATGCCTTAGCGTTAGCGTACCGCGAGATTCAATGAAGGTATTACCGTGAAGAACGTTGCCACCTGATTTAACGCTGATAATTTCAACTTCGCCATTACAACGGTCAAACACATTGTTCTCGACTCGGGTAAAAGAGTTTTCAAGTGAATAATGGCTGGTGCCGATTCTTAAGGTTTCTCCACCATTTGAGCCTAATTCAGGTCGGTAGCCAAAATAGTTGTTGTCTATCTTGTGATAGTTTTCGATGCTATCCTTTGAATCCAACCTAACTGCGACCGTTACACCTCGGTTTCGCTTGCCTGCTAAGTACGAACTATCTAGCCTATTGTGCTTACCATACAGCGCTACCCAATAGTCACTTTCAAATTTGTCTGGCTTAGAATAGTCTTCAATAACGACTTCAGTAACACGAGTATAATTCGCGAGTTCGTCTTTACTTATTCTGTAGCTAATTACTGAACCTGATGGGGAGTAGCCGTCTTTAAACACAAGTCCAGATACGATCAAATGGCTTCCTGCAATGGAAAGATTTGACTGGCCAGAGAGAATAACACCACCTTTGCTTTGTGCTCTCAATGTAATTGGCTCTTCCTCACTCCCTTGCGCTTTAAACTTAATCTCAAAATCATGGTAAGTACCGTTTTTCAATACGATATCGTCACCTGGAGTTACTTTCTCTAACGCGTTTAGGTAGCTTTTCTTAGAGTCAACTAAGTAGTCTTCGGCGTATGCCGTCGTATTAAACGCCAAGAGAGTAATAATCCCTATCGCTGACTTACAGACATTTACTACTTTCATACATTCCCCATTTCGCTGGCAAAATCGACGGTGATATCTACCGCGATAGTGCTACTGACGTTGCTCAAATCGTATAAATCGCACATAAATTGCCAATCTTCTTTTGCAAAAACGCAATTATGCTGTTATTTATTTGTTACTGACTGTTTTAGAATCTAACCAATAAACAGACCAAAAACAACCAATTTATTTTACCAATAACAATAAAATGTATTACCAATTAAAAGGGCTTTTCTGCTCATAAAGCGCTTTAAAGCACAGTACTCGGGACTTTGCGCTTTATGCTAGTTTCGATATACAATGGTCAGATAGAATTAATTTACCAATTGTCTCTTCTTTTTTAGGTAAGCAACAGGCAAACAAGGGCTGTAAATATGAAGACTCGTCGTCTCTTCTGGAGCATAGTTGAAAAACTTGAAGCACTCATCGATCAAGGAATTTATCCTGAAGGTAGTCGCTTACCCGCAGAAAGGGAACTCGCGGAGACGTATAACGTTAGTCGCCCTACTATCCGCGAAGCCATTATCGCTCTGGAAGTACGAGAGCGTGTAGAAGTAAAGACTGGTTCTGGTGTATATGTCTTGCATCAGAAAAAGCAAGGTCAAGTAACTAAACCTATCAGTGCGTTTGAGCTTACCCAGGCGCGAGCGCTTGTGGAAGGCGAAGCTGCCGCGCTTGCTGCCGCCACTATTTCAGATGAGGAATTAGAGGCGCTAAAGCAAACCCTCGTCGAGATGCAGACTCCACAGAAAGCCGATGAGGCAGATCAGCGCTTCCACCAGATCATTTCTCAAGCGACGCGTAATAACGCCATCATGCTTTCGGTTGAAAATTTGTGGGAATTAAGAAGAACCGTCCCTCAGGTCATATCGGCGTATAGCGATGTTTGCTCACAAGGCGAAGAACAGAGACTGAGGGAACATACGCTTATCTATGACGCTATTGCTAGCAAAGATACCGCAGGTGCTAGGCGTGCGATGCATCAGCATTTTAATCGCCTTATCAACGCGCTTTTTGATGCAAGCGAAGCAAAGGCTTTAGAAGAGATAAAGCGTAAAACTGATGAAACGCGTGGACTCTATTCGATTGCCCATCTGAGACAGTAGTTACGATAATTAACTACTACTCACTTTTCTTATTATAAAATAAAACAGGCTTCTTATTTCTAAGAAGCCTGTTTGCTTTGTAGGGTACTCTTGAGAGTAACTGTTTTTATTATTTTTGCTTTAAAGCGCAAAACAAAAACTACGGTTTGCTATTAAGTTTACACTCTGGAACATCCCGATATTCGTATAAGCGCATAGATAAGCTAGTCCACACTCTGCTTAAACAAGCAGCAGAAAACAAATCCATATTACAATTCGGCCTTACCAGATGTCAACCAATTATTATTACCAATATTTACAGGGTTAAATTTTTTATCTAAGCGACAATTTTCTCTTTATAAAAAAAATATCGTTTAGTGATGGCTCCGCTCGCCATGAAAAACAAAAAGCCATCTATATCAAAAGGTTAAACTAGAAACTTGTCAGCTATTATATTTTTAGAAAGGTGTACTGTGTAAAGTCTACCGCTTATCCACTCTAAAATCCGCCAAAAGCTGTATGACCAGTGACGAATAAATAAACGATCTGTATTGATTCGGTGAAAAAAGCTTTACCCTATCTAATATTAGAGATAAAAAGCGCGCAGGGATTCCACGCTCTATTAGCAACACCCGCATTTCCATTGCGCGGTAAAAAGATTAAGTAGAACACATGAATGTTGATAGTTTAACTCGGCACTTAGAAGAGAAGTTAGCCATAGTCAAAGCATCGGTAATGTCTGATAGCTTCATTATTCAGCTTACGACCATTGTTGTGATTTATTGCTGCGCTTTTCTACTTGCTAAACAAGTGAAAAAACCATTTAAACTCATGCGAGAAAAACCAAAGCATGGTGCACATACCATGAGTGGTCTTTTGTACAACCTCGGTGAGGCACTTTTTCCTCTTATAACCATAAGTACGCTGAAAATTACTACCGTATTAGGTGCGCAATTTCAATTTGATGCATGGCTATTAGAAATAGCTGTTGTTGTCGCATTGATGCTATTTGTAAGCTCATTAATTAGAGGTTTTGTCGAAAACAGTACAATAGCCGCTTTCATGCGTTGGGTAGGTCTTCCTATCTTATTCCTACATCTTATTGGCTTGCTGCCGCTAATTACCTCAGCACTGGAATCGATAGCTATATCTGTAGGCAATGTTGAAGTTTCTGCTTACGGCGTCACCAGAGTACTCTTGTTTGGCGCTTTGCTTTTCTGGCTAGGACGAAGCTCTAATGCCATTGGACAAGATATCATTAGAAACCAAAAGTCTCTTGATGTCTCTACGAAGGAAGTGTTCGCAAAGCTATTTGAAGTGGCCCTTTTCTGCATTGTGTTTTTGCTATTGCTCAATGTAATGGGGATCAACCTTACAGCGCTAGCCGTTTTTGGCGGGGCCTTGGGTGTGGGCTTGGGTCTGGGACTTCAATCCATCGCTTCAAACTTTATTTCGGGTATCATTATTCTGTTGGACAAATCGTTGACCGTTGGCGATTACGTTGAACTGGAAGACGGGCGAAAAGGTATCGTTAGAGAATTTAAAATGCGCTATGCCGTTTTGGAAACTTATGACGGTAAGGACATCCTTGTACCAAACGAAAAGTTTATCAGCTCTTTGCTGATAAACTGGACCCATAAAGATCCAAAGCAACGATATCGCATTGATTTTTCGGTTGCCTATAAAACCGATATCCGGGCAATGGTAGAAATTATCAAAGAAGCAGTCTCAGAACACCCGCAGGTGATCAGTGGCGACAATATCCCTTTTGAAGAGCTTCCGGATTGTGAAATAGACAGTTTTGGCGACTCTGGTGTTAACATGTTTGTCGAGTTTTGGATGGAAGGTGTAGACGATGGCAAGAATCGCGTGGGAGGTGATTTGCTGCTTACCGTCTTCGAAACGCTACGTGAGCATGATATTGAGATCCCTTTCCCTCAACGAGAAGTTCGGGTTATCAACGAGCAAGGTATTGGTATCCGAAATACCACGCCGTAGCACTTAAAACGAATAATAAGGCTTACTTATTAAAGCCTTCTCTTCGCGCTGGTTAGAACCTGGCGCGAAGGGTGTCCCACTGCCACTCTTGGGCAATCAGGGCTAACGTGTTTACAAACTTCTTATAGTCTTCTTTCCCCATTGCCGACGCTACCGTTTTCAACTGAGATTTCGCCTTTATAGCTTTAACCTGAAGCAACTCTAAGCGCTTATCCGCACTGGAATCGAAGTTCTCGCTAATGATGGCATTCGCTTTGTCGGTAGCCTCCCATGCGGTAATCACATAACCCACTAGCTTAATGTAAACCCCAACCATTCCCTTTCTTTCGAAAATGGTCTCGAACATAGAGCCAGATAACAATTTATGAAAACTTGCTTCTGTCTCGAAGGCAACGAATGACTCCGCGTTTTTGAGTTCTTCTAAAACATTGCGCAGAAGTTTTATGTGAGCGGCGGAATTAACAGCATTGTCGTTTAATGCATTAATATCCTCACTTAGCATTTCTAAGTTTACCAAGGTTCGTTGAAGACTAGCCATCGCGATATTTGTCTGTTGAGGCAAAAAGTAAAGATTCAGTGTATCGAAATAAAGAAAGGTTTGCGATGCTCACAAAGCCATTTTAGTTACTTTAAACATTAGTAAAGTCACCGTTCGTTCAACACAAAAAGGGCGCCGAAGCGCCCTCAAAAGCTTTTGTATTTATCGCTAGTGATTTTTCGCGATAGCAGATTTGCTTTATCTATTTAGCTAGACTGGCATTTAAATCGTGACGTAAATCAAAGCGGTCTAGCGTCATCACTTTAGTCCATGCATCAACGAAGTCCTCAACAAAACGTTTCTTTGCATTGTCGTAAGCATAGACTTCGGCTACAGCACGTAACTCGCTGTTCGAACCAAAGATGAGGTCTACAGGTGTACCTGTGTACATAACTTCACCTGTGCTTCTGTTCACGCCTTCATATACCGATGGATTATCGGTTTTTCTCCACTTGACGCCCATATCAAGTAGCGTCACGAAGAAATCGTTATTAAGCGTGCCTACTTCGTCAGTAAATACACCGTGTTTAACATCTCCTACGTTAGCTCCTAATGAACGTAACCCACCTAATAATACGGTCATTTCAGGTACAGTCAGGTTCAGTTGGTCAGCTTTATCTACTAACATGTCAGTTGGAGAACGATAGCTAGCTTCAGCGTTGTAGTAGTTTCTGAACGCATCAGCTGTCGGCTCTAGCAAAGAGAAAGAGTTAACGTCAGTCTGCTCCTGAGTTGCGTCTGTACGACCTGGTACTACCGGCACCGTCACTTCAACACCCGCGTCAGCCGCTGCTTTTTCGATAGCGGCAGCACCCCCAATAACAATCAAATCGGCAAGTGAAACTTTCTTCTTAGAGAACATGCGAGAGTTGTAGTCTTCCTGCAACTCCTTGAGTTTAGAAACTACGGCTTTCACTGTTTCTGGCTCGTTAGCTTCCCAGCTCATTTGTGGCTCTAGCGCGATACGTGCGCCATTCGCGCCACCACGCAAATCAGAGGCACGGAAACTTGCTGCCGCTGCCCACGCTGTTTTTACAAGCTGCTGGACCGTTAGACCACTATCTAAGATGTCTGCTTTTAGCTTTTTAACGTCTTTATCCGAGATCGTTTTGTAATCAGCTTTAGGGACAGGATCTTGCCAGATAAAGTTTTCTTCTGGAATGTCGTTACCTAGGTAACGCGCTTTTGGCCCCATATCGCGGTGCGTTAATTTAAACCATGCTTTAGCGAATGCCGTTTGGTACTCTTTAGGGTCAGCCAAAAATCGTTCGGCAATTTTGCGATACTCAGGGTCATATTTAAGCGCTAAGTCAGCAGTAGTCATTACAGGAGGATTTCTCTTACCTTCCACGTGTGCATCTGGCACTGATTTGTGAAGCGATTCATCCGTGGGGACCCACTGGATAGCACCGGCTGGACTACGCGTTTGCTTCCACTCAAAACCAAGTAAGTTTTGAAGGTATAAGCTCGTCCATTTAGTCGGTAGCTGTGTCCACGCCCCCTCTAAGCCACTGGTAACTGTGTCTTCAGCATTGCCTTTACCACAGTTATTTTTCCAGCCTAGTCCCTGCTCTTCTAATCCTGCGCCACCCGGCTCAGCTTCTAAACAATCAGAAGGTTTGTGTGCACCATGCATTTTACCGAATGTATGACCACCAGCAATTAGCGCTACCGTCTCTTCATCGTTCATCGCCATACGACCAAATGCAGTGCGAATGTTTTTCGCTGATCCCATCGGATCTGGCACACCTTTAGGGCCTTCAGGGTTAACGTATATTAAACCCATATGTGTAGCACCCAGGGGACGCTGAAGCTTGCCGTCACGTTCTTCACGGTCGCTGGCTAGCATTTCTACTTCCGGTCCCCAGTACACCATGTCAGGTTCCCAATCGTCGGTACGACCACCCGCAAAGCCATAGGTATCGAAGCCCATGTTTTCCATACCCACAGTACCGGCCAGGATCATTAAGTCGCCCCAAGATAAACTTTCACCGTACTTTTGTTTAATTGGCCAAAGTAGGCGACGGGCTTTATCTAAATTGCCATTGTCAGGCCAGCTGTTTAATGGGTCAAAACGCATTTGACCACCATCACCGCCACCGCGACCGTCAAGCGTACGGTAGGTACCTGCACTGTGCCATGAAAGGCGGATAAAGAAAGGACCATAATTGCCAAAGTCTGCAGGCCACCAATCTTGAGACGTAGTAAGCAGTTCGTTTACGTCTTTTTTCACTTCATCAAGGTCAAGTTTGGCAAAAGCTTCTGCGTAACTAAAATCTTCTCCAAGTGGATTCGAACGGTTGTCGTGATCTCGAAGCGCAGAAAGATCAAGTTGATCAGGCCACCAAAACTGATTCATTTTCGCCTGAAAAGCTTTGGTCATACCTGTGCCTTTAGCACCAGCGGGCTTACTTATTTGATCATTAGCAATGGCCCCTGTAGCGCCTAACGAAAGCGCCACTAGCGCCGATAACGTGGTTTTTTTAAACCTTTTTAAAGTCATGGTCTTTTCCCATCTGAGTTTGTTTTCGCTACCAAAAAGTAGACGTCTTCAGCGCCGCTTTTTGTTAACATTTTGTTTACCTCATAAGCTGTTAAAAGATAGTCATGCTTACACAAAATTTACAGTCGAGAAAATGAATTCATTTGATTGGAAAATTCAATCAAAATAAAGCCGCTAGATTTCAGCTGGTTAAAAATCTCGTTCTCGGTTGGTACTATTAATCACTAAAACATAGCTGACACATTTTTGTGCGTTACTACTTATTTATGAATCTCTTTCAGGCTCCATGAAAATTTTTCTCTGACATATTGATAGCTAAGTTCAACACCAACTAAAAACGTTCAATAAACAAACTATTAGTCACTAACCTATGTAAAATTTGCCCTTGTTTGAAACAAACGTTGAAATTTTTACTATGGCACAGCAGTTGAAACAGGAAGTGTGTAATCAGGACACATTGGCTTCAAATGAGAAGTCGATGAAACATTAAGAAGTAATGAGGATGAACTTATGAAAAACACACTTAAAACACTTACTGGACTTGCTGCTGTTGCCTCTATCAGTGCGATGGCATCGTTCGGCGCACACGCTCAATCAAATCAAATTGAAGCAAAAGACAGTGGTTTTTATGTAGGTGGTAATTACGGTTACCTGCGCGTTGAAGGCGAAGATGATTTTGATGATGATAAAGACGTATGGCAAGGGCTAGTAGGCTACAAATTTAACGAGTGGGTTGCTGTTGAAGGTGGCTATATTGATTTCGGTGACTACGGTAACGACATCGCAGGCGCAGAGACGGATGGCTACACCGCTGCTATTAAAGGTATCCTTCCGCTAACCGAACGCTTCTCTCTTTATGCTAAAGCAGGTCAACTATGGTCTGAAACTGAATACAACTTTGCGGGTGTTTCACGCGACAATGATGACGAAAGTCTTTTCGTGGGTGCAGGACTAAGTTATGCGGTTACTAGCAATTTCCTAGTGAACGCAGAATACACTGTATATGACACTGAGCTAGACGCAGACGAAGCGTTTGATGATATCGACGACACTGACTTTGAAACCGATCTTAAGCAAGCGAGCATCGGTGTAGAGTACCGCTTCTAAAAAGAAAACTTACCTAAAAGTGAATTTTTAAATTTATAAGCAAAGCCTGCACTGTTAGTGCAGGCTTATTTTTATCTAAATAAAGAAGCCCCTTACTTCATAAGAATTTGGTAGCGATCGCTACTACAAACAAATTTTTAATCACTTTTTGCACGCAACGTATAGCAAGATCGCCAATTACACACCTAGTAATAGAAAAATCTAGAGTAAGTATTGAGTCCCTTCAGTGATGAAGATGAAACTTCCTAAATTGTGAAAATCTTACACTTTCATATGCTCTACAAATATCACTTCAAGCCAGAAGAGTAAATATACCCTTACACATCATACACTTGAAAACATTTAAAAGTAATTGCTAGCAGGTATGAATTCTGCAACCCCCTATCTAGATTAATAAAATGAATAACAGGTACAAGAACATGCAATCAGGCAAAAGTATTTTCCAACCAGGTCAAAACTGTTGGGTAGAGAGCAAAGCCCGCTTTTCTACTCCTCTGATAGATTGCGGAAACTATTACAAAGCCTTGCATAGCTCAATTGTTAAAGCCAAGCACAGCATTTTTATTGTTGGCTGGGATATAGACAGTCGAATTCGATTGCTACGTGGTGACGATGAAGCTAAAAGCGAAGCACCTAGTGTGATCAGTGATTTGCTTAAATGGAAAGCAGAGCAAAGCCCTGATATTAAGATTTATCTACTGCGCTGGGATTCTTCTTTAGCCTTTTTCGCTCAACGTGAGATGTGGGCCAAAGAAGTGTGGGAAGAGAAAACGCCCGACAATGTTCAAACGGAGCTAGATGATACCATTCCAATGGGCGGAAGCCAGCACCAAAAAATTGTGGTTATTGACGACGAGCTTGTTTTTTCAGGTGGCATGGACGTATCGACTAACCGATGGGATACGCGAGACCACCCAGTGGTATCCGAAGAAAGAGATGGTCCTGACGGCGAGTATGGTCCTCTACACGATGTCCAAATGGTTTCAAGTGGCCCCGTGGTCGCCGACTTCGCGCAGCTTGTCAGATGGAGATGGCAGCGGGTAGCTGAAGACACTCCTATTAATATTCGTGAAGATGCGCGTATTGATGAAAATTCGCCTTTGCCTGAAACATGGCCTGAGGACTATCCCCCTCTTTTTGAAGATGTAGAGTGTGCCCTTGCGCGAACCATCCCATTTATGGATGAAGCCGAGCCGGCTCAAGAGGTACGGCATATGCTGCTCGACCTTATCGGGGAGGCAGAATCGGTCATATATATCGAAAATCAGTTTACGACTCGTCAAGAAATTGCTGAAGCACTTAATAAGCAACTTAAGTTAAAGCCAGACCTTTCGGTTGTTATCGTTAGCTCTTACGAACCGAAAGGTAAGTTTGAGTGTGAAGCATTTTGGGCCAGCCGCATTGAGTTTAAAGCGATTTTAGAAAAGGGCATAGACCCCAAACGCATAAAACTAACTTACTCTTCGATAGAAGACATGCAGGGTCGAAAAGCCTACAAACGCATTCACTCCAAGGTGATGACAATTGATAACAAATACCTTGTTATTGGGTCTTCTAATTTAAGTAACCGTTCAATGACCTTGGACACAGAGATTGATACCGTTTTATTTGGCAATAGCAAAGACAATCAAGCGTGTATAGAACAAGTGAGAAATGACTTACTTGCCGAGCATACAGGTCGTGATATAGATGCGATGCCAGAGATATTCAACCGCCAATATCCTGTTGAAGCATTGATGCAGGATCAGATAGCGCATGGCTATATACTAACTGAAGTTCGTGATGAGGTGTTCACAGAACACTCGGTAAAAAATGTATTTCGCGCTTTATCAGACCCTGAAGAACCGCTTATTTCAGTTCCTACCTTTGACGGTGACGCACTGCCAGCCCGTAACCCTAAGCGTCGCAGTATAATGATCTTAATTGGTGTTGCTATTATTGCAGTACTGGGCGGGTTAATGTTTTGGGCTAGTCAGTCAATCCCATGGTTAAGCTCAGACAGTATCAACGCCTTTCTAGAAAAAAGCAGAGGTACATACTTCGCGCTTCCTACTGTACTCTTAGTGTATGTAGTGGGCGGCATTTTATTCTTCCCTGTAACCGTGCTCTCGCTTGCTGTAGCTGCTATTTTTGGCCCAATTTGGGGGCCTATCTACGGCATTATGGGAGCGCTAATGAGCTCTGCCATTATGTTTGGTATCGGTAAACTATCAGGTAACGCAGGACTTAAAAAAATAGGCGGCCCAAAGGTGGCGGCAGTTGATGAAAAGTTGAAGCGTAGCGGTGTAGTTGGCGTAGCAGCTATTCGCATGTTGCCTATAGCACCATTTAGTTTGGTGAATTTGGTCGCGGGCATTTCATCTATAGGTATTTTTCAATTTTTGGTGGGAACCTTTTTGGGAATGTTCCCACCTATGATAGCTAAAGGTCTTGTTGGCGATTCTATCGCGCAAATTTGGCAAAACCCTTCTGTCAAAACTATTAGCTATCTTATAGGCGGCATTGTCGTGTGGGGTTTAATGATTTGGGGCTCACAAAAATTTGCACGTTATTATCAAGCCAGGAAAGAGGCTAACAGTGATACGTCAGAAAGTAGTAACGGCAGTAAAGATGAGTCTGAAAAATGTGCCGCATAGTAACCTATAATATTCACAGCGGAGTTGGCAGAGACAAGAAGCATGACTACAAGCGTATTGGGCAGTTTCTTGCAAACAGTGGCGCAGACGTGGTTTTGCTTCAAGAAATGGATACCCGTCCGCCCGAACGCGATACAGCGCAAGATGTAAAGGACATCTGTGCGGGTAACACGTTTAAATTAATTCCCTCTCCAGCAATCAGAGAATCAGATGGTTGGTATGGCAATGCAATTTTGACCCGTTTTGATGTGCTCGAGCACGATACTGTAGATGTAAGTCAAACTGGGCGACAGCCAAGAAATGTTCAAATCGTTGAGTTGAAGACAGAAAAAACCCCATTGACAGTGGTAAACACTCATAAAGGGCTTAAAAAACCAGAGCGTCGTTCGCAGTTTTCTTTGCTTCACGAACATCTGTCGCGACGCTTAAGAGAAAAACAAACCCCGCTATTTCTAGCGGGTGATTTTAATGAGTGGCAGTTTTTTTCAAAGGCATTTAGGGCTTTAAATAATTTGCTATTACAGCAAAAGGTTGGTCCCACGTTTCCAAGCAACTTCCCCGTATTTTCGCTCGATCGCGTCTGGGTAACTGAAGATATTGAAGTAAAGTCATGTAGGAAACTCAAGAATGAGAAAACTAAAGTGTTATCCGATCATCTACCCGTATTAGTAGATATTGTTCTACCTGAAGCGTGAGTTAGCCAACTTTTTCGATTCATTGAAAATACGGTGTGCTCGGTTATGCTGACTTCGCCACAAATGAGGATGCTGCAAATTCTAAGGTACCGCACCAATGTTTGAGCGCATTCTCCTTAGCGACCACTTTTCGAATGATATCAATAATTTGTTCGTATTCGTGCGTCGCTTTTCGCTTTTTGTTAGTAGCTGCCAGCACGGTGCGATGCATGTCAGGCTGGGTAATTTTTAAGGTGGAGACCAGACCCGACTCTTTCAGATGGAAAACAGCCGAAGTTGGCAAAATCATCACTCCCTCCCCTTGCATTACTTGCCTTAGTCCTGTCATTAACTGCCCAGAATAAGCAAGATCGTGCTTTAAGGTCACGCCGGTGGCTTTCTCGTAATCAGCAATAAGCTGACCAAGTGCATCTTTATTTCCCGGCGATAAAAGGGGGAGTTCACTTATTTCCCAAAATTTTATCATCGACTTGTTTTTGAGCTTGGCATATTCGGGATAAGCGGGAGAAGCAGCAAACACGAGGTGCAATTCCTCTTGAATAAGAGGAGTCACACTCATAAATTTAGGCTCTATTGCCTGTTGGTAGGTTAAGGCAACATCTACCTGTTTTGATTCGAGCCAGTCGTTGATGGTGTATGAAGGACCAGTACTTATCTCTACTTTCAACGTTTTATGATTGCTCGTTATTTCAGTTAATAAGGGTAGGGAAAGTACATTACCAATAGATGGGAGCATTCCTATTTTTATTACTTTTTTCTGGTCTCCCTGAAATGCTTGCAACGCTGATTTCACGTTTTCGATCTCACCCATTATTTTCTCTGCGTGTTTGAAAAATACCTCTCCAGCAGGCGTTAAGCTTATACCCGAAAAGCTTCTTTCTAGCAGCGTTGCTTTCACCTCTCGCTCCAAACTTGCAAGTTGCTGGCTAATAGCTGGCTGAGCAATATCTAAGGTTCTAGCCGCTGCAGCAATACTGCCTCGCTGTACTGTGGTTATAAAGTAATGTAGCTGTTTGGAATGCACTTAATCCCCTTTTAGAAGGCAATAGAGAATAGCCTGACGTCATTGCAGGGAAAGTCAGCAAGGTATATGCCATTCCAATAGGTTATATGAAGCTAAAATGTAAACAAAAGCCTTCGCATACGGGTTAAAAAAATCTCACCCTAAACACTACTTAAGTCTAATACTAGGAAAACTGTGAGCTTCCGGAGGGGTCAATATTTTTCTTATACCCCTGAATATTCTTCTTTCTTCCACCAGCGGCAAAGAGTTTTTAGCCTAGTCCCTGTACACGAGTTACACAATAACAATTACAAGATGTGTATGCATCAATGTGGTGCTCGTGCGTGCCTAGAAAGAGTGCAGGTTCAATTAATCCGCATTCATAAATTAAGTAGCAATAAGCACGATTGGGAACACTAATGAAACAAAAGAAACTCCACACTGCAGTACGTTACGCACTTACCGGACTAACCCTTTTCACTACTTCAATGCTTGTACAGGCTCAAGAAACCAGCGAAGAAACCGCAGAAGCGAAAGACTTAGAGCGTATAGCCGTTGTGGGCGCTCGCGGTGCGCCACGCTCAGTCACTAGTTCGCCCGTTCCCGTTGACGTGTTAACCGCAGAAGACGTTGAAGCCGTTGCGTTTACCGATATGAACAACGTTCTGATGACCCTTGTACCTTCCTACTCTGTGGGCAGGCAGCCTATTTCAGACGGCGGCACCTTTATTCGTCCAGCAACACTTCGAGGTATGCCCACAGACAAAACCTTGGTTTTAGTGAACTCGAAACGTCGTCACAGAGCAGCGCTTGTTTCAATCGGAGGCTCTGGTACCCAAGGCCCGGATATCGCAACCATTCCTACAGCAGCAATCCAAAGTGTTGAAGTATTGCGAGACGGTGCAGCAGCTCAGTATGGTTCGGATGCCATCGCGGGGGTAATTAACTTCCAACTTAAAAACAATACCGAAGGCGGCTCTTTCACCATCGATTATGGTAGCTACTATGAAGGCGATGGCGACCAGATTACCGTTACAGGAAATAAAGGTTTCGCACTTGGTGACGATGGCTTCTTCAGTATTTCGGCCGAATACTCAGATAGTGAAGCGACCTATAGAGGCGAACAATACTGTGAGCCTTGGTTCTGTGTAGACGAGCAATCAGCCGAATATATTGCAGATGCGACTGCTATGGCAAACAGTGTTCACGGTTCTGATGTGGTGCAACCTTGGGGGCAGCCCAATACCAGCGGCAAACGCGTTTTTTTCAACGCTGGGTACGCGCTGAGCGCTGAAGCAGAGTTATACGCTTTTGGTAACTATTCTGAAAGTGAAGGCGACGGCTCTTTCTATTATCGTTATCCGGGTAACGGCACTATTGAAGACATTCGGCTTGAAGACGGCTCTATTTGGAATCCAACAGAATTCTTCCCGGGTGGTTTCACGCCACGCTTCTTCGGTGATGTCACTGATTATTCAATGGTAGGCGGCATAAAAGGTATGTCGGGTGATCTTACTTACGATATCAGCGGTCGTTATGGCAACAACGAGATTTCCTACACGCTCGCCAATACCATTAACCCTTCTCTGGGCAATGAATCACCTACGTCATTTGAGCCCGGTGATCTGACTAACGAAGAGGCCCAAATTCAGGCCGACTTCACCTACGACTTGAGTGAGTACGTACTCGCTTTTGGAGCTAGCTATCTAGATGAGTCTTATGAAATTTCTGAAGGAGAGGAAAGCTCATATTTTGCCGGCCCTTACGCTACCTCTGACCCATATGGATTCTGTGACGGAACCACCGCTACTGCCGAAGGGCTAGCCGTTATCGCAAACGGTTCGACATTAAACTGTGCAGATCCCGATGATGCTGTTTATACCGTAGTTGGCGTAGGTTCTAACGGTTTCCCGGGTTACTCACCTGACTATTCAGGTTCATACGAACGTGATTCTTATGCGGTGTACACCGACATTTCAGGAGACATTACTGACGAGCTATTTGCCCAAGCTGCATTGCGCTACGAGGACTATTCAGATTTTGGCTCTGAGGTAGTGTACAAAGTCGCGGCGTTTTATCAATTGAATGACGATGTAGGCTTTAGATCTTCATTTGGTACAGGCTTCAGAGCGCCAACGCCTGGCCAACAGGGTACTACTAACGTATCGACTCGCTTACCTGATGGTTTCCCTGTAGCTACGGGCTTATTCCCTGCGGGCGGCGAAGTTGCGCAGGCACTCGGCGCAGAAGAGCTTTCACCTGAAAAGTCGACCAACTTTACATTAGGAATGACGGCTAACTATGGTGACTTAACTCTTACCGTTGATTACTACAATATCAAATTAGAGGACCGTCTCTACTCTGTATCTACACGTGATGTTTCTACTACTGTGGTCACCGACCCAGATGCTGCAGGCTATGATGCTTACCAGAACTACCTAGCGCTTGCGGGAGCAAACGTTTCTGGCGCTGAATCTATTGGCGGCGTTTTCTTCTTCCAAAACGCATTCGATACAGTGACAGAGGGCTTGGATGTCGTAGCTACATACAAGATGGAATCCAAGTATGGCTCAACTGTTTTAACCGGCTCGGTTAACTACAATAAAACTGAGTTTGACTCTGACCCCAGCGAATATTTAGATGCAGAAGATCAATTCGATTTTGAAAATAGCCGACCTGAAATGCGCGGTGTGTTCTCGGTCACTCACAGCTACGACGTATGGTCTGCGGTGGCTCGCCTAAGCTACTTTGGCGAATACGAAAATGCAGGCAGCGATGATGGCGTCGACCCAACAAGTATTCAAACCTTCGGCGATGAATTTATGTTTGATATCGAAGGCTCTTACCTGATTAGCGAAAACCTTACTCTTTCAGTCGGTGTTAGAAATCTATTTGATAACTACCCAGATTTGAGTACTAACGGCGACGCGTGCTGTGGCGAATTATACGATTCCGGTTCCATAGTCGACTGGCAAGGTGGGTACTACTACACCCGTCTAGCAGCTCGCTTCTAATCGAGTGCAGAAAACACCGGCGCAAGCCGGTGTTTACGTTTTTAAATAACTTTATATAAGTAAAACCTAAAAGGTCATTCAATGTTAAAAGTTGTATTGTGTGGGGTAGAAAACTGATGGAAGTAGAACTACTGTGGTTTGTCGTTACCTTGTGTATAACCGGTGCCATTGCTGGTATTACCGCAGGTCTATTCGGCAATGGTGGAGGCTTTGTTGTTGTTCCGGCACTACTTGCTGTTTTCCCTTTCTTTACCCCCCCTTCTGAATCGTTGGTGAAAGTTGCAATAGGCACCTCATTGGCATCAATTGTCGTATCTAGCGCACGTTCTGTTATGGCGCACCGCGCCAAAGGCGCCGTAGATTTTGACATCCTTAAGTCCTGGAGCATTTGGCTTATTCTTGGTGTTGGAGGTGGTCTACTAATAGCTAATAACTCTAGCGCAAATGGCTTAACCGTAGTATTCGCTGCAGGTGTACTGCTTTACTCCGTATATTTTCTTTTCCCTGAATTTGTTGTGCGCCCCGGTCTTGTATTCGATATGCCTAAAGGAATAGGAAAAGCGGTGCTGGCATTTGTATTAGGCGGCTTTTCTGCGTTACTCGGTATAGGAGGCGGTACGCCCACAGTCATCACAATGGTGATGTGCCAACGCACTATTCAGCAAGCGGTTGCCACCGCTGCAGGTGTTGGCTTCCTGATAGGCCTTCCTGGTGCCATTGGCTTTCTATTTATGAAACATCCCGAGACGGCTTCGCTTCCTGTTGGCACTATCGGATACATCAACATTCCAGCGCTAATCGCTATCAGTATAGGCGCAATTTTTACTGCGCCTATCGGTGCGAAGATGGCGCATAACTTTAGTGAAAAGAAGCTAAAGCGATTGTTTGGCATTTATCTCGTCATTGTTTCAAGCGCAATGTTCTATAAAGCCATTTAAAATAAAAAGGAGAATATCTGTGAGTTATAACCGTTCAAGACGTTTATTTTTAGGTGGCTCGGTAGCAGCATCAGCCGTAGGAGCAACAGGTTTTAGTAACTTGGTTAGCGCTCAATCTGCAAGTGCTGCAGCAACTGAAGCGATATCGGTCATTTATGGACCAAAACCTGGTGTAGCGAAACTAAATGCTAATGAAAACCCTTTTGGACCTAGTCCAAAAGCCTTGGAAGCCATTGCTCAAGCCTCTGCTCAAGGAGGTGCGTATTACGCTTATCCCGCCGCTATGACCCTGTTAGATATGATAGCCGAGCGTCATGGCATTACGCGTAAGAATATTTCTTTAAGTGCCGGTTCCAGCCCAATTCTTTCCTATGCTGCTGTAGCTGCAAGTAAGAATGGTAAAATTCTTGGGCCGGATCTTTTTTGGGATACCACGTCTAAAGCACCAGAAAAGCAGGGCGCACCAGAAATAGTCAGAATAGCCAATACAGCAGATCTCGACATCGACCTTGACGCCATGTATGCCGCAATTGATGACTCCATCGGTATGGTACATATCTGTAACCCTAACAACCCGACAGGTAAAGTGCTAGACCCCGATAAGCTTCGCGAATTTTGTATCAAAGCCTCTAAAAAGACACTTGTTTTGGTTGACGAGGCCTATAACGAACTCATCGATGAGCCACCAAAACACTCAATGATTCCACTTGTTAAAGCAGGCCACAATATCATCGTAGCGAGAACCTTCTCGAAGATTTATGGTTTAGCGGGTATGCGAGTGGGCTATCTTATTGCTTCTGAGGAGAATACCGAGTGGATTAATCGCTACGGTATGGGCGGCTACACATTGAATCAAGCGGGCCTTGCTGCTGCAATAGCAAGCTACAATGACAATGCCTTTTTAACGTTTTCTAAAGAAAAAATTTATGAAGGTAAATCTATGGTTATGGATGCCGTTAAAGCTAACGGTTTGACAGCCCTCCCCTCTAGTACTAACTTTATTTTTGTTAATCTTGGTGATGGCAATGCCGAGTATTTCCGTCAAGCTATGGCTGAAAAAGACGTACTTATCCGAGGCATCTATCGTACGTATAATAATTGGTCTCGTGTAAGCATGGGTAAAATAGCTGACGTTAAACGTTATGTCGATGCAATGCCAGCTGCACTAGAAAAAATGCAGGCAATGCAAAAAGGCTAAAAATGCAAGGGCATGTTTAAACTTAGCTACATGCCCACTTCATCTCTTTAACTCTCTTAACACCTAACTCTATAAACCCCGCTATCAATTCAACTAAAAGTCTAATACGCACAAAAGTCACCTTTGTCATATACTCAAATTAGTTAACAAGCAGGTAGAGCATGACTACAACAATAATTTTTAAAGGTATTGTTGCAGTAACGCAAAAGTTGCACATACTTTACTAAAAAGGCATCACATTGAATGCCGCTCAAGGAGGCTGTAAATGTCACTTTCTGTACTAGTTGCTGATGATTCCAAGCTGTCGAGGCGCAGCGTTATTCGCTCGCTTCCTCAAGATTTGGAGTATGACATAACCGAAGCAACAAACGGGCAAGAAGCGATAAATTCACTTTCCGAAAGCGAGTTTGCACTCATTCTTTTAGATCTTACTATGCCTGAAGTAGACGGCGTTGGCGTGTTAGAGTTTTTACACGCAAGGTCTAACATGCCAAACGTTATTGTAATAAGCGCTGATTTTCAGCCGGAAAAACAAAAAATTGTGATGTCTTTAGGCGCTAAGCGATTTCTTCGTAAGCCCTTAGATAAAGAAGAGTTGGCCATGGCACTGTTTGAGCTGGGGTATCTATGAGCATCGTACTACCGCTGGATGAAGAGCAAAGAGATGCCCTTCAAGAACTGCTGAATATTTCAATGGGACAAGCCGCGAACTCGCTTGCTCAACTTATTGAAACGAAAATAGACATTTCTATACCTAAAATTTCAGCCGTCACGCCCACTCAACTTTACAGTCTTCTATTTGAAACCGAAGATGCCTTTTATACCCGCCAGTCCTTTTTAGGCGATGTGCACGGTGAAGTCATGTCTGTGTTGTCACAAGCGGGTTTAAGTGAAGTCGCTACTTTGATGGATTACGACGAACCATTAAGTAAGGAAGATATTCAAGAAATCATTTTGGAGCTTTGCAATATTTTAGCGGGCGCGTGTTTAGCTGGTCTTTCTGACCAGTTAGAGCTTACCACCAACTTAAATATGCCTACATTGTTTTTACCCGATAAAGCGAACTTTGATGAGCTGCAGTGGCAGCATAGTTTGGTAATGGAAGTACAGTTCGTTATTGCAATTTCCTCGTTTAGCATGCGCGTTGTGTTTTGTTTAGACGATGAATCTCTTGCTCGCATGAAAAACACATTGGATGAGTTACTCGCATAATGTTTGAACAACTGGTAGGTAAGTTACCTGTCGGAATTGGTGTAGTTGATGAAAACTTTAACGTCGTTTATCTAAACGACTTCTTTTTAGATCGTCTCCCCCATAAAATGCGTGACTGTTATCAAGACACGCCCGTGGTGGAATTGTTTCAGGGGCAAGGTAAGTTCCTAAAACGCAGGCTAAAGTCAGTATTCGTGCTACAGCACCCAAGTTTTAGCTATTGGGAGCAACGACCCCATATATTTCCATTTAAAAGCTCTCGGCCTATAACAGGCGAAGAGACGCAGATGTACCAAAATATGGAAATATTGCCTATTAAAGATAAAAAAACCGGGCAGCGTTTAGCCTGTATATTTCTGCAAGATGTCACCGCCCAAGCGAGTTATTTCAGAGCCCAGCAAAAACTTTCCGAAGCACTAAAAAAAGAGCACGAAGCGCAGCGAAAGCTTATTCGTAAACTCGATACTGCCCAAAGCCAGCTTATTCAGGCAGAAAAAATGGCCTCTACCGGGCAACTCGCAGCAGGTATAGCTCATGAAATTAACAATCCGATTGGCTTTGTAAACGCCAACCTCAATACGCTAGGTCAATACGCTTCACACCTTCTTGCGATTTGCGACGGTGTTAAAGGGCAAATGGAGCTCTTTACTGACGAGCTTAAAGAACAAGTTGACGCCTTATTTGAGGCGAATCACTATGACCTACTGAAAGACGATATCACCGAGCTAATTGCAGAGTCTACTGAAGGGCTTACACGGGTAAAGGACATTGTTGAGAACCTTAAAAACTTCTCACTAGAGACTGCTGAAGGAATGCAAACAGTAGATATATGCGCAATATGTAATCAGCTAATCACGCTCATCTCCGCTCAATACAGCGCCCCCCAATATAAAATTGAATGTGAGCAAGAAAAGGTCGAGGTTATGGGGAATCCAGGGCCATTGAAACAGGCGCTGATGAACGTAATGATAAACGCTGCGCAAGCGATAGACGATAAAGGCTTCATCAAACTCACCGTAATTGATGCCGCTCAATTAGTAACGATTAAAATACTGGATTCAGGTTGCGGCGTCCCAGCAAAACACTTAAAACGCGTGTTCGAACCTTTTTTTACCACCAAGCCGGAAGGGCAAGGTCAAGGGCTGGGCCTTTCTGTGGCTTATACCGCCATAGAACAGCATCAAGGAAAAATATCTATTAGCAGTAAAGAGGCCAAAGGAACTGTCGTAGAAATTACTATACCTAAAGCCCCTACAGTGCCCGCCAGTGATTCCTAACTCGCTAGTTTACTCGCTGCGCACACCTTAAATGTATACACACCTTCATCATTGAGTGCTCGCGAGATATCCCCTTCGCTTACTAAGTAATTAAGGTGAGACAAACACTCCGCCACAGCGAATACCATGTTACGGCTTGAAAGCTTGCGCCTAAACATAACCGGCAATAGATCCACTACTGCTTTAGGTTCCTTGCAAGCCTTTAACAACGCTTGAAGGTGCTCGTGATGATGAGCAATGAGCGAGTCTACCCGCTCGTGAAGACCAATAAAAGGAAGTTTGTGTGCGGGTAACACCGTTGTATTTCTCGGCAAGCTTTTAAATTGAGGCAATGTGTTCAGGTAATCGGCTAAGGTATTAGCGTCAGGCTCCGTTGAATAGGCACCAATATTCGGTGTGATGATTGGTAAAATATGATCGCCAGAGATAAGAATATTTTTCTTTGCATTGTAAAGACAGGCGTGCTCGGGAGAATGACCTCGTCCAATCATAACCACCCATTCGTTATCGCCAAGAAATAACGTCATGCCATGTTTTAAACGGGTATAACTTATGGGAAGTGGCGACACCACACTGCTGTAACCGTTTCCCTCGCCAGAGGTGAGCTTTGCTATCATTGGATCATCAAGCCCTGCCCGCTGGTAATACAGTACATCCCTTGTGTTAGTAGCGCCATTTCTGCCTGCTGCGAAGGCTCGTGCAGTGAAATATTCAGTTTGGGTCATATAAAAAGGTACGTTATATGTATCCGCTATCCAACCTGCTAACCCTACATGATCAGGATGTAAGTGCGTAACAATAACACCAACAATTGGTGCATCTAGTTGTTCAAATATACGCATCCAGAGAGATTTGGTGGTGGACGTCCCGATGCCAGTATCAATCACCACCCAGCCGCCTTCACCGCGGATTAAATACAAGTTTATGTGGTCGAGTTCAAAAGGAAGGGGCATAGTTAGCCAAAGTACCCCATCGGCTACTTCTATAAGCTCGCCCGGCTCTACCTGTTTGTCGAATAGATACTCCATATCGTCATCACCTTTTCTAGCCAGCATATTTTACATCTTCACTGAGTCGCGCTCTCCCTAGAGGGGGTAATACAATAGCTTTGGTACGACTGCCTTGTATCGAGAACGCCGTTACTCGATAATGCCGGCGTGTAAACGCAGCATAATCTTATTCGTCTGATACCTTCACTTTCATGCAAGATAATTAGAACACGTTCCGTTCTAACTTGCTCTGCTTACAAAAACAAACATATCTGTCGAATAGAGATCTATAGGAGCCGGTGATAACAAACGCTATACTAAGGTCGTTGATGTTGATAGAACACGTCTTTTGTACCTTTCATGCTCTGTACTGAATTCGCAGGTGGAGGGTTATATAAATTCAATCAACGTCCACGCTCTTAGGGTAGCCCTAAGAAGTTGACACAGTTAAAGAAGCGGTTAGTAAAAACAAATTCATGTCAGCCCCAATAATACAGCAAGGGTTTATACTCAATAAAAATACGTTTACCCGGCAAGGTAAAGTTTATGTTGAGCTATGGGTTAAAACCGCCAGTGGTACCGCTAGATTAATATCTTCACCTCAAAAACCGACTTGCTTTGTGTCCCTAGAACAGAGTGCTTCATTGCGCAACATTGCTGCTCGCATTCCAGCTAATATCATAATTTCAGAAGATGGATTTCACACTTTAGAGCAATCTCCTGTGGCTACGGTAAAGACCGCCACAGAATCACAGATGCATCAGCTTCGTCAGCGCGCCCAAGAGCATAGTATTGTATTGTATGAAGCAGACATTCGCGTTGCCGATCGCTATTTGATGGAGCGTTTTGTATATGGTGCGGTGGAGTTTGTTACCCCTCAATCTCTAGATGACACGTCACAACTTGTTATAGAAAATGCGCAGATCAGACCTTGTCATTTCAGAACTGCTTTCACATCGTTAAGTATAGATATTGAATGTAATGAGCACGAAGAGTTATTCAGCATTGCGCTAGCGGGCGAAGGAAAAAGCGTAGTATTGCTCGTTTGCCCACCAAGTTTTAGTGGACAAACATTACAGGAGCAAGAAGACAGCCCATATACGCTCGTTACAGTAGGGTCGGAAAAAGCACTACTAGAAGCCTTTTTTTCACACCTTACCGCTTACGACCCAGACATAATTTTGGGTTGGAATGTTAAGCAGTTTGATATGGCTGTGCTCGCCCGCCGCGCTAAAGCGAATGCGCTTAAGTTTGCAATTGGCCGCCACGGCCGTGAGGCTTTGGTAAGACAATGGGAAGATCAAACTATCGTTGATGTACCTGGCCGATGCGTGATTGATGGTATTGAAGCACTCAAAACCATGACCTATCAATTTGAGTCATTCTCTCTCGACAATGTTTCCGAAGAACTGCTTAGTGAAAATAAGCTTATACAAGCTACTGACAAGCTTGAAGCGATAAAGCGCCTTTATCACAACGACCCTATTGCACTTGCTAACTACAACTTTAAAGACACGGAACTGGTAAACCGCATTGAGAGCAAAACCCAATTTATTGATTTTCTGGCATTGCGCAGCATTCTTACCGGTTTAGATATGAGCCGCCCGGGAGGCTCGGTGGCGGCGTTTTTAAATGTTTATTTGCCCAAGCTACACCGCAAGTCTTATGTCGCTGGAGTGAGGCCTGAAAATGGCGGTTTAGCGAGTCCTGGCGGTTATGTCATGCGCTCCCAGCCTGGCCTGTACAAAGATGTTCTAGTACTCGATTTTAAGAGCCTATACCCTTCTATTATTCGAACGTTCAAAATCGACCCGTTAGGGCTCGCAGAAGGCCTCAAGTCTCCAGCTACTGCGATAGAAGGCTTCAAAAGTGCAGTATTTAGCCGTGAATTTCATTTTCTGCCTTCAATCATTGAAAACCTTTGGCTTCAGCGTGACGAAGCCAAAAAACAGAAAGACGCACCTCGATCTCAAGCAATTAAGATATTAATGAACTCCTTCTACGGAGTGCTTGGTAGTGGAGGCTGTCCTTTCTACGATCCCCGTCTTGCGAGTTCAATTACCTTGCGAGGGCATGAGATTATGCAAACTACCGCGAGTTGGATTGAGGAACTAGGCTATACAGTTATTTACGGTGATACCGATTCAACTTTTGTGCATGTTGAAGGGAATACTGCATTAGGTTCACCTTGTGAAACAGGTCGCGAGCTCGCCAAAATTATTAATCAGAAGTGGACTGAGTTACTTAAGCGCAAATTCGCCATTGATTGCCATTTGGAAATTGAGTTCGAATCTCACTTTTCTACCTTTTTTATGCCAACAATTCGTGGGTCTTCGGAAGGTAGTAAAAAACGCTACGCAGGGATGAAAAATGGTGAGCTTATCTTTAAAGGCTTAGAGAACGTACGTTCGGATTGGACAGTGCTTGCTAAAATGTTCCAATACGAACTATACAAAAGAGTGTTTGCCAATGAACCTGTTGAGCAATACATCAATAAAACGCTAAACGCAGTAAAATCAGGGAAGATGGATGACGATTTGGTATATAAAAAACGACTCAGAAAACCTCTTTCATCGTACGTTAAATCCCTTCCCCCTCATGTAAAAGCGGCAAGACGGGCCGACAAGCTATTTGAGAAGCAGGGTTTACCACTTCGCTACCAATCTAATACGTCTATAGCCTATGTAATCACAGTACAAGGGCCACAAACAATAGAAACTATTTCTGCCCCGATTGACTATGACCACTATATAGAGAAACAAATAAAACCCATAGCTGATAGCATATTGCCAATGTTATCCCTTAGTTTTGAACGCATAGCTAACACTCAACTATCCCTGTTTTGACACCGTTCATTTGTATGAAGATCTTTCAGGCTTCGTGACAAATTAACAAAAACGTTACACTCTAAATCTATTCCCATTTTTTCTATTACTCATATTTTCAATGACTTATCTCATTGGCACGACAAGTGAATAAGATATTTGTGAGTAGCTAAATAGGTTGATGTGAAGTATTAACTTCAATCAACATGCGTTCAATTTAGTGATTAGGGCAATTGATAGCCCGTGTTCGCAAAGAGAAACAGAAGGAATTTGATTATGAAGATCACAAAGTTAAGTATGATTACTAGTGCTGTTGTTGCAGCTACACTTTCTGCGTCAGCATTCGCAGGCCATCATGAAGAAAAAATTTCAAAGAGCTTTAATGCGCTCGACCAAGACGGTAATGGCTACATAGTAGGTTCAGAATCGTCAGGTTCTATTGACAGCAAATTAGTAGCAAAAATGGATACCGACGGCGACAGTATGGTTAGCCGCGCAGAGTTCAACAAATTTGTTGATGAAAAACCCTCTATGTTCAGTGATGAGGTTATTACACAAGTTCAAGCAGAAGGAACAACAGATGCAGTGCTAACTGAAGAAGGCAATCCAGCGCTGTTTTCTAAAGCTGATAACGAAATGATTTCGGAAAAAAATAAAGAACTGCGTACTGAGATGTCTGCAACAGCTAACTCTAAGTTTACTGAAATCGATATGGACAGCGACGGTAAAATCAGTGAAAAAGAACTAGAAGTAGCTGATGTTGAGGGCGACTTCGACTCAATGGATGAAGATGGTGATTCATACATAACCCGTATGGAATACCGTACCTATTTTGAAGAGATTGAATCAGAATAAATGAACTAAGTAACGCATAGTATTCCCAACTATGTAGCCCCGCGGAAAATGCGGGGCTTTTTATTTTCTCCCAACAAATAAGCTCCGTTAAATCCGCTAGTTGTTCCAATCAGATAATGAGCTGCGACGAAACGTTAATATTTTTCGTTAAACAGCGCCGTATACGACTAACATCTTGTCGACAAAACGCGTTTGCAACCATATTGTTAATAAAGATTAAATATTTTGTTTATTCAATAGCGCACTCTGTAATAAGCGCGAAGATTGTTATTGTGTACTTTTTCCTAAAAATCATGATGGCGATTATCTAAATTAACATTTAAATCATATGCGTATGCACATGGAGGCAAGAAGTAATGGAATCAAAGATACAGCCAGACACTGCACTTCCACTACAAATAAGTGAGTTTAGCGGTCCAAGCAATGCCGAACTCACCACGCTAACAATTGGCCAATACTTTAAAAAGGTTGTCGACAATTATGCCGATAACCCAGCGATCATCGTAAAGCACCAAAGTGTTCACTGGACCTATCAGCAATACTGGCGTGAAGTAGAACGAGTGGCCTGTGGTTTACTTGCTAATGGCGTAGAGCCCGGTGACCGTGTGGGGATATGGTCTCCAAATAACATTGAGTGGTCGCTTGTACAAATGGCAACGGCAAGAATTGGCGCGATTATGGTATGTCTCAATCCCGCTTATCGCCCAGATGAATTAGCCTTTGCTATTAACAATGTCGGGGTAAAGCACTTAGTGATGGCACAGTCTTTTAAACAGTCAAACTACATCGCCATTTTGAAAGAATTAGCCCCGGAACTAGATACCGGGGGCCAGAGTCAGACGGACGCGGCGCTATCGCTCTCGAAGCTCCCCTCTCTTAAGCATGTATATACTATCGGTGAAACCCATGAAGACGGCTTGCAGGCGTTTTCAAAACTCCAAATAGAGCCTACTGATGCTCTACGATCTCAGCTATCAGCCATTGAAACGACATTAAATGCCGATGATAACATCAACATTCAATTTACCTCAGGTACGACTGGTAACCCGAAAGGCGCAACACTCACTCATCGCAATATATTGAATAATGGTTTATTAGTATCAGAAGCAATGAGATTTACGCATAAAGATAAACTTTGCATACCCGTACCGCTTTATCATTGTTTCGGTATGGTATTGGGTAACTTAGTCTGTTTAGCGTCTGGTGCATGTGCGGTATTCCCTGGTGACTCATTCGACCCTGAAACAACCCTTCGCACGGTAGAACAAGAAAAGTGTACAGGCTTACACGGTGTACCTACTATGTTTATTGCCGAGCTAGAGCTCCCGAATTTTAGAAGCTTTGACTTATCTAGCTTGAGAACCGGCGTTATGGCCGGAAGTACATGTCCTGAGGAACTAATGCGTAAGGTCCATAGTGCATTTCACATGACCGAAGTCGTTATAGGTTATGGTCAAACAGAATGCAGCCCTATCAATCATATTACAGATATTGATTCTCCCTTTGAGAAGCAGGTTAAAACGGTAGGCCGAGCTATGCCTCATACAGAGGTTAAAATTATCGACGCACAGGGCAACACTGTTCCAATTGGTGAGCCAGGTGAGATTTGTGCAAGAGGCTATTGTGTAATGAAGGGTTACTGGGGAGATAAAGCTAAAACTAAAGCTACTATAGACAACGAAGGCTGGCTTCATTCTGGCGATCTAGGTGAAATGGATGAGGAAGGCTATGTCACTATTGTAGGCAGAATAAAAGACATGATCATTCGCGGTGGCGAGAATATTTATCCACGAGAAATTGAAGAAGTACTATACCAGCATGACGATGTATCCGATGCCGCTGTATTTGGTATACCCGATGATAAATATGGCGAGCAAGTGTGTCTTTGGATTAAAGCAAAAGAAAATCGACACATAGACGAAGAGCAAATACGTGACTACTTAAAATCAAAGCTAGCCTATTTTAAAGTGCCTAAATACATCAGTGTAGTAAAAGAATACCCCATGACAGTAACAGGGAAGCTGCAAAAGTTTAAAATGCGTGAACACATGATAGAAACGCTAAAAAAGCAAACCCTAGAAACCGAAGCATAGCCCCAACAAATAGAGGGGTCAGAGTCGCGACTCTGACCCCAATTACTTTTTCAGGTGCAGAAAGCAAAAAAACCGCCGTTAGGCGGGTTCTTCTTAATGGGACCTGGCAGTCTGGAGGGCCAGCCCGTCTTACTCTCACATGGGGCTGGGCCGGTCACCGGAACCCCACACTATCCCACTATCCCTGCGCCGGTCACCGGTCGGCGCTAATACGTTTCACTTCTGAGTTCGGGATGTGGTTGGTCGCCACGCGATGGGCCGACATGTCGGTCAGGTGGTACCGTATCGCTATGGCTGCCAGAAAAAAAATGGAAGAATAATGGGGTCAGAGTCGCGACTCTGACCCCATTACTTTTTCTTTGCTGCAGAAAGCAAAAAACCCGCCGTTAGGCGGGTTCTTCTTAATGGGACCTGGCAGTGTCCTACTCTCACATGGGGAAACCCCACACTACCATCGGCGCTAATACGTTTCACTTCTGAGTTCGGAATGGAGTCAGGTGGTACCGTATCGCTATGGCTGCCAGGAAAAACTGGTAACAATCTAGAAAACTGGATATCAATTCAACCAGTGAGTAACTACTTTTCACTCTACTTGCTTTAGCTTGTCTACAACACTCAAAAGCCTAAAGCTTTTTGGGCGTTGTATGGTTAAGCCTCTCGGGCAATTAGTACAGGTTAGCTTAACGCCTTACAACGCTTCCACACCCTGCCTATCAACGTCATCGTCTATAACAACCCTTCCAGAACTTAAAGTTCAGGGATGACTCATCTTTGGGCCGGCTTCCCGCTTAGATGCTTTCAGCGGTTATCCGTTCCGAACATAGCTACCGGGCAATGCCATTGGCATGACAACCCGAACACCAGCGGTTCGTCCACTCCGGTCCTCTCGTACTAGGAGCAGCTCCCATCAATCATCC
This sequence comes from Alteromonas sp. BL110, assembly GCF_003443615.1. Taxonomy (NCBI): domain Bacteria; kingdom Pseudomonadati; phylum Pseudomonadota; class Gammaproteobacteria; order Alteromonadales; family Alteromonadaceae; genus Alteromonas; species Alteromonas sp. BL110. The sequence continues at coordinate 2,541,614 of NZ_CP031967.1, read as the reverse complement.
AACGCCCACACCAGATAGGGACCGAACTGTCTCACGACGTTCTAAACCCAGCTCGCGTACCACTTTAAATGGCGAACAGCCATACCCTTGGGACCGACTTCAGCCCCAGGATGTGATGAGCCGACATCGAGGTGCCAAACACCGCCGTCGATATGAACTCTTGGGCGGTATCAGCCTGTTATCCCCGGAGTACCTTTTATCCGTTGAGCGATGGCCCTTCCATACAGAACCACCGGATCACTATGACCTACTTTCGTACCTGCTCGACGTGTCTGTCTCGCAGTTAAGCTAGCTTATGCCATTGCACTAACCTCACGATGTCCGACCGTGATTAGCTAACCTTCGTGCTCCTCCGTTACTATTTGGGAGGAGACCGCCCCAGTCAAACTACCCACCAGACACTGTCCACAATCCCGATAAGGGACCAATGTTAGAACATCAAACATACAAGGGTGGTATTTCAAGGACGGCTCCACACAATCTAGCGACTGTGCTTCAAAGCCTCCCACCTATCCTACACATGTAGGTTCAATGTTCAGTGCCAAGCTGTAGTAAAGGTTCACGGGGTCTTTCCGTCTAGGTGCGGGTACACAGCATCTTCACTGCGATTTCAATTTCACTGAGTCTCGGGTGGAGACAGCGTGGCCATGGTTACACCATTCGTGCAGGTCGGAACTTACCCGACAAGGAATTTCGCTACCTTAGGACCGTTATAGTTACGGCCGCCGTTTACCGGGGCTTCGATCAAGAGCTTCGTCCGAAAACTAACCCCATCAATTAACCTTCCGGCACCGGGCAGGTGTCACACCCTATACGTCCTCTTACGAGTTTGCAGAGTGCTGTGTTTTTAATAAACAGTCCCAGCCACCTGGTCACTGCGGCCTCCATTTGCTTACCACGTAAAGTGTTCACAAACAGAGGCGTACCTTCTCCCGAAGTTACGGTACAATTTTGCCGAGTTCCTTCACCCGAGTTCTCTCAAGCGCCTTAGTATTCTCTACCTGACCACCTGTGTCGGTTTGGGGTACGGTTCATATAATCATAAGTTTAGAAGCTTTTCCTGGAAGCAGGGCATCAACAACTTCACTCCCTTGGGAGCTCGTCTCGCGTCTCAGCTTTAAGAATCCGGATTTACCTAAATTCTCGGCCTACTCGCTTTCACTTGGACAACCAACGCCAAGCTTGCCTAGCCTTCTCCGTCCCTCCATCACTGATTATATAAGTACGGAAATATTAATCCGTTTCCCATCGACTACGCATTTCTGCCTCGCCTTAGGGGCCGACTTACCCTGCCCTGATTAGCATGGGACAGGAAACCTTGGTCTTCCGGCGTGGGAGTTTTTCACTCCCATTATCGTTACTCATGTCAGCATTCGCACTTGTGATATGTCCAGCAAGCTTTACAACTCACCTTCATCCACTTACACAACGCTCCCCTACCCAGCATAGTAAACTATGCTGCCGCAGCTTCGGTATATTGCTTAGCCCCGTTACATCTTCCGCGCAGGCCGACTCGACTAGTGAGCTATTACGCTTTCTTTAAAGGGTGGCTGCTTCTAAGCCAACCTCCTAGCTGTCTATGCCTTCCCACATCGTTTCCCACTTAGCAATATTTTGGGACCTTAGCTGGCGGTCTGGGTTGTTTCCCTCTCCACGACGGACGTTAGCACCCGCCGTGTGTCTCCCGGATAGTTCTCATTGGTATTCGGAGTTTGCAAAGGGTTGGTAAGTCGGGATGACCCCCTAGCCTTAACAGTGCTCTACCCCCAATGGAATTCGTCCGAGGCTCTACCTAAATAGATTTCGGGGAGAACCAGCTATCTCCCGGTTTGATTGGCCTTTCACCCCCAGCCACAAGTCATCCCCTGACTTTTCAACGTCAGTGGGTTCGGTCCTCCAGTTGATGTTACTCAACCTTCAACCTGCTCATGGCTAGATCACCGGGTTTCGGGTCTATACCTAGCAACTAAACGCGCAGTTAACACTCGCTTTCGCTACGGCTCCGCTATTCGCTTAACCTTGCTACTAAATATAAGTCGCTGACCCATTATACAAAAGGTACGCAGTCACCCCGAAGGGCTCCCACTGCTTGTACGTATACGGTTTCAGGTTCTATTTCACTCCCCTCACAGGGGTTCTTTTCGCCTTTCCCTCACGGTACTGGTTCACTATCGGTCAGTTAGGAGTATTTAGCCTTGGAGGATGGTCCCCCCATATTCAGTCAAGATAACACGTGTCCCGACCTACTCGATTTCACTGTAAAGATTTCTTCGTGTACAGGGCTATCACCTTGTATCGCTCCTCTTCCCAAAGGATTCCACTAAATTCTAAACAGCTTAAGGGCTGTTCCCCGTTCGCTCGCCGCTACTAGGGGAATCTCAATTGATTTCTTTTCCTAAGGGTACTTAGATGTTTCAGTTCCCCTCGTTCGCCTCGTTACACTATGTATTCATGTAACGATACCTGTAAACAGGTGGGTTTCCCCATTCGGACATCTGTGGCTCAAATGCATTTTGTCGGCTCACCACAGCTTTTCGCAGACTTACACGTCCTTCATCGCCTCTAACTGCCAAGGCATCCACCGTATACGCTTCGTCACTTAACCATACAACCCCAAACAGCCTTTTGACTTCTGCTTAAGTTATGTCGCATGAATGACAAGCTAATCGGAAGAATTGCCTTGCTATCTTTTTGCTAATCGGCTTGCCGATTGGCACGCTTTTCAGCGCTTTTAGATAACAAGCAATTCAGTCAAGTAGAGTAAAAAGTACGTCTTTCGACTTCTCAGTTACTCAATTTTGATTGATTACTATTAATATCAGCTTTCCAAATTGTTAAAGAACATTCGCAAAATGACGAGTCATTTCACTTTAGAGTAAAAAACCCTAATCAATGCTTACTGAAACAGTAAATATTCATTAGGATTTATCGTCTATTACGACACTTTCTACCTTTATCGCCTTCCTTTTATAAAGCAAGGAAATGGTAGGCTTGGGCAGACTTGAACTGCCGACCTCACCCTTATCAGGGGTGCGCTCTAACCAGCTGAGCTACAAGCCTTCAGTACTTCGCTTATGCAAGCTCAGTGTCAAGTAGATGGTGGAGCTAAGCAGGATCGAACTGCTGACCTCCTGAATGCAAATCAGGCGCTCTCCCAGCTGAGCTATAGCCCCATAAACTTGTGTCGTTCTTCATTTTTAAACAAGACTATCTGTGTAGGCACTGCATCAAGTGCGTCTTACGACGTAATGGTAAGGAGGTGATCCAACCCCAGGTTCCCCTAGGGTTACCTTGTTACGACTTCACCCCAGTCATGAAACACAAAGTGGTAATCGTCCTCCCGAAGGTTAGACTAACTACTTCTTTTGCATCCCACTCCCATGGTGTGACGGGCGGTGTGTACAAGGCCCGGGAACGTATTCACCGCAGTATTCTGACCTGCGATTACTAGCGATTCCGACTTCATGGAGTCGAGTTGCAGACTCCAATCCGGACTACGACATTCTTTAAGGGGTCCGCTCCACATCACTGTCTCGCTTCCCTCTGTAAATGCCATTGTAGCACGTGTGTAGCCCTACACGTAAGGGCCATGATGACTTGACGTCGTCCCCACCTTCCTCCGGTTTGTCACCGGCAGTCTCCTTAGAGTGCCCAACTTAATGCTGGCAACTAAGGACAAGGGTTGCGCTCGTTGCGGGACTTAACCCAACATCTCACGACACGAGCTGACGACAGCCATGCAGCACCTGTGTCTGAGTTCCCGAAGGCACGAAACTATCTCTAGTAACTTCTCAGCATGTCAAGTGTAGGTAAGGTTCTTCGCGTTGCATCGAATTAAACCACATGCTCCACCGCTTGTGCGGGCCCCCGTCAATTCATTTGAGTTTTAACCTTGCGGCCGTACTCCCCAGGCGGTCTACTTAGCGCGTTAGCTTCGCTACTCACGGCTTAAAGCCACAAACAGCTAGTAGACAGCGTTTACGGTGTGGACTACCAGGGTATCTAATCCTGTTCGCTACCCACACTTTCGCACATGAGCGTCAGTCTTTGGCCAGGGAGTCGCCTTCGCCACTGATGTTCCTCCAGATATCTACGCATTTCACCGCTACACCTGGAATTCCACTCCCCTCTCCAAGACTCTAGTCTGCCAGTTCTAAATGACCATCCCAGGTTGAGCCCGGGGCTTTCACATCTAGCTTAACAAACCGCCTGCGTGCGCTTTACGCCCAGTAATTCCGATTAACGCTCGCACCCTCCGTATTACCGCGGCTGCTGGCACGGAGTTAGCCGGTGCTTCTTCTGTTGTTAACGTCACGGCTAGCAGGTATTAACTACTAACTTTTCCTCACAACTGAAAGTGCTTTACAACCCGAAGGCCTTCTTCACACACGCGGCATGGCTGCATCAGGGTTTCCCCCATTGTGCAATATTCCCCACTGCTGCCTCCCGTAGGAGTCTGGACCGTGTCTCAGTTCCAGTGTGGCTGATCTTCCTCTCAGAACAGCTAGAGATCGTTGCCTTGGTAAGCCTTTACCTTACCAACTAGCTAATCTCACTTGGGCCTCTCTCTGCGCCGGAGCCTAAGCCCCGTTTGGTCCGAAGACATTATGCGGTATTAGCAGTCGTTTCCAACTGTTATCCCCCTCGCAAAGGCAAGTTCCCAAGCATTACTCACCCGTCCGCCACTCGTCAGCGAAGTGCAAGCACTTCCTGTTACCGTTCGACTTGCATGTGTTAGGCCTGCCGCCAGCGTTCAATCTGAGCCATGATCAAACTCTTCAATTAAATATATCGAAATATGAATCGTCGTTGTGACACTCTTAACGAGTGCCCACACAGATTGTCTTGTCTAAATTGTTAAAGAACGTTGCGACTTCGTCGCAATTCACCGGAAGCCGTTGCTTCTTAGTGACTCACCCTGTTCGAGTGAGGTGCGCATTTTACATCGTTTAATTTCGATGTCAACCATGTTTTTAAACTTTTTATTTGCTTGAAAACTTGGTTTCGCACTCGTTGCTGAGCTGGCTTAGTTTTTCTCGAAGCCCCCTCAGAACGTGGAGCGCATTATAGATACCTCTTAAGAAAGATCAATACTTAAATTGGATTTTTTTGGTTTTTACGTCACTTTCAGTGTTAACCGCTCATTTCTGCATCATTTCTATAGGCTCAATGCATCTTTCGACTAGTTTTTTCACATTTTATTGTTCTAATTGTTACAAATGAGTAAACTATATACAGCCTCCAACACCATAATAAACAATAGAAAGGTAGGTATATGAAAGTAGGCTTTATTCAATGCGCCGTAATTAGCGCTATTTTTGCAATTGCAGGGTATTTGTTATTTTCTTCTGCTAGTTTAAACGTCCATGTCCCACTTACCGTATCGGCAGCTCTGTTGATAAGCGGTATCGTTACTCCTTGGCTAGCGTCTCTTATTCAAAGTCCATCTTCCTCAGATGCCAGAGCACACTCCAATAACGGTTCAGTAGAAACTTTATATGTGGGTAATTTGCCTTATAGAGCAAATGAGAACGCGGTAAAGGAGTACTTCAGTAGCTTTATTGAAGTGCAATCGGTTCGTTTAATGAAAGATCGTAAAACTGGAAAAAGGAAAGGTTACGGTTTTATCGAGGTTGTCACAGACGATCTTAGTAGTGTTATTGATAAAACTAACGACTCAATTTTCCAGGAACGAACGCTGAAAGTTCGACCTGCAAAAGACAAAGTTGAACACGCGTAATTCTTATTTCGTAGTTTTTAGTTATGTAAAATAGCCCGGTAAGCTTTCGCTTCCGGGCTTTTTATTGTGATTAGCATTAACTCTCGCTGGTTTCAGCAGATTGAGGAAGGCCCTCTAATAAGGTTTGGTTAAAAGAACGAAATCTATTTATCGCTGATATAAGGTCGGGAACCTGTACATCTTCCATTTCGTTAATAATGCCAGCTATTAACGTATTGTAGTCTTCACTACTTTCTAATGTACTTTCTGCATTAGCAAAGGTATCCATCATCTTCTCAAGATATTGAGAGATGGGACTAACCACATTTCCAAACTTTCCGTTTTCGCTTTTATCGTCGTTAAAGTGCTGAATATTTTCATATGTTTTTAGCACTTCTGTTTGAGTCGTTCTGTTTAGCTGTAGTGCGTAGCCAACCAATTCTTTGTCATCAAAGCCTAGACTGAGTGCTTCTTCGAATGCCTTGTCGATGTCTCCACTGTAGAAAGTGTCGGCAAGATCCTGCACTTGACCAACTAAGTCAGCTATCGAATCCAACTCTTCTTCATCAAGCTCTCCTTTTAATGAAAAGCTTATGCCACTTCTTTCATAATATTGATAAGACGTTTGTTGAGAATAGCTCGCTGAAAAGCCACTTCCACTTTGCTCACCGTTTCCGTCAGATTGGTCTTGAGGTGCCTGAGCCTGAAAATTAATTTGCTGCGAAGCCTGGAAAGAACGCAGGCTTTCAAAACTAAAGCTCACTTCATCACCATCTTTAGTACGGATTACTAAACTACCGCTTTTTTCGTCCGATGCAGCTAAAGCTTCTAAGGATGAAAGCTGAACAGCATTAGGCTGTTGGCGACCGAAGATATCGGTTTCCAGGTCGTCAATACCTGTATCAATAAGATCCCGGCTTTTCGTTATACCTTGCTCAATCTCGTCATTCATAAACCCAGCAAGATCTTTTTCAGCCATCGCGAAGCCGCGACTGACCCCTTCCCTTGCTTGACTAAATAACCCGTTCAGCTTTTCTTCGCTGGCACCTCCATCGGCTGCGCCGCGAATAACGCCGCCAACAAACTTGAGTACATTTCTGGCTACTTTTTCAAAATCGAATAAACCGCTCGACTTCTCTTCAAGGTTTTTCTCTTTCGTTTCTTGTGGCTTCTGGCCATCTATTTCCAACGCTTGGCTAAGATTACTACTTACCACGCGCAAGCCGATACTCGTCTGGCTACTTGAAACAGAAACTGAAGCCGCTTGTTGCTTTGAGAACTCAGCTGCTTGCTGTAATCCATCTTGCTGCAACTGCTTTTTCAACGCCTCGTTCGGGTGAACCGTTGCCTTTTGATCCGCTTTCTGATCAACCTTTTGGTCTCCCATAAAAGCTTTAATTTGACCCACGTTCATAATTTGATCCTCACTATCCTCACTCTTATTATCGGCAAAGAATCAGCATTGTTTAATTTTAATACAGCTTTTTTTCTAAAAGCTATTGAGGGCAATCACGCGTATTAACAATGAAGAAGTCGGTAGCGCTTGTTGCAGTTATTTTTTAAGGGACTACAATTCGCGACCTTAACAATGAATGGAGAATTTTATGACCACTACTGAACAACAACGCTATCAAGATCAGTTAGACGAAAAAGTAAGTCGTCTCTCTGCGTTGCTTTCTCCATTCAATGCTCCAGAGCTTTCTGTATTCCCTTCGCAACCAACACACTATCGTATGCGAGCAGAATTTAGAGTATGGCATGAAGGCGATGATTTATTTCACATCATGTTCAACCAAGAAACGAAAGAAAAATATCGTGTGGATAGCTTTCCCCCGGCATGCAAAGCAATAAACGATGCAATGAGATTATTGCTTGAAGAAGTAAAACCAAACGAAACCTTAAGAAAAAAGTTATTTCAAATTGATTACCTTTCCGCACTATCCGGCGAACTTGTCATTAGTCTTTTATACCATCGCCAATTAGATGAAGAATGGGAAGTGGCTGCAAGAGAGTTAAAAGCTACACTTGAGACTCACTTTCCTAAAGTAAACATTCTTGGCCGCGCTAGAAAACAAAAACTCATTATCGATAACGATTTTGTTATTGAGCGTTTACCTGTAAACGGGAAAGAATTCGTCTTCAAGCATATAGAAAACAGTTTTACTCAACCTAACGCTGAAGTGAACTGTAAAATGATTGAATGGGCATTAGATTGCGTAAAACCGCTCTCTGGAGACTTACTGGAAATGTATTGCGGTGCTGGTAATTTTTCACTTCCACTGGCGCTTCACTTCGACAACGTAGTGGGTACTGAAATCGCTAAGCCTTCTGTACAGGCAGCTCAGTTTAATATTGAGCAAAATGAGCTGAGCAATGTAAAAATTGTTAGGTTAGCCGCCGAAGAATTCACACAGGCTATGAAGGGCGAGCGTACATTTAGTCGCTTGGAAGGCATTGATTTGAGCACTTATAATTTCACCACTGTATTGGTCGATCCACCACGAGCAGGGTTAGATGAAGACTCGCTAAAAATGATTCAGGATTACGATAATATCGTATATATATCGTGTAACCCTGAGACTTTGGCGCAGAACCTTGATGTTTTAAGTGAAACTCACGATATCGCACAGTCTGCGCTTTTCGATCAGTTCCCTTTTACACATCACATTGAAGCGGGTGTTCTGCTTACACGCAAGGGATAGTTTGCGTGTAAGTCATCTTTATTACCTACTCTTTACCTTCCACGATGACATGACTGCTAATTGAGCCGTCAGTTCTTAGCTTTAGCAACGGAAGGTAGTCCTGATCAGACATAAAATCTAGCGCACTTTGCTTTGAAGGCCATTGGATGATAGCCCTAATAGCGGGTTCTTCTCTCTCGCCTTCTAAAGTCTGATGATTTGCACTGTTCGCTAAATATTTGCCGCCATGTCGCGACACTATTTCTGCCGCAAATTGTACATAGTGAGGGATCCACGCTTCATCGGTAGGTGTGACTTCTAAAACTGAATAATACATGTGACTCTCTTATATTGAAGTTTGCTGGCTGTATCCAGCGTTATCGTATTGAGAGCTTAACAGGCTATATTCCCTACAATAAGCAGGTTTATACTAGAATCTGTTTCGTAAAATATTTGATAATACTTCAGTGCTAACCTTTTTGGGTCGCACCTACTTGGACAAAGCGAAGTTGAGCTTTCACTCTTTCACCGATTTCACCTCTTAGTTTTTCATCTGCTTCTAATGCTTCAGCCCCGGCACTGAATACCAATCTCACCATAGCATCGGCTTGTAACTGGGCACAGGCGTATTCCACGCCTTGCTGCTCGATGATGTAGTCAGTAAGTTCATCTATAAAATGTTGAATTTCTCTAAATACAGCTAATCGGTAAGCAGACGACGTGCCGGTATGCTCTCGCAATAATAAGCGAAATACGTTTGTATTAGCCGCGATGAACTCCATGAAGGTTTCAACAGAAGTATGGATGACGCCGCCACCTGAAGCAATGCGTCGTCTAGCCTGACGCATAAGCTGACGAAGCGCTAAACCCGCTTCATCCACTAACGTTAAACCCAACTCGTCCATATCTTTGAAGTGTCGATAAAAAGAAGTAGGAGCAATGCCAGCTTCTCGGGCAACTTCGCGCAAGCTTATCGCCGATAAGCTGCGGTTTTCGTCTAGTAGTGAAAATGCAGCATGGATTATATTTTGGCGAGTTTTTAATTTCTGTTCTTGTCGGCTCACGTTCGTACCTTCTGTTCATTAACTTTTAATGGTCTGATGATTTTTAACTTTAGAGTCTACTCTCAACGTCATCTGAATAACCATTAACGCAATCGAACCTCGTACATCAAAGACTAGCACGCCTAGTTTATCGCAACATGTACTAATGGGGAAAGAGAAACAAAATCATCTCTTTTATAAACAAGGGTTAAGCATAAATTTTCACGTTTTACCTACGTTTTAGCCACCCTCGGCTATAATTAAACTTTACACATGTAAGCAGAACTTATCTGGGTTTTGCTTGCCTGAAGCCTCGTAAAAAGATAAATTAGCGAACAGTTGTAAGCCAAGTTGTATAAAATGAAAAAACCTCCTCTTATCCTAACGAATGTGCTGGTATTTATAATATCAGGCGCAATTGCATTTATAGGTGTGCCGCTTTGGGTGGCATATCAGGGTATCGATTGGGCAGAAATCGGTACCGCCATATTCCTATTCTATTTCACCGGTATGTCGATTACTGCTGGATATCATCGCTTATGGTCACATAAAACCTACGATGCCAACATTGTAGTTCGTGTCGTATTAGCGATTGGTGGGGCGATGGCCCTGCAAAATAGTATTTTGCACTGGTCGTCAGATCACCGCGTTCACCATCGCCATGTAGATGACAACGACAAAGACCCCTACTCTGCAAAGAAAGGCCTTTGGTTTGCGCACATCGGCTGGATGTTACGCGAGTATCAATCTAAGCGTTACGATGATTACAGCAACTGTAAAGATCTACAAAAAGATAGCGTCGTTATGTGGCAGCACAAATACTACTTGCCCATCGTACTCGCTGCTAACTTTGGTATTACTGGTCTGTTGGGTTATCTAAACGGGGACGTTCTGGGCATGATCTTGGTGGCCGGCGTTTTGCGCTTGGTGCTAGTTCACCACGTAACCTTCTTCATCAACTCACTCGCTCACTTCTGGGGTAGTCAGCCTTATACCGATAAGAATACGGCACGTGATAATGGCGTTTTAGCATTCTTTACTTTTGGTGAGGGTTATCACAACTATCACCATATTTTTGAGTACGACTACCGCAATGGCATTCGTTGGTACCAGTTTGATCCTACTAAATGGCTAATCAAAGGGCTGTCTTATGTAGGTTTAACGTCGAACCTTCGCAAGGTACCTGAAGAACGCATCGAAAAGGCTCTGGCGGCCATGCAGCTTCAAAGAGCAAGTGAAAAAGTATCGTTACTACCGAATGCGGAAGAAATGATGCACACTATTCAAGAAGAGTACGACCTGCTAATGCAGCGGATGAGTGAGTACTACGCAACGAAAAAGCGCGTTATGCGCGTTAAGAAGCGTACATTAAAACGCAGCATTGAAGGGTTAGAGCTTGCTTACAAATATAAAGAGATGAAGCACGCCTTTGCAGTGCAGAAAGAGAAATGGGTCCAGCTGCAAAGCCTGTCACTACAAATGGCGTAGCATTACTTATTCTTTCAGCTAATTAGATTAAAACGAAAACCACATAAGTCTCTGCTTATGTGGTTTTTTTTATTCTATAGTTGGATAGGATAGTTATACTAAAACCAGAATCACTTATTTTGTATTGCGGCTCACTATTTTGATATGCCGCGTAATACAAAGATAACAATATGGGAAAGCAAGATGGCAACGAAGCAAAAAACTAAAGCTCCGTCGTATCATTACGACGCGATAGTTATAGGCACTGGCCCTGGTGGAGAAGGTGTTGCAATGCAGCTTGCCAAGGCCGGTAAAAAAGTGGCAGTGGTAGAGCGATACGAAGCAGTTGGCGGTGGCTGTACTCATTGGGGAACCATTCCGTCTAAAGCGCTTCGTCACTCTGTCAGTCGTCTTATTGAATACAATACGTCTCCCCTGTTTGCCGACAACCACTTAAGTAAGAGCCTTACATTTTCAGACATCATGAGCCATGCTAGCGGTGTAGTGAAAAGCCAAACTCGCCTGCGTTCTTCTTTTTATGATAGAAACCGCGTTACCCTGTTTCATGGCGAAGCCAGCTTTGTCGATGCCCACACTTTGGAAATAACTCGAGAAGATGGCTCGAAGGACACGGTCACAGCAGCACAAATAGCAATAGCGACAGGTTCGCGCCCCTATTGCCCGAAAGATATCGATTTTAATCACCCTCGTATCTATAACTCTGACACCATCTTGTCTTTAAATCACGATCCAAAGTCCATCATAATTTATGGTGCTGGTGTAATTGGGTCTGAATATGCAAGTATTTTTAGAGGCCTAGGGGTGAAAGTCGATCTGGTTAATATGCGAGACCGGCTACTGTCATTCTTAGATGACGAGATCTCTGATGCGCTAAGTTACCACTTGTGGAACAACGGCGTACTTATTCGTCACAACGAAACCTACTCATCTGTAGAAGCTACCGATGATTCAGTGATTTTAAACCTAGAGTCTGGCAAGCGCATGCGGGCTGATTGCTTATTGTTTGCTAATGGGCGTACGGGCAACACAGATACCCTTAAACTCGAGAATATTGGTTTAAAAGCTGATGGTAGAGGCCAACTTAAGGTTAATGAAAGTTATCAAACTGACGTAGATAATGTATTTGCTGTTGGCGACGTGATTGGTTACCCAAGTTTAGCATCTGCAGCATATAACCAAGGTCGTTTTGCCGCTGAGGCCATGCTCGGCATAAATACACATTCAGCGTTGGTAGAAGATATTCCGTCAGGTATCTATACCATTCCAGAAATTAGTTCGGTAGGTAAGACAGAACAAGAACTCACCGCAGCTAAAATACCTTATGAGGTAGGAAGAGCCCAGTTCAAACATTTGGCCAGAGCGCAGATTGCATCAACGCAAACAGGTAGCCTCAAGATTCTCTTTCACCGGGAAACGAAAGAAATATTGGGTATTCACTGCTTTGGTGAACGTGCTTCTGAAATTGTTCATATCGGCCAAGCCATTATGCAGCAAAAAGGTGAAGGCAATACCATAGACTACTTCGTTAATACCACATTTAACTATCCGACTATGGCGGAAGCTTACCGTGTAGCTGCCATCAATGGACTAAATAGAATTTTTTAGCAGATACAAAAAAGCCGGCGAAATCGTCGCCGGCTTATATGCGTTAACTAATAATTAGTTACGGTTCGCAGCAAGCGCATTAAGCGAGTCTTTATGTGCTACGATGTCGATATGCATATTTTCTTGATCGAATGTCATTGTTGCAATGGCGTAATCACCCTGACTTTCGCTTGCAATGTCGATCAGCTTTGCTTGTGCATCACGGAAACGAATGTTATTGCCGATTTGATCCGACATACATTGGTTATTCATTTCGAATGTTTTCGCATCCATGCAATCGAAAAGCTGGTTGTCACCAGATTCCGCATGCGCAATACCAAAGGCTGCTGATAGAGCTAATGTTAGTACCACTTTACGCATGTTTCTTCTCCTGTGCTACAGTCTACTACTGTCACTATTAAACATACTGTATATACATTAGATAGTCAAATTGAGATCATACAATTGTGACAAAAGTATTACAAAGAGAAATAATTGGAGGAATTTTTGAAAGGGCACAATGAATTGGTGGCCAAAGCAAAAAGTTGCACGCTGTGTGCGCCCCATCTACCTCACAAACCTAACCCCATTTTTAATACTTCACCATCCACCAAAATTCTTATTGTTGGGCAAGCACCTGGGCTTAAAGCTCACGAAAGAGGCATTGCATTCAATGATCCCAGCGGCGATCGGTTGCGTGAGTGGCTAAGTGTATCTAGAGAAACCTTTTACAACCCACGCTTAATTTCCGTGCTGCCCATGGGGTTTTGCTTTCCAGGGTATAAAAACGGTGCTGATGCCCCTCCAAGAAAAGAGTGCGCACCAACATGGCACGATGAATTTCATACCTATTTAAAGCCTAAAGTCACGCTTTACGTAGGTAGATATTCACAGAAATATTATTTACCGCAGTATCGAACTTTGACTGAAGCAGTGCGCACTCCTACAGACACGCACTTTGTTTTGCCTCACCCCTCTGGCAGAAACAACCGATGGCTTGCTAAAAACCCTTGGTTTAAGCTAGATACAATTCCTAGATTGCAGAAGGCTATTGCGTCAGCTTTATCAAATTAATCGTGTGATTCAAGAAACGCTAGAAGTGCATCAAAAGGCATGGGCTTCGCATACAAATAACCTTGGGCTTCATCACACCCTAGTTTAATCATGTAGCTTGCCTGCTCTCTTTTTTCCACGCCTTCGGCAATGGTGAGCAAGCCTAGCTTGTTCCCCAACGTTACTATAGTTTCAGCAAGCACTGCACTTGCGCCCGGTTTGATGTCTTTAACGAAAGAACGGTCGACTTTCAAACGATCTAATGGCAATTGCTGCAGATAACTCATGGAAGAAAAGCCTGTACCAAAGTCATCAATAGCAATCTGAACACCAAACTCTTTCAACGTGCGCAAAGCATCTATCACAATTTGTGGCTCATCCATTACTACACTTTCAGTTATTTCAAGCTCTAAGAGACTGGGGTCACAGTTGGCTTTAGAAAGTGCTTGTTTCACTTTTTCAACGAATAACCTATCGCGAAACTGAGGAATAGATATATTCACAGCAACTCTGAGGTGTCCATAGCCCTTTTCTTTCAGCGCTTGCAACCGGCGACATGACTCTTCGAGTACCCATTCACCAATATCCACGATAAGCCCAGAGTATTCAGCAAGGGGGACAAAGACAGCTGGAGAGATATACCCTCCCTCACCATCAGGCCAGCGAAGCAGGCCTTCCATACCCACCACTTTTTCATTGAGCAAATCTACTTGCGGCTGAAACCATAGCTCTAGCTTTCTCGCTGCAAAGTCGTTTCTTAGTTGACGGATCATATCCAAACGCCACGTTGTCTGATCCTCAATATCTTTAGCGTAATACTCGAAGTTATCCGTTAGATTTTTCTTAGCGCGGTTTAGCGCAATATTAGTCCGCTTTAAAATCTCGATGCCGATATGGCGTTTGTTCTCTAACTTGCAAAACCCGACGGTAACATTCACAGGTAGCGTGTGGTCACCAACTTTAAATGATGATTGAAAAAGTGCATTTATAGCCTCTGGACAGACAAGCTCATCGGGACCGATAAGACCAAAAACATCAGCACCAATACGTCCTTTTTTGACTTGACCATCAAACGATGTTTGAAAACGAGTGCTGATTGCACGCAATAATTCATTACCAACTTCTTGCCCTAGCCCATCGTTAACGTCGGAAAAATGATTAACGTCGATGAGCGCAACACTAAAATTCTCTCCTGCAAACAAGTGCGGCTTATCTAACATATTAATGAATTCATTGCGGTTTGGTAATCGGGTTAACCAATCTCTAAAAGCTGCATTTCTTAATTCGTGGAAAAGATTGACGTTCTCATAGCCAACCGAAATGCTAGATAAGAAAACTTCTAATAGGTTTTTATCCAATTCACTTATTTCGTGAGTTTGCCTAACGTAAACAGCAGCCTCGAACCCAGCGCGACTTATATAAAGTACAGAACAGGTTGGCTCAAATATATGCTTTTTAAGCCGTAAACAACGGCTTATATTTTCTTCAATTTCAATGTTATTAACGTCAGCGACTGGGTGATTGATAAACTTCGCGTATTCCCCCGCCGCTCCAAGAACATATACTTGTTCGTCGTCTTGGTCTAAAAGAGAGCCGGCACGGGCACATAATAGCCCTTCAGAGTCGAGACCAATAAGAGAACTAATTTGGGTGACAACCCCTTCGCAAAACTCTTTGACCGAATGCTCTTCAAACAAATTAGCCGACGAGGTAATTATCTTTTCTAACCCAGTGCGACTTTGGCTTATAGTTATAATTTGCTGGTAAGAGCGCAGCGAAGAAATAATGGTGGTTAGTAGCTTGGAGCGCGTAAGTTCTGTTTTCGTTTTGTAGTCGTTAATATCGTAAACTTTAATGACTTGCTCTTCAGGTGCATAACCTGGCTGCCCTGTACGCAAGATGATACGAGGCTCGTACAATTTCATGTCTTCGCGAATATATTTAACCACATCAAAGCCTGCATCGTCGGTTTCCATAACAACATCAAGCAAAATGATAGCGATACTGTTACCAAATTCATGAAGCTTTTCTTTAGCTTCCTTTGCAGAATAAGCGTGGATGTAGTTTAATTTGCGATCGTTTACGATGAGGTCAGAGAGCGCCAGACGCGTTACCGTGTGAATCTCTTCGTCATCATCGACGATAAGAATGTTCCAGTCTTTGCCTAATAATACTGGCTCTGTAACCGAATCATCATCATCTAAAAAAATTAACTCGTCGTTATCGTAATCCATTGCCGACATTACCGCTCATTTCCCCGATACATACAAAACAAGAATGCACGACTTACTGTATTAAGAAGACAATCGCATTGATAAATGGGTTACGCAATGCAATAGTGCTCTCATGTTACATGCTAATTTACATTCAATTACTTAAACCAATATGAAGATTACACCTCAGCACTTGCCCCCTGAGATTAAAAAAGTTCAGAACGCGGAAGTCGGTAGCGCTAAAGCGCACAATGACCAACCCGCTGCTGAGAAAATGGCGAGCGCTATCAAATCGGATGCAAGTCGCCAACGCATGCTAACGTGGTTTGCTAGAGTGGGTATTAGCCCTTCCATGATGTCTCCTGATCCTAAAAAGCAAAAACATGCGCTAGAACGAAGGAAACAAATTCTAGAAACTCAAAAAGCGAGCAATCTTCAATCTGTTTTAAATATAGCACTAAATGTTTCAATCAACGAACAAACTAGCGATAATCTTGATGCAGATTGGTTTTTTGCTTTTAGTACCATGGCCGAAGAGATTTACAGCCAACCAATGCAAGAATTGTGGGGCAAGATTTTTGCCGTTGAGGTCGCCCGTCCCGGTAGTTTTTCACTTCGCACGCTACAGTTGCTCAAAACGCTGACGCACAGAGATGCAAAAGTATTTAATAAAGCCGTTAATGTAGCGAGTCGGAAAAGTAATGATACCGTACCGCGCATATTGGTGGGATATCATAAACGTAAAGGCTTGCTTTCGTTTCTTCGAAAACCCATTCCAGAACAGTTAAATCTGGCATCTGTCGGACTTAGTTATCCCGACCTATTATCGCTGCAGGAAATGAAATTAATTTACGCAAGTGAAATCGAGAGTGGGGAATATGTAGAGGGGCAGCAGGTAACATGGCGATGTGTTAATGAGAACATAACGCTAACTTGTAAAACGTCTGGGGTTGCTTTGGTGTATTACAAGTTTACTTCAGTAGGAAGTGAGCTTTACAAACTGGTTACTAAGTCTTCTAACGACACTTATCTACAAGAATTGAAAAAAGTATTGGGTGAGGTATTCAACATAAGTTAAATACCATCACCAAACTCGTGTAATCCGCATTCGCGCTTTAATCCAAAGAAGCGGGTATCTTGCTCACTCATACCTTCTTGCAGCGATTGCGTTGTATGCCAATCCCCAATTGAAACGTAACCTTGTTCCCAAAGCGGGTGATAAGACAAGTCATTGTCTTTAAGGTAATAATGTAGGTCTTTATTGCTCCAATCGATGATTGGGTATAGCTTGAACTGCTGTCCTACTTTTTGTAATACCGGTAGTTTGCCACGGGTATCAGATTGGCTTCTGCGCAATCCGGCGAACCATGTGCCAGCTTCTAGTTCTCCCAATGCACGCTGCATTGGCTCAACTTTGTTCATCTTGTTGTACTTTTCAATGCCTTCGATGCCTTGTTCCCAAAGCCGACCAAATCGCGCCTCCTGCCACGCGGAAGACATTTTGGCGCTGTAAACATGCAAGTTTAAATTAAGCTTCTCAACTAGCTCATCGATAAATTTGTACGTTTCTGGAAACAAATACCCGGTATCAGTAAGCACAACTGGGATATCCGGTTGTGCTTGTGTAAGCATGTGCAGCATAACTGCCGACTGCGCTCCGAAACTCGAAGACACTATATGAGTATCGGGCAAGTTATCCAGCGCCCAAGCAACTCGCTCTTGCGCTGTCATTTTTTCCAACATATCGTTGATATCAGCAAGGTCTTCCTTGCTGATATCAAGCGTAAGTGGTTGCTGCTTTTCTGCTGTATTATTCGTCATAGAAATCCCGTGCGGAGTCTACTACTGGTTTTACAACACCAGCGCGAACAACATAATCACCAAAGGCCTCGCCACTTTCACGCTCTTTAGCCCATTGACCAAGTAGCGTATCTAATTCTGCCATGATTTCTTGTTCGCTAATATTTTCTCGGTACATACGTGGAATACGTGTACCTTCTCGGTTGCCCCCTAGGTGCAAGTTATACTTGCCCGGGCCTTTACCTACCAAACCGACCTCTGACAACATTGCGCGACCACAGCCATTCGGGCAGCCAGTTACGCGAAAGATAACACTGTCTTCTTCTAAACCATGTTTGGCAAGTAAGCCTTCTAGCTCAGTAACAGCATCTGGCAGGTAACGCTCAGCTTCTGCCATCGCCAGAGGGCAAGTTGGCAGTGCAACACAGGCCATCGAATCTAGGCGCTGATTAGAAACACTTGGCGCAATAAGGCCATGCTCACGAGCTAAGGCTTCTACTTTGTCTTTGTCCTGGGGTGGAACACCAGCAATGATCAAGTTCTGGTTTGCAGTTAAACGGAAATCGCCTTTGTGTATTTTGGCAATTTCTGCGCAACCTGTTTTAAGCGTTTTACCTGGGTAATCCAAAATACGTCCATTTTCGATGAACACAGTCAGGTGATATTTGCCGTCAATACCTTCAACCCAGCCAAAACGGTCACCACGGTCGGTAAATTCGTAGGGGCGGCTATCTTGGAAAGTCACGCCTGCGCGTTTTTCAACTTCAGCCTTGAAGTTGTCTACCCCAACACGCTCTAGGGTGTATTTAGTCTTCGCGTTCTTACGATTAACACGATTACCCCAATCACGCTGCGTAGTAACAACCGCAGCGGCGACGTCTAGCGTGTTCTCCAGCGGTATAAAACCAAAGTCAGATGCTTTACGCGGGTACGTGCTCTTGTCGCCGTGAGTCATTGCAAGACCACCACCAACAAGTACGTTAAAGCCAACTAGTTGCCCATTTTCTGCAATCGCAACAAAGTTGAGGTCGTTCGCGTGAACATCAACATCGTTTTGCGGAGGAATAACCACGGTAGTTTTAAACTTACGCGGCAGATAATTATCACCTAAAATAGGCTCAACAGGCTTTTCAGTAGTCTCAACCTTTTCACCGTCCAACCAAATTTCGGCATATGCACGAGTTTTAGGAAGTAAGTGTTCACTTATCTTCTTAGCCCATTCAAAAGCCTGAAGGTGAAGCTCAGATTCAACTGGGTTAGAGGTACATAGCACGTTTCGGTTTACATCACCCGCCGTTGCAATAGAGTCGATGCCAGCTTTATTCAGCATTTGGTGCATAGACTTAATTTTAGGCTTTAACACACCGTGGAACTGGAACGTTTGACGGGTAGTCAGTCGAATGCTGCCATACATGGTGTGGTCAGCTGCAAACTTATCGATAGCTAGCCATTGGTCAGGCGTGATTACGCCGCCTGGTAAACGCGCGCGCAGCATCACATTGTGAAGCGGCTCAAGTTTTTGCTTTGCACGTTCTGCTCGAATGTCACGGTCGTCTTGCTGGTACATACCGTGGAAGCGAATAAGCTGGAAGTTATCAGCGGTGAAACCACCGGTAAGATCATCTTTAAGATCTGTAGTAATGGTACCGCGCAAATTATTACTTTCACGCTTTAAGCGCTCGTTGTCAGCCAGTTTGCCCTCAACGATAAATGGTGATTTTTCGTTACTCATTAATAGACATCCTTCTGATAACGTTTCGCTTTTCTTAACTCTACAATATAGGCTTTTGCATCGGCTTCAGATTTTCCGCCGTGCTCTTGCACAATACTGATTAAGGCGTTTTCTACATCTTTCGCCATGTGCATTGCATCACCACACACATAAAAGTGTGCGCCCTGCTCTAGCCATTCGTACACTTCTTTACCGTTTTCTAACAAACGGTGCTGAACATATACTTTTTCTTCTTGGTCACGAGAGAATGCAAGCGTAATTTTATCTAGCAGACCATCTTTAACGTAACCTTGCCACTCTACTTGATACAAGAAATCTTGCGTGAAATTAGGGTTACCGAAGAACAACCAGTTTTTGCCTTCAGCGCCTAGAGCGTCACGCTCTTGCATAAAGGATCTAAAAGGCGCAATACCCGTGCCTGGGCCAACCATAATAACGGGTGTATTCGGATCTTCCGGCAAACGGAAGTTATCATTATTTTCTACGAAAACTTCTACTTCACCATTTTCTTCCAAGTACTCACACAAGAAGCCAGACGCACCACCTTGATGACGGTGACCAAACGCTTCATAGTCAACGTGAGCTACCGTCAAGTGCACTTCGTCTTCTACCTCAGCTTGAGCTGAAGCAATAGAGTACAAGCGAGGCGTTAGCGGGCGCAAAGCATCTACAAGTTGCTGTTCAGACAGCTTACCTGGATGGTCGCGCACGATATCAATGATTTGGCGTTCAGCCATATAAGTACGAAGCTGCGCTTTATCTTCCATCAAGGCCGCCAATGACTCAGAGCCTGTTGCCGCTTGGTATGACTTAATGAAATTAGGGTAGCTTAAGGTTAATTCAAGCTTTGAAGTTAATGCGTCGGTGAGTGACATGGTCGCGTCAGCCACAGATACTTCGGCGTTGCCATCTAGCGACAACACGCTAATAAGTTCTGATACCAAAGACGCTGCGTTTTTGAACCAAACACCTAGCGCATCACCTGGCTTGTAGGTAATTCCGCTGTCTTCAAGGCTTATTTCAATATGACGAATATCCTTAACTGAATCGCGACCCGTAATCTTCTGCGCGTCAATTAAGGTTGCTTTGAACGGTGCCTTTTTGGTGTATGTCTGTGCTGCTACACCTTGAACCGCTGCACCCGTTTGTGCCGCTACCGCAGCTTGCGGTGCCGCATTAAAATCATCTTTTAATGATTCAATAAGCTTGTTAAGCCATGCTTCGGCTTCAGCTTCATAATCAACATCACAATCCAGACGCTCAACGATAGTCTTACCGCCAAGCTTGCCCAAACGCTCGTCAAAGTCTTTGCCTGTTTGGCAGAAAAACTCGTAACTGCTATCGCCTAAACCCAACACCGCGTATTTGGTACTTGCAAGTTTAGGGGCTTTTTTACCCGCTAAAAATTCGTGCAATTCAATCGCATCATCTGGCGCATCGCCTTCACCATGGGTACTTACAAATACCGCCACGTGAGTTTCAGCCTTTAAGTTGCGAGGCTTATAATCAGCCATGCTAACAAGCTTGCTGTTAAAGCCGGCTTCCTCTGCTTTAGCCTGACACTGCGCAGCCACACCTTTCGCATTACCCGTTTGTGAGCCATACAAAATAGTTAGCGTTGGCACATCCCCCGCTACTGCAGGCCCGTTTTGTAACACAGGGGCAACCGAACCGCCTTGCGCAGCCGCCATGCCCGCAGCATAGCCACTTACCCAAGTAAGTTGATCACGATTTAAGCCTGCAATAGCTTGCGTAATCGCATTCCACTGCTGTTCGTTTAATACCGCGCCTGGCGCTGAGTTCGAATTAGAATCTTGTGACATAGTCTTTTAGCCTTTTATCAATGGCGCTAAGGCTAACGGCTTTCTACAAGAAGAGAAAAGAATAAATGAAACTTTTTTATTACTGAAAGTGCTAATGACTGTGCGAATAGGTAATAACGCGCGTAAACATTATCCTCCGAAAATAAAAAAGGCGTGAACCGCACAAGCAGACACGCCTTTAAAAACAATTAGTTAACGCTTAGAAATGGAGCTCTAAACCTGCGAATACACCGTCAAATTCCATGTCAGCGTAAACATCATCAAGGTCTTCAATATCAACGGTTACGTTTCTGTAACCAACTTGAAGGGTCATATCGACTGCTAAACTTTCAATAAACGAATATTGAACCGCAGCTTGATAATCACTTAGCTCGTGATCGTCAAACGATAAATAACTACCTTCAAAATATGCAGATAGCCCAGTGAACGGCAGCCCTAGCTGAACTTTAGAATAAGCCATGGGTACAATGCCAGAAAATTCAGCTGAGCCACTGGTGTCACTTGCAGTATCGACAACAAACAATGCGCCGTCTATGTACTTAGCATTTACACCAAGGTCAAAGCTAACCAAGTCGTTATCAAATAATTCGTAGTACAAAATGAAATCAGTTGCATCAAGCTCGATATCGGTATTGACCACAGTACTTTCAGTAAACAACTGGTCATCAAAAGTAAAGCTCGTATCAAGCGTGGTAGTGCCCGAATTATCTAACGTGGTGTGATTCACCTTAACATTCGGTAAGAATGGCACTGGATGTTCAAAGGCAATATATAGCGCCGTATTAGTTTCATCGTCAAAGTTGAAATCAGCAGTGTTGTTGCTATCTGCAAAACCGCCTTGCGTATCGGTTTGCCAAACTTGAGCTCCAACGTAAACGCCTGCGATGGTGTCTGCTTGAGATGAAACTGAAAATAATGCGCATCCCAATGCGGCAGCTATAAGACCTTTTTTCATTAATTATCCTTGATTAAGAAGTTCTGATATTTCAATTAAAGCAGCGTTTGCACGAGAAATATAGTTAGCCATAACTAAAGAGTGATTAGCTAACATACCAAAGCCGCTGCCATTTAAAATCATCGGACTGTAAACAGACTGTTGTGTTGCTTCCAGTTCGCGAATGATTTGCTGAAGACTAACTAATGCATTCTTATCTTCAAGCACATCATTGAACTCTATTTCTACAGCTTTAAGAAAGTGTAGAAGAGCCCATGTAGCGCCACGCGCTTCATAAAAATTATCATCCAACTTCCACCAGCTTGTCTGAACAACACGCTGGTTACTGTTAGGCGTAGATTGTTTTGCGTTAGCATCACCAGCTAAATCTGTGTTAATTCTAGCAGATCCTACGCTGGCGCTTAATCTTTGTGAATAGCTACCCAACCGTTTTTCAACCTGTTTCAACCATTCTCGCAAGTTATCTGCACGAGTATAGAACTGACTATCCGAATTGCGCGTGTTCGCCAGCTCGTCTCGATACTTTTTAAGAAGTTCGATACCTTCAGCATAGCTAGATTCAGACGAAGGTAATGCCCAGCTTTTATGGTCCATATTGAATTTAGGGTGGGCTTTTGTCAGGTATGGATTTTCAATTGACTGGGATTGAGAACGGCTGAAATCCTTGCGCATAGAAAGCGCAAGATCTCGCACCATCTCTAATGCTCCAAACTCCCAAGCTGGCATATTATCTAAAAAGACACCGGGTGGGATGACATCATTTGAAAGATAGCCACCAGGCTTATCTAGCAAAGTTTCTGACACATCAATCATGGTGGTAGTTAATGTGTAACCCGCTATATTGGTAGGGTTCTCAACGGGTGAGTTTTGTTCCAAGCGCTTTCTAATATCAAAGGTATCTGGGGATAAACTCCAATACCAACCGATTAACCAGAAAAGTAA
Source organism: Alteromonas sp. BL110 (assembly GCF_003443615.1). Taxonomy (NCBI): domain Bacteria; kingdom Pseudomonadati; phylum Pseudomonadota; class Gammaproteobacteria; order Alteromonadales; family Alteromonadaceae; genus Alteromonas; species Alteromonas sp. BL110. Next base: position 2,518,581 of record NZ_CP031967.1, on the reverse strand, counting down.
AAAGATCACCACAGCGACAATCGCTATTCGTTTTGAGTTAATAGATTGTCTCATATAAACACCAACCTTCCTTTTAAATGACAAATAGCCGACAGTGGTCAGCTATTTGAAACAACTAATATTATGTGAAAAATGCGAAACCTTTATGACGGTTATCGACATAACACCACCATTTACTACGTTAACACAATATAAAATTATTTATGTTAATTATAAAGTATGATGCATGTTTGTATCATTTTGCTGCTTATAAGCAGCAGAGTTACGATTTTTCAGCACATATAGTGCGATACCGATTAGTATAATTGGCCAGAAAGCACTAACGCCCAAAACAAGTAGCGCTAGGAAACCAGCGCCAAGCGCTAAAAGAATTGTTCCCATAACACTAATTGCGACAACAAAGCCAACAACCGCAAGGGCAACTCCAATTAGCGAAAGCACAGCCACGTTTTCCCAGGGGCTAAGTAGTTCGTCAGACATGACAAGATGCATACCTAACCAGCTATCTACAAGGCTACCTAAACAATTAACCAGTACGATGGCGATAACCAGTGCAATTAGAAAGTTTTTCATTACACTAATCTCGGTAGTAGGATAACGGCGGCCACGTAAGCCACTAGCGTGATAGGGGTTGCGATAAATAAACCCGCTACCGCTGCCGCTCTCACCCATACTGCATCGATATCAAAATAACGTGCAACACCTGCACACACACCTGAAATAATGCCAGAATCAAGGTCTCTATAAATTCGCTTCTGTGATGGTACTTTCATCATCTTCTCCAAAAATGTTTCTTTCGATATCTACAATATAAGTTGGCGACTCTTAAGGTCGGCTACGCGACCTTTTTCTTCTTAAGCTCTGCCAGTTCCTTTTCAATTGCTTCGTCTGCTTCCATTGCATCGAACTCAGCTTGTAGTGATGTCGCTTCACTCGACTTCGTTAAGTCATATGCATCCACTTGCGCTTCAAGATGATCTATGCGCTGTTCGTAACTTTCAAAACGCATCATTGCATCGTCAATTTTTCCTTCGTGGTCAGCTTGCTTCACCTTCAAGCGTGTTTGCGCTGAATTTTTGCGTTGAACTAAAGTTTTTTGCTTAGCTTTGGCTTCTGCCAATTTACTGTTCAGCCTTGCAGTATCGCCTTGTATTTTCTCGATGCTTTCTGCCAGTTGCGCTTCTTGCTCTTTAAGAGAGTCAAGTTTCGAAACATACTTCTGCTTCTCTATCAGCGCCGCTTTTGCCAAAGACTCTTTGTCGTTGTTCATTGCGATCTGTGCTTTATGCTGCCAACTATCAACTTGTTTGTTTGCTGCTTCCATATGACGCGCTAGCGTTTTTTGCTGAGCAATAAAGCGCGCCGCGTCGGTGCGAACTTCAACCAGGGTTTCTTCCATTTCTTGAATAATCAAACGAATGATTTTTTCTGGATCTTCAGCTTTATCTAACATCGCGTTGATGTTTGCTTGAACAATATCGTTAATGCGTGAAAACATACCCATGATTCTTTCTCCGTTAAAAGTAGTGTTGTGGCTTCCAGCATTTATTCTCTTGTACACACTGCTAGTTGCCGCTGACTGAGTTCTCCTCAACACTCTTAGTATTACAATGACCATGCCATTTGTTCATGCCATTGATAAATAGGGTTTTATTTAATATTGAGCTCAAAGTATGTTTTTTGCTTTGAGAGTAAATGCGATAAATTAGTGTATTTAACCAACCCTATTGTTAAATTCGCCACTTCCAATTTACTGGCATTTTGCTTCTCCCCCACTCGTTTGCGTAATTATTAAAAGCGCACAAAAAAAGCGCCCATAGGCGCTTTTATCAATGCTGATTTAATGTTAATCAGCGTCTTTATTTGTATCTTGGTTGTCCGCTTCTGTTACGGCTAAGTCGGTAACACTTACTTTACCACTTTGACGTACCTCTTGTGGGCTCAATTCAAAATGGTAGGTAGCATTGGCTACTGCTTGGTACACATCAGACTTTATTTCTTGTGTAGTTGTAGTTACTGCATTTGAAACGACATTCGTCAAAAAGGTTTGAAGCACTGACTCTTCTGCATTTGCTACACCGCTTGCCATGCTTGCTGTCAGTAAAGTTGCTGCGATTAGTGAAGTTTTCATGTTATCCCTCTAAATTTAGTCAGTGCAACAACACGTTGTCGTTGCGATACTTAGAGGATTGCGAGAGGTGTGCCAACTTCTTAAAAAGAACTTAAGTGATTGATTTATATTAATTTATAGAAAAGCTCGCTAAAATGCGAGCCTTGGTAACAATTGAACAAATATTAAACTTTGGTCAAAAGCACTAAGTTGTTAGCCTTTTTGGCTATTGTACTCGGCCACTTCTTTTTGCGCGCTCTCTACGGCATCTAAAGCATTTAGAAGTAAATTAGGATCTGGATTCTTACCTGTACCGTTTTGGCTTAAGTATCTTCGCCAAATGCGTCCACCCGCTTGCCCTTGATAAAGGCCCAGAATGTGGCGAGCTGCATGCCAAGGTTTGAAATACGGGTCATCTTGGCGCTCAATATACCGCTGCATTTGAAGTACTATTTCACGACGTGACAGACTCTGTGCATCGGCATCACCAAATATATCTGTATCGACGGTAGACATAATATAAGGGTTTGCGTAAACCTCGCGGCCCTACCATAACACCGTCAACGCTCTCTAGCTGTTGCTGGGTTTCAGCAAGTGTTTTAATACCACCGTTAATGCTAATTGATAATTCAGGGCGCGCCTGTTTTAGTCTGTGAACCCTCGGGTAATTTAAAGGCGGAATTTCTCGATTTTCTTTTGGGCTTAAACCTTGTAGCCACGCTTTTCTTGCGTGAACAATAAAGGTGTCACAGCCAGCGTCTGCCACTATATCGATAAAACGAGCAAAGTCTTCATCTTCGTCCATGTCGTCAATACCAATACGGCATTTTACAGTTACGGGAATATCTACTGCAGCTTGCATAGCCTTAACGCAACTAGCTACCACTTCAGGTTGCGCCATCAAACAGGCACCGAAGCTGCCGTTTTTAACTCTATCACTGGGGCAACCTACGTTTATGTTGACTTCATCGTAGCCACGCTCTTGCGATAATTCAGCACACTTAGCCATGTCGGCGGGATCGCTACCACCTAGCTGAACAGCAATTGGATGTTCTTCTTGGTTATAACCAAGGTAATCGCCTTTTCCGTAAATAATCGCGCCTGTAGTGACCATCTCAGTGTAAAGCAGCGTGTGCTTAGACATTAATCGTAAAAAGTAGCGACAATGTCTGTCTGTCCAATCCAGCATTGGAGCGACAGAAAATCTTCGGTTAAAGGGGGTGATTAGCACTGCGTTACCTTTTCTTATCTGTAAAACGTGGTCAAAAATGCGCCATAAAATTGGGCGATGCGCATTCTACCTAGCTATGTGCCAAAACAAAAGCAGGCAAGATTATAAACATGACCTTCACCTGACTTATTTATCACGAAGCTCAGAATTAGAGAAAATATTGTAGTAATAAGTTGCCGACCAGGTCAGCATCATAAAACCAACAAGAGAGATTGAATCAATAATAATTGCCAACTCACTGTGCGGTGTGTGGGTCAAACTACCTAAAGTGGTAAAACTACTGGCCGCAATATGAACGTAATCATCTATGGATAAACTTACATCGCCTTGAAATCCATTTACTCCCCATACTTCATAGGCGAAATACACCATCAAGCTATACCAGGCAATTTCGACAAGGTGAATGAGAAAAAGGCACCCTACTACCGATATACTCATCATGAAATGAGAAGAAAAGCGCTTTGAAAAACGAGTAATGGTTCTTAAGCCCCAGTAGTGAAACATTATTATTTCTATGGCACTGAAAAGCATAAAGAGAACGCACGCAAAGAGTAACATTATTCGCCTACCGCTTCTTCGTAAACATCATCTTGGGCGAACTGCTGGGCAATTTGCTTTCCAAAGTTAGCACAAGTTTCCAGACCCGGGATATTGATGTACCAAGGTGTTGCAAAAGCGCTTCCTACATAAATATGAGTAGGCTTGCCGTTTAGTATTAACTCGTGATTTTCAGCAACTGACCATTTGTCGACATCTGTGAGCGATTTTTTTTTGTTATCTGCTCCACTAAAAACTAATAAACCTTTAAGTTTTGCTAGCTTATCTTCACATTCGATTACACCTTTAGCGTCAATTCTTATCGCGTCTGAATTACCATTGTCCGCTGCCGTTTCGCCTTCAGCCTTTTCGAAATTGAGCACGCCGTTGTCATATAATGCGATAATCCGATTTGCACTTTCTAACGGAATCGAGGCAAAACTCGCCGAGAGCTGCGACTTTATATCTTGATGATGAGCAAGAAAATCATTAAGTAACAAGGGGGATTGCTGAATGTGATTTATACCCGCTGCTATAACAGCAGGCCAGTCTGATTGGCGACTCTCATCGGCTAAAGAAAGTAGTTCTGCTTTAAGCTTTAAAATAGGATGAACTTGCCCTGTTCGCTGGTTTAGAAATGTCAGACATTCAGCAAAAGACATCTCTTTTATCTGTTGATAAATTTTCGGCATGCTTTGTTTAAAAAGAGGCAATAACTTGTGACGATAGAAGCTTTCAACATTACTAACATCAATTGCACAGTTAGCATCTAATCTTTTTATGTAATCGGCGACAACATCGCTGTTATACCAAACTTTCGGAAACACACCTGTACGTGAGCGCATTAGTATTTTAAAGTTGTGGTTACTCTGATATTCAAGACCACTCTCGGTATGATTGAACTGCCCTTTAGCCCTAGCAATAGATAAAGCGGCATCAATGGCCGTTAATGACATACCATCAATTATAAATTCACCTTTATCTTCCCGAGTATATTGCCTTGGAGGATAAGCCCAAAGTGCATCATCGAGTTTATCTTTCGAACATAGATCACTGCCCATATTCACCACCACACGGTGGAACCCTGAGTACCTTCCTTTGTCTGTTTCAACGGTAAATTGTTGATTCTCTATAATAACGGATTTAACCCCTGTGCGAATTTGCACAGCGACGTCTGAACCAGCTTCCTTTAGACACTGAACTACTCGTTTAAAACAAAAACTTAGATACTCTCCTAATACTCCTCTTGGAATAACCTGGTTTCTTGAACTGTTAGAATCGTCAGCGTCCGAAATAAAAGCGTTTAGTGTTGATGAAACCTTATCTTTATCATATACATCACGAATCCAGGTGGAAAACGAGATGTTAAGCTTAGGGATCTCACTTTCTTTTAAGTTAGATAGTAAATTAGGGTTAGCATTTTCATTTCTAAATGGCGTCCCCTTTCCTGGCTCAGCATGTTTTTCAAATATCACTATCGACTTCGGAAAAACATTTTTTTCTAGCAATGTGCAAAGAAAATAAAGAGTAGTAGGACCCGCGCCAATTACCGCTATTTTTCTTTGCATTAAATCTTTGTGAAAATGATTTTCCATGACAATCATCCTTTATCCCTTTGTTATTTTTATCTACTCTCAAGTAAATCAGATCATCAACTTAATATTTATAGCTTCTGTAATTATTCCTTGCCTGCTGAAACATTTTCATCCCATAGTTTCCGCATATAGCCATACTCGCAGTTAACCCCGCTTATTTAAAGGCTTATCTCCAACTTATGTAGTAGGCACACCTATTGCTTTAGTCATCCACACTAACGCTATCTATTGCAGCTTTTTACCTTCAAGGTGTAGTTAAAGCATTGACCGTATTTACTACCTTATATGAGAAGGATATTCGCATGGTATTTTTGAGTTCATCGAAAATTAGTTCTGAGTTAACAAAGTCTGAAAAGCTATTGAAGAAGCTGCCTTACTGGAAAATTTCAGAACGTTTGAAATTAGAGTTAAAACTACGTCATTTAAAAGACCAACTTCATAAGTAGGTTGATATGGGACATCAATTAAGCGCTATTTTTGTTACTTATGAAATGATTGAATCTGCCTTACAGAATATTGAAAGGCTGCTTTTATCTGTGCCCACTGCAAATATTATTCTTGTTGATAACTCGCCCCAAGAATATAAAGATAAGGATATATATAAAAATACTTTGGAGCGTATTCCTTCGAAGGTTACTTACTTAGAAAACGATAAGAACTCAAGGTTCACGGCTTATAACTTAGCACTCACAACTGTTTCCAGCGGACGAGTAGTCTTTAGAACTGATGACGATGTTTTCAACGAATCAGTAACCGCAAAAGTAGCGACCGCTTCTTGGCGTGGGTTTGCAGTTACGCCCCACAAATTTGATGGTCAGCTTCAAGTAAAACGGGATCACCAACGTCCTTTAGAGACCTGCGTATTTGACCATACCTTTCTTAAAGAATTATTGCCGTTCGAAGACACAGCCAGCGCCGACTGGAAACTTTTAAAACGCGCATACGACAAACAACGCCCCGAAACATTTGCCGAAGTCATACTCCATAAAATTGGTCATGGCAGAGAAATGAGCGCATGAAAATAGCCATCATCGCACATCCACGCTTTCCCATTAAATCGCCTTTTCCAGGGGGACTTGAAGCATTTATTGCATCTTTAATTCCGCATTATTGTTCGCATGCAGATGTCACCGTTTATGCGCACCCGGGCTCTCAAATACAAGGCACTGCTGAACTTGTAACATTTCCGTTCGATACCAAAGCACACAAGCAATATCCCGAACTAATAGAGAATGATTTCTTGCTTAAGGTTATGAACGATATACTGCTTAAAGGGTTTGACGCTGTTCACAACAATGCTATCAGCCCCATTCCAACTGTTTGGGCATGCAAATACGATATCCCGATGCTTACTACCTTGCATACGCCACCTTATAGCCGGCTCAAAGCATCAGCCGAACTCTCTTCTCTATCTCCTTTTGTTCATTACAATGCCGTTTCCTATAGCGTTGCAGAAGCGTGGCAACCCTACATCAACGACACGATAGACGTCATTTACAATGGCATTGAGCTATCACAATGGGAAGGTAAGAAACAAACAAAGGACCAGCTATTTAGTTTTGGCAGAATTGTTCCTTCTAAAGGTTTCGACCTCGCGATTAAGGCAGCCAACCTTGTAGACATAGAACTCAATATTGCCGGCCCTATCTATGATCAAAAGTATTTCGAGGAAAAGATATCGCCATTCTTAGGCAAAGGAGTGAACTACCTAGGTCATTTGGATCATATGGAGTTACAAAGCCAGTTAAAAAAATCACGGGCGGCGATTTTTGGCGTACGCTGGGACGAACCCTTTGGCCTTTCTACTGTAGAGGCCATGGCAACGGGTACGCCCGTAGCCGCTTTTAACCGAGGGGCATTTCCCGAAGTCGTATCTAAAGAAGGTGGTGTTTTAGCGCGAGGTAACAATGTTGAAAGCCTTGCCGAAGCTATCGGTGCTTCTTTAGATAAACACAGTCAAGATGTCGTCCATCGCGCCCAACGGTTTCCACTCGATACCATGTGTTCCGCTTATTTAGATAAATTGGGGCAGGTCTCATGAAAATTTTAATGGTTACAAGCCCCATAGTATCGCTAAGAGAGCCCTTTAAAGGAGGGACAGAGTCATTTGTCGTAAGCCTGGCAAACGGTATGGCTAATGAGGGACATCAGGTAGATGTTCTATGTAAAGATGCCGACGAAGACAACAGGTTTAATACGCTTCAGCTTCAAGAGTCGGCTTTTCGTATGACTGATGCCATTACTAGCGAAACAGAAGGCCAGAAGCTATATCAGGCTGCTCAATTTGGGCTTTTTAATGCTGATGATTACGACGTCATTCATTTCCATAGCTACTATCACGCCATGTTTGAATTTGCTTACTTTCATCAAAGACGCAACGTTGTAACGCTTCACAGCCCCCTTTCCGACCGACTAGCGCTTACGCATAAATTAAATAGTATGCGAAGTGACGACATTTATGTCGCGGTATCACAACGCTTAGCTAATGAATGGCGTTCAGCTATAGCTACGCCGCTAGAAGTTGTACAAAATGGTATTGACCTCTCACGACTGCCTCCTGCAGCGTCAAATAAAAAGAGTGATTTAGTATGGGTAGGCAGGCTGTGTAAAGAGAAGAATCCCGTAGCCGCCATTCGCGCGGCGAAGCAGCTTAATCTTTCGTTGATACTTTACGGTCCAATTAGCGATGAAACACACTTCAACAACGATATCGCACCATTATTGGATGCCAATATAAAATACGGAGGGCATCTACCACAGCAAGTACTCTATGAAAGGATCTCTGAAGCTCGCGCCCTCTTTATTACTTCGCTTTGGAAGGAACCCTTTGGCTTAGTAACACTGGAGTCACTAGCGATGGGTACGCCAGTTATTGGAACAACCCAAGCGATACCCAGTGAGCTTCGTGTGCCTCCTTTGACCCAAACCATAGATTTTGAGGACGTAGAATCACTACTAAGTGCCTATCGGGAAGCAGCCAGTATATCGCCAAGTCAGTGCCAAAAAGCAGCCCGAAAATTTGATATCTCCAATACTGTTAAGGCATACGAGCGCATTTATGAACAAGCCAAAACTTAAAGTCCTTTTATACATACACCATCATGGCAAAGGTCATTTATCACGGGCGCAGCTGCTGATCCCTATTATTGAAAAGTTTGCTCACGTTACATTAATTATCGCGCAAGATGACTTTTTACCGGCAGTGAGGTGTGCGTTACCAGAACGGAAAATTGTTATTTTGCCGTCGAAATGGTCTTCGTCCGGTCCAGGTAAAAAGCGCACTTTCGATACTGCATTTGAAGGCGTTCCTTTGTCTGCGCAATCTACCCTACGCGCCAGTTTCTTTGTAAATCATCTGCAAAAAGAGGCTTATGATGGTTTTATAAGCGATGTTTCGGCCGAACTGACTATTTACGCTCGCGGTGCAGGTATACCCGTTTTAATGCAGCGACACTCGGGAGATATATCTATCGACCCCACCCAAGTTTTTGCATACCAGTGTGCGAATGCTTTATACGCTCCCTACCCTCGGCAGCTAGAGGCTGATGATTATGCTTTTTTCAACAAAACACGCTTTTTAGGGAGTCTTACCAATAGTAAAAATAACTCTGCGCACCAGCACAACGGCATAAGTATTGTTCACAGCGACCATGAAGTTATTAACGCAATATGCGAGGCTATATTGCCAATGGGGCTGCCCATAACAGTAATTGGAAGTGAACGTCATCATCTTCATCATTTAGACAATATTACTTACCATCAACATGTGAGCGATATTACTTGCACTGCGAACACCGAAACAATTTTTTGCAGCGGGGGAAATAATACCCTTTGTGAACTGCTCGCAGCCGGTAAGAAGCTTATTGTTATTCCAGAGACACGTCCCTATGAAGAACAAACCGCTAAGGCGATAAAATTATCTGAAATTAATGCAGCTGTTCACTTGCCAAAAGCTGAGCTGGCTCACGAAGAAAATATCATCAAGGCGCTAAAAGCCTCGGACGATACAAAGACTGACATTATTAACAATATGTCTGATACAGGCTCTTCATCTCAGTGGGAACAAAGCTTTGAAGATTTAATAAGGGAGCATTTTTTATGAGTTTTTCTGTGGTTACACTCGTAAAGGGTAGAAAAAAACAACTCGAAAACATGCTTGAAAGTATTAAACAGAGCACAATAGTCCCGAGTGAGATCGTAATAGTTTGGATGGAAAAGGAAACACAGAACGCCCGCGTTGAAGACGAAGAACTAAACATCAAACAGCTTTACTTAGAAAAGGGTGAACTTCCCTTAGCTAAGGCTCGAAATTTGGGATTTGAAAGTACGTCATATGAACATGTGGTATTCCTGGATGTTGACTGTATATGTAGTCCTACTCTTCTTGAGGGATTACTAACCGGTCTCAGGGACAAAACGATTACCTCTGCATATGCAAGATACCTCCCTTACATTCCTTTGTCTGGCTTGTACCCCCAAATTGAACAAGACGCTCTTTCTCATCCTAAGCGGGCAAAGCTAGAAGCAAATACGCCCTTGCCTCACAAGAAGTTTTGGTCACTTGTATTCGCACTGCGTAAAGATGATTTTTACGCCATTGGTGGCTTTGACGAAAAATTTACAGGTTATGGAGGTGAAGATACCGACTTTGCAGAGCGATTTAATAAACAGAACTTCGCTTTTATTCTTATAAATGACGAGGTGTTACATCAATATCACTTTAAATATACACCCCCGCTCAATTATTTAGAAGCCATTGTCGAGAACGCTAATCTTTTTTATCAAAAACATGGATACTTTCCGATGTATTCATGGTTAAAGGAGTTTTGCAAAAGAAATTATGTGACTTTCGATGAAACCCAGCATGTGTTTAACGTTTTGCGATTGCCGCATCAGTTAGATATAGAGTTAGCACTTTCTACGAAACCTTATTAGTTAACACCCTTAGCATCTCATCAATTGTAAAAGTCTACGTCACCGGCTTAACCCGCTTCATTAAATGGTACGTTACGTACCATTTAATAAAGCCTACTAATAACAACCTGCTGAAAAAGTTGCGTTTTTTACGTTGGCTTTTATCTGGGTATTTACCACTATTATGCTTTTAGCGTATTTCAAAGTTAGCGATTAGCGGCTATTGTATAAAGTAATAACCGTAATTATTAGCACAAGTAAAAATGTGATCGCAGATTACTCGCAATTAAAAGCATAAGTACTGCACCTTCCGGAGACATTTTATGGCGGACAAGAAGCCGAAGGATCAGCAAGCGCAAAGCGTTAACGAAGCGCAGAACGCTCCTCAACCAGCAGACGAACTTGCTCAACTTAGAGAAATATTATTTGGGCAAACAAACCGTGCTTTCCGCGCAGATCTTTCTGCCCTTGAGTCACGAGTCAATGATAGCTTTGCTAAATTAAACACACATCTTGATAATCAGTTCAACGATATACGTAAACTTATTGATGATCAGATCACGGAGCTCTCCAATCAGTTAGCCAGTGCTAATGACAACAACAGTAACGTACAAGAGCAGCTTCAACACACAACTGACAAACTTCAAAGCGAGTTAGAAATTGCTGAAACATCAGCGAAAAGCGACAACGACGCCTTAGAAGCTCATGTAGTGAAAGAATTGGAGTCGCTCGACAACTTGTTTAGCAAGCGTCATCAAGAGTTGTTAGAAAAGCTTCAGCAGGTAACCAGCGAGCTTTCAGAGAGTAAAACCGACAGAAAAACACTGGCAAATTTACTTTCAACTATGGCAACCAACCTCGCTACCGATCATTAATTAATGAGCGACAAAGTGCCGCCTTCTGAATTGCCGGACAACTCTCTTGAAAAAGTCAGAGAGCTACTTATTGGACGAGATGACAAATTCGTTCAACAGAAGCTTGATCGCGACGCAAAGGGTTTTGTGAGTAATGTTGTTTCTGAAGCGCTGTTTGAAAGGGAAACAAGGGATGGCTCGGTTAACAAAGTTCTTGTTCCTCTTGTCGAAAAGTCTCTGCACCGCTCTATCGAAGCCAATAGCGAAAAGATTGTCGGCACGCTTTATCCGTTAGTCGGTACATTAGTCAGAAAAGCCGTTTCTTCATTTCTTGTTGAGTTTGTCGAACGAACCAATGCGTTAATCGAGAATAGCTTCAGCCCCAAAAGTATTTCTTGGCGCTTTAAAGCATGGCAAGCTGGTGTTAAGTACTCTGAATATGTCGCTTCGCAAATTTACCAGTATCAAGTTCAACAGCTACTCGTTATTCATCGTGAAACTGGCACGTTACTTCACAGTATCTCTTCAGATCCAGATAAAGAAAAGGATGCGGATCTCATTTCGTCTATGCTTGTCGCTATCAATGATTTTGTTGCAGATGCGTTTGGCGTCACCGCGACCGAGTCTGAAAACGAGCTAGGCGAGATAAAAACAGAAGATTTTACCCTGCTGATTAAAATTGGCCCTCAAGCATTACTGGTTGCAGCGGTCACAGGAAGTATTCCTCCAGAGGTTCGGGGAAAGCTTCAGCAGGCTTTAGAAGATTTTCATCAATTTTATCAACAGCCTTTAGTTAATTATGAAGGCGATAATGCCCCTTTTGACGGTTGCGAAACTATCCTTGCGGATTGTTTGGTCAGTGAAAGAAAAGAGGGCGAAGGTAAAAAGTCGAAACGTTTGATAGGCGCAGCAGTGCTTTTAGTCATATTCGCTGCATTAGCGGTACTATCCTTTATGCGACTATCGCTGAGCATTTTAAAAAGCGAGCTACACGAACTTACGCCTCCTCCTGGTGTCATTGTCACCGATACTTATATATCCAATGGCAATGTACATACAAAAATACTGCGCGATCCCGTTTCCACCAGCATAGAACAATGGTTTAGCGATAATGGAATCGATGCAGAAAAGGTCACGGTAATTGAAGAGCCCTTTGTCTCTTTAAAACCAAGTGTGGTAGAGCGTAAACTTGAAACACTCGTTAACCAATACCCACTTAACGAACTTGAAAACATAACTATAAAAAAAGAGGAAAAACGCAGATTTCTGATTTCAGGAGCTGTGTTTAACACAACGGCGATAGACCTTACTCAGCAAATAAATGCAATCCCAGGTATATCGTCGATTTATGTAGACACTACTGCCCTTAACATAAAACCGGCTTATAACGTTGATGATGCTGCGCTTCGAAAAGCAACGTTAAACCGTCTCGTTAATAAAGTTTCTTCACAAAATGTACTTTTTGCTACTAACCAAGAAGCGCTTTCTGAAGTACAGTTAGCAAAATTAGAAGCCCTGGCAAACGACATAAAACAATTATTTATACTTGCAGATGAGACGAATACTGTGGTGAGTATTGTTGTGATGGGTGCCAGTGACAATACAGGCTCAAGCGAACGCAACCGCGCATTGAGTCAAAAACGAGCAGAGAATGTTGTGAATTCATTAATTTCACTTGGTGTAGAAAGTGATATTCTTATACCCGTAAGCTTAGGAGAGCTGCCATTGCAGAAGGCATCAATGGGGCGTTCAGTTATGTTAAATGTTTTAATTTCCAGTGAGCAATAGTAAGGAAGCTTTGCGGTGATACAGAAAAAAGTTTGTATTCTAGGGCCCACTGGTGTTGGCAAAACAAGCCTGGTAAAGCAGTTTGTCGAAGGTATTTTTTCCGAAAAGTACAAGACAACTATTGGCGTAAAAATTGACAAAAAACAAGTCAATAAAGAAGGAAGAGGTGTCCAGCTTCTACTCTGGGATTTAGAGGGTATCGATAGATACTGTGGCTTTAATCCCCGCTACCTTCGCGGTGCCAGTGCTTATATTATTGTGGTTGATCAAACTCGCTCCCAATCTTTACTTGAGGGTATAGAAATTCTCGAGCTTGCCCAAGAGCACTACCCCGACATTCCCGCTTTTTTCGTAGTGAATAAAACTGACCTCCCCACTAGCTGGCATTGGAGTGAGGAAGAGCTGAATAATTACGCACAGAGATTTTCTTCACTTACTAAAACAAGTGCGAAAACCGGTGAAAATGTAGAAAACTTATTCAGTACAATTGCGTTTTGGTAGGAGAGTGCCATGGATATCCATTTATTAAATGCTCTAGGTATAACTAACTGCGCGTTGTTTAAATGTAACTCTGAAGACGATATCACGTGTTTAACACCACAAATTCCATGGTTATCGAATGTTGTCACGCTTGATGAAAACAATAAACTGCAAAAGAAACATATTCCATCTATCTTTTTAGATGATTTCTTTTTCGATGCCGATGAGGTATGGAAAGGAGAAACCTCATTTACCCTATCTTCCGGTTTTTGGACCGAACAAAACGAAAACCAGCTTTTGCGTCTTGAAGCCTTAGCGATAAATAGCGGTTCTGGCTCCCGCTACCTTGTAGTTAAGAACGTTGAAGATCAATTTGATGAAAAACAACAGACGCTTCAAGCAGCCCGTGAGCTACTATTAAGCCACCATGAAATTGTAGGGCAGCACGAATACATTAGGCATAGACTGAACAATGTGCTGCGCAAAAACACTCGACTACAAAAGCTTGTGCCGCCAATACAGCAAGCTATCCATAATTTAGAAACGGGTGTTGTTATTTTAGATAATGAAGGTGCATTAATTTTAGACAACAAAGCGTCACATCGGCTTTTGCTGTGTAATAGCACTACACCAAGCTCTATACGTGTCATGGAGCTAATTAAAGATCTCGACGCGCCGTCTACTTTTCTACCCGCATTAGTGCAACGTAAGGCACCGTGGCAAGGGGAAATATACTGGCAACCAGTAGACGATTATAAGGTTTGGCTTCAGGTCACTATCCACCCTGTATTGCATGGCGATGAACTCACGCATTGGGTTTATTTGTTTACTGACATCACGCACATACATAATAAAGAAGAAAGTGTGCTTACTGCCAGCGGCATGGATTCATTAACAAAAGTAGCCAATCGTAATTTGTTCACGGATACGGTAAGAAGGTTAGTACAGGAAGACATCCCTTTTAAGCTGTTTATTATTGATATCTGCGACTTCAAAAAGATTAATGAGGCGCTGAGCTACCAATCTGGCGATGAAATTTTAAAATCATTCGCTTTGCGACTACAGGCCTTTGTTGGTAACAGCGGGTTTATCGCAAGGATTGGCAGTAACGAATTCGCACTCGTAAAACGAATAGATACATTTAAAGATGTAAGTAGTTCCGAGTACGTCAAACAGCTTGTGAGCAAACTAACCAAGACATACACCGTGCTTAACGGCAGCGAGCCCAATTTAGGTATTAATATTGGTGAAGCGAGTTTTCCCGAAGATTGCTCTTCAGCAGAAACATTACTCCAATGTGCAGATATCGCACTTCAAGCCGCTAAATATCAGGGCAGAAATATCTCGCTAGTTTACAGTGACGAGTTGCATAGCCAGCATATTGCTATTTCCGAACTAGAATCAGAGCTACGGCGAGCGATTGCAAACAATGAGCTAAAGCTATTCCTACAGCCTATTGTTGACCTCTCAACTGGGAAAATTGTTAAGTGCGAAGCGTTAACCCGATGGATAACATCAGAAGGTAAGTTTATTTCGCCGGAAGTTTTTATACCATTAGCAGAGAAAAGTGAGCTCATTTTCCCCTTTGGCGAATGGCTTATTAATGAAGCATGTGGCGCCATTGAGGCACTAAAGGCATCTAACCTAGATATCAGGTTAGCTATCAACATATCCGGCCGACAGGTATCAGATTTAGCGCTGCTAAACCAAATCAAGAACGCGCTGGAAGACCACCAGCTTTTCGGTTCTAACCTGTCGATTGAACTTACAGAGAGCGTATTCATTGAAAGCTTAGAGACAGTATCCATATTACTCAATGAACTTAGAGCTATGGGTATCACTGTATCAATTGATGATTTTGGTACGGGTTTTAGCTCGCTAGTGTATTTGAAAAAGTTGCCTATTGATGAACTTAAGATTGACCGCTCTTTCGTAAGTGAACTCGAGAAGAACACAGACGACCAAGCTATCGTTCAGGCTATTCTAGGGCTTGCGAATAATCTAAATATCAAAATTATTGCTGAAGGCATTGAAACGCCTCAACAGCAGCAGTTTTTACAGAATCACCAATGCGCATACGGCCAAGGGTATTTATATCAGCGACCCGTTGCAATTGATGAATTCATCTCACTTGCAAGAAAGCTTAAGTAATTTACAGCCTTTCATGAAAAATGATACAAAAAGCCGGAACATGTTCCGGCTTTTTAATGCACTTCTTACCTTAAGAGAACACGCTTAAATTAAGCCCATATGCCCTGCATGGAACTCTAAATGTTCTTCGATAAACGATGCAATAAAGAAATAACTATGATCGTAACCTTCATGCATATTAAGTGTAAGTTGAGTATCGGATTGTTGAGCAGCATGAACCAGAGACTGAGGCTTCAACTGTTCGTGCAAGAACTCGTCTTTTGTACCCTGTTCAACCAACAAAGGCACACTATGAGTTTTGCTTGCTAACAGCAAAGATGCGTCGTAGTCCTTCCACGCTGTCTTGTCATCACCTAGATATCCGCCTAGTGCTTTTTCTCCCCATGGGCAATCTGATGGATTCGAGATAGGGCTAAATGCCGATACCGATACAAATTTATTGGGGTTACGCATGCCGATAACAAGCGCCCCGTGCCCGCCCATAGAATGTCCGCTAATCGCCCGCTCTTTAGTTACAGGAAATTCGCTTTCGATAAGCGCTGGCAATTCATCAACGATGTAGCTGTACATGTTGTAGTGTTGGTCCCACGGCGCTTGCGTTGCGTCTACATAGAATCCCGCTCCTAGACCGAAGTCATAAGCCCCTTCTTTATCATCGGGGACACCTTCACCACGTGGCGAAGTATCAGGTGTAACAATGGCCATACCCAATTCTGCTGCAAGCTTCATCGCCCCCGCTTTCTGCATAAAGTTTTGATCGGTACAGGTTAACCCCGATAGCCAATATAATACCGGCACCGGTTTGTCTTTCGAGGCGAATGGGGGAAGGAAAATTGCGAAAGTCATGTCGCATTGTGTGGTTTCAGCTTTGTGGGTATAGCGCAAATGCTGCCCCCCGAATGCTTTATTTTCGCCAATAAGCTCCATTTCAGCTCCTTAAATTCATAAAATTGCACCTTTATTGTGGAATCAGTAAAGGCTCTATCGGATTTTAGATCAAGTTCGTTTACACTAAGCGCCTAATTTTTGAGGTAAGTACAATGGTAAAAGCCCTGTTGCATCATATTGTTGGCACTATTTCGGTCATCTGCTATTTCTTGAATACAGTTCTGTGGTCAACCCCTATATTCATACTCGCGATTTTTAAATTGATACCCATAGCCCCTTGGCGACGCTTCATCTCTTATTTACTCGATGCCTGCGCCACTGCATGGATTGGCGTAAATAACCTTAATCAGCGCATCAGTGGGCGTACCAAGTGGCAAGTAAACGGGCTGGAAAAGCTCACTCGACATGATTGGTATCTCGTTGTTGCTAACCATCAATCTTGGGTCGATATTCTAGTTCTTCAACGTGTATTTAATCGAAAGATTCCTTTTTTGAAGTTTTTCCTCAAGAAAGAACTGATCTATGTGCCAATACTTGGACTTGCTTGGTGGGCGCTCGACTTCCCATTTATGCAGCGGTATACAAAGTCGTTCTTGGCTAAAAATCCACACCTTAAGGGAAAGGACATGGAAACTACACGTAAAGCGTGTGAAAAGTTTCGTAACAAGCCGGTAAGCATCATGAACTTTGTAGAAGGCACCCGCTTTACACAGGGAAAACACGATAGACAGAACTCGCCTTTTCAGCATCTTCTTAAGCCCAAAGCAGGCGGGATTGCCTTTGTTTTATCGGCCATGGGCGACCAGCTACATAAATTGATAGATGTGACAATAGACTACCCTAACGGTGTTCCTTCTTTTTGGGACTTCGTGAGTGGAAAAGTGCGCGACATCCGCGTAAATATAAAGGTTATGCCTATTAAAGACATTATGGAAAATGGCGTATTTAGCGATAGTTACTTTGACGATCCGCAAGTTCGCGCCCGTTTTCAAACATGGCTTAATGAACAATGGCACACCAAAGATCAACTTTTAGATTCACTTAACGCAACTCAGAAACCATTATGATCCGTGTAGTACTTGCGCCTTTTATTTTTGTTTTGCACACCACGCTGCAAATTCTCAACCTCGCGCTATGGGGCGGACTAATTATTCTACTTGGCTTGGTAAAACTGCTGTTACCAAATGGAAGAATTAGAACTGCCTGGAACAAGGTTATGCATGCCCTAATGTTTAGCTTTGGGCGTATTAGTGTGTTGTTGATAAGGCTATTCAATAAGGTTGATATTGAGTGTTCGGTTCACGGTGAGCTTTCAAAAAACAGTTGGTATCTAATTATCGCTAATCATCTGAGTTATTTAGATATTATACTGCTTATTGAATTTGCTACACACCGCATTCCCGCGCCCAAGTTCTTTCTTAAAAAAGAACTCATCTGGTTACCCTTTGTGGGATTAGGCGCTTGGGCGCTAGATATGCCTTTCATGCATAGATACACCCGCGCATATTTAGAAAAAAATCCGGACAAGAAAGGCAAGGACTTAGAAACCACTAAAGCGTATTGTGAAAAGTTTAGAACGGTTCCTACTACCGTTATCAACTTTGTGGAAGGAACGCGTTTTACAACCCAAAAGCACTTGTCTAAGCAAAGCCCTTACGTAAACCTGCTACCACCAAAAGCTGGAGGGGTTTCTTTCACGCTTTCAGCTATGGGCGAGCTATTCACTAACGTGCTAGATATCTCGTTACTTTACCCAGAAAATAAACGTCATCCCATGATGGCAATGCTAAGCGGTCAGATGACAAAAATTGTTATCGACGTAAACGTTACTCCTGTACCAGAGCTACAACAAGAATCAGAACGCACTGAGTCTGAGTTTCGTCTTTATTTCCAAAACTGGTTAAATGGTCTGTGGGAAAATAAAGACAACCGTATAAAGAAACTGTTGGAGTCGTAAATAATGGAAGTCAGTGCTTCAGTACGCGATCATTTCATTCATTTGGTTAAAGACGTTTTTCCTAATTTAACCACTGAAGATCCGCTTTATAATTTGCTTGCTCTAGGCTCTATACTATTTATAGCAGTCCTGATCTATGTGGTTGCACGGCTACTAGTGCGCCCTCAAATTGCCAACTGGGTATATAAGTCGAATAATAAGTGGGATAACGCACTACAAGAACACGGCTTCTTTAGACGCTTAATGCATCTCTTTCCGGCGCTCTTTATTTACGTTACCACCCCCGTTCTCATTGACGAAGAAGCTGTCATACACGGAATGATGATAAAGAGTGCTCAACTGTATATGTTGTATAGTGGGCTATTAGCTTTGTATGCCATGCTAAGTACGGTAGAAGATGTCTACAATGCGTCAGCCTTATCGCGACGCGCCCCTATTACAGGCTTCATTCAGGTAACGAAACTTGCCTTCGCTATTATTACTATACTACTTAGTATTTCGTTAATTGTAGATAGAAGCCCGCTGCTTATCGTGTCTGGCTTAACAGCCATTGCAGCTGTGCTGCTATTAATATTCAGAGACACCATTTTAGGCTTTGTCGCCGGTATTCAAATTGCCGCCAACCGCATGTTTAATACAGGCGACTGGATTGCCATGCCTAAGTATGAAGTAGATGGGGAAATACTTGAGATAGGTCTGACCAACGTTAAAGTCCAAAACTGGGATAAGACTATTTCAACGTTGCCGACCTATAGCCTTACCACTGAAGCGGTTAAAAATTGGCGGGGCATGCAGGAGTCTGGTGGGCGTAGGATTAAGCGCGCAATATATATCGATGTGCACTCTATCAAGCTTTGCGACAACGACATGCTAGAACGCTTCTCGAAAATTCGCTATATCAACGATTATATCGACAAAAAGAAAAATGAACTTCGCGCCTATCATCGCGATTATTCCATTGATGAATCAGACCTGTTAAACAACCGCCGCCTTACCAACATCGGTACCTTTAGAGCCTATTTAGAAGCTTACTTACGTAAACACCCAAACATTAATCAAGAACTGACCCTAATGGTTAGACAGTTACCGCCTAATGAACTTGGATTACCTTTAGAGGTTTACTGCTTTAGTGTTCAAAAAGAGTGGGTTAAATACGAGAAAGTGCAGGCTGATATTTTTGACCATGTTATGGCTATGCTAGACCTGTTCGATTTACGCGCTTATCAGCGTGATGGGCATTTATCCTTGCTTGCACATCGGGAACATAGTGCGTTTAACAACATTGACGAACACAATGTCCGACAGAAGTCTGCTGAACACCGTATTGATGACAAAAGAGATAGTGCGCCTGAAGAAGGTTAGAGCAAAAGCGAGTTCAATCGCCAAAGCAACCGCCAGTGAAACTGATATCAGTATTTTTTTAAAGGCGAAAAAAAACCGGCTGTAATAGCCGGTTTTTTCATAATGCTTAACGCTTAAGCCAGTGCGTAGGCCATCAGCAAGCAAAGTACTAAACCAGTAACGCCAAAAAAACCGTACTCGATTTTTTCCTGCATACCTTCAGCACCTGCTTTAGCAGTCATAAAGCCCATAACGATGCTGCTTAGCCCTAGCGTAAAGGCAATTAGCGCAACACCAAACATAATTGCATTAATCCAATCAGCCATTGTGATAACCCCTTAAAAATATTGGCGGTATTATGCACCAATAAATAAGATTTAACCATGCTTGGATTGGCTTAAATCTATCGCTATTGGTATTAATTGATCTTAGTCAAAACTACTAATTAGTTAGCAATTTCACTAAATAGTGAATCGAAAATCGACCTGAAGAACTGGATGAATAAGCTAACCAACTGAAAAATATAAACTTTAAATTTTGGCAAGACCATTGCTCTATTACTCACATACCAGCGAATAACGCTAGTGTTTATTTGATAGTGACTCTACAACCCATTGCAGCCCCCTGAATAAGGTGAATGCGTCACATGTAAATTAAGGAATGAACAATGTCTAACAAACTATTACTTTCTGTTGCCGTTACCAGTGCTTTGATGAGCGGCCACGCATTTGCGCATAACACCAGCTTTCAGAACAATAGCTGTGACATGGAGCTTGATGGGCACATTCAGTATTACCAAGGCGACCTTACGGTTCAGATGGACAATGGTTCGGTAATGACAATTGATGCTCAGCACAATATGACCATCAACGGTGAGCCAGTTTCGCTAAACAGCGATCAGCAACGTTGGGTAAGTGAATATTACAATAACATTGATATCGCTATTCCTATGACCCTTACTATTGCCAGTGAAGGCTTGCAAATTGCCAACGTAGCAGTAACAGAAGTGTTTACTGAACTGTTAGGCGGCGATCAAATGGGTGATGATTTCAATGAATTGTTCGACTCACTCGAGACTAAATTAAACACCTCATTTTATGATGACGCGGGCAATATCCGCGTAGATTCTACGAAGTTCGACGAGCCAGGTTGGTTTGACGAAAGCTGGGAACAAGAATTCGAGACGCAAATTGAGTCTTTAATCAGTGAATCCATGGGTAGGATTCTTATCGCGGTTGGCACACAAATGCTGTGGGAAGGCGGAGATATGTCTGAATTTGAACAAAAAATGGAGCGCTGGGGCGAAGATTTAGAATACCGTTTAGAAAGCCAAGCGGCTTCGCTGGAAGAAAAAGGCGAAGCTTTGTGTAAAGTACTAAAAAAAGCCGACCATGCCGAAGGTCAAATGCAGGCATCTATTTCAGGGCTTGATGACTTAAACCTGCTGGATATTGACCCCAGCGACAACCATGGTCACAACGAGCACAATGGCGAAATGAAAATGTAGTTGGGTAATTTAGCGAACTAAACCCGCTACAACAAACTACTTACCTTTCTATATCACTTACTTTGAAAACCGACTGAAAAAACAGTCGGTTTTTAGTTTTCATACCGGTCGCTATCTAACTTTTTAATACTTCACCTCACTCAGATTTCTGCTTTTTCAGTTAATGGTAGGCGTATTGACGACATCCGTCCCCCGATTGATGTACTCTTAAGCCCTAAACAAAGGGGAATTTAATCGATGACTCAGAATGTAGTAATTAGTGGCTATGGCTGGTTAGCCGGCTATGTAGGCAAAGCACTGTCAGGTAAAGTCAATATTATTGGCACTACTCGATGCCAACAGAAACGTCGCGCGTTAAAGGAACAAGGTGTCACCGCTATTGAATATGCATTAGGCGATGATACATCAGTACTATGTAGCCATCTACCAAACGCGACGTTATTGTTGAATATTCCCCCTGGTAGAAGAAACACCAACCTCGAATCATTCACTGACAATATGCTGCGACTTATTGATGCTGCACTAAGCGCAGGCGTCGCACACATTGTTTTTATCAGTACCACATCGGTTTATGGCGATGACACGAATAACGTCCTTACGGTACAAAGTGACACGAACCCACAAACTGCGTCGGCCAAAGCCCACGTGACTATTGAAAACCATTTAATGTCTAAGCGAGACCAAACTAATATCAGTATTGTTCGCTTAGCGGGGTTAGTAGGGCCAGATCGTCACCCAGCTCGTTCGTTAAGTGGAAGACAGTTGGATGCAGGAAATAAACGAATTAACCTTGTCCATGTGCACGACATTGTGTCTGCGTTAACCTCGATTATTTGCGGCAAGCCGCTAAATGACGTTATACACCTTTGCTGCTTATCTCACCCTAAGCGCGGTATTTATTATGTAGATGCTGCGAACGCAATGGACATAGACGCCCCCCACTTTTCTAATACAGAAGCTCAGCCTGCCGGCAAGGTTATCGACGCCGCGCAATGTTGGAACAGGCTTAACATTACGCCTATCTATGGTGACCCCTATAGCATGTTTTAAGGCTTATGCTCATTTCGGTCAGCATTAATTTAACGCCGCTAGAGTAGGCTTTGGTAAAGTTACAAAGGTGTGCTAATGAACCAGTCACCAAAGCAATGTAAGTTGATAGACAACAGGTTCCAAGAAACAAAAACGGCAAGCCTGCGCTTGCCGTTTATCCAATTTAGTTTACTGTTATTTTGTTATAAACACAGTGATTATTGTTGATAGGGCTTATTAACCGAAAAAGTTATATCCGAAGTATTTCAACGCCACCGTGTTTACAAAAATCACAAGTAGAATTAGCGGAATAAAGGTTTTCAACGAAACATCCACATACTTTTCAAACCAGCTGCCTTTATAGCCGCTGCTGCCTTCTTCCAAAGAAGCATTAAAATTAGCACTCTTCCAACGATAAATAACGAACAAGCAAATTAGCAAGCCGTTTAACGGCAAAATAGTGTCGTAGAATACATCGTAAATTACGTCAAACAGCGACTTGTCTGCGCCAGCGTAATGCATAAACGATGTTAGCATATCAACTTTACCAAACGACAATGCACTTAGAATTGCCAGCACAATCATAATGCTACCTAGAGAGCCTAGCGCCCATTTACGGCTAACGCCTTTTTCGTCCATTAGTGCCGCTACTGGTACTTCAAAAATAGACACTAGCGACGTAATTGCCGCAAAGAACACGAGTAGGAAAAACAGGCTCGCGACAATCGAAGCGCCCATATAGCCAATGGAGTCTTGGAGCGCTAGGAAGATACTAGGCAGATAAGTAAAAATCATACCTACAGACGATTCACTTAGCTCATCAGGGTTGATATCTGGGTTGAAAGAGAATATGGCAGGAAGAATCATTAAACCTGCGGTAAAAGCTACAGCAGTGTCAGTTAATGCCACTAGCTTCGCAGCGCTCGGTACATCCGCACGTTTGTCGATATAACTACCGTAGGTAATAAGAATCCCCATACCCAACGACAGTGAGAAAAAGGCTTGGGATAGCGCACCATTGACCACTTCCGCCGTGATTTTTGAAAAATCAGGAACAATATAAAATTCTACGCCTGCCATTGCGTTTTCACGGGTTAGTACGAAGATCACAAGCCCGATAAGCATTACGAAAAGTGCTGGCATAAGCAGCTTCGCCGCTTTTTCTATGCCTTCTTTTACACCGCCTTGAAGGATAAGGTAAACCACTCCAACAACAGCAGCCATGTAGACAAAAATAGACTCTGAATTAATAAACACCCCAAAAGTTTCGGGGTCGGCGAGTTTGTCTAAGTTTCCACTTACTGCCTCGAATAAATAGCCAAAAAGCCACACAGTAATAACCATGTAGAAAACGGCAATCATAAACGGCGTGGCAATCGCGAGCCAGCCTGCAAGTTTCCACCTCTTTTCGTTACCACTGATAGCGCTGTATGCACCTAACGGGTCTTTTTTAGCATGGCGACCCACTGACATCTCTGCCAACATCACCGGTAAACAAATGGCAAAAACAAAAATGGCGTACATTAAAAGGAATGCCCCACCACCGTTCTTAGCTGCACCGACTGGGAAACCCACCAAATTACCAATGCCCACTGCAGAGCCTGCAGCAGCCAATATAAAACCTATGCGCGATCCGAACTGTTCTCTGGCCCCGCTCATATCCCTTCCTCTTGTTGAGTTATTGTTATAGCAGTTCGCTTGTTACGCCCTGTGGCATACAAATCAGTTTTGGATAGAACAAACACTTTTTTGCATTCACAATTTGTACTTGTTGTTCGTACTTGGACCTTGTCGGAATCAAGCCGCGCGAACTGGTATTATTTATTATTAGGATGGCGTTTATTGTTATGACTCACGTGTGGCGTCAACGCGTTGTATTGCTACCTCTATGGGCGTATCAATACGCTGCACCATTCCCAAAATAGCATGGTAACAGCAGTGAAATAAAAAGTCTTGATGTTGAACTTGCTGAAATGATGATAGACCGTATCACCAAGTTACCACTTCGCCATTCCAGTCGATAAAATGGCAAGCTTGGTTCCGATCAAGCACTGAAAGATGGTGAATAAGCTGTTTTGCGGTGAACTCAGGCATAAAGAGTTTTTTGGCGGCGACATTCTTTTGAAAAGGCTTCGATAATCCTGTATCAACGGTACCTGGGTGGTAACAAACCAGCATGACATCCTTTAATCTACGTTTGTACTCTACCGACGCTGTTTTGACAAACATATTGAGCGCGGCTTTCGATGCACGGTAGCCATACCATCCGCCAAGCCCGTTGTCTGATATGCTCCCTACTCTCGCGCTTAGACAAACAAGGGTGGCCCCTTCTTTACTCATAACGTTGACTAAATGCTTAAGCCATATGGAGGGAATAATGCTGTTTGTCGCGAAGTACGCAGTCAGGGCTTCCTCGCTGACCTCTTCTAAACGTTTTTCGGGGTGAATACCTTCGCTTTCGTTATGCAAAAAACCGGTTGTTATTACTACCGTATTTAACACAACGTCTTGTTCAGCGAGTTGTTTTACAAAACCGCTGATATGCTTATCATCCTGTTCAGAAATTTGATGATACGAAACATTTTCTAGGTTGTTACTTTCAGTTGCAGCTGCACGACTTACTGCAAACACCTTTGCGCCTGCACTACGATATTGTTCGATAAGCGCAGACGCTATACCGCCAGATGCGCCCACTATAAGTACGTTATTTTCCATTCGGCTCTCCCGGTACACAGCGATCGCACTGGCGTTTTTTTCCCGTTAAAAGGTAAGAAATGGTATATCTATGTTTTGCGAATACATTGTAGAAAGCATCGGCGGCATAACGAATAACGGGCCAGCGAAGCGGAGCATAAATCCAGCCCATACCTACTGCTTTCCACGCTTCATGGGTAACATCAAGCCCAGTAATTAGGGTACCATCTTCGCGAAGCCCATGAATTCTTGCATTAAGTGCATGCCAATTCATGGCCGGGTAACGACTTGCAAAATCAGGTGCCTGAATGTCGACCAAGGTGAGTTTGTTATGCTTGTCTCTTTTGCGTAAATGACGCATTTCGGCTATGCACAAGGGGCAATAACCATCATAAAAAATAATCACTTCTACCTACCTCTGCCACATAAGGCGCTTATCGCTTAAAAGACGATTTCGCCCATGCAAACATGGAAAAATAAAGAATACATCGCGTTTGCCACGCGCTAACCGCGCTCTTGTTGTAATCAGTTTAAGACCGTTTTAAGCCGTCGCACGTTATTCTTATTTAATATTCGTTTATACGATAAAAAAACACGCTTGGATGACTTGTGTTGTGACTTACCCGCACCCACACTACAAGCAAAGATTATGAGAGGTTTTATTATGGCAAATTTACAAGTGGCCACGTTAGCAGGCGGATGCTTTTGGTGTATCGAATCTGCATTTAATACTGTCGAAGGCGTAGAAAAAGCAATTTCTGGCTATGCAGGTGGTGAAAAAGCCGATCCGACCTATGAAGAGGTATGTACAGGAAGCACTGGCCATGCAGAAGTTGTACAAGTAACGTTTGATGCAGACAACATCAGCTACCGTGAAATTCTAGAGATTTTCTTCGCGCTACATAACCCTACTCAGCTAAATAGACAGGGTAACGATGTGGGTACACAGTATCGCAGCGCAATCTTCTATCATGATGATGCACAAAAAGCGGAAGCTGAAAAAATTATTGCACAAATCACAGAGGAAGAAATCTGGCCTGACCCGGTAGTCACTGAAGTAGTCGCTGTGAATAACTACTATGACGCCGAAGACTATCATCAGGATTATTTCAAAAATAATCCGCAGAACCAGTATTGTTCTATGGTGGTTGCACCTAAGCTTGCAAAGTTCAAAAAGACTTTTGCTTCTCGCCTTCGCAGCGATGCATAAGTAAAATAAGCTTTATTAGCGGCGTTTTACAGGTTGGCTAAAAACGAAAGGGTTGCCTAGTAGCAACCCTTTTTCAATTTTAAGAACATCGTAAGTAGATAAACGCTAATCAAACCAAACATCATTGATTTCTATCGAAAACAGCAACGGCGCTAAATCTTCATAACGCGTTTTATGCGCTTCACAAGTCGCGTTTTTCATGTAATTTTTTTCCCACGGATCGTTGATGATCCATAGTGTGTTATCAATAGTGACTAACCCCTCCATTGATGAATTGTCCATTGTGTATTGTTTGCAATTTTGGTCGCCGGCAACGTCAAAAATAATGGTAATCCGCTTCGTCGGCTTGCTACCGCTGGTATCAATGATCCATAGCTCATTGTCATTTCTAGCCGCGCCAAACAAATAAGACTCGCCTGTTGAATGCGTATATAAAGCCAAGCCATTTATGGGGTGATTACCCGAGGTAAACGAAGGAAGCTGAAGGTTCGGTTCGCTCACACTGGCAAAATCGCTCGAAGAGAAAAAGTTTTGATCAATAGACAATGTGAAAATTCTCGGTTGCCCCGCCTTATCTTTTTCTAATGCCAAATACAAAGTACCGTCTTCTGACATAGTCAGGCCTTCAATACCGTCATTTGG
Source organism: Alteromonas sp. BL110 (assembly GCF_003443615.1). Classification (NCBI taxonomy): domain Bacteria; kingdom Pseudomonadati; phylum Pseudomonadota; class Gammaproteobacteria; order Alteromonadales; family Alteromonadaceae; genus Alteromonas; species Alteromonas sp. BL110. Next base: position 2,491,653 of record NZ_CP031967.1, on the reverse strand, counting down.
AAAATTCCCTACTTCCAAAACAGTAGGAAACTGGAGCGGACGCACATCTGACATTTCAACTGCGCCATTGTCCTTTCGCGTTAGTTTAATCAACAGGGTTGGGTAGTCTGTAGAGCCTGTATCTTCGTACTTGGTTTCACAACGGGGGCTTAAGGCGCCTGTACGGGTTGCATCTTCTGTGACCGTATAAATGACATTAGCATCTCTTGGGTCTACCGCTAACGCTTCTAAATCTGGTTGCTCGCTTAAGTAGTTATAGAAGCAGCTTCGGCGCACATTCCTTGAAAACGAAAAGCGCTCACTAGACGCACTTAGCGTTGCCGTGTCTGGAGAAATACTGTGTAACTTCAACTGCTGAGTAACATCTGCGCTTGCATCTGCAATGGTAACAAGCTCTCCGTCCAACACGACTAGCCCAGAAGTTTGTGGGTCGAACATGACTTTTCCAGAGTCATCAAGAATCCAGTTCCCTACCGTTGTTTCTGTCAAATCGGTAGGTTCTGGACTAATAATGACATCTTTGGGCTCGCTGCATGCAGTGACCAGCATCGCGATTAAGACAGTGGCGGATAAATATTTAAGCATAATATGAAGTCCTCTTCCGACTCACTAGAGCGAGAGCAAAAGCAAAAACTGAAAAAATTGTAAGGGAGTATATCGAGCATACCGTTTACGCACAAAAAAGAGTAAGGTTATAGCGATTATTTACATACCAATGCGTTTGTGGTGTGTAAAAGACAATCAAGATCGTAAAGCGCCTCAATGTAGGGGCAAAAAAAGTTTTAGCTAGTAAATCGAGTATTGAAGGAGAAAGTCATTCCTACGCAGCACTTGCCCCAAGTCATAGCAGGGCCAATAGTTAGAAAAGTGACGCCTACTGAAAGCCATATATGGGTAGTCACCTGTAACGCCGAAGCACCACTATTAAAACTGTCGGTCTGTGACCAGGCAATATCAGGTGAGTGCCGGAGTGAAACTGTACGCGTAGGCTCTTGTGCTTTTATCCATGTCATCTCTTTTTATGCGGCTGAGACTTTTAAAGACAGAGCGCGAATTAGCTATCAACTGTTTTTTGACGATCCATCTGCCCAAGCCAGATGGGAAAAAGAACAGCGCGCAATACTCTACAATGGTCAATCTTCGCCAAGCTTTCACTACACAGAAACACCCGAAACCATTTTGCATGGCTCTTGCCGCAAACCCCACTTTGACAATGATGATGCGCTGGCGCAGGTTGACGTTCTTCATAAAAATGCGTTTGAAAAAAACAAGGGCTTTCCCGATCTTTTATTGATGACGGGAGATCAAATTTACGCAGATGATGTCGCTGGGCCAATGCTTAAAGCTATTCACAGTGTGATAGAGCGTTTAGGCCTTTACCACGAGGGGCTTGAGGGCGCAGTGGTAAGCAACACTAGTGAACTCGCAACCCATGAGTTTGGGTTTTATGAACGTGAACAGCTTCTGCCGCAAATAGCGACCAATACGGTACTGTCTTCAATATTCTTTGGTGCTAAGAAAAAGCCTGTGTTTACGTCGGTAAATGCACAAAACCATTTAATTGGCAGTGCAGAGATCATCGCTATGTATTTGCTGGTGTGGTCCGATACGCTGTGGGCTGATGTCACTATAAATAAAGAGGGTATTCCAGAAAAGTATTCGAACATTTTCGATAAAGAGAATGACGCGCTTGCCGGGTTCGTTAAACAATTACCACAGGTACGCCGAGCACTAGCGCACATTCCTACCTACATGATCTTTGACGATCACGATGTCACCGACGACTGGAACTTAACGCGGGGTTGGGAGCAAGAAGTTTATAGCAATCCCTTATCGAAACGTATGATCGGCAATGCACTTATTGGCTACTTACTATGCCAAGGCTGGGGCAATGCACCTAAAAAGGTCGCGCCACTGATCGCAAAAGTACAAGAATCGATAAGTGACATAGGTTTCACTGAACACGATGAGGTTATAAACAATCTTTTGGATTTTAACAAGTGGCATTACCGCTTAGATACCACGCCTCCTATAGAAGTATTGGACACGCGAACACAACGCTGGCGCAGTGAATCAAATATGAACAAGCCGTCGGGTTTAATGGATTGGGAAGCGCTGTGTGATTTCCAGCATTCTATTATTGGCAAAGAATCTGTCATTGTTGTCTCTGCTGCCCCCATCTATGGGGTTAAAGTTATTGAGGCCATTCAAAAAATATTTACGTTTTTTGGCAAAGCGCTCACCGTTGATGCTGAAAACTGGATGGCACATAAAGGTACTGCCAACGTTATGTTAAACATCTTCAGGCACTACAAAACCCCGCCTGAGTTCATTATTTTGTCGGGCGATGTGCACTATTCCTTTGTATACGATGTACGTCTACGCTTTAGGCGAAACAGCCCCCATATCACTCAGTTCACCTGCAGCGGATTGAAAAACGCGTTCCCAGATGGGCTAATTAAGTGGCTAGATAGATTGAACCGGGTACTGTATCGCTCCAAGTCTCCCTTAAACCTTTTCACAAGACGCCGAAACATGTCGGTAAAAGCGAGAGAACCAAGCTTGGGTTATGGCGAATTATTCAACGGTTGTGCTATCGGTGTATTAAAAATTTCACAGAAAAACGCCGATGTTCAGTGCAAAGCTTTGTTGAGCAACGGTAAAGAGGTAGAATTCCCAGCTTCTAAAGACGATTAGTTCAAAAGAGGTATCTAATGAGTGATAGCGCACTGTCCATCGGATTATTTTACGGCTCAACAACCTGCTATACCGAAATGGCGGCAGAAAAAATCCAAGCGCAGCTCAATAGCCTTTTTGACGAAGACATTGTTGATCTTCACAACATTAAAGATGTAAATCTGACGCGCACAGCCGAATACGACATCATTATATTTGGTATATCTACTTGGGATTTTGGCGAGCTTCAAGAAGATTGGGAGTCTCACTGGGAAGACGTGCACGGCTTAGATTTAGCCGGTAAAACCATTGCGCTATTCGGCCTTGGCGATCAGCTAGGTTACGGCGAATGGTTTCAAGATGCATTGGGCATGCTTCACGATGCAATAATGCCTTCGGGTTGTAATATTGTGGGGTACTGGCCTAACGAAGGCTACGAGTTTACCGCCTCTAAAGCCTTAACCGAAGATAAAACACAGTTTGTCGGCCTTTCTCTTGACGATGAAAATCAATATGACAAAACCGATGCCCGTATTGAATCTTGGTGTGAGCAACTACTGGTCTCGATGGCATAAACACCTAATGCAAGTGGATATAAGCATTGGAAAATAAAGGCCGTTTACATCAGCAGTTCTATCGCAACGGCCCGAGCCACCGGGACGGTGCTGACGTGTCTTTTCAAGATATTCGCAAACTGTTTAATTTCGCTACGATCACGGTTGGCAGATGGGTGACTGCGGAAGAACAACAGATCGCTGCCAATTTATTTTTTGATGCGCTGTACGATCTGGTTGCGATCCTAAATATCAATGAGCAAGTGCTGTCTTTAAACGGCTCTCTGTCCCTTGCTTTTGGCAGCGGCGGGCAAAAGCACAGTAGCGCCCACTACAACAGTGCGAAAAGACAGCTAGCGCTAGCAAAACACGCGGGAGCTGGGGCCCTAGCCCACGAGTGGTTCCACGCCTTTGATCACTACATTGCCCCTCGTATGTTCGACGGCGTTGCCGCCGGAAGTTTCGCCACACAGGCTTGGCTGGATAATGCGCCAATGAACGAGCACCCTTTGAATCAAAAATTGAGCGATTGTTTCTCGTTATTGTTTTTAAATGATCAAAAAAGGCCAAATGAATACTTTGTGCGATCCGTAGAAGCTGATCGCGCGCTAAAAATGTATTATTATGCTATGCCTCAGGAGATGGCCGCCCGCGCATTTGAAGCCTGCATTCAAGATCACGAAATCAAAAATGCGTTCTTAGTGCAAGGCACAAAAAAGTCAACGGAAGCTAGACTTGGCATTTACCCTCATGGTAACTTGCGTACATCACTCAATCAGGCATTGATGTTGTATTTTTACCAATTAGGTGTCGCTATTTCACGCAAACAACCCTAATTTGTTGTTTTACCACCGTGAAATTGAGTATTTTTTCAACAACAAGTGTTAATGAGCACACTGTTTTTATACAAAAGTCTGTATATTTTTGTAACAAGCAGTATACTAAATGGCTCGAACGTAACAGAAGAAAGAAGACGAGATGAAAAGAAAGAAGCATACCTCGGCTGAAGACGAGGCTCAGATTGATATGACCCCCATGTTGGACATCGTGTTCATCATGTTGATTTTCTTCATCGTAACGACCTCGTTCGTGAAAGAGAAAGGTTTAGACGTAAACCGTCCAGAAGATAATCAAGCGAAAAACGACAAGCCTTCTAAAGCGCTTTCTATCCGTATTGATGCTGATGGCACTATCATGATGGGTGGCCGTGAGGTTGATATTCGTCGTGTGGTTGCGAACACGCAAACATACCTAGCAGAAAACAACACTGATTCTGCTGCTATCCAGGCTCACGAAGACAGCGAGCACGGCACAGTAGTTGAAGTAATGAACCAAGTTAAAATTGCTGGTATCGACAAAGTATCTGTTTTGGTTAAAAAGAGCAGCTAAAACGCTTTATTAATCAAAAACAAATTAAGTAAAAGCCACCTTCGGGTGGCTTTTTCGTATCCTCTCTTATACCAAAGTATCTCTTGTGCTATCGCACGAATTTTGTTCAGATCGTACCATTCGGTGTGTCTGGATAAACCATGTTGAAACTCGGTTCCAGACTCTGATGTCACTGGAGCCATTATGCACAAAAAACTTATTTACACTGCTGTAGTTGCAGCGGTAATGTCAGCACCCCAGGTGTCTGCAGCAAAAATTGAATTAAGCGAAGCGTTTAACTACAACGCTTTCATCTTTGAAGATTACGAGGGTGAGCGTTCTGACGTTGAAGGCTCGTTAGCCGTAGGTGGAAACCTAACGGTTGAAGACTTTGATGTAGGTCTTCTACTCCCTACCGATCTTTCCTCTAGTGCGCTCTATGTAGGTGGCGATCTTACTTACACCCGAGGCCATGTTCACGCAGGACAAACCACAGTTTCAGGGATGGTTACCGCTAATAGCGTAATGTTCGATAAAGCGATAAACAGTGGCAATACTACCAACGTAACCTACGGTAGTGTGGAAAACGGCGGTATATTCAGTGAAGGTGACGTGACATTAGAGAAGGCAGGCGTTAATAACGGTGATATCCAGTCTGAGCAAGCCGTTACCATCCGTGAAGCGGGTGTAAATGGCTCCATAACATACGGTACAACGCTTACCGTGGATAATGCTGGCTATACGGGGAGCGCTGTGCAGTCTTCCAGTAATACAGTAAACGTCGACAACCTCGATTTTAATTCCATCGCTACTGAAGTAACGGCGCAGTCTCAAGACTTTGCTTCGATGAGCGTAAATGGAACAACAACACTGACCTGTACCGACGCTTCAGATCCAAATGCGTTAGTTACTTGTAATGACAGTAATATCGATACTCTCGACACCATCGTATTTTCTGGCTCCGACGATGTGAATATCTATTCAATTAGTTCTGACTGGTTCAGTGCTGCCGACAAAGACATTGTTTACGATTTCTCTACCACCAGCTACAACATTATCAATGTGTATGGCGATTCGGTAGAGCTGTTTAATACAGGCTTCTTCAATACTGCATTTACGCAGGAAAACGAATATTTTACAGAAACTGGCCAGTATAGAGACAACGATAACAACATAGGCCAACGTCACGATGGGCTTTACACTAACAATATTTTGTTTAATTTTGTTGATGCTGAAGATTTAACTCTTCACAGTGTTGGCGTAAAAGGCAGCGTCTTGGCGCCATATGCTGAGCTAAGCTTTTATAATGGTCACGTAGATGGCAATGTGATTGCCAATAGTTTGGTCACTCCGCTTGTGGAATTAGTTAATGACCAAGGCGAAACCTACAACGCGCCAACAGGCCAAATTAATAACTACCAGTTTGGCGCTATTAACGTCAGTGAGCCCGCTTCAATCGCCCTTTTATTTGGCGCAGGATGCTTCATGTTGGCTAGGCGTCGACAAGTTAGCAAGGTCTAAATAAGGATAGCTCGGTCTTTGATGAAAGCGGCTTTACAAAGCAAAGCCGCTTAATCTTGGTGAAGACAGCAAAAGCTCATCACTTGTTACACCATTACCCTGCCCTTCTCGCCATCTTATTTGAATACCCGCTTCAAACGCTTGATATTCGACCGCAAACGCTTTTCCAATATACCCAGCCACAATCCAATTGCGGTCAATACGATATTGACCTTCCGCCATAAAATTGCCGCTTAAACCTGTGTCTGTGCTTTCTCCAAGAGAAACGCCTTCTTCTACACTAGAGTGCGCTTGTCCAATCGGAAAGCGCAGATCACCGTCTTGTTTAACACGAGAAAGCGCCAGTGAACTACGCAGTTTAACCTGCCAGTTGAGTGCCTCTAGGGTTAGCAGTTCAGAATAGCCGCCAATACTGACAAACTGACTCGGACTAAAGTAGCCCCCGTTGCCTACTGTAAAACCACTTAAGTTTTTGTCATAGCTCGTATAGCTTAAGAACGGTCCTACACGCCAATAATCGAGGCGTGGAGATACGAGACTCGCTATGTCGTAAGTTACGTCACCACGAAGTGATAGCGCGCTATTATCAGCAACGAGTTCGCCTTCTAATCGGCTTATCTGCGCAGTTCCTGCAACCGACATATTATCAGCAATGGAATGGGCAACTAATCCACGAATACCATTTTCTATCACATAGCCCCAAGGCTGCTCTCGGTTGGCATAAAAAGTTCCGGTCTGACTTAATAGACTGTCTTCTTTCGCTTTTCTAAATAGCGTGGCCGCAACGGTAGTATTTGCTAAGAACTTCGTCGCCGAGATTTGCCCGGTTACTTTAGCATCAATGGGTTGCTCGAACATGGCATATTCCAAATTCGCGTAAAAGTTGAAGTCTGGCGCTTGATAATAGGCTTCAGCCCGAACACCAGTGTCTTCGAAACCGCTTATGCCCAGAGATGTACTTTCCAATTGCCTGTCACCGAACCAATCACCAACCTGAGGAGAACCACTGTAGAACTGCTTATAATCTAATGAAACTTGCCAAAGCCAGTTTTTAAAACCGCTGCCAATGCCGATGTATTGTGACAACACATCAAAGTTACCAAGCCCCTCATCACCACTTCGACTGCGGGTATTAATCCCGTAGACTGCACTTAGGCCATCTTTAGTTTGTGCGGTAACCGCTTGTTGGTCTTCGTTTTGATAAGCTAACCAAAATTGTTTCCTAGGCCACGCATTTCGTATATTACGCGCTTGCAAAATGCTTTTTACTGCGCCGTATTTTAAGGCCAAGCGATTTAATGTAGCCGCATTGCTTTGATTCAATGAAACCAATTCATTCGCAATAATCGTGTCGGTTGGCGTTGTCGATAGCACTTGCTCGAACGCCGCCGTGGCGGTGGAAATGTCTTGTATTTCTTTTGCGGCCCAACCAATCAACGCACGTTCGTCTATGCTTAAAGGCCGCAAGCGTTCAAGAGCTTCGCCAGCGTGAATACTCTCTATGTAATGCCTTGTATCGTAGAACTGGGCCTGTCGGCTAGCCAGGCGATCTGCACAGCGCCTTATGAAAATCTCAGTATCAATACTGCATGCCAAGTCGAAAGCGTTTTGCTTGGCAATATCACTGCTTTGTGCGCTAAGTGTCAGATACCTGCCTTCGTTATCCTCTACTAAACTAAACAGCGCTTCAGCAAAGTCATAGTTCTTTATATCGTATTGTTGCCACGCCGCGCCTTGTATCACCTCTTTCGCGTAGCCACTGGTGTCAGATTTGTATAACTGTGCCAAGGTTGTCGTATCACGCAGTGACAATGCCTGCTGGAGCTTAATACCCGTAACGCTGTTTAGACCTTGCTGTGCGGATTGTTTATCAATATCTCGAACAGCCAACTCCAAGGCTTCAGTGAACTGCTGGCCAGCAAGCTCTAGCATGCCTTTGTCGATAGCAGTCCACCCCATGAGCAAGTAAAAGTCAGTACGCTTTAACTGATTGCTTAATGCAATAAGCGTTTCTACTTTTTGCTTTGATGCATTTGCTCGGGCTTTAGGGGTTAATTGTGCAAACTTTTCTAGCGGAAGCGATTTTGAGGCTGGCTTGATAACCTGCTTTTGGGAGGTCTCGCGCGAATCATTGGGCGTAGGCTCGGCCTCAGGTTTATCTGACTTATCAACTCTCGGTACTGAAACAACCGGCTCAATAGTGTCTTTAACTCGGCCATTAATTCTATCTAACTCAGCTTCGACTTCTTTCGGTACCTTCCAACCAGGGTAACGGGCTTTTAGACGCGAAAATTCTTCGTTAGCTCGCTGAATCTGTCGCTCGTTAATGTGATACCAAAGCCCAGTTAAATCAGGTTGTTCTTGTTGTACTGGAAGTATGCCTAGCTCTTTTTCTTTGTAAGTTGTTTTAGTTTGCCCGTACGCCTGCATCGTCCCAAAGGACGTGAGCAATGTGCCAATGGCTAGACAGAGTGACGTGCGTGTAAACCTTTCTTTCACGATGCGTTATCCAAGATCGCTAACATAGAGAGTAGCGTTAAGCTTGCAGAGTAATAATCCATGTTACGGTCGATTGGAGGCCACTCAGGCTTTTGTGGCGCTTCGGGATTCATCAAGCTGTTTACTGCAATCTGAACCGACTTCATGCCCTTAGACATCTCGTACTCTGCCGTTTCCTCGTTTGATAAGTTGACGGTAGCTGGCGTAGGTGTAATAGCCCACCAAGCATAATATGGCGCTAGTAGCTTTTCGGTTAACTGAGTGTTTTCTCGAAATTTCGGTGACCAGCAAAGCTGCAGTGGAATACGGATCGCATTAAAGCCGAATTCAGGCGATATGACGTTGTCTAGGCTTACTGTGCCAATATCCTTATTGCCTGAGTCAGTATTATTGGGCATAAAACGCACCCAATCACTTGGCAACTTATAAGAAGAGAATTGCATGTTAGACAACAAAGCTAAGCCCGTTTCATAAAGGTTTTCCCATCGTGCAGGTGTAGCCGATATTCTTGCCAAATCAGTGATAGCGGGAAAAATCCAGTAAGACAAATTTAACTGCAAACTGTCTTTGCCTGCTTGTTTGGACGTAAATCCGTATTCACCTGGTAACAATACAACGCTGTTGCCATTGGTTATCAACAACTTCTGTTCGACAGCCCCCACAATTGCTTTAGCGTCTTCCAGATACGTGTTTACGCCCCACTTTTCAGCCGCACGCAGTAACGCCCATGCAATAAGAATTTCGCCATCAGAGGCGTTATTAGGATCATCAATACAAGCCGTTGAATTATCAGCACAAGGGCGATAGCGCCAACTAAACAAACTGTCGTCACGCATTAACGTGCTTTTAGTCCAACGCCACAGTGCGTCAAAGGTGTCTTTATCGTTTGCGGCAACGGCGAAGAGCATGCCGTACCCCTGCCCCTCGCTATGTGATACCTCATCATTTCCGGTATCAACGACCCGCCCACCGTCAATAAACAGTGCTTTGTACGCGATGTACTGAGACTTAAATTCGCTGTCTTCTTCATTGGAGCACGACATTAACAAAAGCGTGATGCCAACTAAAAATGCTACCCTGATAACGCTGTGTATATTTACCATGAATCTTGTACTTGTTTGTTTCTGCGTTTTAATAGTAGATATATAAACAAGCTCACCACAAACACTATAGCTACGAAACCTATTAGCCAATACCATGGGTTGTTAGAAAGCCATAGTCGCAGGTACAGCCAATTGTCATCAGCTGCCCCTACCTCGTATTTATCGCTTACTTGCATAACCAATGAGGGCGATAATGCATTTTTCCACGCAAAGAAATCGCCAGCCATTTGCCCCCACATCGACAAACTAACCAGCTCAGTAACTCTTGTCTGAAGCAACTCAGGACTTTGTGCAGCAATAATGAACATGGTATCCGTTTGAGATGAAGTGGGATGCCCTTGGGCGGTCAACACTGCCTGTTCGCCTAAATCACTTTCTTGTACTGTGTGCCCGTCTACACGCATTGCTTTGAAAGACATGTCGTCAGTAAGCGTACGTATGCGGTTGTACAAATTATTTTGCAATCGATAAGACCAGCGTTTTGTTGCCTCTATCGCAGTGCTAAATTCGGTTTGCTCAATTTGCGAGAGGGTTTCAGGCGTGCCTAAAACAATAGCAGAGCCATCGGTAGAAACGTCATTTGCTTCTCTTATATGCAGGTTTAACAAAGGAACTTGCGCTACTTGAGCAAGTTTAGCCGTTAGCGTGAGCGCAGTGCCTAGGTAGTTATCTGATGGAATGACAATGGTGGAAACAGGTGCCGATTTAAATCGTGCAAACGGGTAGGCAGTTTCAGACAATAACGCCAAATTCGGCTGCACAGCAACGTTTCCTGCATCCGGAAACTCGATGGCAGAAGAATCTGCCAGCTGAAAGACCAAATGCTTACCTGAAACATCGTCACAGGGCACGCCTGCAAGTGGCGCGCGTAAGCTCAAATCAAAGTCTACGTTGTTGATGCCTCCCTTAAAGAAGCGAGCGGGTACCCTAAGTTGATAATCTCTAAACGACTGGCCGTTATCATTATTAAGCGCTAGGGCCGTGAACTAATTCATCATTCACACTCACATTCATTACAGAGCCAGGTCCAAAGCCCGCGCCATACCCAAAATCTAAGAACAAGTTAACACTGGCATTCTCCGGTACGTAAAAGTCAGCGGGTAATCTAAACGATACCCGTTTCTTGAAGGTGCCTTCATCTCTAAATTGCGATGTGGACACACCTAAATCCTGGAGCGTGTAATGATTATCGGGAGCCAATACAAAATTGCGCTGAAGCGTGTCTGCGTTCATTTGGGTTTGGGAAAGTATGGTGACTTGAGAGACTGGATTGATAGCGTCATCCATTACCGCCAATGCTTTTGCAGCTTCTAGCACTTCAATTGGTGTAATACCACTAACAATAAGCCGATAGCTCGCCGGTACAACTACTTCACCATCTTCAACGAATGCAGGTGTTCTCTGCGTTTTTAAAAATGCACCGTCAATATCGTTTATTACTTCATCAGATAAAACGGGAGATAACGCATCTACGGTGCCAATTAGTACGTGAACCGGTTGCTTTTCTTTTCGTTCCAGATACCAAGCTGTACGTTCATAACGCGCAACGTTTTCCTCATTCCAATAACTATTTTCAGTCTCTTCTAGTTGGGGCAACACGTAACCATCATCGAAGGTATCATGCTCTATAATCAAAGGTTGGTATTGATTTCTAAGCGCTAGAGCTTGTGCCACTAAAGGCAAAGTTTGTTGCTTTAGCTCGCTTTCGATTTCACGCGCAGTGTAAAGCTGAACGTCTCGTTGCCCGCCAATCCCCGGATTAAAGAAACCGCTTAGATCTTCTAAGTTAAACGGTTTCTTGTCCGTTGATGTCTTTAATTGTAACGTTGACGTATAGGCATTGATTTCACTCCATAGCTCTGGGGCGCTACCATCTACGCACTGCTCGGCATAGTGCTGACTTACTGCTAACGTCAATGAATTAAAGCCTGCTCGCCAAAGAGACTTGGGTATTTCTATCTCAGATACCAAAGAGGGCCTTTGAGGATCAAAAGCCACCTGACCGATAGTCGCGTTGTTGAACCTAACATAAAGCTGAGAGCGTTTTTTTATTAACGCTTGGGAGCTCAACACTTCTAACCGCAGTCGAGCGCTGTCTACTTTCGTTACTGAACTAAGCGGTATAGGTATGTCTAGCGTTGCGGCTTTGCCTTGAAGTCGCAGGGTTTCGTCGCCGCCGAAAAACTCTGTTAGCCTGTAAGTATCGGTTTGGGCCGCGAGGCTGAATGATACGCACAAACACAACATGAAGATAAAGTATTTTTTAATCATTGTTTGTCCTTTACCGATTTAGGTAGCACACCTAATTTGTCGGCGAATTTGCCTATTAATACAAGCATATGCAATAAAGCTGGCTTTAAGCCAACTTTTAATACATGTTTAGCTCCAAACCAGTAAGAGATAGGCCTGGTTCTTCTACGTTGAAACGATAACCAGCGCAAGCTGTCGCAAAGTGCGAAAGCGATGGCTTCGTTTTCTTGTTCTTCTGTTTCTGGAACAAAACGCACTCTTAGTATTTTAGATTTACTATCGTAGTTCAGTACAACAATAGCGATGTGAACATTCTTATTTAAAGCATGGCTCCATGAAGAAAGTGTTGCCTTTTCCGGAACGAACGCCCCTTTACCTTTCAATCGCAACCTCGCTCCACCTAACGAAAGGTCGACCAAGTCACCTACCCAAGCTTCATCACTTTTAGTTTTAATCACTACACTGTTGGTAGCTGGCAACCGAGCTTGGCTGCGTACCTGTTTTCGCTCTAGTAGAACACTCAACACTGACAGTAACAAAATTAAATTAAAGACATTCCAAAGCAATACGACTACCGTAAGCTCTCGAGTTAGCGGTTCAGTTATTAATTTATAAACGCCGCACCCTAGTGCGAAGGTAATAAGAAGTATCCCCCAGTAAAAAACACTAGAAAGCGGCGATACGAAGGTTTTCTCTAAGCTTTCTCCTTTTGGCGTTACGACAAAAGATGGGGCTCGAGGCTTTAAGAAAACTTTCACTAATGCGTTTAATGTGAATGCGCATTGCAATATTTCGTAAAGCTCGGACACCAAGGGCCATCGGGTTCTCCCAAAGAGCATTGTTGAGATCATATAGGTTGCAACTACGTGGGGTAATGTAAATGCGAATATCTCTAGTATAGAGGCATGGTAAACCTGAAGCCCGAACACAAGATATGCTAAAGGCATGAGTAAAAAGATAATGCGGGCGAAAGGAAACAGCCAAAACATGATTGAACTCATGTAGCCCACCCGCTGGTACCACTTTAGCCCTTCCGCTTTAAAAGGTTTTTTAAGTAGTAAGATTTGCGTCATTCCCTGCGCCCAACGCATACGCTGTTGAATAAACGCATCGAAGGTTTCAGGAGCAAGTCCGCTTACCATTGGCCTATCCACATACACGGATTCATAACCCATCTTATGCAGGTCTAGCGCGGTTTCTGCATCTTCGGTAATAGAGTCGCCAGAAATACCGCCAACCAAGTCCAGGTGCTTTCTACGCATTAATGCGGCTGAGCCGCAAAAAAACGAACTGCCCCAATAATCTAGCCCCTTTTGAATAGTGCCATAAAACATGTCGTTCTCTGAAGGCATGCGCGTAAACGCTGAAAAGTAATTGCGCTCTACTGGGTCTGGGTTAGCCATAAAGTGAGGCGTTTGAACCAAGAACACTTTTTCGTTCTTAAGCATCCAAGGGACAGTTCTGTCGAGAAAATCAGAAGTAGGCACGTGATCGGCATCAAGAATTACAATCAAATCACCCGTTGTATTTTGTATTGCACTATTAACGTTGCCCGCCTTAGCAAACTCATTTTTCGCCCGAGTGTGATAGGTAATACCTAAGCGCGAACAAAGTGATTGTAAGTCTTGTCGACGCTGCCTTGCTGACGCTGCCGAGATAGGGTTATCCGCGTTAATTTTCTGATCTGTACCACCGTCGTCAAGCAAGTGAATATGGAGCTTATCCTTTGGGTAATCCAACATTTTTGCTGCACGAATTGTGACCTCTAATATCTCTTCATCTTCGTTATAGCTTGGGATCATAACGTCCACGCTAGGTAGCGTAGCCTTATCCATACCATCTAATGAGAGCAATGGCCTACTCAACGGGAAAGCATTAACGATAGCGCCCAATACCGAAGTGATACCCGCATATATTTCTGCTGCGAACAGTAGCCATACTGCAATCATCGATAAAATATCTGAATAGGTGAGTGTATAAATACCCCGCCATAACAAATATCGTACGCTAAGTGCTATTGCTAAAACGAGGGCAAAGATACGGAATAAATGTTGGTATTTCTGAGTATGGCGCGCTTCTTTACTACAAAGCGAGATGAAAATTAGGATAGTAATAGAGGCCAATAGTTGGCCAAGAGCGTCCATTGGCGCTAAAAGTAAACCTCCTAATAAACAAGAGGCTACCAAAAGCAACAAAATTAGCTTGGAGGTATAGTGGTGTCTATGAGTTTGCGAATAATCCAAGTTTGCGATCCAATATGTGTATTTGAGTTACACTCGCATAGTTCGCCCTGTTTATTAACTTCATGGTTCCGTCCACTATCTCAACTTCGTGGTTACTTTTATAAAACAAGCTAGAGATATGGTCTCTGCGTTTTTTATTACTTTTCGAAACTAAGAACCATGCCGGGTAGGTCGCCAAACCGAAAGCTGCAACAGTAATTAAACTGTAGAAAACTGCTGGAGACATCGAAGGAGCCACGTACAGGGAAAATAAAAACATAGCTATACTCAGCACCGTAAATATAGCAGTAATTTTACGTAAACGTATAACTTTTATAAGATTATTTTCCGCATCCAATAGCATTTTCAGACGCTTTTTCCAGAGATTCTCTGTTTCAAGACTGGTACTTACTTCTACCAAGTACGGCTTGTTGCCAGCTGGCGCTGTGTTTCTGAAATGCTGTGCTCGTTCAAACACATTTACCGCAGTACCGCTGTTGATAGCGCTTTGAAAAGACTGCTCAAGCAGGTCAGTTTGACCTAAATATTGGTTGTTATCGACTAATTTCACTGCGCACGCTCTCCTGACTACTACACCACAAGTCTACTTCTGCACATCCGGAGGAAAAATTGCTGAAACCATACTTACTGATTAATAATGATACGCTTACATACGCAAAAGAAAATTGGACTTTAGCTCATTAAACTTTGGTATAAGCCTTTAAAAATGAGGCATAGAGCGATTTAAAAGGACAATACTTGACCGTTTGGAGAAGTGCCAAAAGACGTATCCAAGGCTCGAAACAGCTTAAATTTCGAGCTAACTGAAGGCCAAATTAGACTAATTGATTAGATAGGTGCGGTAAAAATAGTATTAAGGCTTTCTAAGCTTACTTAAAATACTCATTAGGTTACTTATATTAAAGATGGTGCCGAAAATACTGCCAACTGATAAAGCGTATAGTAGCCCTAGTGTTTCAGCTGCAAGAAACACCTTTCTGATGGTATGCGTGTTTCGAATAACCAGAGAACCCACAGTGAAAATAAGTGACGATGCATAGGCAATGAAAATTATCCAGCTGTGCTCTAACACAAACCATTCATAAGCCAGAAAACCTAGATTCAACGCCACGAAAAAAAACAAAATAGCATTGCTTCTGTGTTTAATAGCAATAAAGTTACGCACGCTTGCGAGCAGTGTACCAATGCCAGCAGCCATCGCGTCCAACATAAAGAAATGGGCACTTAACGCACTTAAAGCAAACGCTGAAATAAGCAAATATTTGTCTACATTAGTTTGGCGATACCCAATAAAGTTTAAAACAACGGCTATTGCGCCAAAACCTTCTGCAACTATGTTCATTTATATAAGCTCATTAAAATTTAAGGTAAAAAGGCTGACAAAGGGCTTTGTATTCACTTGTGTAATTACCTTCGCGGTCTCTAATAATCAGCTCTGTTTCATTCGTAACTTTTGCACTGGAAAGCTGGCGATCTAAATACTCAGCAAAATCCAACTGCCCGTAGTTAGCATTCTTCATTACTTTGTTAAAGCGAAACGCACAAAGGTATGGGTCTTTACCCGATGTATGCTTTACATAAAGCATCGCTTCCAAAAATAAGCCATGGCCAGCGGCGGTTTTGATAATGTCAGCTTCCATCGACGCAGGGTAAACGCAGTACAATTGTCCATTTTCTATCAATAATGCGCTGCTAGCGTTGAAAAGCTCGTCGGGGCTTAATGTAGATGTTTGTCTTGCTACTGAACGATTGTAGCTTTGCTTACTGTATGCATTAGAAAGTTTCGTTGGCGATTCGAAATACGGCGGGTTGGAAATGATGGTGTCATACAAATAGGCTGGTTCAAACCCCGCCACATCGCAGTTGTGGATATGTAGCTGCCCCGCCCACTTTGAATTTACAAAGTTAATAGCAGCCTGTGCGGCTGCATCCTTATCAATTTCGATGGCATCGATTTTGAAAGCATCGACTCGAGCTGCACTATTGTTATTACTTAACAGCCCTTCCCTTGATGAAACAAAGCTGTTTGTGCTTTCTTGCTCTCTATGCTCTTTCTCAGTGCTGCCCGCACTTGAACTATCTGTACCATGGCAATCTAGCTCAAGACCACTGCAGCTTAGCGGATAAAAGCCTTCAGCTTTTTGCGCCATCATTAGGGCTAAAATGCCACTGCCGGTACCAATATCTAAAATACGTGGAGCATGTCTACTCCCTGCACCAAGCGTAGCCCAACTCCCTAAAATTAGGCTGTCGGTATTTACTTTCATGGCGCATTTATCTTGCTCTACGGTGAATTGTTTACAGCGAAACATAGGAACGTCATATTATCTGGCGCGTTGAAAGGCGCGCATTCTATACCAAGTCGGTTTGCGCTTCACGTTAAGCTGGTGACATATATTGTTTGCGATATTGTCTTTACTTATTGCCAACGCTGCAGCGACATCATATTTCTGGCCACATCCACGGCATGGACGGGACGATATTTCTTTAATGGCCCTTTCATTATGCTTTGCCAAATAGGCGCGGTTTTCTGCGCTATATCTTCCAGCGTCCTTGATTCATCGCGTGCGCCCAGTAGCAACGAAGGGCGCACTGCTGAGGCATGGGGCAACTGTGGCATTCGCATAATCGCGTTTTCTAGTTCGCCTTTCACTCGCAAATAAAAGTTACTGCTTTTAGCATCAGCGCCTACTGAAGATATCCATACAAAGCTGTCTGCTCGTTGCGCACGAGTAAGCTGCGCAGCAACGTGAACATACTCGAAGTCAACACGGCGAAAAGCTTGTTTAGACCCCGCCTTTTTAAGCGTAGTCCCCAGGCAACAGTACACATGGTTTACACTAAAATAACCTTGGTAATCTTGGAGATTGTCAAAGTCGATAACCACGGGCTTTAGCCTATTGTGGGGGTCGTTAAACATGCTGGAGGAAAGTGGCTTTCTAACTAAGCAGGTTACTTCATTGTATCGTCTGTCCTGTAACAGCATATTTACAAGCGTTCGTCCTACTAAACCTGTCGCTCCTAGCACCATTGCGGATTTCATACGTCGCACCTTGTATCATAAATTGATATAACTACAATCAAACCTTCGACAGTCAAATATGCAGATAAAAATGAAAAAAGCCCTTTTAATTGGAGCCGCTATGCTCTCTACTGCTTTAAACGCTGAAACGCTCACTATTGAGCGTATTTTCTCTTCTCCCTCATTAGATGGTAATGCGCCACGTTCATTAAAAGTATCCCCCGACGGCCAACGTGTTACCTTCTTAAAAGGTAAGCAAACTGACTACGAGCGCCTAGATTTATGGGAATACCATATTGAAAGTGGCCAAACTCGCATGCTTTTCGACTCAAACGACTTACAAAGCGGCGAAGAAGTACTGTCTGATGAAGAAAAAGCGCGACGGGAGCGTATGCGCCTATCTGGCAGCGGTATTGTTAGCTACCAGTGGTCAGACGACGGTAAAGCTTTACTTTTCCCATTAGGTGGCGATGTTTTCTATCACAAGCTAGGCGAAAAAGGGGCGAAGCAACTTTTAGATACTGAAGCTTTTGAAACTGATATTAAACTATCACCAAAAGGTAACTATATCTCGTTTATCCGCGACCAGAACCTTTATGTGAAACACATTGAGTCTGGTAAAGAAACCGCGATTACGAAAGAAGGTGGTGGCAACATAAAATTTGGTATGGCCGAGTTTGTAGCCCAAGAAGAAATGGGCCGCATGACTGGATACTGGTGGTCGCCAGATGAAAGTAAAATTGCCTTTACCAAGGTTGATGAGAGCCCGGTAGATGTAATTACTCGCTCTGAAATTTATGCTGACGACATCAAGCTTATCGAACAAAAGTACCCTAAAGCGGGCACACCAAACGTATTGGTAGAGCTTGCTATTCAAGACATCAACTCTGGCGAGCGCACTTGGGTTGATTTAGGTAAAGATAAAGATATTTATTTTGCTCGTGGTAAGTGGATGCCAGGCAGCACCACATTTACCTATCAATGGCAAACGCGGGATCAACAAACCTTAGAGCTTCGCGCGTTCGATCTTAGTAGTAAAAAAGAAAACGTATTGCTTACAGAAACAAGCAACACGTGGGTAAACCTGCATGACGACCTTTACTTCCTGAAAGAAAAAGGCCAATTTGTCTGGGCTTCTGAGCGCGACGGTTTCAAACATCTTTACCTATTCGACAACAGCGGCAAGCTGGTTAAGCAATTAACCAAAGGTGATTGGGTAGTCGACAGCGTTGAAGCTATTGATACAGCTAACAACCGCTTATATTTCTCTGGTCGCAAAGACACACCACTAGAAAGCCATGTTTACAGCGTACCTTTAGATGGCGGTGATATCTCACGCGTAACTGAATTAGGTGCTTATCACAGCGCTGCGTTTAGCAAAGATGCCTCTATTTTTATCGACCGTTTCTCGACTATTAATTCACCCGCACAGGTAAGCTTAAACAGTGCAAGCGGCGAGCGAATTACCTGGCTTGAAGAAAACAAAGTTGAAGAAGGCCACCCGCTACATGCTTATATAGACAGCTGGACGGCACCTGAATTTGGTGACATCACCACCAAGGATGGCGCAACCCTTAAGTATCGCATTTACACGCCTGACAGTGCCAAGCAAAACCCTAAACAGAAGCACCCTGTTATTGTTTACCTTTACGGCGGCCCGCACGCACAAGTGGTAACAAACAGCTGGGCGGGTAACCGTGGTTTGCTTTTCCAACACTGGGTTGACCAAGGTTACGTAGTATTCACGTTAGATAATCGTGGCTCTAACTATCGCGGTAAAGGTTTTGAAGATCCTATTTACAAAAAAATGGGCTTTATCGAAGTAGAGGATCAGGTGGCAGGCGTAGAATTCTTACGTACCCTTCCTTATGTTGACGCCGAGCGCATTGGTGTGCACGGCCACAGCTATGGCGGCTACATGACGCTTATGACTATGTTTAAAGCGGGCGATTATTTTGCAGCGGGAGTGTCAGGTGCACCGGTAACTGACTGGCGTTTGTATGATACTCATTACACCGAGCGCTATATGGGCAACCCAAATACAGATAACGATGCTTACACGGCATCTTCAGTATTCCCTTACGCAAAAGACTTAAAAGGCGACCTTTTGATTTACCACGGCATGGCAGATGACAACGTACTGTTTACGCACTCGACCATGCTATACAAGCACCTTCAAGACTTGGCAATTCCATTTGAAACTATGGATTACCCAGGCAAGAAGCACAGCATCCGTGGCAAGCAAACGGGCATTCACTTATATAAAACGATTACTAACTTCTTTAACCGTAACTTGAAAGACTAATATGTTTAGAGCCTGGGGCCTGTTGATCTTTACTGTACATCTAAGCTCAACAAGCCCTAGAAAGTAGTGAAAAGAAAAAAGCGATGCTTATGAAGGCATCGCTTTTTTTGTTTATCAGTTTAAATAGCGCTTATTTTGTACATATTTGCGTTGTAGCGCTTTCTACACTTGTAGGGTGATTAGACTTTCTTCACTTGCTTTCAAAACGCCAATCAAATATTACAAATGCAGAAACTAGCTAAACATTTGCGTTGCTAAGTTCTGCTGTACCGCCTGAGCAGATGATGCACTTAGTTCAATTTCAACGGGGTCGGCTTTACCCGACAGCCAAATTTTAAGCTCGGCGTCAGTATCAAAATGTCCTGCTGTCTCAACGATAAACTGCGTAATAGATTTGTAAGGTATTGAGTGATAGTTCACTTTGCGCCCGGTAAGGCCTTGCTTATCAATTAGAATTAGGCGCTTGTTAGTAAATACGCTTAAATCGCGCACTAGCTTAAACGCAGAGGTAACGGTCTCGTTAGCAGCGAGTATAGGCGTAAGCTCTTCTTGTACGTCTGAAGCGCTCGTCTCGCTTGCATTACCCATGATGGTATCAAATAAACCCATGACATTTCCTTTTAGGCAGAGGCAAGTTTAACTCGCCATTGAACTCTATGCGCCAGCGGTTTGGGTTTATCTAAAGCAAAGCCTTGTCCGAAATCTACTTTAAGGTTTTTCAGAACATCAGCCGTTGCAATGTCGACTACAAACTCAGCGACGGTCTGCTTCCCCATGCTGTGCGCAATATTATTTATCGCTGTTACTGTAGCATGATCGATAGGATCGTGAACGATATTTCGCACGAAGGAGCCATCAATCTTAACGTAATCAACGTCAAGGTTTTTAAGGTAGGTGAATGATGACATACCTGCGCCGAAGTCATCTAAAGCAAAGCTACACCCTAAATCGCGCAGCGTAGATATAAAATGTTTTGCAGCGCTTAGGTTAGTTACCGCTGTTGTTTCTGTAATCTCAAAACAAATTTTCTCAGCAGGTACAGAAGTACTTTGCATACGCTTAGCAATCTTATGCAGCGCCATTTCATCACCCAATGTAATACCCGATAAATTAATCGCGACTTTACCAACGTTATCAATATGAGCAGGGTTACTTTCAAGGGTTTTAAGAGTGTTATCCACAACCCACATATCCACTTTGTTCATTAAACCGTGGCGTTCTGCCAACGGGATAAAAAGCCCTGGGCTTATAAGTCCGCCCTCTCGCCCGTTAAGTCTCAAAAGAATCTCGTAATGCTGCAGCGGCGTAGCTCTCTCATCGTTCAGCACGTTTAACGGCATAATAGCTTGGCTATACAACTCGAAGCCGTTGTTTTGTAACGCGTGATGTAAAGCATGCAATACCTGGTTTTCACTATCATCAATAGCCATTTGTGTGTCATTATCATGAAACACAAAGTAACGGTTTCGCCCCAAGTGCTTGGCCTTATAACACGCATTGTCAGCGGCTTTGATTAGAGCCTCCGCGCTTTGCGTTGTTTCATTTATTTCAATAACGCCAATGCTTGCGCCTACAAAGAACAATTTGTCGTCATAAACAAATCGATAATTTGAAATCGACAATAAGAGTTTATCTAGACGCTTTGTTACCTTATCCAAACTTTGATTGCGAAATATAATGCAGAACTCGTCACCACCTATCCGGGCGAGCAAGTCTTGCCCGTTTACGTATTGTCGAAATATGGTAGAAATTTCTTTTAGTAGCTTATCACCAGCCGGATGACCACAGCTGTCGTTTACCAATTTAAATCGATCCATGTCGATAAAACACATCACGCTTTTCTGATGGTAAGCACGAGGCATATTGATATTTGACACACTTTTAACGCCAGCTTTGGTTGAACACTTACTACCGCCTTGCTGCTTGCTCTGATTGTGGGTGTCTTCGAGTATCTCCCTTAATTTTTCATCAAACGCATAGCGGTTAAATAATCCTGTCAGCTGGTCATGATTTGCTTGAAAGTACACTTCTTCCTGTAATGCCAGCTCTTTAGTAACGTCCCTGGCTATGCCCTCTACAGCGACTAATAAACCTTGGTCATCGTTTATCGGCGTGTCAGAGAACTCTATAGCTAACGGCTCGCCTGTTCGGCCCTGATACCACACAACATAAGGTTCGGGCTTTTCACCACGAACTATAGTTTGTTGTATATCAAACAGCTCGTCTGGCACTTGACGTACATAGCGAGATTCATTTTTGCAAAAGTCATCCGCCGTAAAGCCAAGGATCTTTTCAATGCCCGCACTTACATAAATAAAGTTATGGTCGACAGTTTTGGTGTACACAAAATGGCGCTGCATACCGTCAACCAAACGGCGGTATTTTTCTTCACTCTGCTTTAGGTCACGCTGAGCGCGAAAACGTTCGGTAACATCTCTTATCGTAATTGCTATGTTTTCGCCCGCTTTGACCACCTGTATTTTAATCCATTCAGGTACAATCTTATCGCTGCCTACCGCGATACGAGCCTCATAAGGTACTCCATTAGCAGCCACATTCTTTGCGCTTTCAAATTGATCTTGCATACCTAAATAACGGGTTTGCTCTGCCAAACTCATAAAGCGCAATGCGTCACAGGCCCCACGGAATAAATATCGGCTGTATGAATTTGCTTCCACAAGCGAAAAGTCATCGTCTGTAGGCTGATAAATAAGTAGAGCGTCAAGCGATGCTTCACTGGCAGTTAAATAGCGCTGATGGCTTATCGATAAGTTAACTGCCCCCTTAAGCTGTTTGTGCAAAACGTAACTCACCAGTGCTGACATCAATAGGCCAATCATTATGATCAGCCAGCCAGTATTGTAGGGACTGAGTTGAGACTGCATTGTAAGAAAAAACTCTCGCTCTAAGAAGGTGAATGGCTCAAGCTTGACTATGGAGCCATCGTTCAATAGCTCACCGCTTTGGAACAATACTTTGTTGTCACCCTGAAGCTGAAAGTTAAACTGCGGCCCTACTAGCTCGCCTAACATCACGCCTAAAATAGTTTGTACATCAAAGCCCGCGACTAGAAACCCATGTTTAGGCTCTTGGGGGCTAATAGCTCTGCCCACCACAATAAAATGATGTTCAGCATTGTCTGAATACAAAAGTGTACTTTGTAAGCCCTCTGAAAACCGGGATATGTTTAAGCCTAATGCTTCCATCGGCTTGCCAATTAAGCTGTTGTCTAGGCGGGTTTTTATACCCTTTGAGGGAGTCGCGACCCACGCTATCTCACTGTTAGCATCAATAAATACCAGTGAAGAAAACCCCTTTTGCATGCCCATTAAAGAGAGGGCTTGCGCATTAAACCAATCGACTTGGTTAGGTTCAAAGGTAGGCCAGTTTTGCATAAGGTTATGCAGTGCTTGAATGCGTTCGCTAGAGAAAACCTCTAGGCTTATTTTTACCTGCTCGGCTACCGACTGGGCCTTGGAAATACGAGCAGTGCGTTCGTCGTTTTGAATAAAAACGCCCGCAGATATAAAGAGTAGCGCAAGGAAGACAAATAAAACTGTAGGTAGCGCATAAATACGACGATTAAGTTTGTTTAACATGTGCCTACCTCTAAAAACGTGCTCAGATAGACTAAAGTAGAATTATGAAATAAATATGAATTACCTTATACACTTGATGGAATAGGCTCTAGCGTAATCGAAGCGTATCTGGCACTGTATAGTTTTTATCTTTAATACATGAAGGTACGAAGCCTTTGCGTGTTAAAAAAACATATTTAAAAGAGCGGTATTTAATGAGCACTCCCCCCAGTTTCGACGATATAAAACACGCTTATGCGCGCATAAAGAGCGATGTTAAAAAAACACCCATTGTTGAATCTTCTCTGTTAAATGAATGGATGGGCAACCGCATTTTGTTTAAAGCAGAATGCTTACAAACCATCGGAGCATTCAAAATTCGCGGCGCAATGAATTTTTTAGCACGTTTGAAAGAGGAAGGTCGCTTACCAAAACATGTTGTTGCCAATAGCTCTGGAAACCACGCTCAAGCTGTAGCTTATGCAGCCGCACATTTCGGTTGTAGCGCTACTATTTATGCAAGTGAAACCATATCGCCCATTAAAGCTGCGGCAACACAAAGCTATGGCGCAGAATTAAAGTTATACCCTACTCGACCAGAGGCCGACGCAGCGGTTGAGCAAGCATCAAAAGCACCAGACACTGTGTGGATACCGCCGTTTAATCATAAAGATATTGTGGCGGGGCAAGGCACAGTGGCATTAGAAGCGTTAAATGAAGTAGGTGATGTGGACGCCGTTTTTGCACCTTGCGGCGGTGGCGGCCTGCTATCTGGTACGTTATTAGCAACCCGTGAATTACAGCCCAATGCGCTAGTTATAGGCGCAGAACCCGCCGAAGCAAACGACGCATCTATGTCGCTACAGGCGGGAGAGATAGTATCTTTGCAACATACGCCTAATACCTTAGCTGACGGCGCAGCCACACCTTCTGTCGGCGACGTTACTTTTCCTATACTACAAGAGCTTGACGATTTTTATGAAGTAGACGAGCTACAAATTGCCTATTGGACCCAATGGTTGCACCATTTACTAAAGCTTCATATTGAGCCAACGTGCGCCATGACCATGGCGGCTGTAGCAGCTTGGGCGGCAAACACACCGAAAGGACAAACCGCATTGGTGATAATAAGTGGCGGCAACATTAGCCAAGCTAATATGGCAAAAATTTGGGAAAGAGACTTTTTATTGCAGCCGCCTATCCTAGACTTTGAAGACGCTGACGAATTAGAAGAACTTAAAGACGCTTAGGCTTAGAACAGTGCTATATCACTGTTATGCTTTAAAGTGAATTTAAGCGAATCGAACGACTTAATACTAAGAATAGAAAAACAAACAGGCAGAAACTCACTATGAACTCTACATTGTCTACGCTGACATTTAAAAAGCATTCGCTTTCAAAATTACTAACAGCGACATTTGCCACAGCGGCAACACTGGCCGCCATGACCACTGCGCTTAAAGTTGAGGCAGCCACCCTGGTTGAGAACGTAAAAGGCTACACTTTAAATGAAAAGGGTGAGCTCACTACTTTTAAAAATCTTCTGTTGGACGAAGGTAAGGTAGTTGCACTAAACGTAGATAAAGGAAAAACCTCTGTTGATGACACCATAGACGGCGAAGGTAAAGTCATGCTCCCCGGTCTTATCGATGCTCACGGTCACCTTCTTGGCCTAGGGGCAAACCTACTAGAAGTAAACTTGCGAGAAAGTACAAGTGCCCAAGACGCAGCTAAAATGGTTGCCGAATACGCCTTTGCAAATGGTCAGCAAACTTGGATTACCGGGCGCGGCTGGAACCAAGAGTTGTGGTCTGATAGAGCCTTCCCGACCGCTGCTGATTTAGACAATGTTGTGTCTGATAAACCGGTAATGCTTACTCGAGTTGACGGTCACGCGGCATGGGTTAATACAAAAGCTATGGAGCTAGCTGGCATTACAAAAGACACCCAGTCACCTGTTGGCGGTGAAATTATTAAAGACGCCGACGGCAACCCTACTGGTGTATTCATCGATAACGCATCACTACTAATTGAAGAGCACTTACCGAAAGCCAGTAACGCGATATACGAGCAGCAATTAAATGCCGCAGGTGAGCACTTACTAGCAAATGGTATTACGTCAATGCACGATGCTGGCGTAGGAAGAGACGTTTACGACTTCTATGTAAAAGAAGCGGTAGAGGGTGACCTGCCTGTACGTATTTATGCAATGGTAAGCGCGACTGATCCTGAACTTTCAACCATGTTAAGTAACGGTACAATTCGGGATGAAGACGACTTTTTGTATATTCGTTCAGTGAAGGCCTATGGCGATGGTGCATTAGGTAGTCGCGGCGCAGCATTGCTTGAGCCTTATTCAGATGCGCCCCATCAACATGGATTGCTTTTAACTCAACCAGAAGATATGACCCAACTTTTCACCACCGTAATAGGTGCGGGTTTCCAGCTTAACTATCACGCTATCGGCGATAAAGCGAATCATGTAGCGCTAAACGAATTTGAAACTACCTTTAAAAATATAGGCGGCAGTGAGTTGCGCAACCGTATAGAACACGCGCAAGTAATTGCCCCTGATGACCTAGCCCGTTTTGCGTCGCTAAAAGTACTTCCTTCTATGCAGCCAACACACGCCACCAGCGATAAAAATATGGCCGAAGACCGTATTGGCAAAGACAGAATGAAAGGCGCCTACGCATGGAAAACCTTACTTGATTCGGGCATAGCTTTGCCCTTAGGTTCAGATTTCCCAGTAGAGCTTGCTAACCCATTTTACGGTCTTCACGCTGCGGTTACGCGCCAAGACAGAAACAATCAACCGGTAAAAGGCTGGTATGCCCACGAAGCCTTAACCGTTGAACAAGCCTTCAAAGGCTTCACGTTAGATGCTGCTTATGCGGGGCATATGGAAGATACTTTAGGCACATTAACACCAGGAAAGTGGGCTGATTTCATTTTGGTAGACCAAGATATTTTCAGTATAGACGCCAAAGACATTTGGAAAACCGAAGTTCACGCCACCTATGTGGCTGGAGAAGAAGTTTTCTCTAAATGAGTAGCGAAAACAAAAGCCTCTTAACCAAAGGGATTGGCGGCATAGGCGCTGCCCTTTTGGTATTAAATGGCCTTATTGGGGCAGGCATTTTTGCACTGCCCGCTAAAATGGCCGCCGCGCTTGGTGCTTTCAGCCCCTACATCTTTTTGATCTTTGGCGCACTTATGCTAGCTATTGTCTGGTGTTTTGGACAGTTAGCCGTGCGCTATCAAGAGACTGGCGGGCCAGTAATTTATGCCCAAAAAGGCTTTGGCAATGCAGCCGCATTTCAAACGGGGTTTGTGTATTATTTGGCTAGAGCTACGGCGATAGCTGCCAACATGCATGTGTTATTGCTGTACGCAGGTTATATGTGGCCCGAACTTAATGCAGGCGCAGGAAAATCGTTTGCGATTATAGGGCTGACAACAGCGTTAATTGTAGTGAACATTGTTGGTCTAAAGGCTGCCATGCGTTCGCTTGATACTATTTCCGTGCTAAAACTCGTGCCTTTTGTGGCGCTTATTGTTACAGGATATTGGCAAGTAGACTTTTCTACCGTCTCTTCCGCTACCACCATCCCTGCCTTCGACACCATATCTGCGGGTGCCTTACTTACGCTTTACGCTTTTATTGGTTTTGAGACGGTAGTGGTGACGAGCGGTGAGACTAATTCACCGAAAAAGACTATTCCTCGGGCGTTGATGCTTACGGTTTCAGGTATCGCCATATTTTACTTTTGTGTGCAGTGGCTTTATTGGCACACCGTAGGGCCTACTAAGCCGGATAGCGCACCGCTTATTGCCCTTGCCAATAAGATATTTGGAGAAACTGGAGCGCTTGTAATGACGTTAACCGCCGTGGTATCGGTAGCCGGGAACTTATTGGCGAACATGATATCTACCTCTCGGCTTACGTTTTCTATGGCACGACAGTCTCTTATTCCCGGAAAGCTTGGCGAGATACTAGGTAAGGTTCATAGCAAGTTTGCTACGCCCTCTTCATCCATACTGGTACTTGGATTATTCGCCGGCGCGATGGCACTTAGCGGCAGTTTTGTATGGCTGGCGATTTCAAGCGTGCTGGCGCGGCTAACAGTATATGCAATGTGTGTAGTGGTGTTAATAAAAGCGCAAAAGGCTTTTTCTCATGGAAGTTCTTCACAGGTGGGCTCTTCGCAAAGCTCGTCGCTATCTAATGAACATGGCCGAAACTCTGACCTTACTACAAGCTCGTCCGCTAACGCTATAAACCCGTTAAAACGTTTGATACCCTTTGTCGCACTAGCGGTTTGCGCATGGTCTATTGCACAATCGTCAACGAACGCATGGCTATTTTTATTAGGGGAATTAGTGGTTGGCGCACTGCTCTATTTTGCGCTTTTTCATTTAGCCCCAAGCAACAAAAAATCAAAAGGTTAAACAGTGGAAATTCAAGTTATACCGGTTACGCCCTTTGCCCAAAACTGCTCGTTAGTTTGGGATCCAACTACTAACAAAGGTGCGTTTGTCGACCCTGGCGGTGATATTGAAAAGCTTATTGATGCAGCGTCAAAGAAGGGCGTGAGTATAGAAAAAATCATACTTACTCACGGTCACCTTGACCACGTTGGCGGCACGGTCGCCATTGCCGAGCACTATGGTGTGCCCATTATTGGTCCGCATATCGGTGATAAATTCTGGCTAGATGCCCTCATGCAGCAAAGCCAGATGTTTGGCTTTCCACCCGCGCAGCCTTTTACTCCTAATGAGTGGTTGAATGACAATGACACCATTTCAGTGGGCAATTTAACCTTAGAAGTATTACATTGCCCCGGCCATACTCCTGGGCACGTAGTGTTGGTAGAGCGTGCGAGCAATCGGGTTATTGTCGGCGATGTGATATTTGCAGGCTCAATTGGCAGAACCGACTTTCCACAGGGAAATCATCAGCAGCTTATCGACTCTATTAAGCAAAAAATTATGGTGCTACCTGATGATATGACGATTTATCCTGGACATGGCCCCACTACAACGGTAGCCACAGAAAAGGTATCCAACCCTTATGTATCCGGTCAATTTGGATAAAATCTCGCGTTTTATCAGCAAGTAAAGAACAAAAAAGGCGAGGTGCGTTAAACAAGATTTTGCTTGTTTCGCCCTCGCCTTTCGCTTATTTAAAGCTTGCTATGCACTTGCTTAACGCAATGCCTAAAAAGCGATATTAACTAACGCTTACTCGTAAGCGCCGCTTGCATAGTGCAACTCATAGCTGTGGCTATAAATTTCAAGAATGTTACCAAACGGGTCTTCCATATAAATCATACGATATGGTTTTTCACCCGGGTAGTAGTAGCGCGGTGCCTTCATACGTTTTTTACCGCCAGCGGCCACAATCTTTTCAGCTAAACCTTCTACGTCTGGGTCTTGAACACAGAAATGGAAGATACCGGTTTTCCAATACTCGAAGTTGTTTTCAGGGTTCTCTTGGTTACTAAACTCGAAAATTTCAACGCCTACGCGATCACCTGTTGAAAGGTGCGCAATACGAAATTTACCCCAACCTGCACCGAATACGTCGGTACACATTTCACCAATGGCCGAATCGTCTTCAACAATTTCGGTTGGCTTCATAATTAAATACCAGCCGAGTACTTCGGTGTAAAACTTCACGGCGGCTTCTAAATCGGGCACAGAAATTCCGATATGAGAAAACGTACGCGGATACGGTGTTTTTACTGCTTCAGTCATCACTTACTCCTTGGTAGTGCAAGTTGTCAAAATGGCTTAAGCGGCTAATTCGGTGTCTATTTCTGTGTTTGGTTAAATAGCGTTTTCGCCTTTAAAAACCACCCATAACTCCAACAAGATAACTAATCGAAAATAGCGCTTAAGTGAACATGGATACATAGTAGCTAGACAACGAACAAACTTAAAATTATGATATTTTCTAAATTTGATAAATCTAAATTATACCCAGATGATTAACCCTATTTGGCTAGACACCTTCGTTACTTTAGTAGAAACAGGAAATTTCACTCGTACCGCTGAGCAGCGATTTATGACGCAGCCCGGGGTAAGTCAGCATCTGAAAAAGTTAGAAGAGGCATGTCAGTGTAAACTCGTTGTTCGCTTAGGCAAGGGTATTCAGCTTACGGAGCAAGGTCAGCGGGTGTATCACTACGCTAAAAATCAGCAGGCTACGGAGCAAAACTTTATTGCCAGCTTAAAGTTTGACGCCCCGTTCGAAGGAGAGTGTGTAGTAGCCTGCTCAGGTGCTATCGCTCAGCGTATTTACCCTGCTCTGTTAGCGTTGCAAAAGCAGCATGACGCGCTGAACATTCATGTCGAAGTCGCTCCCCGACGCACAATCCTATCAGGCATAGCGAACAATACACTTGAGCTTGGCATTGTAACTAACCAGCCAGAGAGTGAAGATATACACAGCGAGTACTTAGGCGAAGAAGCGTTAGGGCTTATTCTACCGCGTAGCCTGCCTGATACGGTTGAAACTAGTGTATTAAAAGATGTCATCAATCGGTTGGGACTTATTAACCATCCTGATGCCATGCACTACTTACAGCGCTACTTTAACGATTGCGGAGAACTTGAATTGGCCAAGGTTAATCCAAATAAGCTGCCTCATGCCGGCTACATTAACCAGCTTTCGCAAATTCTGCTGCCAGTAAGCGAAGGGTTAGGTTACACCGTGCTGCCCACCAGCACGCTAGAATTTGTGTCATTTGCCGACAAGCTTACTGTTTACAAAGCGAAAAACGAGGTAACAGAGCCCTTATACACTGTTCAAACACGCCACAGCGCTCTACCAGCCCGCTACCAAGCAGTAAAACAAACCATCAGCCAAGTATTACGGTAGAAATTGGGGTCAGAGTACATTATTAATGTTAGCTAACACGAGTTTTGGGGTCAGAGTACATTATCGAGCAGGCTTAACAACTAAGCGCAGAGCAATTTGAGGTCGGGCCATAAAAGTTACTCTGACCCCACAATTCGTAATTACTCATGAAGCGACGGATCGGGCGCTACCATCTCGGCTTCTTTTTTGTGTTCGGGTACATCCACTTTACCCGAAGCAATGACTTCCCCTTCTTGCCAAAGCTTCCATTCGCCTCGCTCGTAAATATCCCACTGCTCATCGTTAGTTAGCGGCTCTGTAGCGATAATACTCACCACATCCTTTGGTGTGGTTTCAGCCGCGAAATCTATTTCTACTTCGACATCACTTAAACAAGCCGGGCCAAAAGGCGCTCTACGGGTAATGCTGGCTAGCTTGGTACTGCAAAATGTAAACAGCCAGTCACCGTTACTCAGCAAGCAATTGAATACACCTTGCTGAGCGTACTCCTTCGCAAGTGAAACTAGCGTTTCAGCTAACTGTTCGGGCATGGCGTCGCGTGGCAAATTCTGTCTAACATTGTTCATGATGTCGCAGAAAAGCTCTTCGCTGTCCGTATCCCCTACAGCCTCATAAATACCTGCTCGACGTGAGAAATTAGGAAGCTGCCCGTTATGCGCAAACACCCAATACCTTCCCCACAACTCACGGGTAAAGGGATGGGTGTTGGCTAAGTTGATATTACCTACGTTAGCTTGACGTATGTGGCAAATGGCGTTTTTACTTTTGATAGGAAGTCTAGAAACGAAGTCGGCGATAGGTGACGTGGCGCAAGGCTCAGGGTCGTGAAACATTCGCACGCCTTTCCCTTCATAAAAAGCAACGCCCCATCCGTCTTTATGCGGCCCTGTTTCACCACCGCGGCGAGTTAGCCCGGTAAAACTAAAACATAGATCAGTAGGAGTGTTCGCACTCATGCCTAAAAGTTCACACACAGCGTTTATTACCTTCAGCAGTTAATTCATTAAGTACGTCGAGAATACGCAAGCTCTGTAATCGAATCAATTCGACATAAGGTAGGAGTATCACTTTCTGCCTGAGGTTCCATCTTTGCCTTACGGCTCGACAGAGATTGGGGGTCAGAGTACTTTTTGAGGAAATGTACTCTGACCCTAATATTTTTTGTTGTTTACCAGATAAACGTAGGTATTTTGACATTTACAATTTTTATTCGGCCCTTAGGAACCAAACCTTTTGCAAGCCATCACCGGCAGCGACGTTTGCTGACACCGTTGTAGGCTCATATCTCATGCTGTGCTCTGAAAGGCTAATCGATGACTTCAAGTTCCCTGTGTAGCAACGAAGGGTTATCAACGCTTAAATATAACGTTGATATATTTTCATTTAATAAAGCCATACCAGAATAATATGGTTGGGGTTTATTGAAGGTAAGCTTGACGTTAGCGACGCCCCTTCCAAAGTGAAAATCCTCTTTGGTTAAACTTCTACTCCACTCGCCAACTTCCATGCTTTCTATATTCGCTTTTGGAATTACAACCATTCCCCACCAAGAGTTATTCACTACAACCTTGTCCTGCCAAACAAAGCAACTGTAGTTTTTGCTCACCCGGTAGTTTGCGACAAACATGATCACTAGATAGAACACCAAAGTAGCCACCACGATGGCAATAGTTTCACTAAATTCCGATAGCAATACGTACGATGCATAGGTTGTGATACTTAAAACAATGAGTACGCCCAGTAAATGCCACCACTTACCAGAAAGTAACTTGAGGTGCACTGCGCTTTTCACATGTTTTTTACTGAAGCTAGGTATGGCGTAATACCAACTTGCCGGTTCATGGGCCAACATTAAAGCAAGCTCAAGCTGCTTAGCCTCTTTGCTACCTTTTTTCGGTGCTTCATCTTTTTCATATTTTTCATATTTTTCAAGCATATGAATACGCGGGTCGCCACTTAGTTTACGTGCGCCCCAAAGTGCTTTTACGATAGTGACTAATAGCACTACTTCGATAACCATCAATACAACAATGATGGGGTATTTTAGGTAGCTAATAAACGCAAAATAGTGCGAAAGCTGTTCTGGGTAGTTATAGCGAGCTATCAAACTACTTAGGGAAAATATTAGCAGCACTTTCCAAAGGGCCTGTTCGCCAATACGGATTACCCAGAAGTAATACAACAACGGCAGCACAAGGAAATAAAATAAGGATACCAATACCGTATTGCGCCAGCTTGGCTCTGAAATGATGTTACTTAAGTTAAGCGTAATGTCTGGCAAGGTACTAGGTAAAAACCATGTGCCTACATAAAAACAAACCGCAGCAACGATTAAAAAAGCAATTCTGTATTTGACGGGTTTACGCATATTTCATCCCTGATGCGTTGAAGATAAAAAGCAGCTAAGAAGCTAAACAATTGATACACAATACGAAAAAATGGGGTCAGAGTACATTAATTTGATGGCAGAGGTCGTCTAACGTTGGCGAGTTGTACTCTGCCCCCAAAACTTAGGGGGGTCAGAGTACATTAATTTGCTGGTAGGAGTCGTCTGACTTTGGTGAAATGTACTCTGACCCCGTTACTTTTATGCGGCTTTTACTTTAGTGGTTGTTTCAGGTTGTGAAACGTTAGTTTCTGGTTTAGGTTCGACGCTACTAGGCTCGCTATGAGCTTGGCTATCACGAACGTTCTTTTGAACCGTAATGGCGGCAAATAAGCTTAAAGTAAACGCCATTCCGAAAAAGCCTTTTTCGCTTAATAAGAGTTCGGCGTTCAGCAATCCAATAACTAGCAATACTATGGCTGACCCAGTAGCTACTGCTGAAGCTAAAAAATATGCCTTGGTTGTAGGTACACCTTCCATTTTATCGCGTACCGTTTTTTGCAGGCTTACCACTGAAAATAAGCCAAATAGCATAATGGTGAAGTAATAACCTTTTTCGTTTAAGGCCATAGGCGCATTGTACAAACCTATGAAATACGCACCTACGCCTACAATTAATGCTGCTAGTGACGCGATTCGAAACGCTTTAGTGGGTTTATTAATATTTTGCATAGTAAAACTCCTAAATATTCTCTATTTGACCCGTGCGGGTAAACGTAACGGCCTTGTTTGATAAATCGTACTTTTGCATATAGCGGGCAAGGCTACCGAAAGTGGTGGTTTCTACCTTGCGACCGTGATCTGACAGGGTTACGCCATCGCTGAACATACTCGCTAAGCCAAGTTTAGCGCGGCTCATATTTACTTTTTGCGGCGAAAAATGGGCTTTCGCATTTACCTTCAGCTGCGCAATATCAGTGGTTGAGTAAATTGCCGCATTTAATACATCAAGGGTGTATTCCGTGCAGTTTTGGCGTTCACTATTAAATGGGTTTGCCACCACTGAATATCGAGCATTGTGAAGCAGTTTAGCTTTGTCATCGCGATATAGATTCACTAACGCTTGCTGTACTTCTACTGAAGGAATAATTATTCCTGCCTCAAGGGCGTACGCCCCCCAGAAGAAATCTACAGGATAGTCGGTAATCAAATGACTTCTGCCTTGCTCTTCAGCATCTTGATATAAATTGTGTATGGCATAGCCTTTTACCATATTGCCATCGCTTAACTGAATCGTTGAGTAAATAGCAACGGCGGTATGGGTAAAGCGAATGCCTTTCGGCATATCTTCAATAGGTCTGCCACGTCTTGCAATGATAAACGCCCGGGCCCCTTCACTTGCCGCATACTTTTCTACATCTTTTGAAAATGTCGCAATCGCTTCTGGCGTAAAGGTGGGCTTACCATGCTGCTGGCTTCCCGCGTACACGTCATGGATACCAGACATTAATAATACAATGACTAACCCGATTGAAGTTATGTAGGCTCTCATGTCTAACCTACCGCTTAGTGTTAGTTGTCGTAGTGATCACTTTCGTTTTAGTAGTAACCACTTGGTTCGGGGCTGGGTCGGCAGTAATAATAGTTTCGGTTATCACCAAAGGCTGGTTGTGCGCCACTGAAGATTGATGACTGGCTCGATGAAGGTTGCGAGCACTTTCATTCACGGTACTTTCTACCACCGCGCTTCCGGCAACAACCACGCTCCCGGTCAATACCACAGGTACTGCCACCACCGCACTCGCTACCGAAGCTGTTGTTGCTAAACCTTCAGATGCGGCTAACGCGCTGTGTTTACTGGCTTTGCCGCTATGGTCAAAAGAATCATCTGCCATTGCAGAATGGGTAAGAAGCGCACTACTTAATAGTGCAGTTAACATCAATGTTGAACGTGTATTTTTCATATCACTTGCTCCTAGTTTGTTAAGACAAGATGTGTCTGAACACTTTCTACACTAGAGCCAAGAATAAATTTCGTAAACCAAAATGATTAATGTAGTATTAATTTACACCACCAGTATAAAAAATTAATACCATGAGCCAAATTAGCCTTGTGTACGACACCTTAAAGCAATGCTTACGGGAAAAACGACTTACTTATAAGCAGCTTGCAGGAATGCTCAATGTAAGCGAAGCAAGCGTGAAGCGTAACTTTTCGTTGCAGGCGTTCAGCCTTGATAAGTTAGAGCAGGTTTGCGAATGCTTACATTTGTCTTTAAGCGATTTATTTAGTCTTTCACAAAGACAGCAGGAAAAGATTTCACAGCTGTCTGAACAGCAAGAAATGGAGTTGCTTTCTAACCCAAAGTTATTGCTTGCCGCGGTATGCGTAAGAGACGGTTGGCGCTTTTCAGAACTCATCGAACATTATGATATTGATGAAGTAGAAGGCATTAAGCTAATGACAACCCTTGATAGGCTTAAGCTAATAGAACTGTTGCCGAACAACCATTATAAGCTGCTTATTGCCCAAGACTTTAGGTGGATCCCTGGCGGGCCGCTGGAAAAGTTCATGGAAAGAGAAGTC
The DNA here is from genome assembly GCF_003443615.1 of Alteromonas sp. BL110. Lineage (NCBI taxonomy): Bacteria > Pseudomonadati > Pseudomonadota > Gammaproteobacteria > Alteromonadales > Alteromonadaceae > Alteromonas > Alteromonas sp. BL110. Next base: position 2,456,735 of record NZ_CP031967.1, on the reverse strand, counting down.
ATGGTGAAGTTCATGGACCCAAAGAAAAACGAACCATGGATGTTTCGCTTTTACTTACGAGGGCGCTATTCACAAACCTCGGTTTCTATTATTCAACGTCGTCTTGAGCAGCTTAGGCAAGAAGCAGCTAAACTTAGTAGCGAAGATAACGACTTACCAATAGAAGAGCGCCAACATGTGGGGTTACTTATGGCGATGCGGCCATGGGAGCCTTCACTTTTTGAAAACATGAAGCGAAAATAACCCTGTAAGAAAAGCTTTGGGGTCAGAGTACATTTCGTAGAAAAGTACTCTGACCCCATTAGTTTACTTCGCAGAAAAGTTTTCTGCCCCCCATTTTTAAGAGGCGCTTTTTGCCTGCATGGTAGCTGGTACTCTGTTGGACAGCGTTAGGTAAACAATACTGGCGATAATTAGCCCCACGAACCACGCATAGGCGTAAAGCGTATCGAAAATGGCGGGTACGCTGTCCACAAACCCTGCGGCGTGCATAAATCCAGGAATGTTAGGCAAGATACCAATGATAAGCGCTGTCACGCCAGCCATGTTCCAACCGTTATTCACACCGTATTCACCTGAGTGTTGAAACAGCGCATCAATGTTTAACGTCGATTTTCTTAAAATGAAATAGTCGGCAATTAAAATACCTGCAATAGGGCCAAGCAGCGCAGAATATCCCGTGAGCCACGTAAACAAATAGCCTCCCGCGGTTTCAAGTAGCTTCCAAGGGAAAATAGCAACACCAATTCCCGCGGTGATATATCCCCCCATTTTGAAGCTAATTTTTGAAGGCGCCATGTTCGAAAAGCCATACGCTGGGGCGACCATATTAGCGGCTAAATTTGTAGTTAAAGTAGCGAGTGCTAATGCCGCGAGAGCAAAGACCACGCCCATGCCACCCATACGCCCAGCAAGCGCCACTGGGTCCCAAATGGCTTCACCGTAAATGGTTACCGTTGCTGAGGTAACCGCTACACCTATGAAAGCAAACAAAGCCATTGGTAAAGGTAAGCCAATAGCTTGCCCTAGCATCTGATCTTTTTGTGATTTAGCGAAGCGAGTGAAATCGGGAATATTCAACGCCATGGTTGCCCAAAAGCCCACCATAGATGTAAGGCCAGCGAAAAACGCAGACCAAAACTGCCCCTCCTTAGCGCCTCCTTCTACAAATTGAGACGGCGTTGATAACATGGCGCCAAATCCACCTGCGTTTATATATGCCCAAGCAAGGAGCGCTAAGCCCATTAAGATCAAAAATGGTGCAGCAAAAGTTTCAAGCCAACGAATAGATTCAGTACCGTGCTTAATAAAAACCAAGTGCATTGCCCAAAAGGCAAAGAAACACAGGGTTTGGGTAATATCGATACCTAAAAATGGCAGCGCCTGCCCCACAAAAGCATCGCCGCTCACGCTATTTAAAATAACGTATATCGCGCTGCCGCCAACCCAGGTATTAATGCCAAACCACCCGCAGGCTACAAGACCGCGGGCCAGAGCGGGAATTTTCGCTCCCTTAGTGCCAAACGCGCTACGTAGCAATACGGGAAAAGGTAAGCCGTATTTAGCCCCGGCGTGACCAATTAACATCATTGGCACTAGCACGATAACGTTACCCAACAGCACGGTGATCACTGCCTGATACCAATTCATGCCTTCAGATACTAGCCCAGCAGATAGCAAATAAGTGGGTACACATACCACCATAGCCACCCATAATGCCGCATAGTCCTTCCATCTCCAGGTTCTTGTTGCCTCACTGGTGGGCGCCAAATCTTGGTTCCATAAATCGCCATCGTAATGGGAAGGTTTTGTCATGGGTTGATTGTTGGTGTTATCCACGCTCTATTTCCTTGTTGTTTTGGTGCTGCACGAGCTTGTCTTATTTATGATAAAAAAAACAGGGCTTTACGAAGCGTTACTGTTCACAAAATACTGAATATTTTGCAGGTTCTTCTGGTGCCATTTTTTGAAAAAATGCAGCATTGTTTTCAATTAGCGAAAACCCACTATTTAACACTAAATCGTTTATAATAGCGGAAGCAAAAATGCTGCCGCTTTGCACTTACCGATAACGCGACACCTAGATACCAATTTTTAAATTTCAGTATCTAGGTTAGCTATATATTTTGCGCTTTCGAGTAAGGGCCTTTTTGAGTAAGGCCGTTTTCGAGTAAAATTTAGGGTTTAAGTCAAGCGCCTGCCACGCCTAACTTACCGAACTAAAAACTTCGTCTTATTGTCACGCCATAAGTCCTAGGCTTGGCATAGGAAATTTGGCTGGTGCCGTAAAAACCTGACACGTCAAAACCTATTAGTTCGTGGTCAGAATCAAACAGATTATCTACGTAAGCGGCTAGGCTCCATTTGTCTTGCCCATCTACCCAAGTTAAGCGTGCATCGGCCGTAGCATAACTATCAATTTCATGAGCGGTAAAATTACGCGCATTGTGGAAAGTTTCAGATTGATAGTTTGCTGATAGCTGTGCAGCCATATTTCCTTCGAACGCATCCCAGTTGTACCTGAGCATGGCTGACGCTTGATATTCAGGAGTAAAGGGCGGCGTGGTATCTGCAAAGTAACCTGAAGCCACTTCTAAGTCCTCAACCACAGCGTCGGTATACGAGAAGTTCACCATTACATCTAAGCTATCAGTGGGCGTTAAGAACACTTCTAATTCCACACCACTAAACGAGGCTTCTTCATTCGTCACTACACCTGCATTGTTTACCCATGAAAACGACTGGTAATCGTTGTAGTCATAGTAGAAGACATTGGCATTAAACACGCCACTTCCCTGCATGAAGCTGTGTTTTAAGCCTGCCTCGTAAGAGGTCAACTCTTCAGGCTCATATAAACTAAAGCCGCCAGACAGCGGAGCATTAAAACTTCCCGCTTTTACGCCTTGGTTAATCCCAGCGTAGTACAAACTATTGCCGACACTGTATTCCAACTGAAGCTTAGCAGACCATAAATTTTGATCGTTACTTTGCACTAGCATTTCTAACGAAGACGTACTGGTGTCAATCTCAATTACTCGGTCATCGGTATTCTCGTTTTGATACACATTACCGATGAAGTCTTTATTCTCTCGGGTGTATCGAAGCCCGCCTACTAGCACTAAGTCATCGGTTAAGCTGTAGTCTACTTGCCCGAATACAGAGTAAGACTCGGTTTCAAGGGCCACCATGGTATTGTTTTCTTCACCGCCCAAATAAAAGGCTGTAGACGGCCCTGCCAAACCTTGACTGTAATCGGTGTCGATAGAAAGGTAATAAAGCCCCCCAACCCACTTTAAGTCTGCAGTTTCGCCTGAAAAACGAAACTCTTGGCTAAACTGCTCAATGGTGCTGTTAGACTGGAAGATAAGTTCAGGGGATGCCGTTTGGTCAGAATCAAGACCAACAGTACGCTTGAACTCTTTATAATCTGACATGGCAAAGAAATCGAAGCTTTCGAAGGCATAGTCTAACGTTGCCGCTAAGCCTTTTGACTTGATTTTGTTTTGATCATCAAAAGCAAAGTCTTTATTTACTTTATTACCCGACCCATCAGGGTCGAAGTTACCATTAAAATCCCCGCCTTGAACAGGGCGGAAAGGGTCGCCATTAAAATTACCATCTACGCACACGCCAGCCTGAATAGTGTCACAGCCAAGCGGGTCGTCGGCAGCGTAAATTACATCTATAACATTACCCTCGGCATCCTTAACCTCTGTGGTATTCACCACCTGATACGGGCCTTCACTTTTGGTGGTATCAGACCAATTACCGCTTACCAATAGTGAGCCTTCGTCCCCAATATCGAACAACAACTGAGCACGAAACGCTTTAGTATCGTCGTTATAGCCGTCTTCCCCACCACCTACTGACCCCAAGCGCGTATCGGGTGCTGCGCCGTCTTCGTAAATATTTTCGAGTATTTCACCTTGCTGGTTGGTAAACCCAGAAAAGCGACCATAAACGCCGTCTGCTATTTCCCCTGATATGGCCCCTTCAAAACGATATTGTTCGAAACTGGCTGCGGTAAACTCTGCATAGCCCTCTGTGTCGGCGGTGGGTTTTGCGGTAATGGTATTTACCAGTCCGCCTGTAGCGTTTCTGCCAAATAAGGTTCCCTGTGGACCTTTTAAAATTTCTATACGGGCTACATCAAATAATCCAAAGGTTTGCGCTTGGGTACTGGCTAAGTAGCCACCGTCTACGTAAACCGCCACCGGCGCTTCTGCCAAATCAGCGTAGTCGTTTTGCACCACGCCTCGAATATTGAAAATAGCGCGCTGCCCACCAATATCACCGGCTAACGACACACCTGGTGTAAACGCGATAAGCTCGGTACTGCTTTCAAGACCTAGTGCTTCAAGTTGCTCGCCTGAAAAGGCGGTGATAGCGATACCCACATCGCTTATATTCTCGTTACGCTTTTGCGCGGTAACTTCAATACTTTCCCAAACATTCTCTGCAGCAAAGGCCGCTGGCGCACTTAACGCCATCCCAACGGTTAACGCCAGCAGACGCTTGTGTGTGTTTAACGTATGCATGTTTTACTCTCGTTTATAGTTCTTTTTAACAAGCCTTGCGGCGGTGTTGTCCCGATATTTTTATAAGAGTAACTGTCGACGTGAACTGCTTATCGATTGCCACTGGGGGTGCAAACCTAAGGCAGGACTGGAGAGGAACTGCCAAAGGTTTGCGGGTTTAAATTGTTATAATTAATGGCGTAGCTTTTTGTACCTACCGCCAGTGAACATTTGCCGTTTTAGCTAAAGGCATCAATAAACTGGCAGCGTGTAATTGTTTATCACAGCGGTTAGTTAACTAGGAAATGAAAAGCTGACTCCTTCTCTAACACCACTTGAGGGCCAACGTTGTGTGATGGTTTTGCGCTTAGTATAAAAACGCACGCCGTCCGGACCGTATGCGTGAAGGTCGCCAAACAGTGAGCGCTTCCAACCACCAAAGCTGTGATAAGAAACAGGTACAGGCAAGGGAACGTTAATGCCCACCATGCCCACCTGAATATTGTCGGAGAAGTAACGCGCCGCTTCGCCGTCGCGGGTGAAAATGCAGGTGCCGTTGCCGTACTCATGCTCGTCAATAAGCTGCATGGCTTGCTCCATAGTTTCAACGCGCATTACCTGTAATACCGGGCCAAAAATTTCGGCCTTGTAACTGGTCATTTCCGGCGTAACTTTATCAATAAGTGTGGCACCTAGGAAAAAGCCAGTTTCGTAGCCCTCGACTGTGGGGCCTCGCCCGTCTACAACTACGTTAGCGCCTTGCTCAGCTGCACTTGTTATGAAGCCTTCTACTTTCTCTTTATGCTGCTGCGTGATCAGGGGGCCAAAATCATTAGATGCATCGTTAAATGCCCCTACTTTTAAGTCTTTCATCGCCGATTGCATTTTATCTACAATCTCATCAGCTATCTTGTCGCCCACGGCAACCACCACAGACAACGCCATACAGCGCTCCCCCGATGAGCCAAAGGCTGCGCCTAAAAGCTGATTAACCGCGTTATCAACGTCCGCATCAGGCATAACAATGGCGTGATTTTTCGCCCCGCCTAAGGCTTGGCATCGCTTGCCGTTTGTATTGGCCTTTGAATAGATATATTCGGCAATGGGCGTTGAACCTACAAAACTCACCGCTTTAATGCGCTCGTCATCAAGTATTTGATCAACTGCTTCTCTATCACCATTGATCACATTGAAGACACCGTCGGGTAACCCTGCTTCTTTCAGTAACTTTGCTAAGAAAATGGCGCAGCTTGGGTCTCGTTCTGAAGGCTTAAGTACAAATGTATTTCCGCATACAATGGCGAGCGGAAACATCCAAAGCGGCACCATAGCCGGAAAGTTAAATGGCGTGATTCCTGCCACCACACCAAGGGGCTGAAACTCGCTCCATGAATCTATACTTGGCCCCACATTTTTACTGTGTTCACCTTTAAGCAACTGCGGCGCGCCACAGGCAAATTCTACGTTCTCGATACCTCGCTGTAGTTCGCCCGCCGCGTCGTGGCTTATTTTTCCGTGCTCGGCGCCAATTAACGCAATAATTTCATCCGCATGCTCTTCAAGTAAGCTTTTGAACTTAAACATAACGCGAGCACGCTTACTTACCGGCGTATTTCGCCATTGTGGAAAAGCTTGTTGTGCGTTAACAATGGCTTCGTTTACCGTAGCTTTCGATGCCAGCAAAACCAGCTTCTCTGCTTCCCCCGTTGCCGGGTTATAAACATCTTGCATCCGCCCTTTGGGCGTACAGGTTTCACCGTTTATAAAATGGCCTACTACTTTCATTGGGTATCTAGTCCTTCAGTTATGCGTCTTTACACGCGCTGTGATATCCGCGCTGGTAATATAAAAGTGCGTCGGCTTCTTGGTCTTGTTTAATGTCTACTACTTGGCAAAAAAGCACATCGTGTGTAGCAACACTTTTTACATCTGTGATAATGCAATCAAAACTGACTGCGGCATCAAGTAGTTGAGGGCAGCCAGTGGCTGATTCGCCCCACTCACCAATTTCAAAGCGTTCACTCATAGGCGCTTTACCACCAAAAGTGTTTGAAATTGACTGGTGCTGCGAGGTTAGCGTGTTGATAACTAAATGCGTGCTGTTCTTAAATACCTGATGCACAGAAGCGCTGCGGTTTAAACACACCAGCAAGGTGGCTGGGCTGTCGCTTACGCTACACACTGCCGTCGCTGTAAAGCCAGCGCGCCCTTCTGGGCCAGTTGTTGTAACGACATTCACCGCTGCCGCTAAGCTAGACATGCCCTGTCGGTATTGCTCAGGCGTAACCGGGGGAAGCACTTCTGTTACTGCGTTTTTTATTGCTGTAATAGTCATACAAATATCCTTTGTGTTGGCGTTACAATATTTGACAAGCTTGCTCGAAGCTTAAGCGAGGCAAACGTTTGTGCACTTTCTTTCCATCGCCATAGCCAATGTTAAGTAAGAAGTTCACCTTCCACGTGCTATCAGAAAAGAATGTCTCGTTGAGTAATTTGGGGTTAAAGCCAGACATAGCACCGGCATCAAGACCTAATGCGCGCGCGGCACTAATTAAATAAGCCCCTTGCATTGAACTGTTTCGCATAGCGGTTTCAAATGCAGCTTCGGGGCTTGAGGTGAACCAGCTCTTAGCATCCGCATAAGGAAATAGCGTAGGTAATTCTTCATAGAATTCTTTATCGTAAGCCACGATAACCGTACAAGGTGCAGTCATGGTTTGCTCTACGTTACCGCTTGAAAGACAAGGCTTAAGTTTTTCTCGCCCCTCATCTGAGGTTATAAAAACAAATCTCGCCGGGCTGCAATTTGCTGATGTCGAGCCTACTTTCACCAAGTCATAAAGCTGCTTTAGCACCGCTTCATCTATCGTTTTATCGAGCCATGTAGTGTGCGTGTGCGCACCACTAAATAGCTGGGCTAGGCCACTTTCGCTAATGGGGCCTTTTGTTTCATATTCAGTTTTATCTGATACCGTCATTTCTATGTCTTTCCAGTTTTCAAATTGCTAGGCAGCGTCTTAGCCGCCTAGGTATTGTCTTGAGCGCATTGTTCTGAGGTGCTTACTTGTGAACAATTAAGCTATGCGCTGTAAGTATCCCAACACCAATTTATTAAATGTCTCAGGCACCGTAATACTCGATGCATGACCGCCATATTCCATTACCGATAGCTCTGCGTTAGGCATGGCATCAGCTAATATTTTTGAGCGCTGCCACGGAACCAGGGTGTCGTCTTTATTTGCCAGCGCTAACGTTGATGTAGAGATAGACGCTAGCTTGTCATCGATATCAAACGCGCTAAGAGCACCGATACGAGCTAGTAAGTTATCTACATCGGGAAAATGATTGATTAAATGTGCCTCTTCATCGTCTAAGTGCTGTGCATTAGCGGCTATCCAATCAGGCGGAAACAGCAGCAGCGCTTGGAGTTGTAGGTACATGTCTTTTCTATCCGCAGCCAGTAAGGCTTTGCGTATATCAAAGCAACGCAGGGTGTGCGGATTGGGGCTACTCCATGCATTTATTAGCACTAGGCTTTGCAGAAGGCTGGGCTGAGTTAACCCGAGTTCTAAGCCCACCAGCCCACCTAGTGCATGGCCAACAAAATGGCACTGCTCTACTTCCAGTTTTTTCAGCAGTGCAGCGAGTTCATTTGCCATATCAGAAATACTGTAGTTCGCTATCAAGTTACCTACACTTTTGTTAGTTCCAAGCTGGTCGTAAGTGATCACTCTGTAGTCTTGGGTAAAGTCAGCCAGTTGGGGGTGCCAAAACTTAGCTGCCCCGCCTAGCCCTGAACTGAAAACAACAGTTGGCGCGTCTGGCGATGTTAATCCGTGAATTTCGTAGTGCATGTCGTGATGCATTCCCTTGTGCGTATCAACTTCGCTTGTCTGCACGTTAGAAGGCATAAAGCTCACCTACATAAAACCAATGGGCACAATTAATGGGAAGTCCAAACATAACCGCTTACCCAATGTGCGCTGTAGAGGCTATTTCAATTAAGGCTTCAGGCTTAACCAGCCCAACCTTAATGCAATAACGTGCGGGCTTTTCACCTGGGAAGTATTCGGCGTAAACTTTGTTTACCGCGGCGTAATCGTCCCAATCGGTAATAAAAATTGAGTTGAAGGTGACGTCATCCATAGTGCCACCCGCTTCTTCAATAACGCTTTTAATGGTCTCTAAAACATGGCGAGTCTGCGCTTCGGCATCACCTACATGCACTACGTTATTGTTTTCGTCAAACGGTAGGGTACCGGACACGTACAAAATATTGTCCGCCATAGAGCCTGGAACAAAAGGGGCGATTGGCGTTGACGTACCCGCTGGAATAATGGCTTTCTTTGGCATAATTACATTCCTCATTCTTTGCGCTATTTACACAGTGCTCTTTGTACTGCTTTAGCTAACTCGTTTTATTAAGGCGTTACTGCTTGCCCTTTATTTTTCTGTTATCGCTTTTTTAAGTGTTCTTTCCCATCTTTGAAGCGCCGCTAAGGGTTTAAGCTATGTGAGTTTTCGCTCTACGCACTGCGAACTCAGGTCCGGACCTTTAAAACTAAGAAGACTTAAACACTTCACAAAATTGCGCCGTGGTAGACACCCAACCAAAAAACGTCTGGATATTAAAAAGAGACGCTTCATGAATCTCTGGCGGACCAGCTTGATAAGCGGCGTCAGCGAGCACCACCCCAAAATATTCCAGATGGAAGCCGTCGCGCAGCGTGGATTCCACACACACATTGGTGGCAATGCCGGTAAACACTATGTTGCGTATGCCGCGGGCCCGCAGCATGCTGTCTAAATTGGTGTTATAAAAACCGCTATAGCGGGTTTTAGGGATAACGATATCGCCGGCTTGAGGCTTTAGTGCGTCTACAAGCGCGTAGTCCCAAGTGCCTTTGGCAAGCAAACTCCCCTTCAACTCGGGCTGTTTGCGCATGGTTTTAAGGGCGTTAGACTTATACCAGTTTGGTGATCCAGGTCCTCCCGCCTCTTTGTAGTCGGCATCCCATCCATTTTGTAAAAACACCACCGGCATGCCTGCAGCGCGTGCAGTTTCCAGTACCTTAACGGTATTCTCAATAACAGGCGCGGTGGTAGATACGTCAAAACCCGCTTTGTCTAAGTAACCGTTTTTACTGGCATACGCGTTTTGCAAATCCACAACTATCACGGCGGTTTCAGCAGGGTTTAAGGTTAAGGGCTCAGGTTTGGCAGGCAGCACTGGCTGTCCTGATTGACGCGCTTGAAAGCACCCTGACACTTCAAATACTTCACCGGCAGACATTAGGCTGCTCCCGATGTTTCAAGTAGATGCTGACGTGATTTCATTAACGGCTGAATTTTAGTGCCGAAATCATCCATACCTTTAAGGAAGTCATCAAAGGTCAGCAATACCCCTTCACAGCCTGGAACCGTCGCGATTTCATCTAGCATAGAAGCGACTGACTCGTAAGAGCCTACTAGCGTACCCATATTTAGGTTTACTGCTGAGGTTGGATTGGTCATATCGCGAATGTTGGTGTCTTTACCTGACTTTTTGTCAGCCGCGCCCTGCGTTGCCATCCAATCTAACGCTGACTGATCTTTACCGTCTTTATAACTTTCCCATTTAGCCATAGCTGCTTCGTCGGTTTCATCAGCAATGACCATGATAAGTACCGCAGAGCCTACGCTGCGACCGTGCTTTTCAGCCGCTTCGGTCAAGCGCGCAGCGGTTGGAGCAAATGCGGTAGGTGTATTCACACCTTTACCAAAACAGAAGTTATAGTCGGCGTGACGGGCCGAGAAATCCATGCCCGCGGCACTTTGCCCAGCACAAATAAGCGGTATTTTACGCTGTGGTTTAGGTAGCATACGGCAGTCATCCATTTGGAAATGCTCGCCTTTAAAATCACTTTTCCCTGTTTCCCACAGCTCTTTTACTACTTTGATGTACTCATCTAAATATTCGTAGCGGTTACCGAAAAATTCATCGCCCGGCCACATGCCCATTTGCGAATATTCAGGGCGTTGCCAGCCAGTAACCAAGTTGACCCCAAAACGACCGTTGGAAATAGAATCGATAGTACTTGCCATACGCGCCATGATCGCTGGTGGCAAGACTAACGTTGCGGCTGTGGCATACAGCTGTATTTTTGAGGTAACAGCGGCAAGACCAGCCATCAACGTAAACGACTCTAAGTTGTAATCCCAAAATTCTGTTTCACCACCAAAGCCGCGCAACTTGATCATAGAGAGCGCGAAGTCCATATCGTACTTTTCTGCCTTCATTACAATCTCTTTGTTGAGATCGAACGATGGTTTGAACTGAGGCGAATTTTTAGAAATTAACCAGCCGTTGTTACCAATCGGAATAAATACACCTATATCCATGTTGTTCCCTCTGCTTGTCTGCGTTTTAAGCGGTTTACCCCGCTTTTTTTAAGGTTGCCGAATTCAAGACATTGAAGTGGCGGTATACATAGTGAACAGCATAAAGCAGGCCAATTTATTTATTTGTTAATTTTCAAAAGCTTACAGGATACGCAATTTGAAATTAGACCCATTGGTTCAATTTGGAACATCCAGTCCAGTGCAACTGAACTTAATTGGTGCATATTTGTGCAAATGGGTTTATTGGTTAGAAAACTGCGCGTAAACTATGCGCCAGATTGCAGAAATCCGGTTAAGAAGAATTGAGTAGTGAGTAAATCTGAAGACCAACTAAGTACAAAAACAGCAAGAGCTTTTAGCCCTACAACCCAAAAGCGGCGAGAAAAAGCACTTTTAGAAAAGCGCACCCGTATTATGGATGCAGCGCTATCACTATTTGCAAAGAACGGCGTAAGCGGTACTACGGTAGAGCAGGTATCGGAATTAGCGAATGTCTCAAAGAGTAACTTACTGTATTACTTTAAAAGTAAAGACGGCCTTTACCTATCGGTTATCACTCACCTATTAGATGTGTGGCTGACGCCACTGCAAAGCTTTTCTGCAGAACAAGAACCCATAGCCACATTAAGTGAATACATAAAAGTAAAACTTGAAATGTCGAGAGACAACCCAGCCGAATCAAAGCTTTTTTGTATGGAAGTGGTACAAGGTGCACCGCTTTTAATAAAGGAATTAGAAACGCCACTGAAAGCCTTGCTGGATGCAAAAAGCGCCGTGATTAATGCGTGGATTGAAGCCGGCAAATTAAAACCTGTCGATCCCATACACTTAATTTTTAGCATTTGGGCTATTACGCAGCACTACGCAGATTTCAGCGTTCAGATTAAAGCGGTCACAGGTAAAGATTTAAGCGATCCCGTCTTCTTCGATAGTACGCTTAGTAACATTCAGCATATTATTTTAGATGGGCTAAAGCCTTAAAGAGGAATGGGGTCAGAGTAATGACTCTGACCCCATTGTTTGTGGTAAACTAAAACATAAAGTAAATGCAAATTAGTGGCACATTATGGACCAACAACCCAACAATCCCCTACACGGCTTAACGCTTGAAAAAATTGTGTCACAGCTTCATGAGCGCTACGGCTGGGACGGGTTGTATTACCGCATAAGAGTGAACTGCTTTAACAACGACCCTTCAATTAAGTCGTCACTTAAGTTTCTTAGAAAGACTCAGTGGGCACGAGATAAAGTAGAGCAGCTATATATTCAAACATTTAGTGAGTAGTCACTGATAAAGCCGCGTTTAACAATGCGCCATATTTTATTGGGGGTCAGAGTCCTGACTCTGACCCCACTGTTATTTTTTGCTAGGCGTCTTTGTAGAGTGTAGCTATCCACTTTTCTTCAGTAATAAAATTCCAGCTCCAGTCGGCCCACTTTTCATCTAGGCCCATCGCTTTTACTTCATCAAGGGTTTTGCCGTCTTGCTTAAGCGACTTAACATAGTTAAAAGTTTCGCTGATCATAGCTAAAAACGCGGAGTATTCTTGCTTGTTACTAATGCCGCCGTGGCCTGGAATGATAACCGTCTCGTCATCTATTTTAGCTAGCAACTGCTCTACCGATTCCATATAGCCTTCTACATTGCCACCTGCACCTTGGTCAATGTAGGGAAAACGACCATTAAAGAACAAGTCGCCCGTGTGCATGACGTTGGGTTGCTCGAACCACACTACGCTATCGCCGTCGGTGTGCCCTACCGCTAAATGCATTACATGTAGGGTTTCGCCATTAAAGTGAATTTTTATTCCATCTTCATAGGTAATGGTTGGCAGGGCTTCCGGCTTTATCTTCTCATCATTTGCTAGGCGAACACGTACATTTTCATGGGCCAGAATGGTCGCGCCTTTGTGACTGTGAAAAAATGCATTTGAGCCTGTGTGGTCGCCGTGATAATGCGTGTTTATTACATATTTAGGCTTGTCGCTGCCTAGTTCACCAAGCTGCGCCGCTATCTTTTCCGCCAGTGGCGCAAATTGATCGTCGATGATAAGAACACCATCTTCCCCAGCAGATACACCAATGTTCCCACCTGCACCTGTAAGCATGTGCACTGAGCCTTTAATCGCTGTAGCTTTAACTTCGACATCGGCAAATCTGTCTTGTGCATTCGCGGGATGAACCGCTGAATAAATTAAAGGGCTCGCAGCTAAGAACGCTGCCATAATAGGTGCGCTAAAACGAGAGGCAGTTTTCATTATTATTTCCTTGTAAGAAGTCTGTTTAAATAAGACCTCTTACACTATGACCTAATTTCACAATTAGATCATTTTTTCGTCATTAGGGATATCTCCCACATAAGCAAAGCGAGGGAGTGTCTCTCCGTCTTTTTCCACTGACTCTAAAAACATATCCAGAGGGCGAACCCATAACGCCTTTTCGCCATAACACGGCCGATATACCACTAGCTTGCTTTCGTCTTCTGAGTGGGTGGCGACTTCGTAAACATCGTATAAATTGCCTTTATAATGCTTGTAACGACCAGGAGTTTTAAGTTGTCTTGAGTCCATAGTGACCTTTAAGATAAGTGTTACGTTAGAGAATAGGGCACTAGTGTTAATTAAATCGGCTCAAAAGGCAAAAGCAGCTGTTGTGTTGATTGGTCGGCGGCGAGGCCTATATGCACGCCGACAAGACGGATGCCACGCCCTGTTGCTCGCTCAAAAGCTTCCTGCATTAATGTATGAAAATAAGCTTCATCTAGCGTGGCACAGCGATGCTCAACAGTGGTTAGCTGAAAGTCGTTAAACTTAAGCTTTACGCCTTGGGTGCGAATACGCACAGGCTTGCCCGTCCGCTTCTTATGGTTTTCCATTCGTTCCTGAAGCTTTTCAAACAAATGGGGCAAAAAGTCGATACATTGCTCGATAGTATGAATATCTTCGCTTAGCGTACGCTCTACGCCTATAGACTTGCGCTCTCGAGATACCGATAGTTCACGCTCATCAATACCGTGAGCTCGCTCCCACAGTACACTACCGAACTTACCCAGTTCTTTTTGAATGCGTTCGAAAGGATACTGGCGAACATCGTTACACGTATTAAGCCCCATGCGCTGAAGCTTTTGCATGGTAACTTTGCCCACGCCTGGAATTTTCTTTAGCGGCATTTCGCGTACAAACTCATCAAGTTTGTCGGGCGTGATCACGCAAATACCGTCAGGCTTGTTTTCATCGCTGGCTACTTTTGCCACGAATTTGCAGGGCGCGACCCCTGCTGAAGCGGTAAGACCTAACTCGCTTTCAATACGAGCACGTATTTCCTCAGCTATTAACGTAGCGCTCCCACCACAAAATTCACTGTTAGTGACATCCAGATAGGCTTCATCTAACGATAGGGGTTCAATAAGGTCGGTATAGTCTGCAAAAATCTTACGTATTTTTTGCGACTCAGCGGCATACACCTCCATACGCCCTTTTACTAGCGTGAGATTTGGACATAACTTTAGGGCATAGGCTGTTGCCATAGCCGAGCGCACACCAAATTTGCGAGCAGGATAATTACAGGTTGAGATAACACCGCGACGGTCGGCACTGCCGCCAATAGCAATGGGAATATTGCGCAAAGCTGGGTTGTCGCGCATTTCAACTGCGGCGTAAAAACAATCCATGTCGACGTGGATAATTTTTCGCATTACCTGCCTTTGCTCTTAACGTGCTCACACGCAACTGTACAAAAAGACAGTATATTATCAATAGCGCTTAATTACACTACCTCGTTTTGATTATTAACGAGATTGATTGGTCCCCACTCTTTTGCTTGAATGGCTCAAGTTGAAACGAGTGTTTTTTTACAGAACGTTGCCAGAATTAAAATACTAAACAAAAAGCGGCGAACACCAACATTGATGTGTCGCCGCTCAATTATGTAAACGCCAAAACAAATATCAAAATTGTCCCAGCAGTTTTACTTAATTCACTCGACCTAACCAGTACATTACTCGAGATGTTGCCATCATCACTTCTAGGCTTCCCTCAGCAGACTTTCTCGCGTGTAGAGAGTAGCTGCGGGCCGGACCAATCAACGCAGGGCTTTTCCAAATACTGATGCCTTCAACCGTCATTTCGCTGAGTTCAGAAGCACCGTAGTGACTCCAATCATCCTCACGCGCCGTTGTCACAAGAAGTGTCTGTTCAGTAGCGGTTACTGGATTAGCTACCATGTCTACAATAACCTTACTCACCGAAACGTCTGATGTCTTAGTCAAACTAGTATCAGTTACATCAAATATAACCAGTGATTGGTTCTGATTGTTATAACAGGCCAGTTCAGCGGCAGCGTCACTATCAGCATTAATAAAGGCAAGGCGCGCGCAAGAAATATCGGCGCTTGCCTGAATAGAGAAACCTGATGTTGTTGGCTTGAGTAATTGCGTTATGTCGTCGCCTTGAGAAAGCGCCACATACACGTTGCCATTCATAGCGACAATATCAAAATCACGGAAATATTGAGGCATGGTGTAAGTGGCCAACATAACTTGATTGTTCACGTCGACCGCTTTTAGTGTGCGACCATCAACATACACTGCATCATCGAAACCATCGTTATTGAAGTCGAATGCCTTGATAACTGAAACGTCGTTCGAATAATCGCCTGTAATCTCGTATTGAATAGAGAAATCATTTAATCGCATTGCGGCGAAGGCGCCATCATAGGTTTCTGCACTAGGTAGGAATAAATCACCAGCACCGTCATTGTTGTAATCGGTAGTTACAGCAATACTAGAATCATCCCAGTTAGAAGAAATCTCTTCACTAGTAATGTAATTCCCTGAGTTCTCCATTAGTAAGACCTTGGAGCCGTCATAGCCGCTTCCCGTGCTTGGCACGAAGAACACAGCGCGTTCGTCACCAGGATACAAATCTGCCCATCCAGCCGCGTTAAAGCTGTCTAGTTGATGTGTGGTTGCCGTCGTTTTTATTGTTGCAGAAGTGGCTGTGACATCTGCCGTTACGAGTAAATCTTCACCAGAAGAAGTGGTGCCAGTGCCCCATAACAGTTCGTTAAGGCCATCATTGTCGGCATCGCCAAGGGTCAGCGAGGTTGAACCGTGATCAACCATATCAACGCTAAATACTGACGTGAGCGTATTATTAGACAGCTTCATGGCGTGGACGTTGCCCCATTGGCAGTCCCCTACAAGCAATACAGGATTACTATCGTCAGTCAGTTTTCCTGCGCTAATGTCGCAAGTATTAAAATTCTCAACACTCGTAATTTGAGACTTGTCTTGTGCTGAGTATACATAGATGTAAGACCAACTGTCAGCTCCTACAATTTCATCAATACCGTCGCCATTTATATCGGCAACGGCAATGTGATGACTACCAAATCCTGAGTTCAAAAACCACTGGTTTTCACCAGTATCAAGGTCATAAACCAAACCAGAGTTGGTAACCAGTTCTAACTGAGCGTCGGAATCTACATTACCCAGAGCAATTTCATAGGTATTTTCAGCGGTAAACGTAAATAAAGGTGATTCTGGCGAATTAAGATCTACCACCACAATATCATTGGCATCGCCGTAATCACGTGATGAATATAGGTAGGCCAATTCATCGTCACCATCATTGTCTATGTCTCCTAGAACAGCACTATGTATGAAATTGTCGGTGGTAAAAAGCGTTGTGGCCGCTTCGTCAATATCGGTAACTATAGATACGCCGTGTTCAGATATCACTAAAATATCGGGGTAATCGTCGTTATCAAAATCGGTACTGAGAACTTGTTTTACTGTTTCACCGTGCTCGATTTTGTAGGGGTACATCCAAGTTTGGTTGTAGCTGCCGTTTTGATAAGACAGTAAAAACACGCGATTTGCAGAATCGGTGGAGAGAACTTCATTGTCGCCGTCGTGGTCGAAATCACCCACTACCATTGAATTGTTCATCTTAGGCACTTCAATACCCGAGCGAGCTAACTCTTGAACCTCATTATTAGTCACTGAGACATCAGTTTTGACTACTTCAGCACCGTCTTCGCCAGTTGAAAAACCAAATTCGTAAAGTTGGGTTTTAAACAACTGATTACTCGGCGCTTGCCATGAAATCAATCCATCTTCGTTAATGGTAGCGCCTGCAGGCGCTGACACTAAAGTAGGAGCACCTTGATTGTCGCCAAGATCAGGGTCAGACACAATTGCTCTGAATTCGATATATTCTCCAGGAGACACTGACTCTGGTAAATTCTCAAAAGCTACTTGTGCTGGTGCATCCGACAGAGTAATTGAAGTGCGATCTGACTCTACAGTGTTAGCGCTATCAGAGACGACCATAGACACTTCTACTACATCGTTAAATACAGCGCGGTAGGCTGGAAAGGTATCTCCAGTAACGTCTTCTACTAAAACACCGTTGAGATACCAGCGATAACTAAAGGATAAATCTTCGTAATCTGTATCGCTATCATTATAATAGCCAGGGCTGACAGTAATGGGGGTCGTCGTGTCCACGTTGTCCCAGGTATAAAAATCAGGTGCATAGACAGTGGGTGGCATGGACATGGCAGCAATAGCGACAAGTGATCTGTCTGCAAGGTTACCACTAATTAAATCATGGGCACCAATTATAAATGTACCTAGGTCGTAGGTACCGTCGTTATCTGTATCTTCTAAATAACGAATAGTGCTTTGTTCGAAAAGTAAGGTTGCAGTTTTATCACCCGCTATCACTACTTCGCCATCGTACATGTATGGCCATAAATACTCAGGGGCCTCTGCTTCGACAGCTAGTTTACCTTTAGAGCCAACATAGAAGTCTAATTCAGCATGGTTAAGGCTTTCATTGGGTGAATCAGATATGTCGTAATCCCCCGTTAATTTATATTGCTCTGCGCCAATAGTGAACGCCACATGTTGGCTGGTATCTACGTGATAGCTACCGTTAGTTTCATTGAAGCCTTCATCAATTGAGACAACGCCAGACAGCGTGTGAGGTACACCTTCGATAGTCCATGTCAGACTGTCGAAATACATACTGTATTTCACAGCGCTATCTGACACGCTTTCAATGGCAATAGCCGTCGACCCAGAAATAGCAACGCCATTGCTATACAACCAACAGTTTTGGTAATTCATGGCGATGGTACCTGTCAAGGTATCGGATACTTTGCCGTCATAAGCAACACTACCGCCTTGATCACAGGTATAGGTTTTCTTAATCGAGCCACCGTTCACATCATTAGAAAAGTCCTGTTCTGCCAGTTCTGGGACTGTCATAACTGAATCATTAAACAATAAATTGAAGGCTTCTTGGACCAGTTCTATATCTACTTCCGCATTAACTGTTTCGCCTTGATATTGGGCATTTGCAATTGCCTTGGCTGCAGTGTTAAGGCGTGATGGGGTGTAGTCTTTCGCGTTTAAGATGATGGATGATGACGAAACCGGAGTGGAACCTCCGTTATCCGACACATCAGAGTCCGAACCTCCGCCGCCACATGCGGCTAGGGATAACGCGATTATACTGATGGTCCCGAGGCGTACACTGCGTGTCATAACTCTTCCTTGATGTTTTATTATTGGTATTGGTATTTTATGAGACGTAAATTTAACCTAAATACAAATGTGGAGCAACGAAATATGGGTTGAGCTATCAAAGTTCTAAAATATAAACGCCTGTTCATGGCTTGTTTGTAAAGATAACGTTCCCTTTAACTGTTTCGCCCATGAAGCATCCCCGACAAGTTACATTAAGTTAGCTGTCCAGATTCGGTGTAAAATGTCCATCTAACAGATACAAAAAAGCGCTGTTGATTAGCATCAAACAGCGCTTTTATAACTTAAGCCAACGAGAGATTAAGCATTACAAAATTTGGTTTTGCTTCCACTCGTTTAACTTTTTCTGGCGGGCTTCTTCTTTTTCCATACGTGACTTTTTACGATCACACGGTTCTGGACAATCACAGGCTTTTTCAATACCTAGTGCACCTAAGCCACCACAGCTTCCAGAGATTGATTTTTTCTGAAATAGGTAACCAACGGCCATAGCCAGCACCATTGTTAGAAAGAAACCAAAAGCAAGAATGAATGTAGACATAGCTACCCCCTAATTATGAACTGTGACCAGTTTATCAAATTCTGGCGACGCATACTCTTCAAATCCGTCATCTGTGCGACGAATGAGGAATACTGCAAGTTGCTCTTGCTCTGCAACCGCTATTGCTTGCTCCCATCCCATCACATTGAACGCCGTAGCCAAGCCATCTGACGTCATAGACGAAGGGTGAACAACGGTAACCGACACCAAATTATGCGTAATAGGTTTGCCGGTAGTCGGGTCTATCAGGTGCGAGTAACGTACGCCACCTTCTTCGTAATAGTTACGGTAGTCACCCGATGTAGCAACCGCGTTTTCACCTATTGAGACAACTTTTTGAACTGCGCGTTCAGTAGTGACCGGCTTTTCAATAGCAATAAGCCATTCACTTCCGTCGCCGCGCTCGCCTTTTACGCGCATTTCCCCACCTATTTCCACAAGGTAGTTTTCAATACCGTGCTTTTCAAGAATCTCAGCCACTTCGTCTACACCAAAACCTTTGGCAATGGTCGATAAGTCGACGTACAGCATGGGGTGACTTTTCTTTAAACCTGTAGGTGTGGTTGATAGCTTCTTATAGCCCACATATTCGCGAATATCGTCAATATCGGCTTGGCTTGGCACTTTTTCAGGGCGCTTCGTTGGGCCAAACCCCCACAAGTTAACCAATGGACCAACAGTAACATCAAGTACGCCGCCACTAAGGTTGGCCAATCGCAATGCCTCGTTTACCACGGTTAAGGTATCTGGTGATACGGAGAAATTATCGGTGTAACGATATTGGTTAAAGCGTGAAAGTTCAGAAGTAGGGTCGTAGGTCGACATCATCTTATTAACGTCAACAAGGCGAGCATCTATTTCAGCCTGTAAGCCTTCTACCGGTGTTTCAGCTACAAGGTATTTCACATTGTAGGTTGTACCCATAGTCTGCCCTTGAAGGTGCACTACAGGCGTTTTTTCGTCGCTACAGCTTGCTAGTACAAGTATACCAATAGCAAAAAAAGCGAGAAAAATTCGAATACCAAAACGAATCACATTGTTGTCCTTACTTACATGTACAAAGCTTTAAAGCTTCTATGTACGTTATTGCGTTAAGCTTAAACAAAAAAGGGGCTTACGCCCCTTTTTGAAATGCTTGTCTGCTTAGTAGCTTAGCCACCGAAGTCATCTAGCATGATGTTTTCGTCCTCAACACCTAAATCTTTAAGCATGTTGATTACGGCCGCGTTCATCATAGGTGGTCCACACATGTAGAACTCACAGTCTTCTGGTGCTGGGTGATCTTTCAAGTAGTTCTCAAGAAGTACTTGGTGAATGAACCCTGTGTAACCTTCCCAGTTGTCCTCTGGCTGAGGATCAGAAAGTGCTACGTGCCACTCAAAGTTATCATTTTCAGCTGCTAGCTCGTCGAAGTCTTCTGTATAGAACATTTCACGAAGTGAACGTGCACCATACCAGAAGCTCATCTTACGCTTAGATTTAAGGCGACGAAGCTGATCGAAGATGTGTGAACGCATTGGGGCCATACCTGCACCACCACCTACGAATACCATTTCGTTTTCAGTTTCTTTCGCGAAGAATTCACCGAACGGGCCAGAGATAGTCGCTTTGTCACCTTCTTTCAGGCTCCAGATGTACGATGACATTTTACCAGCAGGTAGGCTTAGGTTATTAGGTGGCGGCGTAGCGATACGCACGTTCAACATAATAATGCCTTCTTCTTCTGGGTAGTTCGCCATTGAGTACGCACGAATTGTTTCTTCGTCTACTTTAGACTCGATGTCGAAGAAGCCAAAACGCTCCCAGTCACCGCGGTATTCATCAGGAATTTCGAACTCTTTGTACTTAACGTGGTGAGCTGGCGCTTCAATCTGAATATAACCACCTGCACGGAAAGGTACGCTTTCACCGTTAGGAATTTTAAGCTTAAGTTCTTTGATGAAGGTTGCTTTATTATCGTTAGAGATAACTTCACAATCCCACTTCTTAACACCAAATACTGACTCTTCCAATTCGATTTCCATGTCTTGCTTAATAGCAACCTGACATGAAAGACGACAGCCTTCACGGGCTTCACCTTTGGTGATGTGATCAAGTTCAGTTGGAAGGATTTCACCACCACCTGAGTGTACGTCTACACGACACTGACCACATGAGCCACCGCCACCACATGCAGAAGATACAAAGTATCCTGCATCAGCTAGAGCACCAAGTAGCTTACCACCTGGCTCTGTTTTGATTGCTTTGTCTGGGTCACCATTGATAGTGATAGTAACATCACCGCTTGGTACCAATTTAGACTTGGCAAACATGATAATAAATACCAGCGCTAGAACGATGGCAATGAACATGCCTACGCCTAGATATATTTCTACATTATTCATTTATATGCTCCCGAGCTTTCTTACAGCTGAATACCAGTGAATGACTGGAAGCCTAGTGCCATTAGACCCGCGATCATAAACACAGAACCTAGACCACGAACACCATCAGGCATATCAGCATACTTAAGCTTTTCACGTACTGCCGCAAGCAACACAATCGCAATTGCCCAGCCAATACCACTTCCTACGCCGTAAACAACACTTTCGGTCAGGTTATATTCACGCTGTACCGCAAACGCTACACCACCGAAGATTGCACAGTTAACGGTAATCAGCGGAAGGAAGATACCTAGTGCGTTGTATAGCGCAGGGAAGAACTTATCTAAGCTCATCTCTAGGATCTGTACCAATGCCGCAATAACACCGATAAAGGTTAGGAAGTTAAGGAAGCTTAAGTCAGCTTCTGGGAAACCTGCCCATGCTAATGCGCCCGGAGCAAGAATGTTTACATAAATAATTTGGTTAACCGGAACCGAGATACCTAGTACCACGATTACCGCTACACCAAGACCCATAGCAGTTTTAACTTTCTTAGATACCGCAAGGAAGGTACACATACCTAAGAAAAGTGATAACGCCATGTTCTCAACGAAAATTGAGCGAACAAATAACGACAAATAATGTTCCATGACTTACTCCTTAGGCTCTACTTGCTCTGGACGGATAGTACGGATAACCCAAATCATACCGCCGATTAAGAAGAATGAGCTGAATGGTAGAATTAACAAACCATTACCCTGATACCAGCCACCGTTTTGAACCAGTGGGAGGATTTCGAAACCTAAAATAGTACCGAAACCAAATAGCTCTTTAATTGTACCAATAACAACTAGAATGAAAGAGTAGCCCAAGCCGTTACCAATACCATCGAGGAAGCTCATCAAAGGTGGGCTCTTCATGGCGTAAGCTTCAGCACGACCCATTACGATACAGTTAGTAATAATAAGACCTACGAATACCGACAGCTGCTTCGATATTTCGTACGAATACGCTTTCAGAATTTGGTCAACAACGATTACCAACGACGCAATAATGGTCATCTGGATAATAATTCGAACGCTAGATGGAATCTGGTTACGAATAAGTGAAATAAACAAGTTTGAGAACGCTACAACGCTTGTAAGCGCTAGCGACATTACCAATGCTGTTTCCAGCTTAGTGGTAATTGCCAGTGCTGAACAGATACCCAATACCTGTAGGGCGATCGGGTTGTTGTCCAGGATTGGCCCAAAGAGGGCCTTTTTCATTTCTTTAGTATCTGCCATGAGACTTCCCTTATGAACGCCATGCTTGGTTCTTCAGGAACTGGCCGAAGCCTTGCTCGCCTACCCAGTAACGAATTGTGTTTTCAACACCGTTGCTGGTTAGGGTTGCACCTGAAAGCGCATCGATAGTGTGAGGATTGCTAGGGTTAGCATTTTTCACTACGCGAATAGCAACTTCGCCATTCTCGTAAAGCTCTTTGCCATCCCATTTGTCCTGCCATGCAGGGTTTTGCACTTCACCACCTAGTCCTGGCGTTTCTTTTTGCTGATAGTAGATAAGCTCGCGAACCGTTTGGCCGTCTGCATCTATCGCTAAGAATCCGTACATAAGATCCCATAGACCGCTACCGTGTACAGGTAAGATAATACGAGATACATCACCTGCTTCGTCGCGCACTAAGTAAACACTCGCCACGTTAGGGCGACGTTGGAAACCAACATTGCTGTTAGTTACCTTTGTGCTGTACTCAGTCTGCTTAGCAGCTTTATACATATCGTAATCTGGAGCAGGCGCCTCAACAAATGTGCCTTCTTCAAGATTCACATAACGCTGCTCTACTCGTTCGCTGTACGTGCTTTCGATAGCATTATTGCTCATGCCCATTTCGTAAAGGCCTGCAGCATTAAGAATGTTGCTCTTTTTATCAAGAGCCGCGTTTGTTTGCTGCAAAGAGCGAAGGCCAACAGCCGCGCCAGAAACAACAATTGAACAAACCAAACATACGGCAACTACTACACCGATAGTTTTGCCTAAAGATTCTTTCTTAGCCGACACGTGCTACCCTCCGCTTGATGTTGCTTTGTGCGACGAAATAGTCGAACAGTGGCGCCCACAAGTTAGCAAATAGAATTGCTAGCATTACACCTTCAGGGAAGGCTGGGTTAAGGACGCGGATTAGTACCGTCATAAAACCAATGAAGATACCGTAAGCCCACTTACCTTGGTTTGTAAACGACGCAGAAACCGGGTCTGTCGCCATAAAGAACATACCAAAAGCAAGACCACCAACAACAAAGTGCCAATGTGCAGGCATTGCAAACATAGGGTTAGTATCGCTGCCAATTAGGTTTAGCAAGGTAGCGAAGAAAGCTACACCAATCGCTACACCAGCAACAATGCGCCAGCTTGCTATACGCATGTACATGATGAACAAGCCACCAAGAATAATAGCAAGAGTTGATACTTCACCCGCAGAGCCCGCGATGGTACCGATAAAGCTATCCATCCACTGAGTCATATCAGCGTAGTCAAGGTTACCCCAAGCTGCTTGGCTAAGAGACGTTGCACCCGAATAACCATCTGCTGCTACCCATACTTGGTCACCTGAGATTTGTGCAGGATACGCAAAGTAAAGGAACGCACGACCAGACAGAGCTGGGTTAAGGAAGTTACGACCTGTACCACCGAATACTTCTTTAGCGATAACAACACCGAAGGTAATACCTAGTGCTACTTGCCATAGAGGGATAGTTGCCGGAAGTGTAAGTGCAAACAGTACTGATGTTACGAAGAAGCCTTCGTTAACTTCGTGCTTACGCACAGAAGCGAAAAGTACTTCCCAGAAACCACCAACAGCAAACGTTACTGCATAAATAGGTAGCCAGAAACATGCACCGTAGAAAAATAGACCTAAAATGCCAGCATTTGTCAGATCACCACCCAACGCAGTGAAAAGACCCGCCTGCCATGTGTCAGGCAGTGTTCCTGCACCAGCGGCAATAGCTTCTTGTGCTTGGAAACCAATGTTGTACATACCAAAGAACATAGCTGGAAATGTTGCCATCCATACCATGATCATGATGCGCTTAAGGTCAATGCTGTCACGCACGTGCGTGTTAGCTTTGTTTACTTTACCTGGCGTATAAAAGATGGTCGCTGCAGCTTCGTAAAGCGCGTACCATTTTTCATGCTTACCACCCGGCTCGAAATCCGGCTCAATTTTTTCTAAATACGCTTTTAAACCCATGACTTAACCCTCTTTCTCTATCGTGGTCAAACAGTCGCGTAAGATAGGAGCGTAGTTGTATTTGCCAGGGCATACATAA
Source organism: Alteromonas sp. BL110 (assembly GCF_003443615.1). Classification (NCBI taxonomy): domain Bacteria; kingdom Pseudomonadati; phylum Pseudomonadota; class Gammaproteobacteria; order Alteromonadales; family Alteromonadaceae; genus Alteromonas; species Alteromonas sp. BL110. The sequence goes on along the minus strand of NZ_CP031967.1, from coordinate 2,432,046 downwards.
GTACACAATGCCAAATCTTCTTCGTCCAACTCTAAGCAACCCAACGTCTGAGCACCGTCAGTATCACCAGAAATCAGGTCCCTAAGCAGAAGCGTAGGAATGATATCTAGGGGCATAACGCGTTCGTAATTACCAATTGGAACCATAGAACGTTCTGAACCATTGGTAGTTGTTGTCATATCAAATTTCTTGCTACCACTTAGGTGACCTAAGTAAGCGCGTGTCACTGAGTGTTGGTTTGAACCAGGTAGGATCCAACCGAACAATTTCTTCTCGTGACCTTCTTTTAATAGTGAAACTTGGGTGTGGAAACGACCTAAGAAACCGTGTACGCCCATTGCAGTGGTACCGTTAAGTACAGAACCAGAAACAACACGTACTTCACCGTCTACCTGCTCATTAGCAGTTAGCTCGGTCACGTCTGCGCCAATTACTGTGCGCACTAGACGTGGGTTTGTTGCAGCAGGGCCTGCAATTGAGATAACACGACGGTTATCTAATTCACCCGTAGTTAGCAATGCACCAATAGCCATAACGTCTTGGTAATTAATATGCCAAACCGTTTTGTTCATACCGGCTGAATCAAGGAAGTGAATATGAGTTCCCGGTAGGGCCCGCAGGGTGAGGACCGCCAAACTCTTCAACATCAACTGCCGCATCGCCAGTAGCAACAGAAGCACCTGCCGCTTTACAAACGTAAGTCTTGCCACCACTCAATTGCGTTAGCGCTTTAAGACCATTTACGAAATCATCTTGGCGCTCAGCAATAATTACAGCAGGATCTGCTGCAAGTGGATTAGTATCCATTGCTGTAACGAAAATTGAGTTTGGTACAGAGTCTAGCTGAGGCGATTTGCTGAATGGACGTGTGCGAAACGCTGTCCACATGCCTGACTCTACAAGGATTGACTGAAGCTGCTCACGTGTTGCACTCGCGATCTGGTCAGCTGCAATTTTATCAAATGAAACAGCATCGCTGCCGTTCATTTTGATAACTACAGACTGAAGAACACGTTTTGCACCACGGTTAACCTCTACCACTTCACCCGCAGCTGGAGCAGTGAATTTAACGCCAGGATTCTTTTTGTCTTCAAAAAGAACCTGACCTTTCTTCACTACATCGCCAACTTGGACGTGCATGGTAGGGCGCATACCCACATATTCTTCTCCCAGAATGGCAACGCGCGTTGCAGAAGATGCATCAGCAATCTCCTGCTTTGGCGCTCCCTCAATTGGGAGGTCGAGACCTTTCTTGATTTTTATCATATGTAATTGCACTACTCTAATAGAAATACCCTTTTGCATGACCGCAGAAAACCTGCCTGTCAGCATGCAAAAACGCACTATTAACAGGTGTTAGACACCTTTTTTGTTGAATGATGGAACTTGCTGCAATTGCTACGGTCAGCCTGTTATGAAGCCGTAACGCATAATTCCTTTAGCGGACGCTTTGTTCGCCCTTTCTATATAGACCACCAGCAGAAATTTACACTTATTATTATTGTTGTGTAGCTGCAATCGCCACTGCTGTTTTGGTAGAGGCAGAAAAGACCCCTACTTAATTTCGGGATTTTAGCATTAACCCATACGTTTGTGCCACGCTATTTCAAGATAAAGGCAAATTTTTCTACAATTTAATGTAAACCTTTGGTCTTATTCATTTACATTTTTTGCTCTTACCCCCTATATCGGCTTGTAATTAGGCACAAAAAAGCCGTCAAATCAGACGGCTTTTGCACAAATAGCATTAAGTTAATTAATGGTAAGTTTAGGTTTTACCACTTAACCAATGGGTCAACTTCACTGTCGTAATCAACGTTGTCAATGTCAAAACCAAACAACTTTAAGAATTCATGGTGATAACCTTTGTAGTCGCTTAAGTCATGAAAGTTCTCTTGTGTCACCTGGTCCCATAGCGCTTTAATTTTCGCTTGGGTTGCATCGTTGGTTTCTTTTCCATCCATGCGATAGCGATTTGCTTCATCCAGCGTTGGAGTATTGCCAAACAGGCATTGTGTGAATAAACCATAAATTTGCTCAATACAGCCTTCGTGAGTGCCCTCTTCTTTCATTACTTTGTAAATAAGTGAAATATAAAGCGGCATGACGGGAATGGCAGAACTTGCTTGAGTCACCAGTGCTTTTAGTGAACTTACGTTTGCTTGTACAAGCAAGTCACTGTTTTTACCAATAATAGCTGCAGCGGCGCGATCGAGATCTTCTTTTGCTTTACCGATAGTCGCCTGACCGTAGATAGGCCATGTCAGCTCTTTACCTATGTAAGTGTAGGCGGTGGTTTTACAGCCTTGTGCTAGCACATCTGCATCGCGTAAAAAGTCCATCCAACGTTCCCAGTCTTCGCCGCCCATTACTTTAATGGTGTGAAGGATCTCTTCGTTATTGGCAGGCTCAAGTGCTACTTCGTGCACTTTATCTTTATCTGTATCGTAGGTTTTCGTGGTGTATGCCTCACCTACTGGCTTAAGCGTTGACTTGTAAGTCACACCAGTTTCTGGGTCGGTTCTGCGCGGAGACGCAAGACTGTAAATAACCAAGTCAACCTTACCCATTTCAGCTTTGATTTTTTCGATAGTTTCGTTTTTGATCTCATCAGAAAAGGCATCGCCGTTAATCGTATTTGCATACAAGCCTTTCGCTTTGGCTTTTTCGTGAAACGCTGCAGTGTTGTACCAACCTGCAGTGCCTGTTTTACGTTCCGTTGGTGCTTTTTCAAAGCACACACCTAGTGTCTTTGCACCATAACCAAAGGCAGATGTGATGCGTGACGCTAAGCCATAGCCTGTTGAGCTACCGATAACCAGTACATTTTTTGGGCCTTCGCCTAAGTCACCTTTTGCTTCTACATAAGCAATTTGTTCATCAACCGCTTTAGCACAGCCTACTGGGTGCGCGTTTGTACAAATGAAGCCTCTCACTTTAGGCTTGATAACCATAATAATTTTCCTTATTTGAGCGTGGGGCTATTGTAATGCCGAAGCCACTGATAACAACTCGGAGCAGATGGAACCCTGCTGACCTTTCATACGCTTTTGTCAGCATATCGCATACATACATTCTCACCAACAAAACATAGTAGCATCACATAGTTAGATTTGAAAAAGTGACAAGCAAACTCAGCCGAGTTATTAGTCCGCTGTTCGCTAACAAACAAAGACTAAAAAAGTACAGGGAAAGACTAGGAGATAGAAAAAGGAATAATAGATGAAATATAAGAGAATAGTGGTATTCACAGGAGCACCACTGAGCGCTCCTGTGAAGAAATCATTAACCTAGAACGTCAAGAAGTTCTACATCAAAGATTAGCGTGCTGTAAGGTGCGATAGCTGCGCCTGCGCCTTGTTCACCGTAAGCGAGGTCATGTGGTACGTATAGACGATACTTTGAACCCACTTTCATAAGTTGAAGTGCTTCAGTCCAACCTTTGATTACGCCGCCTACTGGGAACTCAGCTGGCTGACCACGCTCGTAAGAGCTGTCAAACGTCGTACCGTTAATAAGCGTGCCGTGGTAATGAACACGTACTGTGCTCGAAGCATCTGGTGTATCGCCGTCACCTTCGGTAACAACTTCGTATTGAAGACCCGATTCAGTTACGGTTACTTCGTCACGCTTCGCGTTTTCTTCAAGGTACTTTGTGCCTTCTTCAATAACCGCTTTGCTCGCTTCTTCTTTCGCCGCTTGCATACGCTTGTGAATTTCGCCGAACGCATCACGTAGCGTGTCGTTATCAACCTGAGGTGCTTGACCTGCGAAGGCGTCTTTTAGGCCAGCTACAACAGCGTCAATTGCTAGTCCGTCGAACGGATTTGATTGTAGTTGTTGACCCATTTGAAAACCAATGCCGTAGCTTGCTTGGGTTTCTACTGTATTGAATGTATCAGTCACAAAAACTCCTGAAATTAAATTACAAATGCAGTACAAATTTCAAACAAAACGCATGACGCGAGAATGTTTCTGCATTTTCCGGTGCAAGAGTGTATCACACCACAAAATATCTTGCTTTGAGCAATGTTAACTAGGGTGCAAAAGTATCAAAATGTTGTAAATTATAACCGAAAGTGGTTAGACAAGACGTAAAGGACACAGTATGGTTAGGCCCATATATTTAGGAGGATAGCATGCAAACACACTACGATGCTGAACTGAAAGATACCGTTCGATACCTTGGCAAAACCCTTGGTGAAACAATCAAAAATCAATTAGGTCAAGAATGGCTAGACCGTATTGAAAAGATTCGTAAAGGCGGCCGAGCTTCTTATCAGGGAGATGCTACATGTAGCGAAGAACTGAAAGAAACTTTCAAAACAATGTCTGACAGCGATTTGCTTACTGTTGGTCGTGCCTTCGCACAATTCTTGAATCTAGGTAATATTGCCGAGCAAGAATACAACGCAGCAATGAATGTCGATGCATCGATTGATGCTCTGTTTAAACACCTAGATAAAGCGGAACTGACTGCTGACAAAGTACAGGACGCCGTTGCAAAGCTAAACATCGACCTTGTATTAACTGCTCACCCGACTGAGGTTACGCGCCGTACTCTAATTCACAAACATAAAGAGCTAGCGGACTGCCTTCAGGCTGTACATCAAGCCTCACTAACCGATGTCGATCGTAAAAAGATAGAAACCCGCATTGCCGATCTTATTGCTCAAGCTTGGCACACCGAAGAAATTCGCTCTGTACGCCCGACGCCTGTTGATGAAGCGCGTTGGGGTTTCTCGGTCATTGAAAACTCATTGTGGGAAGCGGTACCTGACTTCATGCGCGAGCTTGATGGTCGCTTGAATGAAGACTACGACGTATCACTACCGCTAGACTCGTCGCCAGTACAATTTAGCTCTTGGATGGGTGGCGACAGAGACGGTAACCCATTTGTTACTTCAAAAGTAACCGAGCAAGTATTGCTGCTGGCAAGAAAGCGCGCGGCCAAACTTTTCGCTATCGACCTTGATCGTTTGCAAGTAGAACTTTCAATGTACGACTGCAACGAAGAATTACGTGAAAAAGTAGGCGATGCAAACGAACCGTACCGCGCCCTACTTCGCCCGTTGGTAAATAAGTTTATTGCTACTCGCGACGGCATTGCCGACTACCTAGCGGGTAAAAACCCGGACACGTCTAACTGGATAGAAAGCGACGATGAGCTTATCGAGCCGTTGATGCTTTGCTATCAGTCACTATTAGACTGCGGTATGCAGGTTGTTGCTAATGGCCTACTACTAGACACCATTCGTCGTGCTCGCGTATTTGGTATTCACCTTCTACGCCTTGACGTGCGCCAAGATTCAGAGCGCCACGCCGACGTATTTAGCGAACTCACTCGCTACCTAGGTTTAGGCGACTACGCACAGTGGAGCGAAGCCGACAAACAAGCATTCTTATTACGCGAGCTTGGTTCAAAACGTCCGCTATTCCCAGCACAATGGGATGCATCTGATGACGTAAAAGAAGTGCTTGATACCTGTAAAGTAATTGCGAAACACAGCAAGCATGGCTTTGGTATTTATATTATCTCTATGGCGAGTGAGCCATCGGATGTTATGGCGGTCCAGCTGCTTCTTCAAGAAAGCGGTGTAGACTGGCCAATGCCGGTAGCACCACTATTTGAAACGCTTGACGATTTGAACAACTCACCAGATGTGATGCGCAAACTCCTGTCTATCGACTGGTATCGCGGTTATGTGAAAGGCCGTCAGTTTGTCATGATTGGTTACTCTGACTCAGCAAAAGATGCAGGCGCATTGGCTGCGGGTTGGGCACAGTATCAATCGCAAGAAGCTTTGGTTGCCATTGCAGAAGAATTTGACGTAAGCCTAACCCTATTCCACGGACGTGGCGGTACAATTGGTCGTGGTGGATTGCCAGCACATGCTGCTATTTACTCACAGCCTCCTGGCTCATTAGAAGGTGGTTTCCGCGTGACAGAACAAGGCGAAACTATTCGCTATAAGTTCGGTATGCCTAAACTGGCTAAACGCAGCCTAGGTATTTACGCCAGCGCTATTATTGAAGCCATGTTGTTTCCACCTCCGGCACCAAAAGAAGAGTGGCGTGAGCTTATTACTGCAATGGCAGCGCAAGGTCGTGATAACTACCGTGCAACTGTACGTCACGATGAAGAGTTTGTACCTTACTTCCGCGTGGCTACACCAGAGCAAGAGTTAGGCAAACTACCTCTTGGCAGCCGCCCTGCTAAGCGTAAGCCACAAGGCGGAATTGAGAGCCTACGTGCGATACCATGGATCTTCGCTTGGGCACAGACACGTTTAGTACTGCCAAGCTGGTTAGGCGTTATGCGCGCTATTGATAGCGTGAAGACCCCTGAGAACGAGAAAGTAGTTAACGAAATGTTCAGCGAATGGCCGTTCTATCGCTCGCGTCTTTCTATGCTAGACATGGTGTTTCACAAAGCTGACCCACGCATTAGCGAAGCTTATGATGAACGCCTTGTACCAAAAGAGCTTAAGCACTTTGGTGAAGCCCTGCGTAGCGAGCTTAAAGAAAGCATCTCGTCACTGTTGGCTATCACAGGCGATGACGACATTATGAAGAACGACCCGCAAGGTAAAGAGTCGATGGAGATCCGTGCAGCGTATCTTCAACCGCTTCATTACCTGCAAATTGAACTTCTAGATCGTATCCGTAAAGCCGGTGACGATGCACAAAACACCAGCTTAGAGCGCGCTATGATGGTAACTATCGCCGGTATCGCTATCGGAATGCGCAACACAGGATAACAACCTGACAAGCGAGGCTTCTGTATTACAATGCATAACCTTATTACTTGGTCTACAAAAGCCTCGCTTAGCTGACAATCACAAAAAAGCCCGCTTCATGATGATGAAGCGGGCTTTTTATTGCTTAAGTGTTTTTAATTACACCACGATAAGTACTAACAAGTAAGATCGAAGCGATCTGCGTTCATCACCTTTGTCCACGCTGCAACAAAATCTTTAACAAACTTCTCTTTGCTATCATCTTGCGCGTATAGCTCAGCATACGCTCGCAATACTGAGTTTGAACCGAACACTAAATCAAAACGCGTAGCGGTAAACACTTCGTCACCTGAAGCTCTATCTACAATGGCGTAGCTGTTTTTCCCAGTCGGCTTCCACGTGTATTTCATGTCAGTAAGATTTACGAAGAAGTCTGTGCTCAGCGTGCCCACGTTGTCGGTGAATACACCATGCTTACTTGTGCCATAGTTAGTGCCAAGCATACGCATACCACCTACTAGCACCGTCATTTCTTTTGCTGTTAAGCCTAGTAACTGGGTTTTGTCTAACATTAGCTCTTCAGGCTTAACTGCAAAGTCTTTTTGGAGGTAGTTTCTGTAACCATCTGCAATTGGCTCTAGTGGATCAAACGATTCAGCATCGGTCATGTCGTCAGTAGCATCCCCGCGTCCTGGTGAAAAAGGAACAGGTACATCAAAGCCTGCCGCCTCAATACCTTTTTCTATGCCCACGTTACCTGCTAAAACAATAGTATCTGCAAGGCTTGCGCCTGCTGCGTCAGCAAGAGGAGCAAGCACTTCTAACACCTTAGTAAGACGCTCAGGTTCATTGCCTTCCCAATCTTTCTGAGGGGCTAAACGAATACGTGCTCCATTAGCACCACCGCGTAAATCTGAACTTCTGAACGTACGTGCGCTATCCCACGCCGTTGCCACCATATCGCCAACCGATAGGCCTGACTCCGCAATTTTACTCTTTAAAGCGTCAACGTCATAAGACGTACTGCCTTCTGGAACCGGATCTTGCCAAATTAACGTTTCTTCCGGCACATCAGGCCCTATATAACGAACTTTTGGTCCTAGGTCGCGGTGAGTAAGCTTAAACCATGCGCGGGCGAATACTTCGCTGAAATATTCATGGTCGTTATAAAATTTTTCAGAAATTTTTCTGTATTCTGGGTCCAACTTCATCGCCATATCGGCGTCGGTCATAATTGGGTTATAGCGTTTCGATGGGTCTTCAACATCAACAGGCTTGTCTTCTTCTTTGATATTAATTGGCTCCCACTGCTCAGCACCCGCTGGAGACTTTTTCAGTTCCCAATCGTAATTAAGCAATAAGTGGAAATATCCGTTATCCCATTGCGTAGGGTTCGTCGTCCACGCGCCCTCAATGCCACTAGATACGGTATCGCGACCAATACTGCGGCTTTCATGGTTCATCCAGCCAAGGCCAGCTTCTTCAATACCAGCGGCTTCGGGGTCTGGTCCTAGCGCTTCTGCACTGCCGTTACCGTGACATTTACCCACCGTGTGACCACCGGCTGCTAATGCAACGGTTTCTTCGTCGTTCATTGCCATACGCGCAAAGGTTTCACGGACATGAGCTGCCGTTTTAAGTGGGTCTGGCTTACCGTTAACGCCTTCAGGGTTTACGTAAATAAGGCCCATTTGCACAGCAGCCAAAGGGTTTTCCATAGTTTCAGGGCTATCAACATCGTCATAGCGTTCATCACTAGGCGCTAACCATTCTTTTTCTGCTCCCCAATAGACATCTTTCTCAGGGTGCCAAATATCTTCCCTGCCAAAGGCAAACCCATAGGTTTTAAGACCCATGCTGTCATACGCAATGGTTCCGGCAAGAACAAACAAATCAGCCCAGCTTAACTTGTTGCCATACTTCTTTTTAATTGGCCAAAGCAGGCGGCGAGCTTTATCTAAGTTAACGTTATCAGGCCAGGAGTTAAGCGGTGCAAAACGTTGGTTGCCTGTTGAGGCGCCACCGCGGCCGTCAGCAATTCGGTAGGAGCCTGCAGCATGCCACGACATACGGATCATTAGGCCGCCATAGTGTCCCCAATCTGCTGGCCACCACGGCTGAGAATCTGTCATTAAATCAGTCAAATCTTTTTTGAGGGCTTGAAAGTCTAGTTTTTTAACCTCTTCACGGTAATCAAAGTCCTCTCCCATTGGATTTGTCTTCGTATCGTGCTGATGAAGAATGTCTAAGTTTAAGGCTTCAGGCCACCAGTCCATTACTGTTGTCCCCGTGGCTGTTAAACCACCATGCATGACCGGACATTTTTTTGCCGAATCATTCACATCACCTAACTTTGCATTGCTCATATTACATCCTCTTTGCCTGTTCGTTTGCGTTATACAACTCACATGTCAATTAAGTTGTAGGATTAACCTATGGAGTTACGCTGCGACATCACCTTCGACATCAAAAAAGCGTGATTCAAGCATAGTCAAAGTTATACGCTTTTCCATAATAGAAAGCATTAGTTTGCAACACGAGCACTTGCCCATAAAAGACCAGTGCTTACAGCGACTACCTTAAGTGCGTATTGGTGGTAACCATCGCAGGTATCGCTACTGAAATAGGTAACAACAGTTAAATAGCTAGCTTTATGAGGACATGAAAGCCCGTTTCGTGCGGCCTAGCAAGCTGGCGCACGCCCGAATGTAGGGCGGCGATATAAAGATATTGGAGAATTAGCTAAATACGCATATTATCGGACACGCGGCTTTTCTCATATTTTAAAGGATTAAAAATGCGTATATCCCTACTATTATTCTTTGTTGCGCTGTTCTCGCTCAATAGCCACTCCATCGCCAGTACATTGGAACTACCTACTGGATTATGGGAAGGCATAAGTGAAGATGGCCTTACGTTTCGATTGCTTCAAATAAATGAAAGTGGCGAGCACAGTTTTTTTGAAGTAGCCATTCTAGGTGGTTTAAAGAAAGCGCGTCGCACACCTTTCACTAATGACGACATTGTTTGTATAGAAAATAGATGTACTATCAAAACAATAATTGAGAGCGATGTTACGCGTACGATTACGTTATCTCCTTATCTAGATACCGATTTAAAAGTACTTGAGTCGAGTTTTAAAGGTAAAGAGAGTTATATGTCTCGTACGTATCAGTTGATAAAACAAGAAGCAAAATCGACGCCTAGAAAGTTCCTTGAAAAACGTGGGCAGCTAATTGCTAATGCTGAACAAAATACGACCGAACACCCTTTCGGCACTTGGATTGGCGTAATGCAGTATTTAGACAGACCAGAATTAGCATTACTACAGCTAAATGAAGACGAGCAAGGTTCATTACGGGTTTATAGAAAGGGTTCTAAAACCTTCAATGAAGTGCAATCAAGCTTTTCTGCTAACAATATAAGTATTGATGGCAAAGTGATTGAAATTGAAGCGTCACACACAACTTTTGCATCAAACATTATCCTGTTTGTGCAAGCAGACAACATAATTTCTGGCTACACCTACGCAATTCATAAGGGCTATCCAGCAGCCATGGGCGCAATAAAGCTGTACCGCATAGAGCCAGCCCAAGCACAGTAATTTTCTTAGATAGTAAATTAATGAAAAGCTGCTGGGTAATGCTCTAAATAAGCTTCGCTTTACATGGCTCTCCTATTCTAAATGTGCAGTGGCGAGGCCTACGAGCACGCAACAAAAAAGGCTGGATACGTAAGGTCGTAACAGACTGTCTGCAGCAGGGATGCTGCAGCTAAGCCTCCATAGATGGAAGCTCGGCGTGTCTGTGTAGGCCTTACGTATCCAGCCTTTTCTATAGCGGATGCTAATGCATCCGCTTTAAGCGCTATTAGCCGTTTACGAAGTCAACGCCTAGCTTGATGTCGCCACGTAGGCCTTCAAGCATGTCGTTTTTCGCTTTTTCTTCAAACGCGCTTAGCTCGCCGTATGGCAAGATTTCTTCAACACCGTTTGCGCCAAGGCGTACTGGGTGTGCGAAGAATGCCGCGTCGTCGCTGTCGTCAGTTTGTACGTAAGTATACTCAACAACGTTCTCACCTTGCATTGCTGCAACTAGAGACAGACAGAAACGTGCTGCTGCTTGACCCATTGAAAGGGTTGCAGAGCCGCCGCCAGCTTTCGCTTCAACAACTTCAGTACCCGCATTTTGGATACGAGTAGTTAGGCTAGATACTTCTTCGTCTGTAAACTCTACGCCTTCAACTTGTGAAAGAAGAGGAAGGATAGTTGTACCAGAGTGACCACCGATTACTGGTACATGCACAGAAGATACGTCTACGTCTTTAAGTTCAGCAACGAAAGTTTCAGCACGGATAACGTCAAGTGTCGTTACACCGAAAAGCTTGTTCTTGTCGTAAACGCCTTTAGCTTTAAGCGTTTCAGCTGCAATAGCAACAGTAGTGTTAACTGGGTTAGTGATGATACCAACACACGCGTTCGGGCAGTTATCAGCTACACCTTCAATTAGGTTTTTAACAATGCCGGCGTTGATGTTGAACAGATCAGAACGATCCATACCTGGCTTACGAGGCATACCCGCTGGAATAAGAACTACGTCTGCTCCAGTAAGTGCATCAGCTAGGTCATCTTTACCGTGACCGGTTACTTTTACCGCTGTGGGGATGTGGCTCAAATCAACGGCAACACCGGGAACAACTGGCGCAACGTCGTAAAGCGCTAAATCTGAACCTGCTGGCAATTGTGTTTTCAACAACAAAGACAGCGCCTGACCAATACCACCGGCAGCACCTAACACGGCTACTTTCATACCATTTCTCCTATGGGATTACTTCACGTATTTAAACGGAACGTCACACTAATGCAACGCGGGGGAAAACTCAATCACCGGATCGTCTTATTAACGTTATTTATGGCGATTTTTATACGATATTCATTATCATGAATGATTATGCAAAGAAATTGCGCAAAGTCTACCTGTACGGCACAATATGCGCATACTAAATACAATTCCTAACGATAACACTCAAAGAAGAAAAGAGCGCTAATGGCAAACGCAAAACAAGAGCAACTCATCAAAGCTTTTAAAGAAATTCTAAAAGCGGAAAATTATGGTTCGCAGGGCGAGATTGTTGACGCTTTGAAAGCACAAGGTTTTGACAACATCAGCCAATCCAAAATTTCTAGAATGCTAAGTAAGTTTGGCGCGGTACGAACCCGAAATGCCAGAGGAGACATGGTTTACTGTCTGCCTCCTGAATTAGGTATGCCTACCGCAAAAAGCCCGCTCAAACAGTTGGTGTTAGATATTGTTCACAACAATGTCATGGTTATCATTAGAACAAGTCCAGGTGCAGCACAGCTTATTGCACGTCTACTTGATTCATTAAGTAAAAAAGATGGCGTATTAGGGACAATTGCAGGTGACGACACAATTTTTATTGCCCCTGCTGACGTGACAAAAATTGAAGAATTAAGACAGCGAGTTGAAGATTTATTTGAAAATGTGTAACTAATTCAAATTAACTATTGCGCAATAAAAAAGCCGCTAATAAATATTAGCGGCAAGGGAATTTGTACCAGGGAGATACAAATAAACACACCTCATTAAAGTAACAAACCTTCCGTACTTTTTGTGCAAAGCAAAGTAAATCAAACGTAAATTATAACTTACAAAAACATACAGTTAAAAACCAAATCGAACTTAGGCGTTTTTCTTTCGAACCAAGTTCAAGTTCTCAAATTGCGTTTACGTATAGCAGTGTAAATATTATTTCTAGCAATGTAAGCACAAAGTAAATACTGTCAATAATAAACAAATGATCATTGGCTAAAATTGATTATCCCCCCGACAAAAGGCTTAATTCTTTCGACAAATTACATCTGTCAAAAATTTATAATAATCACCTTTCACTTTTCGTTTTTACGTCAAGTGATGGAACGGGGAATTTAAGATGTTTAAGAATAAAAGACTTAGTTTAGCGGTAAAGCAAAGCTTGTTAATAACCAGTGTTATGGGAGTTACAACATCGCTTTCTGCTTACGCTCAAACGACTGAAGAGAATACTGAAGCTCCCATTGAGAAAATCCAGGTTACAGGATCTCACATTAAGCGCGTTGATTTAGAATCAGTTTCACCAGTGACGGTGATTACAGCGGAATCAATTAAGCTATCGGGAGACACTACTGTTGCAGACGTTTTACGCAACTCGTCAATAAACACGTTTGGCTCTTTTAGAGGGCAATCAGGCTATGGTGGCGGTGCTGCGGCTTCAAGTGAGGTAAACCTGCGCGGCTTAGGCGCAGGCGCTACATTGGTACTGATGGATGGTCGCAGGTTACCTGGCTTAGGTTACGACGGTGGCTCGTCATCTGATATGTCTATGATCCCCATGTCTATTGTTGAACGCATAGAAATATTACGAGATGGCGCCTCTGCAATTTATGGTTCTGACGCTGTTGCGGGTGTAATCAATATCATTACTAAGAAAGAATTTGATGGTGTTGAATTTGGCTATAACTTTGAAGATCCAGGTGTAGATGGTGGCAATAGCAGTCAATATAACTTTGCTGCAGGCCTAACCAGCGACAAAGGCAGCATAGTCTTTATTGCAGAACACGCCAATACCCAAGAAGTTGCCGATGTTGCGGTAAACGGCGACTTCGCCGACGGCAGCTATTCACTCTACAGTCCAGTAGCTAACTTCTTAGGTGACAGTGCTGATAGCTACACATACAACACCGAGCTATGTGGTGACGTTACCGATACATCCATTGAATCTGATCGTTGCGGATACTATTACGGTAACTCTACATGGTTGTATGGTGCATCTGAAAAGAACTCTATCCTGACCAAGGTTGCTTATGAGCTTACCGACTCAATTACATTTAACAGTCGTTTCTCTGCGCAACAAACATCAACCGACACTCGCTATGCCGCTACTCCTGTATCTACGTCTTCTGTAACTATAGATTCAGACAACGCAATGAACCCGTATGGCGAAGACGGCAATATTTACTTCAGAACGGCCAGTCTTGGCACCCGTGACACCACCACAGAAAAAACCACGTTTGAGTTAGTTACCGGGCTAGAAGGCTATTCAAGCTTTGCAGGAAACGATTGGGATTGGCAGATAAACTATCAGCGCACAAATGCCAAAGAAGAAGTTTTTAACTATAACTTAGTGAATGACACCGTTGTGCAAGACCTTATTGATACAGAGCAGTTAGATCTTTTTAACGTTCAAGGCTTGAGCACAGAAGACTGGTCTAGCTACAACGCAGAACTTTTAGACCTAGCACGGCATACGGGTACTTATCAGTCTACACAAAAACGTGACATTATTGATGCAAGCATCTCAGGCGAAGTATTCGCAAACGATTTTATGCGAGTTAGTGCAGTTGTTGGTGCCGAATATTCACACTTAGATTTTGAACAAATATCTGACCCTGAATCAGGTTTGGGTTTCATTTCAGGTGGCTCGGGCGGCGATGATGTCTATGCAACGCGTAAGCGCCAGTCATATTTTACTGAAGTGGCAGTTGAGCTTCCGCACGATGTAGAGATCTCAGGTGCTCTTCGCTATGACGGTTACGAGCTTGAGGGGGATACCGGCGCTGAGATTAGCACAGCAGACTTCTCTGATACTGTACCTAAACTAGGCATTAGCTGGCGACCGTCGGACTCATTATTGCTTCGCGCCAGTTGGGGTGAAGCTTTCAGAACGCCAACAATGAGCGAAATGTTTGCGTCAATTTCCTATAGCTTCCCATCAGCTTACGATACGTATTACTGTGATACTCAAGGTAATGCCGCTTCTGATACTAGTTACTGCTCTACCACACAACAGCACCTAACCTACTACGGTGGTAACCCTAACTTAAAGCCTGAAAATTCAGAGTCTTTGACCTTAGGTCTTGTGTATGACGTAACCGACGACTTCTCTGTTGAGCTGTCATACTATCAGTACGACTATGAAAACAAGATTGAAGATATTGACGTTGATGATTTAATTGCGGCAGACCTTGATGGTACATCAAGTAATATCGTACGCGGCAGCAATGGACAAATATTATCTATTACCTCTGGCTACACAAACTACGCTGAGGTAAAAACGAGCGGGCTAGACTTAACGGCTGATTATCGCGTCCCCACCTCAATTGGTGAATTCGGCGTGAACCTAGAGCTTTCACATGTAATAAGCTATGAAGAGCAAGGCATTGAATGGTCGGGGGAACTGTTCTACCCAGATAATAGAGGGAACGTAACGCTAGATTGGAACGATGGCGATCAATGGACTGCATCTTGGAGAACACTATTTATAGGCTCTCATGGTGATACGTATTATGATTCTTACCAGTATGCAGATAACTATTTTAAACATAACGTAACGGTTTCATATCAAGTCAACGAACATCTATTAATGTCGGCGGGTATCAACAACGTTACAGACGAATTGATTGAATACGATCCAGGTGTATGGCGCGGTTACGATGACGCATTGTACGATCCACTTGGTCGAACAGTGAACTTAAGACTTCAGGCTAGTTTTTAACTATTATATGAAAACGCCCCTTATTTGAAGGGGCGTTTGCAATAAATAGCACTAAATCTAATCATTAAGAAATTAGTTTAATTAGTGCATCTGCTGCCGGACGTGAAGACGGTGGGTTTTGGCCTGTTACCAATAAACCATCGGTACACACTTTTACGGCGAAATCATCCGCACTTTCGTATTTACCGCCCTTTTTAACTAGCTCATCTTCAACCAGATAAGGCACTACATCGGTAAGGTCCATTGCAGCCTCTTCACTGTTTGAGAACCCCGTTACTTGTTTGCCGTCAACTAAGTAATTACCATTTGGAGTTTTAACGTCCTTAAGCACGATTGGAGCGTGGCACACTGCACCAACAGGTTTATTCGCCGCAATGGTATCTTCAATTAATTTAATTGAATGGGCGTTGTCAGACAGGTCCCACAAGGGACCATGACCACCTGGATAAAATACGGCGTCGAACTCATCGGCTCGCACGTCTTCTAGCGGTATAGTCGATGCGATAGCACTGCGCGCTAGCTCATCTTTTGTATATCGTATCGCGTCGTCTGTCATCGCGTCATCGGCAAGGCTATTGGGGTCAATAGGCACCTGCCCGCCCATCGGCGATGCTAGTGTAATTGTATAGCCTTGGTCTTTAAATGCGTAATATGGCGCTGCGAACTCTTCTAACCACATGCCAGTTTTTTTACCCGTATCACCCATAATTTCGTGAGACGTCATTACCATTAGCATACGTTTTGTCATAAGCCCTCCTTGCGAGCATTTAAAAGTTTTCTCGT
Organism: Alteromonas sp. BL110; assembly: GCF_003443615.1. Lineage (NCBI taxonomy): Bacteria > Pseudomonadati > Pseudomonadota > Gammaproteobacteria > Alteromonadales > Alteromonadaceae > Alteromonas > Alteromonas sp. BL110. The sequence continues at coordinate 2,415,970 of NZ_CP031967.1, read as the reverse complement.
CAGTTAGTTCTTGTTTTGGAGGGGCTTAGATCAAAAGCGAACACGTCAATCGATTAGTAGCTTGTATGTGAGATAAATCGCAGGCATAAAAAAGTGCCACTTCCTGTTAAGGAAAGTGGCACCTAACACTACAGATTATAGTTAGCGTTTACTACTTCTTAGAAGCGGTAGTTAACACCTACGCGGATTTCCCAAAGAGAAGGACCGCGAGAAACACTTTGTTCAGGCGTTGAGAACGCACTGTACTCGTATTGACCAGCATCGTTGAAGCTAGCATCTAATACTTCATCACCTACAAATGAACCCTCGCGGAAAACACCCCATTGGTCATTGATAAGGTTGGTTACGTTTTCAATAATGAAGAATGCACTTGCAGAATGACCTTCATAGAAACCAGGAAGCTCTTGAGAAATACGCACGTCAGCTTTAAACCACCAATCAGCAGATTCACTGTTACGCTCTAGGATTTCACCGCGCTCAAAACCATTGTTGTCAACCCAACGATTAAACAGTCTTTCTGCTTCTTCTGCTGTCTGTAGTACGTCACCATCACTATTAGTCTGGTCGACAAATACTACATTCGCATCGTTTAGCTCCGGAATATAAATAAGCTGGCGAGCAAACGCACCATCCCATGGGAATGCTGAGTTATTGCTGTAAACGTACGAGAAAGGCTTACCTTCGTTAGCTGTTGCGAACAAGTTGAAACGCGTTGCATAACCGTCAAAGAACTCAGCAGTATAGCCTAGTGAGAAGTTAAAACGGTTGCCAACAGCGTAGTCAGATGTTGCTGCAGATGGACTATTAGGATCGATTGTTGCGAAGTTCGTGTAGTTAGAGTAAGCAACCGCGCTAGTCATCGGGTTAGCATCTTCAGCGTCAACATACGCGTATGATGCAGCCATGTCTAGGCCATTATCCCACTCTTTGCTTACGCCAACTGAAAGTACAAGTGAGCTACCGTCATCGCTTGAATCTACATTACCTAGAACGAAATCCGATGTTTCGTTACGGCCCGCGTCTACAAAGCCGTAAACTGGACGGCCGTCAAAGCGGTTCTCACCGTTGTAAACGATGTTCGCATCTCTAACAATTGCTGAATCTTGACGATCGGTATAGATCACGTCAGCGTTAATTAGATAATCGTTTTCAGTTACATAAGTGAAGCCTAACGCATATTTCCACTCTGATGGGATTTCAAAGTCAGGATCTGTTGCGTTAGTGTTACCGTCGCCGTCTGTAAGGCTAGTATTTGCTACTTCGTCAAACAACTCTTGCGGTACGTCAAAGATTGGACGACCTTCGCCAGTAAGCGCTAAATCAAATAACGAAGTTGTTCCACTTTCGAAGCCGTCGATTTGGAATTCACGGGTACCGATGTTAGTCACACCATCATTAGAGTACGCGTTTGAAATCCAAACGTTCGGGTTGCCGCCTGAGTACAGACCAATACCACCGCGAAGCTCAAGTGCGTCACTCATTGTATAAGTAAAACCAAAACGTGGTTGTAGAAGGTCAATACCGTCTACGTTTGCTGTGTTAGCAAAACCGTAACGCTCTGTGAAGTTTTCGTTTAAACGAGGAGTATCATCAGAACCATATGTATCGTAACGAAGACCCGCCATAATTTTAAGGTCATCCGTTAGGAAGAACTCGTCTTGAATGTAGAAAGTCGTTACGTCGAACGCAAATGATGCGCCGGCATCCGCTGGATTGTTAGTACCCGCTGAGTTATTGTAGTAAATACGGTCAACTAGGCCAGCTTCGAAGTTTTCGATACTAGTAAAGCGGTATTCACCTACAGTGTGCTGCATAAACAAGTTAAATACGTCAGTTTCTTCGTATTCAACACCAGCTGTAATTTCGTGTTCACCCCAGAAATAAGTACCAGCAAGCTTGAAGTTAAAAACTTCATAGTTAAGGTCGTTAGATTGACGTGAGTCATCTGGACCGATGTAAATGCGACCGCCACTATCTGTTTCAATTTGCGCTTCAGCGAAACCAGATGATGCATCAAGAGATTGCTGACGGTTATCTAGGTCAGTGTGACCAATACGAAGCTCTGTCGAGAAGTCGTCAGTCCAATTTGAATATAGTGAACCAACGATTGTTGTAAGCTCAGAACCACGCTCGTAAAAGTGATTGCTAAGAGATAGGTTAGTTGAACTACCATCAGACTGGCTTACACTGAAACCATCGTTCCAGTTATAAACTAATGAAGCGCGATGGTCAGCATTAATGTTCCAGTCAAGTTTAATGAGAATTTTTTCATCTTCAACTGGCTGTGAACCCGGCGTACCGCCAGCGTCATAACCGTATACACGCTGTGAAATTTCAGTTACGCGATCAATTTCATCTTGAGTTACACGATTGCCCAAGGCGTTGTAATCATAAAGCTGAACACCTTCAAGCTTTTCATACGCTGCAAAAAGGAAAAGGCTATCTTTAATTAAAGGAAGTCCAACATTGAAGCCGTAGCGTTTTTCAGTGTAGTTACCGTTGTCACGTTCTTCGCTATCAACTTCATCACCACGGTATGAATCAGACGTGAAATCGTAGAAAACACCACCGTGAACTTCATTAGTACCAGACTTTGTTACCGCATTGATATTACAGGCAGTAAAACCACCATACTCAACGTCGAAAGGTGCAAGTTCAACTGCTACCTGCTGAATAGCGTCGTAAGAGAAAGGCATACGTTCAGTCGGGAAGCCGTTACTGTTTAGACCGAAGTTGTCATTCATGCGAATACCATCTAGGGTCAAACTGTTGTTACGCGGGCTACCACCACCGCAGCTAATCGAGTCGTTTGAGCTTTCGTCAACGAAAACACGAGGGTCAACACGTACGATATCACCAATGCTACGGTTAATAGCAGGTGTATTTTCTAACGTTTCTAAGTTGAATACCGTTTGTGGGCCTGTGGCGCCAAACGCTGATGCAGTAAGTGCACTGCCGCTTACCGAAATAACCTCGATATCGCTTGCGTCTTCTAGTGTAAGGTTAACGCCAAATGGGTTACCTAGCTCTAAGAACACGCTGTCGATAGTGGTATCTTGGTACTCGTCTGAGTCGATAACGATTCTATAAGGACCGCCAACGCGAAGGCCGCGAAGGTTGAAAGCGCCATTTTCGCCTACTATCACTTCACGTGCAGAACCAGTAGGTTCGTGAATAACAGTAACAGATGTTCCCGCAGCAGGTGCACCTGTAGGGGTAAGGATGCGGCCTTCCATTGCAGATGACGTTTCTTGCGCCATAGCAGTGGTCGACAAACCGATTGACAGCGCAACCGCAGCCGCAATGCGACTGAATTTAGCTGATGAGCTCATGTGTGTGTTTCCCTTTTTGTTTAAAATTCTTTTTTTACACGGTCTAGTGTAGTGCAAAAATAGCACATCTTTCCCGCGCTTAAACCTGAACATGACAAATTGTCGTAAACATTCGTGTCAGTTTTATTACAGTTTTACATTTTTGTTTAATAGCAATCGCCCGAGGCTACTGAGTTTTCAAGTTATTTCTTGACCATATGGTCAAGTTAATTTATTTATTATTATTTTTGATTACTCATTTCGATTAGCTGACTCTATTCTTGACAGATATACATCTAATAAACAGAGTTTAACAAAAATCAGGTTTACCTATAAAAATAACATAAAAATTAAACACATAGACTTTTAAAATAAATTTACCTATTGCAATAAATAACCTTAACTGATGAAATTACACTATAAATCGTTAATTCATTTGGTCGTTTTTTTGACGAATTTCAGAATTGTAACCTCCGGAAAATGGATAGTTTTTGTTATTGCCTCGATTATTTGCGGCACGGTAAACTATATCCGACATTCGGTCTCATACGCTGATATAGCTCCTCAAACTGGACAAAATATGAGCTGCAAGACAGATCTTGCAGGGAATTCTGATGTTTTCTCTGTTTATGTGACGGACGGTAGAATTGCGGAGATGGCAAAAGAAAAGCTATGTAATGACCAAACTATCAAACGCCAATACGGTGAAGTTAAGATAACTATTGGTCAAAGTGATTACGACACTTTTCGTTATATAAATCATGGCGTTGTTGATTTAGCATTAGTGAAAAGCAATGTAGTTGATGCATTTGGAGCGGATCAGATTTATGGCTTAACTAAAATTGCGTCGCATCCTAATTATTCGGCATTTTTCATTGCCTTAAGAGAGAGACCAGACCTTTCAAAAGAATACCTTTTAGGAAAACGCATCGGCCTTTTAGATTATCCTAGCAGTCGCTCGGGACATATTGTTCCGAAGACTGTAATGCAAAACTTAGGTCTAAGTGACAATAATGTTGATATTGTTTATTTCAGCTCTCATCAAGAGTTGAGACGCGCTTTGCTCGCCGGTGATGTAGACATTATATCTTCTTACTGGGCTGAAGAAGATAAGGAAAGGTTTTCGCGAAATTACGCCACACCATTATTAGAGAGCGTAAGCGGGATGCAGTGGTTTTTGAAAATGCAAACGCAAAATACTGACCTATTTTGTGCTATGCAATCGGTTGTACATGATATAGCAATGTCACATCCCAGACCTTATTACAAAACTATAACATTAGAAAAGGGGTGTAACTAATGAGTAATAAAAAGGTTCTCTTTAAGTCCCCTCCTCTGGTTGCTCTGCATGCTCTAACATTAATATTAGCGTTACAATGCGTAGCGTTAACCGCACAATATTTTTCCTATCAGTCTTCTATCCATCGAGCGCTTGATAACGTTCAAAGACGAATTAGTTTGGATAGCGCCTTTCTAGACGTTGGAAATAAAACACTTAACACGCCGGTTAACCAACTCGCTATTTACCGATACATGCAAAGGTTAAACAGCACACTAAAACAAAAAGACTTCCCTATTCTTGTGAAAAGTATTCAAGGTGTAGAAACGAATTCAGAAGATTTCACCCAATACACCAGTGAAATATCTTCGCGCTTCATAAATGCTGAGCAAGACATTATTGTGAAACTGCGAAGTCGGACACCGTTAAGTGTCTTAACTTTTAGTTGGACCGCTTTATTCGCGTCCTTGGTTATTGCTCCTCTGTTTGTTATTTCGACTAAAACGAGAAAGGCTCGTAGAGAGTTTGAAGAAGTAACTCCCCCAACTCCCAGGCTTATTATTAATTTAAAAGACAAAACCATTTCTAACGGTATAGACGATAAAGTAGTTACGCTTCAAAACAAGCCATTATGCTTTTACACTGCTTTAGTCAGATATTGTATCGATTTTCCAGATAACCCACTTCCCCCGCACAAGGATGTACCTTCTGAATTGCTTATATTGGCAAATAAAAGTTTTGGGCGTCTTATTGAGTTAGGTCATACGAAAAGAAAGCGACCCGACTTCAACGCAAACCTAGACAAGACGTTAAGTGAAATAAGAGCCGCCCTTGATGAGTTATTCTTGTCTTACAATGAAGAAAAAGAGAAGTATTACCCACCTCGAGCTCAGGGAGAGGGTTCACGTTCAAAGCAACACTCTTATGCATTACCACCGATAAAAGAAGAGGATATCGAAATTATTGGTAACTAATTAAAAACTGACCAGTTGGAGAACTTTTTTGTATCCTATATGAGTTTAAAAAACCGCCCGCAATACCTTGAAAATACAATAAAGTTCTAGCAAAGACCGCGCCCAAAAGTGAGAACTTGTGAATATAACATTGATTCGCGAGGCCTAAACGCGTATCTTTGCACCAACAAAACCAGCTTTATAGTACTATGCAATCGCCACTAATTATTGCCATTTCTGGGGCTTCTGGCTCTGGGAAGTCTCTTTTTACAAAAAATTTGTTTAACGGCTTCAGTGCTCAAGGCCGCCCTGTTCAAGTGCTGCGCGAAGATCACTACTACCGCGCACAAGATCACCTTCCCATGGAACAGCGTGAGAAGAACAACTACGATCATCCAAACGCATTTGAACACGAGCTATTGAAAGCACACTTGCAAGCATTGCGTGATGGTCAACCTATTGACTATCCGCATTATTGCTATAAAACGCACACACGTTTACCTGAAACTGAGCGCTTGAACCCCGCACCGGTAATTATACTTGAAGGTATTATGTTGCTTGCGCGTACCGATTTACTTCCCCTGTACGATGTAAAAATCTTTATCGATACCCCTCTTGATATTTGTTTGATGCGCCGAATGATGCGCGACCTGAAAGAACGTGGTCGTAGTATTGAGTCGGTGGCAAAACAGTACGAAGAAACTGTTAAGCCTATGTATCATCAATTTATCGAACCTAGCCGCTTCACTGCCGACGTAGTAGTGACGCAAGGTGGCAAAAACCAAATTGCATTAGATGTGATCAAATCACACATTCAGCAAGCGCTTCTTTAAGGGAACATTACTATGGTAAGTTTACTGGGCATTGCAGTCCTTCTGGGTATTGCCTTCGCATTATCATCGGCGAAACGCAATATAAATTGGCGCACCGTCGGTGGCGCATTTGCTATTCAAGCATCAGTTGGCGCGTTTGTCCTGTATTCTGAACCAGGTAAAGAAGTATTGTTAAGTGCAACTAAGTTCGTTGCTAACATTATTGCTTATAGCCAAGAAGGTATTAACTTCCTGTTTGGCCCTATTGGCGACAAATCGATTGCATTCATTTTTGCTTTTAACGTACTTCCTGTTATTGTCTTTTTCTCAGCCCTTATCGCAGTGCTCTATCACCTTAAAGTGATGGGAGTTATCATTAAGGTTATCGGTGGCTTCTTACAAAAGGCGCTGGGTACCAGTCGCCCTGAATCTATGTCTTCAGCCGCTAACATCTTTGTTGGTCAAACAGAAGCGCCTCTAGTAGTTCGCCCTTTCATTCCACACATGACGCGCTCTGAGTTGTTTGCCATTATGGTAGGCGGCCTGGCATCAATAGCAGGCTCTGTGATGGCTGGGTATGCAGGCATGGGCGTTGATCTTAAATACTTGTTAGCAGCAAGCTTTATGGCTGCGCCAGGTGGATTGTTGATGGCAAAAATCATCTTGCCGGAAACCACTAAACCAAATGAAGATTTACATGACGTAGATGCGGAAGATACCGGCTACGCCAATGTTTTTGATGCTGCAGCCAGTGGCGCAGCATCAGGCATGCAGCTTGCGTTAAATGTAGGCGCCATGCTACTCGCTTTCATAGCGTTGATTGCTATGTTCAACGGCCTTATTGGCTGGACGGCAGCGCTATTTGGCTATGAAAACGTTACGTTTGAAGGGATCCTGGGTTATGTACTTCAACCTCTCGCATGGGCAATCGGCGTACCATGGGAGGAAGCACAACTTGCAGGTAGCTTCATTGGTCAGAAGATGGTGGTCAACGAGTTTGTTGCCTATCTTAACTTCTTAGAAAACCAATCACAGCTATCTGAAGCATCTCAGGCCATTATCACCTTTGCACTTTGTGGTTTTGCAAACTTCTCTTCTATCGCTATTTTGATGGGTGGAATTGGTGCTATGGCACCAACACGCAGAAAAGAAATTGCGCGACTGGGGTTAAAAGCTGTTATTGCTGCAACGTTATCTAACTTGATGAGTGCCGCGCTAGCGGGCTTTTACCTCTCTCTTGGTTAAATTTCATTAATTTAGACCAGTTGGTCAAGATTTTACTAGACTAACTGGTCAGGTTTCTGTAAATTACGCGCAAATTCCTCGCGGGGTTGATATATGTCAATTTCTGCGACTTTTTTCTGTAGCCCGTCTACCTTTATAATGCCGCAGTCAAAATATACGGGATAAAGTTATGCAATTAGTTGCTGTTGATTACCAAGCGGAAAACGCACAAGAAGAATTCGTGAAGTCACTTCGCGAGACAGGGTTCGGTGTATTAAAAAATCACCCTATCCAACAGTCATTAGTTCAAGGTATTTACGACAATTGGCAGGGCTTCTTCGACAGTGAAGAGAAGAACGATTACCTGTACAACAAAGGTAAACAAGACGGATTTTTCCCTCAGAGTGTTTCTGAGGTAGCCAAGGGCTTTACGAAAAAAGATATTAAAGAGTATTACCACTTCTATCCGTGGGGGCAGTGCCCAGAAGCGCTACATCCACAAATTTCTCAGTATTATGGGGAAGCAAACACATTAGCGAAAGAGCTATTGGGTTGGATAAAAAAGCATTCTCCTTCAGAGGTGAGCGATAAGTACAGTCAACCGCTAGGTGACATGATCAAAGATTCTGATCAGACCTTGCTACGTATACTGCACTATCCACCACTAAAAGGTGATGAAGAAGTAGACGCGATCCGCGCTGCTGCTCACGAAGATATTAACTTGATTACTATCTTACCAGCAGCCAACGAGCCAGGATTGCAAGTACAAGCTAAAGACGGTAGTTGGATTGATGTTCCTTGTGATTTCGGGAACTTGATTGTGAATATTGGCGATATGCTTCAAGAAGCATCAGGCGGATATTTCCCATCAACTACGCATAGGGTTGTAAACCCAGATGGCGCTGACATGACGAAATCTCGTATTTCATTGCCACTATTCTTACACCCTAGACCAGATGTTGTTCTTTCAGAACGTCATACCGCAGGGTCATACCTGCAAGAGCGCCTTCGTGAGCTGGGCGTTATATAAATTAAGTTCCTTTTGTAGTGTTATTCTTTTGCCGCAGCTAGTCTGCGGCTTTTTTTTAGTTGCTTGCCAGGGTAGCTAATTTAGAAGAATAACGCTGTTTTTCTTGTTGGTTTGGAGAATGCTTCACGGCCCTTTCTAAGAAGCGTTGCGCTTCGCTAACATCCCCTAACTCGTGATACGCTTTGGCCATGCCGAATAAAATCTCGTGACGCGCGTTATCAAGCTTTAGTCCTTTTCTATAATGCACTATTGCAGCCATCATATCGCCGGCATCAAACGCTTGCTCTCCCAATATGTAGTGATAAAAAGGGTTATTCTTACGCTTTGCATCAACCATTTGCGTAATCTGCATTGCTTCTTCATTTCTATCTTGATGTGTATAAAGAATAGATAAGTTTTCCCATGCAGTGAGGTTTTCATCATCAAGAGAGAGCGCGTGCTTGTAAGTCATCTCAGCCTGCTCATAAGCGTCCACCATTCTGTATAAAACGCCTAAGTTAACCCAGCTTTGCTGTAATTCAGGAGTGAGTGTAGCAGCGGCACGAAAGTAGCTATAAGCCCTTGTGTAGCTATTTGCAACCAGTGCGTCTGCCCCTTTGTTGTTGTAGTACATAGACACAATTTTGTTTTTCGATACTGGCTTTCTTGGAAAGTAGTTGCGTAACATTTGCGGGTCGAAGTCTACGTCTGCCCATGAACCTCCAATCGATGTTACGTGATTGGATTCAGGTATTGAGACTCGCATATTAATATGCCCATTGAGCAGACTATATCCCTCTCTTCGTGTCCAATACTCTGGAATATCTACTTCATAAAAGGTTGCGGCTAAACCGACATGTTCGGCAAGCGCATAGGTCATAATTGATAGGGATAGACAGTTTGCTGCCCGATTGTTAAAGGTAGTGTCTGCTGTCGTGTTCGCACTGTTACGATAAAGCATGCCGTAATCAGAATGGTCAAAAATAGCTTTCACTAAACCTTTAACGTTTTTCTGCAAAATGCTTTTGTTATGTACCGCTTTTTCAGCAAAAAACTGAGCGTCTTCACCTAAGTAAAAAATTTCGTCGATGGTCTCTACGGGAAACAAATGGTATGACGGGAATAGGCTATCGTTTAATAAAGTAGGCGGGGAAGCTAAGTTTTGCTCGTCAGTAGACTGGCAAGCGCTCAGAAAACAACATAGTAGCCAAATCAAAACTAGTCGAGCATTCATATCAGGCACCTATTTTAGTTACTCGATAGTTTAAAACTATAGCAGATAAATATATTTTTTACATTTTATTTACAACTGACATGATAGTACTTCGTCGCAGGAAAACATTATGGCCTTGCGCTAACTCACTGATGTATCACTCCCCACCTCTTAATACTAAACGGCCCTTTATAGGCATTACACAAAGTTAATCATCAAATTATTAGACAACGCCGTAACAACTTTAGATTCAGTACCTTTTAGTGGCTATCATGAAAGCCTGTTGACTTTTCTTTTACATCAAAGCCCAGCAAGCTCTAGGTAGTAGGCAGTACGAAGGATGGTGAATTTCATTCAAAGCCCGTTTTTATATTAAAGGAAAGATTATGAAGAAATTAATGAGTGCGCTGTTTTTCGTTGTTTTGAGTACGAACGTTTTCGCTGGCCATCACGCTGAAGGTGAGCAAAAAGATATTGTCGATACTGCCGCGAGCAATGATATGTTTTCAACATTAGTTGCCGCTGTTAAGTCAGCCGACCTAGTGAGTACGTTAAAGGGAGAAGGTCCATTTACCGTATTTGCTCCAACTGATGATGCCTTTGCGGCTTTACCAGATGGAACGATTGAAATGCTGCTTAAGCCAGAAAACAAACAGACACTCACGAAAATTCTTACCTATCACGTGGTGGCGGGTAAAGTAACAGCAAAAGACGTATCGGCACTAACGAATGCCACTACGGTGGAAGGCAGTGAAGTAATGGTGTCTACCAGTATGAACAAAGTCATGATAAACGACGCGCAAGTGATAAAAGCTGATGTGATGACTAGCAACGGTGTCATTCATGTTATTGATACGGTATTACTTCCAAACGATGTGAAAGCATCTCTATAAGATGTTTTAGTAACAAGAAAAGTAAAGGTCGCCTTAAGTAGATCTTTGCTTTTCTTTATAAAACCCATCGATCTCTTCAAATAACTTCTCCGTAAGTAAAATCATATAAAACGCAATTTTCATTGTTCTAGTACTAGCAAGCGCACTAGTTGAACAAATAAATCAGTATCGATGTCATTAGAGCTTCAAATATTTGACGTTGCTTTTTGGACTAGAAAAGGAGTTCATATGTTTACGGTATACACATACAGTATTGCTGGTCTATTAGTCATCAGCTTTACGGTTTTCGTTCAAAATATTGTAGCCGCTGTTGCGCATAGAAAGCAGTCTCGCTACATTCCCGGTAAAGTCAGCGAAGAATTGAGCCATGATAGTTTTGTGTTCAGAAGCCACAGAACATTTCATAACTCGCTTGAGAATATTCACCAATTTACGCTGCCCGCCCTGCTTTGCATATTTCTTGGCGCCCCTACGGACATACTCGCTATTGTGATTTGGGTGTTCGCACTAAGTCGTATTCTTCATATGGCCCTATACTATGCCGTTGCCACTGAAAAGAACCCTAGTCCAAGAAGCTATTTTTATGTGGTAGGCGCTCTTTGCACACTTGGCGTTTATGGGCTTGCGTTTATTAATCTGTTTACCTAAAAGTTGACGATCGCACTTATACATTGATAAAACTGAATTGCAGCATTTTTTTCTAGAAAACGCTGTAGGAAATTAAAGGTTTCTAAGAGAAGGCAGATAACATTAAAGTTAAACCCAGCGCCTAAAATATTACACTTTTGATTAATGTTCTTTTCAAGATTCAGGCGTATTCTTACTATTCAAACACGAATATGTGTGTTTAGGAGCTCCCGTGTACATTGACCAAGTCGGCGATCGGACTTTAACTGATTGCAGCGTACTGATTGTCGACGATCAAGCTAGCAGTAGACTTATTTTAGAAACGCTACTCGACGAAACAGTGGCGTGTTTTTCTGTGAGCTCAGGAAGGGAAGCTATTGAGTACTGCAAGCATAACAAGCCAGACTTAATCCTTATGGATGTCTCTATGCCGGAAATGGATGGGCACGAAACCACAGCGCTGCTTAGACAAAAGCCATCCTGTGAACACATACCTATTATTTTCGTCACCTCTTCATCAACAGAAGAGGAAGAATCTCGATGTTGGGATTCTGGTTGTGTAGACTTTGTAGTAAAGCCAGTAAATGCTTGTACGCTACGCAATCGCGTAAAGTCGCATCTTCAACACAAGCTCAGAAGTGATTTCTTAGAAACACTCATCTATATTGACAAGTTAACCGGCGCCTACAACAGACACTATTTAGATGACTATCTCCCCCGACTAGTCAAAGACAGCGAACGCAATGCTACCCCATTGTCTTTAGTTATATTTGATGTTGATCATTTTAAGCTATTCAACGATATGTATGGGCATTTAGATGGTGATAGCTGCTTATGGAAGGTCAGTAAAACAATAAACGACGCTCTCCTTCGCCCTATGGACAAATTAGTTAGAATTGGTGGTGAAGAGTTCTTAGTGATTTTACCAAACACTGATGTGGAAGGGGCAGTAGCTGTTGCCGAACGCCTATTGCAAACCGTTTACAACCTCAATATTCTTCATAATTCGTCTGAGTACGGGCGTATAACATTGAGTGCTGGCTTAGCGATAAAAACCGCCAACGATGATAAAACGATTGATTATGTAATGCTGGAAGCGGATAAAAACTTGTATGCAGCTAAAACTTCCGGGCGGAACCGGTTAATATCTCCTCCACTTACGCCTACTAAAAAAGCAAAGATCCCTAGCCCATCACATACGATAAAAAGTTTCTAGTTCCCGCCTAGCTGGATGTACCCAACTGCTTTGGTGTGAAGCAAGCAATCCAGCGTAGCCTCTTTCTTTATACCTAGTTCCGTCAACTGGGCTAAAAAAAGCTGAAGTGTAGCTAACGCATCATCTAACGCGTTATGTTCATTGAAAGCCGGAAGGTCTAAGCGCTGGCGGCACACACTTAATGTAGCACTATTACTTGGCAAAACCTGATGCTGCTTGTTTAACTGATATAGCGCAAGCTGCAGGGTATCAATATAAATCACCTCTAGTTTTGGTACAGCGCACTGCTCAAAAGCGCTGTTTAACGCCATTAAGTCCAACCTAGCGTTATGAAAAACAAGTATGTTTTGTTGGAATAACGGCTTGAGTGCATGAAGTGCCCCCGCTAAATTTTCACCTTTTTGCAGAATATCAAAGGTTAACCCGTGGATTACAGGGCTTTGTCCTAGGTCTGCGTCTGTGTTGATCACATGATAACCGGCCGTCGACAAATCAATACGGCCGCCCGCGCCACTTACATAACCCAGGGAAGTAATTTGCGATGTTGCAGGGTTTAGCGACGTAAGTTCCAAATCCACTGCAGTAAACGATGTATTGTAAACATCGAGTTCACGAAGGCGCTGTTTCAGCTTTGCTTTACTCGTGAACGTCTGTGCGCACACCTTTAGCAATCTCTTGATCATATCAATTAACTTACGCCACCTGAAAACTTCATCACCATTACTTGATTCGTTCTTTCTATGGCTTTGAAGGCAGCTTTAAGCTGGTGCTTTTCAATGGATGACAGGCTTGATATGGACACGCGATTATCGGTAACTTTATTTTCCAGTTGATGACGCCATCGCAAGCGATTAAGGAATAGCCAAATATCGCTAAGATTCGCTGCATCGCGTTTTGACAGTTGAGAACGGGCAGATAACGCTTCTAAACGCGCGAGTGTGTTGGGCAAGGTTACGCCATCGGCGAGAGCATAAATTCTTGCGATGTTATTGATCAATGCAACAGCTCGGGTCTTTAAATCAATAACGTCTTTCTCTTTTCTCCCCTTTTCATAAACAAACTTCTGGAACATAGAAAGCGGCACCGATATTTCGTTACTATGTCTGGTAAGGGCTGCTAAAAACATGTTTTGTTGCATTAAAGGAGCACGTTGTTTTTGAAGCTGCTTAAATAAACTTACATCCCCCGCGGCACACCGTACATCCAGAAAGATATTAAAATGCATAATTGCATCTTTAGTGGGTGCTTTTACCCACTGTTTAGCTTCTTCGAGCGCCTCATCAAGGGATAACCTCAGCTTAGGGTTACTGGCCATAATATTGCCATCACAAAGCTTAATGCCGCACTTCGCCAACCCGTTGCATACGTACTGGGCCATATTCGAAAAGTATTCAGCTTGTACTTCGTTAGGTCGCTTTGCAAGAAGTAACCCGTTGTCTTGATCTGAGCCCATGGTTTGGTCTTCTCGGGCTTGTGAACCATACACCAACCACGCAAACATCATGGGGGCTTTACCGTTAGCTTGTTGGAAAAAGCCAATTAGCTTTCTGGTCATGATATCGGTTGCTTGTGACAATATTTTCCCAGCAATGTCGTAATCACCTGCTTTTTTTGCATGGGCCGAAAAGTAATGAGGCAGTTGCCACGACAAACGCGTAAGCTCATAAAGATTATCAGCTTTGCTCAACTCACCGATAATGAAAAGTACGTTTCCTCTCTGATGACGAATGATATCGCTAGCGGTTACCATGCCAAGGGGCACTAGCGTTTGATTATCAATAACAGGTAAGTGATGAATGTTTTTTTCCGTCATCAGTGCTAACGCATCAAATAAAGTCCTATTTCCCATAATTTGAGCTGGGCTAGCTGTCATTATTTGGCTCACTGGGAGATGAGTGTCTAACGAAGCTGCCACCACTCTCGACCTTAAATCGCGGTCAGTAATAATACCAATTAGCTTATCTTGGTCTGTTACTAACAAAGAGGAAACTTTTTGCGATGTCATTAACTGAGCTGCAGCCGTAATTGAGGTTTGGACATCGACGGAAACCGGTGCTTTTTCGATAACGTCTAAAAGCCCCTTGTAAAGCCACATTGAATTACTATCTGAAATGGCATGATTTTGCAGAGCGTTATTACTAAGGCCATCAAAAAAATGCCGTATTGTAGGTATCTCTAATAAAGGTTCTACAGCTGGTGCATCAAAACAATAGACCAGCCCCGGGCTGTCTACTGTTATGCTTAGTGGAAAATTTCGCTTTTCTAGTATGTTTGCGTAGCCAAAGTAATCCCCTTCACTTAAATGGCGCAAAGGCGCATCTGAGTCTTTTACAGAAAACTGCCCGGTTTGGATAAGGAAAAGTGACGCTTTACCCTTTTGCAGTTCCTCCACATTATCCGCAGTTAAATATACCAGTTCAGTATGTTTCACTAGCTTAAGCTTTTGCTCGCTATCTAGCGAATCAAAAGGCGCGGATGTATCGAGAAAGTCTTCAACTTGTTTAGCCATTGCAGTCATAGAGGTTGTCCAGTTCACAAAAAGAAAAAACCAACCTACTCACTTTCGCCAGTAGATTGGTTTTATTTTGCTAAAGCCTATCTTAAGGCAATACTAACTTAGTGCGCTGATGCTTCACCCGCCCCCTTAGGATAACGAATGCTCTCAACCAGCTCTTGAATTTCTTCAGGCGCTTCATCTGTTGCCTTGAACACCAAGAAAGCCACAATGAAGTTCACCATCATACCCAAAGTACCAATACCTTCAGGAGAAATACCAAACCACCAGTTTTCAGGCGTATTAGCAGCCGGATTTACGAACTTGAAGTAAATAATGTAAGCCGCAGTAAACGCAATGCCTGAAATCATTCCTGCAATAGCACCTTTGTCGTTCATACGCTTGCTAAAGATACCCATTATAATGGCTGGGAAGAAACTCGACGCCGCTAAGCCGAAAGCAAAGGCGACCACCTGCGCCACAAATCCGGGCGGATTGATACCAAAGTAACCTGCAATGACAATAGCTACCGCTGCTGCCAATCTGGCGTACATCAGCTCGGCTTTATCGGTAATATTCGGCATAAAGTTCCGCTTCAGTAAGTCGTGGGATACTGATGTTGAAATTACCAGCAGTAAGCCCGCCGAGGTAGAGAGAGCCGCAGCTACACCACCCGCTGCGACAAGCGCAATCACCCATGCTGGTAAGTTCGCAATTTCAGGGTTAGCCAATACCATGATGTCGCGGTCAACTTTCATTTCGTTGCGCTCATCACCCGAATAGAACATCTTGCCATCGCCATTTTTATCTTCAAACGCGATAAGGCCAGTCTGTTCCCAATTTTTAATCCACGACGGTGCTTCTGCATAGCTAGTGCCCGTCATTTCTGGACCGTTAATGGTTTCAATCATATTCACACGAGCGAATGCTGCTAACGAAGGTGCTGTAGTATAAAGAATGGCGATAAATGCTAAGGCATAACCTGCTGATTTACGCGCATCGTGAACTTTAGGCACAGTGAAGAAGCGAACAATTACGTGCGGAAGGCCCGCAGTACCCACCATCAACGCAAAAGTAATAAAGAATACATCAATGGTACTTTTTGTCCCTGAGGTATATTCATTGAACCCGAGTTCGACGGATAAGTTGTCGAGCTTTTGCAGCATATGCACCCCCGAACCGTCCGCGAGAGTAGCACCGAAGCCGGTTTGCGGCAGGATATGCCCTGTTACCATCATAGAGATAAACACAGCAGGCACTATGTAAGCGAATATCATTACACAATACTGCGCCACCTGTGTGTAGGTAATACCTTTCATGCCGCCAAGTACCGTGTAGAAGAACACAATGACCATGCCGATAACCACGCCAGACACAATATCCACCTCTAAGAAGCGGCTGAATACTACACCTACGCCACGCATTTGACCTGCAACGTATGTGAAGCAAACAAAGATGGCACAAAATACCGCAACAGTACGTGCAGTTTGAGAGTAGTAACGATCGCCAATGAAGTCAGGGACCGTAAACTTACCGAACTTACGTAGGTAAGGGGCTAAACAAAGAGCAAGTAGAACATAGCCGCCGGTCCAGCCCATAAGGTATACCGCACCGTCGTACCCCATAAATGAGATAAGACCCGCCATTGAAATAAACGATGCTGCCGACATCCAGTCTGCCGCTGTAGCCATACCGTTCATAACAGGCGGTACGCCGCCACCCGCTACATAAAAGTCATTCGTCGACCCAGCGCGGGCCCAAATTGCAATTGCGATATACAGCGCAAACGACGCGCCAACGATAATAAATGTTAAAGTTTGAACGTCCATGATTTACTCCTCATCTACGCCGTAGCGTTTGTCCATGGCGTTCATCTTCGCCATATAGACAAAGATCAATGCAACAAATACGTAAATTGAGCCCTGTTGTGCAAACCAGAAGCCTAATTTAAAGCCAAAGAACTGAATTTCATTTAAGATATCGACAAACAGTATGCCGGCACCAAATGATACGACGAACCAAACGACTAAAAGCTTAGCTAGGAGCGCTAGGTTTTCACTCCAGTAGGCTTTTTTGTCCTCTTCGTTTCTAAATGCCATTGTTTCACCCTCATGTCAGGTTAACTAGTTGTTATGATTTTACAATTCCCTAACGCTCGGCTTTGTTAACGTTATTGCTGCGTTTGAAACTTTTGTATACGACAGAAACAAAGCAGCAAAAGTCAAGCATCTAGGAGGTCGGCTATTACTCTAGACCTGAGGTTTGAAATTCAAAATGAGACCATGGTCGTAGGTAGACCATGGTCGAAATGATTATAATATCAGCACACTTGTTAAAACTACGTTAAAGGAAGATTATGGTTTTTGGTTGGGTAACGCTTGCAGTCTTGTACCTTTTTTTGCTGTTTTCATTAGCAAGTTGGGGAGAAAAGAACTCACCTACCGCAAGAGCGCTGACCTCCCACCCCGCCATTTATTCCTTAGCCCTGGCAATCTATTGTACCGCTTGGACCTTCTTTGGCATGGTGGGGCAAGCAAGCAGGGACACGTGGATTTATCTTCCGATTATGCTCGGGCCCATCTTAGTCTATGCACTGGGATACAAGTTTATTTATAAACTGACATTGGTCAGTAAAAAACAACATATCACAACTATTTCAGACTTTATTGCGTCACGCTATGGCAAACGTCAAACCGTCGCGTTAGTCGTTACGCTTATTGCTCTGCTCGCAACCATTCCCTATATTGCGCTTCAGTTAAAAGCGGTAGGCGCCACCTTTCAACTGTTAACTCAGCAACCTAACAGCAATGGAATTATCATTGCCGCCACGGGCTTTATTGCTGCCTTTGCAATTTATTTCGGTACGCGCCAAACTGACGTAACAGAATATAGACGTGGTCTGATGCTGGCCATAGCCTTTGAGTCCACCATTAAGCTACTTGCTTTAGTGCTGGTTGCTATTGTGGGCTACAGCGCGTGGAAGCGCACCCAATCTGGCGCATTTTTCGAAAGTTTTACTAACGAGATTGCACTTGCACAGTTCGGTTCTTTTAGCTTCATTGCACAAACTATAATGGCTGCGGCAGCCATTGTTTGCTTACCTCGTCAGTTTCACGTCGCTATCATCGATAACTTGAGCCTAGGGCACATTCGCACGGCGCGTTGGCTATTCCCGCTTTACTTAACCATCATTTCCGCGGTCATCCCTATTATTGCTATTGCGGGTAAAGCCATTTTTGCTAATCAAGGCATTGAACCTGACTCTTATGTTTTGTCTCTTGCGATGTTTTCTGAGTCAGCACTTCTTCAGGTCATTGTCTTTGTAGGAGGTTTATCTGCGGCTACTGCTATGATCATAGTCGCCACGCTGACCCTGAGTACTATGCTTACCAATGACGTGATATTGCCACGTATATTAGCGTTTACAGGCAACACCGATGACAAAAAGGACGTGTCTAGAAAAATCCGTCTAATTAGACGGATTGTTATTGCGTTTATTTTGTTGATGGCTTTTCTATACCATCAGCAAATGACCAGCAGTCGTTCTCTTCACTCTATTGGCCTTATTGCGTTTTCACTGGTTATTCAGCTGATGCCCGCCATTGTTGGCGGTCTTTATTGGAAACGCGCTCATGCCCACGGCGTTTATGCAGGGCTTATGGTCGGGCTTGTTATCTGGGTACTTTGGTTAGTGCTTCCTATTGTAAGTGAGCAAGTTTCTCAAATGGAGCAAAACGAACTTATCAGCCAGGGCGCTATGATTAGCTTGGCCGCAAACAGCCTAGTGTACATACTGTTTTCTCATTTTGCTCCCCAGCGCCTTATCGACAGAATACAGGCAGAAGCGTTCGTTTCTCCGGCCATTTCTAGTAACAACACGGTTAAAGCCCAAGCCACAAACGTCACTGTGTCTGACCTTATCACTCTGCTTTCTACCTTTATGGGCACAGGTCGTTGCGACCAGCTGCTTGCGCAATATCAAAAGCTAAATGACTGCCAGTTAAGCCATACGGACACACCTAATGAATCGTTTTTATCATTCTGTGAACGCGCCCTTGGCGGGGTTATTGGCGCCTCTAGTGCGAAAGTGCTTTTAGACAGTGCGCTGCGTGGTAAGAAAATGGATTTCACTGAGGTAATTAACTTTTTCGACGATACCACACAGGCGATGCAGTTTAATATGACGGCGCTATTAACCTCGCTTGAAAACATGGACCAGGGTATTAGCGTGGTAGATAAGCACTTGAATTTGGTGGCTTGGAATAAACGCTACGCTAACCTATACCCTTATCCTGACAACTTACTTGCTGTTGGTACTCCCATTGAAAAGCTCATTCGTTACAACGCGTCTCAAGGCGAGTTTGGTACTCACAATGTCGACGCTGAAGTAGAAAAGCGCTTGGCACATTTGCGCTCCGGCATGCCCCATCGATTTACTCGCCAACGTAAAGATGGTCGGGTCATTGAAATGGTGGGTAACCCACTACCTGGCGGCGGCTTTGTAACTAGCTTCAATGACATCACAGGGCATGTGGAAATTCAGCAAGCGCTTGAAGAATCGAACATTGATCTTGAAGCGCGTATCAAGAAGCGTACAGAAGAAGTGCACTCCATTAACGCTGAGCTTCGCTTAGAAATAGAACGCCGCTCCGAGGCAGAAAAAGAACTAATAAGGGCAAGAAAAGCTGCTGAAGATGCCAATGCCAGTAAAACCCGTTTCTTAGCCCTTGCCAGTCATGATGTACTTCAGCCGCTTAATGCAGCTAAGCTTTATGTAAGTGCATTAGAAGAGCAAGAGCTGTCTGAACAGGCCCAGACTATTATTCAGAAACTTGGCCACAGCGTCAGTTCAAGTGAAACACTCATAGGCACGTTGCTTGATATTGCAAGGTTAGATCAAGGGGAAATGAAACCCGATATTGAATCAATCGATGTACGCGTTCTACTCTCTCCGCTCGTTGATGAAATGGCTATGCGCGCCCGTGAAAAGGGGCTAGGTTTTAAAGCTATGATCCGCCCTTGTTGGGTACGAGGAGACAAAACCTATTTATATCGAATTACCCAAAACTTGTTATCAAATGCAGTGAAATACACCGAAAAAGGACGCGTTCTTTTCACTGTCAAACCTGTTAAAGGATCCGTTTACTTCAAGATTCTCGATACGGGTATTGGTATATCAAATGACAAAAAAGACAGTATATTTGGCGACTTCTTTCGGGCCAACGAAAGTAAAGAGCATGGGTTAGGTCTAGGTTTAGGTGTGGTACGTCGCTTAAGTCTACAGTTAAACAGTGATATTAGTGTTAACTCGAAGGTCGGCAAAGGGAGCTGCTTTGCGTTTTCCCTTGTTAAAGCCGAACCTAAACGGGTTTCTAATATTACTGCCAAGCCGCGTAGCACTACATTTACTGGAATGAATGTGCTTTGCGTGGACGACCAAAGAGAAAACTTAGATGCTATGCAAACCCTTTTACAAAAATGGGGAGTGAACGTTTTCTTAGCGAATAACTGGGATGACGCTCTGAAGGTTTGTGAAGTTATTCAGCCTCAAATTTTACTAATGGATTACCAGCTTAGCTTTGAGAGTGAAAAAAATGGGCTTGCGCTCATAGAAGAAATACGACACCGACTAAATATTGTAGTGCCAGCTGCGCTTATAACTGCAACACCCGATGAGAACCTAGTAACTCAGTGTAAGGCTCAAGGTGTCAACTTTTTAGCGAAGCCCTTAAAACCTGCAAAACTTCGCGCGCTACTTCAAAGTATGACGCGCTATATTAGGGAAGCCAAGAACGTTTAATGAGTGGGTGTGTAGCTTTACGAACATTTTTGCACTGTTTGGGTAAAAAGCGCCTAAAGTAACTCTTCGTGTGGTTTAGCGTCTTCCAACTTAACCACCGGCGTTTCTACGCTAGACTTAGCCACAATTTTACCCATTGCGCCCCACTTTTCCTTAGGGTTAAGCAAAACTGGACGAGTTAAAATCAAGTTGTTCGGGTACATCATAGTTTCGCGGTCTGCAGTAAGCAAACGCGTACTAAACGGTCCAATATCTGCTATAACGCCTTCTATGTAGTTATCCCCATCGAGAATACGTACATGATTGCCGCGCCGATAAGCCACATTGGTTAACAAAATAAAGTATGCTGTGATATTGCTAATAAGTGACCAGCTTGCAAAAAGCGCTACTCCAGTCACCGTGATAATTGACGTTGAAAGAACCAAAAGCCCTGAGAAGTCGATACCCCAAGCAAGTAATAGTAAGGCAAGCGATACTGTAGCGACAATAACACGCGCCGCGAAAAGTCCTTTTAAAGCACTATTAGATTTAAGCTTCGACTTTTCAATATTGGTTTCTAGTTTTGGCAGCAACTTCCGCGACATAGCCAAATAAAACAGTAAAACCAAACCACTGAACACGACGTTTGACTGGTACTGAGTTAACCATGCCAAAAAACCATGCCACCACTCATTCATTTACTCTTTCCTTACTGTTTTTGTCACGCATACTGGCCCCTTTAACTGTTTTTCCTTTTAAAAAAGCCAAGGCGCTCTAATGCTAACGTGATTAACAGACAAGTTCATGCATTAATAGCAATCGACACAACAAGAATTATTCGTAAGACACCCCCTACCACTTCAATTAGTATGCGCGCAAAAATGACTTGTCTAATTTTAATACCAGTCCGCATAGAAATTAACCTATTGAGTGGGCGATTATCTATGCAGATTGGTATACTCGCGTTCTAACGTAGTAATTAACAAGTCGATTCACCGAGAAAATATTCACAAACTACAGGCTTTTTTATAATGCGCATTGCTATTCTTTCAAGAAATCCACGCCTTTACTCCACTTCACGCTTAGTGGAAGCTGGGCAGGCTCGCGGGCACGAGGTCGACGTTATCGACACTATGCACTGCTACATGGATATTACGAGTGCGCGTCCCTCTGTCCGCTACAACGGTGAGAAACTTCCTTATTACGACGCCGTAATTCCACGTATTGGTGCGTCTGTGAGTTTTTACGGTACGTCCGTAGTTAGGCAGTTTGAAATGATGGGCACTTATAGCCTCAATGAGTCAGTGGCTATTAGCCGTTCTCGAGATAAACTACGCTCTCTACAGCTTTTATCCCGCAAAGGCATTGGCATGCCTAGAACTGGCTTTGCTCATCACCCGGATAAGATTGACGATGTAATTAAAACCGTGGGCGGCGCACCAGTGGTGATTAAGCTACTCGAAGGTACCCAAGGTATAGGTGTAGTATTAGCTGACACCCAAAAAGCGGCAGAATCGATAATTGAAGCCTTTATGGGGCTTAACGCCAGTATATTAGTGCAGGAGTTTATCAAAGAAGCGGGCGGCGCGGATATTCGCTGCTTCGTGGTGGGTGGAAAAGTGGTTGCGGCCATGAAACGACAGGCAGCTCCTGGTGAGTTTCGTTCTAACCTACATCGCGGTGGTCAGGCGAGCTTGGTTCGCTTAAGCCCTGCCGAGCGCAAAACGGCGGTAGATGCGGCAAAAACTATGGGGCTTAACTGCTGTGGTGTAGACATTCTTCGCTCGAACAACGGCCCTGTAGTGATGGAAGTTAACTCTTCACCAGGCTTAGAAGGTATCGAAAAAGCGACCAACAAAGACGTTGCCAGCATGATTATTGAATTTATTGAAAAAAGCGCAGGCCCGCACAAAACAAAAACCCGTGGCAAAGGCTAACCCTTTTAACCTACGCAGTAACGTAAACATAGGAAAACGTTAGTGGTAAACGATGTTTTAAAAATTGGGGGTGAAAGCATTGCTCCTGGTGAAACTAAAAAGATAGAGCTAGAGATGCCGCCGCTTTACACAGCTACTAGCATGAGCATTCCGGTTTATGTAAAACGTGGAAAACGGCCAGGCCCTGTTATGTTTGTAAGCGCCGCTATACATGGTGACGAACTAAATGGTATTGAGATAGTCGGCCGTCTAATCCGCTCAAAAGCGATTGAACGAATTAGAGGCACTTTAATAGCGGTCCCCATGGTTAACGTCTACGGCGTATTAAACCAATCTCGATATTTACCCGACAGACGTGATTTGAACCGCAGCTTTCCCGGCAGTAAAAAAGGCTCCTTGGCCGGCCGCTTGGCGAACTTGTTTTTCAAAGAAGTCGTCAGTAAATGTGACGTGGGCATTGATCTTCATACGGGCGCTATTCACCGTAGTAACTTGCCACAGATTCGCGCGGACCTTGATGACCCTGAAGTGCTAGAAATGGCTAAAGCGTTTGGTGTGCCGGTATTATTAAATGCGGAATTACGGGACGGTTCGTTACGCGAAGCGGCCAGTGAAAATGGCGTTAAGATACTGCTTTATGAAGCAGGACAAGCACTGCGCTATGACGAATTTTCTATTCGCGCAGGTGTAAAAGGTATTATCAATACCATGCGCCATTTAGGCATGCTCAACAAAAGCCGCAGCAAAGGGCATAGCATTGAGCGTTTCATTGCCAGACAAAGTGGCTGGGTACGCGCCCCTGAAAGTGGATTTGTTAATCATCTAGCCCAACTAGGCGATCATGTTGAAAAAGGCGACAAACTGGCCACTATTGCAGACCCGTTTGGCAATTATTTGGACAGCCTTGAAAGCCCTGCTGAAGGGGTTGTCATTGGTAAACAAAATATTCCTCTGACGCAAGAGGGTGAAGCCGTTTACCACATTGCATACTTTTCAGAGCCTGATACTGTTGCCGAACACGTAGAACTATTACAAGACAATTTATTGCCACCAGAGCAAAGCCCTGTTTTATAAATTGGTAGAAAACGGATGAACAATAAAAAAATTGTTGGAGCAGTAGAACTGTGCGACTTGCCCAAACTTGCTATCTCCGACTTAACCGTACGTGTTGATACAGGGGCGGCAACGTCGTCACTGCATGTAGACAACATCGAAGAGTTTGATCACAACGATGAACTCTGGATAAAGTTTGATATCCACCCAGATATTCATAATGTTGAGCGTGTAGTTCGCAGGGAAGCACGAGTTGAAGGCAAAAAACGCGTAAAAAGCTCTACGGCTACACGTGAGAAACGCTATGTTATCATTACACCTATTGTTATGGACGGATTCCAGTGGGATATCCAGTTAACGCTTACAGACCGCTCTGAAATGACTTATTTAATGCTACTTGGCAGAGAGGCAATGAGTGGACAGTTTATTGTAGACCCCGAACACGACTTTTTACTTACAGGAAAAGACTAGCGGCTAAAAAAGAGGTTATACTTTAGGCTGTTTGTAGCAAGGCTCGCATCACGTAAATGAGTTAAAAAAATATGGATATCAAAGCTAAATCACTAAGCCGTATCATTCTGTTGATGAGTTTACTTACACACTTCGTTGTTCACGGGCAACAGCCGCCTTCTGATGAGGTAAGCGCAGACTTACCTCATACCGTTTTACGGTTACCCAACGTCCACCCAGGGAGGGATAGCGTTTACTCTTACGCGAAAACTCTGCTAACAGAAGCTTTGCGTATTACACAGTCGCAATACGGTACCTTTGAACTAATTGTGAGCGACCAAGAAACAGCCCAAGAACGCCAGTTACGAAGTCTCGAACACAATATGCTAGATGTTACGTGGAGCGTAACGTCAACGGAGCGCGAGCGTCAGTTTATCCCTATTCGCATTCCTATCATGGCTGGGCTATTTGGTAAGCGTGCCTTGTTTGTTAAAGAAGGCGATGTGCGACTAAAAGAGGTAAAAAACCTCGTAACTCTCCAGCAGTTTCGCGCGGTTTTAGGGTATGACTGGCCTGATACAAAGATTTTTCGGGCTAATGATATTCCTGTTTTGGAAACCACGTATCGCGCTTCATTTCGCATTGTTTCGGAAGGGTTCGCCGACATGTTTCCAAGAAGCGTGATGGAAATTAACGAAGAGTTTGCCGACAAAAACTTATCGAAAGGCTTAACTATCGATGACAACCTTATCATCTCATACCCAAGCCCTATCTTTTTCTTTGTTGGCAGTGATAATCAGGCATTAGCAGGTCGCATCGCTGAAGGCCTACTGATGCTGTTTGAAACCGGTAAATTTCAAGAATTACTGCTCGCTCATAAAAACTTCAAAGAAGGGATGACCCTAACTGAAGGACGCACGATTATTGAAATCGACAACCCGCTATTGAGTGAGCAAAGCCGCTTGGCGTTAGAGAAGTTTTTACCTGAATTTGCTATGTCTGAAGCCGTGCTTAAGTACGATGCTACTGAACCGGCGGCTCCAGCTCAAGCTGCGAAGCAATAAGTACCGCCTGGGTGCGGTTATTAATGCCCAACTTTTTAAAGATAGCGGTAACATGCGCTTTAACTGTGGCCTCTGCAATATCTAAATTAAAACCAATTTGTTTATTTAATAGCCCATCGCGCATGTAGCAAAGCACTTTATACTGGGAAGGCGTAAGCGACGCAACTTTGTCAGCAAGTTCAGAAAACGCTTCATCCACTTCATCAACATCTTCGCTTAAGTTTTCAGGCAGCCATACGTCGCCATCTAAAATAGCCTCAACTGCATTAGCAATATCTTGTGCACTGGCTGTTTTGGGAATAAAACCGAGTGCCCCAACACTAATGATCTTTGAAATAAGCGTGGTGTCTTCCGTACCAGAAACCACGGCAACAGGAAGTTCAGGGAAGAGTTTTCGGATGTGAAGCAAGCCAAACAAATCATTGCTGCCTGGCATATGCAAATCAAGAAGCAACAGGTCGATATCCTCATTATTGAGAATATCGACAGTGGTGTTTAGATCTCCGGCCTCTTTAAGGGTAAGAGCAGGAAGTGACAACGACAATGCGCCTCGTAGTGCATCGCGATACAGCGGATGATCATCAGCGATTAGAAGGGTTATCATTGTCTATTTCCTTAATTCTACTTATTCAGACGTTCCTCTATTAGTGTATCAACAACCGATGGATCCGCCAATGTAGATGTGTCACCTAATTGCTCGTGTTCATTGGCCGCAATTTTACGAAGGATGCGGCGCATAATCTTACCAGAACGAGTCTTAGGTAATCCATGTGACCACTGAATCATATCCGGTGTGGCAATAGGGCTTAATTCTTGTCGTACCCATGCTTTAAGCTCTTTAGTCAGCGCTTCGTCTGCTTCAACACCTTCATTAGGTGTAACGTAAACATATATCCCCTGCCCTTTAATATCGTGAGGGAAACCGACCACCGCAGCTTCAGCCACTTTAGAATGGGCAACAAGCGCACTTTCTATTTCAGCCGTGCCTAAACGGTGACCAGATACATTTAGTACGTCGTCTACGCGGCCGGTGATCCAGTAAAAGCCATCTTCGTCACAACGTGCGCCATCACCTGTGAAGTACACCCCTTTATATGCGCTGAAGTAGGTATTAATGAAGCGCTGGTGATCGCCGTATACCGTTCTAGCCTGACTAGGCCAGCTATCTTTAATCACCAGATTACCTTCTGCCGCGCCTTCAAGTTCATTGCCGTCAGCATCAAATAGCGCCGGCTGTATGCCAAAGAATGGGCGGGTTGCCGAGCCTGGTTTCAATTCTGTGGCGCCAGGCAGAGGCAAAATCATATGCCCGCCTGTTTCAGTCTGCCACCATGTATCGATAATAGGACAACGGCCCTCACCAATAACCCGGTGATACCATTCCCACGCCTCTGGGTTAATTGGCTCACCCACGGTGCCGAGCAGACGAAGTGACGATACGTCACAACCTTCAGCAGGCACGTCACCGTGAGCCATTAACGCGCGGATAGCCGTTGGCGCAGTATATAGACTGTTTACTTTATATTTTTCTACTACCTGAGCTATGCGTTTTACGTCTGGATAAGTCGGTACACCTTCGAAGAACACTTGTGATGCAGCATTTACCATAGGGCCGTAAACCATATAGCTGTGACCTGTGATCCAGCCTACATCAGCAGTACACCAATAAACGTCATCGTCTTTGTAATCGAAAGCGTATTTAAAGGTCATAGCGGAATAAAGTAGATAACCGCCTGTTGTATGTACCACACCTTTTGGCGTTCCAGTAGAACCTGATGTATAAAGAATAAACAATGGGTCTTCCGCATTCATTACTTCAGGTTCACACTGGGCAGACATACCGTCCACAGCTTCATGCCACCACACATCGTGTTTCTCGTTCCAGTCTACGTCGCCACCCGTTAATTTATGCACCAAAACATGTGTAATAGATGGGCAGGCATCATTCGCAAGTGCTTTGTCTACATTGGCTTTAAGCGGAATACTTCTTCCTGCGCGGCGCCCTTCATCGGCAGTAATAACGACCTTTGCACTACTGTCATTAATACGATCGGCAATAGCATTGGGTGAGAACCCACCAAAAATCACCGAGTGAACCGCACCAATACGTGCACACGCAAGCATCGCGTAGGCAGCTTCAGGCACCATAGGCATATAAATAGCCACACGATCGCCTTTCGTTACCCCCATCTCTTTAAGTGCATTGGCTAACTTACATACTTCATAATGCACCTGTTGATATGTCACATCTTGGCTGTCTTCCGGTGAGTCGCCTTCCCAATGAAAGGCAACTTTCGTGGCATTGTTTGCCAAGTGACGGTCAATACAGTTGTAGCTAGCGTTTAGCTCACCGTCTTCGAACCATTTAATAGACACATCATTTTCACCAAACATGGTGTTTTTAATTTTGGTTGGCTTTTGGTACCACTCAAGCATAGACGCGTGCTCAGCCCAGAACGCTTCGGGTTGCTCCACTGACTGCTTATACATCTGGTCATACTGCGATGCAGTCAAATGAGTAGATTGAAGAATGTTCTCAGGCACAGGATAAGTTTTGCTGGCGGTCATAAAGATTGCCTCCAATATCAATAATGTAAAATTCTTGTTGTATGGTGAAACACTCTAGCTATTCACCCACAAAGCAAAATGAGACTTTGGTCTTAGCAGCATAAAACTAAGGTACTAGTAAAAAAGTTAAACTAAAAGTAGTAAGACTATAGTCTTATGCGACCATCGGCTTATTTAAATTTGAGATAATAAGTACACAATCAGCAATGTTAACGTTGAATTTACATTTATTTAACCACTTTTTTGGAACAGACACGATGAAAGCTAAAATAAAAAATACCGCTACTGCAGTAGCGCTGTGCCTGGCGGCGGGCGGCACAGCACAAGCAGCAACGATCGGCGACACTAGTGTGAAATTCACGGGCTATATTAAAGTTGACGCTATGGTAAGCGACTATTCAGATGGCACCATTGCCTCGGGTAGCGTAGGCAGAGATTTTTATATACCTTCACTAACTCCCGTTGGTGGCGTTGACGAAGATCCGCAATTCGATGCACACATCAGAACATCTCGTTTCCGCTTTGCCACGTCAACACCTACTGCCGAAGGTGACACCATTAACGGTGTGTTTGAACTTGATTTTGTTGTAACTAGTGGCGGTGATGAACGTATCAGCAACTCCTATACTCCGCGAGTACGCCACGCTTATTTAACTTATAAAAACTGGTTGGTAGGCCAAACTTGGACCACTTTCATGGACGTAGGCTCTCTGCCAGAATCGCTTGATTTCATCGGTACCACTGACGGTATCACCTTTGGCCGTCAAGTTATGGTGAGATATACCAACGGCGGATTTCAGGTTGCACTAGAAAACCCAGAATCTACGATTACACCGTTTGGTGGTGGTAGCAGGATCACCAGTGATGACAGCAGTGTTCCAGATTTAGTTGCAGCCTACACCACAAAGCAAGACTGGGGTTATGTAAAAGTAGCGGGCCTAGTTAGACAACTTTCTTATGACAACGCCGCTGGCATTGATGCTGATGAAACCAGCTTTGGCGTATCGTTAACAGGTAAATATAATTTATCAAATGGCGATGATATTCGATTCACTTTCAATACCGGTAAAGGTTTAGGCCGATACTCTGCGCTTAACGCGGTAAATGGCGCCGTCCTTACAGAAAGTGGCGACCTTGAAGCCATTGACTCAACAGGTTACGGCATTGCGTATCGACACAAATGGAGCGAAAAAGCGCGCAGCAGCATCATGTTCTCGGCGTTTGAAGCTGACAACGACGTAACGCTTACTGGCTTAAATACGACTGAAAGTACGTACAGCACACGTGTGAACTACTTGTACTCGCCAACGAAAGCGCTAACTGTTGGAGCTGAATATGCGTTCGCAAAACGTGAAATTGAAGCAGGCCTTGAAGGCGACATGAATCGCTTCCAAGTTTCAGCTAAATACGCATTTTAATTAAATACTAATACCTAATAACGAAACGGCGCATCAGCGCCGTTTTTTTTGTTCTTGAGCAAGCGCTTTTGCCTTAGTAAGCATTTACATGGTAGAAAAAATGATGCCCAAGGGCATAATGAAAAATAACCCTCCTACATATGCTGCGCCATACATTTTTCGTTCTGCAGCAACAACCGATAATTGGTAAGACAAATTAAGTGGAATATTGCGCAATAAGGGTAGCCCGTAAATTAGCGTAACACCCAGAACGTTGTAAATGAGATGGACCAGCGCAATTTGCAGTGCAAAGCCACTATTTACGCCCACTACACCTAGCGCAGCAATTAATGCCGTTATACAGGTACCTATATTCGCGCCCAGAGTAAACGGGTAAATTTCCTTAGCTTTTAAAATGCCACTCCCCACCAGAGGAACCATGAGCGACGTTGTGGTTGATGATGACTGCACCAGCACAGTCATTACCGCACCTGAGGCAATGCCAGAAAGCGGACCTTTACCAATACTGGTATGTAGGAGTGCCTTCGCCTTACCTACCATAAGCGACTTCATAATCTTACCCATGTAAGTAATAGAAAGCATAATTAGGCCTATGCCAAGAATGATTTTGGCTACCCCCGGATAAATGGAAGGTAAAAGTGAAAAGGCTTGTGTTACAAGGTCGGTAATAGGTTGGGTGGTCGCTTTAATAGGGTTAAAGCCCCCTACTCCCATAGCTTCCCCTGTGTGAAAGAGTGCCACTAACTGGCCGCTCAAAAATTCTAGAATACCGAACGCCATTTCCAGCGGCAAAAATATCAATACAGATAGCACATTGAAGAAGTCATGGATCGTTGCAGCATTGAAAGCCCGTTGAAATTCATCTTTTCTTGCAACATGCCCTAGACTTACCAAGGTGTTAGTTATGCTGGTTCCAATATTCGCCCCCATCATCATGGGTATAGCAATGGTTATTGGTAAACCACCCGCCACCATTCCAACAATAATTGAAGTAACCGTGCTTGAAGACTGAATAAGCGCAGTACAAACCATACCGATAATCAACCCCATCACAGGGTTAGAGGCAAAGCTGAAAAGGGTTTTAGCGTGATCGCCTGCAGCAAATTTAAAGCCGCTGCCAATCATACTGACGGCAAGCAACATGATATACACTAACAAGACTAAAAGAAGCCATTTACGCACATTGCGCGTGTTTCCCACCACATTATTTTGATCAGCTTGGGTTTGAGCAGCTTGGGGGTCAATCATTGACATAATACGCACAGATTCATACTTGAAAAATTTATAGTATGACGTGCGTATTACACAAAAATGACGATAAATACTCTGGGCTAGTTGATGTTTAATATACACCAAATATCAACTAACCCTAGTAAAGCACGCCATTTTAAGCTGGAAGAAATTGCGTTTAGAAGCCTAACGGATATTGTCTAAATACCTTGTGAACTTCCTCCAACGTCGCGCTTGAGAGCGTCATATCAAACGCATCGATATTTTCCTTTAACTGAGGCATAGTGGTCGCCCCAATAATAGTAGAGGTAACACCCGGTACTTGTTTACACCATGCTAACGCTAATTGTGATGGTGTTATTCCTGCTTTTTCAGCAATCTTCACATATTCTGCTGTGGCAGCCTGGGCAGGCGCTTTGTCTCTAAACAGCCCCATGCGCTGGGCTAGTGTCCACCTACTGCCCTCTGGTCTTGCCCCATTATGGTATTTGCCGCTTAACATACCCGTCGCTAGCGGTGACCAAGGTAGGTAAGCGATATTTTCAAGCTCACACATTTCGATTAAATACGGCCAGTCTTTTGCGTGCAGTAAGCTGAACTCGTTTTGGATAGACACAGGGAGGGGCATATCAAGCTCTTTGCAAAGAGTAAGAAAGATGTGAATGCCCCAAGGCGTATCGTCCGATAGCCCCCAATGTCTTATTTTACCTTCGTCTAATGCGCGCTTAATTCCCATAAGGATATCGCGCATACCATCTATTTCTTTTTCGCGATTCGTTTTCGTGGGATCCGCGCCATCAGGCCAATGTTTTCCGAAGTGTGGCGTTACTCTGTTCGGCCAATGTAGCTGGTAAACATCAATATAATCAGTATTTAAACGCTCTAGCGAATCAGTAAGCGCATTGCTAACCGCATCAGACGTAATAGGACCGGCATTACGGATATACTTCAAACCGCTGCCGGCAACTTTGCTCATCAATATAATATCTGAGCGCTTCGCTTCATTACGCGAGATCCAATTACCTATAATTCGCTCTGTATCGCCATAAGTTTCGGCATTAGGAGGAACGGGATACATTTCCGCGGTATCTAAAAAATTTACACCTTTATCAAGAGCGTAAGCTATTTGTTCATCTGCATCTTGCTGAGTATTTTGAATACCCCATGTCATTGTTCCTAGACAGATGTCTGACACCTGTAAGTCGCTATTTCCTAAACGGTTAAACTTCATCTTTGCTTCTACCTTGGCTTATACCTTGTTAATGCAATAGTGAGTCGGCCGCTTTTAAAAATCTACCTACATCTAGCTTTTAAATGAAAGCTATGAGGTTTTCTTATTGGCCAACTCAGCTTCTACGCTGGCGAGCCGCGCCTCAATATCTCTTTTCGACTCGACCATTTCATTCGCCAGTTCTGCGAGTGACTTTAACTCTGCAAACCCTAACTTTCTGGTATCAATCATTTGATACTGACGCTTGCAGCGATAAAAGAAAGTAAGAAAGTTAACAAATGCGCGATGAAATGTCGCAAAACTCTTGATCAGCACCAGAATTAACACGACAGACGTAAGCGCGGCAATACTTAAGCTATAAATACGCACTTGCGCTTCTCGTTGCTCGATCATGGGTTGCAGCGCAGCATCAACGCCTTTTAACTGAGTTTCAACATTATGAGCGCTTTGTCTAAATTCTCCACGAAGCCCTTCATTGTGGGTCACGCCATAGATAGTGAATGCATCAACTAACTGTAAAAGCGCTTCTCTATATTGAACCAAAGTGCCGTTCAGTAAAGCGGTACTGCGATTTTCAGACGCTAAACGCTCACTCAACGTCATCATTTGCCTAGCGTAAACGCCTTCTTGGCTTATTTGATAGTTACGAGTAGCCAGCTGGATATTAGTTAACAGTTCACTTGCTTGCGGGCTTTGAGCAAGCAGCCCTTCGTTAAGGGTATTTTCTAGCTCGGTAATACGCGCTCTTAAACCATCGTTTGGCGTTAATCCAATCCGCTCTTGAAGCGATACTACCTGTCGAAATGTGCCGCTATAGGCTTCCATTGAAGATGACAGACTTTCCACGTCAGCTACAGGCAATCTATATTCAGCGAACAAAGGAACAAGGGACGTTAGCCGACCTTTAAATTCATAGCTCCGCTCGAGAAACTTGTCGTAATATCCTGTCTCGTGGCGAAGAAGAAAGTCTTTTTCATGTCGTCGCATTTGCAGCAGGTCTTGCCCCATCCTTAGCAGCACTTCACGCTGCTGGTGTAACCCAATAAGTTGTTGCGTAAAGTAATGCTGGCTGACGACAAGTACCGCCATACCGATAACGCATACTAGGGTCATTAAAACTAGGCGAGATTTAATAGAATCGAACTTCATGACAAGCTCCTCTTGGGAGAACGGCGAGTGCTAGCTACATAAATAAAAGCTAATAAACGCTGAAAACACATCAACATACGTCACCAATATAGATGTTTAATGCGCGTTTTATTATTAAACCTTTGTAGCATTTTTGAACGTTTTGCTATTTAAAAAAATCTCATAATTAGGGTGAAACCCCTATGTTCTGCCCCTGCTCAAAAAGTCACTATTAAGACGTACCTTGCTGCGATGACGTAACCCAATACCCGAGCGAACCGCAGCCCTTAGAATTTGGAGAAGAATATGAAGAAGTTCGCCCTATCGACCTTAGCTGCTGCAATGCTGGCAAGCCCTTCGGCTCACACGCTGGCCGACGCTTACATTGGCTCTCAAATGGCCGATAAACTAGTGTCGCTATCCCCTACAGAATCATTAATGGCGGTTGTTACGTACGATCAGATGTCGCCCCTTGCTGAATCGCAAATTACCCAACTATTAAACTTGGGGATTACAGAAGGCGTTCAATTTAAAAACCTGCCAATTATTGGTGTAGTAGCCACCAAGGCTCAAATTGAAGCTATTGCACAGTTTGACGGGGTACGCTCAGTATTTGCCAACCGTGAGATGAGCTTATACAACGCAGATGCGCGTGAAATAACGGGTGTTGCCGATATTCAGGGCGAAGCGTTTGCATCGCGAAACAATGTCGAATTTACGGGTAAAGGCTCCACAGTATTAGTCATTGACTCTGGTATTGATGCTTCTCACCAAGACCACTTTTTTGGTGATACCGTGGTTGATAATGTGCAAGCGATCTTGAACCCTGGCGCATTGTCTATTGTTGGCATAACGGGCCCAACACTATCTAACCAAGTAAATACAGACTTAAACTCAGGCCACGGTACTCACGTAACAGGCACTATCGCAGGTACTGGCGCTATGTCTGACGGTAAGCACCGCGGCGCAGCGCCAGATGCGGATATTATTGGTTATGGTTCAGGTGCAGCAGTGCTGCTACTTGATACCATCGGCGGTTTTGATTATGCGATAAGTAAGCAGTACACCTTCGACAATCCTATCAAAGTTATTAGCAACTCATGGGGCTCAAGCGGCAAATATGAGCCACTTGGCCCTGTATCATTGGCCAGCTATAAAGCGCACACAATGGGTATGATTAGTGTCTTCGCGGCAGGCAATAGTGGACCTGGAGAAGATTCACACAACCCATATGCGCAAATTCCGTGGGGCATTTCTGTCGGTGCGGGCGATAAGTTTGGCAAACTTGCAGATTTTTCATCTCGTGGCCTTAAAGGTGAGTCCGGTGACTTCACTATGCCCGACGGCACAGATTGGACGTATACTAACGATGTAACCGTTGTTGCTCCTGGTGTAGATATTATCTCTACTCGCGCTGTTTTAAATGCGGCAGCTAATGGCGGTGATGGGGATATCGGCGCGATAGAGCCACAAAACCTACCTTTCTATACCATGATTTCTGGCACCTCGATGGCCACACCGCATGTTTCAGGCATTATTGCGCTAATGTTAGAAGCGAACCCGAACCTTGATAACCTAACCATAAAGCGCTTACTTCAAGAAACTGCTACTAATATGCCTGGGTACGAGCGCTGGGAAGTGGGTGCGGGTTATGTTAACGCACGCTCTGCGGTTGCCGCTGCGCTTCTTGAAGACATGGATCATAAAGTTACGGTTAACAATCTAGATAGCAAAAGCTTCAAAGCAAACGCGCTAGTCACCACCAGCGACCGTGTAGAAAATTTCGATGTTTTTTACTCTCCAGTAGGTGCTCCTGAAGTCATAGAGTTTGAAGTAGGAACAGAAGAAGTACTGGTTAAAGCGTCTGCCGATAGTTTCGCAAACTTAACCAAGCTTGTTCTTGTTGCGCCAGACGGCACTGAATATCGCGGTAATCTCACAACACCAGTGCTTACGACAACCATGCGTGTCGCAGCGCCTGCAATGCCAGGAACCTGGGGCGTATATGTTTATGGCTTGACGTCATTATCTGGTATTGAGGCTGACCCCTTAGGTTTAACCAACGGACCGGGTCTACCTGAAACATTCAACGTTACTGTATCGTTTGAAAATAGTGGCGGCTTTGAAGGTATGGATGATGTGGAAGGTCACCCTCAGCAAAATGCCATTGAATTCGCTGTTAGCGAACGCCTAATGGATGCTATTAACAGCCGTGGTTTCTCACCGGATGCGCGTCTTAAACGTAAAGACTTTGCTCGCTATGCAGTAATGGGCGGTGCAGTAAGACAATACCGTGACCTGCTAAATGAGGACCGCCTTAACATCGGCTCAGTACCTGGATTTGATAAAGCGTTTGTAGAATCGGTAATGGTTAAAGGTGGTGCACTTAAAGATAAGCTTCGTACACAAGCACCTGTTTTAAGAAGCGTAGACGGTAGCGCAGACCCCTTTGCCAGCGTAACCAAGTTAGACATTGCTTATTCACTTGTGCAACTGCTAGGTCTTGAAGAAGCGGCACTTAGCTTCGATCCAAGTGCCGATATCGTAATTGACTATAACGGTGAGCAAATCGTGCTAGACGATCAAGACAGTATTCCAGCTAATATGAAGGGCTACGTGCAGTTAGCACTTATGTTATCACTCATTAACGCTGAGTTTGGTGTAGAGCAAAGCCCATTTAGCATTACGCCAACTATCACTGCGAGCTTCGCGCCAGAGACGGTGATAACTAGGGCGCATTATGCTGTGCTTGCTTCGCGCTTTTTCACCCAATATTTTGAATAAAATCGCAAACCACTGAAAACGGTGCCATTATACAAATTGATAATGGCACCATTTTAGGTTAAATTTTAACCAACACTGAAAGAGGTCATCCTATGATGTTTACTGCGATGAAATTCAGACAACTTACTACTGTTGTTGCCACCACTGTATTACTTCTGTTTTCAACCGCGCAAGCCCAGGTAGTTACTCCTGCAACCCTAACTGTCGATGACAATAAGATTCAGGCGAAACTTACGCTTACCAGCTTAATCGAAGTTGATTTGACCGTTGAGTTTGAAAACAGTATTGGTCTTAATGCTAACACCATTGATATTACTGCAGAGTTGCTAGACCCTGCAGACTTAACTATTACAGACCGTCTGCCTTCAGCATTAACAAGTGCCGTTACTGGCTTCCCTGTTCTTGTTTCTATCTCGCCGAAAACAGATGCAGGATTTGGCTTTGAAGGTTTGGCGACGGTTGAGCTTTACACTAAAGCCATTCACTACACCCCAACCATTCCATGGCGTTTGTTTACTTCCCATGACGGCGGGCAATTTGAAGACATAACGACGCTTACTTCATCGGGTAGCTTTCGCGCGCGCGGTAGCACAGGACAGTTTTCTGATTTCATTATCTTGCTCGACAATCGTCCTTCAACTGCCGTCATTAACGACAAAGTTGCCTCTATAAATACGACAGTTAATGGTAATCGCGACAAAATTGCACCGCTGCTAGAAGCAGCCATTGATAGCGGACTAAATGACATTCAGTCAGCGCTGGCGATAAACGATGACGATGCAGCATTAACTGCGGTTGATAGCCTTATCACGCTTATTGATAACGCATCTGGAAGCCAGATTGCAGACGTATGGCGTTCAAGTGGCGACGTGGTCAATGTAAAAGGATTACTCCTTACTCAGCTGCAAACATTACGTTTTAGCTTGAGAACACTGTAAATAGCCCAGTTGCTCTTAAATCCAAACTGATTTTCGAACACCTAAACGGTTTTATGGTCAACTTTGCTTCCTGCCTATTCAGGCATGGTGGTAGGTTGCAAAAAAGATAGACATTCAGCGATAGTGACATAACGAGGGTGATGCTATGCCATTACAGTTTGCCTTTACAGAAAGCAATAGCAGCGTAAGTGAACACTTGCTATTTGAAGGGCGTGAATATCAAATCGGGCGCGCCGACAGCGCCGATATTGTTATTCCTCACCCTCAAATATCACGCTCTCATATCGTTTTACGCGCTGCAAAACATGCTGACAACGATCATATCTGGCATTTGAGCGACACCAGTTCGACAGGGTGCTTCAGTAACGCAGGCATTCCGGTTAAGCACCTTACGTTAGACAAGCCTCACGTTTTGCAACTTGGTCCAATTCCTTGTGAGTTCACGCCTGTTGCATTTAACAATGTCGTTAAACTTGATAGCGTGCGTGAATGGCGTAAGCAACAGCTAAAACAATATCAAAACCAACTACAGCACTGTAACAACAGTACTGCACTTATTAACCTTGCCAGAGAGTGTTTAACTCAGTCGCTTGGGTGTGAACGCGCTTCGCTCATATTGCTCGATAAAACAAATAACTATCAGCTTGGTGTAGGGTATGAAGACTGGATGCAGGGCAATGACTTTACAGGCAGCCGCACTATCATCAATCAATGTATGCAGACAAACGTCGTTCGCGCTATCGGCAATATTGTTTGCGACAACACCCTCAATAAGCAGCACAGTATAATTAACCATGGTATTCAGGCCGCTATTTGTGTACCCGTGTGTTTAGATGAAAAACCCGTTGGTGTTTTATATGCTGACTCTGTTCTAGGGCGACGCTACTTCACGCAAACGGACATAGAATTTGCCACCTCCTTAGCAAATATGATTTCCATGCGTTTGTTATTCCACACAATAGAGCATAAACTTTCACTTATAAGCTAGAATAAAAGCAATAACGTTTAAGGCAGTTAACCATTTGTTATACCTATGGTAAACAGGCCTGCGTGGCGTAAACCGTATTTGAGTTGCTTCGTCGCGTTAATTAGTGAAGTGTGGAGAAGGCTTTGAACAGGCCAGATGTATTCTCGTCGCAAAATAATTCCCTTAAAACTGAAGCTTTAGCTTTAGGGCCAACTATTGCGCCAAATTCACGTTTAGCTAACCGTTTTCGCATTGTAGAACAGTTAGGCTCTGGCGCTCAGGCTAATGTCTATAGTGCTATTGACGAGCTACTTGATGTGAAAGTGGCGCTTAAAGTGATAGAAGGTGGTGCTAGCGACCCAGTTAAAATGCAAACTATCCGCAATGAAGTCAATATTGCCAGACAGCTTCAACACCCCAATATCATTCGTGTACATGATATTTTCTCTGATGGCGATACTGCCTTCTTTACCATGGCTTTCATTGAAGGAGAGCCCCTTTACACGCGCCTTGAAAAGCCTATCAGCAAGACCGACTTCGATAAGTGGCAACAACAACTCATTGTGTCCCTGCTTGCGTGTAAATCCATAGGTATTAAGCACGGCGATATAAAGCCAGACAACATCCTAATTGACGATAATGAAGATATTAAGCTTATCGACTTTGGCATCGGTCAAAGCGCGACTGCGTGTGTCCAAACCAGCGGGCATCAACGCTACACAGCGCCTGAAGTTATTCAAACCGGAAAAGCAAGTGAGCATTCTGACACCTATAGCCTAGGTAAAGTGCTAGAAGACATGTTGGGGTGTGTTGAAAAAGAAGGAGTTGGCATCTCCCATTACTTGTGGTTAAAAAAGCGCAAAACCTGCATTACTCAATTAACCCATCACTTACCGGCTAAGAGACTTTCGCTGGAAGAAGCCTTTAGCTTTGATGGACGAGCCCTTAGCGTTAATGGCAGCACTAACGTAACAAACAAAACCCTTGTTGTGTTTTCTATAATTGCTTTATTGGTATTAGTGCTGAGTGCCAGTATTTTTTCCTTCACTTGGTATCAAAAAAGCCCTCCTAAATTAGCGGCAGATAGCCCAATTCAACTTTTGGTATTGAACGACCCCCAGTACCCGCTTTTAGAAACCATTAACACGTTACTTCGCTACCCTTTGTCTACCCACCCCAATATAGTGTTAGACAACAAAGAACAGACCCAAGCATTGGTAAGCAATTTAGCGTTATCCCCCTTTACAAGTGAAAATGATCGCACTGATTTGGCCGCTACACTTGCAGCTAATAGCGCATTGCTTCTTGATGCTACGCCTACCAGTAATAGTGCGTACTTGCTTCACGCTAGCGTACTCAGCATGCCTGCCAATACGCCCATTTTTACAGTGTCACACAATGTAAATGCAAACTCCCTTTCAAAGGATTTAGAGGAGTTTTCCAACAAGTTAATTCAGCAACTATTTGATGCGGTTGAATCTCAATCACCCCAACCACAACCTGATTTACGTTATCTGGATGTGTTAGATAGCACATGGCAAAAGGGTGAAACATTAAATAGTGCAGATGCTATTGAAGCCATTATAGCAACAACCCCCGATTACCCCGGCGGATGGGTAGCTGATGCCCGCAATAGGATGAATATTGGCGACTATGATAGAGCCAGACAGGCACTGGAAACTTTAACCAGCATTCCTAACCTGGCACCGTATTGGAGACTGCAAAGCGAACTGCTAAGAGCTGAACTCAATGAAGATTTAGCCCTTGCTCAACAATCGATAAATGCATTGGTTTCTCAATTCCCTAACCGACCAGAACTGCTATCAATGCGAGCCGATATATATCAGTGGGCGGGCGAAGACACTAAAGCGATGGCTGACTACAAAGCCGCAATAGCCCTTCGACCTAATAACGGACAACTGTGGTTTGAGCTGGCTCGTTTACAGATTATTAACGGAGATATAGACACTGCCACCAGCGACTCGTTAACACGCGCACTTGTCGCATTTCGACAAGCCAAGGATACCCGAGGTGAAAGCTTAGTGCTGAATGCCTTTGGCATTGCCTACCTGCGAACGGCCGACAATATAGCAGCCGCACGTTATTTTAAAGATGCGCTGGCGCTGCGCGATGCAAAAACTCAGCCTTCGCAACGGGCCAAAACCTTAGCAAACTATGCTATTGCTACCTCGCTTACAGGTGACTACGCCACTGCTGAAGCGTCGCTAGAAGAAGCAGTAAAGCTACTTCACGATTTAGGCGACTTGGCACAAGAGGCGCACGTAAACGATACCCTAGGTTTTATGTTTGAAGAGCGAGGACAGTTTGCAAGAGCGTTAGATTACTACAAACGTGGCCTTGATATTCGCGTTCAAACCGATGACAAGGTACTACAGCCCCAAAGCATGAGCAACGTGGCCTATATGCACTTTTTAATTGGTGACATCTCGCTTGCAGAAATTTACTGGCAGCAGGCTAAGATGCTATTTGAAAGAAATGGTGATGAATCCCACCTGCTTCGAACCCATCAGAATCTTGCGCAATTAAGTTTAGTAAAGGGTGATAAGAACATTGCTAGCAATTACTTAACGACAGTAGAGGAGCGACTAAGTACACAGCATAATCAGGAAAAGCTCTATAATCACCTTTTGTTCAGCTATTTAAACTTTGCAAACGGAAATTTAGAGAAAGCCACACAACATGCTGCACAGGCAAAACGCTTAGCTCAGGAGTCTGAAGACAGTCGCGCAAAAACAGAAGTTTTGCTCTGGGAGGGTGAAATATGTTTACTGACTGCAAACTGGTCATGCTTAGAGAAGCGTCTTGAGTCCGTATTGCCCACCATCAGCGAAGAACGTCACGAGCAGTTCGCCGTTTATCAATGGTTAACTTTAGGGTTGAAGCATTATCAAGGTAACCTCAACGGTGAAAGTGACGGCATCTACAAAACGCTTCTAAATAACGACAATGTACCCGCAATCACCGAAACAAAGATTTTACTCGATATGCAGCAGCGTCTGTCTTTAGGCGCTTCGAGCAGTATCATGGAAAAGCTTAGCTCTCTTATTAAACCCACTTATTACCAACAATACTTACAGTGGCTGTATATAAAAGCCTCGTTTGGTGATGTAGCTTCAGTTGAAAAGCTTAAGCAAAAGCTCGCGCTATACCCGTCATACTGGCGTAACCACCTATATTATCGTGCGGTTCCCGGCAAAGAAGGCACCGCCGATAAGCTAACTACGCGGTGGCTGTCTCAACTATCTGAAAAACAAGCTGGTGACTACAGGAACGCCTATTTTGAGTGATTTAGCCAAAGAAATAGAGAGTATTAAGGTACTACAGGCAAAGCTTCAGGCTCGGTTAGACGCCGATCAGGAAATACTTCAACAGCTTGCAAAGCGCCTATGGGCTCAGCAGGAGTCTGAAAAGGCTAAGCTTTCTAGAGAGCTACACGACGGTATTGGGCAGTTACTTACCGGGCTTACAAGACGACTGCAGGCCCTTTCATCTGCGTCGCCTGAAATAGAGGCCCTACACGGCATCGCTGAAATGGCGCTAAATGACGTAAGGCAGCTATCGCGACTTATGAGCCCCACCATTCTCGACGACCTGGGTCTAAAGCCTGCGCTAAACTGGTTGTGTCGTAATCTGCTTAGTGACGAAGATATTGAGTATCACATTGAAATAAATTTACCAAAGGACCTTTCGAAAGACATCAGCACCTTATTATTTAGAATTGCGCAAGAAACCCTGGTTAATGCTATAAAACACAGTGACGCAAGCAGCCTTACTCTGACAGTTTCTTATCACCACAATGTTATTCGTTTAGATATTATTGATAATGGTGTAGGGTTTGATAGTAAAACAATAGAGCCTGGCATTGGTCTTTCGAGTATTCGCGATAGAGCCGAAGCGTTCAACGCGACGCTAGAAATAGATTCTGCTGTAGGGCAAGGCACAAGAACAACAGTAACGGTACCTGTATGACAATTCGAGTAGTGCTAGCCGACGATCATGTACTCATGCGTCAAGGCGTATCTCAAATGCTAAATGCAAACCCAGATATTGATGTAGTCGGAGAATGCGATGACGGTGTTGAGCTTATTGCAGCGGTGCTAAAACTCTCCCCCGACGTTATTCTGATGGATATTTCTATGCCGCGCATGAGCGGGCTCGTTGCCATTGATAAAATATTGTCACAGCGCAGTGATGCAAAGATACTAGTGCTGTCTATGCACAACGAAGTGGAATATATAGAGGCTATGCGCGACGCGGGCGCAAAGGGGTATATTTTAAAAGAGTCGTCGGGTGACAGCTTAGTCGATGCGATAAAAAAAGTGGCAGCGAACAAGACCTCTTTTCCCGATGAAGTAACCCACTCATCCAATGAGCAGTGCCAAAAGCATGTATCGCCCCTAAGCGTTTTAACTCGACGCGAGCGAGAAGTTTTTTTCTTAGTCGCCGCAGGCAACACCAGTAAGAAGATTGCTGAACTGCTGGATATGAGCCTTAAAACCGCTGAAAACCACCGCAGCAACATTTATAAAAAACTCAACTTAAGCAGTTCTGCAGAACTCATCAGAATGGCCGGGAAAGCAGGCTTGCTAGAATAGCTGTATCCGTTCTTAAGTTAAAATGCTGTTTCCCTCCCCTGCAAACTACACAAGATCTGGTTGTGACATTCAAAGCCTTCAGCAGCAGGGTACGGCTGCAGAACGCCCATGGATAAATCCTAATATTGAGCGATAGACTTTCGGCGAAACCTAACCAAAAAGAGAGGCATTGCTTCATCTGCCTCCCCCCCTCTCTAACAATTACGCGAAGGCCGATTATAACATTCAAAACCTTAGCAGCAGGGATGCTGCTGTGGAGCGCCCATGGACGGGTTTACCGCGTGTTTTGAATGTTACAACCGGCCCTCAACCCTAAGGACTAAAGTTCTGCGTATTGCGTTAAGATAAACGCCGCTTCGCCTCGTGATACGCCATCTTGAGGATTAAAGAAGGCTTTAAGTGTAGGCTGTAGGTCAAATGGACCTTGCTCTACTTTAACTTCCACCTGCATTATTCCTGCAGCTAAAGCTTGTTGAACATGGCCGCGATACTCAGGTGCAATTGCGTCTGTGTCTTCAACTTCAATCGCTTCACCAAGCACGATAGCGATAACCTTTTCAGAGTCAAAGCTGTTCGCGGCATCTTCAAGGCCTAATGCTTGAACCATTGAGTACGCCATTTCTTCTTTGCTTACCTGCATGTTGCTATCAAAGAAGTCGCCGTCAAATTGCATTACCGGTTGCGTATTCATCTCTAAATCACCTAACACTGCGCCAGTCGCTGTTGCTGAATTTACTGCGGCAGCATTTTCTGCACTTACATCGCTGAAGTTCACTGTATTACCGTCATTGGTTTGTCGAAGATTAGCGCTAAGCGCTAGCGTATCAGCAAGCTCTACACGCGTTAGAGGGGCGTCGGGTGCAAAACCGCTTTCCTTCGCGTCCATAAGTTCATTTGCTACTACATATTCAATGAATGGTTTAGCTGGGTGGCCTTCTGTATCATCAATACCGGTATAACCTGAAGTGACTAATAAGCGAATGTTCACATCGTTAGTGCCAGGAATACCCACACCATTTGTAACACCTAGTGGGTCAACCGATACACCACTAATGCTGCCAATACCGCGGCTATATAGTTTCCATGTACCTGGCATACCTGGCGCAGCCGTACCTACTGAAGAGCCCAAAACAGGTAAACCGATGCCGGAACCATAGGTATTTCCTGCCGGGTCTTCTAGTACAAAGGCTGTTGCTGTTTCGATTGATGCGCTTGCCACCACCATAGATACGTCAGGCGTTACCTCAAACTCTTCTACTGGTGACTCACCAACAGGAAGATAAGTTGTAGGTAGCGTAAAGCTATCGCCTTCAGCAACGTTAGCAAATGCGTTAAATTCGCGATTTTTCTTCACGGTATCGCCGAATACTTCTTCACCCTCAAGCACTGCAGTTACCGCAGCATAGGCGTTAACATAACCTGCACCCACTTCCCACTCGTCCATACCAGCCATTGGTGTTGCGGTTTCCTGAAGAATGCGTTTTACATCTTCCCATTGAAGATTTGGATTCGCTTCAAGCATAAGTGCGACAATACCTGACACGTGGGGGGCTGCCATTGAAGTACCGCTAGATACGGTATAAAACGGTAAGTGTTGAGGCTCAATCATTTCAGCGTCATCAGCCGCGCTCAAGCCGCCTAAGCTAGACAGTGATGCGCGTGCAGATATAACGTCTACCCCTGGTGCCGTTACGGTAGGACGGTCTTCCCATGTGAACACCTCGCCATCTACAACTGCCTGCCCGCCTTTTCCGTCTACACCCCGTGAACTAAAGTCAGCCAGTTCGCCCTGCTTGTTACCCGCAGCAACAGTAATTACCCAAGGTGCCTTTTTAAAGTTACCGGTGATTGTCGACTCGCCAGGGCCTGAGTTACCTGCTGAAAACACAGTAATAATACCGTTATCAGCCAAAGCCTTAGTTACAACATTGGTTGGATCATCTGGGTTGAAGTCTGTGCCTACATCACCTGTGTTACCAAAGGAGTTAGAGATTACGCGAATGTTATAGTCGAACTGGTGGGTTAACGCGTAGTCGAAGCCGCCGATAGTATCCAAGATAAATAGACCGGCACCCGAGCCATAACCAATTATATCTGCACCTGGTGCTACACCTGCATGTAAGCCACCACTCTTGGCGCCGTTACCGCCTACTGTGCCTGCCACATGTGTTCCGTGACCGCCTAAAATATCAGTGTTAGATACGTTTTCTTGGTAAGTGATAGGCAAGATTCCGCTATAGCTGTTCAAGTTCACCTGCGCCAATACGTTTTGAACAACGTGATCAGGAAACGCTAAATCGCCGTGGGTACCGTCAACACCCGAGTCGTTTACCACAACACCTATACCTTTGCCTGATACAGGCATGCCGTTAATGCGAATATCGCGATCAGCTTGAAGTGCTTGAACCCCCGTAATTTGAGTAGACTCATGATTTTCTAGTTCTAGTGGGTCATTGTTCCAAACTGAAACTACGTCATCACGTTGATAAAGCGCTTCAACTTGCTGTTTATTAGCTAACACCCCAACAATAGGCACATTGCGTAGGCTAACACCACCTGTAATGCCTAACGATTCAAGTGCTGTAATTTGTTCTGT
Organism: Alteromonas sp. BL110; assembly: GCF_003443615.1. Taxonomy (NCBI): domain Bacteria; kingdom Pseudomonadati; phylum Pseudomonadota; class Gammaproteobacteria; order Alteromonadales; family Alteromonadaceae; genus Alteromonas; species Alteromonas sp. BL110. The sequence goes on along the minus strand of NZ_CP031967.1, from coordinate 2,371,180 downwards.
TGTGGCAGGTCCCTTACCTTCAAATGTAACGATTACTTGTTGTAGTTCTAGTGGCGATGCAGCAAGTGCATCGGCTAATGTTTTATCGAAAGTTTTTGCATTCACCATGCTCGCTGGTAGGGCACAAGCAATAGCAACTGATAATACTGTTTTATTATTAAGGAACTTCATAATACACCTCTCTTTGAGTACCCCTTGAGTATTTAACAACCCAAGATGCAAAACTATGGGGAGTTCCCCCTATTCGAAGTGATTTATAAAGCATATTAAAAACATAAAGTTAGAACGAAAAAAGCCCTCACAAAAGGAGGGCTAAAAACACCAACTATCGAGAAACATTGATAGTTTGGAGGGAACGAACGCGGTACGAAAATAAAATACTTAGCCAAAGAAAACTTAGTGTCTACGCTTTCTCAGTGAAGTGAACGCAAACAAAACTAGCATTGCTGTAGCAAAGGAAGCAGGTTCACTCACTTGTGTTGAGCCATTGTTAGAGCCATCATTAGCCTCGACAGTTTTAACCAATTGAAACAAGCTCCCCGCACAGCGGTCGCCACTTTCAAAGAAAACACAAGTATCCGTTTCTCCCAGACCGGCTAAACCTGTACTAATAGCAAACTCATAAGGAACGCTAGCGTCCTCAATAAAAAACTGAAAACCCTCGCCGTTTTCATCACCAAATACTTCGTCATCTAAATCAACGATTGCAAAGTCGGCAATATCATCTTCCAATATGTTGTAAATGGTGCCATCAAACTCAAGCTGAAAGAAAAACGATAGCCATGTGTTCATATTGAACTGGGTTTCGTTTTCATCAAAGGAGATTTGCCCTATCAAACTGGTTTCGTCAGCTTCGTCACCTAACACTATTCGGGTGAAGTCATAGGTGACTACACCGGCGAAAGAGGATGATGCAAAAAAGATAAAAAATGCAGCAAGTAACGTTTTCATAGTAAAGCCAAATTTAAATTCTTATGGGCTTAGTATTGAACTTAGTGCATTGAATACAAATAGGGAGTTCCCCCTAGTTATATTCAATGCTATCTAATATGACGTGATTTAATTAGCGTTTTGTTCGCGTAATACTTTCGCTAGCTCGTAATTACCTTGCGAAAGAGCGATATCTGCTACGGAATTACCTGCTTTATCCATGTGAGCTGGGTTAGCCCCTTTGTCTATAAGCGTATTGATAATTTCCTGCCTGTCGAAAAGGCTCGCGAACATCAATGCAGTCTGACCCTGAGCGTTCTCTTCATCTATATCGCAATCGGCAAATACAAGCTGTTTCGCTACACTCACATGCCCTTTGAAGATGGCCCCCATTAGCGCCGTGTTGCCTCGACTGTCTTCTTGGCAGGGGTTGGCATTAGCTTCACTAATTAGGTAATTCACAGTTTCGGTGTGGCCGTGATAGGCAGCAAGAATAAGCGCCGTATAGCCTTTCTCATCGGCGACGTTAACATCCAGACCTGCTTGGTAGAATGCACCTAGCATGGTGCTATTTCCTTCTCGCGCTGCGTCGAAATAGCGCGCTTTTAAGGTCTCTATGTCAGGCATTGTCGCTCGTTGTGGTGCATCAGCTTTGCTCGTAGCACTAAAAACTGGGTCCACGGCCGCGCTAGTATAAAAACTGCTAAAGGTGACAACAACGAACAGTGCTGCCGTAAGTGTTTGCTTTAAAAAAGACATTGTGCCCCCTTACTGGTAAATCTGAATTTAAGTATTGAATAACGCTTTAGCGTTTTGCTGTTCTAAAAAAGTGGGAGTTAATTAACGCGGTTAAATAACTCCCTCATTTCTATCTAGACATTTAGTGCAACATTGCTATTTAGCTTATTGCATAAGTGCCGTTAGGCTTTCTGCAACTTGCTTTGCTTTTGCAGCGCGTGCTGCCTGTTGCTCCATCAAGTCTTTTGCAGTTTGGCGAACTTTCGACATTGGTGCTTTAGCTAGTTTGGCTACGCCCTTACCATAGTCTTTATCTGCGTTATACATATAAGCACTGATAATTACGCGAATTTCTTCTTCAGGCACCGACGCTAGCGCACCACCTAAGTTACTAATAAGGTGCTTTTGACCTTCTTTAGTCAGGTTTCGGAAAAACTCACCCGCTTGCTTGAAATTCTGTTCTTTATAGAAAGGAATTTGTTGTGTCATACCTGCAAGCGGCTTGCTTGAATAACGAAACGCTGGGTCTTCGTTTAGGTCTAGGCGACGGCTTGGCTGATAGTTCACATCGCGATTAGAGCTAGTTGTGCGAAGCTGACCGTGTTGCTCGTGGTTATTGATAACCGCGTTTTTCGGCGCATTAATCGGAATGCGGTACGCATTAACACCTAAACGGTAGCGCTGCGTATCAGCATACGAGAACAAACGACCTTGAAGCATTCTGTCTTCTGACGGCTCAATACCTGGAATTAAGTTGCTTGGTGCAAATGCCGCTTGCTCAGTTTCTTCAAAGAAGTTGTCTGGCACACGGTTAAGCACTAAACGACCAATTTTCTTAGCAGGAACCAAAGATTCAGGCCAAATTTTAGTAGTATCAAGTGGGTTAAACTCGAAATCATCTAACTGTTCTGGCTCTAACTCTTGAAGATACAGATCCCAAGATGCTGTTTCACCTTTTTCACCGATACGGGTATAAACATCCGTGGTGTGCGGCTGGAAGTCCATACCTTGAACTTTCATTGCTTCTTCAGCAGAGAAGTTCTTAATAGGTTGGTTCGCTTTCCAAGTAAACTTCACGTACTTGTAATTACCTTCGTCATCAACAAATTTAAATGCGTGAACGCCTGAGCCGTCCATATTCAAATAGCTTGCCGGTGTACCATAATCAGAGAAAAGCATGGTTAATGTATGCGTTGACTCTGGCACGTGCGAGAAGAAATCAAAAATGCGTTTCGCATCTTGCTTGTTCGTCACAGGTGATGGTTTAAATGCATGAACCATATCTGGGAATTTTATCGCATCACGGATAAAGAATACCGGGAAGTTGTTACCTACGAGATCCCAGTTACCTTGTTCGGTGTAAAACTTCACCGCAAAACCACGTGGGTCACGTAGTGTTTCTGGTGATAAATGTCCGTGAACTACAGATGAAAAACGAACAAATACTTCTGTCTTTTTGCCTTCACCTTGAAAAGGTGCGGCAACTGTCTCGTCAGATAAGTCGACATAGTTTTCATAGTAGCCGTGGATACCAACACCACGGGCGTGAACAACGCGCTCTGGAATACGTTCGCGGTCGAATGATGCAAGCTTTTCAATAAGGTGAGAGTCTTGCAGTAATACTGGACCCCATGGACCCGCGGTTTGCGAGTTCTGGTTATCACCTACTGGTGCGCCATTTTGACGAGTTAGTGTATCTGCGCTTACGCCTAAAGCAAGCATACTGGCAGCGACGCCGCCTAATACAAATTTAGTTAAGGTTGATTTCATTGTGGTTCTCACAGCTGTACTCCTACATGAAGGTTGGTACGAGGTTTAGGGGCTTTTACTTCTACACAAACTTGGTCGCCGTAATAGTTATCAGCGTAATTACATTGCGTTCGAATTGGTTGATTTATGGTGGAGGGAACACGTTGGCTATTTGCCATTGTTAGTTTTTGTAATAGTGCGCTCATTTCGCTCTCCTTTTTAAGTTGGGAGCATTATGATTAATTGAGTAAAACTATTAAAACGAGATAATTTGATTCTATCGATTAAATAAAGCGATTGTAAATACCCTGGCTAATCGCTCCACTTTATGAATGAGAGTAATAGGTATTGTTACAGTAAGGATGAAATTATGTGGGTTAGGGGCGCTAACTGTTCAAAGGAGGGAGTTAAGAAGCAGCATCTAGTTAATACACTGCTTCAAAAATGATTCTAAAAAACTTAAGTATTTAGCCATGGGCCGGTAATGGCCAAGGTTTTTGCGGGTGAGTAAATGTTGACGAAGAGCGTATTGCCATCAGGCGAGAAACACGCACCTGCAAGTTCAGTTTGCGCATGTAGTTTAGCAAAGTTGTAAACTTCTCCGCTTGGCGTAACACCGCGCAAATGGTTATCCACAATGTCCGTGTATTGGTCTTCACACACTAACAAATGCCCGTTTGGACATACCGTAAGATTATCGCCAAAGTTATACAGGTTCATGTCTTCACTTTCTAAAAACAGCTGAAGTTTGTCTTTTTTACCATCTATAGAGGGAACAAGCTTCATCACCTGACCTAGCTGCTTTTGCCCGCCATTAGTACAGCAAAAATATAGCTCATTTTCACCCCAGTGTATGCCTTCACCGCGTGCGAAAAGCGCAGCACCTTTATCATACCCTTGTACTCGTAAATCATCATTAGGGCTTTCTGGGTTTTCTAACGCGACCCACTCAACGTTGAACCACGTTGCCACAGGCATAGCATTGCCATTCCAGTTACGTGTATCGAACTGAGGCTTCTCTTTTACCACCAAAGCTTCTAATTGACCGCCAGCAGTCAAATTACCGTACTCTTTGGGTACAAAGCGATAAAGCAAACTATCGCCTCTGTCTTCAGTTAGATAAACAATACCGGTTTTGGGATCGACACACGCAGCTTCGTGGTTAAAACGCCCCATTGCCTTTAATGGCTTAGCTTCTATTAATGAAGTAGCATTTGCGGGCACTTCAAATATATAGCCGTGATCTTTGTTTACTACATCGCCGTTGGGGCCGTGAGGACGGTCTACCGATTCTTCACACGTTAACCATGTGCCCCATGGCGTAATGCCGCCAGAGCAATTTCTTACGGTGCCAGCTAGGCTAACAAACTCTTTTTCAACCTTTTGAGTGCTAAGGTTGTACACCATGTTTGTGGTACCGCCAGGTAATGCAATGCCGTTAGCGTAACTGTCATAAGCTAAGTCGCTGGTATGCGCTTGAATAGACTTAGGCTGAGCACTTAAATGTTTGGGGTGTAGCTCATGATTACGTACGAGCGCCACTTTATTGCTACTACCATCTATAGGTAGACACCCCATTCCATCCGCTCTATCAGGTACATGCATACCATCTGACATCGCATTACCAAGACTTGAGATAACTTTATAGCTAAAGCCTTTAGGTAAATCGAGGAGCTTTTGAGGGTCAGCTACAAGCGCCCCATAGCCTTCGCTAATTGGCATAGACGCCAAGTTCATTTTCTTACCAAAAGCACTGGTCGCTAGACCACCAAATGCCAAAGAGCCTACTAAAAACTGGCGTCGTGTAATCATGAAAATCTCGTTAAACAATAAAGCCGGGCATGATAGCCATTAATTGTTACAGTATAACAACACCATAAGAAATTATTGGCAAGTGACATTCGCATTTTATAGGCAAACAGCTTGGGGAAAGCGGATAATGGGGAGAATGCGGGTTGATCTCGAAGCTCTTACATAAAAGCTGGGATGGGTTTACGGCGTATAGCTCCCCTCCTCTTCAAACTTTTTGCTATGCCGATCAAGGAGGGAGTGAAGCCCCATTAAAAACTCTCAGCAGCAGGGGCGCTGCTGCGAAGCCGCCATGGATGGCTTTACGGCGTGTTACTCCTCTCCTCCTCAAGCTTTTTGCTATGCCAAGCAAGGAGGGAGTGAAGCCCCATCAAAAACTCTCAGCAGCAGGGACGCTGCTGCGAAGCCGCCATGGATGGCTTCACGGCGTGTTTTTGATGGGGCTTCACTCCCGACCTAAAAATCGCAGGCATAAAAAAAGCGCACCTAAGTGCGCTTTTTTTGGCTTGTGTTGCTAAGTCTAGATTAGTCTAGGATCTTAGATACAACACCAGCACCTACTGTACGACCACCTTCACGGATTGCGAAACGAAGACCTTCTTCCATCGCAATCGGAGCAATTAGCTCAACTTTAAATTTAAGGTTGTCACCAGGCATTACCATTTCTACGCCTTCCGGAAGCTCTACAGCACCAGTTACGTCAGTTGTACGGAAGTAGAACTGTGGACGGTAGCCTTTGAAGAATGGAGTATGACGGCCACCTTCATCTTTAGACAGTACGTATACTTCTGCTTCGAAGTTAACGTGTGGAGTGATTGAACCAGGCTTAGCTAGTACTTGACCACGTTCAACTTCATCACGCTTAGTACCACGTAGAAGAACACCAACGTTCTCACCGGCGCGGCCTTCGTCAAGAAGCTTACGGAACATCTCAACACCAGTACAAGTAGTCTTAGTAGTGTCTTTGATACCTACGATTTCTACTTCTTCACCAACTTTAACGATACCTTGCTCAACACGACCAGTTACAACCGTACCACGGCCTGAGATTGAGAATACGTCTTCGATTGGAAGGATGAACGGCTTGTCGATTGCACGCTCTGGCTCTGGGATGTATGAATCAAGCGCTTCACCAAGCTCGATGATTTTCTTTTCCCACTCTGCGTCGCCTTCAAGCGCTTTAAGAGCTGAACCTTGGATAACTGGTAGGTCATCACCTGGGAATTCGTATTCGTTAAGAAGTTCACGAACTTCCATTTCTACTAGCTCTAGAAGCTCTTCATCATCAACCATGTCACACTTGTTCATGAATACGATGATGTAAGGAATACCAACCTGACGACCAAGTAGGATGTGCTCACGAGTCTGAGGCATAGGGCCGTCAGTCGCAGCTACTACTAGGATACCACCGTCCATCTGAGCAGCACCGGTGATCATGTTTTTAACGTAATCAGCGTGTCCTGGGCAGTCTACGTGTGCGTAGTGACGAGTAGGAGTGTCATATTCTACGTGTGAAGTAGAAATGGTGATACCACGAGCTTTCTCTTCAGGCGCGTTATCGATTTGATCGAAAGCCTGAGCAGAACCGCCGTAAGTTTTAGAAAGAACTGTAGTGATAGCTGCAGTTAGGGTAGTTTTACCGTGGTCAACGTGGCCGATTGTACCCACGTTTACGTGGGGTTTCGTACGTTCAAACTTTTCTTTTGCCATTTCTATTATCCCAGCAAAGTTACATTAAAAAATTTAGAAATTTTACATGAGCTGGGGAGAAATAAACTGGTGCTGATAGGCAGATTTGAACTGCCGACCTCACCCTTACCAAGGGTGCGCTCTACCAACTGAGCTATATCAGCACTGATTTGGAGCGGGCAGCGGGAATCGAACCCGCATCATCAGCTTGGAAGGCTGAGGTAATAGCCATTATACGATGCCCGCAATCCTAATTCTCTGGCCACCTCATAGAGAAAGTGGTGGAGGGGGCAGGATTCGAACCTGCGAAGGCTGAGCCGGCAGATTTACAGTCTGCTCCCGTTGACCGCTTGGGTACCCCTCCAGATTGATGGTGCCGACTGCCGGAATCGAACTGGCGACCTACTGATTACAAGTCAGTTGCTCTACCAACTGAGCTAAGTCGGCACTACATCAAGTGGGTGCGCATTCTAGAGTATTGTTTAACTCTGTGCAAGTGTCTTTTTGAAAATTTTTCAATTTTCTTTTTTGACCAATTTTTCAACTAATCAAAAACTTACGTCGATGTTCACTTTAGAAGTTCACTTCGAGCGTAGCGGGCAAGACCCTGCATCACCAAATGAGCGAGGCGCATGTTATCAGCAGATTTTAAGAATGCAAACACTTTTTTGTCTCCACCCCCTAAAATTATATCAAAATCGGTTTGTTTGCTTGATATGTAATCAATCGCGCTCAAATAAACACCATATAGGGCAGCATGACACCCTGTTGCCACACAATCTTCTGTATCGGTCCCTACCCCAAAGGTGGTCGGAATTTCATCATTCGCGTACACTTTTTTAGTAGAAGCTACCAATGCATTACGCATAACTTGAAAACCAGGCACGATCCAACCGCCTAAATGTTGACCATCTACGACAAAATCGACCGTTATTGCCGTACCCACATCCATAACAAAAAATGCTTTTTTTGATTTTTCTGCGCCGCAGACCATAGCAAGCCATCTATCGACGCCCATTTTTTGAACATTGTCGTAGCTATTTTTTATGCCGAAGGCTTCTTTCTCTGTATTTTTTTCTACAAAAATAATATTTCGCTCGTTACACATGGCTGATATTTCATCAACCAGCTCCTGATTTCTCACCGAAGCAATGTATAAATGGGAAATTTTTTCCTGAGAATCGATAAAAGAGAAAAGAGAAATGGCATCTTCACATGCATTAGGCTCTTCTTCTGCATGACAAAGCAGTGAATATTTTATTCGGGTGTTACCGATATCCACTAAGATGACGTGTTTTTCTTCAATGTTGTGCATATTTTAGGTTTCAATTGCAAAGCAATGCATAAAAAGAATAGGTGAAATGTTTTAAAAAAGCATGACGGCAATTTACGAGTACTTTCACTACAAAAGTTTTTGAAATAAACGCCGCTTAGCTGTGAAATAAAACGTTAATTGCCTCTAAGGCTAACTTCACCACCATGGAAACGGGTAATGCCATCTTGCGTTTCAACAAGAAGTGCGCCGCTGGCGTCTACTCCTCTATCAATTCCGGAGAAACGCTTCTCTCCCATCTGCAAAACAATGCGTTTATCTGCGTATAAGTCGAGCGCTTCCCAGTAAGCCGTAAACGGTCCGAAGCCTTGTTGGGTAAATTTGGGCAAATAAAACCACAGAGATTTAATTATTTCTGCTGCTAGTGCATTTCTATCAGGGATAGTGCCTAAATAAGAAGCGAGATCGCTATGAGGCTGACCAACATCATATTGATTATCGGGCACACAAACATTTAAACCTATGCCGATAACGCTATGCGCCGTTGCACCTATCTGCCCTTCTACCTCAATAAGCACACCCGCCAGCTTTTTACCTTGCAGATAAATATCATTTGGCCATTTTAATTCAGCATCTTCTACGCCGAACTCCTTAAGTGCATCGCAAACAGCTAGGCCTACTAATAAAGAAAGCCCCGCCATGCTCTGATAACCATCAGGAAAGGACCAGTACATAGAAAAAGTTAAGCTTCCGCCAACCGGTGCTAACCAAGAACGGCCGTGTCTGCCGCGTCCATCGGTTTGAATTTCAGCAAAAACAACGTCGCCATTTTCAAGATCTTCTCTTTTACTCGCAATACGCTTCTTCATTTCTGTATTGGTGGAAGGTAAAACCGATTCCACATCAATAACCGCTCGTTTTGTATTGCCTAAGTGGCGTTTAATGCTGTCGGCGCTTAACAATGGAAAACCTCGTTCTAATCGGTAGCCTTTACCTTTTACTTTAAATACATCTAAACCCCAGTCGGCAAGTTGGGAGATATGACCCGCAACCGCGGTACGTGAAAGTCCTACCTGCTGAGCAATGATTTCACCTGAGTGGAACTGACCATCAGACAACAAAGCGAGTATATGTTTTCTTATAGCTTTTGATGCTTGTCTCATAGCGAAATAAGTCCTTTGTTTCCTAATAAGCGTACTTCGGGTTCCAGCTGTATGCCAAATTTATCCTGTACGCTTGCTATGATATTTTTCGCCATGGTAATCACATCGCTTCCGGTGGCACCACCTAAGTTAGTAAGTACCAATGGCTGGGTTGGGTGGCAACGTACTTTGTTCAACGTTTTGCCTTTAAAACCTGCCTGATCTATTAGCCAGGCAGCGGGAATTTTTACTTTTTCTTGTTCGTTTGCCGCATGCGATGAATCAGCATTTTGGCTTACAACAAAATGCGGTACCCGCTCATATTCTTGCGCTATTGATTGGTACACCGTTTTTAAAACAACGGGATTTTTAAAAAAGCTGCCTGCATTACCTAGCTCGCTAGGATCGGGCAATTTGCTTTTCCTAATTTCAATAACTTTACTATACACCTTTTCTGGTGTTGGATTGGTAAGTGCTGCTAGTTCGCCATAGCTAGTCTCAAGCTCGTATTGCTTAGGCAACTTAAAGTTAACGTGGGAGATAAGTACTTTGTTGGCTAACGCATGTTTAAACACACTATCTCTATAACCGAACTGACAGTCTTCATTGCTTAGCAATACCTGTTCGCCGGTTTCAAGAAAGACGCACTCCACCTTATCGATTAACGAATTCACCTCTACACCATAGGCACCGATATTCTGAATAGGACAGGCCCCCACTGAACCTGGGATTAACGCTAGGTTCTCAAACCCATACCACTTCTCTTTCATACAAAGAGTAACGAATTCATGCCAGTTTTCACCTGCTCCTACACGCAAATAGTGGTGGCTTTCGGTATCAAAATGGCTAATCCCTTTTATTTCGTTTACCAATATCGCACCGTCAAAGTCGGCGGTAAAAATCGAGTTGCTTCCACCACCTAATATATAAATGGCTTTGCTGGTTTCATTCTTATATGCGCTGAAGATAGACAGGAATGAAGAAACGTCAGTAAACGACTGGATAGAATCACACGACGCTGAAAGGCCAAATGTGCTGTAAGGTTGTAGAGAGGTCATAGAATTTTACGAACTGCGAACAATCCGCTAATGGTAGGGTAACGAAGCGGCAAATAAAAGCGCAAACATGCAAATAACTCAGCTGCTATGCTGTAAGTTTTTTACTCCTAAAGATCTTGGTATTGCTTACCATGTTAAAAATAGTATTCAAAGTAGTGGTTTTTTAGAAATAGTACTTAGTAGAACCCTAGTTCTGTTTTTCTCATAGGCATTTTATCAATAGTGCTATAAATTAGGTCGCTATCAAACGCGCTATATTTAGCCTTAACTGCACCATCAAGTCCTATTAGCGTAACTTTATCCTGTGGGACATTACCTAGTGTTGTATTACATTGAGGGTGACCAAAAACTATAGTAGGTTGCCTATCAACTATGCCTATAATCACAAGCTTCCTCTCAGATAGAGCCCCCCTATCATATTGAGCAAACGTGTTTAAGTCTTTAAGCTCTTTGCTACTGTTAGCGTTATAGATTAACACCCTCTTTTTCCACTTAAGCTCGCCCAAGGTAATTTCACACTGAGACTGCGCACTATTAGCCAATGAAAAGCTAGAGAAGGACGCCATAAACAACACAAAGATAGAAAAGTAGATAGTATTCATATTAAAAATATGGGGTCAGAGTACTTTATCGAGTGAACATTATAGTCATTAACAGAGAATATAAAGGCTTTAACGGACAATTTACCGCGCTCCCTAATACTGAGCTGTACATCGGCCCGGTGCTTTTAAACATGGTTTATTACTGCCCTTTATTCAGGTACTAGCTCACTCAGGTGCAGTACCATCCATCCGTTAATATATATGTTTCGAGGCCGTCTAGCATCGTAAATCGCACCAGTGACAACCAACTCATTTACTTTTGCTTTGCTAAGTATAAGGTTATCAACGCGATAATAATTACGCAGCAATAATGCTTTATCAAACTTCGCGTGCTGACTCGGTGAGACGGGTGTTGTGTGAGCGATGTTTCCTACTTTAAACGTAAAAGTGTCATTATCGACATTTAGAACTTTCAGCGTAACATAGCGAAACCGGGCATCTGAAGTGGGATCAATAGCCCTATAGTCTATATAGAAAAAGTCGTTTTTCTGGGGGTTAGCTAAGACCCTTTCCTTTTCACTTTTTTCTATAAATGCATTACCAACGAAGAAGAGTACTATTAGAAAAAGGCAAGTTCGGTGTGCTGCTTAATCACAGCAGTGACAGGTTCAAGTCGAAAATTACCAAGCAAATAAGCAGGGTTATTATTAAACGGTAACGTTGACATAAAAACATCCTAGCTGTTTTGTGTTTTTATACCATACCGATTATTTTCCAACCTGTCGCTTGTTCTACAGAACTATTTCAAAAACTACAGCATACATTTTTCGAATAATTTTCGAATAATGGGGTCAGTGTACGTTTTTCTGAATTGGCTACACTAGGGCATAAGGGAGTAACTATGTTCTGATGTTTAAAGTAATAAAATACTCTGACCCCATTTTGCTATTTGCTGGCGGAGGAATGGGATTAATGTACTCTGACCCCATTACTTTTTCTCTGGTGCACAAAGCAAAAAACCCGCCGTTAGGCGGGTTCTTCTTAATGGGACCTGGCAGTGTCCTACTCTCACATGGGGAAACCCCACACTACCATCGGCGCTAATACGTTTCACTTCTGAGTTCGGAATGGAATCAGGTGGTACCGTATCGCTATGGCTGCCAGGAAAAACTGGTAACAATCTAGAAAACTGGATATTAATTCAATCAGTGAGTAACTACTTTTCACTCTACTTGCTTTAGCTTGTCTACAACACTCAAAAGCCTAAAGCTTTTTGGGCGTTGTATGGTTAAGCCTCTCGGGCAATTAGTACAGGTTAGCTTAACGCCTTACAACGCTTCCACACCCTGCCTATCAACGTCATCGTCTATAACAACCCTTCCAGAACTTAAAGTTCAGGGATGACTCATCTTTGGGCCGGCTTCCCGCTTAGATGCTTTCAGCGGTTATCCGTTCCGAACATAGCTACCGGGCAATGCCATTGGCATGACAACCCGAACACCAGCGGTTCGTCCACTCCGGTCCTCTCGTACTAGGAGCAGCTCCCATCAATCATCCAACGCCCACACCAGATAGGGACCGAACTGTCTCACGACGTTCTAAACCCAGCTCGCGTACCACTTTAAATGGCGAACAGCCATACCCTTGGGACCGACTTCAGCCCCAGGATGTGATGAGCCGACATCGAGGTGCCAAACACCGCCGTCGATATGAACTCTTGGGCGGTATCAGCCTGTTATCCCCGGAGTACCTTTTATCCGTTGAGCGATGGCCCTTCCATACAGAACCACCGGATCACTATGACCTACTTTCGTACCTGCTCGACGTGTCTGTCTCGCAGTTAAGCTAGCTTATGCCATTGCACTAACCTCACGATGTCCGACCGTGATTAGCTAACCTTCGTGCTCCTCCGTTACTATTTGGGAGGAGACCGCCCCAGTCAAACTACCCACCAGACACTGTCCACAATCCCGATAAGGGACCAATGTTAGAACATCAAACATACAAGGGTGGTATTTCAAGGACGGCTCCACACAATCTAGCGACTGTGCTTCAAAGCCTCCCACCTATCCTACACATGTAGGTTCAATGTTCAGTGCCAAGCTGTAGTAAAGGTTCACGGGGTCTTTCCGTCTAGGTGCGGGTACACAGCATCTTCACTGCGATTTCAATTTCACTGAGTCTCGGGTGGAGACAGCGTGGCCATGGTTACACCATTCGTGCAGGTCGGAACTTACCCGACAAGGAATTTCGCTACCTTAGGACCGTTATAGTTACGGCCGCCGTTTACCGGGGCTTCGATCAAGAGCTTCGTCCGAGGACTAACCCCATCAATTAACCTTCCGGCACCGGGCAGGTGTCACACCCTATACGTCCTCTTACGAGTTTGCAGAGTGCTGTGTTTTTAATAAACAGTCCCAGCCACCTGGTCACTGCGGCCTCCATTTGCTTACCACGCGAAGTGTTCACAAACAGAGGCGTACCTTCTCCCGAAGTTACGGTACAATTTTGCCGAGTTCCTTCACCCGAGTTCTCTCAAGCGCCTTAGTATTCTCTACCTGACCACCTGTGTCGGTTTGGGGTACGGTTCATATAATCATAAGTTTAGAAGCTTTTCCTGGAAGCAGGGCATCAACAACTTCACTCCCTTGGGAGCTCGTCTCGCGTCTCAGCTTTAAGAATCCGGATTTACCTAAATTCTCGGCCTACTCGCTTTCACTTGGACAACCAACGCCAAGCTTGCCTAGCCTTCTCCGTCCCTCCATCACTGATTATATAAGTACGGAAATATTAATCCGTTTCCCATCGACTACGCATTTCTGCCTCGCCTTAGGGGCCGACTTACCCTGCCCTGATTAGCATGGGACAGGAAACCTTGGTCTTCCGGCGTGGGAGTTTTTCACTCCCATTATCGTTACTCATGTCAGCATTCGCACTTGTGATATGTCCAGCAAGCTTTACAACTCACCTTCATCCACTTACACAACGCTCCCCTACCCAGCATAGTAAACTATGCTGCCGCAGCTTCGGTATATTGCTTAGCCCCGTTACATCTTCCGCGCAGGCCGACTCGACTAGTGAGCTATTACGCTTTCTTTAAAGGGTGGCTGCTTCTAAGCCAACCTCCTAGCTGTCTATGCCTTCCCACATCGTTTCCCACTTAGCAATATTTTGGGACCTTAGCTGGCGGTCTGGGTTGTTTCCCTCTCCACGACGGACGTTAGCACCCGCCGTGTGTCTCCCGGATAGTTCTCATTGGTATTCGGAGTTTGCAAAGGGTTGGTAAGTCGGGATGACCCCCTAGCCTTAACAGTGCTCTACCCCCAATGGAATTCGTCCGAGGCTCTACCTAAATAGATTTCGGGGAGAACCAGCTATCTCCCGGTTTGATTGGCCTTTCACCCCCAGCCACAAGTCATCCCCTGACTTTTCAACGTCAGTGGGTTCGGTCCTCCAGTTGATGTTACTCAACCTTCAACCTGCTCATGGCTAGATCACCGGGTTTCGGGTCTATACCTAGCAACTAAACGCGCAGTTAACACTCGCTTTCGCTACGGCTCCGCTATTCGCTTAACCTTGCTACTAAATATAAGTCGCTGACCCATTATACAAAAGGTACGCAGTCACCCCGAAGGGCTCCCACTGCTTGTACGTATACGGTTTCAGGTTCTATTTCACTCCCCTCACAGGGGTTCTTTTCGCCTTTCCCTCACGGTACTGGTTCACTATCGGTCAGTTAGGAGTATTTAGCCTTGGAGGATGGTCCCCCCATATTCAGTCAAGATAACACGTGTCCCGACCTACTCGATTTCACTGTAAAGATTGCGTCGTGTACAGGGCTATCACCTTGTATCGCTCCTCTTCCCAAAGGATTCCACTACACTCAATACAGCTTAAGGGCTGTTCCCCGTTCGCTCGCCGCTACTAGGGGAATCTCAATTGATTTCTTTTCCTAAGGGTACTTAGATGTTTCAGTTCCCCTCGTTCGCCTCGTTACACTATGTATTCATGTAACGATACCTGTAAACAGGTGGGTTTCCCCATTCGGACATCTGTGGCTCAAATGCATTTTGTCGGCTCACCACAGCTTTTCGCAGACTTACACGTCCTTCATCGCCTCTAACTGCCAAGGCATCCACCGTATACGCTTCGTCACTTAACCATACAACCCCAAACAGCCTTTTGACTTCTGTCTAAGTTATGTTGCATGAATGACAAGCTAATCGGAAGAATTGCCTTGCTATCTTTTTGCTAATCGGCTTGCCGATTGGCACGCTTTTCAGCGCTTTTAGATAACAAGCAATTCAGTCAAGTAGAGTAAAAAGTACGTCTTTCGACTTCTCAGTTACTCAATTTTGATTGATTACTATTAATATCAGCTTTCCAAATTGTTAAAGAGCATAGTGCTTAATTCAAAACACTTAGGTTTGATCTTAAATCAAAGCTAAGGGCTTTTATTTAAGTCATCTTTAAATATAAACAAGACTATCTGTGTAGGCACTGCATCAAGTGCGTCTTACGACGTAATGGTAAGGAGGTGATCCAACCCCAGGTTCCCCTAGGGTTACCTTGTTACGACTTCACCCCAGTCATGAAACACAAAGTGGTAATCGTCCTCCCGAAGGTTAGACTAACTACTTCTTTTGCATCCCACTCCCATGGTGTGACGGGCGGTGTGTACAAGGCCCGGGAACGTATTCACCGCAGTATTCTGACCTGCGATTACTAGCGATTCCGACTTCATGGAGTCGAGTTGCAGACTCCAATCCGGACTACGACATTCTTTAAGGGGTCCGCTCCACATCACTGTCTCGCTTCCCTCTGTAAATGCCATTGTAGCACGTGTGTAGCCCTACACGTAAGGGCCATGATGACTTGACGTCGTCCCCACCTTCCTCCGGTTTGTCACCGGCAGTCTCCTTAGAGTGCCCAACTTAATGCTGGCAACTAAGGACAAGGGTTGCGCTCGTTGCGGGACTTAACCCAACATCTCACGACACGAGCTGACGACAGCCATGCAGCACCTGTGTCTGAGTTCCCGAAGGCACGAAACTATCTCTAGTAACTTCTCAGCATGTCAAGTGTAGGTAAGGTTCTTCGCGTTGCATCGAATTAAACCACATGCTCCACCGCTTGTGCGGGCCCCCGTCAATTCATTTGAGTTTTAACCTTGCGGCCGTACTCCCCAGGCGGTCTACTTATCGCGTTAGCTTCGCTACTCACGGCTTAAAGCCACAAACAGCTAGTAGACAGCGTTTACGGTGTGGACTACCAGGGTATCTAATCCTGTTCGCTACCCACACTTTCGCACATGAGCGTCAGTCTTTGGCCAGGGAGTCGCCTTCGCCACTGATGTTCCTCCAGATATCTACGCATTTCACCGCTACACCTGGAATTCCACTCCCCTCTCCAAGACTCTAGTCTGCCAGTTCTAAATGACCATCCCAGGTTGAGCCCGGGGCTTTCACATCTAGCTTAACAAACCGCCTGCGTGCGCTTTACGCCCAGTAATTCCGATTAACGCTCGCACCCTCCGTATTACCGCGGCTGCTGGCACGGAGTTAGCCGGTGCTTCTTCTGTTGTTAACGTCACGGCTAGCAGGTATTAACTACTAACTTTTCCTCACAACTGAAAGTGCTTTACAACCCGAAGGCCTTCTTCACACACGCGGCATGGCTGCATCAGGGTTTCCCCCATTGTGCAATATTCCCCACTGCTGCCTCCCGTAGGAGTCTGGACCGTGTCTCAGTTCCAGTGTGGCTGATCTTCCTCTCAGAACAGCTAGAGATCGTTGCCTTGGTAAGCCTTTACCTTACCAACTAGCTAATCTCACTTGGGCCTCTCTTTGCGCCGAAGCCTAAGCCCCGTTTGGTCCGTAGACATTATGCGGTATTAGCAGTCGTTTCCAACTGTTATCCCCCTCGCAAAGGCAAGTTCCCAAGCATTACTCACCCGTCCGCCACTCGTCAGCGAAGTGCAAGCACTTCCTGTTACCGTTCGACTTGCATGTGTTAGGCCTGCCGCCAGCGTTCAATCTGAGCCATGATCAAACTCTTCAATTAAATATATCGAAATATGAATCGTCGTTATGTTGACACTCTTAACGAGTGCCCACACAGATTGTCTTGTCTAAATTGTTAAAGAACGTTGCGACTTCTTCGCAATTCACTAGAAGCCATTGCTTCTTAGTGACTCACCCTGTTCGAGTGAGGTGCGCATTATACGCTGGAAGTTTTCGTTGTCAACACTTTTTGAAAATTTATTTTCTGAAGCGTTTCTTCTAAACTCCCGTCTTTACTGGCCTATGTAGGTAGTAGAGACTTACTTCAGGAGGCTTGCTGTTTTGCTTTTCCCCCGAAGCGGATGCGCATTTTAGGGAAATGAGCGCTCACGTCAACA
Source organism: Alteromonas sp. BL110 (assembly GCF_003443615.1). NCBI lineage: Bacteria > Pseudomonadati > Pseudomonadota > Gammaproteobacteria > Alteromonadales > Alteromonadaceae > Alteromonas > Alteromonas sp. BL110. The sequence goes on along the minus strand of NZ_CP031967.1, from coordinate 2,353,850 downwards.
CTTATTTTAAAAAAGATGAAAAAACTGAACTAACCGTCTATTTTTCATTCAAATGTGATAATTAGTAGACAATATGGACTAATTACTAATAGGATGGGGTTTCAGATCCTATAAAGTAGTCGTTCTTAAAGTAGTAGTAGATACTGCCGTTATTATATTAGTGCTTGATATTAACTAATGATATTGAAGCCAGCGTAAAGGAATACGTATAAGAATGTATATAAGCGTTAGCAATGCACGCTTTGCATTCTCTATAAAGGTATTAACACTGGCGGTGTCTTAAATTGACTACGCAATAATTATAAAGGTGGGTTTATGTTACGAACTCTTACATTGCTATCAGCGGCAATACTAGCTTCTCAAGTTAGTTATGTGGCAATGGCGCAAGACGCTTCTTTCAACGAAGCAATTCAGCCATCCACTTCAGCGAGTGTAGAAAAATCCGTTGAAGAGTCGAATCGCTTTCAAACAGCCTTTCTAAAACGTCAAGTTGATCAAACCATGTCTGTAGGACGGGCTATTAGTTCTATCGCCGGTCACTATCCACAGGAAGTAGTGTCTATCGTAGACATTGCATTAGATACCTACCCAGACAAATATCGTGAAATTATCTTCGCAGCCATATCAGCACAGCCTTCTTCTACGGAAGAAATTGTACACTTAGCTATTGAGAAAGAAGTTAGTAGCTGCCCTAATATTGTACAGCTAGCTATAAAAGCGGAACCTACCTATGTAGACTTCGTAGTACAAGCAGCGGCCGTATCTACGCCCGACGAATTAGATGAAATTGTACGTGTGGCCGTATTAACACAGCCAGATGCAGCGGATAGTATTGTTCAGACACTATCGCAAGAACATCCAAACAAAATTGTCGATATCATGACAAGCGCGTTAAACGCTGTACCTTTTGTTGGTGAATACGTTGTTGATGCGCTTTTGGCAGTATTCCCTAACGAAGCGGAAACTGTGGTTGAGACAGCAGTACGAGAATCGTCACAACAGCGAGAGCAAGTTATACGTATCTTAAATACTGCCCAGAATGCCGGTGTGACTGAGGATAAGTTAATAGAATACGCTATGTCGGCGGGGCTAAGTGAAGAAGACGTTAATAGTGCGCTAAACAACTAGTGCACTAGTTTATAAACAATGCTTAATTGAAAACGGCGTATTGAGTAAATCAATACGCCGTTTTCGTTTATGGATTTATCGGTAACTTCAATTGCCATTATATTAATAGTATATAACAGCGGGGAATACTAATAGCCCCAGTACATACACTGGGCCACTACATCGCAGTCGTGTTGAGTATCTCCGGTAAATGCTATTTTTCGAAGGAATGCAGCATAGCCGCTTCTTTATACAGCATAAGTTCGGATTTTAATAAATCGACCTTAGCTTTAATCTCTTTGATCTTCGCTTTAATCTCGTTTTGCGCTCGGGCATTTAGTACGAACATATCGCTGTCGCCTGCATCGAATCGCGTTTTCTCTACCTTTGATAGAGTTTTTGCTAACGCAGCATTTTCGCTTTGAAGAGACACGATATCCTTTGCTTGCGCCCAGTAAATTAACGCTTGCTCAAAGCGCTGTACAATAGCTTGCTGTGTTGATGTAAGCTTGTGCGCAAGCTCTCTTTGCTTAGATTGCAATTGTGCACGCTCTGCTTTTGCCTTTCTGTTACCCAATGGATAAGAAAACGATAACCCCACTTTAGTTTCTGTGCCTTCTAATGATTCAGAGCCTGCTCCCACGTCTCTGGCGAGAGAGGCAGTAAGGTCAAGCTTTGGGAGTAGCGCGTTGTCAGCCAGTGCAACTTTGTTTTCTACCACCTGCTGTTCTAACTTCATTACGTCTAATTCTGGGTGACTTCGCAGCGCATTGCGAAGCGTAACCAACTGACTATTACCAATCCAAAAGGGCCAGCTTAACTCGGTGGGTGGCTGATCACTGTTAATTGCCAACATGTCACCCGCTGGCGAGCGCCAGTAAAAAGATAGCATTTGCGCGTGCATATCTCGCTTTTGCTTAAGTTCGGCCAGGGTTAAACGCTGTTGAAGTAAGTTAGCTTTAAACTCGGTAAGCACGATATTAGCTAAATCGCCCTCCTCTACGCGAGTAACCAAAGCTCTTTCACGTTCAGACGCGGTATTAAGCAACTCGGTAACGGCTTGAATTTGTAACGCACTCTCGTACCATGCAATGTATTCACTTACGCCTTTATATACAAAGTCGTTGATAAGACTTGTCGCGAGTGCCTGCCATTGCGAGGTTGCCAGCCTCGCATTGCGCAATTCCGTTCTGCGTTTATCTATTTCTCGATTTTGCAAAAGCGACATGGCAACACCTACACTGGCCTCCCCGGCTGAAAGCGTATCGTAATACCCTTCATAGCTAGGAAAGTCACCGGCAGCAATTCGATACTCACCAAATACTGCCCCGTTAAAATCTTCAATTGGATTTGTGAAACGCTGAGTAAGGTTGGTCCCATCATAATAACCTGACACTCGGCTTTTGGTTTTCTGTTCAATAAAGGGGTCGAAGCTGCTTCTTGCAATCTCTAGTTCAGCGGCAGCTTGATAGTTTCCTTCGTTAATTGCCTGCACATACGGGTGATAGTTCACCATACTATCAACTAACGCATCGATGGTTGGCGCCTGTCGAGCATTTTGCGTTTGCTCATAATGAGTATTATGCGTCTGCGCTAATAGACCAGGTACGCTCCCACCTATATATGTAGCTAATGCGATTGCAGTAAAAAACAATCTGCGCATTACCATATTGATGCTCCTGAACCTTTTGCTCCTGTTGAAGATGACTGCTGTGTGGGTAGTGGCGGGAAGTTATTTAACTGTCGCCACATTTCATAGCCTAACCGCACTTCTTCTAGCAACACCCACGCTTTTACTCGGCTACCTAAACGGGCCGAACTTTCTGCTGGCCATGGAACATCTGACTCGTCGGGCCTGATCCAAACATTAAAGTCGCCCGTTGGATTTGCTACAGGCTCTACATATACCACTTCACCGCCAAAGGTTCCTATTGCACTACCCGGCCACCCGCTGAATTGGAAAACCGGCCAACCTTCGAACTGTAGTCGCGCTTTGGCGCCGGGCTTTACTAATGGTGCATCGAGACCTCTTACGGTTACTCGTACACTACGCTTGGCATCGGCAGGTATGAACTGACCTAAGATATCACCAGATTTTACAAAGGTAGACACACCACCGGACAGCAAGCGCACTACTGTACCGTCTACCGGCGCAAATTTGGTTTGGGTAGATTGACGAGATAGCGTCATACTTACTTCATTTATTTCAGATACCGATGCTGCGGCTTTTGCCCTTAACTCCTGCACTTTGATTTCGGCTTGCTCAACTTCTTTACGAGACACTAATCCCTGCTCCTGCAGTGATTTTTGACGTGCCAAGTTGTTTTCGGCATTTCTCACTGCCGTTTCGTTAGCTTGGTTTTTCAAGTTTGCAGCCGAAAGCTGCGACTGAAGCTTTTCAAGGCGCTGGGCATCAATATCAATTAGCGTAACAATAGGCTCGCCCGCTTTTACTTGCTGACCTTCTCTAACGTGCCATTTTTTAACCTGCCCATCGACAAGAGCGTTAATAGGCTGGGTTCTGTCTTTCGGGTCGAGCGAGTCCACCATACCTGTACCATAGGCGGTTTGGATCCAAGGTGTGAAGTACAGTATTAAACCAGCGGCAAGCACTAAGAAAATGATTACGCCAGTGATAACACGATGCAGCTTAGGCACTTTCAAAGAAGGCAATGACGTAATGTTGTTTAAAAAGCGACGTTCTGCGTTATTCACTTACTCACCCTCCTTATCGTTGTTCACATCATTCGTGCGGGTATTCACCGTTTGTGGATTAGTACCTAATGTATCTGTAGCGTTAGAGCTTTCTTGTACGCCGACAATCGGCGATTCACCATTGGTATACTTGTTTAACATGGCCGTCGCATTATCGTGTAAATGCAAAACACCTTCAAAACAATCTGGTAGTGGCATATTAGTAAAGTACATTACGGTAAAGTCGTATTTGCTTAAGCGCCTTAGCAATCTTGCTCTTAAGTCGACCGGTATGGCATCAAAATGCTGGTTCAATACAAGAAGCTTTGGTTTGCCAATAATGGCGGCAGCCAGCTTAAGTAATAAGAATTCTAGAGGCTGTAAAGGCGCGCCTAATACCGACACTTTGGTCTGCAAACCTTCCGGTAAGCTATCGATAACCTTCGTCATCTCAACTTCTTCAAGAGCTGCGCGAATATCGGCAATGCTTGCTTCGGGGTGCGCTAGTTTCAAATAGCGCTCTATAGACACCTCAATAATTAAGGAGCGATCTAAAATAGTTACCGCCTGCCTTAACTCATGAGTGTCATAATCGTATAGGCTAAATTCGCCTAATAAAATATCGCCTGACTTCACGCGGTCGTATTGCTTTACTAGCCCCAACAGTTGCTTTTGAACCCAGCTTTTATCAGTAGTAACAAAGTACTTAGTTCCAGGCTCGAACACCACGTTTAAATGGCAGGTATCGTTACCATGTTTAAGCTCTACATTGTTAAACACCAATTTAGACGATGCGGGTATGTGCTTTGACGCATTCAACTCTTCTTGCGGCATAGATAAAGCACCACCCAGCTTTTCCGCCGCACCGTATAGTTCGTAATAAAGCTTTAGGTACTGAGTAAAACGAGAAAGACCAAAGAATACGGCAGACATCACCAGTTCAGCGGCCACTAGCTGACCAATAGACAGTTCGCCTTGTACAACAAGAACACCACCAATACCAAGTAAAGACGCACTTGCTACAGCGTACATTAATAGAAACATTACCACCTGTGCAAAGGTGTAATTAAAGTGGCTTTTGTGCTTTTTAACGTAGTTGCTAATGTAACCTTCGGTACTGCGACCGGCATATTCCACGTGATCCGCCGATTTGAAAAACTCGTGTGCAATAGCGATATCGTGCAGCCACTTCGCCGAATCATACTTAGCGTGAGAAAGTTCGATGGCCGTTCGTTTGGCGCCCCGCCCCCAAATTTTCCACACGGCATACATGGTTAGTAGCAGTACAACGTTAAATGCAAAAAGCGCCGGATGGTAAAACGAGACAAGAGTGAAGCCCACCAGCATTTGTAGTACCAGAGCGAAGCCGTCGATCATTAGCGAAGGCATATTCTTTTGGAAAGTCATAATATCGAAATAACGCTGCGTAATGCTCACGTTCTGGCGACCTTCAAAAAAGCTGTGCGGGGCTAAAATGGTTTTAAGCCCTAAATCTGCGGTAAGCCGTGCATAAACCTTGCGCTCGTAAAACTCCATTACGCGCATACGAAGTGCACTGAATACGCCAGATATAAACAAGGTAAGAAACAAAATAACGGCAAGAATGATAACCGCACGTGTGGAGCCAATATTAGCAATACTGTTTATTAACGTTTGGACCGCTATAGGTACTGCAAGTGTCATCAAACTAATTGCTACACCATAAGCGATAGCAACCCAAAAAAAGCCAGCCTCTGGTTTCAATAACGAAAACAGTGTTTTTCGCGTTTTACGTAAGTTTATTGTTTTAGCCATAGTTATGCCTTCAATATACCGCTAGCTTAGAAAAATTATTTATGTGTTGTTTTAGATAGCATTTGCAACATCGCTTATAGTGTATTGCAATGATTAATTAGAATATAACTGTTATATTCTTAATAGTTCATCGAAAATAATTGCGTTTAAGAATAATGGGGTCAGAGTCACAACACTGACCCCATTACTCTACAAGTAAAGTATGCACCACCTAAACTACCATCACTTATATTATTTTTATCTGGTTGCCCGCGAAGGTAGCATTGCCAAAGCCGCTAAGTTACTCCACGTTACCCCGCAAACGGTAAGCGGGCAACTGAGCACGTTTGAAAGCCAGCTTGGTTATTCACTATTCGACAGAATAAACAAACGGCTGTACCTAAACGCACGGGGTAAAGTAAGTTATCAGTATGCCAGCGAAATATTTCACAAGGGTAACCAACTGGCTGAAATACTTAACAATAGCGACGAAGTAAATACGAAGGAATTCGTAATAGGTATTACAAATGGTATTCCCAAAGTGCTTTTTTATGATTTTGTGCACGACACCATGCGCCAGTTCTCGCAAGTAAAGTACGTAGTTAAAGAAGATAGCTTTGATGGTTTACTAAAGGAACTCGCCATAAACGCCATCGACTTTATTGTTGCAGACAGAGGCATAGCGCCCGGTACGCAAATAAGTGCTAACAGCTACTTCTTAGGAGAAAGCTCGTTAAGCTTTTTTGCTAAAACGCCCCTAAGTGAAGGGCTACAGTTCCCAGACTGTTTGAACCAAATGCCGTTGCTTATACAAGGTAACACGTCGGGCATACGCCAAGCACTTACAAGCTGGCTTGAAACCGAACAGCTTTACCCCAAAATAGTGGCCGAATTTGATGATACAGCGCTGCTGAAGTTATTCGGAAGCGAAGACTTTGGCGTGTTCTGTGCCCCTTCAGCTATATCAAAACACGTAGAAGAACAATATGGCGTGCACTGTATAGGTAACGCGAATACGCTTAATGAAAGATACTACGCTATTACCGGTAAAAGCCGTGCCGACTATACGATTAGTGAAGCAATAGTGGAATCGGCACGTGGAATTTTAGTGTGAGACCGAGTTTTGGGGTCAGAGTCGGGGCTCTGACCCCAATGCTTCATATAGTCGCGTTTTAAACTGTTCTGAGCCAAGCGCCTTACCTATTTGACTGTATGTTCGAATAAGCTCTATGTCTTTATTTGAAAGTTCGTCATGAAAAAGTGCGCTGTAAGACTTTTGGCGTACTTCAGGATCTGCGCCTAATGATGTGTATATTGGGTGCTCAGTGCATAATGAGGTGTGAACCCCACGTGCATTGCGATGATAGCTTGACCACTTATAATTAGCTGGGTGTTTTGCCAGGCCAGCTCTTACTGGGTTGAGCTCTATGTAGCGTGACACCGTCATTAGGTATTTCTCTGAATCCACTATACAGGAACGAAAACGCCCTTCCCATAATGTTCCGGTACGCTCATATTTTGCATTAAATCTCCTTACATACATTCGACCGATTGACTGCATCATTGCACTCACCCCCCTATTGTCTTCTTGAGGTGTGCAAAGTAAATGAACGTGATTTGTCATCAATACCCAGGCATGTATATGTATATTAAACTTCTTCGCGTAGACATTGAGCCATTTTACGTAAGCAATAAAGTCCGTTTCACTTAGAAAGCAATTAGAACGATTATTGCCGCGTTGAATAACATGTACAGGGAAACCTGCTGGGGAAATCCTTCTCCTTCTTGCCATACTATCGCTCCGATTAGTCGTTATTATTCATCGATGATAAGTGGACTTTTGCGTAGTACAATCCTGTACCTTGAAAATCAGGCTTAAAGTTCAGCAACGAAGTTTTTGGAATCAGTGAAGCACTTGGGGGTCAGAGTCATGACTCTGACCCCCATGCTTACTGCATGTTACGCTGCAACGCCATCATCTATATTTTGTGAATAAAACATTAGCGTAAGTATTTTTTCTAATATGTAGTGGAGCGCATCGTTTATAGGCATAAGCTTATCGCCTAACTCGTAATCCAGTTGCGCTAGCTTTTGTCTACCTTCAGCTATCATTGGTGGTTTGCTACTCGATATAGACATGGTAGACATGGGGTCAGAGTCGTGACTCTGACCCCATGCAGGCTGTATAGCAATTAGCGCGGCCGCATATTTTTCAGGTACGGCTTGTTTAATTGGCTTACATACCGAAAGCGTGGCTTCGCCTGATTTAGTTTTATAGCCTGCAGCGCCGAACATACGGCAAATCCCGGGACGGTATTCGTAAATTCCGCAATAACCTTCTGTACCGTCTAAACTCAAGCGTTGATATTGCTTGCATGCAAAACCGCTATAGCTTTGAAGCTCATCGAATACTTGTTCGGCTTGACCACTATCAAACAGATGCAGTGCATATGGCAGCATTTCTAAAGGCGACACTTCAATGTCGGGTTTATTGCAACATGCGCCGCATTTCTCAACACAGTTTAATGACTGACTTGATTGATATGCGCTGAATTCTTGAGAAAGAGATTGGTAAACATCCATCACTTGGCTGGAAAGCTCACGCAGCCTATTCATAACGACTCCGCTAATAAAAGCAAACTAAACGAAACGAAGTTCACGCTGCAGTATATGGTAGGTAGCATGAACTCACTTTACCGCTTGTAAGCTTTGATAACTTATAAGCAGTTAGCAGTGGGGTCAGAGTCACGACTCTGACCCCACAATTTAAAGCATGCTTCTTCCCCGCCGAGTGTGATTAAGCTTAAGGCTTAATGGCAGGGGTTGAATTGGCGCGGATTTTATTTCGAATTTTGGGGTTTGGGAAGTTTTTTGTGAGTGACCTTTGGTGATAAAACATAAGCATTACCGACACGACAGATATTCTGTTTATTTCAGTATCAAATTTTTATGCCACGAGCGCTAACTGCAAATGAGCTAAAGCCATCGTTGCAACTGCTGCTTTTTTAAACTACCATATTAGCTAAGTTTAGCTAAGCTCATTAGAGGGTTTTGTATGCAAGCCAATATGCACGAGGCAAAAAGTAAGTTATCCCAACTTGTAGAACGGGCTGAGGCGGGTGAAGAAGTTGTTATCGCCAAATCGGGAAAGCCAGCAGTGAAGCTAGTGCCCTTTAAAACAGAAAAGAAACGCATGTTTGGGCAATTCAAAGGCCAAGTTCATGCAACCGAAGACTTCGACTCGAAAGAGGTTAACGAAGATATAGCAAATATGTTCGGTTTGTAATGAAAAGAATCTTACTAGATACCCACGTTTTAATTTGGTGGATGAATGGAGATGAGCAATTAGGTGTTAATGCTCAGAAGCATATCTCTAATACTGAAAATGACATTTATATCAGTGCCGCTTCTGTTTGGGAGATGTCGATTAAACAGCAGCTGGGAAAACTTACGGTACCAGATGATATTGAGTCGCTTATCGAAGAATTAGGTTTTAGCGCTTTACCTATCAGTTTATTCCACGGCCAGCAAGCAGGAAGACTGCCAATGCTCCACCGCGATCCATTTGACCGAATGCTGATCGCACAAGCTCAAGCTGAAGGGTTGCAAATATTAACGAAGGACGAACACTTTCCCGCTTATGGGGTTAGATTGATTAACGCTTTAAAGTAATTCCTGAGATTGTTGTGCTGCACCGTTTTTATATTCTTTCCTAACTCAGTATACTGACAGCAAAGATATTATTTTAATAATCAAGGAACGCTAATGAAGCCAGTCATTCTTGCTGGCGGAACGGGAAGCCGCTTATGGCCAAAGTCTCGCGCCGCTCTACCTAAACAGTTTTTGTCACTTACTTCTGACAAAACTATGATTCAAGATACTGTGCTGAGACTCGACGGAATCGAATCATTACCACCATCTATAATTTGTAACGAAGAGCACCGTTTTCTAGTAGCCGAGCAAATGCGACAGATCAGTGTCGATAACAGCGATATACTGTTAGAGCCTGTAGGAAGAAATACAGCCCCCGCTATCGCACTTGCCGCATTTCAGGCTATGGAAGACGGTAATGACCCAGTTCTACTCGTCTTAGCTGCTGATCACTTGATTCAAGATAGCGCTACATTTCAGTCGAAGATAAAGGAAGCTCAGGCTTTAGCTGAACAAGGTAAGTTAGTTACATTTGGTATTGTCCCTACTCAGCCTCATACAGGCTACGGCTATATTAAAGCTGGCAACAAATTAAATATTGGCTTCGATGTAAGTGAATTTGTTGAAAAGCCAAATATGTCTACCGCTACAGAATACGTTCGCTCAGGCGAATATTTCTGGAATAGCGGTATGTTTATGTTTAAAGCTAGCGCTTTCTTAAAAGCACTTGAGACCCACGCCCCCGAGATATACGCAACCTGTAAAAAAGCCATTGAGAAAACAGAAAAAGATCTCGACTTTGTGCGTATAGATGAAGAAATCTTTTCTTCGTGCCCCAGTGACTCTATTGACTACGCTGTAATGGAAAAAACATCAGAAGCCGCCATGGTAACACTAGATGCGGGATGGTCCGATGTAGGTAGTTGGTCATCACTGTGGGAAACAGGTGTCAAAGATGCAAACGGCAATGTAACTACTGGCGATACGCTATTAGAAGGAACCAAAAACAGCTACGTAAATGCAGAACATAGTTTGGTTGCTGTTATTGGCTTAGAAGATGTTGTGGTCGTTGAAACGAAAGATGCTGTTATGGTGGCAAATAAGAAAGATGCCGAACATATCAAAACAGTGGTAAACAAACTGAAAGCCGAAAAGCGCCCTGAATTTGAGTTTCATCGTGAAGTGTTTAGACCTTGGGGTAGTTACGATTCAATCGACAATGGCGGGCGATTTAAAGTTAAACGCATAACCGTGAAGCCAGGTGAAAAGTTATCAGTTCAAATGCATCATCATAGAGCGGAACACTGGGTGGTGGTGTCAGGTACAGCTAATGTAACAATAGGTGATGAAACGCAAATGCTAACAGAAAACGAGTCTGTTTATATCCCTATTGGGGCTGTTCATGCATTAGAAAACCCAGGAAAGATTCCACTAGAGCTAATCGAGGTTCAATCAGGTGCTTATTTAGGCGAGGACGACATTGTTCGTTTCTCTGATAGGTATGGGCGGTCAGATAAATGATCGTAGCCACATATTAGCTTGCTGAAACTAAAAGGCCAGGTTTGTAACCTGGCCTTTTTGGAATCGTGGGGTCAGAGTAATGACTCTGACCCCAAAACTTGATTTAGTCAGCGTTGAATAAGTCGCGGCTGTATACCTTATCTAGTACGTCTTCGATATCGCCTGTTACACGGTTGGCTACGATTACGTCAGAAATTTTCTTAAACTCTTCTAGGTCGTTTACTACTCGTGAGTTAAAGAAATCTTCTTCTTTAAGTACTGGTTCGTAAACTACAACTTCAATACCTTTCGCCTTAATACGCTTCATGATGCCTTGAATCGCACTTGCGCGGAAATTATCAGAACCTGTCTTCATAATAAGACGGTAGATGCCAACAATTTTGGGGCCACGGCTAACAATTGAATCGGCAATAAAATCTTTACGAGTACGGTTTGCATCTACAATGGCCTGAATCATGTTATTAGGCACTTCACTGTAGTTAGCTAGTAGCTGCTTGGTATCTTTTGGTAAGCAGTAACCGCCGTAACCAAAACTCGGGTTGTTGTAGTGATTACCAATGCGCGGGTCTAAGCCAACCCCTTCAATGATTTGCTTAGTGTCAAGACCATTACGCTCAGCATAGCTGTCTAGCTCGTTGAAGTAAGCAACGCGCATTGCCAAATAGGTATTAGCAAATAGCTTGATAGCTTCAGCTTCTGTACTGTCTGTGAACAATACATCAATCTCTTCTTTAATGGCGCCTTGCTGAAGTAACTTAGCGAACACTTCTGCACGCTCGCTACGCTCGCCCACGATGATACGGCTAGGATGAAGGTTATCGTAAAGTGCTTTACCTTCACGCAAAAACTCTGGCGAAAAGATGAGATTCTCAGTACCGAAACGGGCTTTTGCGTCTTTCGTGAAGCCTACTGGCACGGTCGATTTAACAACCATCACAGCATCAGGATTAATTTCCATTACCGTTTTGATAACCGCTTCTACACTACCTGTATTAAAGTAGTTAGTTTGCGGGTCGTAATCTGTTGGTGTCGCAATAACAACATAATCTGCATCTTTATAAGCAACTTGTGCGTCAAGCGTAGCTTCAAGATTAAGCTCTTTCGTCGCTAAATATTCAGAGATCTCTTTGTCTTCAATTGGAGACTTTTTATTGTTAAGCATCTCGACTTTTTCTGGTACTAGGTCGACCGCTTTCACTTCATTGTGTTGTGCAAGTAGCACTGCATTTGAAAGCCCTACATAGCCTGTGCCTGCTACAGCTATTTTAAGCTTCTGCATAGTACTATCCATTTAAATTCTCTCCAGTTTTGTACAAATAATTTACGAAAGCTTCATTACTATCATTGCATAGTAATTTTAAACAATGATGAATACTACGGCTAACTCGCCTAATTTTTTAAATAGTGTATCAAAGCTCTGTTTGATGCACTATGCATCAATTATGCCTTGTGCATCACTTTTTCAATTCTACTGCGCTTCTTATCGAAAAGTTCTCGCGTTTTAGCGTTAGATTTGGACTATAAGCGGGATCATTAGCTATGAAGTCGCTCCACGTAGTTTGAAGGTAATTTAATTCGCGATTAAAACGCGCCGCTTTTTCAGGTGATATATCTAAGCCTCTACTCACCGATTCATGATGGAAAAGCTCTGCTTCTGCGCAGTAAACATTATTGACGCCTAAGCCTTTAACCTTCAAACAAAAATCTACATCGTTAAAGGCAACAGAAAGGTCCTTTTCATTTAAACCGTTTACGGCGTCAAAATGCGCGCGTTTAACCAATAAACACGCTGCGGTTACGGCACTATAGTTGTTTGTAGCAACAATTCTCTTTAAGTAACCAGTATGAAAACGCGGAAAGTTCTTATGAGCATGGCCAGCGCCACCACCGTAGCCTAAAACAACACCCGCGTGTTGTATCCGTGTATCAGAATAAAGCAGCTTTGCACCAACACAGCCAACATCTTCGCGCTCTGCATGCCCCACCATATAAGTAAGCCAATCAGGCGATATAACTTCAATATCGTTATTAATTAGCCCAAGAATGGAGCCTTTCGCATGTTCAACCCCAAAGTTATTAATTGCTGAATAGTTAAATGGCGCTGGGTAACTAAGGACTCTTACTTTTTCCAATGTATCTAAGTAGGTAAAATATTTGATACTTTCCTGTTCATCAGAGCCGTTGTCTATAAGCAGTATTTCGTAATTTTGATAGGTGGTTTTCTCTAGGATTGACTCGATACATGCTTTAACCAAGGCTTTCCCATTTTTGGTGGGAATGATCAGGCTTACCAAGGGATTACTATTGGGCCAACATAACCGGTTGACGCTATATTGCTCGTCTATTTCCACTTTCGCTTTTGCGTGCTTTTCTATCACTGTTTTAACACGCTCCAGCGTATCTGACTCACCGTCTTTATTTGGCAATAGGTGCACTAAGGGCAGCGGCAGATGATCAATAGCCAAATTTTTGTTAGTAAGGGAAAGCTCTGTAACTATCTCTGCAATTGTTGTTTGGTTAGTAATGTGTAGCGACTTTAAAAGCACTGTTTTGATCATTACCCCAGTATTAATATAAGCGGTAGAAAATTGAAGCTCAGGGTTACAATCGGGTAGAAACCTTGGTGATGATTTGGCCCCATTATTATCCAGCTCATCAGTATCACAATAAACTAAGTCGCTTTCTTTCAAAGCTTCACATAAATGGCTTATAGCAGTTTTTTCTAACAAATCACCACCGTTTAGCAATAGCGTGGGTAACTGGTTATTGAGTTGTGAAATTTGCTTGTCTAAAACATCTAGATCCGATTCCCCTATTATTAAGCAAGTTTCAGCACCAAGGGACTTAACTTTTTCTTGAGTGAAACTCAGATTGTCGGTGCCAAATACTATAGCTTGCCATCCATCAATCTTGGCTGCTGGCTTTGAAAAAGCAGACTCATTTGCTTCAAGCCAATGATTGTACAACGCCTGCGTTTGTTTAGGCGTTGGAGCATCGAAAAATAGCCCAGACTTTCTTACCGACCTTACATACAAACCAGTTAAACGTTCGTTTTGTTTAAGCTTGTCTTTTAAATTTTTAGGAATAAGTTGAAGGGCGGCTCGCACTGACCGCATAGCAATTTTTTTCATGTAGACTATTTAGGGCCTTAAAAATAAAGAAAGCCGCTTTGTTTAAAGCGGCTTGGTAGTTTAACACTTGTAAATTTGTATGGGTATCAGCTTCCAGTACCTAAACGCTCGCCTTGATAGCTACCGTCAAGAACGGCCTTCCACCAGCCTTCGTTCGCTAAATACCACTCAACGGTTTTGCGAATACCGCTTTCAAACGTTTCTTCTGGCTTCCATCCAAGCTCACGCTCAATTTTGCTAGCATCAATAGCGTAGCGCATATCGTGCCCTGGACGGTCTTGAACGTAGGTAATTTGATCAGCGTATTTGCTATCTTTTGGCTTAACTTCATCCAGAATTGAACAGATAGTTTGCACTACTTCAATGTTCTGCTTTTCGTTGTGACCACCAATGTTATAGGTTTCACCAATTTCACCGTTTAGTGCAACCACAACCAATGCACGAGCATGGTCTTCAACATACAACCAATCACGAATTTGATTACCTTTACCATATACAGGTAACGGCTTTCCAGCTAGCGCATTTAGAATTACTAACGGAATAAGCTTTTCTGGGAAGTGATACGGACCGTAATTGTTCGAGCAATTAGTTACAAGCGTTGGCAGCTTGTAAGTGCGAAGCCACGAACGCACTAGCTGATCTGAACTTGCTTTACTTGCTGAGTATGGCGAGCTTGGTGCATACGGGGTAGTTTCCGTAAAGAGCGGAAGCTCTGTGCCTGGCTCTACTTCATCTGGGTGCGGAAGGTCTCCGTATACTTCGTCAGTAGAAATATGATGAAACTTAAACCCAGCTTTTTTATCGCCTTCCAGTGCTGACCAATACGCTCTTGCTTGTTCAAGCAAGGTATACGTACCAACTACATTGGTTTGAATAAACTCGCCAGGCCCGTCAATTGAACGGTCTACATGAGACTCTGCCGCAAGATGCATAATGATATCTGGCTGGTGCGTGTTTAACACGCGCTTTACTTCTTCAGCATCACAGATATCAACTTGTTCAAAGTTGTAGCGGTCGCTATCTGAAACAGGTGTTAGTGATTCTAAATTTCCCGCGTAAGTTAGCTTATCTAAGTTAACCACAGTGTGGTCTGTATCGTTTATAAGATGGCGAACTACTGCTGAGCCAATAAAGCCCGCGCCACCTGTTACTAAAATCGTTTTACTCATTTTCTTTTTACCAAAAGTATAATCTTGTTCTTGTCGCTTACGCTTTCAATTCGTCTAACATGCTGGCTAATTGCTTGCGCCAGTGAGTAGGCTTACACGCCGCAAACGCTTCGCGTGCGGTTTGCTTGTCTAATACACTGTAATGCGGACGTTTTGCAGGTGTTGGGTATTGGCTTGACGGTATAGGTAATACTGGAATCGATTTATCTAGCAAACCTTTCTCAACACCTAGTTCTTGAATAGCCAGCGCAAAGTCGTACCAACTAGCTACACCTTCATCAGTCCAGTGATACACGCCACTGGTTTTATTCAAAGCGGCAGAAACACAAGCTTCAGCCAAACCCTTAGCCCACGTGGGTGTGCCTATTTGGTCATCTATTACGCCTAACTGAGGTTTATCTGCCATCAAACGCAGCATGGTTTTCACAAAGTTATTACCATGCGAAGAGTAAACCCAAGCAGTGCGAATTAGACAGCTAGCATCAGGTAGTATTTCAAGCAGTGCTTTTTCGCCTTCTGCTTTCGACTTGCCGTAAGCACCTTGCGGCTCGATAGGGTCGTCCGTGAGATAAGGCGAACCTTTGTGACCGTTAAATACATAGTCGGTAGACACATGAACCATAAAAGCGCCGTTTGCTTTACAGAATTTTGCTAAATTCTGTACAGCTAACGCATTAATGGCATTACACGCTTCGGTATCTTCTTCCGCTTTATCAACAGCTGTATAGGCAGACGCGTTTATTAAAACATCGGCTGATAAAGGCGATAAGTTTTCTTCAATATTAGAGGCATTCGTAATATCAATATCGTCGCGCCCTAAAAACGTAACCTTATGCTCGCTATTTTCTAGCTCACGAGAAAGCTCAAACGCTAGCTGCCCAGACTTACCTATAATTACAATATTCATTAATCGCTAGTACTCTATAAAAAGTCAGTGAAAAACCGATAACAATTAAAACGTAGGTGCGTCTACAAATGCCAAGCCCGCCTCATCTTTACCTGATAGAGAAGGCTTCTCACCATTTACTAATGGCCAGTCGATATTTAATGTAGGGTCGTCGTACTTAACTGATATTTCAGATTCCGGGTGGTAATAGTCGGTACACTTGTACACGAACTCTGCTGATTCGCTGGTTACGTAGAATCCGTGCGCAAAGCCTGCAGGTACCCATAACTGACGTTTATTTTCGGCAGAAAGTATTACTCCAACCCACTTACCGTATGTAGGTGAGTCTTTACGCATATCTACGGCTACATCGTATACTTCACCGCTGACTACACGTACTAATTTGCCTTGGGTTTGCTCCATTTGATAATGGAGGCCACGAAGAATACCTTGGCTAGATTTAGAATGGTTATCCTGAACAAAATCTACATCTGCACATTCTTTCTTAAACCAGTCGGTGCGAAAGGTTTCTAGAAAAAAACCTCGCTCGTCACCAAATACTTTAGGCTCGATGATTTTTACAGCAGGGATGTCTGTTTTAATTACTTGCATTTACTTTCCGTACAAACTGGCAATTTGAAATAAGAAGAAAGGTGGCAATGCCACCTTTTAGAATTTGATATGAAGCTAGATCTTAACTCTATCATTGATCACTTTAAGCAGGTAATCGCCATACCCGCTTTTCTTAAGCGGTGCCGCCAACTTTTCAAGTTGCTCAGCGTTGATATAGCCCATTCTGTAAGCCACCTCTTCAGGGCAACATACTTTCAAGCCTTGGCGTTTTTCAATAGCTGCTACAAAGTTTGCCGCTTCGAGCAAAGAGTCAAGTGTACCTGTATCCAACCATGCTGAACCGCGCCCCATTAGCTCTACTTTCAAACTTCCATCTTGAAGGTATAAGTTGTTCAAGTCAGTAATTTCGAGTTCACCACGCGGCGATGGCTTAACTTCTTTAGCAAAATCCACTACGCGATTGTCGTAGTAATACAGACCTGTTACCGCATAGTTTGATTTGGGAACAGCAGGCTTTTCTTCTATAGAAAGTGCATTCCAGTTATCGTCAAAATCTACTACACCATAGCGTTCAGGGTCATTGACGTGATAACCAAACACCGTTGCACCGTGCTCTTGTTTAAACGCATTCTGCAGCGATAATTTTAAATCGTGGCCATAATAAATGTTGTCACCAAGAACCAATGAACAGCTATCATTTCCAATGAACTCTTTACCTATAAGAAAAGCTTGTGCCAAACCATCTGGCGAAGGCTGAACCGCGTACTGAATATTCATTCCTAATGCCGAGCCATCACCGATAAGGTCGATAAATCGCTGCTGTTCTTCAGGTGTGGTGATAATAAGTACATCACGAATACCCGACATCATTAACGTTGTTAATGGATAAAAAATCATCGGCTTGTCGTAAACAGGCATTAACTGCTTACTTACTACCTTAGTTAACGGATGTAAGCGTGTGCCAGATCCGCCCGCCAAAATAATTCCTTTTCTCAAAATAATACCTTTAGCCCATTCAAATTAAGTTTTTATAGATATCTAAATATTGGGATGCCATATGATGAGAGGATAAAGTCAATCCCTCTCCACTTTGCCATTTCAAGACGTTTAACACTTTATCTTCCCACTCAATATTAAATGAAGTATCAGATAATTTATTAGCTAAATCAATTGGCTTATTGCTTCGTAATATCCACCCAAAATTTCCTCTTCTGACTCTTTCTTCAATAGCACCCATTCCAAACGTAAATAAAGGAACGCCGCATGAAAGCAATTCGGTTACTGTATGACACCAGGTTTCCGGCCATATGGAAAAAACACCACCGAAAGATGGTTCGATTTTTGTGATGATATCCTTTAATTGCTCACGTTCATACTCACCATGAAGAATCAACTTTGAAGAAAGCTGCACTTCATTGGATACTTTTCCAACAATATGAATTTCCAATATATCTGAAGCTTCCTCTGCGAGCTCATTTATATATGCCAACCCCTTAGCAACATTTATATTTCCGGGGCAGACTAGCCTGAACTTCTTATTTTTGCTTGGATATTTGGCTAGTTGAGTAAACTCAACAAAGTCTCGCCCATGCGGAATAACATGAAAATTATCAGGGGAAATCGTCGGATACACATTAGAAATTACTTCTTTTGTCGATTCGCTTGTAGTAACGAAGTTTGAGATATAGCATAAGTACTTTCTAAATCTGCGCTGCCATATATACACTTCGAAATCATTCAAGTTAGAAAGCTGCTTTGCAGGCCATAGCTCTGGAAGGCAAGGTTTGCTCGCATCACTGCACGCACCACCACAATACTGCTTGTCACCATCTAAAAGCTTTACCGTAGGGCATACCGTATAAAAGTCGTGAAAGCTGAATACTATAGGTATTCCATAGTTATGTGAATATTCAATGAGACCGAAGCTATGCCAACCAATATGGCGAATGTGCACCA
Source organism: Alteromonas sp. BL110 (assembly GCF_003443615.1). Lineage (NCBI taxonomy): Bacteria > Pseudomonadati > Pseudomonadota > Gammaproteobacteria > Alteromonadales > Alteromonadaceae > Alteromonas > Alteromonas sp. BL110. The sequence continues at coordinate 2,335,389 of NZ_CP031967.1, read as the reverse complement.
AACTAATATTTAACAAACCAATCCAGTTTGAAACCACAGCGTCATACTCTGCGCTTACATGAATAGAAGGGTGAATTTTTTCATGTAACTCATGTAGTTGGATCAACTTTAAGTTGCTCTCTTGCAGCACAAACAATTTCACAGTTTTAGAGTTAGAGACGAGCAAGTAACATTCATACTCCTCGGAAACTTGTTTCATTAAATCCAAATTCGTTTGGGGAGTCCCCCCTGTTTCCGTCGAAATAACGTAAAGTATTTTAGGCAATGGCTGAGACGTTGGTGCATTTATTTGAGTAACGAAGCTTAAATATGATATGAAAGATTTATATGCATTGGAATTAAAGGTTCGGTTTAGCAACTTACTATACTCGGGATGAAGTGAATCTACTTTTGCTCTCCCAATAGATATTAAATTAGCCTTCTGCTCTTTAAAGCTTGCATTTTGTTTGTGGTAAACAAAACTTCTAGCTGCAAACGTGTTTTTCCACCCTTTTTTAACCGCTCTCATACAGAAGTCATTTTCTTCACCATATCCTTTTGGAAATGATTGGCTGTCGAAAACCCCTATGTCCTCTATGAGTTCACCTTTGACATACATACAGAACCCATGTCCCGTTGGCAGAGGTGGACTAACCAAAGGAGCCTTCTCTCTCAAGGCGCCGGCAACATCGTTAATTTCGCTTAAAGAGGGCGTAGAAGAAAATGTATGTACACTAAAGGGACCTGCTGCATTGGATACAGCCGTAACAGTTCCAATCTCACTGCTACTCATCGCTACGAGTTTTAATTCTCTGAGCCACCAACGACTTACGATAGTATCAGAGTTTAATATAAGAATATCGCTATCAGGACGAAGTTTACGCGCGTAGTTGATACCTTTGTTTATTGTTCCACTGAAGCCAAGGTTTTGAGTATTTTCTAAAAAGTTGAATTCATCACTTGCATATTCGCTGGCCAGCGGTTCAAAGCCACCTTCTGGACTCGCATCGTTAATAACAATAACACTAGTGTGAGGTGTCTCAGCGCGTAAAATAGAATCTAAGCATTTACGTGTTTCTGAAAAGGCATTATAAACTGGAATAATTATCGATACATGAGCTTCGAGGTACCGTTTATTTATTGAACGTACGACGTCAACTTTCGGGAAGTCTAGTTGTTCATATATCGAAAAGTGAGAATTCTCGGTAAATGACACGTTCTCATATGAGGGAGGGAAAGCGCTAAGGTTTTCTCTCAATAAGCTTGATAATTCTGGACTAGAATCTTTTATCTGCTCAGTGACTTTCTTCGCATTAAAGCCTCGGTTTGGAAGCCTTCCCTCTAAAACCCCGAATCGTATAAAATGCAAATTTGGGCATAGATTAGCTTCTGCTACATCTGGATTTTCATTAAGGTACCATTTGCTGTCTAGTAACTTTTCTCGCTTGAGAGCACTCAAGAGTTTTGGTTCGGTAACTAACCTTCTATACGTGCTAGCAAGTCTTCTTTTATATGCTCTCAATACCATCATTAACCTTAACTTCATTATTTTGCCATGATGCCATAAAAGTACTCACTTTTCAGTAATCGTCATTTACTTTTAACTTATACTTCCAAGAAGTGAAAATAACTTAGGTTAAAAGTAAAGGAACTCAATGATGAAATGAAAACAATAGAAAAGCTAGTTGCGATTTTTAGTACGCTCAGTTTGTTAGATAAGCAGAAGGTGTTACTATTATTGTGAACGAATTAGTAAAAAAGCTTATACATAGCCACTCGATGCATAATGCAATACGGAAACGGCCACACGTAATTTCGCCAACTCGATTTTTGCAAGTTAAAAAAATAAGTATGATTGAGGAAAGGTATCCTTTCAAACATTAAGAGCGGTTAAGAAGCGTTCTTGGTAAGGACCTTTTGGCACTCTTTGGAAACTTTGCGTAAGACTTGCCCCCCACTGGTTCTACTCATGCTTTTAAACGACATACCCTCCCTCTTAATGATATTATTAACACTTAAATAGTTACTGAAAGATTGAACTCAGGTCTATAAGATAAAATTAGATTTTCTATAAGGTATCTATAGCATTTTTTATCAACCTTTATGAATTCGTAACAAACTACTTATAAGAAAACACTTTATGTCACAATACTCCTTATCTATTGAGCCCCTTTCACATAAACTTTCAGATCGTTTTCTGTGGTGCCTTGATCGTCCTATCGATAACTTAAGATTTGACTATAAAGATTTAGATAAATGTTGTTTAGAGTTTAGCGGTTGGTTAGTTAACCATAAAAATGTCAGCGGTGAACTAGTAGTCTTGCACGGTGACCGAGTAGATAAGCTGACAAGAAATGAGTCTAGGATTGATGTAGAAAATAAAATAGTTCAAAAAAATGAAAAGCTAGAGAAGCGACAACATTATGGTTTTAAGCATGCCATAAAGCTTATTTCTGATAAATTTACAATAGCATTAATTTCAGAAAGTATTCTTACGCCTCTTTACAACGGGCATATTAAAGGTGCTTTTGAAGTAATTAAAGGCGAAGACAATTGGCTTTTCTTAGACAACGATACAAATAAAAGCGTCGATCAATTTCAAGGAAAAGTGAAGCTTTCGAGACACATTAAGAAAGCATGGCTTGAGTATATGGAAAACTTTCAATCTATATCAAAAACTCATAACTTGACATCAGTTTTTTTAGTAGCACCTTCAAAAGAGTACGTGCTACGAGATAAGTACCCAATTAAAAACCTCAAAAATACGCCATTAGAACAAATTGAAAAAATAGCGCCCCCTGGATTCAATTTATTATCTCTGACAGACACTTTAAAACAGTCACCCCAAAATACGTTCAGAGTCTGCGATACACATTGGAATTCACACGGAGCAATGCTAGCTAGTATTGACCTTTGCGTAAGTTTAGGTATCAGCCGTAAAGAATTGCGAGAGATATTTTCAAAAGACACATACAAGGAGAAAGAAGTTGGAGGAGATTTAGGAAACAAGTTATTTCCACCACAGACGTATTTAGAACAGATTCTAACTAGCTTCAATTATAGAAATAATATCGTGTATGATAATGGCCTACCAAACTTTGGAAGGACAATGTTCATTTACAATAGCAACGCATTGATGAATGAGACACTGTTGCTCTTCGGTTCCTCATCGTCTTACTCAATGTTCAATTATCTTAATCGAGTCTTTCGCAAAGTAATATTTTTTCATACCGCCGGTAGTATAGACCTAAGCATTCTAGCAAAACTTGAGCCTAAATATCTGGTAGCTCAATCCAACGCTCGATTTTTAGTTAAAGCTCCATCAACATCGGTGTCTATCAAAGATATTGTTGCTGAAAAACTTGCAAATGGGATTCTTCCTGCCTCTACTAATAACTCTATTAACACGAATAGCATTGAAGATATCTTGCAGGTTGTTGAACAAGTTTTAATATACTGATGTTCTCCTCTTTCCCTTTAATGAGACAGTGCTGAACTAAAGTTTTCTAGTTCTACTCGGTAAGTTGCTGGCGGTAGACTTCCGCGATTCTCATAGATCAATTCGCCCCACTTTGACGTGTGGGGCAAGGCATGAACACAAAAAAATGGCACGTATATTTCAGTTGCCGAACGCTTTCGGTCTTAGAACGTAAATTTCTATTTCTTCGAATTGCTTACTATATTAAAGGAAGGTCTCACTAATTTTACTCAACGTTTACAAGCTCTTCAGAACGTTTATTATCAAGCTCTTTTGCTTGTTTTGTATTTTTTCTATATTCGCTTTTTCGGGCTGCCACTCCTTCGCTACTAAATCGCGAAAATTCGTACTTTCATCTATTGTATGCCTAGTTGCAAATTGAGTATTCCCTATCGATTGGTAGTAATCAGTATATTTAAAGTCGCCACCAGTAATTTTTTCAGTAACCTTAATCGAGCAAACAGGGATACCATATGCGTGACAAAATATTACTCCGTGCAGACTACTCGACACGACATATTTATATCTCGACAACTGCTCTAAGAACTCATGAGGGGCTTTATAATTATCAATGAGGTTGTTCTTTGCACTTGGAAACATCTCAAAAAAAGCTTTCCTATCAACGCTATGTATAATAAAGCCTACTTCTTCTGTTTGAGTATTATAAGGAAGTTTAAAAATTTTGGATATTAGTAATCCGGGATCAGAAATAACATCGGCGTCTTCTGGTAACAAGTTACTCGTCTTTGGGCCACGTACACCCAAGAAACGCAGGTTCTTATTATAAGGAATTTTATCTTCCTTTATTAATCCGCACCCCAACACGTTTATAGAACAGCCATCGCCTTGTTCTTTAACTTTTTTATGGCAAAGATGAATAATACTTCCTACAAAAGCATAGGTATCTTCAGGGATTTTTTCGTGAACACCAATACGATTTATGTTTACGGAGTATTGGGCACAATAGTGCTCTAACAAAAGATAACCAAACATGTCGCCAAGATTTCCGTGCTTCGCTGTCGGATCTTTTATACTAGCTAAAATATTTAATTGCTTCATTTTGAATTTTTCAATGTAAAAGTAAAACTCTGTATGCATAAAAAAATGGTGCAAGAGTTACTTTTTAGGCCTTCCAATATAAAAAGAAAATTAATTTCGAACAAAATGTTTATCGTTCCAAAAACTCTTCCCTAGCGACATTATCCCTTCTGAAATCACGATTAAATTTGTAATAATCGAGGAAGAACCTTTATATAACGTTTTATTAAAATCGCTAAATTCAGAAGTATCAAAAATTTTCTTAACTTGTTCTATATGTTTGTATTGAATACCCCAGCTTACCCGCTCACTATTGTAAGAGAAGGGCAACCTATTTAAGGACATGTGTATTCCATGCAAAGGCCTCTTAACGCCCAAAGCTTCATTTACATCCGATTCGATCAAAATACCTTTACGCTTTGCGATAGCATAAAGTATAGCCTCATCGTTTGATATTGTTGACACCAAATCGTTAACTTCAGGAAGTGGGTAGTATTCATCATTCTTTACAAAGTGAAGGCCAGTTAACCGTTGAGTGTTTTTTCTTATAATATTAGAATAAGGATGTCCTGCCTCGAAAACAGGTTTGTGAACGTCATATATATCCTCTAAAATCATGATATCAACGTCCCCAATGTAGGTATATTCAGCTTTAGTTTTAGGCTCCATAATAAACCTATAGCTATTTACCATTTTTGGTTTTGTCAGACATTCAGAAGTTTCTCTAAGAACGATTTCTACACCTAGGTTAAGCGATAACCATTCTATAGAATACTGATGTTTTTCTTTAAACTTAGAAATATCTTCTACAATGTATTCAAACTTTGCATTTTCGTTACTTTTTTTGGCAAAGTAAGTGTAGGGGATCAAAAAATTCTCATGAAACCCAACAGCGCAAGTAAAAAAAAGGATTTGCTTCTTTTGCATTTTAAACCTTAAAAATTTATCAAATAATTCAATCTTTAGATTGATGGTAACTTACTCGCAAAGCGAAAACATTTTTCACTTTTTTTAGCTTGTTCAGGCATCGCCCTTTTTCACTTTATATTCTTTTCGAAAGGATTCTATTCTATCCTTAGGAAAAAATTGTGTAAGTTGGTTATTAAACCTTTCTCTGAATCTTTCATCATCTTCTGGATTAGAACCTCCAGCGTCTTTACGGTAGTCCACCTCTATTAATGTACTGTTTGGCTCATAAACAAAGCGGCCATCTAACTTTGCCAACACAGTTATTTCATTGTCCGCTTTGTGCGCTTTATAGTAAGGGTTCAAAATAGCATTTTCATAAAACTTTTTAATCCAAGACTTACGGACCATTCCAAAAGAAGCAATACGACCAAACCACTTCCCATCATTAAACGCTAATAAGCCAGCTTCTTCATTTTCGATACTTTCTAAAGCGATTTTAAGCCAATCTCTTCCGGGGAAAGCATCTTGGGCTACAAAAACAATAAAGCGGGAATCACACTTAGCAGCGACAGAATTTAATGTAGACATAAATCCGCCCCTTATATCATCCATTGCGATGATAACCGAACACCCTGTACCTGCGCGTGAAGATAATATTTGTGCTGTTTTGTGTCCTAATTCTTCATCAATACATGGCATAACTATGGATATTGAAGGAGAAACACGAAGTTCTGTAGTATCTAGTTCGCTCATATTCAAGCTAACAATTTCTTCAAATAAAAAGTCTACGCAATCTTTGGAGACGTCTTGTGGAATAACGCTAGAGGAAAAATAAAGGATTCTTTTGGTTTTGAAATCAAACAAATCACCTAGGCTTGTAAACAAGGTAGCATTCGATAGGCTAAATTTTTCCGTCTTGCTGCATACAATTACGCTTAGTTCATTAGCCGAAATTTTAGGAAGGTAGCTAGAATATACTTCGTTAATTCCATTTTCTATAAAGTAAATTTGCTGGCAGCTCAATTGCTCACCGTAAACTGATAGGCATTTATTATACTTAGTTAATTGTGTTCGAATTTTTGTCGAAACTTTTAAACGCGCATCAATTTTTGGAGAGCTTACTTGAACTAGTGTCCAGGAGTTTTCGCTACTTTCTTCTTTATAGATAAGATCCAAGATAACGTTTTCTATCTCTGGGTCCCTTAAATCCCCCGCTATCACAGTATCGAATTTTGCAATTTCCTCGGAAACATAGCTCGGCAACATTGGACGAGGAACGGGGAAGCAACGCTTTTCGTTATTAATGTCATAAAATAAATGTTCAACGCAGTTCTTCATTTGATGCCAATATTCATAACTTTGCAGATACTCTAATCGCGCACCATACGGGAAGCCGTCATACCCGAAGAAAGAGCTGTTCGTTAGCGAGGATAACTCCACCCTTCCAATAGAGGTGACACCATCCAGTTCACAGACCCTGTTTTTTCCAAAAGCTTTAATTAACCTTTTATAAAACTCACCGTCTGCGGCAAAACGAACTTCATCCCATCCCCCTAATACATTCAAAACTTCTTCTCTTTTAAACATAAGCGAAGATATATTAAGGTGTTTGTAAAACGGCTGACCTCTTCTTATAAAGTTGAATCTTTCATCACAACGTACCCAACTAGCACAATTGGCGACGATGTCGGAGTTACGCTCAAAATGCCGAACTTGATATTCAATCTTTTCGGGGTGACACCAATCATCGGAATCGCAGACCGTTACTAAGTCACCAGTAGCAAGATTCAAGGCAGCATTTCGAGCTACATACGGGCCTGAATTACTGTCGGTCTGTATAACCTTTATGCGGTTATCTAATCTCGCGAACTTTTTGAGTACAACATGAGTATCGTCCGGACTGCAGTCGTCTACGAGAATAATCTCGAGATTTAACCAAGTCTGCATCATGAGAGAATACAAGGTTGTAGATATGCTATGCGAACATTTGTAGCAGGGGATAATAATTGTGACTTTATATCCGCCTTTTCTAAAGTCACCCCGCTTAATAGGGCTTTCTGGGTATAGGTTGTCAAGGTAACTATTGCTCTCGCCTAAAACCCTAACTCTTTGAAGCCCGTACTTTTCAAATATTACATTAAAAAGTTTTATTTTATTCGGAAGAGTGAGTTCAAATGATATTGCTTGTGATAAAAGGTCTACATCCTTTTCCAACTCGTCATCATGAACTATTGGAATCTGGCCTTTCCCAAGTTCATTAAGCATGAATTTTTTATAGATATCAAAACCAGGACATTCCGCATGCAAGTCAGATGTGGATAAATAAAATTCAGCGTCCGCTCTATCTTTAGTTCCTTCCAAGTCAGCTAATAACATCCCTAGAAGCCAACTGGCCCAATTTCTCTCTTTCTTATTACTGTTTTTTGTAAGATCTTTTAATTCTTTAATGCCTTCCTGATAAAAACCTAAATTTCTGGCATTAAGAAATGCTCTTTTTGGCTTATAAGGTGCTTTTGAAAGTGAATAATCCTTATTACTTATATTGTATTGAAAGCTATTTTTCAGACTATTGCTTTTAATATTGAATTTGTAACATGACTCTGGCTTATAGCTTTTAAGCTTTTTGCTCAAATTTTGGCTATGAGGGAATAAAGCATAGTACTTATTATTAGAATCTCTTATGTCAACATCTTCTGGAAATAGAGCTGGGTTGATATTTGCTTTTTTTAGCGCATATACACAAGATAGCTGATCTCTTCTAGACCATTTACTTAACTCATTCCACCAAACTTCATTGAAATACTTAACCTGATTATCTTGATTATCTCTGAAAATAACATTAGTCTCATATAGCCCGTTGTTTCTCGCAAAGCCTTCTGATTCATACTTAGCAAGTTGACGACTCATTAAACCAAAATCATCTTTCAGTAACTCACGACACTTCATAATTTCGTCATAAGTACAGTTTCGGTCGGGGTGCTGTCTCATTAAAAGCTTAGTTTTTAGTTGAATCTCTTCCTCAATAAGCTGCCTAAAGTAACCACTTTTCAGTTGGATATTGCCATCAATCCAAATAGTGTATTTGTATTCACTTAATACTTTATGGGGATTTAACTTATGATACCGTGCCGTTCTAACCGTATCATAATCAATAGTAGCCGGCCGCCTAACATCGAAAGGATATACGCCCTCGACCTCAGCGTCGGTAAACAATACGTAATCCCAGTCAAACACAAGTTCATCAGGTAAGATTAAATTGTCATATCCACCAGTAATTGCCATATAAACAGCCACTGAAGCTCTACGTTTTTTCTTGTATTCAAGATAGGCCTTAATTATTGCCTTTTTGTCATCATCACTCTTACGTGAGAGGTGTGTGGAGTTTACCGGTAGCTCTCCTCTGGCAACTAACTCTCTTTGAGCTAAATTAACATTAAATTCCAATATCTCTCTTAGAGCAGGGTTTTCTTCAATCGCCTGATTATAAAAATTTAAAGCCTCTTTATAATCTTTATTAACGAGTGCTTTGTTACCTTTTTCAAGAAAAGTCATTTAATATCCCGAATGTAATTGTAAATCTACGTTGTGCTGGAATAGCTTGCTTTAGGCTAAAAAATAATAATGAATAGCGTTATTCGGTTAATAGCGGCAAACCCAGGGAAGTCAAGGCTAATATTATTTTGTAGGTGTTATCTTTCGGCCTTCTTCAATGCCAAACTTCAGATAGTGTAATAACGGGTTTATGCCTTGCAATTGAACGTCCTTATTTTGCTCTAAATAAGAATCCCCATTAAACAATGGGCTAGGCTGTCTACCTTCTTTCCAACCAAACTTTAAGTAGTGATAAGCAGGGTCGACTTTACTCTCTCCAACATCTGGGTAAGCGTTCAAATACCAACTTTTATCAAATAAATTTGAAAATTTTATTATATAGATGTCTTCAGAAATCTTATTCCGCTTGGTAAGCAACTTTTCTAACCAAAAAAAAGGTTTGAACAGGTATCTCGCAATTGACCTGTTTATTTCTTCATTGTTATTTAATGATATAGCATGCTTTACTCGAAGTTTTTCTAAGTCTTTCTCTAGATTTAACGACGATTGAATTATACGAGCGTATCTATTTTGGAGTAATATCAACTGATCTATCGAACTTTCTAACTGAAATTCTACTAGCTTTTTTGCTCTCTCAGAATCTGCTAGCTTTTGCATCAGGAGCTCGTTTTCATTCTCTAATTGCTCTAACCTCATGGCAACAGCTTGTTTTTCTACATGTATTTTTGTGTTTTTCATTTAGTACTTTTTGTGTTGTGAGAGCGGATTTCTACTACTTCAATAAATTGGATGGGCGCCATTGAAAAGTCATTCGTTCACAAATGAAATGGTCTCCCTGGCAAAGCTATTGATTTCACAGTAATCTAAGAAGCCTTCGAATAGACTTTCGCCCGACATGCAAATTTAAAATCTGACAAGCGTGAATTTTAAACATTGACTCTTAAAATCAGTAACTCATACATTAATCTACCATTCAATTAACGTTAAATTATTCGCCACCATTAGGTGAGCACTTTTTGGTCATCTTCTTTTAAAACATAAGATTTGTAACGAACCTTCAATAGTACTCGTTTTACTACCCGATATAAGCTTTTGCACTAAGCATTTTAAGCAATCATGTTAGCAAAAATAAAACTGTAAACCAATGAAATGCTGCAGCTCTGAACTGGCGTTTTTTCACACCGCTTCTTGTGGCATACCATTTGTAAATAATTTTCTTAGCTTAGTTTGATTAGGTGTTTTATGAATGTAGTATCATCTATTAGGAACTAGAATGGGGAACTGTCCACTTTCCCGTTAATGAGCCAGTCGCCAGAACCAAGCCATTTCTCCTACCTGATTGAGATTTTCAAACAAGTTAGCATCAAGGAACTCTCTGCGGAATGAACCGTTAAAGCCCTCTACGAAGCCATTTTGCTGCGGTTTACCTGACTCAATATATACCAGTTCAATATTATTGGATTCACACCAATCCGTAAGCGTCGCCGAAATTAGCTCTGGGCTATTATTCATACGTATTTGAGTTAGTAATCCTCGCTCAGACTTAAGCTGTTCTAACACGCGTATGACACGGCCAGCGGGCAAAGACGTATCGACTTCAATAGCGAGGCACTCTCGCGTCCCTTCATCCAATACATTCAGTGTTCTGAACCTTTACCGCAATATAAAGTGTCATGCATAAAGTCCAACGCCCATTGGTGGTTTGCCTGCTCCAGCACTTCTAATGGCTGAGCTATTCGTTTGGGCAGTACCCGTTTAGTTCTGCGCCTCAGATTCAATCCCATTTGGCAGTAAACGCGATAGACGCTCTTGTGATCAAAGGGGAAGACTTTGAACCGCATTCAGCCAAAACACTTCCAGAAGCCTGCTCGTGGCGACTTCTCCAAGACCGCATTGACAACATCAATGACAGCAGCATCTACCTTGCGCCAGTCTCTCTCTGGACGAAAAAAGGTCGCACGGCCAATACCAACAAACAGACAGGCCTTTACGATACTTAGTCCCGCATCAACTAGGATGCTGACGCATTCTCGCTTCTCTGCTGTCAACAACCCTTTTCTGCGACAAGTTCCTTAATGGCATTATTTTTTCAAAGCGTACATAGGCAAACATCCTTTTGAGCTTAGCATTCTCTTCTTCAAGCTCTTTCAATCGTTTTACGTCAGACACTTCCATGCCGCCGTACATAGATTTCCAATTGTAGTAAGTTGCACTGCTGATACCTTGTTGACGGCATACCTCCTCAACCTTCATGCCAGCTTCAACTTCTTTTAACACCCCAATGATCTGAGATTCTGTGTAGCGTGACTTTTTCATAGTCGTCTCCTGCATTAATAATTACAGAAAACTCCAATTAAGCCTGTCTCAGTTTAGGGGAAGTAGACAATAGCTCCTCACATCGAGTGCTGTTGTTCATTTGTTTCTACTCAAATGCCAAAAATAAAGTATTTTTCATATTAATTAAATCTGGATTTTTTTTTATCCAAAGCTTCATAGTAACTCCAAAATTATTCCTTTTAGATTTTTCAATCTTGCTTTTCAAATATAGAAAACTTCTACGTTTTACCTATTTAGAAAATCTAAAGTTCTTTTAGAGGCGTCTGTTTGTTTTATTAATATATTAGAAAAAAGCTCAGTTTCATAAGTCCAGTTAAGATGTTTATATACACTTATTAAATGTCTCAACCTCTCTTCACTTTCAAGATTTAAGTTCACTCTCGCAAAATATAAAGCCAACATGTTTTTTTTCATTCGCATATAGATCCGTGAGCGAAAGAGAGATATAAAATCCTGATCGTCTATTATATCTCCATATTTCTCAAGAAAATGTAGTGCCTTTTGATTTTTACCTTTATCAAAAAGCGATTTCACAAGATTCATCATATAAACAGAACTTTCTATTCTTAACTCCTTTCTCTTTTTATTAACTTCGCTTAGAGATAAAGAGCTGTTGAAAATACTTTTTACTATATTCCCCAAGAAAGCAGCAGAAAAGTCGCCGACAACATGCCCAGCAAAAGGAATTTTTATTGGACAAACTACCGCCTTCGCATTACTAACCATAAGCCTCTTGACGTGGCAAGTATCTGTACGATGGTGGTTGTCATAAACGATAAAATAATCATGCGCTGCATTTAACTTACAATTTTTAAAAATGGCTTTAGTGTGGTCATAATTATTAATCCACCTTTTATCAAAAGGGATGTCTTCCTGGCTTATTCCAAATTGGGGGGATAAGGCTATGACCTTTAAAGGCCAAGTTACCATACTACTTAATAGAATAGCGCCATACCCTCCCATACTACCGCCATAAAGAAAAACCTCTGAACTCTTAAAGTCATCCAGTATTTTCACAATTTCATACATTTCTTGTGTTTGATACCAATGGTTGTTGGCTGTCCTGACTGCCAAAACACTAAAACCATTTTTCAATCCAAAATTTACTGCGAAAGTGTTGTCGAAAGATTCATTACGATTCCTTCCAACAAAAGACACTAATATTTTTTTAGTACTTCCTTCATGGAAAGTAACTTTTATGTCATTGCCCTCAAAAAGAGTAAGATCATTCATTTATTTGTCGATCCGTAATAGGATGTATACCAGTCTACAAATTTACTTACTCCTTCATCCACCGATGTAGTTGGCGTCCACTCAATAAAACTTTCTAACTTCGAAATATCAGCATAAGTGCGCGTCACATCACCGTTCTGCATATCAAGATATTTGTATTTCCCTTTGATGTTAAATTTAGTCTCCAGCGTTTTAATAAACATCAAAAGATCAACAGGCTTCCCATTTCCAATATTGTAAACTTGGTGCCTGTTGCTCTCTGAAGTTACTTTACTAATTCGGAAAACAGCTTTTACTATATCGTCTATATAGGTAAAGTCCCTCTGCATCTTTCCATTATTAAAAATTTTTATTGGATTATTATTAACAAGTGAGTTTGAAAACAACATAGGTGCCATATCCGGTCTTCCCCATGGGCCATATACGGTAAAGAAGCGAAGACCCGTACATTTTAATCCATATAAGTTTGAGTAACTGGCCACCATCGCCTCATTTGCTTTCTTCGTTGCTGCGTAGAAAGAGACGGGGTTGTCTACTCTATCATCTTCACTAAATGGAACTTTATCACTCATTCCATACACAGAGCTCGAAGACGCATAGATAAGATGTTTTATTTTGTGATGCCTACATCCCTCTAGTATTGTCAACATACCCATTAAATTGCTATCAGCATAAGCGTATGGGTTATCAATTGAATAACGCACGCCAGCCTGTGCAGCTAAATGAATAACTTTTTCAAATTTATGTTCTTGAAATAACCTTTCTACTGCCTGCCTATCTGCAATATCTATTTTAAAAAATGCGAATTGGGCGAAATTTCTCAAATTACTTAAGCGCGCTAACTTAAGTTCTACTGAGTAATAGTCATTTAGGTTATCGACTCCAACGACAATCTCGCCCTCTTCTAATAATCGCTTACAAACGTGGTAGCCAATAAATCCGGCAGCTCCAGTCACTAGGTACATCATCGCTCCTTACAACGAACTTAGTAATTTCTTAAACTCTCGAGAAATATATTGAGGTGTCGAACGGTACTTAACAGACCGCATGATATCCATTGCAAAACGATGCTCGCTCGAACCAAAACTAGCGTGGTAATGCTCAATAGTTGCTAGCACGTCATCTAGCTCGTCAGTTTCACAAAGATAAGGATAGTCACTAGTTAGATAAAATCGCGCGTCGCCCTCTGACTTAGGGATTATGATTGCTGAATTACAATGGGCTGCCGTAAAGCCTTTTAGAAATGGTTTGAAACCATCAATCTCTCTACGATTTCTAACCGCATAGTGACAGTTGTAATTTGCAAGTTCTGATATCCATTCCTTAGTTCTGGTCTTTGTATTCGTTAATACAAAGCCTACCTTGTCAGGTATATCATCCCGCCACTTAGCATTAACTAATTCACCAAAGTACCCTATGGAAGACTTATCTGTCTTGTAAGGCAAGTTCGGGATCTCAGGATCAGTATGATGCGTTATCATGTGCGATAGCTTGGACGGGAAGTACTTCTTGTAATATAGGAGTTGCTGAATTGATGACGCAATTAATACATCACATATCGCAACTAATTGTTCACGAGGAGGATCGTCTACAAAATCGAAAGCGATTATATTACCATTTTCTTTTAGAAGTGATATTTCATCTTTAGTTGCTTTTTTTAAAAAACCTTTGGTGATTACTACTAAGGCATTTTTAATAGAAGATAAGTACTCTTCATTCACATAATTTACGGATAGGGAGTCAACTTCTTTCGCAATGATTTCCGATAGCTGATAACCTCTCATATAAGTCGAGGCTACCTGCTTTTGGTTTTCACGGTAAACAAAGTAAACTTTTTTCGAAGCCAGAACCGAGGGGGATTCCCCGTTCTTTTCGTCGCAAAACTTTGTATTAAGCGGATTACCTTTATGTGGCAATTTCACAAAAAAATCATTTAGTCTTGTAGTACCGAACTCTTCTCTAAATACACTAGGACGAACACCTAATTGCTCCATTAGGCTTGTGAGACCAGGCTGGTCTCTATTTCCCCTATCCTTGATAAACTCCCACCATTCTTCCATCAATTCTGAGACAGAAGAATCTCGATGATCTCTCCAAAGAAAGCAGGCCTCAATCATGCCTGAGTTTCTTTTTACCCCTTCCTTTTGAAAATGAAGAAACTGCTCTAGCATTTTATTTGGTTCGTGCCTAAAACTCGAAATTATAGCTGCCAGTTCATCATAAATATCAGATCGCTCAGGATGTACCCAAGCAGCAAAGGGGTAAGTAATACAAGTAGAAAGTAACTTCGTTATATCCGCCAATATGAAGATATTAGAATCAAGATATAGTGAGCAATCATAATCTCGTAGAAATTCGTGCGGTAGTATTTTGTATTTACGGTTTTCTAAGATAGGGTTGCTTTCAGTTAGCTCAACGACACGAAATTCCCAGCCTGGAGTAGCCCGAATTCGATCAGTGAAGCAGATAAATTCCACATGGTCTGATCCTTCTAGAATTGGCGGAAGGTCATCATAATCACCAAAGAGCGCTGTATAGACACATACTTTTTCCGAAACTCTTTTCAAATAGCTGTCTTTCGCAATTTTTGGAAAAACTTGCGAGTTATTATTATCTCTCAAGTTAAGTTTTCTCAACGACGAAAAGTTATTTTCTTGCGATTTAGAAAAATATTCCTGCCAATAATGAATAGAAAGCGCTGTATTGCCAGTATTCATGCAGCAAATTGCTGAGGTCTGCAAATATATACGAATATTGACAAATCCTAAATGTGACGCAAGTCGGCATAGTAAAAAAGCTTCTACATAATTTCTTCTTTGTAGGAAAAACTCTAAGTTGGATGCCAAATCTTTCTCGGTAAGTTTCGCCTCTTGTGCCTGAACGACGCATGCAAAAACTAAAAATAAGTATTTTTTTTGTTTCCGTAAAGCCCCTAACTTACTTTTTTTTAGTTCAAACTCATCAATACCCAATATTGTTAAAAGTTCACAAAGAAGTTGGCTATTGAATTGTAAAGTATTTAGTTTATAAACTAAGTGTTGTGAAACGTCTTTAAGCCCGCCCTCGTCTGCTCTTTTTAAAATTATAGCTATATTAGAAAGCCGCTGTTCGTCACTCATCTTCTATTAATTTCCGTATGATTATTCTTTATGTATTCGTCACCAGTAATTAACCCTTTGCTGCCAGTTACCACTCTTTTGCCAACCAAACTGATCGGCGTAAGAGCTTTCCTTATTACTACAATCGAGTTATAAAAACTAATTGACTCTATATCTCTGTACTCTGAATTTTCCTTACCGATTCTACGCTCTTTTTCTGCTAAATTATCTGGCAAATGACCCCAAAATTCATAATTTGGATAGTCAACAAATTCTTTTAAACGATTTATAATAGACTTTGAATCAAACAGCCCTCCACCGAATTCTGCCCAGTAGCTACAATGTAAATCCTCTAAAATATAAACCCCACCAGGCTTTACATATCTGTAGTAGTTACGCAGGTTTTTAATGCAGTCGCTAGAGTCATGAGAACCGTCATCGATAATGATATCGAACTTAGGGCATAGTTTTGTTATTTCCTTACAAACTTCCGATGTTCCTGCATCTCCTACTATAACGCTTATATTATTTTTGTCGTAAGAAAGTTCTTTACATTGTGGATTTACATCGCACCCTATTAGTCTTTCCGCCTTTGGAAAATACTTATGCCAAATCTCTAAAGAGCCACCATTTTGAACACCTATTTCTAAGAGCGATATTGAAGACTCGGCATAGGGAGACAGGACTTCGTCATATACTTTAAGGTACG
Source organism: Alteromonas sp. BL110 (assembly GCF_003443615.1). Classification (NCBI taxonomy): domain Bacteria; kingdom Pseudomonadati; phylum Pseudomonadota; class Gammaproteobacteria; order Alteromonadales; family Alteromonadaceae; genus Alteromonas; species Alteromonas sp. BL110. The sequence continues at coordinate 2,319,056 of NZ_CP031967.1, read as the reverse complement.
AAGACCATTTGTCAGAAATTTTTCCAGTGTGGTGTTCATAAAGCTCTTTTAAAGAAGCTTTACCTTTCGAGTTTGATAAAACTTTCCATAATTCAATTACAGGCTTATGATAGTTTTCCGGTAGAGTGGGCTGCACCACTTGTTCGAAATCGCCAATTGTTGGCTTATCAGGCTCTTTTGATACAAGGTCCAGAAGCCTTATAGAAAAGCTACTATTAGTAAAAAACATTGATTTACTAAACGAGTCCAGCCTACTTTTGAAATCAAAATAAGACTCTGAACTACACATGATAGCAATCACTGCGTTATCTGAAGGTTCAAGCGTCATAGATATCTTCACTCTTTAGAAAGATTTATTAACATGCGGTGGTTTTCTAACGCCAACTTCTCTAAATTATTTTCAAGTAATGATAACTTCGAATCTTTGTCATCGATTAGACGTTGTAATTCTGCGTTTTTATCGGACAAAAGGGATCCTTGTAACTTACTTTCTTTTAACAACTTGAGGTGCGTAATTTCACTTTCCCCTAACTCCGTGTTTTTTTCCTCTAAAACTTTAATTTTTGATTCAAATTCTTGAATGAGTTTACGGCCGCACGAGTAAAATTTGCAAATACTAACCTTACCAACACTCATTTTTTTACCACGTAAAAAACGTTGCTTTTTGAGTAGTTCACCCGCGCTAGTTTCGTTCATACATTTATTGAGCCTATGATCGCTGGCGTAGTAGAAGGTCTCAGAGTTCAACAGGGGCAACTGTTCAATAACCTCTTCCCAAATTTCGGCGGGGATGAACTGATTGGCCAGCATAATATCGCAAATGCTTTCTTTTTCTAGACCAATGTTTTGCACGTACTCAGGAAAAGCGATTGTCTTAGAACCGATAGAGTTCGTCGCTAAAATTTCGTTACCTAAAAATTCAACTTTTTCCGAATAGGCAATATTTTCTAATGCTTCGCATTCAAAGAGAGAAGTATCATTGTCTTCTACCAAAACTGAACATTCTACTTTTACCTTCTCACGACATTGTGGGCTCAATGACGCAATATCATAAAAGGGCTGACCAACCAAATAGACAGTATCATAAAAAAATACTGTATTTTCAAAGAGTGTAAGGTCAATTATAGGCCCAATCCAAATCAGATTATTTTTTTTCAAAATCTACTCGCTCAAGTAATTTTGGAGAAGCAACTCTTCCTTCTGTCTGTCCATATTTGATAAAATGTAAAAGTGGATTAATTCCACTTTCCCTAACATCAGGATAACGTTCTAAATACCAAACTGTATCAAAATGAGGGCTGGGCATTCTAGCCTCTGTTGCACCGAACAATAAGTAATGTTCAGCTGGATTTATCCCAGATTCTTGAACATCTGGATAAGTTCGAAGATACCACTCTATATCGAAGTACTCACTTGTCGCAATTTGGCTCGTATCTTGTTGCCTAGCTTCAATTGCACTTTTGCGGCGAAAGTTTTTTATATTTGATAATGCGCCTTTTGCGCGACCAAAGAATGAGCTGCTCGCTTTTAGTTCACCTTCTAATAGAAACTTTTCATAACTCAGAATGTTATAATTCAATTTAAGCTTACTAAAACGATTGTTAAGTTTTGTGCTATCTCTTGATACCACAATAAGCTTAGAAAGCGTCTCTTTCTTTTCTGCTTGTAATTGTTCAATATGTTTGTTCTTATTTTCAAGGGACGTCGCGAAGGTAAGCTGATTTGACGACAATTGTTCGAAAAGGGATTTGTTCTCTTCTTCAAGTTTAGTGACGTTTTTAGCGTGTCTATCAATGAACATTTTATGCTCTGACTCTTTTTCATCTATCATGGCTATAAGCGCTTTGTGATCACGAGTCTGTTTTTCTACAGCTTTTTCTAGATTTAAATTTCTTTCTTGTTCTAGTTTCAACGCTTTCGCTACAGCATTCCTTTTCTCTTGTTCTGTTTTTAGTGCTCGATTTATAATATCAGCTTGCTGCTTGAGAGAGTTTATTTCGGTCCGCTGCGTACTTTGCATATCAACGCTTTTAGCTAAGTTTCTTTTAGTGTCATTAAAAGCTTCACGGATATTCTGTAACTCAAATAATGTGTTCTCGTAGTTTTTAAGTGCGAAACCATAATCATGTCGAATTGCATTCTTTTCAAGCTCAACACTTTCATGACTTTTCATTTTAAGCCTAAGTTCGTCTATAGATGCTGCATAACTATTGGTTAAAGCGTTAAGCTTTTCTATATCTGATTGATAAAGCTCGGCATTAGTGCTGGCTTCGGCTAACTGCTTTGCAAGTTCTTGGTTCTTATCGACAAGCTTTTTCTCATTCTCTTTTTTATTTTGATATGATATTTTGTGTGCTCTTAGATCACTATTTAACTTCTCGACATCTGATTTATAACGTTCTGCGAGATCACTCGAATTTGATAAGCGCTTTTCAAGCTCCGAATTCCTTCCAGAATATTCTTCTTTAGCATCGCGCAGTTTTTCAATTTCAGTTTTTTGCTCGTTTATCACGCTTTCAAGTTGTTTGACTCTAGACTCGTAATTATCTATCAGAAGTTTAGATTCTTCTAAATGCTTTTCTAACTCTACTTGAGTAGAGCTTAATGATTGATTTTCAACCTTAAGTTCTTCTACTTCCAGTGTTCTCTCTCTCGAAGTATTGTTGACTCTAGTCAGTTCAGACTCGGAAAGCTTCGATTGAATCTCTTTTTCTTCTAAAGACTTTGTCAGCTCGTTTATTTGGCTTTTTAAGCCTTCAAGCTCATTCATACAAGATTCTTGTTGAGATTTATAAGTATCGACCTTATGTCCGTCTTCTAGTATGTTAATTAATTTATTTATATTGACCTGTGATTTAAAATGTTCAGGAAAGCCTACGTTGTAACTAGACACGCACACTAGCTTTAATTGGCTAACTAAACGTGAATACTCACGGTTGTCGGATAGTAAAAGTGTCAACGCGATTATATTGGCATCCTGCGCGCTTAGCGGTTCACTTGAGCTTGTTACGACCTCCCAGTCATTTCCATTTTTAAATAGCTCAGCACTACTACTTCCTAAAAAAATGACCTTCATATCCTCACTATCGCCAAGGTAAAAGGTAACAGTACGAGCCACTTGCATCCATTTATCTCTAGTAGCCTCAAGACTTAAAGGGTTTAGCTTTGAAAATAAATAGATATCAGGAAAAATTAAAACTGAATCATACCCATAGTCTAGTAAACTTTGCTCAATAGTTTCTTCGTATGTTTCGAGTTCATATTCACTCAGGTTTTGTTTTAATTTTAACCCTTTTGGGTAAACAATTTTTTTCATTCCTAATAATTACCTATTGAACAGCTAGAGCTTAGAATAAAAGCTATACATTTAATGAAAATAGACGATTTTTGGCTGACTCTAAAAATTTTTAAAAGTCTTTTGTATGTTTTATGACCACCCCGACCTTTACTTGATCAGTTAGGCACGTAAAGGGATATGAGAGGTATACCTTATTATATTAACCTTTATCAGAGGAATATTACAGACGGGCATTTAAGAGAAATAAATCGCCCCTCTTCATGTTTACCAAATAGACTAAATCGAACTATTTAGTCAATTGGCTCAACAACCCCAAAACCTGTTCATCGCTAGACTTAGCCTGGGCCCGGACAGAAATACTCGCTTGTTCTACTATTTGCGCTTGAGTAAGCAATGCGGTTTCAGACGCAAAGTCTGCGTCAGTTATTTGTGAGTGGGCGCGGCTTATATTTTCAAAACCTATCGTATTGTTTCGAATGGCTGATGCCATTTGATTCATCTTAGCGCCGTAAAATGCACGGCTTTCACTTACAGATTTCAATACACTATCTATTTGTTCAAGTGCGCTTTCTGCATTACTTTCATTCTGTATTGACGTGCCATCTACCCCAAGGTCAGCTAACGTAGCGGGTGTTTTACCAAGTTCAATGAAATCAGTGCCAACACCAAGTTTGTTTGTTGCGGTGATGTCTAGGGGGCCTAATGTGAAGGTTGGTCCACCTTCGTTACCAAGCGACGTCCACGACGCGGTTACATTGAAAGCACCAGAACCAATAACTGAGATTATTAACGGCTGAGCATTGCTTGCAATAGTCAAAGTCTCGTTCAAGTTTCCGCTAGCGTTCTGGTCTCCAGTAAAAGAGATACTATTTCCATCAATAGTTGCTGAACCGCTTGTGAGTAAATTGCTGTCATCATAGCTTGCCGATGGTTCATACCCATTAGTTGGTAAGAAGAATGTGCTTTCAATAGACGCGCTGTCTGAAATGCCGTTACCATTCCATGTACTTGAAGACAGTGGCGTTCCTACTAGATGTTTACCGTTTACAGTAAATACTTGGATATCATCATTGGCGCCGTTGTCATTTACGTTTATTTGGATATTTGTAGAGCCTGCGGGAATATAAGCTATAGAGCGCAATCCACTTGTCATATTTTGAGTTACGCCGTTAGTAAAGGTGCTACTAAGAGAGGGGACATTTGCAGAAAGCAGATCGCTGTCATCAACTAATGGCAACCGGTTGAACGCTTCGGTGTTGTACGCTATACCATTAAGTGCGTTTTTTAGTTGTTGGAATTCTTTATCCAAAGCAGCACGATCGCTTACCTTATTAATACCATTTTGTGACTGTATTGCCAATTGCCGCATTCTTTGCAGTATGGCGGCAGACTCTTGCAGTCCGCCTTCTGCAATTTGTGCATAGCTGATACCATCATTTAGATTTCGATTAAGCTGCGTATAGCTATTTTCTTCAGATGCAAGTCTGTTAGATATCTGAAGACCAGCGCTATCGTCAGCAGCTCTGTTTATCCTTAACCCAGAACTCAAGCGCTCTAGGCGTGTTGATAGCGCGGTATTTTGTAAAGTCGAAAGACCTAAAGACTGGTAATTTCCCGTAACCGATAGCACGTTATATCCTTTACGCTTCTTGCCTTATTGAATGCAAATGTACAGTGAACTTTGAATAGTTCCTCGCAATAAATTAACGTTAACAATATACATGCCAATTAACTCCATTTACGTTCTCCGTAGCCAACTGTAGAACGATAGTGGGTTCAGAGTCGCAACTCTGAGCCCAATATTCATCGGGCACAAAAAAAGGGGCCTGAGTTTTCACTCAGGCCCCTTTTTCTAATCGAGTATTAATTACTCTTCAGTTGCTTCTACTGCTTCTTCTTCAGCTTCTACAACTGGACGGTCAACTAGCTCAACATATGCCATTGGGGCATTGTCGCCAGCACGGAAACCGCATTTAAGAATGCGAGTGTAACCGCCTGGGCGAGCTTCGTAACGAGGACCAAGCTCGTTGAATAGTTTACCTACAACCTCTTTGTCACCAGTGCGGGCAAAAGCTAGACGGCGGTTTGCAACGCTGTCTTCTTTAGCCATAGTGATTAGAGGCTCGATTACGCGACGTAATTCTTTCGCTTTTGGTAACGTAGTTTTGATCACTTCGTGCTTGACCAAAGAACCGGCCATGTTTTTGAACATAGCTTGACGATGGCTGCTGTTGCGATTCAACTGACGACCACTCTTACGATGGCGCATAGTTTTATCCTTCTCTACAAATCAGTTTGATAAAAACCTGATTAATCTTTTTCAGCGATGCTCTCTGGCGGCCAGTTTTCTAGGCGCATGCCTAGAGAAAGACCACGAGATGCTAGAACATCTTTGATTTCAGTTAGCGATTTCTTACCAAGGTTTGGCGTTTTAAGTAGCTCAACCTCAGTGCGCTGTACCAGGTCACCAATGTACTGGATAGCTTCTGCTTTCAAACAGTTTGCAGAACGTACTGTTAGCTCTAGGTCATCTACTGGGCGAAGCAGAATCGGATCGAATTCTGGCTTCTCTTCTTTCGCTTCTGGCTCAGATACATCACGTAGGTCTACGAATGCATCTAGCTGTTCAGCTAGGATAGTAGCAGAACGGCGGATCGCTTCTTCAGGATCTAAAGTGCCGTTCGTCTCCATGTCGATGATTAGTTTGTCTAGGTCTGTGCGTTGTTCAACACGTGCAGACTCTACACTGTAAGCAATACGTTCAACTGGGCTGTATGAAGCGTCTACTAACAAACGACCAATTGGACGATCATCTTCTTCAGAGGAGCGACGGGTAGAAGCTGGTACATAACCACGGCCCATTTCTACTTTGATGCGCATGCTGATTTCAGCTTCGCCAGTCAAAGTACAAATAACATGCTCAGGGTTTGCAATTTCTACGTCGCCATCATGCTGAATATCACCAGCAACAACAGGGCCAGCGCCAGATTTCACTAGAGTTAGGGTTGCCTCAGTTTTACCTTCAAGGCGAACCGCTAAACCTTTAAGATTTAGCAAGATCTCAATTACGTCTTCCTGAACACCTTCTTTGGTGCTGTACTCGTGAAGAACGCCGTCAATTTCTACCTCGGTAACTGCACATCCTGGCATAGATGACAGTAAAATACGACGTAGGGCGTTACCTAGAGTGTGGCCAAAGCCGCGCTCTAGTGGTTCCAAAGTTACTTTGGCACGAGTAGGAGAAACGTTTTCGATCTCAACTAATCTCGGTTTTAGGAATTCAGTCACAGAACCCACAATGCTTCCTCTTTAGTTAGCTTTACTTAGAGTAAAGTTCGACGATCAACTGTTCGTTAATTTCCGCAGACAGGTCAGTTCTTTCAGGAACGCGCTTGAAAGTGCCTTCCATTTTGCTGCTGTCTACTTCAATCCAGGTTGGCTTCTCACGTTGGTCAGCCAGTTCCAAAGCAGCAACGATACGCGCTTGCTTTTTAGCCTTTTCACGAACAGAAACCACGTCTTCGGCAGAAACGTTAAACGATGGGATGTTCACAACTTGACCATTTACCATGATCGCCTTGTGGCTAACTAGCTGACGTGCTTCAGCACGAGTGCTAGCGAAACCCATACGGTAAACTACGTTATCAAGACGCTGTTCTAAAAGCTGTAGCAAGTTTTCACCTGTGTTGCCTTTTAGACGTGCAGCTTCTTTATAGTAGTTGCGGAATTGTTTTTCCAGAACGCCGTACATACGACGAACTTTTTGTTTTTCACGCAGCTGAACACCGTAGTCAGACAGACGGCCACGACGGGCACCGTGCTGACCAGGCGCTGTATCGATTTTACATTTAGAATCGATTGCGCGAACGCCGCTTTTTAGGAACAGGTCAGTTCCTTCGCGACGGCTAAGTTTGAGTTTAGGACCCAAATATCTTGCCATGATCTTTCTCCAACTGTCCGTCGATTAAACGCGACGTTTTTTCGGTGGACGACAACCGTTGTGAGGAATAGGGGTCACATCGGTAATGTTTGTGATCTTATAACCTGTAGCGTTAAGAGCACGGATCGCAGACTCACGGCCTGGACCTGGACCTTTAACGAATACTTCAAGGTTCTTAAGACCGTATTCTTGTGCAGCAACACCTGCACGCTCAGCAGCTACCTGTGCAGCAAATGGGGTAGATTTACGTGAACCACGGAAACCTGAACCACCAGATGTCGCCCATGCTAGTGCATTGCCTGAACGGTCTGTAATAGTCACAATTGTGTTGTTGAAAGACGCATGGATATGAGCCATTCCGTCTGCAACCTGACGTTTAGCGCGCTTACGCGTGCTACGAGCTGGTGCTTTAGCCATAACTTACTCCCCGTTTACTTCTTAATTGGCTTACGAGGACCTTTACGGGTACGCGCATTAGTTTTAGTGCGCTGACCACGTAGAGGCAAGCTACGACGGTGGCGAATACCACGGAAGCAACCCAGGTCCATCAAACGTTTGATGCTCATAGAGACTTCACGGCGTAGATCACCTTCAACGGTGAATTTAGCCACTTCGTCACGAAGCTTATCAATAGTAGCTTCGTCTAGCTCTTTGATTTTTGTATTTTCTGCAACACCAGCACCCGCACAAATGCTTTTCGCACGTGTGGGACCAACGCCATAGATCGCTTGGATAGCGATTACAGCATGCTTGTGCTCAGGAATGTTAATGCCAGCGATACGGGCCATTAACAGCACTCCTCTTGTTTATTTGTCGACGACCTAAAAAGCCCGATAGGATACTTACCCGTCGACTAAATTGCAAATTAAGGTACAAAATACTTTTAAACAAAACTAGCAGAACCTGACAAGTATAATTCAGGTTCTGCTCACTTAGTCTTGCAAATATTCTGTTCCGCTTTGATTAGCCCTGACGCTGCTTATGCTTTGGGTCAGAACTGCAAATTACACGCACAACACCGTTGCGCTTGATAACTTTACAGTTACGGCAAATCTTTTTTACTGATGCACGAACTTTCATTACATCTTTCCCCTTTCTATCAATATTAAGGGGCTAACTTATCGGCCGTAGCCTTTAAGGTTAGCTTTCTTCAGCACAGACTCATATTGACTAGACATCAAATGCGTCTGAACTTGTGCCATAAAGTCCATGATAACCACTACAATAATCAGAAGCGACGTACCACCGAAGTAGAACGGAACATTCCAAGCGATTAGCATGAATTCAGGCACTAAACAAATAAAGGTTATGTACAGTGCGCCAGCCAGTGTAAGGCGAGTCATTACCTTGTCAATGTATCGTGACGTTTGCTCACCCGGGCGGATGCCTGGGATGAACGCACCAGACTTCTTCAAGTTATCTGCTGTATCACGCGGGTTGAATACCAACGCCGTGTAGAAGAAGCAGAAGAAGATAATCGCAGCTGCGTATAACATCACGTACAGCGGTTGACCAGGAGATAGCATAAGCGCTACATCTTGCAACCACGCTGTTGATTCATTCTGTCCGAACCATCCTGCGATGGTACCCGGGAACAGAATAATGCTAGAAGCAAAGATTGGTGGAATTACACCAGCAATGTTGACTTTTAGCGGTAAATGGGTGCTTTGCGCAGCAAAAACCTGACGGCCTTGCTGACGTTTTGCATAGTTTACCACAATTCTGCGCTGTCCGCGCTCTACAAATACAACTAGGTATGTAAGAGCGATAACAATTGCGCCAATCAACAGTAGGAACAACAAGTTAATGTCGCCCTGCCTTGCTTGTTCCGCAGTCTGACCTATCGCTGTTGGCAGACCGGCAACAATACCAGCAAAAATCAATATAGAGATACCGTTACCAATACCTCGTTCGGTAATTTGCTCACCTAACCACATTAGGAACATAGTTCCTGTGACTAGACTCACCACTGCCGTAAAGTAGAATCCGAAGCCAGGGTTTATCACCAATCCATTAATCAGGTTAGGCAAACCAGTCGAGATTCCAATAGATTGGAAGATAGCCAATACAAGCGTTAGATAACGCGTGTACTGACTAATTTTACGACGGCCTGCTTCGCCTTCTTTTTTAAGCTCCACCATCGGCGGATGAACCACCGAGAGCAACTGCATGATAATGGATGCAGTAATGTATGGCATAATGCCCAAAGCCAGAACGGATGCACGCTCAAGCGCACCACCAGAGAACATGTTAAACATTTCTACAATGGTGCCTTTTTGTTGCTCGAACAAGTCAGCAAGTACCGCTGGATCGATGCCAGGGATAGGAACGTAAGAACCTAGTCTGAATACAACAATCGCACCAAGTACGAACAACAATCTTGCCTTAAGCTCACTCAAGCCGCTTTTAGCGCCTGAATCCAATCCTGGTTTAGCCATCTAGCTTATTCCTCTACTTTACCGCCAGCAGCTTCAATCGCTTCTTTAGCGCCTTTAGTAACCTTCAACCCGCTTACTGTAACAGCGCGTGACACTTCACCGCTCTTAACTACTTTAACGAACTGGATTTCTTTCTTAACAAGTCCAGCTGCTTTTAAAGTCTCAAGAGACGCAGTATCACCATCAACCTTCGCGATTTCAGCAAGAGTTACCTGATCAGTAACAAAGCTCTTGCGTGAAGTGAAACCGAACTTAGGAAGACGACGCTGTAATGGCATCTGACCACCTTCGAATCCTGGCTTAACACGGCCACCTGAACGGCTTTTTTGACCTTTGTGACCTACGCCACCTGTTTTACCAAGACCTGAGCCGATACCACGACCAGAACGCTTACCAGTAGGCTTTGAACCTTCGGCTGGAGAAATTGTATTTAAACGCATGTCTTACTCCTCCACTATCTCAACCATGTAATGTACACGGTTGATCATGCCACGAACGGCTGGGGTATCTTCCAGTTCACGAACATGGTTGATTTTACGAAGGCCTAAACCTTTAAGCGTAGCTTTGTGCTTTGGCAAGCGGCCAATTGCACTTTTAGTTTGCTTTACTTTAATCGTTGCCATGTCTGATTACCCCAAAATTTCTTCTACAGACAATCCACGCTTCGCAGCAACTTTCGCCGGGCTATTCATTTCTGTTAGCGCGTTGATTGTTGCACGTACAACGTTGATTGGGTTTGTAGAGCCGTAACATTTTGAAAGTACGTTTTGTACACCAGCTACTTCAAGTACTGCACGCATCGCACCACCGGCAATAATACCGGTACCTTCAGATGCTGGCTGCATGTAAACTTTAGAGCCAGAGTGACGACCTTTAATCGGGTGCTGTAACGTGTGACCGTTAAGGTCTACGTCAACCATGTTGCGACGAGCCTTTTCCATTGCTTTTTGGATTGCAGCAGGTACTTCACGTGCCTTACCGTAACCAAAACCAACGCGACCGTTACCGTCACCCACTACTGTCAATGCAGTGAAACTAAAGATACGACCACCTTTAACCACTTTAGAAACGCGGTTTACAGCGATCAATTTCTCTAGAAATTCACCATTTTGAACGTCTTGTTTAGCCATTATAAACTCCTAGAACTGAAGACCAGCTTCGCGAGCTGCATCAGCTAATGCTTTAACGCGACCGTGGTATTGGAAACCACTACGATCGAAAGCCACTGTTTTAATGCCTTTCTCAAGCGCGCGCTCTGCGATTGCTTTACCGACTACCGTCGCTGCTTCAGCGTTACCTGTAGACTTAAGATCTTTTGCAAGATCTTTCTCAACAGTTGAAGCCGCTGCCAACACTTCAGAACCGCATGGAGCGATTAACTGAGCGTAGATGTGGCGAGGTGTACGGTTAACTACCAAGCGATGCGCGGCCAGTTCACGAATTTTTGCTCGTGCGCGAGTAGCGCGACGAATGCGAGCTGTTTTCTTATCCATCGTATCACCCACCTACTTTTTCTTAGCTTCTTTACGACGTACGTGTTCGTCAGCGTAACGTACACCTTTACCTTTGTAAGGCTCTGGTGGACGGTAACCACGAATGTTCGCCGCAACCTGACCAACCACCTGCTTATCGGCGCCTTTAACGACGATTTCAGTTTGGCTAGGAGTTTCAACCGTAATGCCTTCAGGCATTTCGTATACTACAGGGTGAGAGAAACCTAGTGTAAGGTTTAGCTTGGCACCTTGTGCTTGTGCACGGTAACCAACACCTAACAGAGTAAGTTTTTTCTCGAAACCTTGTGAAACACCTTGAACCATTGCGTTCAGGATAGAGCGAGCAGTACCTGCTTGTGCCCAGCTGTCAGCGAAACCTTCACGTGGAAGTGCTTTAAGTTGGTTCTCTTCCTGTGCAACTTCTACAGCGTCATTGAAAACGCGGGTCAAAGTGCCTTTACTACCTTTAACAGTAACTTCTTGACCAGAGATAGAAACTTCTACACCTGATACAACGTCTACTGGGGCTTTTGCTATACGTGACATTTCAACTCCTCCGTTATGCTACATAACCGATGATCTCACCGCCCATGCCAGCGTTACGCGCTGCACGGTCAGTCATCACACCTTTAGAAGTCGACACGATAGCTACGCCTAAACCACCCATAACCTTTGGAAGCTCATCTTTTTTCTTATAGATGCGCAGACCAGGACGGCTTACACGTTCGATAGTGTCAATTACTTGCTTGCCTTCGAAGTACTTAAGCGTAACTTCTAAAACAGGCTTAACGTCACCAGAAGCAGCGAAGTCAGTGATATAACCTTCAGCTTTTAATACTTCGCAAATTGCAACGCGAAGTTTAGAAGAAGGCATAGTCACAGAAACTTTCTGTGCCATCTGGCCGTTACGGATGCGGGTAAACATATCCGCGATAGGATCTTGCATGCTCATTATCAGCTACTCCTTACCAGCTGGCTTTCTTAAGGCCAGGGACTTCACCGCGCATCGCTGCTTCGCGAAGCTTAATACGGCTAAGACCGAATTTGCGTAGGTAACCATGTGGACGACCAGTTACACGGCAACGGTTACGTTGACGTGAAGAACTAGAGTCACGTGGCAGTTGTTGTAGCTTCAGAACAGCGTCCCAACGCTCTTCTTCAGAAACGTTAACATCGCTGATAATCGCTTTAAGTGCGGCGCGCTTCTCAGCATACTTAGCTACTAGCTTAGTACGCTTAGCTTCGCGTGCCTTCATTGATTCTTTTGCCATAACCCTACACCCCTACTTTTTGAATGGGAAGTTAAACGCGTCCAGCAGAGCACGTGCTTCGTCATTAGTATTCGCACTGGTAGTGATAGTAATATCCATACCGCGAACTTTATCCACTTTATCGAAATCGATTTCAGGGAAAATGATTTGTTCACGCACGCCCATGCTGTAGTTACCACGTCCGTCGAATGATTTAGGATTCAAACCACGGAAATCGCGAACACGTGGAATAGCGATTGAAATCAAACGCTCTAGGAATTCCCACATACGCTCGCCGCGTAGGGTTACTTTACAGCCAATCGGATAACCTTCACGGATTTTAAAACCCGCTACTGATTTTCTAGCAACTGTAACAACAGGCTTCTGACCGGCGATAGCCGTCATGTCAGCTTGAGCATTCTCAAGTACCTTTTTGTCAGCAACTGCTTCACCTAAACCCATGTTTAGAGTGATTTTTTCAATCCGAGGGACTTGCATGACGCTTTTGTATCCGAACTGCTTAGCAAGTTCAGCTACTACTGTTTCTTTATAGAAATCATGCAGTTTCGCCATCGTACTCTCCAATATAATTAAACAAGTTCGCCGTTAGACTTGAAGAAACGTACTTTCTTCTCATCTTCGAAACGGAAACCAACGCGATCTGCTTTGCCCGTTGCCGGGTTAACAATCGCAACATTAGAAACGTGAATAGAAGCTTCTTTCTCAACGATGCCACCAGCTACGCCCAATTGTGGGTTTGGCTTAGTATGCTTCTTAACGAGATTAACGCCTTCTACAATTACACGGTTATCAGCAATAAGCACTTTAAGGACTTTGCCTTGTTTGCCTTTGTCTTTACCCGCTAATACGACTACTTCATCATCACGACGAATTTTATTAGCCATTATCGTGACTCCTTATAGTACCTCTGGGGCCAATGAGATGATTTTCATGAAGTTTTCACTTCTCAACTCACGGGTAACCGGGCCAAAGATACGCGTACCAATTGGTTGCTTGTTAGCATTAAGCATAACAGCCGCGTTACCGTCAAAACGAATGGTAGAACCATCTGCACGACGAACGCCTTTTCTAGTACGCACCACCACTGCATTCAGTACGTCACCTTTTTTAACTTTACCGCGAGGAATTGCTTCCTTAACAGTAACTTTGATGATGTCACCGATACCTGCATAACGGCGATGCGAGCCACCAAGAACCTTAATACACTGAACCCTGCGAGCGCCGCTGTTGTCTGCAACGTCCAGGTTAGTTTGCATTTGGATCATGTTAGTGCTCCGCTCTTAAATTAAGACTCTCCCGAGTCGTTAGTGCTGCTAAAAACAACTGGATATCGTTGCTTTTATGTACATACCCCCATAAAAAGGGCGCGAAATAATAACAGAAAACTTTGGGAAGTGATAGCGGTAAATTGAATTATTTTTAAACTATGTGAGCAATAAAAAAGCCCCGACTAAAAGCCGGGGCTGATAACCACGTCTTAGGTTATCAAGCAGGATCTTTTAGCGCTGAAACAGCATTTACAAACTGCTTACTCAAGTGCCGAAAAACGCATTCTTTTAAGCGACTTACACCAACTGGCTTTGATATGAAGTCGTTCATGCCAGATTTCAAGCATTTTTCTTTTTCTTTTGTTGATACATTAGCCGTTAAAGCGATTATAGGTATGTCGGCGCACTGTTGGTTTAATAACCTAATTTGTTCGCTTGCCTCTAACCCGTCCATCACAGGCATATGACAGTCCATAAATATGAGTGCATAAGGAGACTTTTCAGCCATTGAGCGCTTAACTTTCTCTAAGGCTTCCTCTCCGTTTACTGCTAAATCACTAACAATACCTATCTCTTTTAACTGCTCTTTGATAACAAGCTGGTTTATTTCGTTGTCTTCAACAATAAGCGCCTTAAACGCGCGCAGCTCTTCTTTGCTTGGTTGGTAGGCATCGTTCTGAGCAACAGTTTTTTCTGCGACAGCACCTGCCTTTGCATCATCTAATGTAAGCGTAACGGTAAAGCGAGCACCAATGCCCAGCTCACTACTCACTTCAATTTTTCCGTTATAGTGTTCGACTATTTGTTTAACAATTGCTAAACCCAGCCCTGTTCCACCAGACATACGCTGTGTTGAACTGTCTGCTTGCATAAACGGAATAAAAATTATTTTCTGCTGTTGAGCACTGATACCAATTCCAGTGTCAGTAACAATTAACCTAACTCGGTAGCGCCCTTTACCGTAACGCACGCATCTTGTCTCAACGGTCACTTCACCTTCTTTAGTAAACTTAAATGCGTTATTGACCAGATTGATAAGAACTTGCCCTAACCGCAACTTATCTGCAATGAAAGTTTGCCCTTTAAGCGCTGCAGTATTTACGTTGAACGTTAACCCTTTTTCTTGGGCAAGCCTTGTGAACATGGGTATCTGTTCTTCAATTGTCTCTTCAAAGTTGGTAGGCGCGTTTTCAAAGACCATTTCCCCTGCGTCTATTTTTGAAAAATCTAAAATGTCGTTCACAATGTTAAGCAGGGAGTCTGCACTTTGCACAGCAAGGGAAGCTAATTCCATTTGTCTCGAATTTAGTGGCGACGCCATTAGCGCTTCTAACATTCCCTGAACACCATGAATAGGGGTGCGTATTTCTTGGCTCATGTTTGCCAAAAACTCACCTCTAGCTTTCAGCGCATTTTGCGCTAAATCGCTTTTATGCTGAAGTACGGCCTTGTCTATATGCATTTGCGTGATATCGACAGTAGCACCTACTACTTTAACGCATTTGCCGTTGTCCATTATGGGATGGGCTCTGCTTTCAATCCAGCGGGTTTCACCTACATCGGTTCGAATCTCAACTTCGTAAAGGAAATCCTCCCCTGTTTGTTTCATTTGCTCAAACTGTTCTGCGTACCTCTTACGATGAACCTCATCTGGGATAAACTTCAGTATATCTTCGGCCTGCATCGCACGCTCACTATGAACATGAAACATCCGCTTCAGTGCGCCCGACCAGATGACTGAGCCACTTTCTATATCTAATTCCCATGTTCCGACCCCAGCCAAATTTGTGACTTGTTTTAACAGTGAATTACGCTCTTCAAACATAGTCTTCTGCGCATTCAAATTATTCATAGACTGCTGCCGTTCAAGCTCATTGCCAATCCAAGTGGCCAGCAGTAGTAAATAATCTGTTTCTAGTTCATTAAACGGTTCATCTCTTGAAGACAGCGACGAAAAGTTCACTGTACCGTAGAACTCACCAAATACGTGAATAGGAGAAGCGAAATAACTCTTTAGCGTGTATTTATCGAAACAGGGGTGTGAAGCGCCAGGTTGTAAATCGATATTATGGTAAGCAACAACAGAACCGGCACTAGCAGTATCGGCACAATACGTATCGCAAAGGGAAAATTCTGCGCCTTTTGGTATGTCTTCGCCAGAGGTGACTACACTTAGCACACGGTACCGCTCACCTTGAATATTACTTACAATTCCTGTTTCAAGACGAAGAGCCTCTGTGCCGATACGCAGCAAATTCTCTAACTTTTTATCTAACGACATAGCCTTATCATTAGATATTTCTTGTAGGTCCCGAATAATACTCATGAGGATTTAAGCCCTCCCAGACTGCAAATAAAAAAGGCCAATGTAGTGACATTGACCTTTTAAATTTATGGGATATTTCAGGAGATGAAAGTTTTCCTTATTATCAATTAGTATAATAAATAGACTAACTAATTAATAAAGCACGTTAATTTCATATCCTGTTGCGGTGTCCGCAGGCTCTACAGTAATGATGTAGTTTTCCTCTTCAGTAAAACCGTACAAAGACGTTCTATCTAGAAGCACTTGCTCCTCGTTATCGTCTTCGTAAACCGCGATCACTTCGTAATAGTCTGACGGCAGTACTTCGCTGGTGCTTTCTGCAAACTCCAGGTTCTGCACATCATACTCTGCGGTATCAATGGTCTCGTCGTTTCTTACTAAGTAAAAGTCCACATCATCGAAATCACTCACTAAGTTGATAAAGTTAACGGTCTTATCATAAGCCTGTGGTAAACCGCTCTCTACAAACGTTGCTGCACCTAATTGGTTGTCGGTGTTGTAGATAAGAATAGCCTTACTTTCACCCTGATTAAGCGTGATTAGCTTGTTGCTAAGTGATGTTACCGTGCCTGAAGGGTCAGTGACAGTTACGCGGTAGTCGCCATAGCGAATATCACTAAATTCAGATAATTCGCCCGCTGCCAGCGTAAAGCTCACGTCTTCTTCATCTGTGTTGCCGCCAAAGGTTACGTTTAGCTCGGCATCTAGATTAGTTGAGTTGTAGATTCGATACTGTGAATCTGCTTCAACGTCGGTTAATGCTGTTACTGTTGAAGAGTTTAATACTGTATCCACCACAAGCCCTCCTTGAATAGCGCCGCTTACATCACGAAGGGTCATTAAATACTCAGTTTCGTATACAAAATCTAGTGTTTGCGATTCAAATACAACTTCATCGCTACCTGGCTCGGTAAGGTAAATTGTGTACTCATCTTCATCGAAGTATTCGCTGTCGTCATCTGCATCCCAATATTCAAACTCAATCATGTCACCAGTAGTAACAGTGCCTAAGAAATTAGCCGCTTCAAACGGGTCGCCTGATTCACTCATGTAAAAATCATACGATGAGTCATCTACGGCCACAGAAAGCGCAAACAAACGGAAGTGGTCTTCTAGTGTTTCGCGCTCATACGAATACGTAGTGAAGGTCGGATTGCTAAAATCACCGCTCATCACAACGATGGTTTTATAGCCATTTTTTAAGTCCACGGTAATTTCGTCGATGTAAACTTCTTGGTCATCAGAGTCGGTACGGATGAACTCAATTTCGTATTCGCCGTCATCCATGGAATACATAGAGGTAGCATCACCAAATTGAGCTGAACCAAAGCTATCACCATCAACCTCTCGCATTTCAACATTCGCGCCATTAGGTGATGCGTTATAAAACTGTATGTAAGCATAAGTGTAGTCTGAGCTACTGCCGTCTGAGCCACCACATGCGGTAAGCCCTAGTAGCGCCACAAGCCCTATTGCCGCTGCACGGAACCAGGTTCCATTAAGCAAAGAGTGAGAGGTCAATTGCATAAATTGAATGTCCTTTGAAGTTGTTCTTTATTGGTTTAAGACTGCGTTAACGCAAGCAGGCACATGAAATAAGTGCTGATATTGGCACGCACAATACAACGATATGGCTAACTGAGAAGGCCTTAGTTCAAGGCTTTACGCTATCTTTGCAAAGCTGACTTTTCTTTATGAAACGCGACCGTTCACGGCAGCTAATTTTGTTAGTAGAAGTTCGCTCGACGAAGCGTTTATTGAAGGAGGCTTGTAGAAAATGCAGAAAAAAGCCTGCAGGTGCAGGCTTTGAAAGTGTCTTCGGGAGACGGTGTTACTTATTCATAAGAGTATGACAGCGTCACACCGCTGTATGACGAGTACGCGCGAATGCCTATGTGCCATGTACCTGATGCTGGCGCATCAAAAGTACATACTTCACTGTTGCCATTTTGGTAAGGGCGGCAATCGTAACTATTGGTTTCTGGCTGTGAGCCGAACTTCACATAAAGGTCAGCGTCGCCTGAGCCACCAGAGGTACGAATCGTCATTTGCGATACGCCTTCTGGAATAGTCCATGTATAGCGATCCCAGCTATTGCGAGTACCTGAAAGGCCGGTAAGCTGACCTGATACTGGCTCTACACCTGGCTCAGAGCCGCCACCGCCGCCAGTGCCGCTACCATCACAGCCATTGGTATTCAGGTAGTTATATGCATCTGCAAGCTGCATCAAGCCATAGCCATAGAGGTTATCTCGACCAGCACTGCCTTTATCTTCAGCCGTTGCATTAAGCGCATTACGAATTTGGTTGTTTGAACACTGCGGGAAGTAGCTCCACACCAATGCTGCACCGCCTGCTACGTGTGGCGTAGCCATAGATGTACCGCTTAAAGACGCGTACGTATTCGTTGGGTAAGTAGATTGTACGGCGCTACCTGGTGCAGCAATTTCAACTTGATCGTTGTACTGGCTGTAACTTGCACGGTTTTCATTGGAATCTACCGCTGCAACCGACATTACTGCATCGTAAGAAGCAGGATAAGACTTAGCGCTGTTACCATCGTTACCCGCAGCAGCCACTAGCAGCATGCCGGCATCAGTGAAGCTCTGCATAGCATTTCGTTCGGTAGTAGATGAACTGCCGCCACCTAAGCTCATATTAACCACGTTTGAGCCCGCGTCTTGACACTGAGTAATCGCATCAATTAGGTCAGACGCGTAAGTCCATTGCCCATTGTCGTTAAAGATTTTAACGATATGCATATCCACACCTGGGTATACACCTACCACACCTTCATTATTATCGTATGCCGCAATAGTGCCCGCTACGTGGGTACCGTGTCCGTTACCGTCGTTATACCAGTTACCAACAGCACTGTTGTTTGCTTGACCCGTAACGCCATCGTTGGTTCCAGGCAGATCTGGGTGACCTAGGTTATAACCCGTATCGATGATACATACTTTGCGAGCCGTAGTATCTGACTGTCCAAACTGATTTGCTTGTACCATGGTGTAACCGTAAGGCGTAGTTTGCGCCATTGGCTTACGGCGAACATCCACTTCAATACTTTCTACATTAGGGTTATTGCGAAGCTTGTTTAGCGCAGACTTACTCATAGTAGCTGCCACCATTTTGTGCTTCTTAAGCTCTTTCTTAATCGAACCACCGGCTTTTCTAACTTCAGATTTAGCTGAGGCAATGCTGAAAGGCTTCTTGGTTTTCAGTTTAGTCTTAACCTTTGATTTAGCTTTGCTACTGCTAAGCGTATCGCTTGAACTGGCCAGCTCTACAGTTTCACTTATCATTTCGTCTTTAAACTTAATGATATAGCGCTCTTGATCTACTGTGACTAGGCGGTCAACAGTTAGTCTATTGCCTAGTGCTTGTTTTAGGGTTTGCGGTTTTTCTTTAACTTTCACCAGACCTTCACCTGCTGCCATTGCAGGGTTAGCCATTAAGCCAAATGATACAGCTAGTGCAGCAGCTGTTAGACATGTGTGTTTCTTATTTAATTTTGAGTTCAAAATTTATTTCCTGTTTTATCTGTCTTATTAACTTCAGCACTGTTTTGATGCGTGCTTTTGAAGCTATTTGTTATTAAATGACATACAGGTATAACCATTACCTCATACGAAAAGCTCATCCGTGACAACCGACGCAACAGCGTTGCAACGACCTACCCGTTTGTCAGGTTAATAGCTAAACCGGCGATAGGCTGGTTAGCTACAGAGCTCATATTAGGCGGCTAATCAAACAGTTGAGTATGTTGCCTTAACCCTGGTGAGTATTTTTTATACCTTTTAAAATACTTAAAAAAGCATCACACTTTATGAAAAGCGCGCCAATTGTGTTCTACGAGCAAATTCATGTTAGGAATAAAATTTTATAATTAACATTTATTTTACAAGTGCAATTGTAACAAAATATTAAAACACCTATTATTTTCACTTAAAAATAAAAAAGCGTGTGACCCTTTCGGATCACACGCTTTTTTTAAAGAAATTATTATATTGCTGCAGACAGCCTGTTAATACAGGCTACCGGTTGTTACATACCGCGCTGTCTTACGATTTCGTATAAACACACGCCTGTTGCTACCGACACGTTTAAGCTCGTTACACTACCAGCCATGGGTAGCTTCACCAGTTCGTCGCAGGTTTCTTTTGTAAGTCTACGCATTCCTTTACCTTCTGCTCCCATGACTAATGCAGTAGGCCCTTTCAGGTCTACGTCATAAAGGGTTTTATCGGTTTCACCGGCGGTACCTACAATCCAAAGTCCTTTGTCTTGAAGATGCTTCAAAGTTCTAGCAAGGTTTGTAATTTGAATTAGCGGCATCACCTCGGCCGCGCCACAAGCGACTTTTCTCACTGTGCCGTTCAAACTTGCCGACTTATCTTTAGGTACAACTACAGCATGTACCCCTGCCCCATCAGCCGTACGTAAGCACGCACCTAGGTTATGAGGGTCAGTAATACCATCTAAAACCAGAATTAGTGGTTGCGACTCTCGCTCTAGTATTTTATCAAGGTCAGCTTCATCCATTACGCGAGCAGGTTTCGCTTTTGCGACTACACCTTGGTGCTGCTCGCCGTTCACTTTATCGTCGAGCGCTTTGCGCTGACTGAACTGAACTGAGATTCCAAAACGGCGCGCCTGGTTAACAATGTTGGTTAAGCGCTCATCGTTACGCCCTTTTAAAACCCACACTTCCATTACACGCTCGGGCTCTTTTTCAAGTACCGACTGCATGGCATGTAAACCGTATAACCATTCTTGCTGCGCCATTTAACGCTTACCTCTTTTATTCAATGACAGTGTTTTGCCGCTGCTACCGCCTTTTGCGCTGCTGCGACTTGACGATTTTCCACCGCTTCGACTAGACGCGCTTGAGCCGCCTTTACCTTTGTTCCCTTTCTTATCAGAACGGGAGTCTTTACCTGAGCGGGGCTTGTTATCAAAACGAGTAGGTTTGTCTGAAGACTTTTTAGCTGTCTTCACTTTTACCTTCTTGCCTTTTGTGGAGCGCAGCATAGACTTATCGAGTAATAAATCAATCTTTCTTTCATCAAGGTTTACTGCCGCAACGCTTACCTCTACTGTGTCGCCTAGTCTGAACTGACGATGGCCCGACTCACCCACCAACGCTTGTTTCACATCATCGTAATGGTAATAGTCATCATCTAGCGATGTTATGTGCACTAAGCCGTCAATATGGTATTCGGTAAGACGCACAAATAACCCAAAGTTTGTAACCGAGCTCACCACACCTTCGAAGGTATCGCCGACGTGATCAAGCATGAACTCGCATTTTAGCCAGTCGGCCACATCGCGGGTAGCGTCATCAGCGCGGCGCTCTGTCATTGAACACTGCTCACCAAGCTGCTCAATTTCTTCAACAGTGTAGTTTTTAGCACCGCTTACCGCTTTTTTACCCTGCTGTTTAGCAATAATGCCTTTTAGCGCCCGGTGTACCACTAAGTCTGGGTAGCGACGGATAGGTGATGTAAAGTGTGCGTAAGCTTCTAACGCCAAACCAAAGTGACCTACGTTTTCGCCATCGTAAACCGCTTGCTTCATCGAGCGCAGCAGCATAGTTTGAATAAGTTCTTCGTCTACTCGACCACGGGTTTTAAGCACCACATCGGTAAAGGCGGCTGGTTCTGCATCTTCTACAATGGCATGAGGGATACCAATTTCACTTAAGTAGCTGGTGAAAGCAGTAAGTCTGTCGGCATCTGGCTTATCGTGCACTCGGTATAACGCTGGCGCTTCGTGCTTTTCTAACATTAAAGCAGCACTCACGTTTGCCATGATCATGCATTCTTCAATAAGCTTGTGCGCATCGTTACGCACTAAAGGCACGATATTTTCAATTTTGCGTTGGGCGTTAAATACGAACTTCACTTCTTGGGTTTCAAACTCAATGGCGCCACGTTTAGCTCGAGCTTTTTTAAGCGCGCGATAAAGGTCGTGCAAATTGCGAAGGTGGGGTACATGAGGCTCGTAACGCTGATGAAGCTCTTTGTCGCCTTGAAGAATATTCCACACTTTGGTGTAGGTTAACCGGGCGTGCGAATTCATTACCGCTTCGTAAAACTGAAATTCTTCCAGTTTACCTTGCGCGCTGATGGTCATTTCACACACCATGCAAAGGCGGTCTACTTCAGGATTGAGTGAACACAATCCGTTAGACAGCACCTCAGGTAGCATTGGAATAACTTGGTCAGGGAAATACACCGAGTTACCGCGCTGCTGCGCTTCATCATCAAGGGCCGAGCCTGTTCTTACATAATGACTTACATCGGCTATGGCTACCCATAGTTGCCAGCCGCCATCATCTAACGGCTCGCAGTATACTGCATCGTCAAAGTCGCGGGCATCTTCGCCATCTATGGTAACAAGGGGAAGCTGGCGTAAATCAATACGACCCTCTTTGGCTTCATCTGGCACCTGATCGGTTAGCTTTTCAACCTGTTTAGTCACGCCTTTCGGCCACTGGTGTGGAATATCGAAAGTGCGAAGCGCCATTTCTATTTCCATACCTGGTGCCATATGCTCACCAAGTACTTCAACAATTTTACCCACCGGGTTCATCTTACGACGCGGACGTTGAGTAAGCTCTACCACTACCACCTGCCCCATGCGGGCACCGTTGGTACTTTCTGGCGGAATGACAATTTCATGCTGCAAACGGCTGTCATCAGGCACAACCATGCCAAAGCCCTGCTCAACAAAATAACGACCAACAATAGGCTCGCTGCGCGGCTCAATGACTTGCGTTACAAACGCTTCTTTTCTACCGCGACGGTCGGTACCGCTAATACGCGCTTCAACCACATCGTCGTGAAGGAACAGGTTCATTTGCCCTGCGCTAATAAATAAGTCACCGCTTTTGTCTTCAGGACGCAAGAAACCGTAACCATCTCGGTGGCCAATAATTCGGCCTTTAATGAGCTCATCACGGTTTTGAAGTATGTACTTTTTCTGCTTAGTGAATTGCACCTGCCCTTCGCGCTCCATGGCACGTAGTCGGCGCTGAATACCAATTCGCGCTTCTTCATCGAAAGCGTTCACCAAATTACAGATATCAAGAAACGACAAAGGCTTGTCGTGTTCTTTTAATAAACTCATTAAATATTCGCGGCTGGCTACCGGATTTTCGTACTTTTCTTTCTCGCGCTGATAATGCGGATCATCACTCATGTATTTTTAAATTACCTTTAATTACTCTGTTCAAAACGTCTTCGCTTGTGGCTTAGTTCTTCAAAGCACTATGGAAAACATTGAAATATATTTTTTAGACACATAAACCATTTTTGGTTCATGTGGTTATTTGCTGCACAGTATAACAGTATTTGCAGTAAAACATTGACTGTTATTATGGATTCTCAGCCTGACATCTCTATGTCACAAACACTCAGTATAAAAATGGGTTTGCGTTTTTGTTGCATGAGCGTTCAACAAAACAATGACATCACCAGTTACCTTACAAACTTATAAAGAGCAGGCATATGGATAGAAGAACGTTTATAAAGCTGTCGTCATTCGCAGGTGCGAGCGTGGCAGTGTCTACAGGGCTAGCGGGCTGCACAGTGAGCAATTCAGCAAATAGCCAACCGCAAACTAAGGCTACCTTTACTCATGGCGTGGCCAGTGGCGACCCGTTAAAAGACGCCGTTATTATTTGGACACGCGCCGTGCCAACAACAGATTCAGGCTCAGGTTTAGCCAAAGCCGATATTTTATGGGAAATGGCGAGCGATGCAGACTTTACTGACATAGTAAGCAGCGGGATAGTTGAAGCGAAAGCAACCCATGACTTTACCGTAAAGGTAGACGTAACAGGCCTTACCCCAGCAAGCCGTTATTTTTACCGGTTTAAAAGCGCTAATAATACAAGCCCTGTGGGCGAAACCCGTACACTGCCTGAAACTGATGTGTCTAACGTTACGTTCGGCATATTTTCTTGCTCCAACTACCCTGCTGGCTTTTTCACGCCCTATATGGAGGCAGCAAAAAACCACAACATCGATTATGTTTTGCACCTTGGTGACTACATTTACGAATACGATGGCAAGGGTTATGCGACTGAGCATGCAAAAGAGATTGGCCGAACTTATGCCCCCGATAACGATACCGAGCTTTATACGCTAACCGACTATCGCAACCGCTATGCGCTATATCGCACGGATGAAGGCTTGTTAGCATTACACCAAAACAAGCCATTTATTGTTGTGTGGGATGACCATGAAATTACTAACGACACCTATAAAGACGGTGCGGAAAATCATCAACTAGATGAAGGCGATTTTTATGAACGCCGTGCTGCCGCCGTTCAAGCTTATTATGAGTGGCTACCCATTCGCCCGCCGTTTGGCACTGAGCGTTTAGAAATTTATCGCCAGTTCACTTTTGGTAAGCTTCTTGATTTATACATGCTCGACACACGGGTTCTTGCCCGCGATAAGCAGCTTGACTACGGCGACTATCGCGATGCTGAAACTAAAGCGTTTGATCAAGCCCGCTTTATGAAAGACATTGGCAACCCGAATCGCGGTCTACTTGGTGAAACCCAACGCAACTGGCTACATTCTTCAATGCAGCAAAGCCAAGCTAAATGGCAGGTGTTAGGCCAGCAGCTATTAATTGGCCGCATGCTTTTCCCTGTATCTATTTTTAACGGTGTTGAACGTAAAGAAATACCTACTCATGTACATAGACTCGCCAATATCAAACGCAAACAAAAGCAAGGCGCCGCACTCAGTGAGCAAGAGCTTGCGCTTATAAATACGGTAATGCCTTATAACTTAGACGCATGGGACGGCTACCCCGTTGAACGGGAGCAGGTTCTGATGCAGTTGAAATCCATCGGCAAGCCAGTTATTGCCCTTGCAGGTGATACACATAACGCATGGCACAATAAGTTAACCCTTAAAGATGGTACAGAAGTGGGCGTTGAGCTTGCTACACCAGGTGTGACATCGCCCGGTATGGAACATTACTTAAGTATGGATGATGAAATGGCAGAAACCCTTGCCGATGACCTTCCGCTTCTTATTGAAGACTTGCAGTACTGTAATCTTCACCAGCGCGGCTTTATGACATTGACCGTTAGCGAAGACAGCGCAACAGCCACTTGGCACTATGTGGATGCGATTTTAACCAAGTCAGGAAAAGTAGTTAATACGCATAGCTATGAGATTACAGCGTAGCAAATGGTATTTACTTAGATTAAGGCGCTTAACCCAGTTAAGCGCCTTAATTTTTAGCTACTTTTAAAACTCATAATAAACACGCACACCGGCAATACGCGGCATACCGCGAACATAGGTAGGAATACCCAAGCCACCACCTGTATTGCCCGCATCAATCAAGAACTCCTTATCAAACAGGTTGTTCACGTAAAACTCGTAGGCAAACTTGCTGTTGTCTTGAAGCAGTTTCACCGATACATCGGTCAGTGAGTAAGTATCTTGAGAAAGGCCAGGGTAATTGCTGCTTTCAAAGAACACTTCTGACTGGAAGCTGGTTAGCCAGTTAACATCAATGTCGAAGTTATTCATGTTGAATACTTTGTTGATGTTGATGGCACCGCTGACTTCTGGCGCTAAGCGAAACTTATTGCCGCCGTACTGGAACTCAGAGCCATCGGCTGTGTTATCTGCGAACTCTGCGTCTAAGAAACCAAGGCTTGCTGTTAGCGTCAGCGTTTCGCTGTAGTTATAGGTAGCCATACCCTCAATACCCGACATTGTCGAATCACCCACCGTTACCGTAATCGACTGTAAGGTTTCTGCATCGGTAAAGCTTTGCTGATAATCGCTGTATTCATAGGTAAAAATGGCACCTGAGAACAGGAAATTGGCGCTTTGGTATTTAACCCCAAGGTCATAGCTGTCTACTATTTCAGGCTTAGTTACATTCACACCACCTGCATTAGCATCAACAACTGGCGAACGGCGGCCTTTGGCGTAGTTTGCATATAAATTCCAGTTGTTGTTCACATCATAACTTACTGCAAAACGCGGCAAGGTATCGTCAAAGTCACGCTCGGCATCGAAAGTAAAAGCACCGTCTGCTGTGGTAAAGGTGTTACGGGTATAACGGGTTTCATCAATGTAGCGTATACCTGCCGTTACATTAATATCGTCGGTCACATAATACGATACCTCAGCAACATAAGAGGCTATGTCTAGATCAGCTTCAAAGATGAATGGCCCTTGTATCAAAATGGGCGGCAGCGCAGGGTTAGAAATAGGTGAGCCATCTGCATTAAATAGCTGCGACACCAATATAGCACGCAGCGCTTCTATTTCCTCTAGCGACGCGTCAGTAGCAATGTTTTGATTAAGCGGAATATTAGAACTAGCCTCTAGCTGTGCTTTTACTGCGTCGTAAGTACCGCGTACAAGTGGGTCTACCATCACATAGTAAGGCAAAATCGATTCGTCTTGAGTAATGGAGGCACCAACAAAAGCTGCCAGCTTATCTCCTGAGTCATACACCAAACGCATTGATGCGCCTTGAAGTGTGGCGTCGTTATCGAAATAAGCATCTTGAATTCTAAGCGCTGAACCGTCTGCATCAAAGCCTTCGCTCACTTCTACATCTTTATAGTAGGCATCGGCGTGTAGGCTAAGCATTTGGTTAAAATCGTAGTTTAGGGTTAAGTCGTAGGCTTGAAGCGTGCGCTCGATACCTAACTCACTGCCCAAGCTGAACTCAGCATCGGTAAAAGGGCTAGTATCTCCGCCGTTTGGTGCGATAGAGCCAGATTTGAAAGCGATGCCCGGCTGATCGTTGTACTCCATTGCTGCACGAGCAATAACTTCAAGCCTTTCATAGCTTGCAAGCCAGGTGGCACGAAGTGCTTGCACCGATACACCTTGCAGATCTTCGCCACTGCACGGCACTTCTTCCCCTAAATGGTTATACATGTTTGCATTACCATAATAAGAATCAGCACTGCAGGCATTGTTTTCTACAATGCCATCCATTTCTCGGTAAAGCCCGGCAATACGAAAACTGTGATTATCATTAATAGGCTGGTTATACATAAACTCAACCTCTCGGCCTTGCTCTGAGTTATAACCAACCTGAACTTTGCCTTCTTGTTCGAAGGTGGGAAGATTAGAATGAATACTTACCGCGCCGTTAGCAGCTGCTACGCCAAACAAGGTCGGCTGCGGGCCTTTTAACACCTCAACGCGAGCAATATCGTAAAGCGCAACACTGGCTACGGTTTTCTTGCTGATATCAAAGCCATCTTGATATACCGAGATGCGAGGCGTTGCCGACACTGACGATACATCGTCAGTCACGCCGCGAATATTAAAAGACGGTAGGCTTACGGCCTGTTCCTGAATTTGAACGTTCGACAATATGCGAGAAAGTTCGTCAAGCTCCATAATGTTAGTGCGCTCTAAGAACTCACTGCCGATTACATCCATAGTAACAGGCACATCCATTAGGGACTGCTCACGCATTTGGGCGGTTACCGTAATTTCTTCTATATAGTCAGTTTCGTTTGCAGTATCAGGCGCTACTTCTTGGGCAATTGCAGCGCTGGATAAAGCAAACGCAATTGTTGTAGCAAGCAAAGAGCGTGAATAAACGGATCTAGGGTACAGAGGACGCATCAAATCATTCCTTTCGTGTGCTTATTGGGTGTTTTGTGTTTTGTGTTTTGTGTTTTGTGTTTTGTGTTTTGTGTTTTGTGTTTTGTGTTTTTTATAAGCATTTCGCCGATAGATTGGCGACATTGCTTACCTTTTAGAATTATCGAAGCACAAGAATGTAGAGCGCCTTTGAGACGGTTCGATGAAGTATCCGTGACAAATGAAAGGCACTTTTGTGACAGATATATTCTATTCGAAAAATCTAAGCTGTGATAAATGGCTATTGCAAAAACGCCCCTTTGAATCAAAGAGCAAACTAAGTACACTCATTCCACGTAGGACAAAAATAACGTTTAACTAAAAAGCAAAATGGAGACTGCAATGAAAAAATTAATGATGGCTACGGCTATTGGCGCTGCCACCCTATTAAGTGCTTGTAGTGCAGAGCATGGTACTACTCAGTGTACTACTGCACCTGAAGCTGAATGGCAAAACCAAGATGCGTTTCAGGCTCAGCTGTTAGCGCAAGGTTACAAAATTAACGAATTTAAAGTAACCGATGGCAATTGTTACGAAATCTACGGTTTTGATAAAGAAGAAAACAAAGTAGAAATTTACTTTAATCCTGTTGATGGCAGCATTGTTAAGAAAGAAATGCATTAAGTGTGCTTTTGCAAGCAATGCATAAATGCTTTTAGGTCTAGTGAAAACGCTGCAAATTAATGCAGCTTTTTTTTATTAAGTAGTTAGCAGCTCGCTATATTAGATTTAATCAGCTTAACCAATTCTTACCTGACCGTCACATTAACCCATTACGTCGACCTGCTTTTCATTAACAAGAGCGCATATTGATTTCTCATCATGTAATTCCCAAGCAGAATTTGAGGCACTCGCATCACTGCCTTTCGGTTGGGAACTTCTAAACTCCAATACGTAAACTAAAGGCACACCGTGCAGAACAGCAGGGAATATCCTGCTCATAAAAAGGTGTTATAGAAAACATTCTTAGCATTCTCAAAGCATAAAAAGCATTTTTGTGACAAGCGAAAGCGAGATGGCTTAAGGAGAAAGTTTACGTGTAAGAGCATTTGACCTAAAGAAATATATTGTTTGAATCATTCATGAAAAGAAACAATATTAAAAAATAAGATTTCAACCTATATAAGCCTGTCACAACTTCTGAAACAGCTGTGTTAAAAGGAGTTAAGCGATTAGATAACTGAGTTAATTTAACTTTTGAAAAAATTATCTCCTGATAACAAATCAACATAAATCATTGACTTTTAAAATCTTATTTCAAGTTGCGAACTTTTTTGACACATCGCAAGAAACAAGAAATAGTTTTTGCGCATACTTTTCATGGCGGCATTGTTTTTAGCCCCCAGCATTAGGATAGCCTTTTGTGCGGTGTGGCGAAATGATGGTAGAGAAGAATGCAATCCAAATGCAAAAATTTTGAATAAGGAATAATTATGAACAGAAATGAAAAACCAAGAGAGCTACAACTAAATGAACTCCATGAGGTAGCGGGCGCCGATATTGCTGGAAATGCCGGTACTGGTGGCGCAATAGGAACTGCTGCTGGTGTAGCATATGGCAGTGCTACCGGTGCAGGTTCAGCTGCTACAGTAGCCTATGGAGCGGGAGCGGGCGTAATTGGCGCGGCCATTGGCGCGAGTTTTGGTATTGGATGGGCGATAGGTTCAGGCATTAATAGTGCTTACAGCGGAGCGAGCAGCTACTTTGGTGGAAGTGGCTCTCTAGGTGGCGATCTCTATACGTTTTTCAATGATGTGTAAGCATCAGAGATAAAAGGTGAAAACAATGGCCTGCTTTTTCTATAGCAGGCTGTTTACTATAAGGTTAATTTTTAGGGAAGAGAGGATTACATATGACCTATACGCATTTTTTCAAATTACTTGCATTCCTTGTTTTATCTATTTCAATTTTTGCTTATTTGCAATCTTACATCGAGGAAGGTGCCCTCATCTCATATCTAGGGTTGACAGTGATATTCTTCGCCTTATCAACGCGTCCGATAGCGCTTGATAAGAACTTTTTTGGGCAATTCAGGAGCGACAGATTTACCTACTATTGCTCTTGTGGATTATTAATGTTGTTTTTTGGTCAGATGTTTTAAAAGCGCCGTTATTGGAGAGTAATTAGCGTTGCTGTGCAGATTAATCGCCATACAAGGAAGTTGTGCATAATTAAATGAAGAACATTACGCTACAAGCTGTTAGCTCAGATTCAAGTCTGTAATGAAAAATAAACACTAATCATCCAAAATTTTAAGTGTCGGTAGGATTTCCGACTAGCGCTTGTTTCGACTAAGAGATTTTGCGTAACATTCCTTATGATTTTTTCATAGTGAGTATGCCACTTCATGAATAGCGCTAAATTTTCATATTCGCACGATAGCATTTATATTTGGGATAGGGTTGTTCGACTGTGTCACTGGGGCATTGTTACCGCGTTTACAGTTAATTACTTTATTGCAGAGCCTGGCCGCCTCGTCCATGAAATCATGGGTTACGCGGCAATGGGGCTTCTGACTCTTCGTATCGCTTGGGGAATAAGACGCAGAAATAGTAAGAGTGAAAATAGCGATACAGATTTTCACGCAAGCTTTTCCACCATTTCGCTAAGTAAACACACCTTCAAAACACATATAAGCCATTTGAAGCGAAAGCAACTGCCTGCTAATCACGGCCACAATCCTTTTGGTTGGCTTATGTTCATGGTGGTTATTGCCCTTTTGTTTGGATTAGGCATTACCGGTTTTATGATGGAAGAAATAGATGCCCTTTTTGGCAACAGTTTGCTGGAGTGGACGCACAGTATAATGGCGGATGTGCTATATGGGTGTGTGATAGTGCACATCGCAGCGGTGTTTATTGTGCAATATGTGGGTAATATTCAACTGGTTCGCCCCATGCTTACAGGCTGGCGAAAGCGTTAGGTGGTTGCAGGACCTCTAGGGCCACCTTCCCTTGCTATGTGGTAACCGCTTATTGCTGCTTCAGCTATCCAGCGGGCGCTTAGCCTCGCGCACTGCTTTTGGGTGCATTAGCTTTTCTAAGCGAGCCAAGTAAGACGAGATTTGCTGATGCTGTTTTTTATCGTTAGTCACCGAGTTATAAAGCCAGTGGTATGCGTCTTCATAATCGTAAGGACTGCCATAACCGTCCAAAAACAACTCAACCAAGTGAATTTGCGCTTTTAGGTTTTTAAGCGCGGCGGCTTCACGTAAATACACTACGGCGCGAGATTTATCCTGCTGCACAAGCGTGCCCTTTGCATAGTAACGCCCCAATTGCTCGAGTGCCGCAGGTAAACCTTGATTCGCAGCATCTTCCATATAACCAATACCACGAGCAGGTTCAGCATCTACGCATACCCCCCACGCAAGCATATCGCCCCATAAAAATTGATAGGCTGGAATTTTTAACACATCAGCGCGAGCTTCAATGTCTTGAACAAGCTGACATCTGTCTTCTACCACTTTATCTAAGTGAGTATTAGCGTTAATCATGTCGATGAGCGCATCTTGGCTGTATAGCTGAACCGCACGAAGCTCTTCTATCGTCTCCCCCTCAAGCGCATGAGCAGAAAACCCTGTTACGGAAGCACAGATTAATAAAGCGGTAGATATAATTCGTTTCATAGCTAAGCAATAAATGTTGATAACACAAACTTAGTTTAGTTATCGACCTAGTATAGATTAACTTAACTAAGACGTACTTTTCTTTACGCAAATTATCGTAAACGACCAAAGTCTTTTTCACTTTGGCCTATCGAATAAAAAGTACAGCGAGAGACGCCTGGGCTAATGACTACTTTTTCGCGGGCACATGGCGGATTGGATATGACGGGCGTGGTCGGCTAAATCGATACCTAAATCAGTTAAGTAACCGCCGTCAGGTTGTGTAATTAAACCTTTCGAGTACAGCCTAGACGCTGCGTTCACCATGCTTTGACTGGCATCGTGATGGATTTTCAACCCCTGAAGCAGACTGTCTGCAGGAAACTTCAGTAGCAAATTTAACTCGTCTAGCATGTCCTGATCGAATGAACTCATGTAACCACCTTAGGCAAAAAAGGGTTATTAAGGTTTTAATACGCGCATGGCTGCAGCGTGTTATCGCAAAGCACTAATATAAAGGGGCTATAGTAAGAAACCGCACGCCGTGCGCTATTGGCCCCTAATTGTTAAATTTTATAACCTATTGCTATATCACACCTAAATGGGGCCACTGTAAAGATTAATTTGTCTGTAGAACGTTTAATGTTGGTTTCACACCGCTTACTGATCGGACTTTGCCCTAAAATGGTATATTCTTGCCATAAATAACGTGTGTGGATACGCCAAACAGATGAAGTACAAAGATTTACGCGACTTTATTCGCCAGCTTGAAGCAAAAGGCGAGTTAGTACGCATCAGCCAGCCCATTGATACCGACCTTGAAATGACAGAAATTGCCGATAGGACTTTGCGTGCTGGCGGCCCTGCTCTGTTGTTTGAAAACCCTAAAAACCACGATATGCCGGTACTGGCCAATTTATTTGGTACGCCAGAGCGCGTAGCGATGGGCATGGGGCAAGACTCTGTTGAAGCACTACGTGAAGTGGGAAAACTGCTGGCTTACTTAAAAGAACCAGAGCCGCCAAAAGGGCTTAAAGATCTTTGGGAAAAGTTACCTGTATTTAAGCAGGTCCTGAACATGCCCGCTAAAGTGTTGAGAAAAGCACCTTGTCAGGAAGTTGTGCTTACCGGTGACGATGTAGACTTATCAAAAATTCCTGTGCAGCGCTGCTGGCCGGGTGACGCTGCGCCTTTGGTAACCTGGGGATTAAGCGTTACGAAAGGGCCGCATAAGAAGCGCCAGAATTTGGGTATTTATCGTCAGCAGGTTATTGGCAAAAACAAACTCATTATGCGCTGGCTATCACACCGTGGCGGCGCCCTTGATTTTCGCGAGTGGTGTCAAACGCATCCGGGTGAACCCTACCCTGTGTCTGTGGCCCTTGGCGCAGATCCAGCCACTATACTAGGCGCTGTTACTCCTGTTCCAGATACCCTTTCAGAATATGCTTTTGCAGGCCTACTACGCGGTGATAAAACCGAAGTGGTTAAGTCTATCAGTAACGATTTGCAAGTTCCTGCCAGCGCCGAGATTGTGCTTGAAGGCTATATTGCTCAGGATGAAACTGCGCCCGAAGGCCCTTATGGCGATCACACCGGGTATTACAATGAAGTCGACGACTTCCCTGTATTTACCGTTACCCATATAACCCATCGCAAAGACCCTATTTATCATTCTACCTATACGGGCCGTCCACCCGATGAGCCAGCCATTTTGGGTGTCGCTTTAAACGAAGTGTTTGTGCCGATTTTGCAAAAGCAGTTCCCTGAAATTGTCGACTTCTATTTGCCACCGGAAGGCTGTTCTTATCGTATGGCGGTAGTTACCATGAAGAAACAGTACCCGGGTCACGCTAAACGAGTGATGATGGGCGTGTGGTCTTTCTTACGACAGTTCATGTACACGAAATTTGTGATAGTGTGCGATGACGACGTTAACGCGCGCGACTGGAACGATGTTATCTGGGCTATCACTACCCGTATGGACCCAGCCCGCGATACGGTTATGATAGAGAATACACCTATCGATTACTTGGACTTTGCGTCACCGGTTTCAGGGCTAGGTTCGAAAATGGGTATGGACGCGACAAACAAGATGCAGGGCGAAACCGACCGTGAATGGGGCGTGCCTATTGTGATGGACGAAGACGTTAAAAAACGCATTGATGATATTTGGGACAGTCTTGGTATTATGTAGCGGCTCGATGTAGCGCTATTAACGAGTATTAAAGCGTGCGCTTCTTTGAAAGCGTATGTAAAGGCGACACGCTAAGCAAGAAGGTTTAAAGAGAATACATGTCAGAGATTAAGTGTAAGGTTGCAAGCATCACGCCTTTAACCGAAGTGGTACAAAAAGTTGAATTAACGCCAGAAAGCCCTGTTGAGTTTAAGGCCGGTCAGTACGCTATGGTGGTAATGGGCGAAAAAGATATGCGCCCATTTTCTATTGCCAATGCCGCGTTTGATAATAGCCGCATTGAATTACACATTGGTGCCGAGCCTGGCAACAGCTACGCCGGTGAAGTGCTTGAGCGCATGCGTGCAGATGGTGAAATTACCGTAAATGTAGGTAATGGCAATGCCTTTTTGCAAAGCAATGGCCTGCCTATGGTGCTTATTGCTGGTGGTACAGGCTTTTCGTATACCTACTCAATTTTGCAAGAGCATCTTAATAGCGGTGACAAAACACCACTTACCCTTTATTGGGGCGGAAAGCATGCGGCTGATTTGTATTTAGCCGATGAGCTAACAGCGCTTGCTGAAGCAAATGAGCACTTCACTTTTGTGCCGGTTGTTGAGTTTGCATGTGACGAGTGGAAAGGCAGAACGGGCTGGGTGCATCACGCAGTAATGGCTGATCACGCTGACTTTGCGAACGTTCAGGTTTATGTGGCAGGTCGCTTTGAAATGGCTAAAGTTGTGCGCGACGATTTTACTCAGCGCGGCTTAAAAGTTGAGAACTTGTTTGGCGACGCGTTCGCGTTTATTTAAGCCAATTACATAAGGGCTTGTTAGAACCTATCGCCATCGAATCGTCGTTGGCGTTTTATTATGGATATTGAGGATCAGTCATACCGTCAATCTCCTGAGCCGCCTTGTCAAAGGTAAACACGTTTGTAAGGTTTAGCTTATATAGCTGCGCGTGACGTTTGGCTTTATTAATAATGAGAACATCTGGGAAATCTGCTTGCTTGGTTTTTCCGCCTGCTTTTATAGGCTTAGCATTGGTAAAATCTTTCAGTGCGGCCCACACAGCCTGATTATCCTCAAACACAATATTTGGCTCGGCAAATAGTGCATGAATAACCTGAATAATTTTCTCTTTATTTAAGCTGTAGCGCTTACCTTTTAGCGTCCAGATGGTTTCAATTAATACCACATCTGTAATCAATACTGTTTCAGAAGACAAAATCAATTTGTTTGCTTGCTTAGCTTGCATTTCCTCGTCTTGAAGTAGTTAGCGGAGCAAGATATTCGTATCTATAGCTATCATTTTTCTAACGCGCTATGGAGCGACGCCTCATCACTGAAGCTGTGATTAACAGTGATATTTTTCAAAATTCCTTTTGCCGCGCCAGTTTGTTTTTTCACAATAGAAATAACACCTTGACGATCAACAAAGCTTTCAACATCATCGCCCGCATGGATATTTGCAATGCTACACAACTCTGCGGGTAGCGTTATCTGCCGTTTCATACTAACTTTAGCCATGGTTATTTAATCTCCACACCTCTCAACTGTTCATTTATCATACTACCATCTTTACTTTTTTCAGAAAGTAAAGAATAGATAGTTTTAAGCTTGCGACAGTTGGCTAGTTTAAACCGTTTACTCCAATTGTAGCCAAGCCACGTATTGGTTATGGTGAAAAGATAAATACTGGAGAGAACAATGATAAAAAACCTATCCGCACTCGCTAACATCAGCGCCAAAATAAGAACAAATAGTTTGCTGGCCTCAGCCATTTTGTTAAGTAGCACTGCATCTTTCGCTGCTTTCGCGCAAAGCGAACAGCAGCAAGTACTTTACGATATTGCCAAAAATGTCTCCGCCGAAAACATTGAAAAAGACATTACTAAACTGGTCAATTTTGGTACTCGCCATACCCTTTCTGAAACCGAGTCTGATACCCGTGGTATAGGTGCTGCGCGTCGTTGGATTAAATCTGAATTTGATAAAATTTCAGCCGAGTGCGGTGGCTGCTTAGAAGTGTACTATCAGTCCGAAGTTATTAGTGGTGAGAAACGTATTCCAGATCCAGTAGAAGTGGTTAGCGTTATCGCTATTCAGCGCGGTACTACCGACCCTGACCGCTATGTAATCATGTCAGGCGATATTGATTCACGGGTGTCTGATGTAATGGATTTTACCTCTGATTCACCGGGTGCCAACGACAACGCCTCTGGTGTTGCAGGTACTCTTGAAGCAGCACGAGTATTATCAAAGTATAAATTTAACGGCAGTATCGTGTATGCCGCGTTATCTGGCGAAGAGCAAGGACTTTTCGGCGGACGTATTATGGCAAACCAAGCCAAAAAAGACGGCTGGAGAATTAAAGCCGTGCTCAATAACGACATGATAGGCAATATTGAAGGCGTAAACGGCGTGATCAACAACACCACCGCTCGCTTATTTGCCGAAGG
The DNA here is from genome assembly GCF_003443615.1 of Alteromonas sp. BL110. NCBI lineage: Bacteria > Pseudomonadati > Pseudomonadota > Gammaproteobacteria > Alteromonadales > Alteromonadaceae > Alteromonas > Alteromonas sp. BL110. Next base: position 2,283,112 of record NZ_CP031967.1, on the reverse strand, counting down.
AACACGCGTAACCGAAACGGAAAAAGAAGCGCGCATGCGCCGTTTCACCGGCGGTGAAGTAGATTCACCAAGCCGAAACCTTGCTCGCTATATTGATAAAATCGCGGATAAGTACATTGAGAATTTAGACACTATGGTGATTTATCGCCTAGACCGCTTTGGCCGCGGTGGTCACCATCGCCCGTTTAACGACTTGGGCTATCCGGGTATTCGTATTATGGAAACTAACGAAAACTACACCCGTCAGCACCAAGACCTTCGCGTAGAAGATGGCATTGCCTATGGCGATACCTTAGATGGTGTTAACTTTGACTACGCAGCTAAGCTTACCGGTCTAAACGCTGTTTCTCTTGCAGCAATGGCGTGGGCACCTAACCCACCTGCAAATGTACAAATTGCCGGTGCGGTTCAGCCTTCAACCTTTCTAAAGTGGGATGCATTAGATGCAAAACAAAACCCACAGCTTAAAGGTTACAAAGTTTATTGGCGTCATACCGATGCACCGCAGTGGGAATACAGTAAATATGTGGGCAATGTGACCGAAGCCATGCTTGAAAACGTGGTTATCGACAACTACTTTTTTGGTGTTGCCAGCGTGAATGAAGACGGCGTTGAAAGCGTGGTAGTATATCCAGGCCCAGCGGGAAGCTTCGGCGAATAACGCTTTTAGCCTCTGCTAACAGTCGTGACAGTAAGCCGCTACTAAAACAGGCTTATTGTCACGAGGTACATTGATATAAACTAGCCTTACACATATTACACATACTGCACAAAATACTGATGCGACTTACATTTTGTTAATTTAAGCCAATGCGTGTTTATTGGAATTAAGTGACTAACTACATTACAGTGTAGTAAATGCATGACGGCAGTTCGGAGTTCACTTTTGGTAAGATTCAGCGCGTTTTCGCTCTCTTTTTTCACTCGACGCCTTTCCTTTTTAGGTATAAGCCTAGCCCTTTGTTTAGTTAACACTTCGCCATTACATGCCGCCCCCACGACCTTGGGTGCCGCTACCTTTGAAACTTATATCAGCGATGATGGCGAGCCTGCTCGTATTAATGCTCTGCTTGAAAAGGTGTTTGCAAAGGCGGGGTTAGATATTCAACTTCAGGTTATGCGGCGAGCCTTTTTAGGCAGTTCTGTACTGACGGGGAAACTAGACGGTGAATTCGCCTATGTAAACTTAGGCGAGGACAGTAGCAACTATATACTCTCCGATATCTACTTGCCTGTGTACCTTTACGCTTTGAGTAAAGAGGCTGACGTTGAAGACGTTAAATTGTTTCCTCATTTGAAAGGCAATCGCGTTGCCATTGAAAACCGCTTTGCTAACACCCCCTCGTTCAGACTACTTAAAGATATAAAGTGGTCGCGTAACCCCACTACGTTTGATGCCTTTCGCCAACTTGCCGATGATAGAGCGCCTTACTTAATTACCACTCAGCTTCTCGCGCGAGAGCTAAACATATTGCTAGCTAACGATAACGAAGAAACCCTGCACTTTTCAGCAAAGCCTTTAGCAAAAACAGGTTTTCAAATAGCGATAAGTAAGAATGTCGCGAGTGCGCAAAGCATTATTGCGAAATTTAACCAAGCCGTATCGACGTTGCAAAATAACGGTGAACTTAATCAGCCTCTCGCTTTGGCTTGGCTAACCAAGGATGTAGATGGCGATGGTGTTGGCGACTTTATCGGGCACAGCAGTATTACTACAACCACTGACTTGCTAGACACTGCTTATTCCCTTGACGCTAAGCCTACCTCTGACAGCAGCATGTTTTATGTTGACGGTGAGCGTTATGCATCGTTAGAAGATGCTCGTGCGGCTCTTCCTATTAAAGAAAGCACATCGCCCCGCCCGTCGCTTTTAGATAAAACTATCTATAAACAGCTGCTTCGCCGCTGGTAAGGTAAATTTTTAAGCCTAGTACAAACTTTACAACACTGTTTGGCCAAGGCAGACCTAAAGTTCTGTCTTGTGGATGGGTATTGATGTGTACCTGTTATTCCGCGCACTGCAGTTATACAGGCGCGGTTTTCAAATATTAGAGAGACGTTTCTGGTAAATACATTTCCAAAATTGTCAGTAGCTCTTCTCCATCAACCGGCTTAGATACATAGTTGTTAAAGCCTGCCTTAAGCGCTTTTACTCTGTCTGACGTGTAAGCATAAGCCGTTAGCGCTACCGCATTTAAATTAGCAACTTCTGGGTTTTCGCTTGAACGTATTTTCGTAATTAACCCTAACCCGTCCATTTCCGGCATACCGATATCCGACAGCAGTAGATCGAAGGCTTCTGGCATATCGTTTAGCTCTTTCCAAGCGAGCAAACCGTTTTTAACTACGTTAACGCGCGCTCCGTTAGATTCCAAAAATAGCTTTATAAAATCTCGCGCGTCCCGCTCGTCTTCTGCCACTAATATTCGTAGACCGCTTAGACGCAAAGACTCAGTTAAATCACTGATTTCACTATTTTTGGTTTCGATTATTTCATCATGCAAGCTAAGTGGCGCGATAGGCAGGGTAACGTAGAACGTAGTGCCCGTATTAGGGCCCATCGCTTTCTGCATGAATTTCACCACCATGCATTTCCACCAAGCTTTTAACAATAGATAAACCTAACCCAAGACCAATTTTATTGTGAGAATCTTTACCTTGATAGAAGCGCTCGAACACGTGTGATATTTGCTCGCGAGTCATTCCTTTTCCGTTGTCTTTCACGCGAAACAGGTAGTTTGAATGCTCTCTTTTACCACGCACATGCACAGTACCGCCTTTTGACGTGAATTTAAGTGCATTGCTTAATAAGTTATTTATGACCTGCTTTATACGTAAATTATCGCCTAATATCTGAGTATGTTCGTCTTCGCAATTAATTGAGAGTTGAATATTCTTACTAGCAAAGCCTGCTTCAAATGATTTAGCTACTTCGGAAATAGAAGAGGCAATATTTAGCGAATGGGTACTCAATTTCATGGTACCTGAAATAATTCGAGACAAATCTAAGATGTCGTTTATCAAGGCGGCTTGAGTAGACGCGGCGCGTTTAATTACCCCAAGCGCGTCTTTCATTCTATCTACGTTCCCCACATCCATAAGGGCTAAATCTGTCCAACCTACGATAGAGTTAAGTGGAGAGCGAAGCTCATGCGAAATACTTGCAAGAAACTGGTCTTTGGCTTTGTCTAATTCTTCTAGCTTACTGATTTGTTGATCTGAAGAGGCTTTAAGACTTAGGGCATAAGGGATAAACAAATGATCAAAACCTTCAATAATTAGCTTATCATCTTCGCTCCACTCTACCGATTCATCAGCCACGCTCTGTAGGTACAAATCAAAAGAGTTACGGGGGGTTAGTGACTTACCTACATCCTTTTTAGCCGCGTCTCGGCCTGCCCAGCGAATTGTTCTGTCTTTTTGCTCTCTAAACCAAACCGTATAGTATCCAAGCTTCGCAGATACGCAGGATATATACATACCACGAATACCATTGAGGTCGCATTGTAGCGATGCTTTATCAGCCAGCTTATTAATAGCAATTGATTCTTCAGAATTTGTAATGACGAACTTATCGAGCAATCGCGTTAATGTTTGTTCAGAGGGCGTCCTACCTACAAGGTACTTATCTACAGGAGTAATAACCGCCATACCGCAAGCGTTGGCGACATTCAAAAGACCTTTTTCTTTTTGGGTTATCGCCTCTAGCGGGTTAGAAAAGCCAGTAAGCTGATGAATAATAGTGTTTAGCTTGCGCTGGCGAATTTGAAACTGTTCTTTCTTTTCATGCAGGGCTTTAGTGTGGAGCTGCCATGCATAAAGATGACCGAGAGATTCGCATACTAGACGCTTTTTCTGGTCGATATATTTAGGTTCATTATTGTGACAAGTAATTAATCCCCAAAGCTTGCCTTCAAACACAAGTGATACTGAAAATGATGAGCGTACACCCATATTTTTTAAGTAAGTAATATGCATTGGCGACACTGAGCGAACCATAGACATGGATAAATCCAGAGGTGGTCGTTCTGATTCCTGCACAGTAGGCTTTAAGGCAATAGGGTTTTGCTCAACGTCAAATACACAACGTACGCGATTTTTTAAATACAGCGCTCGGGCTTGACTAGGAATATCAGATGCAGGAAATTTTAAGCCTTTAAATGAACGTGACGCAGGCAATTTTGCTTCGCCAATGACTTCCCCACTATAGGTTTTATCGAACTGATAAACCATTACAGAATCAAAACCTATATAGCGCTTAAACACGTTCGCAATGGCATCTGCAACATCATAAATAGAGTCGCACCCATCTACATCGGGAAGTAATGTGCGAATATCAACGTCCATAGGTACCCATTGCTGGGCTGCTTCATAGCTAAGCTGCGGGGTGGGCTCTAGTTCAATAACAAGTAAGCCGTTTGAATCGAATGCTACACCGCTGCCTTCTTTTTCCCAATTGTCTAAACAAAGCGCGTTCTCAGCAAATTTCCATTGATATGCACGGCGTGTGTTTCCACCTTTTACGCTTTGATAGATACTTTGAAAGGTGGGAGCATCATCAGATGGCGTATCGATGAGCTCAGTAATAAGTGTCTCACCCGCTTTGATACTTACTTTAAATAGCTCATTAATGTTTTCACTAACTACCTGAATTTTTTTAGTTTCAGGGTCAACCGCTATAACATAGCCAAAGCTTTGAACGCTTTCGATTAAGTGAATGGCTTCATCTTCACAGTTTTGCAGTGAAGGCTGTGAGTACTGATCTGGTTGCATTAATTGGCGCCGAAAAAAATTGGAAAGCGAGCTTTCATAATTAAATTAGTATTTGGTGCCACGATAACAACTTATCGTGAAGAAAGCATGCTATATCCAAAAGCCTCTTGCATAAAAAAGGAGGCTTAACGCCTCCCTCTATAGATTTTTGCTCGTACTTTACTCGTTGTAAATTCTACATTTTCTAGAAGAGATAACTAACACCAATTGATACGAGGTCGGTCGTATTATCTTCTAAGTCATAACGTTCATATTCAATCGTGGCAACCCAGTCATTGTTAACACGCCAGTTTGCGCCAATACCGTAAAACAAATCCGTGCCTTCATCGTCAAGGTCCTGAAGTAGTGCTTCATCCTCAAATACGTCTAACGAATCATAGTCTCCTTGCCAAAAATATAGGCCTAAATGGGCGTGTAAGAACCAATCCTCATGGCGTAGGAACTGATAAGCCGCACTTAAGGTATAGCCTTCTACCGACGTCGGGCGAATGCGCGATGTCTGGCTAAAAAAGCGAGAAGGCTCATTGGTAGTGGTTGAAAATGCTGCCGATACATCTCCTAAATCCGTATATCCCACTTGGATAAAGCTATTTTCGGTAATATTGGTACCTAATACCGCTTTCCACGCACTTCGCGTGTCATCAATATCTATATCAAAGACTTCAAAGCCTAGCTCTGCGGCTTCTCGCTGCACATCACTTTCCTTGAAATCTCCTGATGCGCTCCCCCAACTTCCGCTGATGAAAAACTGTTTAGCAGTGCATTTTTCATCTTCTTGGGAAAATTTTAAGGCATCTTCTTCAGACAAGCAGTGAGTTTTGCTAGCTAAAAAAGGAAAAACATCCTGCTCATCATTAGCTTGCTGAGCCATGGCTGGAAATGAAAATATAGCCCCCATTGCAACAGCGCTAACAATTCCAAGCCTAAAAGTTCTATTCATCTTAGCTACGCTCACGCTTTTACTCCCTTTCTTTGCGCCGCTAATGTGCGGCGCAATGTCATAACAAATACCAGCAACATCAGCAGGGCAGCGTTCATGCTACCGCCGCCTCCGCCAGCGTTTTCAATTCTTACGGTTACGGGTTGAACTGTAATAGTCAGTCTCCCCTCGCTCGTTCCGCCTTGGGTGTCTTCAATAATATAGGTGACCACAGCATTACCCGTAAACGCGTTAGGCGGCGTAAAGGTCAGCGTATCGTCAGGATTAACAGACACACTACCCACTGATGCCTGAGCACTTACAACACGAATACTATCGCCATCTTCATCGAAGTCATTGGCCAGCACATCAACAGTTACAGATTGGTCAACGTCTATCGACACATTATCGTCTAAAGCTTGTGGAGGATTGTTACCAATAATGGTTACCGTAATGACGCCCAAGTCTGAACCTCCATTTCCATCACTGATGCCGTAACTAACCGTTACCTCGCCGATGAATCCTGATGGCGGCGTGTACTCAATGCTATCGCCAACAATCTCGGCTGTACCAAAAGTGGTTGTAGCAGAGGTAATTCGCAAATCATCGCCATCTGGGTCTGAATCGTTGCTTAAGGCTTCGATAGTTGCAGACTCATCAACAATAATTGTCACTGCATCATCACTTGCCACAGGTTGGCTATTGCCATTAAATAGAACGCCTACACCACCTGGGTCGACAATTGTACCGTTAACTAAGTCGTCATCATCATCTACACCACCATCAAGAATTTCTAACTGCACACACCAGTGCCCTTCGGTTAGACCTTCTGTCCAGTAGTCACCGCCTGGAGGTGGGCAATAACCCGGCTCACCTTCAACAGACCATAAACGATTGTTAGCGTTTTCCGTAAAGGTTACCCAGCCATTTTCAGGCGTAAACTTACGGTACACCGCATTTGCAGGTATCGGCTTAAGCTGCGGCATAACAATATTAAGTGTTTGGCCCGCTACAGGTAGACCATAGGCAATGAAGTCAAAAATACCACCTATGTTTGTCGCTTCTGGATCAGTGACAATATCATCGTCGCCTTCAATGTCGTCATCAATGATTTTCGCGCCGCCGAGTTCACTACTTACAGAGAAATTACCTAGGCGCAAGCAAACGCCTGGGTCGCCTTCCACCATGTAGCCATCAACAAACGCTACTTCCTGTGGAAGCACATTACACTCTGGCGTTGGATCTAAGTAATCCAAAATGCCGTCTCTGTCGCTATCGGCAAGGCCATCCACAACATCTGGCACACCGTCACCATCGCTATCAAGTTCAGCAGGCGTAGGTAGCGAATCCACAACTTGAACGTATAAAGTGTCCGAATCTGTGAAAGCCGTGTCATCTGCATCTGTGACCGTCGCACGAATTCGATAAACACCCACGTCTAAACCACTTGGATCAAAGGTAAAGGTATCACTAACATTATCACTATCAACGATATCTGCATCTAGTGAGGTCCACTCAAACTCATATTCATTCGTTGGGTCTGGGTGGTCAACAGTAGAGGTGACTAGCACGTCAGAGCCGGTAGGAATAACGAGAATTCTCGACTCGCCATCCTGTTCGGTAAATAGGTCAACATCAGGGTTCACGTTATCTTCGCGGATAGTTATTTCGTGAATGTACTTATTACCTATGTTGAGCACATCTGAAAGTTCGATAACAATGGTTTCAGTCCCTTCAATATCAGCATCAGGGAATACATTGAAGCTCACCGTTATGTCACTACCAGACTCCATAACAATAGTGCCGTCAACGAGGTCATGGTCACTGCTATCTGCCGTACCACTTACTGTATAAGGAATTTCTAGCGGATAGACTGGTGACGTACCGTTAAGGTGAATGCCAAATTCTACTTCATGACCTTCCAGTACAACCTGATCTTTAGTGATAGAAACCAGAGGACGTACTCGCACAGCTTGGCTCGCTACAGAGGTTAAGCCGTCTTCGTCAGTCGCCTGCCAGTACGCCGTATTATTACCAGGCTCGTAGAAGATAAGGCCATCAACTAGTGATACTGGTAACGGATTGCCAAACTTATCAACTGCTGACGCTACGCCTAAGTCGATTTTGGTAAATAGCGCATTGGCATCTACAAACACGTCTTCTGGTACTTCAATAACAGGACGGTCGGCCAAGTCATCAGGCATAACATCTACAATTACTGTCGCACGGGCAACCTCGCTTTGTGGGTCAGTGATGGTGTAATTAATCACTATTTCGCCGACAAAGCCTTCAAGCGGCGTGTAGGTAAGTGAATCATCAGCCCATGAAATATTACCTAACTCAACGCTTGCACCTATGATAGTTAATGTATCGCCGTCAGCATCGGAGTCGTTGGCTAATACATCGATTGCCGTTGGGTTGTAGTTACCCAAGGTTATCGCGTCATCACGGGCAACCGGCGCGTCGTTCACTGGGGTCACGTTGATGGTAACGGTACCTACATTAGAGGTTTCTTCGCCATCGTTTGCGGTATAGGTAAAGCTAGTTGTACCGCTGAAATCTGCCTCTGGTGCGTACAGCACATCAGGCAAGCGACCAACAAGTTCACCGTCTGGAGATGTTACCAACTGATACGTTAGCGCGTCGCCGTCTGCGTCACTACCCTGCAATTGAATTGGCAATGTTGCGTCTTCTTCCATTGTGAACGTTAAGTCCATTACCATTGGCGCATCGTTAGTGTCGACAACGGTTACCGTGTAGGTCGCACACGCTTGCGCGCTCGATGGGTCAACCACGCATACCGTAACGGTGGCAGTGCCATGGAAACCATCTGCAGGCGTAAATGTCACCACACCATTAACGATTTCTACGGTGCCATTAGTCGCATCGGCACTGGCAATAGTGAGCGTATCGCCGTCGATATCGTTCGCATTTGACAACACGTTGATACTAAGTGGCGTGTCTTGATTGGTAGATACTTCTTTACCTTCAAGGGTCGGTGCGTCATTTACATTTTCAACCGTTACGGTTATTTGAGCAGTCGCTTCACCGCCATTCCCATCTGAAATGGTGTAGGTGATGATCGCCGTTCCAACAAAGTTAGGTAGCGGCGTGTAAACAATGTTTCCATCACTACCAATAGTTACCGTGCCCGAGTTAACCGTTGCATCTGTGATGATTAACGTATCGCCGTCAATGTCAGTGTCGTTGGCAAGTGCATTAATAATGACACTGCTGTCTTCACTTACATTAGCTTGATCGTTGTTTGCTACTGGTGCGTCGTTAATAGCAACAATGACTACGGTAACCGTCGCGGTATCAGTACCACCGAAGCCATCACTGATCGTGTAGGTAAAGGTTACCTCACCATTTACATTGGCAACAGGTGTATAGGTAACAGTAGTGCCGTCATTAACTGCTACACTGCCGCTCTCAGCACTTGCCATTGTTACCGTTAGTACATCGCCGTCAATGTCGCTATCGTTTGCCAGTACGGTTACCGTAACGCTGCCATCTTCGGTAACACTTGCCGTGTCATCAACGGCAACAGGGGCATCATTTACCGCAGTGATAGTTAAGGTTACCTGCGCTGTATCAGTTCCACCGTGTCCATCTGAAATAGTGTATTCAATCGTGACCACGCCGTTAAAGTCAGCAGGTGCTTGATAGCTTAGTTCACCGCTTGGCAGCAAAATCACATTGCCTGTAGATGCTGTAACTTCGGTAATAGATAACGTATCGCCATCTTCATCGGTATCGTTAGACAGCACGTCTAGCGTGACCGCCTCGTCCTCTTGAGATGTAAAGCTATCATCATTGGCAACAGGGATATTATTCTCAGCAACGGTTAACACCAAGGTTCCCGTTACCGTGCCGCCCATACCGTCTGACACGGTATAGGTAACAGTTACTGTGCCTACGAAACCTTCAGGTGGCGTATATGACACTAATCCATCGACAATATTCGCCGTACCAAAATCAGCCGATACTGAGGTAAGCGTAAGTGTATCGCCATCTGCATCTGTATCATTGGCCAGCACATCGACCTCTACCGCTTCGTTAAGCTTAATAGCCAGCTGGTCGTCTTGAACGTCAGGAAGTGTATTGCCATTGGCAAATGTACTTACTCCACCAACAAAGCTAACCGCGCCGTTGACTGTAGTGTCAGCATCGTAACTTCCGCCATCCGTTAGCGTTAGTTTCACACACCAGCTTCCAGCGACAAGACCTTCTTGCCATTCGCTACTATTAACGGTAGGACAGAAACCTGGCGCGCCTGGCGCTGAGTAAATCACTGCGTCGCCATCTGCAATAACATCGAACCAACCTAGCTCAGCAGTCCAACTACGCATAAATGCGTCTTCTGGCACGGCATTGCGCTGCGGAATAACCACATCGAACTGTGCCTGATTAGGCTGACTACTTACAACGTCGAAGTTAAACAACCCACCAACATTGCTAGCTTCCGTGTCTGTCGGAATGCGACTTGTTACTACGCTGTCATCAGCAAGTAGCAATACGCCCGCATTTGAAGTGCCACGGGTGTACTCACCGGCGCTTATACATGCACCAGCGTTTGATTCAACAAGATATTGCGCGCTTTCACCCGCAATTTCTGGCGCTAGGGAACAAAGTGCAATGCTATCTAAGTAGTTAGGCACACCGTCCAAGTCGGCATCACCTGTGCCTTCAATATTATCTGGCAGGCCATCACCGTCAGTGTCTGCATCAGTAAGCTCAGGTAAAGTTTCTACCACCTCAATATAAATTGTGCGTGAACTTACAAGCGCTGGGTTTTCACTGTCTGCCACAAGTAACGTCACCGCATAGACACCTGGTGCTACTGACGCAGGGTCGAAGGTAAATACGCCGTCATCACTTGCTACATCAGTAAGTTCAGGTGCCGAATTACTCCAGTCGTAGATAAAATCGGCGGCAGGATTTGTATGGCTAATAGCCGCTAATACGTCGACTAAACCATCATTTTGACCAACAGTTAGTGTTGCAGTACTACCTTGCTCAGCTGACAGCGCTACAGCTGGAGCCACAGGTGCTTCTGCAATTGCGGTAGTCTGCGACGCTTTTTCTCCGACATTTACGTTTTCATTTAGCGTTACGATTACCGTTTCGCCGTCATCGATAATCGTGTCAGGGATAATATTGAATTTAACGGTTGCCTGCGTGCCACTTTCAATAGTGACAATACCTGAGATTAGGTCGTGATCACTTGCATCTGCACTGCCTGAAACCGTGTAGCCCACCGTTACTGGGTAACTAGGCGCATTACCGCTTAGCAGTACATCAAAGCTTGCTGCACCACCCTCGGTTACAACCACATCATCACTTAACGACACTTGAGGATTAACGCGAATAGTCTGACTAACCGTTGTCGTATTGCCTTCGTCATCAGTTGCTTGCCAGTATATGGTATGTAGCCCTGGTGAAAAGCGGGTTTGACCGTTCAATAGGTTTACTGGTAATGCGTTACCACCTGCGTCTACAGCTGTTGCATTACCTAATACAACCTCCGTTAGATAGCCTGTTGCGTCAAGCTCGATATCCGCCGGCGCTTCAACCACTGGGAAGGTTTGAGCAGTTTGTTCAGAGGCTGTAACAGTGACTATCACACTCGCTTGCGATATCGCACCATTTGCATCGGTAATAGTATACGTAATTTGAACGTCGCCTTGTGTTCCAAGCGCAGGCGTATAGACAAGCACCCCATTTTCAACTTCGACACTGCCACTATCTGTTGTGGCGCCGAGTATTGATAACGTGTCGCCGTCAACGTCAACGTCGTTGCTTAGTACATCAATTTCTACAGCTGTGTCGTCTAATGTAGAAGCCGTATCTGCAATAGCTACTGGCGCATCGTTTACTGCCACCACATTTACTGTGATATTGGCGGTATTCGAATCTTCTTGGCCGTCGTTGGCTTTATAGCTGAATAGTACCGTACCGTTGTAATTTTCAGGGGTAACGTACAGCAAAGAAGGGGCAGAACCTAACACTTCACCTGTTGGCGACGTCACCAACTCAAACGTTAAAACGTCTTCGTCTGCGTCGGTGCCAGCAAGTGTTATCGGTAGACTGTCATCTTCGTAAATAGTGAATACAAGATCTTCAACTACCGGGCCTATGTTTGTATACACCACTGTAACGGTAATACGCGCACAAGCCTCTTCGCCCTCAGCATCTTGAATACAAACATCGATGGTTACTTCACCGGAATAATCTTCAGACGGCGTATAAACCAGTTTGCCGTCAACAATTTCAACCGTGCCGTCTGAAGATGTGGCGCTTACGATAGTATGCGTATCATCTGTATCTACATCTTCAACATTGGCGATAACATCGATAGTTAACGCTTCATTTTGGTTCGTTGCAGCAGTGAAATCAGCAAGTGTAGGTGCATCGTTAACAGCGGTAACCGTTACAACAAGCGTACCTGTTGCTGTTGCTCCATTGCCATCAGAAACCGTGTAGGTAATGGTTGCTGTACCATTGAAGTTCTCATCTGGTGTGTAGCTTACTTGACCGCCTTGAATAACCACTGAACCTTCATCAACGGTTACGTCTGAAATAGTCAGTACGTCTTCGTCAATGTCAGAGTCATTCGCTAGCACGTCGGTAACAACAGAGCCATCTTCCTCGACGGTGGCCGTATCATCCGCCGCTACCGGTGTATCATTAACCGGGTTAACAGTAACAGTGATCGTGGCTGTATCTGTGGCACCATTGCCATCGCTTACCGTATATGACACTGTCGCTTCGCCATTAAAATCAGCATTAGGCGAGAAAGTAACTTGGCTATCTGCCGTGATCACTGCGCTACCCTGCGCTGACGAGGCCACCGAGACTGAAAGCACGTCTTCATCTATATCAGAGTCATTGGCGAGAACAGCTACTGTTACTGAAGCGTCCTCATCAACAACAGCGGTGTCATCCAAAGCGATAGGAGCATCGTTCACCCCTTCTACCGTAAAGCTAATGCTGGCAGTAGCGGTTCCACCATTTCCGTCTGAAATAGTGTAGGTGGCCGTTGCCGCCCCATCAAAATCAGCAGGTGGTGTATAGGTCACGCTATTATTAGCATTAACTGTAATAGTCCCTTCAGATGCGCTAGCAGACGTTACGCTCAATTCATCGTTATCAACATCTGTATCATTGTCTAATACAGACAGCGTAGTGCTTGAATCTTCGGTAACTCTTCCGGCGTCATCATTGGCTACCGGTGCGTCGTTAACAGGCGCCACCGTAACAGTGACTGTCGACGAGGCGCTACCACCAGCACCATCAGATACACTGTAAGTAATCGTGGCTGTACCGTTGAAGTCGGCACTTGGCGTAAAGCTAAGCGTATTATCGCCAGTAATGGTTGCAGTGCCCTGACTGCTGCTTGCAGCCGACAACTGCAAGGTGTCGCCGTCAATATCACTGTCGTTCGAAAGCGCATTGATAATTACCGTTTCGTCTTCCTGTACACTCGCCGTATCTGGAGCAGCTACCGGATTGTCATTTACCGGGTTTACCGTAATTGACACTGTTGCTGAATCAGCGCCGCTGTTTCCATCAGAAACAGTATACGTTACTGTTACAGCACCGTTATAGTCGGCATCTGGCGTATACAAAAGATTACCATCGCTATTAATGGTCGCCGAACCGGTACTTGCATTAACCGCAGTTAACTCAAGGGTATCGTTGTCTACATCTGTATCGTTAGCAATAACGTTAACCACAACGCTGCTGTCTTCATCAACGTTAGCTGTATCATTATTCGCAACGGGGGCATCGTTTACGTTTACTACCGTTACCGCCACCGTCGAGCTCGCACTGCCGCCCGCACCATCTTCAATGGTGTAAGTAATAGTGGCGCTGCCGTTGAAGTCAGCGTCTGGCGTGTAGTTAACCTGATTGCCCACAACCTGCACGCTACCGGCTGTAACAGAGGCGCTCGCCACACTTAAGGAGTCGCCGTCAACATCGGTATCATTAGCAAGTACATTAATGCTAACCGACTCGTCTTCATTAACTGTCGACGTGTCAGCGTTAGCCACTGGATTATCGTTAACCGCAGCAATAGCGACAGACACCGACGCATTATCACTGCCGCCGTTACCGTCTGTTACCGTATAGGCTACTGTGGCACTGCCGTTGTAATCTGCCGCAGGCGTAAACACCACATTGCCATCGCCATTAACTACTGCACTACCATTGGTTGCCGATACACTTGATACGCTTAATGCATCGTTATCAATGTCGGTGTCGTTAGCCAATACATTAATAACTACCGCTGTGTCTTCGTTCGTGCTGGCCGTGTCGTCGCTTGCCACTGGTGCATCGTTGACGTTAGTAACATTAATCGTCACCGTACCTGATGCCGTACCACCTGCACCGTCACTAATGGTATAAGTTACGGTTGTTGCGCCATTAAAGTCGGCCGTAGGGGTAAAGGTAATATTATTTCCGCTAAAGGTTACTGAACCATTTGGCGATGTTGCATTAGTGATCGACAACGCATCGCCATCTACGTCAGTATCGTTAGTCAAAACATCAATAATTACGCTGCTGTCTTCGTTCACTGCCCCCGAATCAGGACTAGCTACTGGCGCGTCATTTACCGCATTAACCGTTACCGATACAGAAGCTGAATCGGTTCCGCCATTTCCATCAGAAACCGTGTAATTAAGTGTAACAGGGCCATTGAAATCAGCCGGCGGCGTATAAAGAACATCGCCATTTGAATTTACTGACGCCGCCCCTGCGCTTGCCGACACCGCAGTAACACTTAGGGCATCGCCATCTACATCACTGTCATTGGCTAACACATCAATAATTACATCATTATCTTCGTTAGTATTTGCACTGTCGTTTGCTGCTACCGGAGCATCGTTATCTGCTTGCACGTCTACCGTTAGGTTCGCGCTATCACTGTTCCCATTTCCATCAGAAATGGTATAGGTCACAAGTGCAGGGCCGTTAAAGTCCTGTGCTGGCGTGAAGGTGATATTACTTCCTGCAAACGAAACCGCACCGTTGCTAGAATTAGCCGCCGTGATAGACAATGTATCGCCATCCACATCGGAATCATTTGCCAATACATTTACTACCACTTGTGTGTCTTCAGTGGTAGTGGCTGAGTCGGCCTGCGCTACAGGTGCATCTTGAACATTGTTAACCGTAAATGTTGCCGTGGCAGTGTCGCTACCACCTGCGCTATCGGTAAGGGTGTATTGCACGGTTTCGGTGCCGAAGAAATCAGCCGCTGGCGTATAAATCAAGTTCGCGCCATCTGTGGTTACCGTGCCGCCATTGCTTGGCGTAGCTACAGAGGTAATGCTAATGCTTTGGCCATTGTCAGCGTCGCTATCATTGCTGCGAGCCGCTAACGTATTGCTGGTTGTATCTTCATCTACAGTGAAGCTATCGTCATTCGCAGCGGGTACACGGTTGAGCAAGGTTACCGTCACGTCGTTAGCATTTAATGACTGAGGCTGAGCTGCCCCATCAACGTAGCTAAGCGCAGAAGAAATGGTTAAATCTTGGGTAGCCGCACTAGGCACTAGTGCGCTGGTGTCTAGCTCAACGCTAAACACATAGGTTTCAGTGTCACCATCATTATCGCTATTTACAATACTGCCTAAATCAAGCGTTAGCGTATTGTTAGACACACTAATATTGCCGTTCACATTAACTGCTGTGCCGCTAGCAGTGCTGTTAATACTTGCTGGGTTGACGCCTGAAGAAAGGCCAGTATTAAAGGTACGAGCAAGTTCCCCCGCCCCTGCGAGCAATGAAACATTAGCAGGTAACGTAACGCTTAAGCTTAAATCGTCTGTTGTCCCCTTAGGTACAGTAACAGTTTGTGTAAGGGTTAGTGTTTCGCCCTGCACAAAATTGTTACCAGATGTGCCACCATCACTGGTATCGGTAAGGGCAAAGGTTGGCGCAGATACGGTTTGCGCTTGTGAAGTAACCGGAATAAGCAGCGCATTCTCACCATCAGTAGCGTTACTGTCGTTGTCACTTAACTGGTTGGCACCGAGGTTATCACCACTAAAAAGAGCTTGCGTTGAGAATACGGTGTTGTCAGCCGCATTAGCATCTAGCGTTAGCACCACAGACGCGGTTACCGTTTCACTTGGCGCAATTCCCCCCACGTTTACGTCAAACGGTGTTTCGCTTACTACAACGCCTTGGCTGGTAACGGCGGTATTAGCCACCACACTTAAACCTGTATTTATCGGTTGAGTAAAGGATACGTTTTCTGCAGTCGCTGAACCTTGATTGGTTGCCACGGTGTAAACGCGTACGCTGTCACCAGGGTCAACAACCCCGTCGCCATCTATATCGTCAACAAGTTCAAAGTACTGAATAATTTCTAGTTCTGGCGTACCTGCGCCCGTTGATGCACTGAAGGTAAGTGGCTGGAAGCCATCACTATCTGCACGGTTATTGTCGGCATAGACAGTATCAGTTTCATCGCTGGTTGCTTCACCTTGTAGCGAGAAGCTCTCGTTTGCGGCATTGCCGTTGAAATCAACCAGCGGTGAGTCGATGGTAACTTCAAGAGAAACCGTTTCGCTGGCGCCAGCTGCTAGCGTGATAAAATCTGCGCTTAATGAACTACCAATTACACTAACCGTATGCCCACCGCTTACGGTCGCCGAATTAGCAACGTAAGTAAGACCTGTGGGAATAGCGTCGCTTAGGGCAATGTTTGATAGCGCTTGGCTACCTGTATTTTCAAGTAAATACGTAATGGTTAGCGTATCGTTAGGGCTAATGACATCATTGGTGTCAGCATCGGTTGATAAACTTACTAGCTGAGTAATATCTAAATCTGCTGTGTTTGCAGGTGTGCCCACTCTGAAAGTGTTTGCCTGGTCGCCGTTTACATCGTTACCATCGGCATCAGTTGGCTCTGCTACTGTGTCAGATGAATCTACGCTACCTTGTAGCGAGACTAACGTGTTGTTAGCCACATTGGCATCAACAAGCAACTCGAATGTAATGGTTTCAGATTCACCAAAAGCCATATCGCCAACATTTACCGTAATGTCAGCACTATCATCAAGGGTGCCTTTCGTGGTTGTCGCGGATCCTGCTACATAGTTTGTATTCGCAGGAATCCCATGAGTAAATACAACGTCAGTGGCTGTGGCACTATCGCTTTCATTAGTTAGCGTTGAAGTGACTAATACGGTATCACCAGCATCAATGAAACCATTACCATTAACATCATCAGATAGCACAACTGATTGCGTTGCGCCGATGAATGCGGCGATATCACCTGTTACGTTAATTGAATCGGCAAAGCTGTAGTCTCGCTCGTCAGCAGTGTCGCCGCTCATTGAGCTATAAGCACCATTGGTCAACCCAATAGATAGCGCGTTACCCACATCAGCATCACTATCGACGGTGAACTGAAGGGTTACTTGTTTGCTGCCTTCGACCAACGTAATACCGCCCATATCTACAACAAGTAGCGTAGGCGACGCGTCATCAATCGTACCTTGCCCCATGAAGCTATTTGCTACATAAGTTAGACCATCAGGCACCGAAACGTTAAACGAAGTTTCAAACGCGTCAGCAAAACTAGAGGTGTGGCCTAGGTCGATAGTTAAGGTAAAGGTGTCCTCCAACGATACAGAGGTTTTATCGAGCGTCATTGTTGAGTCTAGATTTGGCTCAACGATATCGATCTCGAGAGTAGATGGACCTGCGCTTTCGCCGCCGCCTGATGCATTCACGCTGTTTGTAAGTGTTGTACCTTGCGCGTTGCCTACTTCGTTTTCTACAACACCGGTAAAGGTAACCGTTATGTAATCATTGGTGCTATCGCCATCAGCGGTATTACTCACAGTGCCAAAATCAACCGTGACATCGTTGCCTGAAACACTAGCCGTTGCCGCGCCGTCATAACTGATTTGGGCCGGGCTGTTAATGCTAATACTGTCAAAGCGAATGTCCGCTGGCAGCGTATTTACAACAGAAACCCCGCTAATTGTGCCTTCCACTAAATCGATACGCGCATCAATAGAAACCGACTCACCCACTGCGAAATCATTATCGCTATGTGTAGCATTAAGTGCAGATTGAATAGCCAGTGTGTTATCTACCGTTACATTACTACTAGCTGTTTCACGATAGTTATTTAGCGCAGTGTCATCATCGTCGTCTGTACCATCTGCGCCACTACGTCCGCTGCCGTCTAGCTGACTGTTATAGGTCGCTTCAACTGCATTAGTTAGCGTCTCACCAGCGCTTGCTTCGTTGGCCATTACGACGCTGTATTCGACGGTAACGCTCGCAAGAGCTGGTAGGTCGAATGCTGCAACCGACAAAGTATCGCCAGTGTTGGTCGTAGTTATCTCACTCACATCACTCACGGTCAGTGCTGTGTTTGTGCCGGTTAGTACTGCATCGTCACTCGGGTTGGTTAGCGTTATCGCAGAGAAGGTAACACCAGAGCCGCTGCCGTCAGGCCCACCCAATAACTCAGCAGGCATTACATCTTCAAAGGTCACTGCATACGCAGTTGCTGTATTCCCCGTGTTGGTTACCACGGTACGGTACGTTACCGTATCGCCACTATCACTTGCTGTTGCACCTGCAATGATGGTTTGCGTAATAGATAAATTGGGTTCGATAACATCCACGTCAACATTCGCAGAAGGTGCTGGCGAGCTCACGTCTTGGTAGCTAAGTGAACCAGTACTGGTCAGCGTTGTTCCAGCTTGGTTACTTAAGATATTGGCGACTTCAACAGGCACAGCAATGGTAACTTGTTGAGACGTTGAAGCGCTGTTGGTGATAGTACCAAAATCCAATACTAGTGGGTCGGTTCCCTCAGCCGGTGTGGTATTAGGTGTATTTGTGCTGGTGAAATCTGACACTGGCGTTGTAATAGTGATGGCGTCGCCGGTATACGTTAAGCCAGAAGGAAGATCTAACGTATAAACAAAGTTGTCTGTCGTGCCGGTTGGAATAGAGAAACTTGCGGTTAAATCAACCACAGTTCCGATAGCAGCATTGGCTGCAGTAGTCGTTAACGTAAGCGTGGGCGCATTGGCGGTCACTGTTGCCATAGCGGAATCAGCGATATCGTTAACGTTTTGGCCTGAGTCGTTATTAGCGCCGCTACCAGTACGCTCACCGGTATCTGAACCAGCTGCGCCTGGCGTCGCATTTCCAGTACCTGATGCGCCTGGCAAAGACGTTGCCGAAGTTGAGACGGTATTGGTTACGGTTTCTTCAAAAGCAATATCAAAATTGACCTGAGCAGTGTAAACAACGGTGACGCTTTCGCCCGCTTCCAGGTAATCGATATCGCTAACCGCGCAGCTATCAGACTCAACCGTTAGCTCGTTGCCAGTGATGCTTGCACAGGCAGATACATCAATGCCCGCATTTCTTGAATGCGTTGCACTATCCAAGCTAACCGAATTGAATCGTGCTGGCACGTTGTCGTTGATGTACCAGTCATACGCATGGGATACGTCAGTTTCCGACGTATTGGTTAATGTGACGGTAAAGGTTACTTCGCTTCCACCATCTATAGTTGATGGCGAAGCTGTTTTTGTAGCAGTTAGGTTTGGCTCGGCAATACGAATATTCTGCGTCGTGTTGTTGCTCTGGTTAGCACTGCTTTCATTTAAATAGTTTACTTCACCTGTTACCGTTTTATTGTTTGTACGGTTATTGTTACTGGTGTTTAAGGTAAGCACATCAAGTGTAACGGTGATACTTTCATCACCTGCATCGTCGTCATTATTTGTAACATCACCCAAATCGAAGATAACAGACTGACCACTGACAACCGGGGTAATAGTTGTATCTGACGCAGTAATTGACACGCCGTTTGCAGTCGTAAAGCCCGTATCAAATGTTCCGCGAATTTTTGCGGTGCCTGTTTGATAAGACATCCCAGCAGGCAAAATAACTTCAATAATGTCCTGGTTAGCGGTCTCTTTTGTTTGTCCTTCGGGCACGACAGTAGTGAACGAATAGGTTAACACCTCACCGATAGCGGCTTCTCGCGTGCCGGTGTCACTGGTAAAGGCTTCAGATGAAGCAATTAGCGTTATGTTATCAGCGGAAATGGCTTTGGTTGCCGTGGTATCTGCACTTTCTGACTGTGAATCACGCTCAACGGTTTGATCGCCTGTTTGGCTATCACCTGTAGCTACGGCGGATATCTCAAACGAGGAACCAGTCTGTGCATCTGCTTTTAATTCAACAGTATAAGTAAACTGCACGCTATCACCAGCAGCAAGCTCTGCACCGGAATAGGTTACACTAGACGTATTTTCAAGTGCATAAGTAAACCCAGTTGCAGTTGTTACTGCGGTTACATTTGTGAAAATATCAGTATCAACATTGCTGACCACTTCAACATCGTAAGCGGTAGCTGTACCTGTATTTTCAACATCAATAGTTACGGTTACCGTATCGCCTGCTTCTACGCCAGAGCTTGGCGCCACACTAGTTGTTGTACTTAATACATGTTCAGCAAACTGGTTAGTTGATGAAGCCGATGCATTGTTGGTGGTATTGTTGGTTCCTGCATTTACCTGCAGCTGCTTGCTTTGCGTTGACGTTGTAGCGGCATTTTGTGTTGCATCTTGCACTAGGGCTTCAAGCGTAATTGAAAATGTATTATCGCTTAGATCGTTATCATTATTCGTAGTTGTACTGCCGTTAAACACAGCTTTAACAGTTTGCCCGCTTTCTACCGTTCCCGACGATGTCACAGTGGGGCTGGCACTTACGGTACCGTCAAACCCTGTTGAATTTACCGTTAACGTATTGCTGTATTCAAAACCAGCAGGAAGCGTCATATCTACCGTTAAGTCCTTCGTGGTGCCCTCTGGCAACGTCACGTCTACCCGATATTGTACGGTGTCACCAACCACAACATTACCTGTAGGACTTACTATGGTTGACGCAATAGCAATATCAGAAACGGTAACAGAAGCGTCATCTGTTTGTGGGTCAAAGGTTTCAGTTTGCTCTGAAGCCGATGCCCAGTTTATTGTCGCTTCAGACGTAATGACGTCATTAGGCTCTGCAGTTTGGGCAATATCTTGAGTGAAGGTAAGTACATACACATCACCTGCGGATAGGTTTTCTACACTGTAGGTGCCCGCAGATAAGGAGCCGTCACCTAACGTTGTGCTATTCCCATTAAGCGTTGCAGAAACAAGACTTTGCGAAGCTACGCCAGAAATTAAAGGCACACTGGCGGTAGTTTTAAATGATGTAGCACCACCTTCGTTTGTTATCGTTAATGTGTATTGAACGGTATCACCGGCATCTACGTTTCCTGCAGAAGTGGCAAGTGAAACAGTTAATTCTGGCGCACGAACTATTATCTCTGCAGATTTAAGATCGGCACTAACAGCGTCTGGTGTATTGGTTGATGTTCCTTGGAACAAGTTAGCTAACCTTAGACCGTCGGCGTAAGGCTCGTCGGTAACCTCAACGGTAAAATCAACTTCTAGTACTTCAGCTTGGGTTGTCGAAATACTGCCCCAGTCTAACGTTACGCTGTTTTCAGCAGATGATACCGTGATTGTAGGTGTGAGCGTTGTTACCGTATTTTCAGTGGTATAAGAAAAGCTGGTGTTGCTCGCAATATTTGGATTTGTATCGACAGTCGTTTCTGGGATTAAGAAAACGGGCAAAGGAAGAAAATCTACAAATACAATGTCGTTAGTATCACCAGAAGGAATATCCATGCGCAAACGATAGATAACGCTTTCACCCGGTGCGTACTCAAGAACTTCTGTAGTCGTGTTATTGTCAGAATTTACGAGGAATTTAGTTGTTGTTATTCCTTCGATAGATACTGAATCACTAGAGCCTTCTGAGCAGCTCGCAGCACCACTCTCTACGTTGTACTGCGCGCTTTGCGAAAATGACAGTGAATCGTTAGCGACGACTGGGGCACCGCTATCAACCCCAGTATAACCACCAACGTAATTTTGCTGTATATCTACGGTATAAGACACCGTTAACACGCTTCCACCTGAAAGCGTGCTTGTTACGTCGGTTACGTTGTAGGTTATCGTTTCATTTTGACTGGCATCAGTACTTGAAGCAGGTCTTGTTATATTAAACGTGTTTCCACCATAGCTGACGGTGATATTGGATGAAAAATCCACGCCATCGGCTATGGTGTCGTTAAGAATTAAAGAATCTACCGATATATAGTCAGAGATTTGAATAGAGTTAGTAACGGTAAGCGTATTGCCAGGGCTTGATTGATTAGCGCTAACGCCTTGCTGTATTGCTACATGTTTTGCCGCAACCGTATCACTGCTAGAAACTTGGGTAAGACCATTACCGTTATAGTCAGCATTAAAAACTAACGGATGCTCGATACTTGAAACACTACACTGCTGCGCATCTAGTACATTAATAAAATGCATGGGGTAGCTAACGCGCACATCATTTTCGCTACTTGTACCCGTAGCTGAAGTACAAGACACATCTAAAGTACCACCAGGGTTTGACGTAGAAGGCTCACTACCTATAGCACACCCTGTTCCACCACTAATTGTAGCTTGAGCACTGTATTGAACAGCGCTGTTTAAATTATCGGTAAACTGTAAGTCATCAATTGTTGGACCGTTTGCTACATCAACCGTATGGGTGACGGTTGCCGAAAAACTTGGACCCGCAGCAAGCTCGTTTTCCGCAGCCGAGCTTTGCGTTGTTATTTGGTAAAGTGCCGCCTCAACCGACGCGCTTTGCGTTGTGCCTACTATTGGACCATTGTCACCTGTTGCCGTGTCGCCAAACTCATATACGGGAGTAACTTCAATAACAAACGCTTCCGCAGGCGTTGCATTGCTGTCGATAGTGAAACACACATTAGTTGTCAAATCAGGGCCGTTGGCTACAACCGAGCCCACCGGAATATCTACCGTTGAAAAGCTGAACCCTTCCGTTCCGCTAACGGTTTGAGCGATGATAGGATCTTCAAGCTCATTGTTGTTCGCTACAGTGTCGAAAGTGCCTACATTAACCGTATCACTGTTACTTCCAATAAATGTTGCCCCGTTGAATGTTAAGTCGGCATCATGAATAACGCGCAGATAAGGGCCATACCCGGTAGTTCCTGTGTTGTTAAAAGGAACGTCATAACAAAATGACTCCCCAATAAACGCACTTTGTGGCGCTGAGTTGGAAATGACGGGGGTTGCTGCTTGTGCACTTTGTAATGCGCCTAAGAGCAATGAAGTACCGATGATGGCTTTGGACAATGTGCGGATCATGTCTTTCCTTTAGCGCGTATATTAATTCGAGAGGTAGCTCTCTTCCATGGTCTATGTTGAGAAAGCTCTTTAACAAAAACACTCGACAAGACTGTGAACGTTAGTTCAAGAATGTCGCTTTCGCCAACAAATCAAACAATAAAATTAAATAACTTAAAGCTAATATTTATTACTTATTAATAAGTTAGCGTATGAATTCGTGGACATTACAACGATAGATTTAGTAAGAAAACTAGACATAAGGATAAGGAAAAACTCTAGGGGTAACTCCCTATTTAAATTTGGAATCGCCCGTCTCATGTCGCCCTGAAGAGCTTTTTTAATAATTATTTTGGTTAAATTAGGCATTTGTATAAACATTAAATTTTCGTTTTATACGGCTCATAACATGAATAAAACTTGTATTTATTGACCTCACACAATAAACTTTCAGTAATTTCTGAAACTTCTGGAAAATAAAAATGAAAATGACGCCTTTAATTACATCTGCGGTCATGCACTTTGGCGAAATGGGAAGTCGCTGGGGTTTTAATCGGACAGTAGGGCAAATTCTTGCACTTATTGTTTTGAACGAAGAGCCTATTTCGGCACAAGAGATTGCCGATGCGCTCAATATCTCCAGAGGCAACACGAGTATGGGCTTAAAAGAGCTTCAGTCATGGCGCTTAGTTAGACAACACCATGTTCCTGGTGAGAGAAAAGAGTTCTTTATTCCTGCCGGTGATATTTGGACGCTGGCAAATCGGGTATTTGAAGAGCGCAGAAAGCGTGAGATAGACCCAACCATGAGCCTACTTCGGGATTTACTTCTCGATGCACCCGCTAATGAAAAGGAGGCAAATGCTCAACATAAACTGAACGAAATTCACGATTTACTCGAATCAATTACGGCATGGTCTGAAGAGCTTCAGAATCTTGGGCCTGAAAAGTTAAACACGTTAATGAAGTTAGGTTCTGGCGTGGGCCGTATGCTTGAGCTTAAGGACAAGCTACTTCCGGGAAAAAACAGCGTTAACTAAGGGGGCTCTCTGTGGATGCATTCTTGCTGTCTCGTTTACAATTTGCGTTAAATATTAGTTTCCATATTTTGTTTCCAACCATCACTATGGCGATGGGCTGGTTTCTATTCTATTTTAAACTGCGCTCTAACATCTCAGGTCACCCAGTGTGGATGCGCATGTATCGTTTTTGGGTACGTGTTTTTGCCCTCAGCTTTGCCTTAGGTGTGGTAAGCGGCGTTACCATGTCATTTCAATTTGGTACCAACTGGCCAGGGTTTATGGAGAAAGTCGGAAACGTAGCTGGCCCGCTTTTAGGCTACGAAGTACTTACTGCTTTCTTCTTGGAAGCTACATTCTTAGGCATCATGTTATTCGGCATACGCCGTGTTCCTAACTGGCTGCACACAGCATCTACCCTTATTGTTGCCCTTGGCACCACAACCTCTGCATTTTGGATATTAGCGCTTAATAGCTGGATGCAAACCCCACAAGGCTTTGAAGTGGTAGACGGCGTGGTGTATGCCACAAACTGGAAAGAGATTATTTTTAACCCGTCTTTCCCCTATCGCTTTGTACACATGATGTTAGCGTCTGGTCTAACAGCCAGTTTCCTCATTGCTGGGCTTTCGGCGTACCGCATGTTGAAAGGTGACGATAAACTCGCCCCAAAATTAGCGCTTAAAACAGCCACCTATACGGCGGCAGTGCTTATCCCTTTGCAGATTTTTGCTGGAGACATGCACGGTTTAAATACCCTTGAGCATCAACCTCAAAAAGTGGCGGCGATGGAAGGGCTATGGGAAACCACTGAAGGTGCACCTTTATTGCTTTTTGCAATTCCAGACGAAGAAAGCAAAGAGAACCACTTTGAAATTCCTATTCCTTATGGGGCGAGTTTAATTCTTACACACGAGCTTAAGGGCGAAATAAAAGGACTCAATGAGTTTGAAGGAGAGCATCCGCCCGTTGCTCCTGTGTTCTTCGGCTTCAGAGTCATGGTGGGTATGGGTATGCTAATGCTGGCCGTTTCGTGGCTTGGCAGTCTTTACCTTATTCGCAAGAAAGAATTTCCTGTGTGGCTGAAACGCACCTTTGCAGGTATGGCATTTAGTGGCTGGATAGCAACGTTAGCAGGCTGGTACGTTACAGAAATAGGTCGGCAGCCTTATTTGGTAAGTGGTGTATTACGAACCGTGGATGCGGTTACGCAGTTGCCTCCGGCTAATATTGCTCTGTCGTTCACGCTTTACCTTGTAATTTACACTGTCCTTCTAATCGCATACATGGGAACACTGATGTTGATGTGCAGACGAGCAGTTGAAATTGAAGAAATAACAACGGAAGAGCGGGAAGTGGCGAAGGCAAAGATGCAACCTTCTGAACCTGACCCAAGCACGGTATAGGGAGAGCAAATTATGTTTGAAAATATATCAGCAGAAATGCTTGGAAATATTTATGTGGGTTTACTCGGTTTATCTGTATTGTTGTACGCCATTTTAGATGGTTATGATTTAGGCGTAGGTGTACTTATTCCGCCAAGAACAGAGGCTTTCCGCGACGACATGATAGCCTCTATCGGCCCATACTGGGATGCAAATGAGACTTGGCTTGTGCTCGCTATAGGTTTGCTGCTCATTGCTTTTCCTGAAGCTCATAGTGAGTTTTTGCAGACCCTGTACTTGCCTGCAACTTTTATGTTGTTGGGGCTTATTCTGCGCGGCGTAGCGTTCGACTTTCGCGCCAAAGTTGTGCAGGTGAAAAAGCGTAAGTGGGATTTGGTATTCAAATACGGTTCGCTTTTAACCACACTTGCTCAGGGTTACATGTTGGGCATATACGTTACGGGGCTTCGAACTGATATTTGGGCGCAAGGCTTTGCACTACTTGCGGCATTTGGTGTTACGGCAGCCTATGCATTTATTGGCTCGTGCTGGTTAATACTTAAAGGCGAAGGTGAGCTTCAACAAAAAGCGTATTACTGGGCACGCCGAGGTTTGATTGTGCTGGCTGTGGGGATTACTGCAGTAAGTATCGCAAACCTAACCTTACACGACGATGTGCGAGATTTATGGCTATCAGCACCTTGGGGCTATGTGCTATTCGCAATACCCGTAGCTTGTTTCGCCCTTTTAGCATTGTGTGGTGTGTTGCTCAAGAAACTGCCTAGCGCGCAAGGTAAAGGCGAATGGCTCCCGTTCTTTATTGCCTTACTTATATTTTTACTTTGCTTTACCGCATTTGGCATTAGCTACTACCCGTTTATTATACCTGGGCAAATGACGGTGATGGATGCGCTCAGCGACGCTAACTCTCTGCGTTTCTTGCTAGTTGGCGTAGTTATTGTTGTTCCTATTATTTTGGCCTATACGGCCATGGTATATAAGATTTTCTCCGGCAAATCGGAAAAGCTGTCTTACTACTAACACACATTGATGGGATCGCAGTAGATCCCAATTACTCAAAACAATAGTGAACATCATTGAAAGTCAGTGGTGTTCACTTTCTATTCAGCGCTATACTTAACCCTATACGTTGCGAGTTTTTGCTGTCTCCGACTCCCTTCCTGTCATGCGGCATTTGCGGCGACTATTATTAGTTGCTCATTGGCTCAATCTGAAAATCTGCGATCAAAATATGATCCGTTCAAGCAACCAATGTATACCAATGAATAGAGGATGATCAGCGCCCGCTAGTCTATCCTTACCATGTGAACGAAATTTCTACGATAACTCAGGCAATATTTTGTTGACATCAAACTGTAATATTACTATATTTTATTTGGGGCAATTTTTTACAGAAGGAGCCAATACTATGGAAAATGTATTCCATTCGTTCTCACGGTTCTTCAAACGCGCGCACCCCTATACAGTCGCCCACTATATCGGCCGTAAAAATGCGCAGCGTATCTTAGGATGTAAAATTAAAAAGAAATCCAAGATATTTGCCGACCAGCACGTTGAAGAACAAAATCATTAATTTATATGGGGCCCGTCAAACCGGCCCCATTTTTTTTTGCATTTTAAACGTGGTTTAACGGCACTGAGGTTGTGTACTTAATCTGCTCCATTGCAAAGCTTGACGTGACGTCTGAAAACTCTATACCGTTAACCAATCGCTTATAAAAATGATCAAAGCAATCCATATCGGTAACAAGTACTTTTAGCAGGTAGTCGTATTCGCCGGACATGCGATAACATTCAACGACTTCATCAAAAGACGCCGCGTGTTTAGCGAAGCTTGCTAGCCACTTTCCATCATGCCTTCCTGCTTTTACCTGAACGAAAACCGTCATTGCAAGGCCTAACTGTTTTGCTTGCAATAACGCCACTCGCTTGGAGATTACACCCTTTCCTTCTAGCTTTTGAATACGTCGCCAGCAGGGCGTTACTGTTAGCCCGACTTGCTCGGCAATTTCTGCCACAGGCGTATCAGCATTATTCTGAAGAATGGCCAAAATGGCTTTGTCGATTGTGTCTATACTGCTTGTATTTTCACTACGCATAGTGAGGTGTTGCCTTTTTTCAAAATTTTTAGTTTTTTAAGGAATTTCGTCAGGCACTTTACTTTTTAGGGTGCTAATTAAAGCCTTTTTTAAATGCTACTAACTAAACTCACCATCTAAAGCCACCAGGGCTGATTAAAGTCGACATTTTCCGGTGCTATTTCGAATTGAAAGGGAGGCGCAAATACATCCCAAAATGCATCGCGCAAGTCCTCATCTATTATGTTGAGTTTACTTTCGTCGCGATAGCGAGATAACAGTGTATTATAAGCGTCAATCGGCATTTGCGGGTTAGACTGACGAAAAATAACGCGCCCTCCAAACTCTTCATACATCGCTTTTTCTGTGTAAAATTGCATAACCTGCTTGGCCGCTATTTC
The DNA here is from genome assembly GCF_003443615.1 of Alteromonas sp. BL110. Taxonomy (NCBI): domain Bacteria; kingdom Pseudomonadati; phylum Pseudomonadota; class Gammaproteobacteria; order Alteromonadales; family Alteromonadaceae; genus Alteromonas; species Alteromonas sp. BL110. The sequence goes on along the minus strand of NZ_CP031967.1, from coordinate 2,255,252 downwards.
TTTAATGGGTTTCGTTGCAGATTCACCTGAAACCTGACTTTCAAACTTCTCAATAAACTTACTCACCAGTGTTTGATTAACAGTAATACCTTTTTGCTTTGCATAGTCCTCTAATACAAGCTCATAAATTTTGTTAGACGCATTAACACGGACAACATATTCAAGCATTTCGGTATAATTGTCTTTCGACTGCTGCTTCAAGTTCTTGCGCTCTTTTTCGCTAGGCATTACGTCGTTCATGCGGATTTCGGTATTTAGCACAGTCGCTAAAACCGCGTTTTCAGCGACTCGCTCATTTGCCTGAGCAGCATAAATAGAGTTTGAACAAATAAGAAATAGTACAGCAGCCAGTGAGGATCGAATAATTGATATCATGCGCATAAAGCACTCCCTGAAGTAACCTAAATGGTCGTTGTGATGAGTAAAGCATTAAACGCCATGACTACGCAATACCGCTGTGGATTGATATCAGTAATATACGGCAAGCATGAAATATAATGGGGTTAGCTAGTAGTTTTTATTGTGAAGACAATAGATGGTTAGGGTAGCTACGTTTTAAACTAGTTTGAAAAGGGCCATTCGTTAAACGTGATATTAACTGAAAGCTTATTTACGCGAGTAGTGTGAGCGTGAGGAATGTAAACGATAGAAAGAAAAACGGCGGTCAAATGACCGCCGTTTTTGAATTCTTAGATAGCTTGCACGTTAGCAGCTTGAAGACCTTTTTGACCTTCTTCAACTTCAAATTCTACTCGCTGACCTTCTGGAAGCGTTTTGTAACCGTCAGAGATGATCGCACGGAAATGAACGAAAACGTCCTTGCCGCCGTTATCCTGAGTTAGGAAACCGTAACCTTTATCAGCGTTGAACCACTTAACTGTGCCTGTAACTTTAGACATGTCGTATAGACCTCAAATATCGTATTAAATTGCGCATAAGCGCGTGTAACAAAGTTCTTTAGAGTCTTCAAATTGGCGGAGTATTGGGTCTTACTTACGAATGGACAAACAACTTACAACAAATTACCGGGTAACTCGAGTGGTTTTACATATAGCAAATAATACAAAATCGCGTCTATTTAAAGACTTTGGCTTAAAGCCGTAACCACTATAACACTCTTCGGGACGATTACTATACAAATTAATCAATTAACTACGGATTTCATAAATATTTCACCGCAGCGTAACAAAAATCACAGCCCTTTCCGCCACGCTAAATACCAACAAAGTGCACCAATTACGCCTGTAACTGCAGGGAAATACCATGATAAATCGTAAATTGGCAATATAGCTGACATCAGTACAAAGGTTGCACCTACTAGGCTCAAATGAGTGGTCTGAGTTGTTTTCTTTTGTTCTTGTATCAGTGCCAAATGTGCTCTTTGCTGTTGCAAAGGCAAGCGCTTCATTTGCTGCAAACTATCGTAAAGCAGGTCCGGCATTTCGGGAAGTTTTTCAGACCAGAAAGGTAGGTTGTCTTTCACTTTCCCCATCATGGCCGTAAAGCCAATTTGCTCTTTCATCCAGTTTTCAAGGAACGGCTTGGCGGTTTTCCATAAATCGAGCTGGGGGTAGAGCTGACGCCCCAGTCCTTCAATATAAAGCAGTGTTTTTTGCAGCAGTACAAGCTGAGGCTGTACTACCATATTGAAACGACGAGCCGTATTGAATAGCTGCAGCAGTACGTTACCAAATGATATTTCTGCCAAGGGCTTTTGAAAAATAGGTTCGCATACTGTGCGAATGGCCATCTCGAATTCATCGATATTGGTGTCTTGCGGCACCCAACCTGAGTCGGCGTGAAGCTGCGCCACCTTGCGATAATCGCGGTTAAAAAATGCAATAAAGTTTTCGGCCAAATAACGTTTATCTTCGCGGTTAAGCGTGCCTACGATGCCAAAATCGATAGCGATATATTTTGGATTCTGAGGATGTTCCGTAGATACAAAAATGTTGCCTGGGTGCATATCAGCATGGAAAAAGCTGTCGCGAAATACTTGGGTAAAAAACACTTCAACCCCGCGTTCTGCTAACTTTTTCATATTAGTATTTTGTGTCAGCAAAGCATCGATATTAGAAATAGGTAAGCCGTAAATACGCTCCATAACCAATACATTACTGCGACAGTAGTCGCTGTAAATCTTAGGTACATATAAGGCGTCTGAGCCCTCAAAATTACGACCTAGCTGGATACCGTTTGCCGACTCACGCAGTAAATCGAGCTCATCGACAATAGTTTTACGGTATTCCACGACAACTTCTACCGGCCGTAAGCGCTTGCCGTCTGGCAACCAACGCTGTAGAACATTCGCTAAGCTAAACAGTAGCTCCATATCTGCCACTATGGTATCGCGAATATCTGGCCTTAATACCTTTACTACAACGTCTTCGTTATTGTGCTTTAACTTTGCTGCATGAACTTGCGCAATAGAAGCCGACGCAAGTGGTGCGGTTTCAAACTCGCTAAATAACTCTTTTAAATCAGACAGCCCTAGTGCCTGCTTAATGATATTTTGTGCAGCGTCTGACGAGAATGGAGGTACTTTATCTTGTAAGCGGGCAAGCTCATTAGCAATGGCAGGGGGAAGCAAATCGCGGCGTGTAGACAGCATTTGACCAAACTTGATAAAGACCGGCCCAAGGTTTTGCAATGCAAGAGTAATGCGCTCGCCAGGTGATTTCCCTTTATGCTTATTGCGCACCCAAAAAATGGCATGGCGCATAATTCGCGCGTACCAGGGTAACCACTTTGCTGGAATAAGTTCATCTAAGCCGTGTTCCAACAATACCTTGTTAATTCGGTATAACCTAACAATACGCATTTATGAGCCTGCTTCTCTCAATATTACTTAAGTTTTTCTTCTAAACGACGCAATCTTGCTTCGGCACTCTCTGCCCTATCGCGAAGCACATTCACTTCATCACTGAAGTGCATTACCGCAAGCTTATGTGCTGCTAGCTGTTTTTCTTCTACCACGGCATTGCCGAAGACCTTCGCCAAAGACGCTAGCGCCGTCATCGATTTTTCATGCACTGTTTTTACCGTTTTCACGGTTTGGTGGGCAATAACGTCATTGGTCTTTTGCGCGAGCAACTCTTCAACGTCGATATCGAGCTGCTGAAATAAGGCGCTGACTTGCTGAGCGACGTTGAGCTCCCCTTCTAAAAAGAGTGCTTTTTGTTGAATGAGGCGAGTCAATTGGCTGGTTTCTTTTAACTCTGGCAAGGTCTGTAGCGACGTTTTAATACAGCAGTCTTTTGCTCCAAGCGACGCCACAGCATCTTCAAACGAGCCCTGTTCGCTTAGCACGTCGACACGATCAGAAAAAGACAAGGTGATACCGTAAGGCAGCGGCGAAACAAACGCCGTAAGCCTGGCGCCATTGAGGGCTTTTAGCTTTTTTTCGCTGCCTTCATCTAAAGACAGCAGTTTGTTTAGAGCCGATTCAACCGTAGCGGTAACAAGCGCTGAAGTAGGCATTAAAACTTGTAGCCTCTGTGCAGAGCCACAATACCGCCGGTTAGGTTTTGGTAATCACATTGTTCAAAGCCCGCCTGTTCAAACATCCCTTTTAAGGTTTCTTGATCTGGGTGCATACGGATGCTTTCTGCAAGATATTGGTAGCTTTCTGCATCGTTTGCCACCAGCTGCCCCATTTTGGGCAAGATGTGGAACGAATACATGTCGTAAAGTTTGCTGAGCTGCTCTGACGTAGGCTTAGAAAATTCTAATACCAGTAAACGGCCGCCTGGTTTTAACACGCGGAAAATAGAATTTAGCGCGTTTTGCTTTTCCGTCACGTTTCGAAGACCAAATGCCATGGTCACAACATCGAAATGGTTGTCAGGAAACGGCAGTGCTTCCGCGTCAGCTTGCACATAATCAATATTGCTAACCAAACCGCGGTCACGCAATTTATCACGACCTACCTTTAACATAGACAAATTAATATCAGCTAAGGTTACGCGCCCTGTGGGACCTACCAAACGAGAAAACTTAGCCGTTAAATCGCCAGTGCCTCCCGCAATATCCAGTACTTTATTGCCCGCGCGAACACCGCTGCAATCAATGGTAAATCGCTTCCATAAACGATGTACTCCCATTGACATAAAGTCGTTCATTACGTCGTACTTCGCAGCAACAGAGTCAAAAACATTAGCAACTAAAGAAGCTTTTTGCCCTTTGTCTACCTGCTTAAAACCGAAGTGCGTCGTATGCTCGTTAGCATTGTCGATTGCAGAGTCTGCTTGCGTAGCGGGAGTTTGATTGTCGCTCATGACAGTCCTGTAATTTGAATATTTTTATTAATGCCGAAGTGTATAGGATTGTGTGCTGAAGCAAAAGCTTTATGCCCGTCTGCCTTATAATGCAAACCTACCTGTTCGCTTGCTTTTTAAGTGAGCTTGCTAGGTGCATGCCTGCCTTTGAGATACGCTAGCATGCCCTATACAATCCTAACTCGTACTAAGCCGTAAGATTATTCGTGCCCCAGCTAAAAGCTACAATAGCACTAATTTCTTGTAGCGAACGACCGCTTTCTTTATGCCATTGAGCAAATGCGACATTGGCTGCCGACAACGACTTTTTCGATGTTAACCCGCCATCTATAATCTCATTTTTGCGAAGGTAATCTTCAACGTCACGAGAAAACAAAAAAGTATCAACACCCAGAGCGCGAAGCATGTACGGACCTGTATTGCCACCTAATCGCGCGCCGCGCTTTTTTAAAAAGGCCCAAAGCTCGGTGATATTGTCTTTATCAAAGCTAGCTGCAAATTTGCCAAAGCTACCGTATTCCATAGCGACATCTTTGATCATCATGGCATTGTCGCGCACTGTCATCACTTTTTTATAGTTACGAACGATGCGCTTGTCTGACGCTTTCTGCTCTAGCATTTCATCTGGCATCAACAACACTTTATCAATATTGAAACCAAAAAATACATCTTCAAAAGCTGGCCACTTTTGTTCTATGACTCGCCAAACAAAGCCAGATTTAAAAACTTGCTTAGTCATTGCCGCTAGAAAACGATCATCACTAATGGCTTCAATTTGCGCTTTAGAAAGCGGTGCTTGAAGCATTGCCTCAAGCCCCCTTTCACCGCCTTTTCGCTCGCACGCTCGGCGGTATATAGATAAAAAAGGCTCTGCCTTAGACTCAACCATATCCGCTTAGCCTTTAATGCCGCTATGTCGAAGCAAGGCGTCTACTTTTGGCTCGCGCCCTCTAAAGGCAACAAATAAATCCATAGGAGGCTTACTGCCGCCCATTTCTAGAATGTTTTCTAAAAAGGCTTTGCCTGTGTCGCGATTGAAAATGCCATCTTCTTCAAACTTGCTGTACGCGTCAGCTGAGAGTACTTCTGCCCATTTGTAGCTGTAATAGCCCGCCGCATATCCACCTGCAAATATGTGTCCGAAACCATTTTGGAAGCGATTAAACGATGGCGGTATGACTACGGCAACTTCTTCGCGCACTTTGTCTAATATGCCCTGCACGTCTACTTCGCTGCCTTTCTCACTGTGCAGTAAGAAATCGAACAGGCTGAATTCAAGTTGACGAACCATCTGCATAGCAGACTGATAATCACGGGCGGCAAGCATGCGATCAAGCAAATCAGCCGGAAGCGGCTCACCGGTCTCATAGTGACCAGAAATAAAGTTAAGGGCGTCTTCTTCCCAACACCAGTTTTCTAAAAACTGGCTTGGCAATTCAACAGCATCCCACGGCACGCCGTTAATACCCGAGACACCAGCAACGCGCATTTTAGTGAGCATGTGGTGAATGCCATGACCGAACTCGTGGAACAAGGTCACCACTTCATCATGGGTAAACAGTGCAGGCTTATCGCCAACAGGGGCATTGAAGTTACATGTCAAATACGCCACTGGCAGCTGTAATTCACCATCCATCTTTTCACGACGTACACGGCATTCATCCATCCATGCTCCGCCCCGTTTTTTAGCGCGTGCGTACAAGTCTAGGTAAAAGCTACCACGTAACGCGTCGGCATCGTCGGTTATAGTGAAATAACGCACATCTTTATGCCAAGTGTCGATGCCAGGCTGCTCAATAATTTTCAAACCGTATAGGCGATGTACTACTTCAAAAAGACCTGAGAGCACTTTGTCTTCAGGGAAATAAGGGCGCAGCATTTCATCAGAAATGGTGTACTTTTCTTGCTTTAATTTTTCGCTGTAGTATGGCAAATCCCACGCTGCTAGTTCAGAAACACCGTGTTTGTCTTTCGCATACGCTATTACTTCTTCAAGCTCCTTTTCAGCCTGAGGTTTAGACTTAGCCGCCAAATCACGTAAGAAGCCTATAACCTGCTCGGTAGAATTTGCCATTTTAGTTGCCAGTGAACGCTCCGCATAGCTTGAAAAGCCCAATAGTTCAGCAAGCTCAGTGCGCAGTGTTAAGGTCTCTTTGATAATATCGGTATTATCCCACTTACCGGCATTTGGCCCTTGGTCAGACGCTTTGGTTGAATAAGCACGATACATTTCTTCGCGAAGTTCACGATTATCGGCGTAAAGCATAACCGGCAAATAAGATGGAATATCTAGGGTGAACAACCACCCTTGCAAGTCTTTTTGATGCGCTGCTTGCGCTGCCGCTTCAAGGGCTGACTCTGGCATACCCGCAAGCTCAGATTCATCGGTGATGTGTTTAGTCCAGCCCATAGTGGCATCCATCACGTTGTTTGAGAAAGTCGACGACAACTCACTAAGTTTCGCCTGAATTTCTGCAAAACGTTTTTTCTGCTGTGCAGGCAAGGCAACACCTGAAAGCGTAAAGTCGCGTACCGCGTTCTCGATTACTTTCTGTTGCTCTTCACTTAAGGTTTCAAACTCGTCCGACGCTTTAAGTGATGCATACGCATTGTAAAGACCTTCGTGCTGGCCTACCCAAGTACCGTATTCAGATAAAAGGGGCAAACACGCATCATGCGCCTCGCGCAATTCATCGCTGCTTACTACGCTGTTCATATGAGACACAGGTGAAAACATTTTACTTAAGCGGTCGTCTACCTCTTCAAGGCGTAATACTAAATTCTTGTAAGAGTAATCATTCGACGCTACCACTTCCTCTATCTCACTTTTACAAGCGTCGATTGCTTTTTCGATAGCAGGCTTAATAGAGTCAGGCTCAATAGCTGAAAAAATTGGTAGGCCGTCTACCATCTCAATTGCAGGGGTTGTCATAATCTTTTTCACTCTTAACACATTGATAAAATAATGATGGGGTTTCGTTGACTAAAAGCAAGCTATTGTTTGAGCCGCTGTTGACCTATCTTGAAGTTACTTCTAGTTTTAGAGTAAGGATCACGAAGATGTGTCGGGAGTCGTTGGGCCAAAAGTAGATCTCTCATAAACATTAGCAAGGTAGTTTGCAGGTCTGATTTTGCAAAAATACTGTCACAAATGTCACATTTCATCCTTTTGTCTACTTTGTCTCCTTGTAGTACAGCGTCTATAATTCTGATTAATAAATCTACAAGGCTTAGATATGAAAACCTTAACCTCTGGCGATATAGCTTCATATTGCGATGTGAATCTTCGCACTGTAATTCGATGGATTGAAAGCGGGAAGCTAAAGGGCTTTAAGCTTCCGGGGCGTGGTAACAATCGTATTCTGGTCGAAGACTTTATTGAGTTCCTTGAACGTCACGACATGCCAATCCCTGACGCGCTCAAAGGCATTGCTTCGCCATCTGTTCTCATTGTAGACGACGAAATGCCCGTAGCGAAATCAATACAGCGCGTAGCTAGACGTGCAGGGTTTGATTCATATATCGCGACCGGCGGGTTCCAAGCCGGTATCATGTTAAGCCAGTATGAACCTAAAGTAATGACCCTCGACCTGAGTATGCCAGGCATGGATGGCTACAGTGTCATTGAATTCACTCGAGAGCAGAGCAAGCACAAAGACTTAAAAATTATCGTTATCTCTGCCTTAGACGATATTAGTCTTGAACGTGCACTGGAGATCGGCGCTGATGCAACGCTTCAAAAACCTTTTTCAAACCATGATTTAACGAATGTCCTAGAACAATTCATGTCGATGTAAGTCAATTGGAAGGGAAATATTATGTCGTGGTTAGCAAAGTTCATTTTGGTAGTGCTATGTCTTACTATATTTCCGCTCTCATCTAACGCGAAAACGCTGACTTTCGCTGTCGTTCCGCAGCAGTCAGCCAAAACCTTGGCTGAAAGGTGGCAACCGCTTATTGATTATGTAAGTAATTTCACTGGGCTTACCATCGAGTTTAAGACAGCTAAAGATATACCCACATTCGAAGCGAACTTGACTTCTGGGCTTTACGACATCGCCTACATGAACCCCTATCACTTTGTAGTTTTTAACGAATCTGCAGGCTATCGCTCTCTTGCTCGACAAGGTGACAAAAAGATTCGCGGATTAATCGTGGTACATAAGGACAGTACTATTCAGTCGATTGCAGATTTAAATGGTGCCGAAATTGCCTTCCCAGCGCCCGCAGCATTTGCGGCCACTATCATTACCAGCGCCCACCTGCGCAATAATAATGTTGCATTTATTCCACGTTACGTAAATTCGCACGATTCCGTGTACTTGTCGGTTCAGCGTGATTTTTTCAAAGCAGGTGGAGGCATTCTTCGTACGCTAAATATTTCACCTGATGCAGTGAAAAGTGATTTACGCGTGCTTTGGGAAAGCAAAGGTTACACGCCTCACGCAATAGCCACTCACTCCGAAATGGCGCCAGCAGATAGACAAGCTATTCTTAATGCATTGATTGCATTATCTAATGACAGTAGTAAGTCTTCAATTCTTCGAAAAATTGGGTTGAGTGAATTTGTTGAATCTAACGACAGTGATTGGAATGACGTTAGAGAGCTGGGTATTGCATCGCTTTCTAGACCACATCTATGAGAAACGAGCAGATGAAGCTGTCGTTACGATTTAAAACAATAACTGGCATTGCTAGCATCGCAGCGCTCTTGCTGCTGGTGCTAATTGTCACCGTGTTCCAATTATTAAATGATCTTGTTGATAGCAACATTAAAAAGTCTGCTGACACCACGGTTGCGCTTTTCGTTTCTACAACAAAAAATGCTTTTTTAAGTTATGACTTAGCATCACTAGATGCCGATGTGTCTGAAATTCTTACTAATCCGAATATTTCCTACGTCAGGGTAAAAGATAAACTTGGCAATGTGTTTGTAGAAAAAGGTGATGAGACTGCACTCAACCGACCTTTTGAAGCAGATTTATCAGTGTCAGAAGCAGATGATGGAGTATACGATACCCGCGCTCCAATTATGGTGAATAGAACGTTATACGGCTATGTTGAAATCGGTTTAAACATAGCCTCCGTAACAGCGTCGGTCTCAAGGGTGAGAAACTGGACTGTAACGCTTGCTTTAATGGAGTTCGTGCTAGTTGGCTTGTGTTCATATCTACTTGGTTCGTTTTTAATGTCTCAGCTTCAGCAGCTTTTGCAGGGTGCTAAACACCTTGGCGAGGCAGTTAAGTACAATAATTACAGAGAAGTGTTTGTTCCCGTTAGAGGCAAAGATGAGTTAAGCGAGCTCGCTGAAGCTTTTAATCAACTCGTAGAGCGGCTAAAAGAAGAACACGAACAACGTCAGCATGCACAGGATGAGCTTAAAGAGTTAAACACGCTTCTTGAAGAAAAAGTGCAAGACAGAACGTCTTTACTCAATCAAAAAAATTACCAACTAGAAGAAACAAACAAAGACTTAAAAGAAGCCCAAGTCCAACTGCTTCAAGCTGAAAAAATGGCATCAGTAGGCCAGCTAGCCGCCGGCGTTGCCCATGAAATTAATAACCCCGTAGGTTTTGTGAGCAGTAATATTTCGACGCTCAGTGAATACGTTGCTACTTATCAAATGATCTTCTCTCAAATTCAAGTTGTTATAGACGAGAAAGATGAAAATAAACGTGCAGCATCACTTGTTGAACTAGAGAAGATGTTGGGTAATCAAGATATGGCTTTCATTAATGAAGATATTTCTGATTTGCTGAGTGACTCTCGCGAAGGCTTGCAGCGTGTGGCCGAGATAGTTAAAGGCCTTAAATTGTTTTCTCGGGTTGATAGCGACCAAATGCAAAAACACAATATTAATGATTGTGTGCGCACCACCTTGGCTATGGTTAACAATCAACTGAAATATATCTGTACGGTAGAAACCCATTTAGGAAGGATCCCAGATGTAGAAATGAACGTTGGTAAAATCTCTCAAGTTATTACTAATTTGCTCATTAACGCTGGCCAAGCTATAGAAGCCACTAGCCAAAACGGAAAGATCATTATTACAACTTGCACTGTTGGCGAGTTTGTAGAATTGCGGGTAGAGGATTCAGGCTGTGGAATTCCGCCTAGTCACCTTGATAAACTATTTAACCCTTTCTTCACGACCAAGCCAGAAGGGCAAGGGACGGGGCTAGGTCTTTCAATTTCATTTGGTATCGCGCAAGAACACGGTGGGACATTATCTGCCACCAGCACTGAAGGAGACGGTAGTACCTTTACACTGGCTCTTCCTATCAACCCCGTATCCAAAGACTCACAAAGTAACGGTGACGCTGATAATGCATAGAGTAATAGTGTTAAAACATGCCATTGCATGTGATAGTTGTTACGTCGCATATAAGGATAATTTTTTATGACAGAGCCTACTGAACAAGCTACAACCTATACCGTGCTGTTTGTGGACGACGAGCCTAATATTCTTCGTGCAATTAAACGTGCGCTCTTCACCATGGATATAACACTACTGCTTGCAGATAGCGGCGCCAAAGCACTCGAGTTGATGAGTAACAACGAAGTACACGTTGTAATATCAGATATGAAGATGCCTCAAATGTCCGGAGCTGAGCTTCTTGAACAGGTCGCTATTAATTATCCCGACACATTTAGAGTAGTACTTACCGGTTATGCGGATATTGAATCTACGATCAAAGCAGTTAATCAGGGCAAGATTCATCGCTACCTTCAAAAGCCATGGGACAACCAAGAGCTAATATCAGTAGTTGAGGAAGGGTTAGAGCGTGTTAAGTTGAAAGCGGAAAATACACGTCTTCAAAAACTTACACGCCTTCAGAATAGAAAGCTCAGAGATATAAATGCATCGCTAGAACAAGTGGTTCAAAAGCGTACTCGCCAAATTAAAGCTGCGCTGAACAAAATTGAAAAGCACAATATTGCCATGGAGCAGGTGCTGTTCAACGTGATTAGCATTAACCCAAATATTAACGGGAAATTTGCCATTGAGGTAAGTGAGTTGTCCTCTAAACTTGCGCGTATTGCTCGATTAGAGAAAGACGAAATAAAACAAGTTCGCTACGCGGGTCTCATATGTGAGCTTGGGCTGTTAGGCCTTGAAACCGAAGATTTTAATGCGCCATTCTCAAAGCTTAAATACCAACAACAGCAAAATTACTTATCGCAAACCAAACAAGCGGCATTGATACTTGCCCCAGCACATGAGCTTCATCAAGTTTCAGATATCATCGAGTTTCAGTTCGAACACTATAACGGCTCTGGTTTATACAACAAAGTGGCGAAAGAAATTCCCGCTGGCGCGCGTATTTTAGCAATAGCCCGAGATTACTGGCGCTTAGTTACAGGCAGAATGAGCGGCGTTGAAATGAGCCCTCGAGATGCCAAACTTGAAATGAAAAAGCACCGAAACACCCGTTATGACGGCGAGTTTTTAGACCTTTTACTCGAGGCAGAGGATGTGACTACATCTAAGCTACTTTCTACATCATTGAAAGCCTCGCAACTTAAGGCGGGTATGGTGCTTGCTCAAAATTTATATAACGACAGCCATATCCTTATACTTCCTGAAGGTCACGTATTTAGTGACGCTACCATTCAAAAACTTGTGCATTTTGAAGAGGAGCGTGGAAAAGCGTTTAGTATTCAAATAGAACCGGAAGAGCTTTCTGCTACTATAAGTGAGTAAGTTCTGAAGGCACTGAGCTAAAATAGAGCTAGCGCAACATAGTTATGGCGGGTTGCGCCTCGCCCTTTTATTTAGACTACATTGTCCCCATTGACTAACTAATTGAAACACGATTAAGCAAGTCCCGGTCTTTTGATTAATCTTACAAACAGAACCGTTTAAAAATGATTTGCTGTGCGAACGTGTTTAAGCATTTATGCTTGTGTGCACGATCGTAAACCCGATAAAGAAGGCTTTTTGAATGACACATTTTGATTATATTTGTATTGGTGGTGGCAGTGGCGGTATTGCATCTGCGAACCGTGCAGCGAAGCACGGAAAGAAAGCCGCTATTATTGAAGCAAAAGATATTGGCGGTACCTGTGTAAACGTTGGATGCGTACCGAAAAAAGCCATGTGGTACGGCGCTCAGGTTGCCGAGGCCATACATCGTTACGCGCCTGAATACGGGTTCGATTTGTCAGTCAACCATTTTAGCTGGGACAGTCTTATTGCCAGCCGCCAGGCATATATTGAGCGTATTCATGCCTCGTACGACCGCGTTCTTACTGCAAACGACGTTACCTTAATTCGCGGTTTTGCGAAGTTCATTGATAACAACACGGTAGAAGTAAACGGCGAAAAGTACACGGCTGATCATATTACGATTGCTGTAGGCGGCCGCCCAATCATCCCAGATATTGAAGGTGCGCAGTACGGTATTGATTCTGATGGTTTCTTTGCACTTAAAGAGCAACCTAAGCGTGCTGTTGTAGTTGGTGCTGGATACATAGGCGTTGAGTTAGCTGGTGTACTTCATGCGCTAGGTACAGAGTCACATTTGGTGGTTCGTAAACACGCCCCGCTCAGAAACTTTGATCCGCTGATTCACGAAACCTTGGTGGATATGATCCACGCTGAAGGCTGCAAACTGCACGACCATGCCAGTGTAGAGAAGGTAGAAAAGGCTGACGATGGCGAATTATCAGTACATTTAACCAATGGTGAAGTGCTAAAGGCTGACTGCTTAATTTGGGCGATTGGACGCAAGCCGTCTACCGACAAAATTGATATTGAAAATACCGATGTTGAGTTAAGTGATGACGGTACAGTTAAAGTAGATAAGTACCAAAACACCACAGCGAAAAACGTGTACGCAGTAGGTGATATTACCGGCGAGGCAGAGCTTACTCCAGTAGCAGTAAAAGCGGGCCGCCTGCTAAGCGAACGCTTGTTTAACGGCCAAAAAGACGCTCACATGGATTACTCGATGATTCCAACTGTGGTCTTTAGTCACCCACCTATTGGCACAATCGGCTTAACTGAGCCAGAAGCTATAGAAGAATATGGCGAGGACAATATTAAAGTATACACTTCTAGCTTTGCGTCTATGTACACGGCGGTAACCCGCCACCGTCAAATGACCAAGATGAAGCTTGTATGCGCGGGTAAAGACGAAAAAGTGGTAGGCCTTCATGGTATTGGTCACGGTATGGATGAAATTCTGCAAGGCTTCGCTGTTGCCATAAAAATGGGCGCGACCAAAGCTGACTTTGATGCCTGTGTAGCCATTCACCCTACCAGCGCGGAAGAGTTTGTTACTATGACCTAGGAATACACGCTTAAATAAGTGCTTCCTAACGAAAACCGACATTTGCTTGCAAGCAAATGTCGGTTTTTTATGCCCCTAGCTTACTTTTTCTAGCTCGACGGGTACACCGTTCAACACTGCATTGCCAGACAATTCATCCACCTGTAAATCGTCAGTAAGTATGTTGGTGTTTACACCCGGATGCTGACTTGCCACAGACAACTTTATACCTTTCTTGTTATGTCCCCATCCATGTGGGATAGACACCACACCTGGCATAATCGCATCTGTGATTTCAGCCTCTATTCTTAGCTGGCCCACTCGCGATTTCACGCATACTTCATCGCCATCTGCAATGCCGTATCTTGCCCCGTCATCAGGGTGAAGCTGGAGCGTACAGCGGTTGTTGCCTTTCACCATACGGGGGCTGTTATGCAGCCACGAATTATTGGTTTTAATATGTCTGCGCCCTATCAAAACGAGGGGCTGATTTTGTGCTGTAACATAGCTCGCTTTTCCAAAGAAATGCGTGTTTACCCTGTCCAAATCAGCCATGAAGTAATCAAAATCTAAGTGAATCTTTTTATCTTCATGGAACAATGCATGAGGCAGAGACGGTTGTAGCGGCCCTAAATCTATGCCGTGTGGATGTGCTTTAAGTATTTCAATCGACAGCCCACCTTTCGGAACAGCAGTTGAACTTTCACTTAAATTTGCAGCAGCACCTTCATTTTTGCTTGCCGCTCGACCATAAAGGCCTGCTTGCAACAAATCATCGACTACACCTTTAGGCTGCTTGTCCCAAAGCGAAGCATAGTGATCCGTGCTTTTTCCATTTAGCGCATCGAGTCTTTCAGCCAAAGACAAGTATATTTGCCAATCGGTAAGCTGATCTTCATCAACGTCCACCGCTGCTTCGGAATATTTAGCAAAATTTCGCACGGCGAAGTTATGAAAAACAATGTCGTAGTGGTCGCGTTCCAGCGCGGTTACTGGAGGAAGAATTACATCAGCATGGCGAGAGGTTTCGGTAACGTAAAAATCCACCGCAACCATAAAATCGAGTTCTTCAAATGCCTTATCAAGCTGCTCTGCATTTGGCGTAGTAACCACGGGATTACCTGCACCAATTACCATGGCTTTAATTTGCCCGTCTCCGGGGGTTAAAATTTCTTCGGCTAAGCACGCAACCGGGTACTCGCCAGCAAATGACGGAAGCCCTCTTACGCGAGAGGTAAATCCGCCCATGCTGCCTCTACCAGAAACTGGCAGTACGTCAGCCGCTGGCTGGGTGAACATCATGCCACCGCGCTTATCCAGATTCCCGGTGAGCATATTAAAAAGCATAATAAGGTATTGGGTTAACGTGCCGAATGCTTGTACGCTTGCCCCCATCCTGCCATAGCAAACGGCTGATTCTGCTTTGCAGAAGTTCTCTACAAGCTGAGTTATTTGTGAAGCCGAAATACCGGTAAGCTCGCTCACTTTTTGCGGTGAGTAATCGTGAACGTACTTTTCAACCTCTTTTATATCTTCGGCATAAGGTAAAATTTCATCCACTTTGTGCAGTTGCTTTTCAAACAATACATGCAACATAGCCAGCAGTAAGAGCGCATCACTGCCAGGACGAATAAAGTGATGTTCACAGCTGATATCAGCGGTTTCGCTGCGTTTGGGGTCGATAACAACGACTTTCCCTCCGCGCTTTTGAATGCCTTTCAAACGCTTTTTCACGTTTGGCACAGTCATAATGCTGCCATTGGACGCCAGCGGGTTCCCGCCGATGATCATAAAGTGCTGCGTGTGATCGATGTCAGGAATGGGGATTTGGGAAATATGACCAAACAGCCGTCGGCTAACAATATGATGAGGCAGCTGGTCAACGGATGTAGCGGAATAGCGATTGTGCGACTTAAGAGCCCGATAGAAATAAGGCCCAAACAATATAGACCCCATATTGTGCGCATTAGGATTACCTAAATACACACCAACCGCGTTGTTACCGTGTGCCTGCTGGATGTGGTGCAACTTGCTTGCGACCAGGTCAAAGGCTTCATCCCATCCGATCTCTTCCCAGGCGCTGTCTTCGCCGTCAATTCGTACCCTTTTTACAGGGCGCTTCAAGCGGTCAGGGTCGTCGTACAAGTCTTTTAACGCACTGGCTTTCGGGCAAATATGGCCTTGGCTAAAGGGATTATCTTTATCCCCTTTTATTGACAGTATCTGACGGCCTTTCGTCGCCACCTCAATACCACACATTGCTTCACAAAGCGTACAAGTAGAATAATGCAATTGTTGTTCAGCGTTGCTCACGGTAATTCCTACACAATTCACTGTTAATGACTTGTTACGAAATTAGCGATTATTGCTGTAATAGACAAGCATCACTGAAAGTGATGGAAAGGAAAAAGCTTGTGAAGCATCTAGAATTGCAAGTACTGTTG
This sequence comes from Alteromonas sp. BL110, assembly GCF_003443615.1. Lineage (NCBI taxonomy): Bacteria > Pseudomonadati > Pseudomonadota > Gammaproteobacteria > Alteromonadales > Alteromonadaceae > Alteromonas > Alteromonas sp. BL110. The sequence continues at coordinate 2,239,256 of NZ_CP031967.1, read as the reverse complement.
AGCAACTCAATGAATTCCAAATCATATTGAAAATATCATCCAGCAAAAATGCATCACATATGGAACATTTAACCACGATATGTTTTATGTATAGAGCAATAGATATACTTCCCACAACAAGTTAACCGCAAATTCCACGGGAATTTACCACTCTTAAAACAAAAAAAGATATCCTCTTCCGGAACAACAAAATGTCAAATGCACAATAAGTCCCATATTAAACGAATAGGAAAAAACGAAAAAACACGTAAATTTATCTCGTCTTTCGACAATCACTTTTGTCATGAAAAAGGTCTGAAAAATGTAGGAGATATTTGCGGTAACGATCATCAATTTTTTCCCCTAATTCATAACAAAAAGAGATAAAAAATCCGCCCCGGCTAAAACTTCTACCGAAATAGGATGTTCTCAAAACCAATTTCTGAGGACCACTTCACCAGTAAACTTTGACCATTGCTAAGTGTAAATCCCAGCAATCCTTTACCGCCGTTCTAAACGAGGTTGCCACCCTAAAATAATTAAATGCGAAATAAGCGCAAAAAGTAACGATTTTCGAAAATAGTTTAATGAAGGTTAAACGCTAAAATTAGACTTACAATCGCATTAGCTAAATGAATCTTTCCTACTTTACAGTAAGATTAACCTTAGTTTTACAATTCAAGAGTGCGTCATTTCAGGCTAACTCATGTACTCTGATGTAGACAGAAAATAAATAACAAGCACTTGGAAACACAATTATGATAAAGACAATGAAAAGTTTACTGGCCATCACGCTAGTAAGTGCTTTGGGCTTAGGTGTAGTACCTACCACATTCGCCCAGAACGACAGTGAAGAAAAAACAGAATCTGACGTTGAAAAGTGGGACGTGAATAACCCACCTTACGCCCTTAATGAAGTTACAATTAAAACCAGTGAAACGACGTGGTCTAGCTTAGATATTGCTCCAAACGGCGAGTTCATGGTTTTTGACATGCTGGGCGACTTGTACAAAGTTAGTATGAGTGGCGGCGATGCGACACCGCTTACGCAAGACTTCGCATGGAACATTCACCCTGCTATTTCTCCCGATGGAAAACAGGTTGCGTTTATCTCGGATAAAGACGGGTTAAGCAACGTGTGGGTTATGGACATTGACGGCAGTAATCTTCGACAAGTTACGAAAGAGAAAAACAATCTTATCCACTCTCCTAAATGGAGCCCAGACGGCGAATACCTAGTGGTAACCAAAGGCATTATGTCTAGCCGTAGTATTCCGGCAGGCGAGATTTGGATGTACCACAAATCAGGTGGCGACGGCTTGCAGATTAAAGCCCGAAACAGCGGTAAACGTGACCAGCAAAACATTGCCGACCCCGTGTTTTCGCATGACGGGAAGTACATTTACTTTACCGAAAATACTGTTCCGGGTGCCCGCTTTGAATATAACCGCGACCCGTTAGAAGGCATTTTCGCTATCACCCGCTACGACCGCGAAACCGGCGAAGAGAGCCGCTATATTAGCGGTACGGGCGGAGCCGTAGTTCCTACACCTTCACCTGACGGTAAATACATCGCTTTTGTTCGTCGCGTTAAAGATAGAACCGCGCTTTTCATTAAAGACATCAAGACAGGTGTAGAAACCCCGCTGACGTTGGAACTAGAGCGAGATATGCAAGAAGGCTTTGGCTCGGAAGGTTACTTTGCCTACTTCGACTGGATGCCAGACAGCAGCGAAATCGTTTATTGGACAGGCGGTAAATTCCACACCATCGACGTGAAAGATAAAACCACCAGCACGATGGACGTGACCGTTGAGGGCACGGTGAAATATGCAGATGCGTTACGTTTTGACGTAGATGTCGCCCCTGATGAATTCGACGTTCGTATGATCCGCTGGTCTCAAATGTCGCCTAACGGTAAAACCGTACTTTTCCAAGCATTAGGCAAACTTTATGTGCGCGACGTTAAATCTGGCAAGATTAAGCGTCTAACGAAACAAAACGACCATGATGAGTACTATCCGCGTTTTTCTAACGATGGAAAGTCGATTGTTTATACCACTTGGAATGACCAAGACTTAGGCACCGTTCGCGTAGTTTCTGCCCGAGGCGGTAAAGGAAAAGTCATTACCCAGCAGCCGGGCCACTACATTGAGCCGTCGTTCTCTGCCGATGGCGAAAAAGTGGTGTTCCGCAAATTTACAGGCGGCTATCTGCTAGACCCGAAATACTCTGTTGAGCCAGGAATTTACGTAGCAGACCTTGAAGAAGACACCGTAGAAAAAGTCACTGAAGGCGGGTACAACGCGCATTTTGCGGGTAACGATGACCGAGTGTATTTCACCGAATCAGCGGGCGGCGAAGCTTACTACGAAACCCAGCTTTCAAGCGTTAACCTTAAGGGTAACGACAAGCGAACCCATCTGTACGGCGCAGATAAAGTAAGTGAGTACAAACTTTCACACGATAAGAAATGGGTTGCGTTTGTTTATCAGTTTAAAACATACGTGGCCCCATTTGTTGAAAATGGTAAGCGTATTACCATAGGTCCGAACATGACCTCACTGCCGGTAACGCAGCTTTCAAGCCGCGCAGGTGAATACCTCACATGGTCGCCTGACAACAAAACCCTAAGCTGGTTTAACGGCCCTACGCTATTTAGCCGTTCACTTGATGAAGCCTTTGCCTTTGTTGATGGCGCAGCGGAAACCTTGCCTGAACCAGTAGCGGAAGGTATAGACTTGTCGTTTACCACTAAAGCTGACAAACCATCTGGTTACAAAGCCTTGGTTGGCGGTAAAGTGGTCACCATGCGCTATGCCGAGAATACCCAAGAGGTGATTGAAGATGGCGTTGTGCTGATTAAAGACAACCGCATTGAAGCCGTAGGTAAACGTGGCGATGTGTCCATTCCTGATGATGCCATGCAAATAGACACCACGGGTAAAACCATTATCCCAGGGCTGGTTGATGCGCACGCGCACGGCTCGCAGGGCCGCAATGAGATTATTCCTCAGCAAAACTGGAGTCAGTACTCGAATGTGTCTTTCGGCGTAACGACCATTCATGACCCTTCAAACGACACGACAGAAATTTTTGCTGCGGCAGAATTACAGCGTAAGGGCGACATTGTTGCGCCGCGTATCTACTCCACCGGCACGATTTTATACGGTGCAGAAGGACTAGGTTACAAAGCGATTATCAATAATTATGAAGATGCCTATTTCCATGTAGAGCGCTTGAAAGAAGCCGGTGCTATTTCAGTGAAAAGCTACAATCAGCCCCGTCGCGATCAGCGTCAGCAAGTGCTGTGGGCGGCAAAGAACCAAGAGATGATGGTGGTGCCTGAAGGGGGCGGTAAGCTTCAGCAGAATCTGACTATGTTGGTAGACGGTCACACCGGTCTTGAGCACAGCATTCCTGTAGAGAAAGGCTATAGCGACGTCACTCAGCTATGGAAAGCTACAGAATTTGGCTACACGCCGACCTTTGTTGTGTCGTACGGCGGCATGATGGGTGAAGAGTACTGGTACGACAAAACAGAAGTATGGAAGAATCCGCGCCTTCTTCGTTATACCCCGTCAACAATTCTAGATAGACGCGCCATTCGAAGACCTACTGCACCGGAAAACCAGTACAACCACCAAAACGTAGCCAGCTATGCCAAAGAGCTTCGAGATAATGGGGTCAGTGTACATATCGGCGCTCACGGACAGCGTGAAGGCTTGGCTGCGCACTGGGAACTGTGGATCATGGAACAAGGTGGCTTCACGCCTTGGGAAGCGCTTCGCGGCGGTACTATTGATGGCGCGAAACACCTAGGCATGGGCAAGGATCTTGGCAGTATCGAAAAAGGCAAACTTGCTGACCTAGTGGTGATTGATGGCGACGTACTCAGCGACATTAGAAAGAGTGAATTCGTAGAATATACCGTACTTAATGGTCGAGTTTACGAGGCGGCCACCATGAACGAAGTAGGCAGTAAGAAAAAACGCAAACCCTTCTTCTTTGAACAAGATAATGCCACCTTTATGCCGCAACAAACGGCAGATGAAGTGGAAGCGAAAGCGCATCACTATCATTGGGAACATTAATAAATGAACCGCTAAACAAAAGGGGCTTCACATTATGTGAAGCCCCTTTTTACTTTTCGTCAGTTAATTTAGTTTTACTATCGGTTTCGCCCATACTGTTCGTGTGACGAGACCCAGTCTGACGAACTAATGGCTGACGCTAGCGATATCTCACCAGCCAACACCACAGACGCCACAATTTCTGCAAATTTATACACCCGGTCGCGCCCGTAGCAGTCGAGCAATTCTAAGCATTCTCGCTGTGTACCAATACCGGTACCGCCGCCATAAGTAGCCACAATAAGCGATGGTATAGTGATAGATACGTACAGGTCACCGTCATCAGTTAGCTCTGAATACATCATTGCCGCCGACGACTCAGATACGTTTGCGACATCTTGCCCTGTGGCGATAAACATGGCCGTAATTCCGTTTGGCGAATGCAAGCCCGTGTTGTTCACACCAGATAAGAATGACCCTACGCCAGCCACGCGGCCGTGGTAATCAATTTGTTTAGGGTCGACGCGCATTACCTCTAACAAATGCTCTCGCTTAATGGTGGCTTCTGCCGTAACCCGTTTGCCCCGGGTACGCATAATGTTTATTTGAGAGGCTTTTTTGTCGGTAGCAAAGTTAGATTCAAGGTAAAAGTTCTCTATTCCCTCGTAATGGTCGAGTATCCACCCGCAAGCCGCAAAGGTTGCGCGCCCAACCATGTTTTGACCAGCAGCATCGCCGGTTTTAAAGTTAAACCGTAAAAACGCAAATTTGTTAGACAGAAAGTGGTCGATATAGGTTAGCTTGGCCACGCTTGAGGTCGCTTCAGCTTCTTCTTTAATCTTTTCAAAGTTTGTTTTTATCCATTTTACAAAGTCCCTCGCACCACGGGCATTTTCAAAGATAAAAACTGGGGCTCTCTGCATGGCATCATCAACTACCGTAGCCGTTACGCCACCACTCATGTTAAGTAGCTTCATACCGCGGTTGTACGATGCCACTAGCGTACCTTCGGTAGTCGCTAACGGCACTACAAAGTCACCTTGTGCGTGCTCGCCATTGATAGTCAACGGCCCAGCAATACCAATAGGAACCTGCGCCACGCCAATGAAATGCTCGATGTTGCCTTTAAGCGCTTGCGGGTCAATTGAGTACTTACCTACGTGGTTAATTTTCTTGCCCGTAGCGCTTTCAAAATATTCTTGGCGTGTTTTTATAATGCTTTCGCCATAGTCGTCCATGTCGTCTCGGGGGATAAAAACACTGCGTTGGCCAGGCGCTGTAATATTATCTTCTACCTCAAATTTAAGCTTCCCAAATGGTGATGCCGAAAAGCAAATGCCCAATTTTCGCTTTTCAGGGCAAGGCGCCTCATCAATGTCTAGGTGCACGGTAATAGTTTGACGCAAGCCAAACGGCTCGCCCTCCGACTTATTTAACGCATCGACAGGAATGCAGGAGTCAGGCGTAAGTTGGAGTGAAATTTTGTCTTCTGGAATTTTTTCTCCATCAAGAGAAATCCACTTTACTTCCTTGATGGTCGCGTCTTTTAATCTGTTTTTCAGAGAGAAAGATAAGCCTTTATCTGTCTTCGTAAGGCTGGCACGTGTGTAAAGTTGCTTTAAAAGTATACTGGGTACAAACATGTGGCGTCCTTCTACGTATTCTTACCGTGTTATTTTCATATTTCTTTGTTTTTTATAGCACATTCTTTATACACTTCTATGACTTCTTTATATTTCTTCGCCTTTTTCTTGCGCAATATCAACTTTCAATTTTAGGCCAAGCGCTTTCAAAAATGCGCCAAGCCCAACGAGGGTGCGTGCTACCGAAAAGTAGACCTTAAGCCCCCTTCATCAAGTTCTCACTCCGCCTAAAGTAAACACCGTCACCGCAGTTATGTTGACCACAAGGTATCTGGTAGTAACAAAATGGAGGCGTCACGGATTACGATGCCAAGGATTAATCGCCGATATGGAAGCGGCAGCCAGATACTCTTTATGTGCGAAGTAGCACCTAGAAAAGGGGTGCTTTAACAGACTCCAAGCGCATGTAGCGGAGTATATAGGGATGAAAATGAGAACAGGGTTGTTTAGAAAAGAAGTTATTGATGAGCAATCAAACACAGTTGAGGGCAGTTTTTTAATGACGCCTAAACCTGCCTATTTAGCACTAGCTGGGCTGCTTGTCGTGTGGGTTGTGGCGGTTGCTGTTTACCTGAACATGGAAAGTTACGCACGAAAAGCTTCGGTAAGTGGATGGCTAGAACCCAGTCATGGAGTCTTCAAGCTTTATTCAGACGCAAGGCGAGGAAAGATACTCGACGTTATAGCCAGTGAAGGTCAATTAGTGGAAAAAGGCGCACCGCTATTAAAAATCAGCTATAGCAGTAAAGACGCGTTAGGCCATAGAGTCAGTACCCAATTACTTGCCGAACTAGAATCGAAACAAAACCGAACTCGCCAAAGTATTGAACGACTGCGCACTCTGCACCTAGCTCAGCAACAGCGATTGGAAGAGCAGCTTTCCCAGGCAAAGCATAACTCAACGGCGTTGCATGACATTATTACTTTAACCCAATCACAGTGGCTTCTGGCATCCACGCAATGGGAAAAAGCACAAACCCTAATGGATGAAGGGCATATTAGCCGTACCGACTTTGAAACCTATACGCTCCAACGTTTGAATGCAGAGCAGAAACTTGCTTTAGCTAAAAAGGATTGGAGTAACGAGCAAGCCAACATAGCAGCAATAAGTCATGAACTTGCTACATTGCCTGAGAAACACGCCAACGAGCTAGCAAACATAAAGAACACTTATAGCGATCTCACTCAACAAATTGTGACGCACAAAAGCAATGCAGAAGAGATAATTTATGCGCCTCGCAGCGGCGTAATATCAGGCCTTCATGTTAGAACGGGGTATACCGTTGACAGCTCTCGCCCCCTACTCACACTGCTCCCTCAAAATGCTGACATTCAAGCGCGAATTGCGGTACCCGTGCGCTCTGCAGGATTTTTGCGAGAAGGACAAGCTCTACATATACGATATGACGCGTTCCCCTATCAAAAGTTTGGTGTGCAGTTTGGCGAGATAGTAAATATTTCTCCATCGCTTGTCTTACCGGGAGAACTTACCGATGTACCTATTTCAATTAGCGAGCCAGCCTATTTGGTTACTGCCACCCTAAATACAAACGAAGTATTGGCTTACGGCAACAGTATTTCATTGAAAGCGGGCATGACCTTTTCCGCGGATGTTCAATTAAGCCAACGTACGCTTATGGAATGGTTAATGGAACCGCTTTATAGCATTAAAGGGAAGCTTTAATCATGATGAGTTTATCCACCCCTCTTTCGTCACATCTTTTTCATACAAGAAGCAGGGTACCGGTTATTTTGCAAAGCGAAGCGGCAGAGTGCGGACTAGCTTGTATGGCAATGATTGCACAGTACTACTCTGATAAACGGGATCTTAATACTTTGCGTCAAAGCATATCCGTTTCATTGCGAGGTACAACCTTAAAAGACGTAATGCGAATTGCCAGTGAACTGGGGTTTCAACCCCGAGCAGTTAAGATAGAAATGGAGCATCTTGTGCAGCTATCTTGCCCAGCCATATTGCACTGGGATATGAATCACTTTGTTGTTTTGACGAAAGTGAAAGGGAAACATATTTTTATCCATGACCCAGCGCTAGGAAAGAGAAAGCTTAATCTTGCAGAAGCCTCGAAGTACATCACGGGTATCGCGCTTGAGGTCTCACCAAGCGACACATTCAGCCCTAAAAAGTCTGCACCCCGACTTGGGCTTACACAGTTTTTCTCCCGCGCCATCGGCTTCAAACGCAACTTACTAACGCTTTTCGCATTATCAATAGTGCTGCAGCTATTTGCCCTTGCCGCACCTTACTACATGCAAACGGTGGTGGATGATGTATTAATCTACAACAACGATGCCTTGCTCAAAGCGCTCGCTATTGGCTTTGCCCTATTACTGGTTATAGAAACCTTTACAAGCGGTATAAGAAAGTTCGTTATCTTGTCCGTTTCATCTCGCCTTCAACTGCAGATGTCTGCCTCTGTATTTAAACATCTTTTAGCCCTTCCCTTAGACTATTTTGATAAGCGCCATATTGGTGATGTGGTGTCGCGCTTTGGTTCAGTGGCGAGTATTCGGGAGTTTTTAACTACTGGGGTCGTTACCGCGATGCTTGATGGAGTAATGGCAATCGTCACCTTGGCAGTGATGAGCTTATATTCCTTCAAGCTAACAATGGTTGTTGTAGTGATTATGCTCGTCTATTTAGCCATACGCCTTGGACTCCTGCCATTTATTAAAAGGTTGACCACGGAGCGCATTGCCCTGGCCGCCTCTGAACAAAGTCACTTTATGGAAAGCGTAAGAGCCATTTTACCTATTCGCGTATATGGGCAAGAGATACAGCGCCACAGCCTTTGGCAAAACAAGCTAGTTGCAACGCTCAATAAAGACATCACTTTAGGGAAATTTAACATAGGTAGCGCACTGGCAAACCAATTGCTGTTCGGTGTTGAAAATCTAGTAGTGGTTTACATTGGCGCCAACCTTGTCATGCAAGGCTCCCTTTCAATAGGCATGTTGCTGGCTTTTATGGCATATAAGACGAGGTTTGTAGGTGCGCTCGACGGGATAGTTAATAAGCTTATTGAGCTTAATATGTTAGGCGTTCACTTTAACCGCTTAAGCGACATTTTACTTACACCCGTAGAGCAAAAAATCAAAACTCACCCGCTATATAGCGCAGAGCGTTCGCTCCCCGTGCAAAATACACATGCGTCTAATCGCTCGGCTTCCAATTCAGACTCGTCTAGCACTCCCCTATTTAACCTGCCTGATGCTGTCTTGCCCGAAAATAGCGCGCTCGACGATAGCACTTTGCCAGATGCTACCGCGCTTAGGGTGAGGTCACTTAGCTACCGCTATGGGGAGAATGGTGAGTGGGTATTTAACAACCTGACACTTTCAGTAAATACTGGCGAAATCGTAGCCATTATCGGTAGCAGTGGCAGTGGAAAGAGCACGTTACTTAAATGCTTAATGGGCCTATACCGGCCTTCACAAGGCTGCATTGAGCATCCTAATACGACCAGTCCAGTCATCGCTTCTGTGCTTCAAGAGGACGCTTGCTTAAGTGGCACTATTGGCCAAAACATCTGTTGTTTTGAAGAAGTTCCCAACCTCAAGAAGATGGTTTATGTAGCACAACTTGCCTGTATTCATAGGGACATTATGCACATGCCTATGCAATATCATTCGCTGGTAGGCGACATGGGTAGCAGTTTAAGCGGTGGGCAAAAGCAACGCCTGCTATTAGCAAGAGCGCTATATCAAGAGCCTGACATTCTCTTCTTAGACGAAGCGAGTAGCCATCTAGATATGGCCAATGAAGCTCAGATAAATCACCACCTCAAATCTTTAAATATGACCCGGATTATTGTGGCGCATCGCCCCCAATCTATCGCCATGGCAGACAAGGTTTATCGTCTGGAAGACGGCACATTACACCCATGCTCTCCCTCTGAAGTAACAGGAAGCGCAACATCTGCTAAACACGGAGAAACACTATGAAAAACCATGAAGTAAGAGAACCCGCAGTATTGATGACAGCTGCTGAGCGCATGCAAATAGATGCAAATGGCATAACCGCTCGTGACACCGTTATTCCTATGGACTGTTTGTCGAAACGCGAGCTACAGGTAGTGCACAAAATAATGGAAGGCCGCTCTAACAAAGTGATCGCCTCTGAGCTATTTATTAGCGAGCGAACCGTTAAGTTTCACTGCGCCAACATTTATAAAAAACTCAATATCACTAGCCGTTCAGCACTTATTGCCTGCTGCTTTCGAACCCTTTACCGAGAAGTGGTTTCGCTTTAGGCGCATCCACTTTTTCACTCAACACGCCATTACAAGGAGCGTACTTTATGAAACACCATCAACTAAATCACAACCCACCAACAATCACTCAGCCCGTTGCTTTAGCTGAAGCTCAGCTGTTTGAGGTATCCGGCGGTCTACGTGTTCGTTTAAGCGACACCGTACCGGTAGTCGGCCCTACCCCCAAAGAGCCGGTTTATATAACCATGGCCATTGGTGAAGGCGGCGGCAAGCTACCGGATATTCTGTCTTAGCTTTCACTTACAAACGGCTTAAGCCAACACACGGATTGAGCATAGCTTTGTGATGTCCGTGTGTTGCTTTACAACGAATAGATTCTTTCAACTTTTAACCTGCTAGCAAGGAACGTAAATGCACGTAGCTTTATTAGGAAATGAGCAAGACCCGCAAATCCAACATATTGCGAAAGCCCTATGTCAAACGGCTACGCCTTTTTACTTTGCCAATACGCAACATTTCGGTTCAGCTTGGGCCATTAGCTATGACCCTGATTTTGATGACGGGCTAATCCATTTCAGCTCTCCCTCTTTGTGCGACCAACCTAGAGTCACTTTTTCAAACACTAAAGCTGCTTATTGGCATGAGTATTTGCCCGGTTTACCGCTAAAAGCCCCAAGCGAGAATACTAGTAACGATAGCTACGCAGATCCTCAAGCACTGCGTAATAAACGTGATGACACAGCGTCTCGTCTGTTAGAAAGCACAGGATGGGTAGAGCAAGAGCGAGCAAGTACTTTACTTTGTTGGTTTAGCTACACCAACATAAAATGGGTGAACTCTATAGACGCTGTTCGAAGCCACCAGTGTAAGCCTTATCAATCACGCGTTGCTGGCAAACTAGGTGCACATATCCCCTACACCTTTATAGGCAATGCGCCCGAGGTTGCTTCGCAGTTTTGTAGCAATATGCGAGACGTTATATATAAGCCCGTACGCGGCGGTCGAACCGCACAGTTTGTGAATAAACAGCCGAATATGCGCCCACTACTAAATACGCTTTTAAGTGAACGCCCTGTTACCTTTCAAAAGTATATTGCAGGCGAAAATGTACGTAGCTATGTACTTGGCGATGATGTGCTAAGCGTACAAATTGACTCAAGCGAACTAGATTATAGAAACGATGACAATGCCAGTGTGTCTGTGACTATTATCCCAAACGAGGTCCAGCGTCTGGCTATTAAAATATGCAAAGCATTAGGTATGCACTGGTGTGCGATAGACTGGCGCAAAAGTGCGAAAGGAAAGTACTTTTTTCTAGAGGCAAACCCGAGCCCTTACTTTTTGAAAGTAGAGAACGATACCGGCCTGAATATAACAGACAAATTGGTGGCACTGCTTTTAAAACATTAGAGTTAGATTAATTCTAAGTGCCCAACGCTTTCGGGTTAGGTCAGGCTTCAAAATTAAAAGAGCTTATACGGGATTGGACTATGAAGTTCCTCTATACATTAGTAGCCGAAATACTCTACGTCCTCAGGCAAATTTCCGCCAAGGGAATACATTAGGCGATAACAATAAACACTGGTTTCGAGCAAAGTTTTTTCAACAGTATCGACTTTTTTTCCGCTACCATCTTGAATCAAAGGTTATTGTATATGCATGGGTGAATGACGAGACAAACAAGCGAGCATATGGAAGTAAAACGGATGCTTATAAAGTTTTTGAAAAGGTGGTGAAATCTGGTCATCCACCAAAAGAAAGGGAGGATCTTTTAAAAGCAGCTAAAAATGAATTACTCCCACTTTAAACCGCTTGCTTATTTTCTTTTAGCTAATACTCTCACTATTACTTTAAGTTTAGGCACATTCAGACATTGCCAACCACAATACCTATCAGTATAGAATTTCTGTTTCACAAAATGACGTCTTGATGTGCTTAAACAGTAATAAAGCCTCCTCTTTAATTGGGTAATGACCCAACTACAGGAAGAGGCCTCTACTTAGCGATTAATTACAAGATAAAGCGCGATAGATCCTCGTTATCTACCAAGGTTTCTAGATGGCTGTTAACGTAATCTGCATCAATCACGAACGACTCACCGCTTTTCTCTGAAGCATCAAATGAGATATCTTCCATTAGGCGTTCAAGTACCGTGTGCAAACGACGTGCACCAATGTTTTCAGTACGCTCGTTCACCTGCCATGCCGCTTCTGCAATGCGCTGAATGCCCGAATCATCGAAGCTGATATCAACCCCTTCCGTTTTCATTAACGCAACATACTGCTGAGTTAATGACGCGTTTGGCTCGGTAAGGATACGCTTAAAGTCACCTACTTTCAGCGCAGCAAGCTCAACTCGAATTGGCAGTCGACCCTGAAGTTCTGGGATAAGATCCGACGGCTTGCTCATTTGGAATGCACCTGAAGCAATAAACAAGATATGGTCGGTTTTAACCATGCCGTGTTTCGTCGATACTGTAGAGCCTTCTACAAGTGGAAGCAGGTCACGCTGTACGCCTTCACGAGAAACATCGCCTGACGTATTGCCTTCACGCTTACAAATTTTGTCAATTTCGTCTACAAATACAATACCGTGCTGTTCTACTGACTCAATAGCTTTTTCTTTCAAATCTTCTTGATTTACAAGGCGTGCTGCCTCTTCTTCAATAAGTAGTTTGAACGCTTCTTTAATTTTCAGCTTCTTCTTTTTCTTTTGCGAGCCCGACAAGTTTTGGAACATACCTTGAAGCTGATTAGTCATTTCTTCCATGCCAGGAGGCGCCATAATTTCTACGCCCATCTGCGGAAGTGCCACATCAATTTCAATTTCTTTGTCGTCTAGGTCGCCTTGACGAAGCTTTTTGCGAAATGCTTGGCGTGTGCCGCGATCTTCAACATCTTCTTTGTTGCCCCAGGCGTCTTCTGGCGGAGGAAGCAAAACGTCTAAAATGCGCTCTTCCGCTGCTTCTTCAGCGCGGAATTTCACTTTCTTCATTTCGTTTTCTTTCGTCATCTTTACCGCAATATCAGCAAGATCACGAATGATGGTTTCAACTTCTTTACCCACATAGCCCACTTCGGTGAACTTTGTCGCTTCAACTTTAATGAAAGGTGCGTTAGCAAGTTTAGCTAAACGGCGAGCTATTTCAGTTTTACCCACACCCGTTGGGCCAATCATCAAAATATTTTTTGGCGTAACTTCTTGGCGCAACTCAGGCTCAAGCTGCATTCGACGCCAGCGGTTTCTAAGTGCAATAGATACAGCGCGCTTGGCATCTTGTTGACCAATAATATGTCGGTCTAACTCGTGAACAATTTCTCTTGGTGTCATCTCAGACATGAATAAACCCTTTTCTAACAATACTTGTTGTACTTGCTACGCAAACGAGCGACAACAAGCCAATAACAGCTTTCGCTATTACTTAGTAATCTAGTACATCAACCGTTTGGCTATGGTTAGTGAATACGCAAATATCACCGGCTATGGTCAGCGATTTTTCAGCAATTTCCTTAGCGCTTAACTCGGTATTATCTAAAAGTGCGGTAGCTGCCGCTTGTGCATAGTTACCACCAGAACCAATAGCGATAAGATCTTGTTCTGGCTGCACTACGTCACCGTTACCGGTAATGATAAATGACGCTGTTTCATCAGCTACAGCAAGTAGGGCTTCGAGTTTGCGTAGCGCCCTATCGGTACGCCAGTCTTTGGCAAGTTCAACCGCCGCCTTGGTTAAATGACCTTGGTGCGCTTCAAGCTTGGCTTCAAACCGCTCAAATAGGGTAAATGCGTCAGCCGTGCCACCTGCAAAGCCTGCTAGGATTTTGTCGTGGTACAAACGGCGCACCTTGCGCGCATTCCCTTTCATTACGGTGTTGCCCAGTGATACTTGTCCGTCACCGGCCATTACCACTTGATTCCCACGTCGTACAGATACAATCGTTGTCACGTTAATTCCCCGTTTAGCTGGGCGCTGCTGCGTTTTATATGTACCTTTTTCGCGGAACTAAGGCAGCAGCGTAATAATTCAATAACAAATAAGTGGGGGAAGGCTTTTTAATTTCAAGGGTAAGACAAAAGAATGTGCGCTCAGAACTGCCTACTATATGGGCTTAGCGCATTCGGTGCTTATTGAATATGCCATTTATCGAGTGCATACTCTCGCCGATACATACTATGGCCGATTGAAATAATGTTTAGGTGATAGAGCACCGATAAAGTAGCAACACTGAAGTCGCTGCATAATGGAATTAAAGGAGTAAAAATGAAGTATCAAGGAAGAATACAGCAGTGGGATGATACTAAAGGTTTTGGCTTTGTAGAGCCTAATGGGGGAGGCACGCGCGCGTTTGCTCATATCAAAGCGTTTAAACAGCGCTCTAGGCGACCCATTAATGGCGACATTATTGTTTATGAAGTTGAACAGGATAGAAAAGGCAATCACCGCGCCTACAACATCAGCTTACTTAAAGATCACAAAGCAAAACGTTCACGCACCAATAAGCCAGCCTCGCAAAGAAAGCGTAATATTATCGTATTGAGTATTTTCTTAGGTGCACTTGCGCTACTCACATTATCTGGTCGGTTACCCTCTATAGTACCTATCGTTTATGGAGCGGTAAGTTTGCTTACCTTTCTGCTTTACGGCATAGACAAATCGGCCGCGAAAAAAGACAAATGGCGAGTTTCAGAGGCTAAACTGCACCTATTAAGCTTGTTCGGGGGCTGGCCTGGCGCATTGCTAGCTCAGCAGATGTTTAAGCACAAGCGCAGTAAACCGGCATTTATGAGGGCTTATTGGGTGACGGTTGTAGTTAACCTTATTTTGCTTGGACTTATTGTATTTAAAGTGGTGCATGTGGGCGCTTTGTACGCTTTTTCCATTCCTCAAGCCATTCGTTTTTAACTACAGTTGGCCTGCACATGACTAGAGCATCTCGCTAAGTAAAGCTATTTAGCAAGTGGAACGCACTCCTCGTTCCACTCCGCCCTTCTTAAAGTAAGTTGTACCAACAAAAGTTACAAATTCCAGTACCAAATTTGGCATGTGGCAATGTTCACTTTACGCAGACTGTGCTTGGCTTTTTCCGCGTCGCGCTTAGACTCATAAGGGCCAAGAATTACGCGGAACCAATCGCCGTTGCTGCCAGTGCTATGCCTGATAAGTGCCTCTAATCCCTGGAATGCAATTTTGGCTTTCATCTCTTCTGCCTGAGCGCGGGTTCTGAATGAAGCGCACTGCATCAAATAACGCTTGTCAGACTTTTCCTGCTCTCTTACTTCAACTTCTACTTCGTAACCTGGCAGGGTCTTAATGTACTCCCATTCTTCTTCAGGTAGTTCCGGTAAAGACTCTTCTGTGGGAGCCACAGGTCGTGACGCTTGGGTGTCTACTTCATCTTCTACATTGTCTTTTATCGACCACAAAAATACACCGAAGCCAATCACCAAAGCAAAAATGCCAATAAGGCGTACGATAGGAAGTTTTCCAGAAACCGGGCCATTAGATTGCGCATTTGTAGCCGGTTTTCTACCTTTACCAGCGGGCTTCTTTTTTTGAGTAGAGCGTCCACGAGAGACATAATCGCGTTGAGCCATAGTCGGCAATATTCCTACTTGTTATCGTTGTTTGTATGCGTAAGAAACGTCATATACCAAATCACTATGAAGAGGCAGCTTTCCTGCACCTTCAATCCTGTGGAAATTTTAACGTATTGCTACCCAACAAGCTAACTGAAATCGGTAGGGTCAATATCTATTGACCACCTTACCTTCATTGCCTGTGGTAAGGCCTGTAAAAATGGCAGCGCCAAACGTAGCGCAGTGTGAAGCGGCGCACGCTTTTCATGGCTGCATACCAGCATAAACCGAAACCTACCTTGCCGCTTTTCAATTAAACAAGGAAACGGACCGTTTATATCAATGGCGTGCTGTTGATTAAACACCTGCTTACTTTCCTGTAGAAAGCGATAAGCCAAACTGCTATCGGTAGCCTCTGCGCGAATAACAAACTGGCTAATAAAGGGGGGCAGCCCCGCCGCCTTACGCTCCATTAATGCGTGCCGTGCGAAATGCCCATAGCCATTGTGCACTAAATCTTGTAGCAAAGGGTGATGAGGATTATGGGTTTGAAGCCACATTTCACCAGGTTTGCTGGCGCGCCCCGCTCTTCCAGCAAGCTGAGTAACAAGCTGAGCGAGCTTTTCTGGCGCTCTAAAATCGGCACTAAAAAGCGCACCATCACAATCTAGTACCGCAACTAAGGTTACATGAGGGAAGTGATGACCCTTTGATAATATCTGGGTTCCTACCAGCAACTGGTACTCTTGGCGATTAATAGCATCAAGGGTTTGGTGAAGCTTGTCTTTCCCCCGCACGGTATCGCTGTCTATTCGTATTTGCTTGATGCCTGGGAATAAACTTGCAAGCCCTTGCTCCACTTGCTCGGTCCCCGTACCCGCCGTCACTAATTCATTGTGATGGCAAGCTTCGCAGTTCGATGGCATTGAGCGCATGCCACCGCAGTGATGACACTGTAAGCGGTTCTGCGCTTTATGCACGGTATAAGGTCGGTCACAGCGCTTACACATGACGGTTTCACCACAGCGATGGCAAAGCAGCGCTGGCGCGTAACCTCTTCGATTCACAAATACCAATACCTGATTTCCTGCGCTAATATGCTGGCGCATTATCGTTAGCAAGCCTTGTGAAATGCCGTAATGAATAGGTTGGTCGCGGGCGTCCAATACATGCTGATGCGTGCTTTTTGCACCTCCCGCTCGCTTGGTTAACTGCAAATGGGCATAGCGGCCATTTAGTGCGTTGTTAAGTGTTTCAAACGCGGGCGTGGCGCTGCCTAGTAACAGCGGAATATTGTGCTGCTTGGCACGCATTGCTGCCAGGTCACGAGCGTGATAGCGAAGCCCATCTTGCTGCTTAAAAGACTCGTCGTGTTCTTCATCTACAATCAACATGCCGGGGTTATGCAGCGGCGTGAAAATAGCCGAGCGGGTGCCAATGATAATACCGAGTTCACCGGCTTTTGCACGTTGCCAAACATGTAAACGTTCTTTATCAGAGATCTGAGAATGCAAAACGCCCACAGCAATGCCAAAGCGCTTCTCAAAACGAGACACGGTTTGCGGTGTAAGTCCAATTTCTGGCACAAGTATCAGCACTTGTTTTCCGTCGCGCAGTAAGGGTTCAATGGCTTGAAGGTACACTTCCGTTTTACCGCTACCGGTAACCCCTTCAAGCAAACTTACCGCGAAGTTACCTTGCTGACGATTAAGTGCGGCAATGGCAACCGATTGCTCTGTGTCGGGAATTGGCTTTTCAGAAAGCGATAACGAGGCAAGCCAACTACCTGGCTTAAACTCAGGTGCTATTTCTTCGATATGTACCAAAGACTTTTCAACAAGCGCTTTAACTGCAGGTGCACCATATTGTTTACGCGCCTGCGAGGCTAGCAAAGCACCACCAGCCAGGGCAGTGAAGCAGGCTTGTTGTTTAGGCGCCCGTGATAACGTATCTGCAACTGTCTGCTTGCCTTCTTCGGTAAGCATTAACATGTCTTGTGGTGTGGGAGTGGCCAACTCGCCTTTGCGTAATAAAACAGGCAGCATGGCGTGCAGCACTTCACCCGGCGCATGATGATAATACTGCCACAGCCATTGCGCCATTTTCAGCAACACATTATCTATAATAGGGCTATCGTCAAGTACTGACTCAATGGCTTTTAGCTTGTCAGAATTTTCAATCTCGCTTTCGGATTTGTGTAAGGTTTCAACGACTACGCCCACCAGTTTGCGTGGGCCAAAAGGCACAACCACTCTAACGCCCGCACTGAGTGTCTTATCGTGGGTATATGTGAAAAGTTGGCGCAGTGGCACTGGCACGGCGACTTGAATATAGGCCATTGCGAACGTTCTACCTTATTTGATGACTTTTACAGCGCGCAAATTGCTTGCTGAGTTTTTTACACTATAACTATTTGTATAGAGGCTACTTGCTTAGCCAAACGTTAGAGCAATTTGTGCTGCTAGCATCTAGCTACATCTTTTACTATTGGCGCATATGGACCTAGCCTTGAAAGACAAATATTTAAACATACTTTACTGTTAAGCATGAAAGGAATGTTTTCGGTTTAGCTTTCTTGCGTCGCTCGTGTAAAGCCCCTTATTTAGCCCTACTTGCCTAACATTTGGGCAAAAACCGCTTGATAAAGCCAATTTCATCCTATATTATGCGCCGCTCTTTTGCGATAGGCTGTTCTTTGAACGACTTATCATTTGAATTAAGTAACGTATGGTGTGCGACTTCGGGTTGTATAGCGATACGGCCTTATTATGTGAGGTAACCCAATGAAACAAGATATCCACCCTAAGTACGAAGAAATTAAAGCAACATGCTCATGTGGCAACGTGCTTAACATCCGCTCTACGCTTGGTAAAGACATCAACCTAGACGTATGTTCATCATGCCATCCTTTCTACACTGGTAAGCAACGTAACGTTGATACTGGTGGTCGTGTTGACCGCTTCAAGAAGCGCTTCGGTGCATTGGGCAAAAAGTAAGCCTGATATCAAGTTCGAAAAAAGCGCCTATATGGCGCTTTTTTATTGCCTGAAGGTTACTATTCATGTCAGAAACTACTGTTGAACAGCTTCCACTTATGCAAGCACCTCTAATTTAGAGCTAATTGACTATATCGCTTACAATTAAGATCAAAACACTCATTATACTTAATGAAGTTTTTCGAGTTTTGACAAGTGTTTATCCCAGTCCCCCCTACTTTGCTTTTTACACGCTTCTTCACTATCGAAATAGATACCAGCAGAAATAGATTTTATAGATTCAAGGGCTATATTCACCTTACTTATAAAGTCCATATCCCATCCATTAGACAATGCTTGCTGTTTCTTCTGCTCCGTATTAAACACCGCAATTACTTTCGGGGCTTTCCAATGCCCTAAATGAGTTAGCCATACGAACCCACTATCGTCAGACTTTACATTTTCACACACGTCAGTTAGCACTGCGATTAGTTTTCTTTCTGTCATATCCTGCGTCTTCAAAGCTAATTAGAAAGGGCTTTCTTAGTATTTTATCAGAAATATAAAACCTAAAATTAACGAGGACTTTTTTATTTATATTTTCTAAAGTCGTTTTAGTACGTCTATCTATGCTGCTTTTAAGATACACCCCCTAAATACATTTAACCGTAAAAATAAATTCTATGAATGGCAATTATAGGCTTATTTTACTGGTCTAATTAGTAAGCCTAACCTACATTGATAATTGAGAATTCTGATCAGATATGTACACAGTGATTGGCTGTGTTAGAGTTGCGATCGGCACCTTGATAGTGAGCATTAATTTTATGAATAATGCTTTACTGATAAGGCTTGTGGCGCTTTTGGGTATAAAACTTGGTCTAAATATTAGACATAGTACCAATAGCCGTGTGTGAGGAAAGTCAGGATGGGTTAACGCCATGTCTGCAGTTTCCAACATGCCACACCAATGCTAACAACTATTTATAATTACTTTTGTCATTACGTGGTTGTAACGCGCTTACGTTTATCTACCTATAACTATAACGATAATAAAATAGCTACAGAGCGTGAACGAAAACACCGATGAACCCTACATCTAAGGATACCTTTTTACATGTCAGATTTTAGACAACGCGCACTCGACTATCACGCCAAACCCACACCTGGAAAAATCCGCGTAGAGCTATCTAAACCAGCAGATAGCGTCGACGATCTTGCTCTTGCCTATAGCCCAGGCGTTGCCGAGCCAGTCAGAGAAATCGCCGAAGATGCAGATAATGCCTATAAGTATACGGGTAAAGGCAACCTTATCGCTGTTATTAGTAACGGAACCGCGATCTTAGGGCTGGGGAACCTCGGCCCATTAGCTTCAAAACCTGTCATGGAAGGTAAAGCGCTGTTGTTTAAACGCTTCGCTGGTCTAGACGCCATTGATATTGAAGTAAAGCATCGTACGACTGAGGAATTTATTAATACCGTGGCGAATATTGCTGACACATTTGGCGGTATAAACCTAGAAGATATCAAAGCGCCTGAGTGCTTTGAAATTGAACAAGAGCTCATTAAGCGCTGTAAAATTCCGGTTTTCCATGATGATCAGCACGGTACCGCTATTGTAACCGCTGCAGGTATGCTCAACGCTCTAGAGATTCAGGGAAAGAATATAGAGAGCGCTAAAATCGTGTGTATGGGTGCCGGTGCAGCAGCGGTTGCCTGTATGGAGCTACTTATTAAGTGCGGCGCCCAGCGTGAGCGTATTTATATGTTAGACAGAAAAGGCGTTATCCATACTCGACGCGAAGACTTAACCGAGCACAAAAAGCTATTTGCTAACAATACTGACAAGCGTACGCTTGAAGACGTAATGGAAGGCGCAGATATCTTTGTAGGTGTATCAGGCCCTGATGTTTTACCGCCTGAAGCGCTTTCGTTAATGGCAGAAAACCCAATTGTATTTGCATGCTCTAACCCAGACCCTGAAATAAAGCCTGAACTTGCTCACGAAGTACGTCAAGACCTTATCATGGCGACCGGACGCTCTGACTACCCTAATCAAGTAAACAATGTGCTGTGCTTTCCGTTTATTTTCCGCGGCGCCCTAGATGTTCGCGCAACGGCTATTAACGATGAAATGAAAGTGGCGGCGGTTGAAGCCCTTCGTGCTATCACGAAGGAGCCTGTTCCAGAAGAAGTATTAACTGCAAGTAAAAGTGACAGCCTAACGTTTGGGAAGGACTATATTATTCCTAAACCTATGGACCCACGTTTGTGCGAACGTATCGCTACGGCCGTGTCAAAAGCTGCCATTGAATCGGGTGTTGCTCGCGTGCCTGAAGCTCCAGAAGAGTAAAATTTTGGCGCATAAGGCTATATTGGTCTAGTTCAAGACTATATTGGTCTAGTTCAAGACTGCACTTGTTCAGTTAAATACTATAGTGGTTGGGTTAACGCTCAACCATTACTTGTAAAAGGTACGCTCAAAGAACACCAGTAAATAAAAAACGGCGCAGTATTGTAAGCTTAACTTACATTACTGCGCCGTTTCTCTTTAATGCTAAATATCAGTCGTCTTCAGACACATCATTTTCGAAGCTTGGATCTATACCCATTTCTTCCATAATCCGTCTAGCTTCAGCCGGCACGCGATTGGGGTTGTCTTTACGCAGGTCATCGTCGTTAGGCAAAGGTTGCCCGGTGAACGCGTGTAAAAACGCTTCACACAACAGTTCCGAATTAGTGGCGTGGCGCAAATTATTGATTTGGCGGCGGGTACGCTCATCAGTAAGTGCTTTAAGCACATTAATAGGTATAGAGACAGTGACTTTCTTTACCTGCTCGCTCTTTTTCCCATGCTCTGCGTAGGGGTGAATATATTTACCGTTCCATTCTGCCATTGTACTAACTCGGTCTACTCTTTTTATATTATGAAGAGAAATTCTAAACAAGTTCACGAAAAGGTCAATTGAGCAGTGTAAACCTCTTGACGTCTAGACATATATTCTTTAATTTAGACGTCTAAACGTCTATAATATTACATTTTTGAGAGTATAAACCATGGTTTCTTACGCACAAGGTATCGATGCATTAAACCAGTCCCTGTCGGAGCTGCGGGATATTGATGTATCTTTTGAATTTTTTCCGCCTAAAACGGAAGCCATGGAACAGACTTTGTGGAAGTCGGTTGAACGCCTAGCGCCACTTAAACCAAGCTACATGTCGGTTACTTACGGTGCTAATAGCGGTGAGCGTGACAGAACTCACGATGTGGTAAAACGCATTCAGCAGCAGACTGATGTAGCTGCAGTTCCTCACTTGACCTGTGTTGATGCTAGTCGCGATGAGCTAAAACAAATTGCAAAAGACTACTGGGACTCAGGCATTCGCCGTATAGTTGCCCTTCGTGGCGACTTACCTAAAGGGGTAGACAAAACAGAAATGTATGCCTCTGACTTAGTTGCCTTACTAAAAGACGTTGCCGATTTTGATATTTCGGTTGCTGCCTACCCTGAAAAGCACCCTGAAGCGCCAAATGCGCAGTTCGACTTGCTAAATCTTAAACGCAAAGCTGAAGCTGGCGCTACCGAAGCGATTACCCAGTTCTTCTTTGACACGAGTGTTTACCTGCGATTTAGAGACCGTGCAGCCGCGGCGGGTGTGGACTTAGACATAGTTCCAGGCATTTTACCTGTGACTAACTACCAAACGTTAGTAAGGTTTGCCGGCTTTACGGACGTTCACGTACCGGGCTGGCTACATAAAATGTTCGACGGTCTTGATGCCGACGATCAAGCCACTCGTAACTTGATAGGCGCTAATATTGCTATGGACCAAGTGAAAGTTCTGGCAAAAGAAGGGGTTAAACACTTCCACTTCTATACCCTAAATCGCAGCGAGTTAAGCTATGCTATCTGCCATATGTTAGGTTTGCGTTCCGGCAATTGATTTTGTATCGCGGTAACACCGCTATACGAGTAGATGACTAAAGGCGCACTCCACTATGCGCCTTTGTTGTATAAAGAATACATTAACCTTTTGCCACTGACGCCTACGCCAGTTACCATTTGCTGTAATATGAATTGAACTATCGATACCCTAGGGTCTCTCACCAAAAGACCGCGCTGTTTATCTGCCAGAGGGTATTGCCAGGAGAAGTCGAGTGGATTTAGCCAAGGTTAAAACCTTATATAACAATGTTACCCCTCAACTAAGAGAGCTCTTCAGCATCTTTATAAAGCGCTGTAGAGAAGATAATATTACTATCTCTGCTGGGCACTTGGCTTATGTAACTTTGTTATCTTTAGTACCCTTTATTATGGTGACCTTCACCATAATGTCGGCCTTTCCTGCCTTCGCTTCAGTAAGAAGCAAACTTGAGCATTTTGTATTCAGTAACTTTGTTCCCACCGCTAGCGACGTGGTTCACAAGTACATGACTGATTTTGTTGGCAACGCCTCGCAAATGAGTGCGATTGGCATTTTGTCACTGCTGGTCGTAGCGCTAATGCTCATATCAAATGTGGATAAAACCTTAAATAGAATTTGGCGTACGCAAAGTGACAGACCCATTGTGTATACCTTTGCTATCTATTGGATGGTAATCACTTTAGGGCCTATGCTAATTGGTTCTAGCGTGGTAGTGAGTTCATATTTAACCGGCCCTCGCAGCTTTTACTGAAGAGTACACACCTGGGTTGGGAACCTTCTTACTTAGCCTTGTGCCAAGCGGCGCTGCCATGCTCGCATTCACTATTTTGTACATGGTAGTGCCAAATAGAAGAGTGTTTGCCCGCCATGCATTCATAGGCGCTATTGTTGCCACCATAGCTTTTGAAATTACTAAATCGGGCTTTGCCTTGTATGTAACGAACTTTCCTTCATATGAGTTAATTTATGGCGCCCTAGCGGTGGTACCCATCCTGTTTTTATGGGTGTATTTGTCGTGGATAATTGTGCTGTTCGGGGCAGAATTCACGTGCAGTTTAGGCGAAGCTTTTGAAAACCGTAAAGCAGAGAACGAGCCGCGCAAAGTTCCAAAGGAGTAGCCGACCTAAAACGGACGTAATGATGATTAGCCTTACGCCTCGGCTCTATAAAAAATGCATGAAACGAAAGAAGGGAGCTACAAGCTCCCTTCTTTATAATTAATGCCTAACTAATGGCTAGTTTTTCATCGAAGATATGAAAGCATCAGACTCAGCGATAGCTGAATTCATTTGTCTGATAAGCTGAGCAACATTGTTTTCAATAGTAGAAAGTTCGCCCTGCAGTGCGCCAATGGCGCTAGCATTTAAGTTATGCTTCAGGTACAACACGTTATCTTGAAGTGCGCTTAATACTGGCGGCATTTTGCTTTCAGCTTTGCGCATTGCTGACATTAATGAAGAATAGCGACGCTTGGTTTCGCGAAGCTTAGCCGTGCTATCCCGTTTTAACGACGCGTTCTCATATTTCTCAAGCTCATCTGCCCACTCATCAAATAAAGCTTCAGCAACGCTTTCCACTTTATCAATGCGTGAACTCACTTCTTCTGAAGCGGCAACGCTGTCTTCATACTGACCGTTCAAGCGGTTGTAAACGTCTTCTAGCTCTCCGCCGTCAAACGCAACTGCAGCACTGAATGCTTCTAACGCAGAGTTAAACTGCTCTTGTGCGTCTTCCTGTGATTCTTTTGCGTTTTCTACGCGGTCAACTAAGATATCACGCTTTTCAACGCCCACCTTTTCCCATGCTGCGTAATATGCAGACTGACACCCACTAAGGGCAAGCATAGCAACAAATGCTGATGCGATTAACTTCATGCGGTTACTCCACCTCTAAAACGTGCTGCGCTTATAATACAAATCAAATGCAAAAGGGCGCCTAAAGGCCAAAAGACAATGGCTAGTACCACAGTTGCAGCTAAGGCATAACATACGCCCACTGTAACGAAAAAGAACAATGCACCTAAAATTCTTCCTTGTACCAAGTGACCTAACCCAGGAATAAAGAAGTTACAAATTGCGGCAATTACGTTACCGCCCGATCCTTGACCTGCCATATCAACATCCTCGCATTTATGACTATAATATGATTAGCTAGCACGTAATGACACTTGTTCTATAGTATTCACTTAGCGTTAATTGCTTAATTTAAAAGCAAAAACGGCGTTGAAGCAGTCAGCACGCAAACGTTTGAATAACAATAAACTAAACTAAAACAGGCACTCACACAACGCGCAGAAACAAAATGAAACGACTTTACCCCGATGTTACCTACTATGAAAACGGATTTATCGAAGTGGGAAGTGGGCATTCGCTTTACTTCGAGCAAAGTGGTAATCCAAACGGCATCCCCGTGCTTTTTATTCACGGCGGCCCTGGCGCAGGCTTACCTCCTAACTACAAATGCTTTTTTGATAGCAACAAGTATCGCATTATAGGTTATGAGCAACGTGGCTGCGGCCGCTCTACCCCCGTCGCCGATACAATAAACAACGACACCTGGTCTAACGTTGAAGATATAGAAGCACTACGAAATCACCTTTCTATTCCTAAATTTCTATTATTCGGCGGTTCCTGGGGCTCAACGCTTGCCTTACTTTATGCGCTTAAATACACCCCACGAGTAACAGGTCTCATTCTTCGCGGCGTATTTTTAGCCAGGCAAGAAGACAGAGATTGGTTTTTATCCCCAAATGGATGCGCTGCGCAGTTATTTCCTGAGTACTACCGCAAATTTACTAAGGATGTCCCGGCACCGGTTACCTCCAGCGCAGTCTGTGATTTTTATAGCGCAATGGTACGCTCTAGCAACGATGTACTGCGCCACGCAGCCTTAAAGCGCTGGTATCAATGGGAAGAGCGTTTATCTCGCATTACCTTACCTCCCGGCGTAGGCGACTCCACTGATAATTACCCCATGCAATTGGTCACTTGCCTAGCAACTTTGGAGTGTCACTTCCTTTCTAACAAGTGCTTTTTAGATGAAAACTATATTCTTGAAAACGTTGATAAAATAAGTCATATTCCGGGCACAATTATTCATGGTCGTTACGATATGATTTGCAAAACGGAAGCTGCTGAAGCACTTCACAAAGCATGGTCCCAAAGCCAGTTGCAAATCATCCCAGATGCGGGGCACAGCACATCCGAACCCAGTATAGGTTACGCCCTTTGCCGCGCTACTCGCGACATGTCACGCTTTATTCAGGAGTCATCTAAGTGATAGGACTTATTCAACGTGTATCAGAAGCTAATGTAACCGTAGACGGCAAGGTTATTGGTGAGATTGGCAAAGGCATGTTGGTGCTGTTAGGCGTTGAAAAAGAAGACGGTGAAGCGCAAATAGAGAAGCTTGCGAATAAGCTCTGCCGATATCGCATGTTTAGCGATGAAAATGGGAAAATGAATTTAAATATTGAGCAAATCGATGGCGAAATACTGGTGGTATCCCAGTTCACGCTCGTTGCTGACACTCAAAAAGGAAATCGCCCAGGCTTCTCTCGCGGTGCATCTCCAGAACATGGCCAAGCTATCTATGATCAATTTGTGCAGGCCCTAGAAAATAAAGGTATGAAAGTCGCTACCGGAAAGTTCGGTGCTGATATGCAGGTTGGCCTTATTAATGACGGGCCTGTCACTTTCCAGTTTAATGTATAATACCCGTTAGCATAGATAATCACCCACTCAGCGAACGCAAAAAGCCCGTCGTTCGCTGTTTTGTGGGCAACTGCTAGGTCTTCAGGTTATAGGTGGCTGTCTACTTCTTCGGCATTCCAAGTTTGCTTACATAATTAAACTTGTACCTCATGGGTTCTTACGTTTAAATACCCCTTCATTCATTTAAGAAGGTCGGTTTATTGTGTACAAGGTAGTTACGCCTAAAAGCGACGCCGAATTTGAAGCCTATTTTCATTTTCGATGGGAGCACTTACGCCAACCATGGAATTTCCCTCCAGGCTCTGAAAAAGACGAATATGAACAGGTCGCCGAGCACCGTATTATTACCAACCGTAAGAACGAAATCGTAGCCTGTGGCCGTGTTCATTTGAACACAGCTGAAGAAGCTCAAATTCGCCATATAGCTGTGCATCAGGATCATCAACGCAAAGGCTTAGGTCAGATGATCATGGCAGCGCTGGAAAACGTAGCCAAAGACTTGGGTGCTGAGCGCGCAGTAACTAATAGCCGCGAAATATCTATCGACTTTTTTAGTGCGTGCGGTTTCAAGATTGAGCGTGAAGCCCCTAACGAATTGGGTATGCTCAAACGTCAGCAAATGGTTAAGAAGTTCACTGAAAACAATTCCTTAGTGCTGCACCCTAAATGGTGTAAATCGTTGCAGGAAACGTGGTCAGAAACCATACCTATTACCGAGCACATGGGTATAAAACTATACCAGTATACCGGGCGTACACTGGAAACCCGGGCTTCGCTAAATAAAAATATAAATATTCACGGCACTATGTTCGCAGGCAGTATTTTTTCTTTAGCTACGCTGACCGGTTGGGGCATGATTTACTTGCAGCTTAAAGAGCGTGGATTAGACGGCGATATTGTATTGGGCGATGGTGATATCCATTACCACAAGCCTATCACTATGAAGCCAAGAGCCATCTGTAATATAGAAACCTTATCGGGTAAGTTTAAGCCACTAGAAAGCGACAACAAAGCGCGGTTTGAGTTAAACGTAGCTATTTTGGACGGTGATACGCCAGTAGCGGAATTTGAGGGTGTATTCTACGTTCTTCCCCCTTCTAAAAACGAAGAAGAGTAGCGTTACGGGCTCACACGTTGTCACTTACGGTATAAATCAACGCATAAAAAAAGCGCCATAAAGGCGCTTTTATTTCAAAATTAAGCTATCTGTAAGCTATGTACTGCGTATGCTAAGCGACCATAGCTGCTTGTAGCTTTTTCATCGCGTTCTTTTCAATTTGACGAACACGCTCTGCAGACACCTGATATTTATCAGCTAAGTCTTGCAGTGTAATCTTGTTATCTGCTAACCAACGAGTTTCAATGATGTCTTGGCTACGCTCGTCTAGCGTTTTAATCGCTGAATACAAACGCTTGCTCGCCGCTGTATCCCAGTCGTTATTAATTACGTCTGTTTCAACATCTGAAGACTTATCTTCCAAATACTGAACTGGCGCAAAGTTGCCTGTTTCATCTTCGTCTGCAGATAAATCAAACGCTTGGTCTTGAGAACTCATGCGCGCTTCCATTTGAAGCACTTCTTTCGTACTCACACCCAGTTCGTCCGCAACAGTTTGCACTTCAGCATGGGTAAACCAACCGAGACGTTTTTTCGCCTTGCGTAGGTTAAAGAAAAGTTTACGCTGCGCTTTGGTAGTCGCAACTTTCACTATTCTCCAGTTTTTAAGTACAAACTCATGAATTTCTGCTTTGATCCAATGTACCGCGAAAGAAACCAAACGAACGCCCACTGTAGGGTCGAAACGCTTAACGGCTTTCATCAGACCAATATTACCTTCTTGAATTAAGTCGGCTTGTGGTAAGCCATAACCTGAGTAAGATTTTGCAATGTGCACTACAAAACGAAGGTGTGACATTACTAGCTTACGAGCGGCCTGTAAGTCTTCGTCTTCGCGAAGGCGCACTGCCAACTCGCGCTCTTCCTCAGCGCTAAGCATATCAATGCTGCTTACAGCTTGAATGTAGCCTTCGATGCTACCGCTGTGTGGCACTGACAGGGCCATAGATTGCAAATTGTTGCTCATTGTTCACCTCATTTATTGCCGCTTCATATTAGCAAAGTAACTGAAGCTGCGCGAGACCTAATTAAGATATGAAGTCTAACCGATATGTAGGTATAGTGACTATTTCTACAATATCAAGACCTAAAATAATAAAAAAAGTTCAACTTGAAGAAAGAACTATCCGTTTAGTTCTGTCTCAGTCAAAACCCCTAGCCATTCCTTATGAGCGCCAGCTCTTCTAACTTCATACTCCACTAACGCCACATCCGTTCAATGACTGACCTGCGTTAAGTGGTAGTTGGGTAGGTCATCTAACCACAACGCTATTATACTTTAATTACATAGCAAG
Organism: Alteromonas sp. BL110; assembly: GCF_003443615.1. NCBI lineage: Bacteria > Pseudomonadati > Pseudomonadota > Gammaproteobacteria > Alteromonadales > Alteromonadaceae > Alteromonas > Alteromonas sp. BL110. The sequence goes on along the minus strand of NZ_CP031967.1, from coordinate 2,210,725 downwards.
AATTAAAAACTAATCTCACTGATATGAATTCTAACGTTTATACGCCACATACATCAGCGCGAACGTAAATATTAGCAATAAGCACTTCTAGCGTTCTTTTTAACTCTTACTGTAGAACCATACACTTATCATACGAGTATTTTAAACCTTGCTTTTCTCTTCGGAAATTGAAAATATTAGATGGTATTAATCGATTTTGCACTACGACCGCTACATGGCATTTTCCAGACTACAACAATAAAAAACTGGAAGGGAAATACTTAAGGAAGGAGTAAGGCAAGTAAAGCAAAGAGGAACTCGATGTTTGCTTACGTCGCTAGACAGCCCATATTTGATGTAAACCGAGAAGTTTACGCTTACGAACTGCTTTTTCGCGTGGGCGAGGAGAATTGTTTTCCCGACATCCCTCCCGACGAGGCCACGTCGAAAATACTCACCTCTACCCACTTAAGCTTGGGTATTGAAGAAATTACCGGAGACAAAAAAGCGTTCATCAATTTTCATCGAGATACGCTAATGTTTCGCTTTCCCACTTCGTTAGATGCTGACAAAGTTGTGATTGAAATCGTCGAAACGGTAGAGGTAGATGACGCATTGGTCGCGGCTTGTAAACATATCCGCGGATTAGGTTACCCTATTGCCCTAGATGACTACGACATGAAGGGCAAATGGGAAGCCTTTATCCCTTTCACCAGTGTTGTGAAAATTGATATCACCGAACTCCCTCACGATAAAATTCCAGCCTTAGTAACGCGCTTTAAATCAAACGACATTAAACTAGTAGCCGAAAAGATTGAAACCTATGAAGAATTTCATAAATTCAAAGATATGGGGTTTGATTACTTTCAAGGCTATTTTCTTGCTAAGCCGGAAATTGTTAAGCATAGAAAGTTGGGGCCAAGCAGCTTAACTATGATGGAACTGCTTACCTTAAGTAGTCAACCTAAGCTCAATTTCGATGATGTGAATAAAATTATTGAAAGAGATCCATCGCTCACCTACCTGCTGCTGCGCTTTATCAATAACCCAATGGTTAATAAGCGCCATAAGATAACGTCACTCAAACATGCGCTAACCTTTATGGGTGAAGTGGAAGTGAAGAAGTTTATATCTTTACTTGCTCTTGCCAACTTAAGCGACGGCCAACCTAGCGAATTGATGCAGATGGCACTGGTTCGTGCAAAGTTTTGTGAGTTAGTGTTTACCCAACTTAAGACGTCTGACAACCCGCTGAAAGGCTTCCTCACCGGGCTGCTGTCTTTGCTTGATGCCATGATGGAGCAACGTATTGATGATCTGGTAAGCAAGGTTCCCATCAGCGATGATGTTAAAGACGCGCTTTGCGGCACACCCGGCATGCTGCGTAACTGTTTGACGCTTGTTCAGTTTTTTGAACGCGCTAAATGGGCTGGCGTTAAACAGTTTGCAGCTAAGTACGAGATAAAACAAAGCCTATTACACAGCTACTACAATGAAGCTATTAAGTGGGCAAAACACATTCATAGCTCGGCATTGAAAGATGATTAACTAGCACAATAAAAGAATACGTTTTCAAAATAATCATTGATTTGTTGTTAGACTATGCCTACATATCATAGACTAGGGTGTAGGCTTATTATTTCCTAAGCCCATCTGATATCGATAAAAAAGTCGTCAAACCATGTTGCCTCAGGATTAGTTTATGTTCGCGTTCATAGCCCGTCAGCCTATTTTAGACAAAAGCAAAAATGTATTTGCCTATGAACTGTTGTTTCGGGATGGTAAATCTGGCGCATACCCAGAACACAACGATCAGAAAGCTAAGTATATTTCTGAACACTTTCATCCACTAGGACTTGACGATATAAGCGGTGAGAAAACATCCTTTATCACTTTCTCATCCGATACCATTATTTCGCGCTTTCCAACATCGCTTAATCCTGAATCGGTTGTTGTTGAACTGGCAGACCCTACCGATAACACCAACGGGCTGTATGAAGCATGTCAACACATCAAACAGCTTGGCTTTAAGCTTGCAATTGACGACCCTATGATGGTAGGTGCAACCCATGATGTCTTCCCTCTTATCGACATAGTAAAAGTAGATGTCACTAAGACTCGCTTTGAAACCATCGAAAAGCACATCCCCCGCTATCATGATGCTAACGTGAAACTTGTGGCTGAGCAGGTCGATACTCAAGATAACTTCTCTACTTGTGTTGACTTAGGTTTCGATTTCTTCCAAGGCTATTTCTTCTCACAGCCTGAAGCGCGCATTCTTAAGCAGCTCCCAGCCTCTAAAATGAATATTGTAGATTTAATGGGAGAGAGCTCGAGCACTACCTTTGATGTTGAGCGCATTAGCCAAATTATTGAACGTGACGCAACACTTAGTTTCTTGCTGCTTAAGTTCATCAATAACCCAACTATTAATAAGCGTTTCAAAATTACGTCGTTGAAGCATGCTCTGAATTACATGGGTGAAGTTGAGATTAAGAAATTTATCGCGTTATTAAGTTTAACTAATTTAGGCGATGAAAAGCCCCTTGAAATCATACATATGTCACTTGTACGCGCCAAATTTTTTGATTTACTGGCCGAGCGCAGGGGCATTAAAAATAACCCGCCTATATCTTTCTTAGTTGGGCTTTTTTCGTTACTTGAAGGTTTACTCGACCAGTCTATGACTGACATTGTGAAACAACTGCCGCTGTCTGACGAAGTGAATGATGCCTTACTGGGTAAAAACCTAGAAATGAACAACTATATGACGTTAGTTCGCGCTTTCGAAAGTGCACTTTGGATGAACGTGATCAAGCAAGCAAAGTTGCTGAACATTGATCAAAAACAACTTCACATGCTGTACAACCAAGCAATCACATGGGGCAACGGTGTGCGAAGTGCTATTTCCGCACACTACCCGCGCGCGATTGCTTAGCAGTTAAGCATGGGTGACTAAGCGTTCACGCTAGACTGACTTTCAAAGACCAGTAAGCGTAATAGCTAGAGATTTCATTGCACCACGTTTATTTGGGTTCAATCTCTTTTACGTGACGTTGCACTGAGATTAAGGACCCAAGCAAGCCTAATAGTACTGAAAGCCCTAACATGGTTAGCAATGCTGAACCAGTCAACCCAGTAATATTAAAATCTTTCTGATACATGGCAGCAAATGTGGTTATGCTGCTATCCATCCACCACAAAATAATAATTACAGCAAACCACGCCATTAATCCGCCCAATAGGCCATACCAAAAACCTGTGTATAAAAAAGGACGGTGAATAAACGCATCGGTAGCTCCCACCAGCTTCATTACTACAATTTCATCGTATTTGTTGAGTATATTCAGTCGGATAGTGTTACCTATAATAAGCACTACAGCAATAAACAAGAGCAGGCCAATTAAGGTAACTAAGTCTCTTGCAATATCAATAACCGCGTACAAACGTTCTAACCACTCGATATCAAGCTTGCCAATGTCTACCTCGCGCTGCTGACGAAGCTTGTCCAAAAGCGCTTTAGCAGCAGTAGGTGATGCGTGTTTTTCACCAGGCGTAACCAGTACGACATCCGGTAGCGGGTTTTTCTCCAAGTATGCGATAGCATCGCCCAACCCAGATAGGTGCTGAAACTCTTTAAGCGCGTCATCGGCAGGAATGTAAACTACACTGCCTATTTCCGACCATGTATTCAGTCTTGCGACCAGCTGTTGTGAGCTTGCCGCATTGATACTAGGCTTTAGAAAAAGGGATATTTCTGATGCTTGATCCCAGCCTGCGGTAATTTTCTCTGTGTTTTTTACCATGATATAAAGCGTACTTGGCAACGTTATACTTAAACCCAGTACGCCAATTGTCATTAACGAGGCTAAGGGCTGTCGCCAAAGCTCACCAAGGCTAGACAAGGCTTGTCGCACATGGCTAACAAAGAACATGATAACAGTTTGCACCATGCCTACTTTTGATGAGGATGCGCCTTGTGTTCGACCTTTAAATAAAATGCTCACGACCACTCTCCTTCGCCGGTGCTTGAACCCGTGCCACCCATATCATCGGTTAGACCATCAGTAATCATTTGCCCGTTTTTAAGCGTAAGCGTGCGATAGCGCATACGAGCGATTAGCCCTAAGTCGTGAGTCGCAATCAGCACCGATACTCCCGCTTGATTGAAATCTTCGAACAAGCGGATAATTTCCATTGAAAGTTTAGGGTCTAGGTTACCGGTAGGCTCGTCGGCTAACAGTAAGGGAGGTTTATTTACCACTGCTCGCGCAATACCCACACGTTGTTGCTCACCTCCAGATAACGTAATGGGTAAGCAACGGGCTTTGTCTCTAAGCCCCACCATCTCAAGCGCGGCGTCTACACGCTTGCGAATTTCTTTATGCGTATACCCTTCAATCACTAACGGCAAGGCGACGTTGTCAAAAACTGATTTATCCATTAACAGCTGATGACTTTGAAAGATCATACCGATATCGCGGCGAATGTAGGCAATATCTCGACGGGTAATGGTGTTAAGGTCGTGGCCATTAATAAGAACGCGCCCTACTGTTGGGCGCTCCATTAGGCTGATAAGTTTAAGTAGTGTACTTTTCCCTGCACCCGAGTGCCCTGTTAAAAAGGCCATTTCACCTGGGGCAATATGAAAATTAACCTTACTAAGCGCGCGCTGCCCGCCTGGATAGGTTTTGCTTACCTGCTCAAACTTTATCATTATTTTTCCCTACCGCTTTGCTGGTTTTAGCTTCCAGGTGTGTCCATTTCGCTAAACAACGCGTCAATAAATTCTTGGCCGTCGAACTGGCGTAAATCATCGATACTTTCGCCAACACCTATATACCTTATAGGAATTTTAAACTTATCGGCAATAGAGAATATAACTCCGCCTTTTGCTGTACCGTCTAATTTGGTAAGGGTGATACCAGTTAAGCCCACAGCTTCGTTAAACAACTTAGCTTGGCTAATAGCGTTTTGCCCAGTACCAGCGTCTAATGTAAGCATCACTTCGTGAGGCGCGTTGGGGTTGATCTTCTTCATAACGCGAACCACTTTCTTTAGCTCTTCCATCAAGTTGTTCTTGTTCTGCAAACGTCCTGCGGTGTCAGCAATAAGAATATCGGTGCCGCGCGATTTAGCCGCTTCTAGCGCATCGTAGAGTACCGATGCACTGTCAGCTCCAGTATGTTGTGCGATAACGGGGATGTCGTTGCGCTCGCCCCATACTTGAAGCTGTTCCACGGCAGCAGCTCTAAACGTATCACCGGCAGCAAGCATCACTTTCTTGCCTTCTTGCTGGAACTGCTTAGCCAGCTTACCAATAGTGGTGGTTTTACCTACACCATTTACACCAACCATCAAGATAACGAACGGACCTTCACTGGAATCATGTGCTTTCATGACTTCAGAAAGAGGCTGGTTAACTTCAGACAGCATACCCGACATTTGTTGCTTCATGATATCCAGTAAAGCTTCCGCATCTTTAAGATCTTTACGAGACGCACTATCAGTCAAATGGTCAATAATTTTTTGTGTGGTATCCATACCCACGTCGGCCACTAAAAGCTGTGTTTCAAGGTCTTCGTACAGCTCGTCATCAATGGTTTTACCTTTAAATAGGCTAACTATACCGCTGCCTAAATTCTCTTTTGTGCGAGATAGGCTGGCTTTTAAGCGTGCAAATAGGGACTTTTTCTCTTTCGGCTTTTCTTCGGCTTGCGCTTTAGCCTGTGCTTCAGCTTCGGCCTTTGCACGAGCCTCTTCTTCCGCTTGGGCTTTAGCCTGTGCTTCGGCTTCGGCCTTTAAACGAGCCTCTTCTTCCGCCTGCGCTTTAGCCTGTGCTTCAGCTTCGGCCTTTGCACGAGCTTCTTCTTCCGCTTGGGCTTTAGCCCGTGCTTCGGCTTCCGCCTTTGCGCGAGCCTCTTCTTCGGCTTGCGCTTTAGCCTGTGCTTCAGCTTCGGCCTTTGCGCGAGCCTCTTCTTCGGCTTGCGCTTTAGCCTGTGCTTCAGCTTCGGCCTTTGCACGAGCTTCTTCTTCCGCTTGGGCTTTAGCCCGTGCTTCAGCTTCCGCCTTTGCGCGAGCTTCTTCTTCCGCCTGCGCTTTAGCCTGTGCTTCGGCTTCCGCCTTTGCGCGAGCCTCTTCTTCCGCTTGGGCTTTAGCCCGTGCTTCAGCTTCCGCCTTTGCGCGAGCTTCTTCTTCGGCTTGCGCTTTAGCCTGTGCTTCAGATTCGGCCTTTGCACGAGCTTCTTCTTCCGCTTGGGCTTTAGCCTGTGCTTCGGCTTCCGCCTTTGCGCGAGCCTCTTCTTCGGCTTGCGCTTTAGCCTGTGCTTCAGCTTCGGCCTTTGCACGAGCTTCTTCTTCCGCTTGGGCTTTAGCCCGTGCTTCAGCTTCTGCCTTTGCGCGAGCTTCTTCTTCCGCTTGGGCTTTTTGTTTCTCTGCTTTCTTGTTCTTACTGAACCAGCCAAAAAGTTTCGACATTGTTAGGACAAATCCTTATAAATTCTTAGCAATTTCGGCTACACTTGCCGCCTAATGTATGAACGCATGATACCATTGTCGGCCACTATGAAGCGAGTTTCTCGCCCTACTCGGGCTCCATCTTCTGCAAAAAAACCTTATTCACCAAAAAATGGTAGAACCCAACGTGCAAATAGCACAGGGCAAATACGTATTATTGGTGGCCAGTGGCGCGGTAGAAAACTACCTGTATTGAACGCCGAAGGGTTAAGGCCTACTACCGACAGAAATAAAGAGACCTTATTTAACTGGTTAATGCCTTATATTAATAACGCACGCTGCCTAGATGTATTTGCGGGCTCTGGTGGTTTGGGATTAGAAGCATTATCGCGCTATGCGGCACATTGCGATTTTATTGAACTAGATAATCAGGCTGCTTCACAGCTAAAGAGCAACCTTTCTTTGCTCAAAGCAAATGAAGTCGCGTCAGCTAACATTTACCAAGGTGATGCGTTACAAAACCTGAAAGAGCTAAACTCTTCAGAAACTAGCCGGGCACCTTACGATGTGGTATTTGTCGATCCGCCGTTCGGCAAAGGTTTAGTAACACCTGCGCTAACGTCGCTTGCAGAAAATAACTTAGTGCAAAACGGTAGCGTAGTTTACTTGGAGCATGAGAGTACGCTCACAACACCTACGTTACCTACCCACTGGCAAGTGATTAAAGAAAAACACACCAGCGCACTGCGCTACATGTTAATAGAAGTGAGCTAACTAAAACGTACGTACGCTTAGCGTAGCGCAAAGCCGTGAACCTACCTGAAGTGCACGGCCTAGCTACTTTAAAGTTCAAGGCCTATGTTTGAGATGCCCGCTTCCAGTGCGAGGGCTTTCATTTCGTCTGCTGCCTTTGCAGGATACTTAGCTTGCTCAACGTAATCGAGCAGTTCGTTTTGTACCTCTACTTCAAATTCCATAAGTGGGTGACCTTTTACGGTCTCATCATCAGCTTCTTCGCTTTCTAATAAATAAGCTTCAACGCTACCTTGAGATAGTTTACTAATAACCACAGCACCTTGTGGGTCATCACCAGCAATTAGGTTGAGCAGACCAGCTAGCCCAATGGCTGCATCTATAGCTGGGTAGACGCCATAGTTATCGTGTTCGCTAGTGTCCGGGGTAGCAACTTCCACCTTCTCAAGCTGCACAGCGATATTAAATTTACTTTTAGGAGACTTTAGCGTTTCCCAGACCAAGTTTAAGCAGTTGCGTAAGGCATTCGCATCACCGCTTTCTGTAAGCTCACAGAAAAGCGTGTAGTTAGGTAGCATACGCTCAAGTAACGCAGCGCCGAATGCAACGGCTTTCCAGCCTTCTAAGGCGCGGACACGCCCAAAGGTATTAAGTTTTTGCTTTGCCATTTAAAGGGCTCCAGTGGCATGCATGAAATATTTAGTAACGCCATCTAATAACATCTGGATAGCGATCATAACGAGGATCATACCCATTAATCGCTCCATCGCAACTAGCCCGCGCTCTCCTAAAATTTTATGAAACACGTTTGAAAATAATAAGATCACTGCGCTAATCGACCACGAAGCGGCAAGCGCTAGTGACCAATCCACCATTCTATCTGGTGCTTGATTAGCAAGAAGTATTAACGCCGCTAACGTTGAAGGGCCAGCGATCATAGGAATAGCAAGAGGCACCAAGAAAGGCTCTTCACCCACTGCCAATCCGCTTGGATTACCAGACGACGGAAATATCATCTTAAGCGCGATAAGAAATAAAATGATGCCACCGGCAATACTCACAGTTTCTTGCTCAACATTCAAAAAATTGAGTACGGACTGACCGCTGAATAGAAATAAGAACAAAATACCAAGAGCAAACAAAAGCTCTCGAATAAGAATAAATTGACGTCGTTTGGGCTCAATCGATTTAAGCACTGACATAAAAACCGGCAGATTACCGAGAGGATCCATGATCAGAAAAAGCATAACGGCAGCGGACCAAGTATCCATTTTTTATTGTCTCCGATTAGTGCGTGAGCCTAATTTAAGCGTGAACGGTAAAGTATAACCCAAGATTCATGCAGATAGGTGGTTTTGGCGCGCAATGGTAAACCAAGCAGTGTGAGTTAAAAACACCTTTTAACTCACACTGCAGTTGCTCGTTATGTCCATCTAAATCAGATTTTAGGTAAAAAGCTCGCGCCCATCACCAGTAAACATTAAAAGAATCGTTAAAAAAGACTCGAAAAATAGCAAAAATGCGCTTAACTAAAACAATAGGAAGCAGTATGAAGCAGGCATAGCAACTATAACGTTATCTAGCCTTTGGTTTATGCAATGTGTAAACAAAACTGCTTACCATAGCTGGATGTTTAGTATTTTATTCGCCTTTTAGGTAATGTCTTGTACAAAGCGCTTCTGATGTAATGACGAGGTCACACAGCCTTGTCCAAAGTAGAGGCCTTGTTAAAACCTAACAATAACAATCACAATAGGAAAATTTTGTAATGAGTTTGATGACGGTAAAAGAAGTGGCGGCATTTCTTGGTGTTCAAGAAGTACGCGTAGAGCGTCTAGAGCGCGAAAGCCTTTTAGTATCAAAAGACAAAGATACCGACGGTAACCCACTTTTTGATAGCGGTGACGTTGAACGTTATAAGAAACTGGCTGAACGCTTAGGCGGGATCTAATTAACGAAAAGGGGCAACACTTTGTGAAGCCCCCTCTGTTGTTTATTTATGCACTGAAATCTTTCAGCATTCTGGCAATTGAGCGAATGCCTTTTGCTGTTGCACCTACTGGCATTTCAGAGGTTGCTCCACCGTGATAAGCAGCAGCCAAATCTAAATGCACCCAGCCTTCTGGTTTAACAAAGCGCGATAAGAAGCCCGCTGCGTTTGACGCACCGCCACCGCCGCCACCTTTCATCGGGCGACTGTTCGCCGTGTCAGCAAACGCTGACGGGCAACGGTTTGCGTGAAAATCTTCAAGGGGTAATGGCCAAAAGCGTTCATTCTCAGCTTTTGCTGCTTTAAGCATTTGATCGCGCGCATTATCATCTAGCGAGAATACGCCGTGATAATCAGAGCCTAATGCAACCATTGCAGCACCCGTTAACGTTGCGGCATCGATAATAAGCGGTGCGCCAGTTTCCGTTGCCGCCATCAGACCATCAGCCAGTACCAAACGCCCTTCTGCATCGGTGTTAACAACTTCAACGGTTACCCCATTTTTGTAGGTAAGTACATCGCCAAGCTTATAAGCATGACCACTTATAAGGTTCTCCGCACAGCACAATATTAACTGGATACGCTTTTCGCTGCCTTGGGAAATAGATAACCCTAACGCACCGGTTACCGTTGCCGCGCCACCCATGTCGCACTTCATATCTAACATACCTTCGCTAGATTTAATGCTGTAACCGCCGCTGTCGAAAGTAATACCTTTCCCTACTAGCACAGCATCGACAGGGGCATCTGCATTGCCTGTGGGGTTATAATCAAGTACCAGCATTGCAGGCGGGCGCTCACTACCGCGACCTACGTTATAAATTCCTATCCAGCCTTGCTCTTTAAGGTCTTCACCTACTGTCATTGAGTAGGTGACTTTGTCTCCACCTAACGACTTGAGCCACTGCGCAGCGCGTGTCGCTAAGGTTTCAGGGCTAAGATCTTCCGGCGTTTCGTTTACCAGCTGTCGGGTAAATAATAAAGCCGCGTACTCTTGCTCTAGCGCAGCTTTGTCAGCCGTATCCGCCCATTGAATAGACGCTGGCTTGAGCGCGCGAGTAAAGCTAAGTGCAAACGCCCACTGTTGTTCTTTGTGCCAATCCCCCTTAAGCGCAACGGCAGGCAATCCAAGGCCATCTAATTTTCTCGCCGCTTGCTGAATTAAACGCTCGTTAAGCTTGTCATCAGGCAAGTGTATAACTGCGCCTGATTCAGTGAAAGAAAGCTTAGCGCTTTCGCCCCATACAGCTTCAGCGCTATTGGTTGAGAGGCTTACGGTAAATTCTGCCATTGCGTTTTATTCCTTATACATCGTTATATTTTCGATAAGCACTTTTTGCGCTTGCTCAAATCTTTGTTACTCTCTTTTGCCTGTATACCGCGTATATGTGGTTCGTTACCCCATAAACCCTATGCCTTAGCACACGAATAACTAATGGGTACCTCGACGCGGTGAACCTTATTTTTTAAAAAGGCGATACATGAAGTTTTCACCTTCCTTATTACGCGGCACCTTGATTAAAAGGTACAAGCGTTTTCTTGCCGACGTTGAGCTAGACGACGGTTCAATCGTTACTGCTCATTGTCCCAATACAGGTGCAATGACCGGCTGCGCTGAACCGGGATACACGGTTTATTTAAGTGAGTCGACAAACCCTAAGCGAAAGCTCAAATATACATGGGAACTTGCCCAAACGTTCGATGGTCACTTCATCGGCATTAACACTCACAATGCTAATAAGTTGGTGGCAGAAGCACTAGATAACAAGGTGCTAAGCGAATTTTCCGGTATTAGCGGTTGGAAAGCAGAAGTAACACCGCCTACTGCCAATAGCCGATTCGACTTCGCGTTGACCAGAGAAAATGCGCAGCGTCAAGAACTTACAGAATATATGGAAGTAAAATCGGTAACCCTAGCGGAATATAATAAAGGTTACTTTCCCGATGCGGTAACTCAGCGAGGAGCAAAACACTGCTTGGAACTAGCTCGCTTAGCGCAAAGCGGTATAAAGACCAGCTTGTTATTCTGCGTGCAACATACCGCTATTAAAAGTGTTCAAGTTGCAGAGCATATTGATCCAACCTATGCACAAAGCGTACAGATTGCCGCTAATGAAGGCGTAACTATGCTTGCCGCAGGCTGTATAATTGATGAACAAAAAATCCTATTAAATCAATTACTCCCTGTGATTTTATAAAAAATAGGTTGATTTTTTTCATTTCGCCTTCATATTTGCGCCTTGTTTTAGTGGGAGAACGCACTAATGCGTTTGCTGGTAGCCAGTCGTATAAATGATTAAACATCTGGCAAATGTTAGAAACAACACACCAGCATAATAATTACATAGACACGATCGATTGCCTGAAGCTGTCGAGTCTGATATAGATATCGGTCCAATCAGGACAAGATGGATGTCGTAGTGTAGGAGATGTGGCAGATGCCAACAGGAAAAGAAACAAAATCCCTAGGACTATTAGCGCTGGCAGGTTTGCAGCCGTACGAGCCAAAAGCTGACGAAGAGTACATGGGCGAGCCCCAATTGGAGCACTTTCGTCTATTGCTTAAAGCGTGGCGTAATCAACTTCGTGAAGAGGTTGACCGTACGGTAACGCACATGAAGGATGAAGCAGCAAACTTCCCTGATCCTGTAGACCGTGCAGCTCAAGAAGAAGAGTTCAGCCTTGAATTACGTACACGAGACCGTGAGCGTAAGCTAATAAAGAAAATTGAAAAAACGCTTAAGCGCATTGAAGAAGACGATTTCGGCTTCTGCGATTCATGTGGTATCGAAATTGGTATTCGTCGCCTAGAAGCGCGTCCTACAGCTGATTTATGTATCGACTGTAAGACCATGGCTGAAATCAAAGAAAAGCAACTTCAAGGTTAAGTTACTAACCCCGAGTATGTTGATATAGAAAGCCTCATCCCAAAAAGATGGGGCTTTTTGTTAAACCTTAATTATGCATAACCACTATGTAGGGCGTTTTGCTCCCTCCCCCTCTGGCCAACTACATTTCGGTTCACTCGTTACTGCTGTTGCCAGCTACCTAGATGCAAAAAGCCATAATGGCAAATGGTTGCTTCGCATGGAAGACATTGACGAACCGCGCTGTATAGCAGGCGTTGACAAAGCTATTCTTACCACTTTAGAAACCCATGGGCTCCATTGGGACGGTGATGTTATCTATCAAAGTGAGCAACACCCACGTTATCAAGCGGTTCTTGATGATTTACTTTCTCAAGAGCGAGCCTATCTTTGCACGTGTACACGTAAGCAGATTAAAGCTATGGGCGGCATTTATAACGGCAACTGTCGCGATAAATTAGTGTGCACAGCTACACAGGACTGCGCACTGCGCCTAAAAGTAGATGCGCCGCTTGAAGCCTTTGAAGATGTACTCATGGGTAAAGTACTCCCCTCTATTTCAAACGCCAAATCAAACGCCGAAGATGTTGTACTAAAACGGCGTGACGGTTTGTTTTCATATAACCTTGTGGTCATTTTGGACGATGTATTTCAGCAAGTTAACTGTGTAATGAGAGGGTGCGACCTTATTGATGTAACGCCACTGCAACGCGCGGTGTATAAAACACTTGGTTACACCGCCCCCCAATACGGACATGTGCCGGTAGCGTCTGTGGCGCCAGGCAGAAAGCTGAGTAAACAAAACCGAGCAGCCCCCGTTAACAACGAAACCGCGCTAGCGAATATTGTGCGTGTTATGCACTTTTTAGGCTTTTCCTTTCCAAATGCTTCAGAATTTGATGATATTGATTCAGTGCTCAAGACGGCAATTTTGATGTGGGATAGGAAAAAAGTAGTGAAAACACCCGAAATTATTGTTCCACAGCATGAATCCACTTATTATAGCGGACCTTTATAGTCTGCGGAGATACCATCATCATTCATCGTGTTTTTAAATCTGTTAAGCGCGCTTTTTCAAAAGAGAGTTCGTCCTCTAACGCTTTGAAGCCAAGGACTATGACCCGTGGAGAACACGGCATATCTCGTGAAGATGTAAGTGCAAATGCATTGAAAGTAATGTATCGCCTTAATGGAGCTGGCTTCGAATCCTATTTGGTAGGAGGCTGTGTACGCGACATTTTGATGGGTCACGAACCTAAAGACTTCGACGTGGTAACTAACGCTACGCCTGAGCAAATAAAGGGGCTTTTTAGAAATTGCCGTCTTATCGGCAGGCGTTTTCGCTTAGCTCACATTGTATTTGGTCGAGAAATTATTGAAGTTGCTACATTCCGAGGACATCACCAAGAGTCTGACGAAGATGAAAACCTGCCAAAGGGCAAAGCTGTCGCAAAGCGTGACGCACACGGACAGCTAGTACGCGATAACGTATTTGGTACCATCGAAGAAGATGCTGAGCGCCGTGACTTTACTTTTAACGCCATGTATTACAGTGTGGCTGACTTTACAGTAAAAGACTTTGCAAATGGCCTAGCCGCGATAGAAAAGCGTGAAGTTGAGCTAATTGGTGATCCGGAAACACGTTACCGTGAAGATCCGGTGCGTATGCTGCGCGCGGTACGTTTTGCCGTTAAACTTGGCATGAGTATCGAAGATAAAACCGCATTACCGATTAAATCTCTGGCGAACCTTTTGCAGAACATACCAGCAGCGCGTTTGTTTGAAGAAACCCTTAAACTGTTTTTATCGGGTAAAGGGGAAGAAACATTCCTAATGCTGCACGAGTACGGCCTAATTGAGCCCTTATTCCCTCAACTTGCGCCGTTTTTGAAAGATGAAAACAGCCGTGAGATGCAGTTTGTCCGTCGTGTACTAGCGAACACAGATGAACGGATTAATAGTAATCAGCGTGTTACACCCGCATTTTTATACGCCGCATTATTGTGGTACCCAGTAGAGGAACAATCTCAGCGTTTGCAAAGTGAATCAGGCTTAAATGCTTTTGATGCATTCAATATTGCATCAGGCGAGGTTATTGCCCGTCAAACTCAGCGTATAATGATTCCGAAGCGTTTCTCTACCGTCATACGGGACATATGGATTTTACAGCAGCGCCTACCCAAGCGCTTTGGTCGTCGTGCGTTTCAATTGCTTACCCATCCGAAATTCAGAGCTGGTTATGACTTTTTGCTAGTACGTGGCCAAACAGAAGGCGGCGACCTACTTGAACTCGCCCAGTGGTGGACGCACTTCCAGCACGCTGACAATGGTAAACAAAAAGGCATGCTTAACGCGCTTCGCAAAAGTGAGGGTGGCGCAAAAGGTGCTCCGCGCAAACGCAAGCGTAAACCAGCAGCGAAACGAGGTCCAGATGCATAAAGAGCATGTTTACATTGGCGTAGGCAGTAACCTTGGCAATAGCCAAGAAAAAGCGCAGCGTGCGTTTGATGCCATTAACCAATTAGAAGATACTCGCGTACTTAAAACCTCTTCGCTTTATTCCAGCAAGCCGATGGGGCCGCAAGACCAACCCGACTATATCAACGCGGTGTGCTTAATAGAAACGTCACTTAAGCCTCACGGATTGTTAAAACAACTTCAGCGCATCGAGCTAGAAGAAGGTCGAGAGCGTAAAGGAGAACGCTGGGGTCCGCGCACGCTGGATTTAGATATATTGCTATACGGCAGCGAAACTATCGATACTGCAGACCTGATCATTCCTCACTACGGTATGGCGGGGCGTGAGTTTGTTATGGTACCGCTGTTTGAAATTGCACCCAATATGGTAATGCACGACGGAAAGCCTATTTCAGCGTGGGTTGCTAACTGCTCGCTAGACGGACTTAGTCGCCTGCGCACTTCCAATTAGCCGCAAAATCCGTATAGTTCGCCACACGATATCAACAAATATCAATCTGAGACATGTCATGAAGAAAGTAACAGTATCTGGCTTGCTTAAGAAAAAGCAGGCTGGGGAAAAGATCACCTCTTTAACGGCTTACGACGCCAGCTTCGCCAAAATGTTCGATGAACAAGGCGTAGACGCCCTTCTAATCGGCGACTCTTTAGGCATGGTTCTTCAGGGTGAAGACGACACCCTTCCAGTAACTATCGACGACATTGCCTACCACACCAAAAGTGTGCGTCGTGGTACCGAGCGCGCCTTCGTTTTAGCTGATATGCCGTTTATGTCTTACGCGACACCAGAGCAAACCTACGCTAATGCGGCAAAGTTAATGGCTGCTGGTGCAAGCATGGTAAAGATGGAAGGTGGAAGCTGGTTATGTGACACCATTAAAGGCTTAAACCTTCGCGGTGTACCCGTGTGCGGACATTTAGGCTTAACGCCGCAGTCAGTTCACGTATTCGGTGGATTCAAAGTACAAGGTCGTGAAGCAAGCCAAGCAGAAAAGCTGCTTAGCGAAGCAAAAGCATTAGAAGAAGCCGGTATTCAGCTACTAGTGCTCGAATGCGTACCTTCATCACTAGGAAAAGCAGTAAGCGAAGCCTTAACCATACCGGTAATAGGCATAGGTGCAGGTAAAGATACCGACGGCCAAATTCTAGTGATGCACGATATGTTTGGTATAAGCGCTAACTACATGCCTAAGTTCTCTAAGAACTATCTTATAGAAACCGGAGATATGCGCAAAGCAGTATCAAAATACATTGAAGATGTGCAAAGCGGTGCGTTTCCTTCTGCCGAACACAGCTTTGAATAACGGGGTACAATATGAAGGTGCTTGATAGTATTTCAGCATTACGCGACGCCGTAAATACGTGGCGTCGAAATGGTGAAACCGTAGGTTTTGTCCCCACGATGGGTAACCTGCACGACGGTCATCTTAAACTAGTTAAAAAAGCAAAAACACATAACGACAAAGTGGTGGTAAGCATTTTTGTAAACCCCATGCAATTTGGTGCAAATGAAGATTTAGACGCCTATCCACGTACTATTGAAGAAGACAAAACAAAGCTTATTTCTGTAGATGCAGATGCCGTATTTTTACCAAGCGTCGCAGAGATGTATCCTGCAGGGCTTGACGCTCAAACCTTCGTTGAAGTGCCTGGTATATCAGACTCTCACTGTGGCGCGAGTCGTCCGGGACATTTTCGCGGTGTAGCCACCGTTGTTACCAAGCTGTTTAACATGGTACAGCCAGATGACGCTTTCTTTGGCGAGAAAGACTTTCAACAGCTACAAGTGATCCGTGCTTTAGCGCGCGATTTATCAATGGCAGTAAAGGTTCATGGCGTACCTACCGAGCGCGAAGCGTCAGGACTGGCGATGAGCTCCAGAAATGGCTACCTTACAGACGCGGAAAAAGCCACAGCAAGCGCTATTTTTGAAGAGATGCAGCGTATTAAAACGAGCATTGAAGGTGGCAATACTAACTTTGTTGAGCTTGAAAGCACCATGGTTACCAACCTTGAAGCGAAAGGCTTTAAGAAAGACTACTGCCAGGTGGTTAACGCTGCTACGTTTGAAGCGGCCAGCGATAGCGACAAGGAACTAGTGCTGCTAGTTGCTATGTTTATGGGTAAGACCCGTTTAATCGACAACATGCAAATAACGCGACGCTAAGCGAAAGCCACTTATATACGAAAAAACGCCCGACGCATTGCTCTTAAACAGAGCCTGCACCGGGCGTTTTTATTTGTTCGTTTTAAAACGTTGGCTTTTTCGTTAGCGTAGAAACTACTCGAATTTAAAAAGCTAACACCTAAGAGGCTAGCATTTTAAATGCTTGACCTAAGAAGCTAGAGTTTCTG
This sequence comes from Alteromonas sp. BL110, assembly GCF_003443615.1. Lineage (NCBI taxonomy): Bacteria > Pseudomonadati > Pseudomonadota > Gammaproteobacteria > Alteromonadales > Alteromonadaceae > Alteromonas > Alteromonas sp. BL110. The sequence goes on along the minus strand of NZ_CP031967.1, from coordinate 2,193,847 downwards.
TTTCGCCAACAAATTCCATAAGGTCCTTCCACGCCTGAGTTTCTTTCGCGATTAAATGCTGCTCAGCCAAAATAGCGGCCAAATCATTATGGCTCGTTAACGGGTTAGCTAATACCACGCGAAATACGGTAATACACTGAGACGGGTAATCTGGCGCTTCTAAACGGGTACGGGAAACAAATGACTTACCCGCTTCACGTTGCTGCTTTTGCACCGCAACAACAAGCGCATCAACTTTTTCATTAATTGCGTTGCGCACTTTTGCGTTAGCGTGCTTTAACTTTTCCTGGACTTCTTCAGGGCACACTCGGTAGGTTAATAGCGATAACGTCGGCGTAGTAGTTAACTCAAAGTCACTCGCCTTATCTATCATTTGTGAAAAGTCTTTGGCTTTATCGATGCTGCGATCAATAAGAAGTTCGTAACCTTTGCGACCAAATATATGCAGTGCCGAGTACACCATCATCGCCATACCGTTACGAGAACCTTCGAGCGTGGTTGCCCCTAAATCTTTAGAGCCTGCACGGAGTATATACTGAGCATGATGTCTAACCGCGTTGGCGTTTTGTGGGTCTTTAAAAAGAGTCATACCTGCACCCATGGGCACGTACATCTGCTTATGGGCATCAATGGTAACTGAATCTGCTCGCTCAATGCCCTTTAATCGGTCTCGATAACGCGCAGAAAATAGCGTAGCGCCGCCCCACGCTGCGTCTACGTGGAACCAACAACCAAGCTCTTTTGCTACATCAGCAAGCTCGTCCAGCGGGTCTACGTGACCGGTTTCAGTTGTACCACCCACGCCGACAATAGCGAGAAGCTTATTCCCTTCCTCTTGGTAACGTTTACCAATGCGAAGGGCTTTGGCTGGATCTAGGGTTTGCTTCGGAGCCGCTACCGTCAACAACTGCTCACGACCTAAACCTAAAACATCTACTGCTTTTGACAGCGAGTAATGACCGCGTTTGCTGCACATCACGCCTAAGTTGTTAATGTCATAATGGCGATAGGCAGCGGCAAGACCGGCTTTAGCTACGCCTGAAAAAGCTTTTTGCGGGCCGAGCAATTTATTGCGAGCCACCCACAAAGCAGTAATATTGGCGATAGTGCCACCAGAACAGAATGCACCTAATGAATGCGCAGCACTGTGTAAGTGCTTATCATAAAAAGTTTGTGGCTGGTCGTATACAAGGTTGTGCATCATACCTAGCACTTGACGTTCTAGCGGCGTGAAAGCTTTTGAGGTCTCTATTTTAACCAGGTTCTGGTTAAGCCCTACCATTAACTTAGAAAGCGGCAGATGAAAATAAGGCAGCGCAGATGTCATGTGGCCAATAAAAGTAGGCGAGTAAGTATTTACAGAGTGCGCCACGAGCTTATCAAGTAAGCTCTCAGCATGAGTAGACACAAACTCCGGTGACTCAGGCACCTTAGAGTCTGAAAAATCTTTTTCAATCTCTTCTAACGACGTCTTTTTTGTCACTACATGTTGCGACAAGAAATCTAAGATATTGTCAGATAAATGCTGCTCGATTTGAGCCAGCTTTGAGTCTTTGTGTTCAGGTTTGGTAAAGACCCTAAACAGGTGCTCTAAACTAACTTGCGCTTCACCCACTCAACACACCTCATACTTTAAACAATCACACATTTCGCTTACATTTATTGGGCGAAATAAACAGGCGGTTTTGTAGGATACCGGCCTGACACTTACTTTTCCTTTTAGCCATTTAGCATGCTTCTTAAACAGCAGCTATTTAACCCTATACCTTGTTGCTATATAAAAACTAGATATCGGCTAGGCCAATGCGCGTTGACGCGGTCCATTCGTTGCCAAACCTGAAACTTATCACAATACTTTCAGGGTGTGGCACTTTACATCAGATTGCAAGGCTCGCCAAGAGGCAGAAACCGCCAATTCACTGTCATATGTGAAACATTCAGACTAGTTAGTCAATTTTCATGGACATGGGCCACACACTATACCTTTAGCTGCCTACTGATGTGACCTGCAAGACAAACCATACTTCTTTCAAATTAGTACCGCAAAATTTTGCACTCTCAACTATATTTAATTTATGAATAGTGCGGATGCGTAACCTGCTATATCTGTTGAGTGCAGGTTCCAACAACGTATCGGCCGCTATTAGACACATCATTGCAAGGAGGTCGGTTTATGCCCATACGCGAAATATCCGAGGATTTCTCCATAGAAGATATCGTTCCCTACTTTCAACCCATCGTTGATTTAAATAGCCAAGGGGTATGGCGGTACGAATGCTTGGCGCGCCTAATTACGCGAGGGGATAAAACCTTTCTGCCCAGCGAATTTCTTTATCTTATTGAACGGGAGCAGCATGTAAATTCACTTGCAGCGAGTATGTTCGTGCAATGTGCGAGTTACTTTCACGATGTGAATATTCCTTGGAATATTAATATAAGTGCCAAAGATTTATATAATCAGGAGCTCACCAACACACTTATAACCCACTTAGCGAGTTACCCTGCTCCAGAGCGAGTGAGCATTGAAGTCAGTGCATCCACCGCATTGTCTAACCCCAAAAGCTTAACCGCGTTTATAGAAAAAAGTATGCACGCCGGGCTTGGCGTGTTCATTGACAATGTAGGCTCTTGCCCGGGAAATATAAGGGCGCTCATGAACCTGCCAGTTCGAGGTATAAAGTTAGCGGGGGGGCTAATCAAACATTATGACGAGCAAGAGGCGGTAAGAGAATATGTGGACTATTTATTATCGCTGTGTGAACGACATAGCGTAAGTACCATAGCCGAGCATGTTGAAGATGAGGCACACTTAGAACGCGTAAAGCGCCTGCCCATTCGCTATGCGCAAGGTTATGTATTCAGTCCGCCTTTGGCGAACGTGCGTTCAGCCGCTGCGCGACATTAGCAAGCTAACTGCACCAAACTAACAAGCAAAACAGGGCGAGTTTTTCATCTCGCCCCGCTTTAATCAGCTCACAGTAATTCTGGCTTAGATAGCAGACTTAGCTTTCTTCACTGCGACAATTTAGCTTCCAACAGGACTGCCCACTACCCCGGTACTTTCGTTCAAACGGCGTCATGTGGTTATCGCCTGTGACTTCAGACAAGTCTGACACCATACCGTAATGTTTAGCCGCTTGCGCAAACTCCATCAGATAGATGAGCCAGTTGCTTCGCACCTCTATGTTAGGGGTGATTGACATTAAATCCACCATGGCCGCACTGCCGTGCCAGCGTTTTTGAACCTGGGTCTTTTTGGGGTACGGGTTGGGATACAGTAAGAAATGCTGCGTAACGTTCCAGTTAGACTGTTTTACCAAGCGCCAAAAGTCATTCACATCAGCGCGGATCACCCGATAGTTATCCTGCTGTGTGCTGTAATGCTCATGCTTGTCCACCCGCATGGCTGATTTATCAATGCCGATAACGCGGGCATTAGGGTTCGCTCTTGCAATATTCGCCGTACTTTCGCCAACACCACAGCAAGAATCTAGAATAACCTCGCCATTAAAGCCGTTCCCGGCATCAAGCCAGGCACTTACTTCATCAAAGGCGGCTTGTGTATGTTCGCTAATCGGTCGCTTGTTTTCACTCGCTTGGTACTTTTTCACTAAGTCGTCTAACTTATCGTGAATACCCACCTGCGATGTGGTGATTTCTCTAGAATTACCGCTCGCCATTAGCTACGAATACCTTTACCGGTTTTAAGTAAGTAGTACGCCACGCTAAATAGCAACGCGTTGAAGCCCAATAACAAAGTAAGCGACAGTGTCACGTTCACATCAGATACACCTAAGAAGCCATAGCGAAACCCATTGACCATGTATACAACAGGGTTCGCTTTGCTCACCCATTGCCAGAATTCAGGTAATAGCGTAAGAGAATAGAATACACCGCCTAAATAAGTTAAAGGTGTTAAAACAAACGTTGGAACCACGCTGATATCATCGAAGGTTTTAGCAAACACTGCATTAATCAAGCCCGCGGTAGCAAACAAGGTAGAAGTAAGTAGTAACGTCAGCGCTATAATGCCTAAATTATGTATTTGCACATCAACAAAAAATAGCGACACCAAGGTAACGATTATGCCAATGAGAATAGCGCGAGCCACGCCCCCGCCCACATAGCCAAGAATAATAACTGAGGTAGGTACAGGTGACACCAATAGCTCTTCAATATTGCGCTGGAACTTTGCGCTAAAAAATGAAGACGACACATTGGCGTAGGAGTTTGTGATCACCGACATCATAATGAGGCCAGGTACAATAAACTCCATGTAGGTAAAGCCCCCCATTTCACCAATACGGTTACCGATAAGGCTGCCAAATATAACGAAATACAGGCTCATCGTAATAGCCGGAGGCACCAGGGTTTGTATCCATATGCGCAAAAAGCGCGTGCACTCTTTTATCCAAATCGTGGTTAACGCCACATAGTTTTGCTTAAACCAACCCACGTTTTCTTCTGTGTTCATTTGTGTACTTTCAGTTTTCATGTTCTTCACCTTTACCTGCAGTGGGTTTAGCTAGCTTGCTTCGCTGATTCAACTAAACGCACAAACAATTCCTCAAGGCGATTTGATTTATTGCGCATACTCATTACTTGAATGCCCTTTTCGCTTAGCTGGGAGAAAACGGGGTTTAACCCTTCCGTTTTCTCAACATCAACTTCAAGGGTGTGGTCGTCAAGCAAACGGTGTTCAAAACCATTCAATAAAGTGTCGGTAGACAATACATTTTCTGAAGCTTTAATATCTAATACAAAGGTTTCCACATTAAGTTTAGACAATAGTGCCTTCATGCTGGTGTTCTCCACAATGGTACCCTTATTAATAATGGCGATATTGCGGCACAGCATTTCTGCTTCTTCAAGGTAATGGGTGGTGAGGATAATGGTAATCCCCTGACGGTTTATTTCTTCTAAAAAGCCCCACATAGAGCGGCGAATTTCAATATCTACGCCAGCGGTTGGCTCATCTAAAATAAGTAGCTTTGGTTCATGCATTAACGCACGAGCAATCATTAAGCGGCGTTTCATCCCCCCCGACAACTCACGAGCGCGGGCATTGCGTTTTTCCCATAGATCTAGCTGAGCAAGGTATTTTTTAGCGCGCTCTTTCGCAACACTGCGAGGCACGCCATAGTAACCCGCTTGGTTAAGTACTATTTGCAGTACGGTCTCAAACTGGTTGAAGTTGAACTCTTGTGGTACCAGACCAATGCAAGCTTTGGCTTGTTCTTTTTGCGTAGTGAGATCATAACCAAACACCGAAACACTGCCGTTAGTTTGGTTAACAAGCGAACTGATAATACCAATAGTGGTAGATTTTCCCGCCCCATTAGGGCCGAGTAGTGCAAAGAAGTCTCCTTCTTGTACTGTAAGGTCTACGCCTTTAAGTGCCTGAACGCCACCTTTGTAGGTTTTGGTTAACCCTTTAATGTCCAACGCTTTCATGATTTGCCCGTAGTGAGAGTGTGACTACTGAGACATACTGACCTTTGATATAAGCCAAAGGTCAGTACGCCCTAACCAACTTTAGTGAGATGTAGTTATCTGTCGCTAACAATGTATAGCCAACGAAGTGTAACCTAGTTCATGCTATTAAATGAATACACTCGCGTTTAGTGGTTGCTTTAAACAGTTAGAAAATGAGAGCGAAAACCACTTTTTCAACCTTTTGAAAAAAGCGCCGCGTACCGTTGGGGTAGCACGCAGCGCAAAGGGTAGCTTTATACCAGTCTGCATAGAAGTTCAGCCTTACCGCTTCCACGGTACTGTTTCCCCCCTTAAGAATAAAAGCGGCGTCAACAGCACAGTCTGTTTTAACTACATAGCACCGGTTAAAGCAAACTACGTAAAGAAGCCTGTTGTGAAGCCATGCGCACTGTGTTCGGCAGACGATGTTTATTTAACACTCTATAAATGGCAGAAAAAGCGCCTAATCGTGGAAATATGATGATGGTTTGTTACCAGTCCGCACAGAAATACAATAAGACGCTAAGCCAGATAGAAGCTCGCGTTGTATAATGTCCCACTGATAAAAATTTCGCTCGACGCTTCTCAAATATGGCGCAAATGAGGCAAGTTTGAGGATTTTATGTCGAACTTAGGCAATAGCTTTTGTTCATAGGTATAGTGTGCGCTCTATTAGAATTATAATTGTGGGTTAATGTATGCCAAAGACAATTGCATTAGTGGAAGATGACGCGGCCATTCGCGAAAACTACATTATGGCGCTTAAGGCGCAGGGATATAGCGTAAATGCCTATGAAGACAGACCATCTGCGGCCGAAGCGTTCAACCACACCCTACCCGACTTAGCCATTATTGATATTGGTCTGAAAGATGAAATAGAAGGTGGCTTTATGCTGTGCCAGCAACTTCGAGGCCTATCGCAAACCCTGCCCATTATCTTTTTTACTGCACGAGATAACGATGTAGACACTATCAGCGGTCTTCGTATGGGCGCTGATGATTACCTAACTAAAGATATCAGCATGGCGCACCTGCTAGCCCGAATTGCCGCACTGTTTAGACGTACAGATTTGCTCGCTGCCCCCACAGAGCAAAAAGATGAGCTAAAAGTAGGTGACTTAAAAGTAGATGTATCGAGAATGACGGTAAGCTGGCAAAACCAACCTGTTTTATTGACGGTAACAGAGTTTTGGATGCTGCACGCACTCATCAAGCGACCAGGTCACGTGAAAAGCCGTCAACAGCTTATGGATGAGTCGAGAATGGTAGTGGACGACACCACCATTACCTCCCACATAAAACGTATGCGAAAGAAGTTTGTGCAAATTGACCCAAACTTTGACCATATCGATACAGTGTATGGCATGGGATACCGCTGGCAGCTGTAAAGCGCTTGCGTCTAAAGCTGTGTTTCACCCGTTACAAAAATAAGGGCAACCGACTACAAACATGGGTTTTCGTTTTTCTATTCGTCTTCAGCTTATGGTGCTGTCGCTGTTCTTATTCACCATTCCTTACTTGGGTTATAACTATGTGTGGGAACTTGAGCAGTACCTGCGAAACGGTCAAGAGCAAACCATGATAGGTACGGCGCGAGCCGTTGCCACAGCACTACACGAACGACCAGCTTTATTTGACAGTCAATCAGCTTACCTTCAAGACGTCCGACCCGGAACAGACCTTTACGCGCCACCTATCCCATCCCCCATTCAACTTGATGGAGAACTCAACGATTGGCAGCAAGTCAGTGAGCTAATGACTAAGTATGGTAGTGAGGAAGTTATTGAGTATTACAATGGCTATGCCGGCGAACCCACCAGCTTGTGGTTTAAGCATATGGTGGGGCGCTACGGTCAATTCTTATATGCCATGTTTGAAGTCAGCGATGACGTTTTGCTGTGGCGGCAACCCAATAGCTTAAGTGTCGAGACGGGCGACCATTTACTTATCGGTATGGAAACCCCACAAGGCGAATTGGCAAGATACGTTGTTGCGCCTTATGAAAGTGGCTGGGTAAATGCGTACAAATTAGCTAGCAACACGTCTACAACACGGGCAGTAGAGAATGCCCTTTCAATTCAAGGTCGCTGGCAGGAAACCGCCACTGGCTACAATGTTGAATTGCGCTTTCCACTGTCTATGACCACAGGTGGCTTAGCATTTTCACTTGTCGATGTAGATGATGAGAACAGCAGGTTGAAGCAATACGCGCTGGGCACGGCAAATACAAAAAAACTCGCTGAGCTGGGAACTGTCATAACACCTTCGCCTGAAATTGAGCGTATTTTGGCAGGCTTGAAATATGCCGATTCAAGGGTGTGGGTTGTGGACAAGCACAAACGTGTACTCGCTCGCGCTGGTGATATTCAATCGGCTACTGGCATTAAGGTCGATGAAAAAGCTCCCCCTTCTAACGCGGTTTGGCATTGGATAGAAAGTGAGTGGTTACTGCCGCTCTATTACCAAATTCTTACGCGTCCGCCCGCTGACTTTATCGATGAATTAGACGATGCCTATGCACTTGTGGGGCAGGATTTAGGCACGGCGTTAAATGGTCAACCAGACTCACTGTGGCGTTTGTCTCCCGATAACAAAGCTATTGTACTTTCTGCTGCCTACCCGATTTTTATTGAAGGCAATGTAATGGGTGCGGTTATCGTTGAACAAACCACTAATGGCATAAGAACATTGCGAAACCGGGCGCTAGAGCAACTTTTTCACGTAATTTTAGCAGTGATGACCATAGGTACACTGGGATTGCTTCTGTTCGCTACGCGAATTTCGAACCGTATTCGTTCCCTTCGCGATAACACCGAAGCTGTCATTGATGACAATGGTAAAATTATTGGCACTTTACCTGTATCCAATCAACGTGATGAAATCGGCGATTTATCCCGTTCATTTGCCGACGTTCTTTCACGCTTACAGCAATACAACTCTTATCTAGAGAACATGGCCTCTCGTTTGTCTCATGAGCTAAGAACACCTATTGCTGTGGTCAAATCATCCTTGGATATGCTTTCTCACGTTAATGATGCTAACCAACAAGCGGTGTTTGTAGAAAGGGCTCAGTCGGGCGTAAACCGGCTAAGCACAATATTAAACAGTATGAGCGAGGCTACGCGATTAGAGCAAGCGATTGAGCAGGAAGACTTAGAAATCTTTAATATTATCAAGGTGATTGACGGATGTGTTCAGGGCTATCAGCACGCTTATGCGCAAAGAAAATGGACCTTTATTTCCACTGACAATAGTTTGCTCGTTAAAGGATCTCCTGAACTTATTGCTCAGCTTTTCGATAAAATCGTGTCAAACGCTGTGGACTTCAGCAAAGACAATGATGAAATTATCGTCAAACTGGAAAAGAACGACAAATCTGTGCGGTTGTCGGTGAGTAACCCTGGGCCTTTACTTCCTAAGGGAATGAAGAGTCAGCTTACCCAATCTATGGTGTCGGTAAGAAAAGAAAATGACGTGCAAAACGCGACTAACTCACCCCACTTGGGACTTGGGCTTTATATCGCGAACATGATAGCGACTTTTCATAAAGGTCAGCTCATATTAAATGACAGAGAAGATGGCAGTGGCGTTATCGTTACCGTTAGTTTGCCTCTTTAGTTTTCATCTAAAGCAATAAGAAACACCTATTATCAGAAAATCTGCATGCATAATCGGTTGAAAGCAATCTATCAGATGTAACTGTCGGAAATATAATAAAAACTTAAATTAAGCATTACTTAAAACTCCCTTAAATATATTAAATGAGAATGTTTATCATTAATATTTACAATAATTTACTAATCTCATAAACTTCGTCATCCTTACACACACTCAAGGGAAACAGGATGAAAAACACTAAACTAACTATGGGCGCGCAAACTATTGCCGCCGCTTTGGCATTTGGTAGTGGTGCTGTAATGGCGCAGGAAGAAGTAGAAACATGCAGCGACGCCACGTCAGCTGAATGTAAAGCGGCATCTGACGAAGCCATAGAGTTGATTAAGATTCACGGCGTACAGCAATCTATCTACCGTTACAACAAATCTGGCGACCCTCGTCGCTTGGCTGACCTAGTTGATACACCACAAACCATTAGCGTTCTTACTCAAGACCAAATCCAGGAGAGCGGTAGAACAGACCTAAAGGATATACTGCAAGCACAGGCAGGCGTGACCTTAGGTACAGGTGAGAATGGTAATGCTTTTGGTGACCGCTATATTATTCGTGGTCATGAAGCGCGTAGCGACGTATTTGTTGATGGTCTACGCGATCCAGGTATGACAACCCGTGAAAGCTTCGCAACAGAACGTGTTGAAATTACTAAAGGCCCTAGCTCTACCTTTGCCGGGCGTGGTTCTTCAGGTGGTGCGGTAAACTCTATCACCAAAAAAGCGTCGACCGCTTATAACTTCGGTCGTGTTGATGCCGCGGTTGGTTCCGATGAGCACACGCGTTTAACCGTCGATTTAAACAAAACGCTTACTGAAACCAGCGCGGTACGTTTAAACGGACTTTACTCATCAGAAGATAAACCTGGACGTGAAGGTATCGAGCGCGACCGTGAAGGTGTGCAGCTTTCTTATGTCAACCAGCCTACCGACCGCTTGTCATTCACTGGCGACTTGTATTACCTCAATGCAGAAGACATTCCTGACTTAGGTAGCTATTACGATCGTGATGCAGGCTACCCGCTTGAAGATATTCCGGTTTATGCACAAGACGAAGACTTCCAAAACTCGGAAGTGACCACATTCACCTTGCGTACTGAGTATGACATTAGCGATAACGTGCGTTTTTATAACGCAACTCGTGTAGGTAAAACGGAAAACGAATACATTACAACGGGTATGAGTGGCACTAACCGTGACGCGACTGACCCTACCGCACCGGGTGCCTACACACTATCGTTAAGTAACCACCAAGGTTGGCAGGAAGTTGATTACGTAACTACACAGTTCAACCTTTTCTGGGATACGGCTTTCGCAGGCGTTGATCACCGCTTCGTATTCGGTTTTGAATATACAGATGAGTCGGTAGACAACGGCGTGTTCAATATGGATTACACCAATCCTTCAAACTGTTTAACCAGTGGCCGCCGCGGTGTATCTGAAAGCTATTGCTTGCTAGATGGTGAAGGTAACATGGTTGATAATATCAACTCGCTAATGGGTAAAGCTTATACCCGTGGTGATGCTGATGCCCTATTCGACATGGAAACCTACTCACTATACGTCATGGACACCTTTGAGCTTACCGATAACTTTAATGTTTTCGCGGGACTTCGCATAGATAGCTATGACTATAGTAACCAAACTTCTAGCGAGCTTTACGAGTTCTCGGATGAACTGTACAACGGGCATTTAGGGCTAGTTTACGATGTCACTGAAAACGGCAACATCTACGCTTCGTATAGCACAGCAACTAACATCAACGGTGGTGAATCAGATCTTGGTGCAAACTGTGGCTACGGTGGTTTGTGTGGTACACCAGAGCAAGCAGCACAAGCAGACCCTGAGCAAGTTGAAAATATTGAGCTAGGTACTAAGTGGTCACTATTTGACGAAAAACTTGTGGCAAATGCTGCGCTATTCCGCATCACTAAGAGCGACGTACACGAAAGCGTAGGTGACGCTTATTCAACGCTAGGTACATTGAACACCGGTGAAAACCGCGTAGAAGGTATTGAGTTTGGCTTAAGTGGTGATATCACAGATAAGCTTAGTATTCAGGCATCTGCTGCATTTATGGATTCTGAGATTCTTGAATCTTACAGCGAAGATAACATCGGCCTTGCGCTAAGTAACTTCGCAGACGAAAGCTTCTACATTCAGATGCGCTATCAGCCTAATGAGAAGTTTGCCTTTGGTGGAGACTACAGCTACCAGTCAGAAATGTATGGCGGCCAGCCAGATACTGCAGCGGGCTATAGCGCTGAAACCGGCGAGTACTCTATCGTAGTTCCTGATTATCAAGTGGTTAACTTATTCGCTAACTACTATCACTCAGAGTCACTGACTTTCCGTGTTAACATTGGAAACTTGTTTGACGAAGAATACTGGACGGCAGCCTACCGTTCAGGCGCCTTCATGTATATCGGTGATGGTCGCAACATTACAGGTACCGTTAGCTACGAATTTTAATGCTAGCATGACCTAGGCAGGCAACTGCCTAGGTCTTTTTATATCAAAAACATTCTAAAAAGCGTTGAAAACATGATTATTATTGATGACTTATTGACGAAAAGCGATGTTGCTCAGTTTCGTCAGCAGCTTACTGATGTTCCTTTTGTTGATGGCAAAAATACGGCAATGGGTATGGCTGCAGGCGTCAAAAATAACGGCCAGGCAGATGCACAAGACAAACGTGTTCAAGAGCTTGCCAACCAATTGCTGAGTAAATTAGGTAGCCATCCCAAAGTTATCTCCGCCGCCCTTCCTCAACGTATTTTCCCGCCGTGCTTTAACCGCTATAGCGAGTCACAAACCTATGGTTATCACGTAGACGCCGCCATTATGCGTATACCAAATACGCCCGATGTTTTACGCAGCGATATGTCGATGACTATCTTTCTTACCGATAAAGACGAGTACGAAGGCGGCGAACTTGTTATTCAAACAGGATTTGGCGAGCAGAAAGTTAAATGCGATGCGGGAAGCGCCATACTCTATCCATCTTCAAGCCTACACAAGGTAACGCCTGTTACTAAAGGCGAGCGTATTGCCGCTATCACCTGGTTGCAAAGTATGGTGAGCGACCAGCAAATGCGAGAAACGCTTTTTCAGCTTGACCAAAGTATTCAATCGCTACTTAACGCCGGTACTGCAGAGCGAGAGCAGCTTGATGGACTCCATCATGTGTATCATAACTTGGTAAGAAAGTTCTCTCAGCTTTAGCCACTGCCTTACAGAAACGCTTTCTCGTTTGTAAAAATACTACCTCGAAAAGTTCACCGTAGCTGAAATAAAGTCACAGTCGACAAGGTCTTATACTAAAGGTATAGCGCAGTTGTATATTACTGGGTTTATTCTATGGTTAAGTCAGCTGGCGCTTTCTTTTAATGCTTTCCGTCCCAGTACGTGGACAAGGTACGTGGATGAGGTACTTGGATGAAATACAAAACACTTTTCGTTGCCCTTCTTTTTATGGCTTGTTCAAGTACGGTCTTAGGACAAGATGATCAAACCGCAACGTTTTCTATAACGCTTAATGATAGCGATGGCGAGCCAGTCGACAACGGCGTGTTTCTATTTGAGCCTCAATTTGAGGTGGGTGAGCATCAGATGCCACACCAAGAAGCAGCCGTAATGAATCAAATAGATAAACAATTTGTACCTCACGTCCTTGTTGTTAAAGCTGGCACCGAAGTGACTTTCCCTAATGCGGACAATTTGTTTCACCACGTCTATTCATTTTCACCTACGAAACAATTCGAACTAAAGCTTTATAAAGAGTTTACGGCAGAGCCTTTACGCTTTGAAAATGCAGGTATTGTGGATATTGGCTGTAATATTCATGATTGGATGCTGGGATATATTGTTGTCGCCGACTCTCCTTATTTTGGAAAAACTGGTAATGAGGGGCAGTCTTCAATTTCGCTTCCTCATGGTGAATACACCGTCCGTTTTTGGCACCCCCAGGTGGAAGGTGAAAAAGCGTTACCAACACAATCCATCACTGTGAATGGCGATACTCAAGTAACATGGGCACTTAATACAAACATAATCAGGGATGACGGGTTCGATTCTGGTTTCGGCGACTATTGATGCGGTTTGTCACTCATCCATTGGCCCTATTTTCGTTAGTTTTTTCTATAGCAAGCTATGCAGAAACAGATTTTTTGTTGCGTGGAACATGGGCTCTGAAAGAAAACACGCAAAGCTTTCAGAACTTTGGTCAAAACCACCAGCGATTTGATGGTGATGGTTTACACCTCTCTCAAGCCATTATTTCAACGCAGCAGCGTTTGTCTGATGATTGGACATTATCTGGTGTTTTAAACACTTACAGCGACGGCGAAGAACGGCTTAACTTTTCTCAGCTATACCTAAAATATCGGCCCCTTAGCGCCTCATCTATAAAGCCAGAAGTAAAGATGGGTGCCTTTTACCCTGCTATTTCAGCCGAAAACACCGACTTTGGCTGGCTATCTCCTCACTTTCTGACTAACTCAGCCATAAACAGTTGGATTGGTGAAGAACTCAGAACCGGTGGCATTGAACTAAGCGTTAGACAAAATGGCCGACAAGTGCGAAGCAACTGGTCTTGGAAAGTATTAGCCAGCTTTTTTAAAGGAAACGATAGCACTGGAACGCTGCTCTCTTGGCGTGGCTTTGCACTTCACGACAGACAGTCGCTTTACAACGATAGAGTGAATTTTTTGCCTATACCAGGTGTTATCGATGAAGATAAACTAAATGCCCCTGCATGGACCGAACCTTTTAGAGAAATAGACAATCGCTTTGGCTATTATTTCGGAGCGCATGTGGCGTACAAACGGAGCGCTGAAATGCGCTATTATTATTACGACAACAATGCGGATGAAAATATTGTCGACCCAGACAGCATCTACGCATGGCATACACGCTTTCATTCGTTAACACTGCGCTATTTGCCCCGCCCCGAGTTAACACTGTTTTCTCAATTTCTGTATGGCGACACCCTTATGGGTGAAAGTATTGTCGATAATGACTTTGCGAGTGCTTATGTTGCCGCTTCCTTAGATTTGACTGCTCTGGGACTGGAGGGCTTAAACGCGGCAGCACGCATAGACTGGTATCGAGTGAGTGATAATGACAACACTATGTACGACCCAAATGGCAGTAGAGGGTACGCCTATACTTTTAGCGTAAAGTACGACGTGACCTCTCATTTTTCCGTAACAACAGAATGGCAGCTAAATTCAGGTCATCAAGAAAATTTGCGCTTCTTTCAGCCTAATAAAGAATATACTGAACACCTATTTCAAGTGGCGTTAACAGCAAAGCTCTAAGCTTAAGGCTTTCAAAGCTCAGCCTGCCGAAGCCAGACCTTTGGCAACTTCGACTAAATCAAATGTTGTCTCACTGTCCCCTTTCACCATCACCTGGCATTGCCCCCAGCTTTGTGGAATATGCCAAACATGAGCCTCGGCCACGGTGAACTTTTCTCTATGAGAATCGCAGCGTACTTCAACAGTATCAAGTTCACCCTGTATATTATTAAAAGCAAACTGGTTTCTCACCAGCGTGTGGAACCAACGTCCGTTGTCTCCCATGCTTACGGGTACCTGAAGGTTTTTCTCAGACGCAATAGATGTTTTAATCTGATTTACTATTGCGGCAACTTCCTCAATACGCGGTTGTTGCTCTTCCATTTCTTGAAGCCTGCTGTACGATTTTAGAGCTTCGGCGTAATATCCACGCTGCGCATCAAGAAGTATTTTCCTCTGAAGTACGTAAGCCACATAATCGTCATCAAAAACGGCATTGTTAAAACGCTTTTGTCCATTACTGGAAAGTAATCGCGTTAGGCTTTTCGCTTCTCTTTCAATGTCGCTTTGTTCTCTTGCAATCTGTGACTCCAAGTTGAGCAACCACGCATTCTCGTAGCGATTTAAAGTGTCCCAACTCAATAGCTCTTTAAGCGCTTCGTCTGCCGCTTCAATATTACCTGCTTTGAATATTTCATCTACGTTTTTATACGCTTTAATAAATTTGCGAGTGGCGCCAGTTTTTCCGTCAATAGCAAAATCCAATTGAACCGCTTGATGGCATTGTTGAGTAGGTTCGCCATCTTTTAATGCAGGGTTATACTGCCACTTTTTAACTGCTGATAGTGCGCTGCGCTTGAAAGACGGGCTTCCGAAGAAATCTTCGACGACAGGGTCTTTCACGCGACCTTCTTCATCGATAACGTAGCTTAATCTAACCCATCCTTCACGGCCTTTTCTCACGGCTGTAGTCGGGTATCTTGGATTCACTCGCTCAAGAGGAGTAGCAGGTGTGAATGCGGTTATTCGCTCAACTTCATTGGCTTTCGCCTCAGCTAGGGCTTTCTCTTCAGCTTCATCGCAGGGAATGCTTAATTCTTGCGCCGCTGCCTCAATAGTATAGCCAGAAGTAAGTAACACGGATAAAGCTAATGCCAGCGTCTTTTGCTTAGCTCTTTGACCGTGTAATTCTTGGTGTATTTTTCGAGCCTTATTCCATTTCTCTGTTTTCGATGTTGTATTAATCATCACGATCATCCTTAATAACGGTTCAGGCCTTCGTTGCAATATAGGCTATTTTTTCCTCGGGGAGTTTTCAAGTGAGGCATCAGGCACATTTTTGATCATCATCTGCTCTTTACGCTTGGTCATCATTTTAGCAAGCCTACGCATGCTTACCGTGGTGTCTTTTTCATCTACGATATCAACACCTAACAAGCGTTCTAGCAAGTCTTCTAGCGTAAGTACTCCTTCTAAACCACCGTACTCGTCGACTACCAACAGCATATGTACGTGCTTATTGATGAAGTGCTCGAAGGTGACTGACAGCGGCATAGTGTTTAACACGGTAACCATGTCTTTGGCATATTCTGAAAGTGGCTTGTCGGTGTTTCCTCTCGCCTGCGCGACCAACAAGTCAGAGCGCATGACGTAGCCAGTGATGTTCTCAGAGTCACTATCTTCGAACACGGGGATTCGTGAAAACTCAATATTGGCGTGCTTATGGAAAAACGCTTCCACCGTCATCGACTCTGATACTTTAAACAGCGCTGTTCGGTGGGTAATAGCATCTTTAACTCTAAGCTCGTGCAAGCTTAATAAGCTCTGCAAAAACGCCGCTTCATGATTGGCTAACTGCCCTTCCTGTCCTGACAATTCAGCCATAGCGTGCAGTTCACTGCGGCTTAACCCGCGAAGCGGGCTGTCTTCTTTAAAGCCCTTAGTCATGAGTTCAGACATTTTAACGAAAGGCAAAAGCACGATTGAAAGGTATTTGAGAAAGTATGCCGTTACTGGCGCAAGCGTTCGCCAATAGGTAGCGCCAAGTGTCTTTGGAATAATTTCTGAAAAGATAAGAATAAGCAGAGTAAGGACTGCTGAGATAACACCTAAATAGGCGTCCCCGAATACGGCCGCTGCTTGTGCACCAGCGCCGGCAGCACCCATAGTATGTGCAATAGTGTTAAGCGTTAAAATAGCAGATAGCGGAGTATTAATATTATCGGTTTGTTTACGAAGCAATGCACCGCTGGCTTTGCCGTCTTTCTCCAATACCGAGATATACGCTGACGAAACACTCAGAATTACAGCCTCTGCGATTGAGCACAAAAAAGAAAAGCCCAGTGCAATGAAGACGTACACAATAAGTAAAAGCATGTAATAATTCCAAGCGTCCCTGTAGGTTTAAACGCGTTTTAATTTAAAGAAGTTGAGCGACTATTATGGATAATAGAGCGGGATATACAAGCGCTCTGTAAATATCATTTGAGCGCTTGAATGAGGAAAGGCAGCTGCAGCGTTACTGTTAACCGCAGCATGCCGAGTGCTGCTCTTGATTATGACGATATTGCCGAAGCTTTTTCACCCCCAGCCTCAACATTAATCCTGCCAGCAAAATTGCACATAAGCCATAGATTATCTGAACACCTGCGCCGTGCCCATGTACGTGGCTTGTTGTTTTTATCATTGAAGATAGAGATAGCGAGGACACTAAGTAGTTTAGTGCGTAACCAAAACCGATACTTGCAGAGATAACGCTGAACAAATATAGCGCAAGAGTTCGAGCCCCCATTTCTTGTTTTATCATGCCCATGGTTGATACGTTAGTGGCAGGCCCTGCCATTAAAAATACTAGCACGGCACCAGGTGATAGCCCTGCAGCCAAAAAGCCAACCGCAAGCGGTGTAGACGCGGTAGCACATATGTACATAGGAATGCCTATCAGTGCCATAACAAGCATGGCGACTACACCATCTCCCCATTGGGTAAGAAAGTCGGTAGGCACCCAGGTTTTAATGGCGGCGGCGAGCGCTAATCCAATCAGTAGCCACACCACAATATCTTCGAGCAGCTTCCCGCTTGCATAAGACAATACCTTAGCTGCCTGAGATGGCTCGCGCGATACATTGTGATCATACTGTTGCGTAGAGTGAGCATGCTGATGCGAAGACTCGCTGTCGCAGCATTGGGCATCGGCTGCGGGTTTCTTTACAACCTCTGGCTCTGTCTTGCTGCTGCAACACGATGAGGTGGCTGAAGCAGGTACAGGTTCACTCTGCTCAGTTAGTTCGTTGCGCTCTGCAAAAAAACGTACCATTAAACCTGCGTAAATTGCACTTACCACCGCCGCAACAGGCCTTACAATAGCGTACAACGGACCCAACAATGCGTAGGAAACTGACACACTATCTACACCTGTTTCCGGTGTAGAAACTAAAAAGGAAATTGTTGATGACTTAGAAGCACCGCTTCGACGTAAACCAAGCGCGGCAGGAATAACACCGCATGAACAAAGTGGCAAAGGCGCACCGATAATAGCGGCTTTGCTAATAGAGCCAAATGATGCGCTGCCCATATGCTTTTCAAGAAAAGAAACAGGCACTAGCTCATGCATCACTCCTGCAACTAGTAATCCCAATAGCAGCCATGGCGCTGATTCCATGAATAGCGCTAGAAAATTTTGCCCTAGTAAAATGATATCTGACACATAGCCTCTCTTGTAACCTTGCCTTAAGCTTCGATGCTCGTTGACATGCTCTGCTTGCAGACAAAGTCACGTTGTCTTAAACACTATAGATAGTAACAGATATAAGGTGTGACAGAAAATCAACAAAACTGATTGGGTCGATTGTGGAAGCATAAAAATGGCCAGTACAAATGTACTGGCCGAATGTTGACTATCTCGTGAGTGTGCTTTTTAAACTCAGAGGTCAACCATGAAAAACCGTATCGGTGCTCAATTAGCTATTCAGCTGCTTATCCTTGTGGGGCCTTGTGTTTCGACTCCTTTTTAAGCTTAGACACTACAGAGAAGGCTTCGAGCATTACGAGCACTGAAACCACCAGCACTACTGCGTCTAAGAACACTAACAAATAGTTTCCTTCTACGTAGTACTCTTTGAGCTTTATCAGACCAGCGAAGAAAGCCATGATCAATACAAATACCATGGGTATTAACGTATACCTTGCAGGACGGCCCAGCTTGATCAACATAACTGATATAACTAACAGAGTAAGGCTAGCAAGGATTTGGTTAGTCGAACCAAATAGCGGCCAAATAATCATACCGCCACTACCTGATGCACCGCCTGCACCGAATGCAAGTAACAAACAGCAGCCGACCGCCACAAGTGTCGCTATTACGCCGTTTTTCAATGCACCAATAGAATAAATGTCGCCCCATTCTTGTATGATGTAGCGCTGTAGACGTACACCTGAATCCATAGTGGTGCCCGCAAACAGGACAACCATAACGGCTAGAATAGTTGAAGAGAAATCTACTGGTAGCCCCCAGCCCTGCTGAATAAGATTCGCACCACCTGTGATAAATGCGCCAACGCTGCCAGCGCCTAGGTGGCTGTATACTTCGTGCCATTCTTCAGGAGAAGCAGCAAACGCAACGCCACTTACCGCGACAATGGTAATAAGCGCAAGTGAACCTTCACCAATTGCACCTAAATAACCAACAAAGCGCGCGTCAGTTTCTTTATCAAGCTGCTTAGAACTGGTCCCTGATGACACTATGCCGTGGAAGCCAGAAACCGCACCACACGCAATGGTGACGAACAGCAACGGGATGAGGCTTGGTGAATCTACCGCGGTTTGCGTGTTAAATGCCGGGGCAGTGATATCCGGCATAGCAAAAAATACGGCGCCGTAAAGTAAGAATAAGCCAACAAGCAACTGCATGCCGTTAATGAAGTCACGAGGCTGTAACAACATCCAAACCGGTAGTAGTGATGCAATAGCTGCATAAACAAAAAGAATGATTATCCAGTTCGCTTTATCGGCTAGGCCAAACATGGTTTCTGGCAAGCTCAGTGGAATATAGCTACCCGCATATACCGATGCATAGAGAACAATAATACCAACAATACACAAAGGAATAAGGCTGAAGTTACGCTTCAACAGTTGACCAATAATAAGTGCAACGGCAATTGCCATCCATGCGGGAAAAACTGCATTAGGTTGGGAAACAAAGGAATTAGCGATAACTACGCCGAAAACGGCATTAACCATTAAGAGAACGAGGAAGATCACTATCATGAAGAGGGAGCGTGATCGTTTACCAATAACGCTCTCGGATAGCGCCCCCATGGATTTTCCTTTATGTCGTGCGCTGGCCCACAAAGCTCCCATGTCGTGTACTCCGGCAAACAAAATCGTGCCAAATACCACCCAAAGTACAGCGGGAACCCAGCCCCAGTAAACGGCAATTGCTGGCCCTACTATCGGCGCAGCACCTGCCACTGAGGTAAAATGGTGACCCCATAACACTACTTTATTGGTAGGAACAAAGTCGACACCATCTTGCATGGTATGCGCTGGGGTTACAAAACTATCATCCAACTTGAATATGCGGTTCGCAATAAACTTCGAATATACGAACCAACCGAGCAACATTCCAATGATGCCCAGTATTACTATGGCAATAGACTGCATTTTATTATCCTAATATTGTTTTTATATGCTCTTGTAAGCCTTGGTGAGTAACAAAGCTTAAAAAACCGAGCCTGTCTCTTAACATTAAACCATTTGTCACCATGGTTTAGCGCCATTGTAAGACTAAAGTCTAATTTAGACGTAGTTTTTTCCGACTCTTCATACCACTTAGCGTGTATTGATTATTAGCGTGTAATGATTATAGGAGGCTCTATGGAAAAGAAATAAATAATGTCGTTAACCTTAAATTTTCTATCAAACAAGAAAACAGCACTTCAAATAAGATGCATTCTCGTTTATAAATATGCCTCTTTTTTTTAGTAGGCAAAACAATGGCATCACCTAAATTCCACATGGCTTTTCGCAAATATCACCGCTGGCTTGGTTTTTTTCTCGCGGGCATTATGGGCGTATATGCTTTAAGCGGCATCCTTCTTATATTTCGCCCTACCGATATATTAAAGTATGAACAAACCCATACTAAGCAGCTTGAAGCTAATTTAACAAAAGAAGAGCTGCTGCCTTTACTCAAAATGAGAGGGAGTAAAGTGACAAGCGAAAACGCAGATGCGATTGTGCTTAATGTAGGAAACTACGATAAAGCTACCGGTGAAGCGACTATCACAAAAAAAGACTACCCAATCGTTTTGTCTAAAATGGTTAAGCTTCACAAAGCGACGAATAACAGTCCTCTATTTTGGCTCAATATAAGCTTTGGCGTAGGCTTGCTATTTTTTGTTATTTCCGCGTTTTTGATGTTTATTCCTAAACTGCCTATGTACAAGAACGGGCTAAAAATAGCCGGTATCGGAGCTATCGTTACCGTGTTAACCGTAATGTTTGGTTCGTAGTTATAGCTTGGCAATATACGTTTACTCAAGCCTATGTTTTGGTGATGTTAGTACGCATACTGAACGGTATGCGTGCTGGTCTAATTAAATGATTGAGAGAAAAAAGGATTTCATCGACCTATAGGTCGTCTCCGATTCTGGCGTTTTATAGAAAATCAAATATTCGGCGTGAGATAGCCCTTCAAAAATTTCTATCTGCGCAACGCCTCCGCTGTCGCGTATTGCACGACTCACTCTTACCGTATCGCTTAAAAACATATCCCGTGTTCCTGTCACCAGTAAAGTTGGTGGGAATGCGCCAAATGCACCGTATAGAGGCGATACAGCAGGGTCTGTTAGTGCTCTTTTGCCGGCATATAATTTAGCGGCAGCTTCTAACTGTCCATCATAGGTAACCAACACACTGTCTATACTTTCGTTCGTATAAAGGCTGTCGCTGGTTTTGGTAAGGTCGGCCCAAGGCGTGCCTGCATACACCGCTTTTGGAAGGGGACTTTTACTGCTGATAAGAGACTGGACTAGTGAAAGCACCAAACCACCTCCTGCCGATGTCCCACCCACAAATACATTTCCTTCCCCAGCTTGGTCGAGTAAAGCATTGTAAACTGCAATTACGTCGTTCAGTGCAGCTGGAAATGGAAACGTTGGTGGCATCCTATAGTCAACGCTATATACCACAATGCCTAGCCTTTCAGCGACAAGCAGCCCTTCTTCGATACTAGGCAGCCCCCCAAAAAGGACAAACGCCCCGCCATGAATATCTAGATAAACCTTACCTTTAAATTCCGATGTAATCGCCTTAGGTGTCAACTTGCGCACTACTACACCATTTAAATTTATAAGCTCAACCTCTACATTAAGCTCTTTCTTCATCTTCTTGATTTTTTTCTTTTGCTCGCCATTTCTAGCGTGAACATAGTTTCTCCACGCGTCATTAGTAAGAGGCGTATTCGCTATTACTTCTTCTTTGGTGAAGTGAGGGAACGCTGAGATGTTTTTTATCAGTGCCTCACTGGCTGCTTGCGGTAATGGGGGCTTTGTATCATGCATAGGGCTTGTAGTAGCTAATGTAGTAGGAGTAAACAAGAATGTAAGTACGGACATCAGTAGGTATATAAACTTCATAATGAATAAACGCCTAACGTCGATGAGTAGTTTTCTTTAAGAGTTAATGTACATCAATAGCGACTTCAATTGTTAGCATTCGCCTGCATTTAGCGCCTAGATGCGCCTTTTTGTGGTTACCTTGAAAAAACATCACTAGGGACAGGTTATATCTAGATTGCACTCTGCTATTCTAGCTTATAATTTAGTCGCTACCGTTCGAATTATTAAGACTTTTTTCAAAAGCGAAGGGATACTGATTCGCACGCTTTAAACAATAATAAGTACATAACCTTAGGGATGAAGATGAAAAACTTTTCTATACAAAAACTCCTGTTCTCGCTTGGACTCGCTGTATCTACTGTAACAACTGCTATTGCCGACACTGATAGCCAAACGTCCGTTTGGAAAGTAACTAATGGTGAAGACGCCGTATATCTAGGTGGCACCATCCATATTTTACCCATTTCTGAATTTCCACTGCCGAGTGAATTTACCGACGTTTATGAGCAAGCCGACACATTAGTTTTTGAAGTCAAAATGCCAGATCCAACAGATATCGAAGGTCAGCAAAAAATGATGGCAGGACTCGCGTATGCAGAAGGCAAGTCGCTTAAGGATGATGTTTCAGAAGAAACCTATCAGGCTCTTAATGCTTATTTAACTAACTTTGGGGCTACTGCAGATCAGTTAGCTCGATTTAAGCCAGGTATGGTCGCATCAATGCTAGTTGCTATGGAAGCACAACGCTCTCAGATGGCAGGACAAGGTGTAGATGCCTATTTTATGCAGTTAGCTGCACGTGATGGTAAAACAAGCGAATACTTAGAATCATTAGATTTTCAAATCAACATGCTTGCGAACATGGGAGCGGGTGAAGAAGATCGTCTAATCTCTGAAACGTTGGAAACCTTACCAGAACTAAAAGAAATGCTACAAAGCACTATAAAAGCATGGAGAAATGGTGACACTGAACAAATTGATGAGTTGGTGGTAGATACGTTCAAACGTGAGTCACCGACTTCTTATGATGATGTGTTTACCAAGCGTAACCAAAACTGGCTACCTCAAATCGAAGCTATGTTCGGCGACGAAGACCAAGAGTTTGTTTTAGTTGGTGCAGGACATTTAGTGGGTGATGACAGCGTAATTGCCCTGTTAGAAGCTAAGGGTTACAAAATAGAACAAATGTAATTCGCCCTTGGCTTAGAGCTATCAGAATTAAAGCTAGGTAATTGCCTAGCTTTTTTATATCTACCTTTCCTTAAAATTAGATTTAGGCTTATGTCTAAATTGAAACATTTATTCAATGGTATACACTTCAACTTGGATGCAAACGGTTTTAGGGCTTTCAAGTACGGTAAGGTATGCAGTTCAGGAATAAGGGTTTCACTCTAATAGAGCTAATTATAGTAATTGTTGTGCTGGGCATACTTGCTGTCACTGCTGCCCCGAAGCTTTTAAACATTCAAAAAGATGCGCAAGTTGGCGCGCTCCAGGGTTTAAAATCAGCCTTAGTCGCTTCTTCAGATATTGTCTATGCTAAATCACTTCTTGAAGGGGCTGAAGGCAGCGCTGATACCACCCTAACGTCAGGTATTCGTGTACGCTATGGCTACCCTTACGCAACACAGACGAATTTGAAACTTGTAGCAGACTTCACCGAAGACGATTGGAAGTTAACTGGCTCGGCCCCTGAAGTTATCTTTACCCTAGAAAGACAAACTAGCGGCTTTAGCAATGATGAAATTGGTGAAGACCAAATATGTAAGCTTACCTATCGTCATCCCAATCGAGGTGAGAAGCCGACTATAACTGTGAATAACTGTAATGCATAACGCAACCTTCCCGCAGCAATAGCAGTACGCCCCCCACTTTATTTCTAGCTTAACTGTTTTGTGACTACGCAGAACGGGAGTGAGTGTTGTGCCTTCTGAAACCCTACACCGCATGGATGCGGTGTCGAAGCTCTTACTTGAAAGCTGGGATGGATTTACGGCGTGTTACTCCTCTCCTCCTCAAGCTTTTTGCTATGCCAAGCAAGGAGGGAGTGAAGCCCCATCAAAAACTCTCAGCAGCAGGGACGCTGCTGCGAAGCCGCCATGGATGGCTTTACGGCGTGTTACTCCTCTCCTCTTCAAAGCTCTTGTTATGCCGATTAACGAGGGAGTGAGTGTATGCCCTCTGAAACCCTACACCGCATGGATGCGGTGTCGGAGCCCCCATGGATGGGTTCACTGCGTGTTTCAGAGGGCTTACACTCACGTACTTTCTAAAAGGCATAAAAAAAGCGCACCTAAGTGCGCTTTTTTTGGCTTGTGTTGCTAAGTCTAGATTAGTCTAGGATCTTAGATACAACACCAGCACCTACTGTGCGACCACCTTCACGGATTGCGAAACGAAGACCTTCTTCCATCGCAATCGGAGCAATTAGCTCAACTTTAAATTTAAGGTTGTCACCAGGCATTACCATTTCTACGCCTTCCGGAAGCTCTACAGCACCAGTTACGTCAGTTGTACGGAAGTAGAACTGTGGACGGTAGCCTTTGAAGAATGGAGTATGACGGCCACCTTCATCTTTAGACAGTACGTATACTTCCGCTTCGAAGTTAACGTGTGGAGTGATTGAACCAGGCTTAGCTAGTACTTGACCACGTTCAACTTCGTCACGCTTAGTACCACGTAGAAGAACACCAACGTTCTCACCCGCGCGGCCTTCGTCAAGAAGCTTACGGAACATCTCAACACCAGTACAAGTAGTCTTAGTAGTGTCTTTGATACCTACGATTTCTACTTCTTCACCAACTTTAACGATACCTTGCTCAACACGACCAGTTACAACTGTACCACGGCCTGAGATTGAGAATACGTCTTCGATTGGAAGGATGAACGGCTTGTCGATTGCACGCTCTGGCTCTGGGATGTATGAATCAAGCGCTTCACCAAGCTCGATGATTTTCTTTTCCCACTCTGCGTCGCCTTCAAGCGCTTTAAGAGCTGAACCTTGGATAACTGGTAGGTCATCACCTGGGAATTCGTATTCGTTAAGAAGTTCACGAACTTCCATTTCTACTAGCTCTAGAAGCTCTTCATCATCAACCATGTCACACTTGTTCATGAATACGATGATGTAAGGAATACCAACCTGACGACCAAGTAGGATGTGCTCACGAGTCTGAGGCATAGGGCCGTCAGTCGCAGCTACTACTAGGATACCACCGTCCATCTGAGCAGCACCAGTGATCATGTTTTTAACGTAATCAGCGTGTCCTGGGCAGTCTACGTGTGCGTAGTGACGAGTAGGAGTGTCATATTCTACGTGTGAAGTAGAAATGGTGATACCACGAGCTTTCTCTTCAGGCGCGTTATCGATTTGATCGAAAGCCTGAGCAGAACCGCCGTAAGTTTTAGAAAGAACTGTAGTGATAGCTGCAGTTAGGGTAGTTTTACCGTGGTCAACGTGGCCGATTGTACCCACGTTTACGTGGGGTTTCGTACGTTCAAACTTTTCTTTTGCCATTTTTCTCGTTTCCTAAGTTAAAAGTCCGACCCACCAATAGACCGGACCGAACCTTCATTTAGATTAAATTCTAGATTCAATAATAGCCTGCGCCACATTGTTAGGCGCCTCAGAATAATTGAAGAACTCCATTGAGTATGAAGCACGACCTTGTGTTTGTGAACGCAAATCAGTTGCGTAGCCAAACATTTCTGAAAGTGGCACTTTTGCACGTATTATTTTAACACCTGCTACGCCATCTTCCATACCTTCGATCATGCCGCGGCGACGATTAATGTCACCAACTACATCACCCATCCAGTCTTCTGGAGTAGTCACTTCAACTTTCATTGTGGGTTCAAGCAACACCGGATTTGCTTCTGCGGCGCCTTTTTTGAAACCCATAGAGCCGGCGATCTTAAACGCCATTTCAGAAGAGTCAACATCGTGGTAAGAACCATCAAACAAAGTAACCTTTACATCTAGTACCGGAAACCCTGCAAGAACACCACTTCGCATCTGCTCCTGAATTCCTTTATCGACCGCTGGAATGAACTCTTTTGGTACAACACCACCGACGATTTCGTTCACAAATTCGTAGCCTGAACCTTCTTCCTGAGGCTCAATGCGCAACCATACATGACCAAATTGGCCACGGCCACCTGACTGACGAACGAACTTCCCTTCCACTTCAACAGATTTACGAAGGGTTTCGCGATAAGCAACCTGAGGGTTACCTACGTTACATTCAACTTTGAATTCTCGCTTCATGCGGTCGACAATGATATCAAGGTGAAGTTCACCCATACCTGAGATAATCGTCTGACCCGTCTCGTCGTCAGTTTTAACTTTAAAAGACGGATCTTCTGCCGCAAGTTTGCCTAAAGCAATACCCATTTTTTCTTGGTCAGCCTGTGATTTAGGCTCTACCGCTATTGAAATAACAGGGTCAGGGAACTCCATACGCTCTAACGTAATAACGTTGTTAGGGTCGCAAAGTGTATCCCCCGTAGTGACATCTTTAAGGCCGATAGCGGCGGCAATGTCACCTGCGCGTACTTCTTTAAGCTCTTCGCGGTCTTTTGCGTGCATTTGCACAATACGCCCGAAGCGCTCACGTTTACCTTTGACCGGGTTATATACCGTATCGCCCGTGTTAACTACACCTGAGTAACAGCGGAAGAAGGTTAACGTACCAACAAATGGGTCGGTTGCTATTTTAAATGCTAGCGCTGAGAAAGGCTCATCGTCGCTTGAATGACGCTCTGCTTCAGTCTCGTCTTTATCGTCAAGCACACCCGTGATGGCTTTAACTTCAGTTGGAGACGGAAGGTAATGAATTACAGAGTCTAGTACTGCCTGAACACCTTTGTTTTTGAAGGCACTGCCACACGTGGCAAGAACAATTTCGTTATTCAGTGTACGCGTACGAAGGCCTAAACGGATTTCATCTTCAGTCAGCTCTTCGCCTTCTAAATACTTATCCATCAGCTCATCAGACGCTTCTGCAGCCGCTTCGATCATTTCGGTGCGGTACTGCTCAGCGGTATCAAGATATTCAGCCGGAATGTCTTCATAGGTAAATGTCATACCCATGTCGTCTTCATTCCAGTTGATGGCTTTCATCTTCACAAGGTCGATGACGCCATGGAAATTCTCTTCAGCGCCCATGTTGATTTGAATCGGAACACAGTTTGCGCCTAAACGCTTGCGGATTTGCCCCACAACACGCTCAAAATCAGCGCCAGCCCGGTCCATTTTATTAACGAACACTAGGCGTGGCACTTCATATTTGTCAGCCTGTCGCCAGACTGTCTCTGATTGAGGCTCTACCCCAGAAGACCCACAGAACACAACTACTGCACCGTCTAGTACACGCAATGAACGCTCTACTTCAATAGTAAAGTCTACGTGTCCAGGAGTGTCGATGATGTTAATTCTGTGCTGATCGAACTGTTGCTCCATACCAGACCAGAAACAAGTCGTGGCAGCAGACGTGATAGTAATACCACGCTCCTGCTCTTGCTCCATCCAGTCCATGGTAGCAGCACCATCGTGCACTTCACCGATTTTGTGAGACAGCCCTGTATAAAACAGGACTCGCTCTGTGGTCGTGGTTTTACCCGCGTCCACGTGAGCCACAATACCAATATTGCGATAACGCTCAATCGAGGTCTTACGAGGCATAAATCTCTCTCAGTTAAATAACGTTGATTACCAACGGTAGTGAGCAAACGCTTTGTTTGCTTCGGCCATACGGTGAACGTCTTCACGTTTCTTAACCGCTGAACCTTTATTATCTGCTGCGTCTAGCATTTCAGCCGCTAGGCGTTGTGCCATAGACTTTTCGCCACGTTTACGTGCAGCTTCTACCATCCAACGCATACCTAGCGCGTTACGACGAACTGGACGTACTTCAACTGGAACCTGATAAGTTGAACCACCAACACGACGAGACTTAACCTCTACTGTTGGGCGGATGTTATCAAGCGCTTCCTCGAAGATATCTAGGTGTGCTTTGCCGGTTTTTTCAGCAACAATATCAAGCGCACCGTAAACGATTCTTTCAGCGACTGACTTTTTGCCGTCGAGCATTACGACATTCATGAATTTCGCAAGCAGTTGTGAACCAAATTTTGGCTCTGGTAGGATTTTACGTTGACCTACGACTCTTCTTCTTGGCATTTTCTATTCTCCGTATGAATTCAGGGAAAACCCAAAACTCTTAAACTTCAGTTTGGCCTTACTAACGGAGAACCGTTAAGACTTAGGCTTCTTCGCGCCGTACTTAGAACGGGCTTGTCTACGATCGTTTACACCTGCGCAGTCAAGAGTACCGCGAACTGTGTGATAACGAACACCTGGTAGATCTTTAACACGACCACCACGGATAAGTACTACACTGTGCTCTTGTAGGTTGTGACCTTCACCACCGATGTATGAAGAAACTTCAAAACCGTTAGTTAGACGTACACGACATACTTTACGTAGTGCAGAGTTTGGTTTCTTAGGCGTAGTAGTATATACACGAGTACATACACCACGTCTTTGTGGACAAGCTTGTAGAGCAGCTACGTTGCTTTTTTCAACGGGCTTTCTACGCGGCTTGCGCACTAACTGGTTAACTGTTGCCATTAACTAGCTCCTGATTAAAAACTACGAAAACCCAATCACTGCGACTGGGTCCATATTAATGCGATTAATCTATTAATCGCGCTTGATTGTGAACATTGTGCTCGTCAATATTCACTGAGCGCTGATACGAAAAACCGCGACCGTTTATCGAGCCATTTGATGGCTATCCAAAATCGGGTCGCGGAATATTAAAGATCATCGCCCTGACTGTCAAGGTGTACAAAGCTTAAGCAGTTAATTTATCTGCAATCTGTACAACTTCACTGCCAAATTGTTAGGAGTACGTTAACGCACTCCTATGATCTTGCCTTATTCGGCAGTATCTTCGTCTGCACCAGCATTTAGCGCTTCGGTTAGTGCCTGTTCTGCTTCTGCAGCAGATACTGACATTTCTTCGATTTGCTCTTTGCGTTTTTGTGCACGGCGTTCGTGGTAAGCGAAACCGGTACCCGCTGGAATTAGACGTCCAACGATTACGTTTTCTTTCAGACCGCGTAGGTCATCTTCTTTACCCTGAACCGCAGCTTCAGTTAGAACACGTGTTGTTTCCTGGAACGATGCCGCTGAGATAAATGACTCAGTAGATAGTGACGCTTTAGTGATACCAAGCAGCTGTGTTTCGTACTGTGCTGGGATCTTGCCGTGTTTTTCAATTTCACGGTTAGCCACTTTAACGTTCGATACTTCAACCTGTTCGCCTTCAAGGAACTGCGTATCGCCTGGGTGAGTGATAATACACTTACGTAGCATCTGACGAATAACTACTTCGATGTGCTTATCGTTAATTTTAACACCCTGTAGACGGTATACTTCCTGAACTTCGTTCACGATGTAGTTTGCTACTGCTGAGATACCACGTAGACGCAGGATATCGTGTGGAGATTCTGGACCATCGGCGATAACTTCGCCTTTTTCCACTTTCTCACCTTCGAACACGTTAAGCTGACGCCATTTAGGAATCATCTCTTCGTATGCGTCACCTTCAGCAGGTGTGATTACAAGACGCTTCTTACCTTTGGTCTCTTTACCAAAGCCGATAGTACCTGAGATTTCTGCAAGAATTGCAGGCTCTTTAGGTTTACGTGCTTCAAATAGGTCCGCAACGCGCGGTAGACCACCCGTGATATCACGAGTCTTCGAGCTCTCCTGAGGAATACGTGCTAGCACGTCACCTTCGTTAGCCACTTTGCCTTCTTTCGCTTCAATGGTTGTGAAGCTTGGAAGACGAATTTCTTGAAGACCGAACTCGTCGCTTTCAAGAATTAGCTTAGGCTCTTTAGAGTTAACTTTCGCAAGGTCTTTAACAACGATACGGGTTAGACCAGTAAGCTCGTCTTGCTGCATTTCGGTGTTAGAGTCATCAATGTCAGCGAAGCTAATCTTAGCTGCACGTTCAGTGATGATTGGGTGACTATGCGGATCCCAGTTAGCAACAACGTCGCCAGCTGCAATTGATGCACCGTCATCCACGCTAAGTACAGCACCGTAAGGTACTTTATAGCGCTCTTTCTCACGGCCTTGCTCGTCGATAACAGTAAGTTCTGTTGAACGAGAGACGATAACCACTTTACCTTCAGAGTTACGTACGAACTTCGCGTTGTGTAGCTTAAGGCTACCCGCAGTTTTAACTTGTACGCTGTTCTCAGCAGATGCTCTTGATGCTGCACCACCGATGTGGAATGTACGCATGGTAAGCTGTGTACCTGGTTCACCGATTGATTGTGCTGCAATAACACCAACCGATTCACCGCTACCCACCATATGACCACGTGCAAGGTCACGACCGTAACACTTAGCACAAACACCGAAGTCGTTGTCACAAGTGATTACCGAGCGAACCATGATTTGGTCAACTGAGTTAGCTTCAAGCATGTCTACTAACGCTTCGTCTAGAAGAACATTACGTTCAACTAGTACTTCGTCAGTACCTGGCTTAAGTACATCTTCTGCTACCACACGACCTAGTACACGCTCGCGTAGCGGCTCAACAACGTCACCACCTTCGATTAGTGGTGTCATTTGAACACCTTCGAATGTGCCACAGTCGTCGTTAGTGATTACCAAGTCTTGTGCAACGTCTACTAGACGACGGGTTAGGTAACCAGAGTTAGCTGTCTTAAGTGCGGTATCCGCTAGACCTTTACGAGCACCGTGAGTTGAGATGAAGTACTGTAGTACGTTCAGACCTTCACGGAAGTTCGCCGTAATTGGGGTTTCGATGATTGAGCCATCTGGCTTAGCCATCAGACCACGCATACCAGCAAGCTGACGAATCTGAGCGGCACTACCACGAGCACCCGAGTCGGCCATCATGTAAACAGAGTTAAATGATGATTGCTCTTCTTCTTCGCCATCGCGGTTAATTACGATGTCAGTCTTAAGGTTATCCATCATGGCCTTAGCAACTTTTTCGTTGGCATTTGACCAGATATCGATAACTTTGTTGTAACGCTCACCCGCGGTAACAAGACCGTTTTGGAACTGTTCCTGAATTTCGATAACTTCTGCTTCCGCCGCGTCGATAATTTCTTTCTTAGCAGCAGGGATAACCATATCGTCGATACCAACAGACGCACCCGCAATCATCGCGTAGTGGAAACCGGTATACATGATTTGGTCAGCAGCAATTACTGTGTCTTTCAGACCTAGCGTACGGTAACAAGCATTCAATAGTTTTGAAATTTGCTTCTTGCCCATCGCCTGGTTGATGATTTCAAACGGCAGACCCTTTGGAAGGATCAATGAGAAAATCGCACGACCAACAGTAGTGTCAGTTAGGGTTACTTTCTCAGTTTTGTTGCCATCTTCATCGATGTCATATTCAGTAATACGTACTTTAACGCGCGAGTGAAGCTCAGCATTACCTGTACGGTATGCTTTTTCTGCTTCATTCGGGCTGGTGAATACCATGCCTTCGCCCAAGCCGTTTACTTTGTCACGCGTTAGGTAATAAAGACCCAATACAACGTCCTGTGAAGGTACGATGATTGGCTCACCGTTCGCTGGTGACAGGATGTTGTTCGTTGACATCATAAGTGCACGTGCTTCTAGCTGTGCTTCGATTGTCAACGGTACGTGTACCGCCATTTGGTCACCATCGAAGTCGGCGTTGTACGCCGCACACACTAGTGGGTGAAGCTGAATCGCTTTACCTTCGATTAGTGTAGGTTCGAATGCTTGGATACCCAAACGGTGAAGTGTAGGTGCACGGTTAAGTAGTACCGGGTGTTCGCGGATAACGTCGTCTAGTACGTCCCAAACCTCTGGTGCTTCGCGCTCTACAAGCTTCTTAGCTGCTTTGATTGTTGTCGCAAGACCACGACCTTCAAGCTTACCGTAGATAAACGGCTTAAATAGCTCAAGTGCCATCTTCTTAGGAAGACCACACTGGTGAAGACGTAGTGTAGGACCAACGGTAATTACAGAACGGCCTGAGTAGTCAACACGCTTACCAAGAAGGTTTTGACGGAAACGACCTTGCTTACCTTTAATCATATCTGCAAGCGACTTAAGTGGACGCTTGTTAGAACCAGTAATCGCACGACCACGACGTCCGTTATCTAGAAGTGCATCAACAGACTCTTGAAGCATACGCTTTTCGTTGCGTACGATAATGTCTGGAGCAGCAAGGTCTAGAAGACGCTTAAGACGGTTATTACGGTTAATTACACGACGGTAAAGATCGTTAAGGTCAGACGTAGCAAAACGGCCGCCATCTAGTGGTACTAGAGGACGTAAATCTGGTGGAAGTACCGGAAGTACCGTCATGATCATCCACTCTGGCTTGTTACCAGACTGTTGGAATGACTCAAGCAACTTAAGGCGCTTCGTAATTTTCTTACGCTTAGTTTCAGAGTTGATTGAAGGCAGTTCTTCACGCATAGCCGCAACATCTGCGTCAACATCTAGAACTGTAAGAAGATCGAATACTGCTTCAGCACCCATCTTCGCTTCAAACTCGTCACCGTGCTCTTCAAGTGCATCCAAGTACTCTTCTTCGTTAAGAAGTTGGCTGCGCTCAAGGGTCGTCATACCCGGCTCTGTAACCACGTATGATTCAAAGTAAAGTACACGTTCAATATCACGAAGTGTCATATCAAGCATTAGGCCGATACGAGACGGAAGTGATTTAAGGAACCAGATATGTGCTACTGGACTAGCTAGCTCAATGTGGCCCATACGCTCACGACGTACTTTAGTCAGTGTAACTTCAACGCCACACTTCTCACAGATAACACCACGGTGCTTAAGGCGCTTATACTTACCGCAAAGACATTCGTAGTCTTTAACCGGACCGAAGATACGCGCACAGAACAGACCGTCACGCTCAGGCTTGAACGTACGGTAGTTAATTGTTTCAGGCTTTTTAACTTCACCGAATGACCATGAACGAATCATGTCAGGTGAAGACAGACCGATTCGAATATTATCGAATTCTTCGGTCTTGTTTTGTTGCTTTAGAAACTTTAATAAGTCTTTCACATTACTCTCCCAGCGGAGTCAGTCTCTAGAACCCGGCGCAAGCGCCGGGCCATCTCATAACATTACGCGGCGATTGCCGTATTACTTTTCTTCAAGCTCGATGTTGATACCCAACGAGCGAATTTCTTTAAGTAGTACGTTGAATGATTCTGGCATGCCAGGTTCCATTCTGTGGTCGCCATCGACGATGTTCTTGTACATCTTGGTACGGCCGTTAACGTCATCTGACTTAACAGTAAGCATTTCCTGAAGGGTATATGCTGCACCGTATGCTTCAAGTGCCCACACTTCCATCTCACCGAAGCGCTGACCACCAAACTGTGCTTTACCACCAAGAGGCTGCTGTGTAACAAGGCTGTAAGAACCCGTAGAACGCGCGTGCATCTTGTCGTCTACTAAGTGGTTCAGTTTCAGCATGTACATGTAACCAACCGTAACTGGACGCTCAAACTCGCGACCGGTACGACCGTCGAACAATGAAATCTGACCGCTTTCTGGAATATCAGCAAGCTTCAGCATTTCTTTGATTTCTGATTCACGAGCACCGTCGAATACAGGTGTTGCAATTGGAACACCCTTACGAAGGTTTTCTGCTAAGCGACGTACTTCGTGGTCTGTGAAGTTATCGATGTCAACTTCTTGGTGATTTTCACCAAGTTCGTACACCTTCTTCAAGAATTCACGCAGTTCAGCCAGCTCACGCTGCTCTTTAATCATGCGATCAATCTTCACACCAAGACCGTGTGCAGCCATACCCAAGTGAGTTTCTAGGATCTGACCGATGTTCATACGAGACGGTACACCTAGTGGGTTAAGAACGATATCTACCGGCGTACCGTTAGCATCGTATGGCATGTCTTCTACAGGCTGGATAGTCGAGATAACACCTTTGTTACCGTGACGTCCGGCCATCTTGTCACCCGGTTGGATGTGGCGCTTAACCGCAAGGTAAACCTTAACAATCTTAAGTACGCCAGGCGCTAGGTCATCACCTTGTGTGATCTTACGACGCTTAGTTTCAAACTTCTTATCGAAGTCCGCTTTAATTTCAGCGTGTTGATCAGCGATTTGGTCTAGCTCTAGCTGTGCATCTTCGCTGTTGAGTGCAATTTCAAACCACTTTTCACGCGGTAGGCTGTCAAGCTTAGCTTGGTCAACACCAGCACGTAGAAGTGCAGTCTGTGCACGGGCAAAGATACCGTCTGCAAGAATTTCGAACTCATCAGTAAGGTCTTTCTTAACCTGACGTAGCTGCATGTCTTCAATTTCTAGCGCACGCTTGTCTTTCTCTACACCGTCACGGGTAAATACTTGAACGTCAATTACGGTACCGTGAACAGAGTTAGGTACACGTAGAGACGTATCTTTAACGTCAGACGCTTTTTCACCGAAGATTGCACGTAGTAGTTTCTCTTCTGGCGTAAGCTGAGTTTCACCTTTAGGCGTTACTTTACCTACAAGGATATCACCGCCTTTCACTTCCGCACCGATGTAAACAACACCTGATTCATCAAGCTTGCTTAGTGCAGATTCACCCACGTTCGGGATATCAGAAGAAATCTCTTCAGGCCCAAGCTTAGTATCACGAGCGATACAGCTAAGCTCTTGAATATGGATTGTAGTGAAACGGTCTTCCTGTGCTACACGCTCAGAAATGAGGATTGAATCCTCGAAGTTGTAACCATTCCACGGCATGAACGCGATACGCATGTTCTGACCAAGTGCAAGATCACCTAGGTCTGTTGAAGGACCGTCAGCTAGCACGTCACCAGTAACAATCGGGTCGCCAACACTACAAGTAGGCTTCTGATTGATACAAGTGTTCTGGTTAGAACGTGTGTATTTAGTCAGGTTGTAGATATCGATACCCGCTTCACCTGGAAGCATTTCATCTTCGTCTACTTTAATTACGATACGGCTGGCATCAACATAGTCAACCACACCACCGCGCTTAGCAACTACAGTAACACCTGAGTCAACCGCGATAGTTCTTTCCATACCGGTACCAACTAGCGGCTTATCAGCGCGCAATGTAGGTACTGCCTGACGTTGCATGTTCGCACCCATAAGTGCACGGTTTGCATCATCGTGCTCTAGGAATGGAATAATGCTCGCAGCAATTGAAACGATTTGCTGTGGTGAAACGTCCATGTATTTGATGTCTTCAGTTGGCATCAAAGTTGTTTCACCGCGGTGACGACATGGAATTAGGTCGTCTACCAACTCGCCATTCTCAGTCAGCGCAATGTTAGCCTGAGCGATTGCGAATTGACCTTCTTCAATTGCAGATAAGTAATCGATTTCGTCTGTTACCACACCGTCAACAATGCGACGGAAAGGTGTTTCAAGGAAACCGAAGTCATTGGTGCGCGCAAAGCTCGCCAATGAGTTGATAAGACCGATGTTCGGGCCTTCCGGCGTTTCGATTGGACATAGACGACCATAGTGAGTCGGGTGTACGTCTCGAACCTCGAAGCCTGCACGTTCACGTGTAAGACCACCCGGGCCTAATGCAGAAATACGACGCTTGTGCGTTACTTCTGATAGCGGGTTGTTTTGGTCCATGAACTGAGAAAGCTGAGATGAACCGAAGAACTCTTTTACCGCAGCCGAGATAGGCTTAGCGTTAATTAGGTCCTGTGGCATTACGTTGTCTAGATCGCCTAAGCTTAGACGCTCTTTAACTGCACGTTCTACACGTACAAGACCAACGCGGAATTGGTTCTCTGCCATTTCACCGACAGAACGGATACGACGGTTACCTAGGTGATCGATATCATCTACTTCGTCTTTACCGTCACGAATCATTATTAGCTGCTTCATTACAGAAATAATGTCTTCTTTATCTAGCGTGCCTGAACCAATAAGCTCTTCACGGCCTAGACGGCGGTTGAACTTCATGCGGCCAACAGAAGATAGATCGTAACGTTCGTCAGAGAAGAACAAGTTATCGAACAAGGTTTCTGCTGCGTCTTTTGTTGGTGG
The DNA here is from genome assembly GCF_003443615.1 of Alteromonas sp. BL110. Lineage (NCBI taxonomy): Bacteria > Pseudomonadati > Pseudomonadota > Gammaproteobacteria > Alteromonadales > Alteromonadaceae > Alteromonas > Alteromonas sp. BL110. The sequence goes on along the minus strand of NZ_CP031967.1, from coordinate 2,157,687 downwards.
TTCACCAGGGCGCATCATACGGTAAATTTCAACTAGTGCTTCTAAGCGGTTAGTTGAAGAGTCGATACGAAGTGTATCTGAAATATATGAACCGTGGTCAAGTTCGTTGATGTAAAGCGTTTCGAACTCTTTGATACCCGCTTGGCTTAGCGCCGCTAGGTTCTCAAGGGTAAGTTCTTCGTTCGCGCTTACAATAACTTCGCCAGTGTCTTCGTTTACGTAAGTAGCTGCGTATACGCGGCCAATTAGGTAATCAGCTGGAACTTCTAGCTCAGTAAGACCTGCTTTCTCTAGTGCACGAGTATGACGTGCTGAGATACGACGACCAGTTTCAACAACAACGTTGCCTTCACCGTCAATGATGTCAAATGCAGCAGTTTCACCACGAAGGCGATCTGGAACCACTTCCATCATCAACTTGTCTTTGTTGATACGTACGCCAACTTTGTCGAAGAAAGTATCAAGGATTTCTTCAGACGTCATTTCAAGTGCGCGCAAGATAATAGTTGCAGGCAATTTACGACGACGGTCAATACGTACAAACAGGTTATCTTTCGGGTCAAACTCGAAGTCTAACCACGAACCACGGTAAGGAATTACACGTGCGTTATAAAGCACTTTACCTGACGAGTGGGTTTTACCTTTGTCGTGATCAAAGAATACACCAGGTGAACGGTGTAGCTGTGACACGATAACACGCTCAGTACCATTGATAACGAACGTACCGTTCTCAGTCATCAATGGGATCTCGCCCATGTACACTTCTTGTTCTTTAATATCTTTTACGGTACCTGGGGCAGCGTCTTTATCGAACAACACTAACCGTAGTTTTACTCTTAACGGAGCAGAGAAAGTTACGCCACGAATTTGACATTCTTTAACGTCGAAAACTGGCTCTCCCAGGCGGTAGCTTACATATTGAAGCTCTGAACTACCTGAGTAGCTTTTAATTGGAAAAACGGAACGAAATGCTGCTTCCAAACCGTATTGAGCTTCCGGATCGGTCTCAATAAACTTTTTGAAAGAATCAAGCTGAATTGAAAGAAGGTATGGAATTTCCAGTACCTGTGGGCGTTTGCCAAAATCCTTACGGATACGTTTCTTTTCGCTATAAGAGTAAACCATGGGTTCCTCAGCCTGCTGATTTATGACCCAACCTGCTGCAAAATGCTTTAAAACGCGTGCTATGGGCTAAAAGCTGCGTTTCAAATGGCGCACTAAGCAACAAACTTCCACAACCCTTTTTCGGGCAGATACACCAGCATACAACAAAATTTAACCAATTATTAGTTAACTTGTTGGATTTTTATGCTTTTTATGGGTATTTCCGAATGGCGCTTTAAGTAGTGTAACCAAGGGTTAGTTTCTACACACTATACAGCGCAAAAAGGCTGGTGGTTCAAAAAACCACCAGCCTTGCCGTCTCAGGCAATAATCTGACTAGGTCAGATTACTTGATTTCTACTTCTGCACCAGCTTCTTCAAGCTCTTTCTTAAGTGCTTCAGCTTCATCTTTGCTTACGCCTTCTTTGATAGCTTTAGGAGCAGACTCAACTACTTCTTTAGCTTCTTTAAGACCTAGGCCAGTCGCGCCGCGAACTGCTTTGATAACTGCAACTTTGTTGCCACCGAATGAAGTCATTACAACGTCGAATTCAGTCTTTTCTTCTGCAGCAGCAGCGTCGCCGCCAGCAGCTGGACCAGCAACAGCAACAGCAGCTGCAGCAGATACGTTGAATTTCTCTTCAGCCGCTTCAATTAGTTCTACCAGTTCCATTACCGGCATTTCAGCGATTGCGTTTAAGATATCTTCTTTAGTTAGAGCCATGTTCTCTAAACTCCTGGGTATAAAATGTTAAAAAAATCAATATGCCAAAAACGCCAATTACTTGGTGTCTTTGACCGCCGCCAATACGCGCACAAACTTGCCAGGAACTTCGTTGATTGTTTGAACGAATTTCCCAACTGGTGCTTTGAAGGTTGCAAGTAGTTTCGCAAGCGCTTCGTCGCGGGTAGGTAGTGCTGCAACTGCGTCCAATTTCTCTGGACCAAGAAGACCGCTACCAATAGATAGTGCTGTAACTTTAAGCTTATCGTTAGTCTTACCGAAGTCTTTGAAAAGACGTGCCGCACCGCCTGGTGCGTCGATAGAGAAACCATAGATAAGCGGGCCAGTTAGGGCGCTGTCTAAGTCTGCAAATTGACTGTCTGCTAGAGCACGCTTTGCAAGAGTGTTACGTACAACCTTTAGGTATACGCCTTGCTCACGAGCTTTAACACGTAGTTCAGTCAGTTCTGCAACTTCCATCCCACGGTATTCAGCAACGGCTACGGATAGAGCGCGAGACGCAACTTCAGAAACTTCTGCTACGATCTCTTTTTTTGCTGCTAAACCTAGTGCCACTGAGTTCACCTCTTTGTATCTGATTTTGTGTGTAGTTACCTACTCACGCCATCAGGGTTCACAGATTGATACCAACCCTCATGGTTGATACCGCTCTACGGTGTTTGTTACCCCAGAGAGTCTGAGTCAAACCACCGTCTGCGCAGGTTGTTGTATTAAGCAGTGTGTTGACTGTGAAAGTTCTCTTACCTCTTTCACCACACCGCACCTGCGGTCTTGGACGGGAGCTGCTTATTAGCACTGCTAATTGTCACAGCTCCAACCCATAACCTTTAAGAGATTTCGATGAGCCTATGCCCAACGAAATTAAAGACCTACAGAAGCCTTATCAAGAGCAACACCAGCACCCATTGTAGTGCTTAGGCTGATCTTCTTGATGTATGTACCTTTAGCAGAAGAAGGCTTAGCTTTCTTCAGTGCTTCAAGTAGCGCTTCAAGGTTTTCTTGAATTTGGTTCGCTTCGAACGCAATCTTACCGATGCTAGCGTGGATGATACCGTTCTTATCGTTACGGTAGCGTACCTGACCAGCTTTAGCGTTCTTAACTGCAGTTGCAACGTCAGGCGTTACAGTGCCAGTTTTAGGGTTAGGCATAAGGCCACGTGGACCTAAGATTTGACCTAGTTGACCAACAACACGCATCGCGTCTGGGCTAGCAACTACTACGTCAAAGTTCATTTCGCCTTTCTTAACTTGCTCAGCTAAGTCGTCCATACCAACGATATCTGCACCAGCTTCTTTCGCTGCTTCAGCATTTGCACCTTGAGTGAATACTGCAACGCGAACGTCTTTACCAGTACCATTAGGTAGTACAGTTGCACCACGAACGTTCTGGTCAGATTTCTTCGCATCGATACCAAGGTTTACAGATACGTCAACGCTTTCTGCGAACTTAGCAGTTGCTAGTTCTTTAAGAAGCGCTACTGCTTCGTTGATTTCGTACTCTTTAGTAGAGTCAACTTTGTCGCGTACTAGGCGAGCGCGTTTAGTTAATTTAGCCATTCGATTAGTCCTCTACGTTCAAGCCCATTGAGCGAGCAGAACCCGCGATAGTGCGTACCGCTGCATCTAGATCAGCTGCAGTAAGGTCTGGCTCTTTAGTTTTAGCAATCTCTTCCAACTGAGCGCGAGTAACTTTACCCACTTTTTCAGTGTTAGGACGGCCAGAACCACTCTTGATGCCCGCTGCTTTCTTAAGCAGGTAAGACGCAGGAGGAGTCTTAGTTTCGAATGTGAAAGAGCGATCTTCGTATACAGTAATTTCTACTGGTACTGGAGCGCCTTTCTCAAGACTTTCAGTTTTCGCGTTGAAAGCCTTACAGAATTCCATGATGTTTACACCGTGCTGACCTAGTGCAGGACCAACCGGTGGACTTGGGTTAGCAGCGCCAGCTGCAACCTGAAGCTTGATAATACCGCTTACTTTTTTAGCCATTTTACATGCTCTCTTGTTTGGGTCTAACGCCTCGCAAATACAGAGATTATTTGCTCAATCGGCTTCCCGTTTCCGTTTAAAAGGGCGCGCATTATATAAGGTGATTAATTACTATGCAAGGGCTATTTAGAATAAAAAACCATCGAAAGGTCAGTATTTTTACGACTACGTCGTTTAACCAGTTATCACCTACAAAAAAGCCCCTTTCAAAGGGGCTTTTTTAAAGTGTGTTTAGCAGAAAAGGCTTAGCCTTTTTCTACCTGACCAAATTCTAGGTCTACCGGTGTAGAACGACCGAAGATAAGTACCGATACTTTTACGCGGCTCTTTTCGTAGTCGACTTCTTCTACCACACCGTTGAAGTCTGCAAACGGGCCGTCGGTAACACGAATAACTTCGCCTGGCTCGAACAAAGTTTTTGGTCTTGGCTTATCAACGTTTTCTTCAAGACGATTTAAGATAGCATCAGCTTCTTTTTGCGTGATAGGCATAGGGCGGTCAGATGTACCACCGATGAAACCAAGTACACGAGGTACGCTTTTCACTAAGTGCCAAGACTCTTCCGTCATTGCCATTTCTACCAATACATAACCAGGGTAGAACTTGCGCTCAGACTTACGCTTTTGACCCGCACGCATTTCTACTACTTCTTCTGTTGGTACTAGTACCTGACCGAAGTAGTCTTCCATGTTGTGCATTTTGATGTATTCAAGCAGGGTCTTCTTAACGCGAGCCTCATATTGCGAATAGGCCTGAACTACGTACCATCTTTTCTTTACTGCTTCTTCTTCAGACATACGTTTATGCTCCTATTCCAGTAATAAAGCCAACTACACGAACGATAATGCCGTCTAGTCCCCATAAAATTAGTGCCATAATTAACGTCGCTGCAAGCACAATAAGGGTAGTCTGGTTCGCCTCTTGACGAGTAGGCCACACAACCTTGCGAACTTCTGTGCGAGACTCTTTAGCAAAGCTCAAGAAGGTGCTACCTTTTTCGGTAGTTGCCGCGATAAAACCAGCTATACCAACTACTACAACAATAGCGATAGCACGGTATAGTACCGAGATCTCACCGTACATTGTATTAGCGGTTACTAAACCGGCAAGTAATGCAAAAACCACTACCCATTTAAACATGTCCAATGCACTGGACTGATTTTCCGTCTTTTCGCTCATGTTACGATCCTAGCACTACAGCGTCGTTGTTTTACGCACTCATTCAATGCGCAATTTAAAGATTCTTAGTTTAAGTAAATTTGGCAGGGGTGGAGGGACTCGAACCCCCAACCATCGGTTTTGGAGACCGCTGTTCTACCAATTCGAACTACACCCCTGTGGTGTCTAAAAGACAAAATTTACTTACACTGCCCTTGTGAGTTGTGCGTCTTTTCTAAGGAAAGTGCGGTATCGCAAGGGAGGGACGCGTATTATACTTAACCACTTTCAAGATACAAGCGGTTTATCCATCCCTTCTGCGATTGAACACTATTTATCAAATTTCCTATTCAACACCAATAAATCCGCCGGTTTGGTGTGCCCAGAGCTTCGCATAAATGCCATTTTGAGCGATAAGCTCAGCGTGTGTGCCCTGCTCAACAATGTTACCTTTATCCAAAACAAGTAACCTGTCCATTTGTGCAATGGTCGATAAGCGATGCGCAATAGCCAGCACGGTCTTACCTTCCATGACCTTGTCCAAACAAGCCTGAATGGCCGCTTCAACTTCTGAATCCAGTGCTGATGTTGCTTCGTCTAGCACCAGTACAGGTGCGTCTTTTAGTAGTACACGCGCAATAGCAATACGCTGACGCTGCCCTCCTGAAAGCTTCACACCGCGCTCACCTACATGGGCGTCGTAACCTGTCCTACCGTGACTATCGGTGAGTGTAAGAATAAATTCGTGCGCTTCGGCTTGCCTAGCCGCCCTTACCATATCCTCTTCGGTCGCATCCGTACGCCCGTATAAAATATTGTCGCGTACAGAACGGTGCATCAACGAGGTATCCTGCGTAACCATACTGATTTTTGCTCGTAGGGTTTCCTGGCCCACTTGGGTAATATCCTGCCCATCAATAACAATACGGCCACTTTGGGTGTCGTAAAAACGCATTAATAAGTTTACTAAGGTCGATTTACCTGCACCAGAGCGCCCCACTAACCCTACTTTCTCACCTGGCTTAATGTCTAAATCTAAGTTCTTAAACACATCAATAGGTTTGTCATCAGCACCCGCATAAGAAAAGTTCACGTTGTCGAAGTTAATTCCGCCGCCATTTACTTTGAGTGCGTTAGCCTTAGGTTTATCTTTTACTGCAATTGGCTGCGCTAAGGTATTCATGCCATCTTGCACTGTACCTAAGTTCTCAAACAAACCTGAAACTTCCCACATTACCCAGTGCGACATACCGTTTAAACGCAAACACAAACTAATAGCAATGGCAATATCACCGGGGCTCGCAATGTTTTCCATCCACAAATACACAGACAATGCGCCAATGGTAAAGATAAGAATGGCATTAGCCATTTCCACACAAAATTCCAATACGGTAACCAAACGCATTTGTGGGTAAACCGTTTTAAGAAAACCATCCATGCTTTCTTTTGCATAATCAGCTTCTCGGCGGCTATGCGAAAACAGTTTTACTGTGGTGATATTGGTGTAACTATCCACAATACGGCCAGTCATTAATGAGCGCGCGTCGGCTTGCTTTTGCGATACTTCTTTTAGTTTAGGTACCAGCACTTTTAAGATACCAATGTACACAAAGAACCACACGATAAGCGGCATAGCTAAGCGCCAGTCAGTGCTGAATATAAGCACAACCATAGAGATAAAATAAACGCTGATATACACCAGCAAATCGAGAACCTTGGTCACGGTTTCTCTTACCGATAGTGCAGTTTGCATCACCTTAGTAGCCACACGGCCGGCAAATTCGTCGTGGAAAAAGGTTAAACTTTGCCCAAGCAAGTAGCGGTGTGCCTGCCATCTAATTCGCATGGGGTAATTACCCATCAAGGACTGACGAGAAAACAGTGAGCGCAACAAAATAAACAAAGGAATGAAAACAAGAACCGTTAAACCCATGCCAATAAGCGTGACTTTTTGGTCTTCTAAAAAGGTTTCGCGGCTTTGTTCAGAAAACCAGTCTACCAACTGGCCTAGAAATCCAAAAAGCGCCACTTCTAACATGGCAACAATAGCACTTAGCACCGAAACAGTAAGGATTACGCCCCACATGCCTTTGGTGTAGTACTTACAAAAGGCAACGATACCTGTTGGCGGTTGGGTAGGCGGTGTGTCGGGGAAAGGCTTGGTCAGCTTTTCAAAAAATGAAAACATGTAGAACTCGTTAATTATTCGGTGACAGAGCACGTTTACGTATGCCCAAAATGCTTAGGTCACAATTCTACACGATAACTGAAAGTGTGTTGAACTTTGCGGTGCTTTTTTACCGCAAAGCTCATTTAATATTGGTTAATATTTTGCACCTATTTTTGCTTAGTGAGGGGCTTAATGAAGGGCTTAGTGAAGAGATTATCAAAAACCAGTCAAAGCATAGCTAACTTTCTGCAAGCCTTTACTCTGCAAAGCCTAATTTAGCGAGTATGCTTTCTACTTTTTCAGCGTGTTCAGCCTGCCACTGTTCTAACGACATAGAACCGTCTTTTTGTGCGCGCTTTTGGGCGATGTCAAAAGCTGCTAGCGCCTCATCTTTTGGGATAACTGCAATGCCCTCCTCGTCCGCCACAATTATGTCGCGTGCGTTAACCACAACACCACCGCAGGTTACCGGCTCATTTAACGGCGATATACACTTTTTGGCACCCGGCTTGGGTATAACGCCTCTCGCGAATACCGGAAATTTGTTTTCACGAGTTTCGGCAAGGTCACGTATGACACCATCGACAACGAAGCCTTTAATGCCACGAGACTGGGCTATCGCGCAAACGTTACCGCCCGCGACCGCGAACTCATCGTCAGCTTCGACCACAATGATATCACCGGGGCTCGCGCGATAGATGGCAGCATGCAGCATAAGGTGGTCACCCGGTTCACATTTTACAGTAAATGCTGGGCCTGCAATGCGGGGCATGCCTTCCCACAATGGCCTTATCCCATAGTGCATGAACTGCTCTCTGGCCAGGGCATCGGCGTACTCGCAAGGTGATACGCTATCAAAAGGAGTATTATGTAAGTCCATTGCCGTTCCTTGAATGTTGTGATGAGGTCAATACAGAACACTATAGCGAACTTAGTCTTCCAAGTTGTTACAAGCTGTGTATTTTCACTATAAACACTTTTTCTATCACTACCATCATGCTAAAACGTTAGAAAAACCACGCGTGTTACGCCCCAATATTCTTATGGATGCAAAGGTCATTCTTATGGATCTAAAGGCCCTTACAACGCGCAAAAAACTATAAACGGCAAGCCTAAACACTGCCCAGTCAGAATGAAAAGGAAAACTCTAAATGTTACGTAGCGTTTTAAGCTTAAGCGTGGCACTGGCCTTAACAGCCTGTAGCCCACAAAACTCATCGACAGAACAACAAAACCAAAGCGCTGCTACTGAAGAAGCTCAGCAACAGCTTTCTTCAGGCGTCATTAAAGAGAATATGGACCTGTCTGTAGACCCTGGTGATGACTTCTTCCGCTACGTTAACGGTAATTGGTTTGATAATTTTGAAATACCAGCAGATAAGTCAAGCTACGGTTCTTTCGTTATTCTTCGTGATGAAGCGCAAGACCATGTTATGGATATTATTAAATCCTCTGCCGAAGGTGACTTTAAAGCGGGAAGCGACGAACAGAAAGTGGGTGATTTTTACCGTGCCTATATGGATATGGAAACCCGCAACAAGCTTGGTGTAACACCAATAAAACCTGAACTATCCAAGATTGAGGCTATTGAAGACTATACCGATCTTGCTGAGTATTTTGCCTATGCTGCTCGCTATGGCTACGGTACACCATTTAGCCTAACACAATACCCTGATCTTAAGTCGCCAAAAGAATATCTGATGTACACATGGCAAGCCGGTCTTGGGCTGCCTGAGCGCGAGTACTATTTTAAAGACGACGAAACGTCACAAACCATTCGTGACGCTTACGTTAAGCATATTCAAACTATGTTTGAACTCGCGGGTTTCGAAGCACCAAAAGAAAGTGCCGATATGCTTTTCAAGCTTGAGACTAAAATTGCTCAATTGCACATGAAGAAAGAGCAGGCCCGTAACTTTGCCGCAAACTATAACAAGCTTTCGATTGAAGAACTTAAAGCATTGATGCCTAAGTTTAACTGGGATGCCTATCTTGCTGAAGCTGACATCAGTGAAATTCCTTCACTAGGCATTTTGCAAAAAGACTATATGCAAAACATTGATGGCGTTATAGCCGAAACCTCGCTAGAAGACTGGAAGACGTTTCTTAAATGGGGCGTTTTAAATGCTTCAGCCAGTCAATTAAATGCCGAGCTTGATGAGGCAAACTTCAATTTCTACAGCAAAGTGCTTCGCGGCGTAGAAGAGCAGCAGCCACAGTGGCGTCGAGCAGTGAGTCTTTCGAACGCTCACGTTGGCGAGCTTATCGGTAAAGTTTATGTAAAACAGCATTTTCCGCCAGAAGCGAAAGATCGCATGATGGAAATGGTTAATAACCTGCTGTTAGCTTACAAAGAAAGTATTGAAAACCTAGACTGGATGACGGACGAAACTCGTGCGCAAGCGCTAGACAAACTGTCTAAGTTTACCGTGAAAATTGGTTATCCAGATCAGTGGCGAGATTATTCAGCACTAACGGTTAACGCCAGCGACTTATTCGGTAACCTTAAGCGCTCTTCTGACGTGCTATATGAAGAGATGCTGAAGAAACAAGGCGGCCCAGTGTGGACCCACGAGTGGGGCATGACCCCACAAACCGTTAATGCTTACTACAATCCACCGCTTAACGAAATTGTGTTCCCTGCAGCTATCCTTCAGCCCCCATTTTTTGATATGAATGCAGAAGACGCGGTGAACTACGGTGGTATTGGCGCAGTAATCGGACACGAAATAGGTCACGGATTCGATGATTCAGGCTCAACCTTTGACGGTGATGGTGTACTAAGAAACTGGTGGACCGATGAAGATCGCAACGAGTTTGAAGCACGTACTGCAAACTTGATTGAACAGTATAACCAGTTTGAGGTTCTGCCTGATTTACACGTAAACGGCGAATATACCCTAGGTGAAAACATTGGTGACCTGGGCGGTATTAGTATTGCGCTTAAAGCTTACCACTTGTCTCTTGATGGTAAAGAAGCCCCTGAACTAGATGGCTTTACTGGCGACCAGCGTGTATTTATCGGTTATGGTCAGGTTTGGGCGAGTAAATACCGTGAGGAAGCACTGCGCAGCCAGGTGCAGACCGATACGCACTCTCCTACTAAGTTCCGTACCAACGGCGCTGTGCGCAACGTACCAGAATTCTACGAAGCGTTTAACGTAACCGAAGACGATGCATTGTACCTGCCGCCAGAAGAACGCGTGAAAATTTGGTAATCCACTTACCTTAAGTAGCACACGTGAGCTACGATAATTAAAGCCCCATGTTTGATGTGTCAAACATGGGGCTTTTTTTTGCGTCGTGAATACGGATTAAGCAATAATTGTTTTTTAAGAAAAGAGAATAGGCAGAAAGAGAATGATCAGGTCTAGTCAGATAGCGAAGTTAAAACGTCTATCGCCAAGTCGACCTTTTCAGCTGTTACGAAAATATGGTCGTGATAATAAGCCGCCACCACGTTAGCACTTATTCCAGCTTTGCCTAACGCAGTAGACATAGCAGCGGTCATGCCTACTGCTTCCAAACTAGAATGTACTTCGCAGGTTATACAGCAATAATATCCTTCATATGGCAAGTTAGCTTTCTCGGCAGCGGCTACCGGAAGAATAAGCGTGGTGCCCTCGCGCTCCTGAAACATGCCCTTAGCCGCTGAAATCAACGAGCTGGTTAATCTGTCAGCAGGCAAAGTAGTGAAAACGTAATTTTCACTACTTGCCACTGGGTTTAAATTTTTCAGTAACACGCTCAAATCGGTTTCAGCAACCACAATAACCTTCCTTTCTATAAGTTAAATACTTACTTATTAAAGCGCTCGTTAAAGTTTTCGGGCTCTAATACGCTTACCTTTAATCTTACCTTCTCTAAACTGGGTCATGGCTTTTTTCACGCTTCGGGTTTTCACAGCGACAAAACTCATGCTGTTTTGCACTTTAATTTTACCTAAGTCATCGCCTGGAATGCCTGCATCTTTGGTAAGCGCGCCGACCAAGTCACCTGGGCGAAGCTTTTCCTTTTTACCTGCACTTAATGAAATACAGGTAAAATCAGGCTGGGTAATTTTATTTTTATGAAAACGCAAGCTTTGTGCGCCCTTAAGCGGTATATCACTTTCTTGCAATACTTCTATCTTTCGTAAGAAATGTTCTTCTTCATCGCTTACTAGCGTTATCGCCATGCCTTTAGCGCCCGCACGTGCCGTACGCCCTATGCGGTGAATGTGGGTTTCAGGCTCTTCACTTACTGTGTAGTTAATCACACATGCAACATCATCGATGTCTAATCCACGTGCAGCAACGTCGGTAGCCACAAGCACTTGTAGCGCGTCGCTTGCAAACTGCATAAGCACTGAGGTTCTTTGATGCTGTTCCATATCACCTTGAAGCCCTTTAGCACTGAAACCATCTTCTATTAACTCTTCAACAACTTCATTGACCTGTGTTTTACGGTTACAGAATACAATCGCATTTTTAGGCTGATATTCGGTTAATACGGCTTTTAGCGCCTGCGTTCTGGTATGTGGCAACACGTTATAGCCTAACTGAGTAATTGCCGGCTTACTCTCTTGAGTTTCTACCTTACAGGTTACCGGGTTATGCAAGTACTGCTTCGCTACACGCTCGATTTGTTCGGTGAAAGTTGCTGAAAACAGTAGAGTTTGCACTTGTGTTGGCGTCTGTCCGAAGATAATGCGTAAATCATCTTCAAAGCCCATATCTAACATACGGTCGGCTTCATCAAGCACACGGAGCTGTACATGACGTAAATCAATACGGCGCTTTTCCACATGGTCCATCACGCGACCAGGCGTACCTACAATAATGTGAGGACTGTGTTTTAACGACTGAATTTGCGGCCCCATGGGCTGCCCGCCACATAAGGTGGTTACTTTAATATTTCCGATATTTTTAGCCGCAGTACGACACTGCTGCGCGACTTGATCTGCAAGCTCGCGGGTTGGGCAAAGCATAATAGCTTGCGTAGTAAAATCGTTAACTTCAATGTGCTGTAAGGCAGGGATCACGAAACATAAAGTTTTACCGCTACCTGTTTGCGCCTGACCAATCACATCTTTTCCCTGCAAAGCTTCAGGAAGCGACTGCGCCTGTATAGGAGAAAGTTGGTGAATGCCTTGAGAGTCTAGTGCTTTAACGATGGCAGGGTTTATATCTAAATGCTTAACTGTTTCAACGGTCATTAATTTGGGTTCCAAAAGTTAACTACACCATGTTCTATATGATGAGCTACGCCATATTCTTGGTTCATCATGTCACCCTTCGAAGAAAGTGAGATGATGGAAAAGTGTCAGTAAAATCGTTTGAATAGGTGTAGAAGAGCGTTTGTGCCCTTATGGAAACGTTCCACAGGGCACGCGTACAAACCATATAGAACAAGCTTACGCTTGAAATGCCTTTTCTAATTTCCACTGTAGCGTTTGCCCCGCAAAAAATGGAACCATATCGGTGCCATCAGCTAGGGTTACTTGTTCTGGCACCGTCCACGACTCTTTTACTAACGTCATTGTAGTTGTATTTCGCGGTAAACCATAAAAGTCTGCACCGTAATGGCTAGCAAAGCCTTCAAGCTTATCTATTGCACCTAATTGCTCGAACACTTCTGCATAAAGTTCAATAGCAGACCATGCGCTATAACAACCTGCGCACCCGCAAGCATTCTCTTTTTTATGCTTAGCATGAGGTGCAGAATCAGTGCCTAAAAAGAACTTCTTGTTGCCACTTGCCACCATATCGCGCAACGCTTTTTGATGGGTATTGCGCTTAAGTACTGGCAGGCAATAGTTATGAGGACGTACGCCGCCAACCAGTAAATCATTGCGATTAAGCAATAAGTGCTGAGGCGTGATAGTTGCGCCCACAAATTCGCTCGCGCCCGCTACGAAACTTGCAGCATCTGCTGTGGTAATGTGTTCAAACACCACTTTCAGCTTAGGGAAGGCTTCAACAATAGGCCCTAAATGAGTATCAATAAATACCTTTTCACGATCAAAAATGTCTATGTGATGCTCGGTCACTTCACCGTGAATTAACAATAGCAAACCTTGCTCTTGCATGGCTTGGAATACTGGGTATAAGGCTTGAATACCCTTTACTGCTGCATCTGAGTTCGTGGTGGCTCCAGCAGGGTACAGTTTACATGCGGTTACGCCTGCTTGCTTTGCGTCGACGATATCTTGCGGGGTAGTTTGGTTAGTAAGAAATAGAGTCATTAATGGCTCAAAATTACTGCCTTCAGGTCGTGCTGCTTCAATTCGCCCTTTATACGCCATTGCCATTTCAGCATTAACTACTGGTGGTACTAGGTTCGGCATAACGATAGCGCGCTGAAAACAACGCGCAGTTGCAGGCACTGTTTCAGCTAGCATTTCGTTATCTCGAAAATGAAGATGCCAATCGTCTGGCGTAGTAATGGTGAGCGTTTGCATGCCTTGTCTCTCTTAGTACTTATTCAAACAGAGGGGAAGTTGCGCGCAATAATAGCACAAATCCAAATTTGCGCGCAGAACAACTCACTCGATAGTACCTATGAATTCCCTTGGCCGTGCTCTACCCAAATAAGCTTGCTAACGTCGTAACCAGCCGCTGTCGCTTTTTCCAATAAGCGCGAGCGTACTTCGTCTGAAATTTTAGGCGTTCGCGCTAAAATCCAAAGGTAATCTTTATCAGGCCCGGTGATCAACGCATATTGATAGCCTTCCTTGTCTAGTTCCATAATGACATAGCTTGCGTAGAACGGGCCGAAGAAGGATACCTTTAGATGCCCTGTAGTTTCATTCTCAACGAAATATGCTTTACCTTCGGCTTGATCCCACTTACCTTCTTCTTTTGAATAACCGCGATTTATAACTTTCACGCCACCATCTTCGCGCATACTATACGTTGCTGTGACTTCGCTTAGCCCTTCTTCAAAACTGTGGTCAAAGCGCGCTATTTCATACCACTCCCCTAAATACCTAGGAAGCTCGAAGCCTTTGACGGGCTCTACCTTTTCCGGCACTCCGGTGCAGCCAGCTAAGCCAATAAGTAGCGAACTTGCCATTGCCGCTAAAAACCATTTTTTCAACATAAAACTCTTTTCCTGTGATAATTTTGTAGTAATGAATACTCATCACTTCACTAAAACGCCTACTCCAACTATTGTGGTGTTCATTGCTACTTCTTGCTATTGACCATTTCCACGCCAAAAATAACCTGAAGCGCTAACTGTCGTTAGTTGAAATATACTCGCCTAATCAAGCTGTTATTATTAACAAAGTCGTACTAGAGTACCGCTTTGTTGATAAAAAGAATGAGCTCCAGAGCTTTATCGAGTGCATAAGTATTTTTGTTCACTCACACTTTCTACAGGGAGAAAGCTACATGAATGCACACTTTCCACATGCCAGCCGCCTAATTTATGGATGCATGGGCTTAGGTGGAGGTTGGAATAACGCCCCCGTCACAAAAGCCGATGTTACCCAAGCGAGATCAATAATTGACGCTGTATTAGAATTAAACATTAACGTTTTTGACCATGCTGATATTTACACATTTGGTAAAGCAGAAACTGCCTTTGGTGAAGCCCTCAAGCAAGCGCCAAAACTTAAAGACAAAATGCTTATTCAATCTAAATGTGCAATACGTTTTGAAGATGAGTTAGGACCAAAGCGTTATGATTTCTCGGCAAATCATTTACATACTTCCGTCGAAGGCATTCTCTCTCGTTTAGGTATCGAGCAACTTGATATACTGCTTTTGCACCGCCCCGACCCACTTATGGAGCTAGAAGAAGTAGCTGGCACCTTATTGCTGCTACAGCAACAGGGTAAGATTAAACACGTGGGTGTGTCTAACATGCACGGGCATCAAATAAACTACCTTCAATCAGCTCTCTCAACCCCTATTGTTGCTAACCAACTTGAAATGAGCCTTGGTTTTAGAGATTGGCTAGAAGACGGCATAACTAGTAACAGTGCGGCGAATCGCAATATGGGTTATGCGCCCGGAACGCTTGAATACTGTATGATGAATAACGTTCAGCTTCAGGCGTGGGGAAGCTTAGCTCAAGGAAAATATACAGGGGCAAAAACCGAGACGAGTGCAGACGCCGCTACCGCAGATTTAGTAGCGCAGCTTGCGAGCGAATACCAAACGACGCCTGAAGCGATTGTTCTAGCATGGCTAATGCGGCACCCTGCCAACATTGCCCCGGTTTTAGGCAGCACCAATATAGAACGAATCAAATCAAGCCAAAAAGCGATGGACGTTCATTTGTCTCGCGAACACTGGTATAAGTTATTTGAAGTCGCTCGCGGTCAAGAGATGCCGTAAGCATAGAAAAGGAAATAGTATGCTAAAGGGCTTTCACCATGTCGCTATTATTTGTAGTGACTACCCACGTTCAAAAGCGTTTTATACGGATGTGTTAGGTTTTTCCATCATTGACGAAAATTATCGGGAAGCTAGGGATTCATATAAATGCGACCTTGGTTTACCTGATGGAAGTCAAATTGAGTTATTTTCATTCCCAGGGGCGCCGCAAAGACCGTCACGTCCGGAAGCACAAGGGCTTAGACACTTGGCGTTTAAAGTAGCCAATCTCGATGAAATGATTGATCACTTAACCAACAAACGTGTGGAATGTGAGCCCGTAAGAACTGACGAATATACGGGCAAGCGCTTTACGTTTTTTCAAGACCCTGATGGTTTACCCCTAGAACTTTACGAACTATAAAAAATGCCGAATGGCTGAATGGCTATTCGGCACTTTTCTAACAATAAGCTTGTAAAATGGGCCAGGCCCTAGTCAAGCATTCTGACTTCCCGCTGCGGGAATGGAATATCAATATTGTGCTGTTGAAGCGCATTAAAAACGGCTTGGTTAAGCGCATATCGCACTTCGAAATGCCTTGTTGCAGGTGCCCAAATCCGAACTCCAAAATTAATACTGCTGTCACCAAAACTATCAACACCGATGGCAGGTGTTTTTTCTGTGCTAACACCTTCAACAGAAGCAACTGCATGTCGAATCACTTCAATGACATTGTCTACATTACTAGAGTAAGCTACCCCAATCTCGAGTTCGATAAGCATGTTTTCGGCAGAATTGTGCAAGATTTCCCCTACAATTAACTTATTGGGAATTTGTATATGCACATTATCTTCATCAATAAGAATGGTATAAGGCAGCATGACCTGATCAACAACACCGGCAACGTCTCTAACGCGAATAGTATCCCCTACTACAAACGGACGGGTAATAATTATAGTAAAACCTGCGGCATAATTTGCCAGCATACCTTGAATAGCAAGACCGGCTCCTAAGCCCACTGCACCAAGTGCCGCTATTAACGGCGTAACGCTGATCCCCACGTTGCCAAGCGCGATGATGATAACTATTCCAAGCGCCACCAATTTACATATTCCACCGGTAAATCGGCTTAGCGTGACGTCAATTTTTTTGTTTACCATGAGGTTTTCAACCACATGGCCTATCTTATTGGCCGCCCACCAACCAAATAGGAAAATGATTAGGGCACCTACGATTTGAAAGCTGTAGGTCACGGCAAACTCAACGAACGTGTCGTAAAGTGCTTGGGCTTGTTTTAATTCATCCATGCGACGTTAATACAGAGTGATAAATGGGGGAATGAGGTGAAGCTTAAACAACTAGAGTATGAAAAACCAGTGCCGAACATGAGTCCAGCACCTTTAGATTGATTGATACAGCGAGCGGTTAGCCTCGCGGCTTAGTTAGCGTACTCACTCGCTTCAATTTCAGCTAAACGGTTTTTCGTCGGGTTTTTGATGACGTTGTATACTAAACCGATGAATAGTAGAGCGGCAAACCCAGTAGCTACCATAAAGCCGTATTTTGCATCGCCTCCGTTGGCATCACTCACTAGACCCATTATAAAGGGGCCAGCTGCTGCGCCAGCAGCGGTAAAGAATAAAATAACTCCTGCCACGCTGCCGTGCTGATGTTTAGGGAAACAGCTTATCCCCTTCGAGTTAAACGTAGGGTAAATAACCGACATAAAAATACCTGTTAGTGGGAACAAGTAAAGCGCGAGCTGCTTTCCACCCCATAGCCCTAAGCCAAAGCACAATACAATAGCGCCAGTGAACACCGTAAGCACCAACGCCCAGTTAAAGCGAGACATCATCCAAATTCCAACAAAGCGCCCGGCAGCACGAAGAATAAAGAATGCGGTTACCGAATAAATAGCTAGAGTCTGAGAGAAACCCTCGCTGTAACAGTCATAGGTCGCTTTAAGCGTAGTGGCATCGCACACTAAGTAACTCGGCATCCAAACATAAATGGCGCTTTCTGCAGCAACATACAAAAAAGCCCCTATAGAGAAACCTAAGGCATACGGGTTTTTGACCAACCTTAAACTTTGCGCAATAGAAACTTTATTTTCACCTGAAGAGGTGTCGCGGGAATACGTTGGATACTTAACGAACAGCGCGCCAATAATAAGAAGGGTACATACACCACCCGCAATGACGTAAAGCCACTGCCACGCTACCCCTTGGTGAATCAGATACGCCACAATCAAAGGACCGATTATTGCACCTACCCCAAAAAACGCCTCTGCACCGTTCATCGTTGCGGTGTGTTGTTTTGTGGACGTTGAAATATCACCGATAAGTGCAAGCGCGCCCGTTTTGAAAATACCAACGGCTACCCCTGACAAGCTCATCAAACTAACGATCAACATAAAGTCATTGGCTATAAGGAAGCTGTAACAAGCTACCCCAAATAATGCTAAACCAATGATGATGGTTGGCTTACGACCTAACTTGTCGGCTAGAAACCCCAAAAATAAGCCAGATAGTGCGATACCCAGCATGGGCAAAGAATGCATTAAACTCGCTTGCGCATTAGTAACGGAAAACGCCACTTTCACTTCTTTGATTATCTCGCCTACTGAATCTGATGTCATCGCAAACATCATAAACATAAGGTAGGTTAACCACCGGATAATTCTACTACTACGTTCTTGGTTAGGCATAGTCGGTCTCACAACAGCGGCATGACGAAAATCTATATCCGTATGCACTTAAAAAAACATGTCAGCTTTGACAGACAAAAGGTGTCTGAAGCACTCGCTTATTTCACATTTTTTGTAATTAAAAACAGCGATGTAATAAACTTGATAACGAATTTAACATCTTATTTGGAAAAATTAACTTAATCGTTTAAGATGAAAGTTAACAGAATTTAAATAGCCTGTAAACCTGTCAATTAGGATAGGTTCGCTGGCCCCCAACCGCTTTATACTATGGAGTTTTCTATGAGCTATGCTGCCGATAGTAGTATATGTTTAGAGCGCATCTTGGCATCCACCGATTTATCAGGCCTTACAAAGAAAGATGCAACAACGTTTACCCAGCGATTAAAGGCACATTTCCCTCGCCTCTTTAAACACTATACCTGCGTCTATGGGCATCAGTACGACTGCTATTTCCATTTACAAAAACTCATCGAAATATTAAGAGATGGATTAAAAAGTCGAAAGCCTGCGCTTAAAAAGCTTGATTATGAAAGGCTACAGTCTCCCTTGTGGTATCGCGATCAACAACAAGTAGGCATGGCCTGTTATGTAGATTTAATGGGGCCAACGCTAAGTGACTTACACGATAAAATTCCTTATTTTAAAGCGCTAGGTGTAACCTATGTGCATTTAATGCCGCTATACGACACGCCAAAAGGAGATAGTGATGGCGGTTATGCCGTATCGGACTATCGCAAAGTAAATCCCTCTTTAGGTACTGTGAAAGATTTGGAAAAGCTTTCGTTGGCCCTGCGAAAGGAAGGAATTAACCTTGTGCTGGACTTTGTTTTTAATCACACGTCTGACGAACATGCGTGGGCAAAAGCTGCACTTAAAGGCGACAAGCGATATCAAAACTATTACTACTTGTTTGATGACAGGACTATTCCCGACCAATATGAACAAACGCTGAGAGAAATTTTTCCTCAAGTAAGAAGGGGAAGCTTTACCTACAATGAACAGATTGAAAAGTGGATTTGGACGACCTTCAACAGTTTTCAATGGGATTTAAACTACAGCAACCCTGAAGTATTCAACGCCATAACCTCTGAAATGCTATTTCTAGCTAACATTGGTAGTGCAGCGTTACGTTTAGACGCACTAGCGTTTATTTGGAAAGAAGTGGGGACTGACTGCGAGAATCAAGAGAAAGCACACATACTCATTCAAGCGTTTAATTGTTGTTTACAAATTGTTGCGCCAGCAGTGGTATTTAAGTCAGAAGCTATCGTTCACCCCGATGAAGTGCTTAAGTATGTCGATAAAGATGAATGCCAGCTTTCTTATAACCCCTTGTTAATGGCGCTACTTTGGAACTCTCTGGCAACACGCAAGACACGCCTACTCACACGCTCGATGAAAAAGAGCTTTGCTATTTCAGACGAGTGTACATGGGTGAACTACGTGCGTTGTCACGACGACATTGGCTGGACCTTTGACGATGCTGTCGCTAATGAATTAGGTATAAATCCATTCGATCATCGCTATTTCCTGAATCAGTTCTACACTGGCCGCTTTGAAGGAAGCTTTGCCAACGGTGTGCCGTTTGCAGAAAACCCAAGTAACGGCGATTGCCGTGTATGCGGTTCATTAGCATCTTTATGTGGGCTAGAAGGCGCTCTTCAAATTAATGACACCAAAGCCATTGAAGATGCGGTAAAGCGTATGCTGTTGCTTTATGGGATAACGTTCAGCATTGGTGGTATCCCATTACTTTACTCCAGCGATGAAATTGGGAAACTCAATGACTACAGCTACCGATTTGACGAAAGCAAAAAGCATGACGATAGATGGGTTAATCGCATTGCAGTTAATGACGAAGATACCGCTCTGGCACTAGGCCAAACACCACCGTCTAGCCCAGCCGAAGTCGCCAGCCTTCGCGTATTCGAAGGCTTGCAAAAAATGATCGAAATTAGAAAAAAGTATTCAGTTTTTGGCCAAGCTCCAACCCATATATTAGATGCTGCCAATCAACATTGTTTTATGTTTTTGCGAGAAAATGTCAAAGGTGAAAAGCTACTCGTCATATGTAATTTTAGTGAACACGAGCAAGAGCTTCAGCGTTCCCTCTTGGCGACAGTCAACTGCACATCGAGCGTAGACCTGCTTTCAGGTGAAGAGGTGACAATGGAAGCTGAACCTTTGATATTAGCTCCCTTTCAGCAGCTATGGCTTTTAGCACGCTAACACATCCTTTCATACGTGGTAACCCACACGTTGTGTTCCCCCGCGACTAGTGGCTTACCGCCAGTAAAATTAATTAGCTTTATTGCCAACGACTTACTAGATCCCCCCCAAATTACACAGGCAGTAAAAGAATTACAGACTATACTTTAGTCGCGGGTATCGGTAATCCAAAATTTTCGTGAAATAATCCCGCAAAGCGGCGACTCAGCCTGTTTTCAGGCTAATTATCGCGAAACTGGCGCTTTACCGATGTGTGTGGTTTGTATCTTGCAAACTCCTAGCTTTTTAATAGGTCGTTTCTTTTAGAGCTTATGCCCCAAAAGTCATACAAATTATTTTTTCACACACTGGATTTCGACTTACGTCATATGGATATGTAAAACATGGTAACGGATAAAACAATGCAAAGTGTTAAAGCATTGGAATACATGTGCCCCTATTGCGGCGCAATTAATGATTTTCAGCTGAATGCTTCTCGCGACATGTATCTTGAACAACATGAGTCTTGTGGTTGCTGTAACAAAATACTCAGTCTTATTCCCGCCGATGGAATTGGTGGTCGTATCAATCTTATTGTGGACGCTTTAGATAGCGAGCACCTTTTCAAGTAAGAAATCGACATTAGGTATCTACGAAAAAGCCGCTTCAGAAAGCGGCTTTTTTATTTGTGCGCAAAAGATTTCGCAGCTTACTAACGAAAAAACTCTCGTTTCAATTCATTATCTGTTAAAAAGCGACCGCCCAATGCTGACGTTTTTGTGTAGGAGTTAGTATCTCTAATTCCTCTCGCCTTTACGCAATAGTGCGTAGCATTAATACTCACAGCAACATCTTCTGTATTCGTTAATGTTTGCAGCGCGACTAACACCTGCTGTGTTAAACGTTCTTGTACCTGAGGACGTTGAGCAAAGAAGCTTACAAGGCGGTTTATTTTTGAAAGACCAATCACCGTATCTTTAGGTATGTATGACACCGTCGCTGTACCATCAATGGTCACAAAATGATGTTCACAGGTGCTCGTTAAGCTGATGTCAGATACCTGAACAGGCTGGTCTATCTGCATTTTGTTTTCGATAGCAGTAATCTTGGGGAACTTGTGGTAATCCAAGCCGCCGAAAATCTCATTAACGTACATTTTGGCAATACGGGTGGGCGTGTCGCACAAGCTGTCATCAGTAAGATCAAGGCCAAGCGTATCCATTACGTCACGCATAGCGCTTTCAATTCGTTTGCGCTTTTGTTCATCAGAAAGTCCATTAGCCACCATAGGCGTTTCTAACCCCTTGGCTTCTAATGCTTCACGTACACGTTGTGCCGGCTCTGATATAGAGGGGTCTAGTGCATCACGCACAATTACCGCTTCTTTTGCTAACATTGTTTTATCCGTTGTTACTGCTTTTTTTGAACTAATACGCCTTTGAAATCGTAAAAGTTCGGTTATACGACAACATGACTTTTATTTAATGTTGTTGTTACCTCACGTGCGTTTAGCACGGAATAATAAAACTGTTACCTCTTAGAAAAGAAGGACACTAACTTGAACTCACCTGTACTGATAACAGGCGCTAGCCAACGTTTGGGCTTGGCGATGGCCGAAAGCTTACTCGAACAAGATCATCGCGTTGTTGTGACTTACCGAACCCATCGCTCGAGTATTTCAAAGCTTGAGGAAAAAGGCGCAACAGTTTTACAAGCGGATTTTAGCACTGAGGCGGCTATTGATCGAGCAATTGATGAGATTAAGGCAATCAGTAAAACCTATCGAGGGATCATTCACAACGCATCAGATTGGGCACAAGAGAAAGATAGTAGTAACAAGCAAGACTTAATGGAACGCATGATGATGATTCATGCGGTTGCCCCCTATCGCATTAATTTAGCATTAGAAGAAGCACTGTGCGGTTGTGAAGTGCAAGCTGACATTATTCATATGACTGATTATGTGCAAGATACTGGCAGTGAAAAGCACATGGCTTATGCGGCAAGCAAAGCTGCGTTGCAAAACCTCACCCTATCCTTTGCCAAAAAGCTAGCGCCACAAGTGAAAGTGAATAGCATTGCACCTGCTTTACTCATGTTCAACGAAGGCGACGACGATGCTTACAAGCAAAAAGCGTTAAAGAAGTCTTTACTTGAAATGGTTCCTGGCGCAAAAGAAGCCGTAAAGGCCATGAATTACTTATTCGATAGCGATTACGTCACAGGCCAAACATTGCACCTTAATGGCGGGCGACATTTAAAATAAAAAAGTAAATTGTTTTCACTTAGTTGATTTTACGAATCGTAATTTGTAGTGTTGTCAAAAACGCTCACATAAGAGACTTGTGATAAATAATAAACCATCAAGGGAATGAAGTAATGAAAGCTGTACTCGTACTATTGCTTGTCGTATTTTCCACTCCACTCATAGCCAACACAACCACAGTTGAACCACTAGAACCTGATGAAGGCTACGCAATTATTGCACTATATTCTAAGGGCTATACAGAGAGCGTAGTACTTAAAGGTAGTGGCTTAACGAACAAATATACATTTGGCCCTCTTAATCACTCACAGCACATTGATGTGATTAAACTACCTGCAGGTGCCTACACGTGGGACAGAGTGTTCGAACGCACCGGTTCGTTGTCAAAAGGAAACTTACTTGAAAGCTACATGGACCTAGAAAGCTTAGACCTTACCTTTACTGTTCAGCCAGGCAAACTCAACTATACCGGCCTACTTATGATAGAGAGGTTGGGAAGCCAAGCAACAATAAAAGTACTCAATCGCACCTCTATCATTCTCAAAATCCTCGAACAAGATTTTTCTCAATTCGCTGATAAATACGACATCGCTAACGGCTTATACCCCGACGATCATTATATCGATTTCTACTTAAAACATTCTGAAAAAAGCGGGGACTAGAATAATGACGATTAATAAACTGCTGCTTACTCTTTCACTGTTTTTTTTCACCCTTGGCTCACCGCATACTCATGCTGAAACGCCAAAAGCCTCTGAATTCCAGACCGAGTCTTTTTTCAAAGACGCAAAATATAAACTGTTTTCAGTAAACCCTTCCGGTACGGCCATTGCCTATATCGAACCTAAAAGTGATTCATACAATTTAATCATTCACGATCTAGTGCGTGGCACCAAAGATGACCCTATCACGTTTGAGCGTCAACAAATGCATGTTCAGCATTCAAACAGAATAATGTCGTGGGAACGTCACTTCAATTACATTGCCGAATTAGTATGGCTCTCCGATAATTTTATTTCATTGAAACAATACTCCAACGGTCGATTCCATCGTTATGTGATTGTTGAGTTTGCTGACCGTACTAAAACACCAAATCCGCCGTTTCGTTTATCATATATTTCACAACCTGGTCATTGGGTAGACACGCTTCCAAATAAGCCATCTAACGCTATTTTTGCTCGTTATGAAGATGATGATGAATACGACTACTATGTTGACCTTTTTAACTTAGATTTGTCGAAGAAAATCAAAGAAAGTAACTTTCGGCGCAAATTCAAATTGAATAAGTCAGGACCAGACTTACAAGACTGGATATTTGATGCAAAAGGATGGCGATTAGGGGGGAGTAGAACCTTTAATGGTATAACCGAAATTTTCGCAAGAACCGGATCAAAGCCTCGTAAATATCGCTATAAGGAAATGTGGAAAAGCGATAAGAATGACGCGGTTAAAGTAGTGGGAGGCAGTGAGTCGGGAGATGAACTGTACGTGTTAACTAACCATCGCAGCGATAAAATCAATTTAAGACGCTTTAATATTCAAAATAAACAGTTTGATGGCATTATATTTGAGCACCCTAGCTATGATCTAAAAAGCGTTATAAGACACCCTGAAACCAAAGAGATTATTGGCGTATCTTTCCTTGAAAAAGGAATGGGCAAGCAACTCTACTTTTCCGATAATTACAACGAGCTAACCACTCGCCTAAAAACCATGTCTCAAATTGATGGTATTTACGCTATAGACATGGACACTTCGGGAAATAATATCCTTTTTGTTGCAGATGACAGCGCTAATCCAGAGCAAATCTTCCATTACAATCGCCAAAGTGACACTTTTACTCACCTAGTCGATTTATATCCTTGGCTTTCGAACAAGAAACTTGGCAAAACAGCACTATTGAAACTTCAGTCGGAAGACGGAGTAGGGTTGGAAGCCTTTCTTACATTGCCAGAGGTTCAAAACCCACCATTAGTTGTTATCCCTCATGGCGGCCCTATTGGCGTAAATGATTCTCGTCACTACTCTGGCAGCATTCAAGTACTGGTTGATGCCGGTTTCGCAACTTTACAAGTCAACTATAGAGGGTCGTCAGGTTACGGAAAATCATTTAAACAACAAGGCATGCAACAGTGGGGACGCCTTATTGAAGATGATATTGAACAAGCATTGTCATACGCCAAGACGCACTATGAAGTCGATGCAAACAATGTTTGTATTATTGGAGGCAGCTACGGTGGTTACTCGGCATTGTACAGTATTATTCGCTCTCCTGAACTGTATCAGTGCGCTGCCTCATTTGCCGGAGTTACAGACCTTGCACTGCAGTTTCAGCGAAGTGACGTACAAAACGACGATATTATGACGATATTAACCGAGATCATTGGTAACCCTAATACGCAAAAAGAAGAGTTATTTAAATACTCGCCTTTGTATCAATTCAAAGGTATCACTAAGCCTGTTTTTATCGCACATGGTACCGATGACACTGTAGTTGATATAGAGCACGCTTATCGCCTGCACTTTGCCTTGAAAGATAACAATATTACGCATGAGTGGATGGTTTTTGACGACGTAGGGCATGGTTTCGACTATGTAGAAGACGAAGCAAAATACTACAATGCGCTTATCAAATTCCTGAGTAAACATCTTAAAAAAGCCAACGCTACTGCGACACAAAGCTAGGCTAAACTCCCTATAAAGTGGTAGCGGTCTCTTTTACGAGCGCTACCACTAATCGTCACAGTCAATTAATTTCATCGCCATTTGCCTTGGTCTCTCGTCGAGGCATGGCTATAATCCACTCCCTATTTTTTTAAGCGACTTGGAATTTTACTATGCTCGGCAACCGTATTATGGCGCCAGAATGGCACGACATTGATGCTGTGATGTTGGCATGGCCGCACGCACAAACTGATTGGGCTCCATGGTTGGAAGAAGCAAGAGCGACCTACCTGAACGTGATTTCAGCAGTAAATCGCAATAACGCGGGTGTCATTTTATTGTGCGCGCCGAGTGACGTTGACGACCTTACGCCCCGTTTACCCGAAAATGCTCAGGTGCTTATCGTCGCCGCGTCGTTTAATGATACATGGATGCGCGACTACGGCTTTATTACGTGTAAAGACAATGAAGGTAATGGCTCGCCTGTAGAGTTTCGTTTTAACGGTTGGGGTAACAAATTTGACGCTTCTGAAGATAACCTTGTCAATCAGCGTTACCTCGCCGCCATGTGCAAATCTGCGCTACGCAGCAGCCCGATTGTGGCAGAAGGCGGTGCGTTAGAGATTGATGAAAATGGCCACTTATTAAGTACGGCACAGTGCTTACTTAATCCTGAGCGAAATGGCGATATGTCGCTCAGTGCTTACGAAGATGCATTTAAAGACATGCTAGGTTGCAGCAAGGTTACTGTATTACAGCATGGTCATTTAGAAGGCGATGATACTGACGGCCACATCGACACTCTAGTGCGCTTTACCCCGAATAAAGGCTTAGTGATTCAGGCGTGTAACAACCGTCCTAACGACAGTCACTTCGAAGGTTTGAAGGCATTATGCGATGAGTGCGCCCTTGAATTGCCAGAGCATGAACAATTTCATTTACCGCTGCCTCATATAGTAAACGATGAAGGTGATCGCTTGCCGGCGTCGTATGCCAATTACTTAATTTGTAATAAGGCTATTTTGTTGCCCGTATACGGTGAAGAAGAAGATGCCGAAGCTATTGAGACGGTGCAAAAAGCACATCCCAATCATATTGTTGAACCAATTGATTGTAGTGTACTCGTAAGACAATACGGCAGCTTGCATTGTATTTCTATGCAAGTACCCACAAATACGTTAAAAGATTCGATTATCACCACCTTAAAGAAAGGAGTGTCATTACATGCGCCCAGTTAAGCTAAAAGTTGGTCTGGTACAACAGGCCGTTGCCGACAACGACAAAGCAACGAACTGGAATAAAAGTGCCGAGCAAGTTGCCAAATTAGCAGCTGAAGGTTGCGAGTGTATTTTGCTTCAAGAACTGCACAGCACCCTGTATTTTTGCCAGCAAGAAGATACTGACGCCTTTGACTTAGCTGAACCTATACCAGGTCCAGCAACAGACTTTTTTGGTGAGTTAGCCGAAAAGCACAACATCGTGTTAGTCACGTCTTTGTTTGAAAAACGCGGCTCAGGTTTGTATCACAACACCGCTGTTGTATTTGACCGCAGTAAAGAGATTGCGGGTAAGTACCGTAAAATGCATATTCCTGATGACCCTGGCTTTTACGAGAAGTTTTACTTTACGCCGGGCGATATGGGCTTCACACCAATTGAAACAAGCGTTGGTAAACTTGGTGTTTTAGTATGTTGGGATCAGTGGTATCCAGAAGCGGCTCGTCTAATGGCGATGGCTGGGGCAGACTTGTTGTTCTACCCTACAGCTATTGGCTGGGACTTAACTGACACAGAAGAAGAGCGTACTCGTCAACACGGCGCATGGGAAACCATACAGCGCTCTCATGCTGTGGCAAACTCAGTACCGGTAATCGTGGCGAACCGCACTGGTTTTGAAGCGTCACCAGTTGAAGGCGACCCAGGTATTCAGTTCTGGGGTCAGAGCTTTGTAGCAGGCCCGCAAGGTGAGATTTTGGCAAAAGCTGAGGCTGATGGTGAAACAACGCTATCAGTAAAGCTTGATATGGAACGTACCGAGCAGGTTAAGCGCATTTGGCCTTACTTTCGCGACCGTCGCATAGACGCCTACGACGAACTAACTAAACGCTGGCGCGACTAACCCAAACAAAGGGGTCAGAGTACATTTTTTCGAAGCAGCGATAACTGTGAAATGTACTCTGACCCCATCTCAATTCTGCTAAAGGGGAAATGTACTCTGACCCCATTTTTGGTGGGCTATATTTTGAAGATTATGCCGTCACAGAGCATGAAAACCTGACGGGGCAGCTTGGGAAGAAGCGTTAGCATTACATCTTCGTCTATGTCTAACCCGCCGGTGAACTGCCCGAAGGCGGGCATTACAAATAGACTGTTGTTGTTGGTAAAGCATTTGCCCGAGTAACGGCGTCGAGAAATGGTGGTGCGCTTTTTAGGGTGATAGTGACCGATAACTTGCTCTCGCTTTTCGTTTAATTCCGGCTCATGCCTGAATACCATATTATCTAGCACTACTTCAAAACATGGCGTGCCTGGAATGCCCTCAGGCAAATCTGGGTCATGGTTGCCTTCTACCCACATCCATTCATTGACGTTATCAACAAGCCTACATAAATGCTCACGGTCCTCATTGGTCATACGGGACATGCTATGCTTATCGTGAAAACTGTCACCTAAGCTGATTACCCGCTTAGGCTTATAATCATCAATAATACTTTCCAGGCGTTTGAGTGTAGCAGTGGAGTCTAAGCTGGGTAAGGGGTTAGCATAGCTGCGTAAATAGCTGCCTTTTTCTAAGTGAAGATCGGACACAATAAGCCAGTCGCATACGGGTAAATACGCCACACCACGTGCGTCTAATAACCACAAGTAGTCTGCGTATTTCGTGATAGTGATTTGGCGCTGGCTGACTTTTTCAGTTAGCCACGCGTCGGTTATTGCCAAATTATCCCCTTGTTCTTTTCATTTGTGAGTTCATATTACCTAGTCAACGTTAGCCCCTGATAGCAATGCGCGAACTTCGTCTAACATGGTTTCAGCTTCGGCGTATAAATTAGCTTGTTCAATAACAGCCTGTGCCCCAGCGCCTTTTACTTGCTCACTGCGTACATCAAGCACAATAGGTATGGCCATGGGAGACGGTTTTTCAAGGTTCACTAATGTTGCTGAATCTACATATCGAATCAGTAAGTTAGCGAGGCGGCGTAAGTCAAGCAGCTCGCGCTCAGCATCAGCCCGCGCCACTTTAAGTAATATGTGGTCGCGGTCGTGTTCACGCAATGTATCGTAAATGAGGTCGGTAGAAAACGTTACTTGTTTCATGGTTTTTTGACTGGCGTGATAACGCTGTTCGGTCAACCCGCTAACTACCGCTACTTGCCTGAACGAACGCTTTAGCATTGGCGCTTGTAGCATCCAATCTTCTAGTTCATCACCTAATATATCTGGCTGAAATAGCTGCTGAAGCTGTCCTTGGGTGATGGCGTTCACTGCAGCTACCGACAAGCCATAATCCGTCACGCTGAAGCTCAACGGCTTAATGCCCATTTTTTCCATCCGCCGCGTTAACAACATACCTAAGGTTTGGTTCGCTTTGCGTCCGTCGAAGGTGTAGTACAAGGTATAGTGCGCCTGCCTAAATGGAAACTGCTCCACCAGCACCTTTTCAAGGCTAGGTAGCTGAGAGAACGCCTGCTGAAGATTAAGCCACTCTTGAACCTGAGCGGGCAGTGCCTTCCACAACTTTTGATTGGCCAAGATA
Source organism: Alteromonas sp. BL110 (assembly GCF_003443615.1). Classification (NCBI taxonomy): domain Bacteria; kingdom Pseudomonadati; phylum Pseudomonadota; class Gammaproteobacteria; order Alteromonadales; family Alteromonadaceae; genus Alteromonas; species Alteromonas sp. BL110. The sequence goes on along the minus strand of NZ_CP031967.1, from coordinate 2,128,609 downwards.
GCCCGTACCCCTTCCGCTAAATAAGTAGAAAGAGGCATTTGCCCGCCCGCGTAGCTTGGTATTTTAGGCTCTTTGGCTTTTGCCGGCTTAGCGTGAAGCTGCATGTCTCGAATAGCTTCAAAGCGCAGCACTTCTCCGCCAAAATAAAAGGTATCTCCAGGCGTTAATTGCTGAGCGAAGTACTCTTCAACCTCGCCAATGATCTTGCCTTGATTGCCTCTTCGAATGCGCTTTACTTTTAAACGCCCTGCTTCAACGATTGTACCTATGTTTTGCCTGTGTCTCTGTATAACCCGGCGATTAGCAGGCGAGTAAGTACCATCATCATTTCTTGCCAGGCGCTGATACCGTTCATACGCATTAAGTGCGCTACCACCGTCTTGCGTAAAGCGCCACAGCTTGTCGAAATCGTCTCTATCTAATCCTTGATAAGGTGTGGCGGTAAGTATCTCTTGATACAAGGCATCTGGGCTATCAGCTTTGCTGCATAAACAGTTCAAGATAAACTGCGGAATGATATCTAGCGCGCCTGGCTGAGGGCTTTCACCATCAAGCTCACCTTTTTCAATAGCGGAAATGGCCGCTTGGCATTCCAGTGCTTCAAAACGGTTTGCTGGTACAAGCAACGCTTCGCTAGGCTCATCTAACCTGTGGTTCGCTCGCCCTATCCTTTGCAGCAGCCTGCTTACGCCTTTAGGCGCCCCCACTTGTATGACCTTATCTACATCACCCCAGTCAATGCCTAGCTCTAACGCAGAGGTACACACTATTGCTCTTAGCATACCGCTTGCCATCATGGCTTCGGTTTTGCGCCTTTGCTCTTTGCTCAAACTGCCGTGATAAAGCGCAATGGGAAGCGCTGCCTTGTTTGCTTCCCACAACATTTGAAATAGAAGCTCGGACTGAGCGCGTGTATTTACAAAAACGAGTGTAGTCTTTGCATTTTCTATGGCTGTATAGATATCATCAATGGCGTAACGGGCCATAAAGCCGCCAAAAGGCATACGTGCTTTAGAGTGCAGCATCTCAACTTTTGGCTTCTCCCCCGCTTTTACTTTGATGATATTGGCAACACTGTCACTGCCAGCCAGCCAAGCACCCAAAGTTTCGGGGAACGCTACAGTGGCTGACAAACCTATGCGTTTACAGCTTGGAGAAAGCGCGTTTAATCGTGCCAAGGCGAGTGATAAAAAGTCGCCGCGCTTATTCGCCATTAAGCTGTGAGTTTCATCGATGATTACGCGTTTTAGTTTGCCGAAAAGCTTATCGGCATCGGCGTAGCTTAACATCAGCATGAGGGACTCAGGGGTAGTAAGTAGAATATTAGGCGGCTTTTTACGCTGTCGCTGACGCTTATGAGAAGGCGTATCGCCAGTACGGGTTTCTGCCGTTATAGGCAGCGACATTTCTTCAATAGGCTGTAACAGGTTGCGATGAATATCTTGGGTCAGCGCTTTAAGGGGTGAAATGTACAAGGTATGTAAACCATTAAACCCACTCTGCTTACTCTTGTTTTCAGCGGAAACATCACGCTCATTGAGTTCACTGAGCTCTACCAAACTCGGCAGAAAACCTGACAAGGTTTTACCCGCCCCTGTTGGTGCTATCAGTAAAGTACAGTCATGTTTATCTTTTTCCACCAACATGGTCTGTTGATAATCACGTAGTTGCCAGCCTTTTTGCTTAAACCACTTAGCGAAAGCGGAGGGGAGTAATGTCATTTACAGTATCTGTTATGCCTTTTCCGCTTTATACGCCAATTTCTTAGTTAAGTTTATTTATACCAATGCCCTACGTCGTGCCTTTTTGATAACGCTTGAGGCTCAATGCATTAAAACTGTCTTTAAAAAGTAAGCCTCTCCTGGTCTTTTTATTTATTAGTAATTTAAAGTTATTAGTGATAGTTAATATTCGGATACACTTTAAACATCGACACCCCAAAAGCGATTACACTACACTCGTTAAACTACAAACTATTGTTACAGGGAACGTAAATGCGAATTCAATCCATAGATGCCATTAGAGGTTTAGCGATCCTTGGCATATTGTTTTTAAATATTGCATACCATCAAAATTTTCACACCGGCTACGCGTTTTTTGAAGAGCCACTTTTATCTGATGAGATTATTTCGACAGTTAGCGCACTTTTCTTAGATGGAAGATTTCGCACCTTGTTTTGCCTGTTGTTTGGAGCAGGTTTAGCTATTCAATTCGATGCTTGTCAAAAGCGTGGGCACAACTTTTTAGACTTTTCTAAATCTCGACTTAAATGGCTATTTTTATTTGGTTTAATACATGGTGTGTTTATATTTGGCGGCGACATACTGCTTTATTACAGTTTTTGCGCCTACTTTGTACTAAAACACTTAACGCTAGACCAAGAAGAGCTTCGTGCGAAAAGCGTTAAATATCTAGCCGTAGGAAGTATTATTATGCTTGTTTTTGGCATAGTGCTTACGCTTTCATTCGACTACGGTGGCGCATTGCCTCTTAGGTCTAGCGAAGCCTACGCCGAAGAGGTTACGGAATGGCAAAGTAGCTATTTGTTCCAAATTGGCGTTCAAGCTTCTTTTGTTTTCGCTACCATTATTGCAGCACCTTTTACCATGCTTTGGCAGTCGATGGGTCTTATGATGTTTGGTGCCTACCTTTATAGAAGCGGTTTCTTTAGCGTTGGGTTTTCTTCTGCTGTCTTCAAGAAAGTGGCCATTATTGCCATAGCAACATCTGTTATTACTGTTATTCCTCAGATAATGTTTGAGCAAGTAACCTCAGATGTTATTCCCATGTTCACCAGTATCCCCGCTATTTTCTGTGCTTTTGCCTACGCTCATCTGTTAGTTAAAGTGAAAAATACAACCGCCTGGTGGTATCAGTCGCTCATTAACTGCGGCAAGGTGGCGTTTACTCTCTACCTAACACAATCTATTGTTTTAGCTGTGTTATTTCGTGTGATTATGCCCGCCTACTATCCCGAGTTTGCCTATACCGTGACGCTGCTCGATTTAATGTTAATTACGCTTGCGCTCACAGCAATTCAAATTTTGCTGGCGAATTTTATTACTAAACATTTTGTTCAAGGGCCATTTGAGGCGGCGTGGCGAAGACTATATCTGCGCAGCTTTTATAAGAAGCAACAGAGCATGCAAGATGACAGGTTAGTTGCAGGACAAGAATTGACGACTGAGGCGAACAAAACCTCGTAGCTAACATCTGAACTAAACGAAGTTATATGATTCCGATTTAAGTAAAAGGACCAGGTAAAACCTGGTCCTGCAGCATATTGGCGTAACTAGCTAGAATCTTATAGTGCCTAGCAAAGTAGCCGAGTCTAATTGATTTTCATCCGTATCATAGCCTAATCCAAATTCAATAGACGAATGCGGGTTGAACCAATAGTGAGTGCCTAATTCAAGTGGTCGATTCAGGGGATTAAATACGTAGTAACAAGCATTCTCTGATTTAACAGGACTATGAGTAGTGCACCCATCAACTTGGCTAAAAGCTGACGATACTGGCCTTTATTGCGAGCCGGGTGAGTTTTATATCGACCCAATGAATGAAGTCGCCACCGCCCTTGTCACACACGGTCACGCTGACCATGCACGTGCAGGTCATAACAGTGTGTACGCAAGCTCAGAAACACTGGCAATTATGCAAACCCGCTACGGTGAAGATATGGCTATTCATCAGCACACTGTAGCTATGGGTGAAAGTATTACTTTTAACGATGTAAAAGCCACGTTTTACCCTGCAGGCCATATTCTTGGCTCTACACAAATTCTCATTGAATATGCAGGCTACCGCGTTGTGGTTTCCGGCGATTACAAGCGCCGACACGACCCTACATGCCCGCCCTTTAAAGTTGTCCCTTGCGATGTTTTGATTACCGAAGCCACCTTCGGGCTTCCAGTCTTTAAGCACCCGCCTATTGAACATGAAATTGAAAAACTTCTTCATTCGTTACGGGTGTTTCCAGAACGATGCCATCTAGTAGGCGCTTATGCGCTAGGTAAATGCCAGCGGGTTATATTAGCGTTACGAGAAGCAGGCTACATGAAGCCAATTTACCTGCATGGCGCGCAGCTAAAGCTGTGTGACCTATACAAGCAATTAGGTATAGACTTGGGTGAGTTAATTCCAGTATCTGAGGTTGCGAATAAAAAAACATTAGCCGGCGAGATAGTCATTGCGCCCCCTTCTGCACTTGCCGACAGGTGGTCACGAAGCTTGCCTAACGTGCGACCTGTTGTGGCGTCTGGCTGGATGCAAATTCGCGCTCGCGCAAAACAAAAGAATGCCGAGCTACCGCTTATTATCTCTGATCATTGTGACTGGCCCGAATTGCTGCAAACCATAGAAGAAGTTAACCCGAAAGAAGTGTGGGTAACTCACGGCAGAGAAGATGCCCTGATGTATCAGGCAGAAAAAATGGGGTTTAAAGCCAGAGCGCTATCTCTCGTCGGTTATGATGAAGAAGAGCAAGGAGGCGATTAGTGGAAGCATTCAGTCACTTACTTGAGCAGCTATATTTCACGTCGGGAAACAAAGCTAAAGCGCAGCTTATTGCCGACTACATTGCCAATACACCGGACCCTGACCGAGGCTGGGCAATTGCTGCTATGGCAGGGACATTGCGGTTCGATTTTTTTAAGCGCAATACGGTAAAAAAGCTTATTACCGAACATACCGACCCTGAGCTTTTTGCCATGAGCTATGACTATGTGGGTGAGGTTAGTGAAACTGTAGCCCATTTATGGCCCCATAGTAAGCCAACAAACTCGCTACCCACGCTTAGCGAGGTGGTAGAAACTTTCGCTTCAGTCAGTAAGCAGAAAGTTTCTGAGACGCTTGCCCATTACCTAACAATAATGACGCCAGCTCAACGCTGGGCATTACTAAAGTTGGGCACGCGGGGGTTGCGTATAGGCGTGTCGGCACGCTCTATAAAACAAATATTGGCTGACTATGGTAATAAAGACATTAAAGAAGTCGAGACACTTTGGCATGCAGTTACCCCGCCTTATGTCGATATGCTTAGCTGGCTAGAAGGAAAAGCTGACAAGCCTGATATTGAAAATGCCGTTACCTTTCATCCAGTTATGCTTTCTCATCCTATTGAAGATAGCGATATCGACGATTTCACCAAAGACACTTGGCAAATTGAGAACAAGTACGACGGTATTCGTGTGCAGCTTGTCGTTAAGTCAAATAATACTGTTCTTGCAAGGCTTGAAAATAGTAGTGAGGCCGATAACGACAAGCCCGAAAAAGCCCTTTTTTCCCGCACTGGGGATGATATTAGTCACTCATTTCCGGACCTGCTTGAGTCTGTAAGCGGCAGCATGGTGCTAGATGGAGAACTGCTGGTTATCCATAATGCAGAATATGGCTTACATCAATCTGGAGAATCGACTGCCCAAAGTATGGCTAGTCAACGCACGAGTAGTGATAAGCGCGGTAAACAGGCTTCATACGCCGCACAGCCAGACGTGGATACCTTTAATGCCCTTCAGCAGCGCCTTAATAAAAAGAAACCAAGTAAAGCACTACAATCTTCCGCGCCAGTTGGACTTATCGTTTACGATGCATTGGTGCTTAATGGTAAAAATCTAACAGACAAGACACTAATAGCACGACGCCACGCCCTTGAAGAATGGTTTAGCAAGACGAATAACAGCCGATTATTCCTTTCTGAAACACTCAATGCCACTTCACCTGAAACCTTACGCCAGCTTCACGCCCAAGTATGCCAAAATCGTGCGGTAGAAGGACTGATGATAAAGCGCCTAGATAGTAAATATGTACCTGGCAGGCCTAAAGGTCAGTGGTTCAAATGGAAGCGCGATCCGCTGGTTGTGGATGCGGTTATGATGTATGCCCAACGTGGGCACGGAAAACGTTCGAGCTTTTATTCAGACTACACCTTTGGAGCTTGGGAAGGCAGTCAGCTTCTGCCTATCGGAAAAGCCTATTCCGGGTTCACCGATGAAGAACTCAAAAAACTAGATAATTGGGTAAGACGCAACGCCGTGGGACGGTTTGGCCCGGTGAGAGAAGTGAGAAAAGAACTGGTACTTGAAGTGGCTTTCGACGCTGTACATCCTTCATCTAGGCACAAATCAGGGGTCGCGCTGCGCTTTCCCCGTATACATAGAATTCGTTGGGACAAGCCCGCCAGTGAAGCTGATACCTTAGCGAATGTTAAAGCGCTGATAGAAGGCTAAGCCAGCAAAAACACTTTCTTAGTCGTGTAAAATCGCAGAGAATGGAGCGAGATAGAAACAAGGCTTGCACCTTAAGAAAATAAAACAATAGGAAATCGCCATGCCTAAGGCTAGTGAAATTAAAAAGAATAACACTGTAGTATTTGACGGAAAAACTTGCATCGTGCGAGATATTGAGCGTTCGGTCCCTCAAGGTCGTGCTGGTGGCAGCATCTATCGCATGCGCATGTACGATGTAGTAACGGGCACCAAATACGATGAAACGTTTAAAGACTCAGACACCCTAGATATGGCTGACCTAATTCGTCGCCCTGCCATGTTTTCGTATATTGATGGCGAAGAATATGTATTCATGGATAAGGAAGACTACACCCCTTATCACTTGAACAAAGAGAGTATTGAGAACGAAGCTCTGTTTATTAACGAAGAAACCGATGGCATTCAAGTTGTCATAGTTAGTGAAGTACCGGTTGCCTTGGACTTACCAATGAGCGTGGAACTTGAGGTAGTTGAAACCGACCCGTCTATTAAAGGTGCGTCTGCGACTTCTCGTACCAAACCAGCCACGCTTTCAACTGGCCTAGTAGTACAAGTGCCAGAGTACATCAGCACCGGTGAATGGATAAAGGTTAATACCGAAGAGCGTAAGTTCCAAAGCAGAGCCGATAAACACTAAGCCCACTTAACCTATTAGCCTAAGCTACCATCATCGCCTAAGGTTGCTCGCGTGACTTTTAAATGGCAAAAGTGTTTTTTTAATGCACAAAAGGGTTCATATGAACCCTTTTTTATTGCCTGCTACACATTTTTTAAAACGTTTTTTTAATGCTTCCTATTTAGCGATATTTTCCTGCGTAGGTAGCGCGCTGAATGCGCCGTATTGCGTAACCGTGTAAGCACCGCAACGAATAGCAAACTCAGTGGCTTCGCTTACATTTTCAAAGTTATCCGCCCATGCATCGAACTCATCGGCGTTCTTAACTTTGGTCGAAAGGAAATATAGGAACCCACCGATAAATGAATCACCGGCGGCAGTGGTATCTTTTACGTCCATCTTTGGCGACGCCAATGTGCCGCTGAACGCCTTAGTAATATAGTGAATTGGCTCACCACCGTCGGTTACCAATACAACCTTAACCCCACTATCAAGCCACTGTTGTACTTTTGCATCGGCATTTTCTTCGCCGTAAAGCTCTGCAAGTTCCTCGCGACTTGCCTTCAATACAGAGACTTTCTTTGCCGCCTCATCAATACGCGCTGGTGCATTAGCAGTATCATCCCAAAACGCTGGGCGATAGTTAATGTCTAAACACACCATCATTCCGTTCTCCTTCGCCTTGTTTAAAATAAACTCAGTGCCGGGAATAAGTTCAGGGCCAGAAATTGAACCCGAGCAGAAGTGAAGTACTGTATTTTTGTCGCAATCAATCGTCGACAAATCTTGTTCTGAAATGTGCTTATGCGCGGCATTATCTACGTAGAAGTCGAACGAACGCTCGCCGTCTTCATCTAAATTTACAAACGCCAGCGCCGTATTGCCTTCTTGAGTCGTCCACACAAAGTCAGTGTTCACTTTATAGTGTTCAAGCATTTCTTTAAGAAACGCCCCAAACGTATCGTCACCGACTTTAGACACCATTGCGCTCTCGCCACCCAGTTGGGCAACAGCAACTGCCACATTAGCAGGCGCGCCACCAGCGTAAGGTTGGAAAGGCTTCATGGCTGGTATGTTGCCATCTTTGGGGGCTGCACCTTGGCTTAACATATCAATAAGCACTTCACCTAAACACAAAATTTTCATACCAGCCTCGCTCAAAAAAATGTAAATAAAGGACGTTTACCTTGTGCGCACAATGCGCAAGGTTAACGAATCGTTAATTAATTGGGGCATAGTATTGACGAACAAAACCATTAAATCAACCTAATTGATTTATATTTTTTTCAAAGAATTGTAGGATGTGTAGTTATTGCATTAGAAACTATAGACATTATTGAACAGAAGTGGGCATTATCTATGCGGATTGGTTTTGTTAAACTCACTTCACTTTTAACGGTAGATAGTAATTACTTTGAATATTGAATCGGCATTTCACCTGCCTTCACAAAACGCACCAGAGTTAGTTGATAATCGCTCAGCGAACGAGCGCGCGATCTTAACCTTAATTCGGCAACGCATTGCATTACCTAAAGCTGAAATTGCACAATTGACTGGGCTGTCGGCGCAGTCTGCAACTGTCATTATCAAGAAGTTAGAAACCGATGGCTTAGTTAAGCGCTTAACGCCTATTAAAGGTGGCGTCGGCCAGCCTAAGGTACCTTTCGGTTTGAACGCTAACGGGGCATTCAGCATTGGCCTTAAAGTTGGTCGCCGTAGTTTTGATATGACTTTACTCGACTTAAAAGGCAATGTTAAAGCAACACTTCACGAAAAATTCGCCTACCCCACAGTAAGCAATTTACTTAACTTTGCCGAGCGTGCATTCAATGTTTTAACTAAAAATTTAGATGCAGCGCAGCAAAACCTGGTTAGAGGGTTAGGCGTAGCCATGCCTTTTGAAATTTGGAGCTGGGCAGAGGAAGCAGGGGCGCCGAAAAAAGAGTTAGAAGAGTGGAAAGAGTTCGACCCCCAAACCGCGCTTGAAAGCTTAATAAAGCTACCCGTTTTTATTAAAAATGATGCCGGAGCAGCGTGCAGTGCGGAAATGTCCTTCGGTAATCCGAAGCAATACGATAGCTTTTTGTACATTTTTGTTGGTACGTTTTTAGGTGGCGGCCTGGTACTTAACAACCAGCTTATCAATGGCAAATCAGGTAATGCTGGTGCTATTGGCTCACTACCTTTTTTTAGCCAAAATCAGCAGCGCCAGTTAATAACACAATCTTCGCTTTATCTATTGGAAAGAGAGTTGGAAAAAGCGGGTGAAGATGCCAAGCACATTTATGAGTCACCCTCTTACTGGAAGTGTAATGAATCACTTGTGAAAAATTGGGTGAGTGAGACAGCCAAAGGGCTGGCGTTGGCTTCACAGTGCGCTATGAGCCTTTTGGACTTAGACGGCGTAATTATTGACGGCGCCATACCTAGCAACATAAAAGAGTTATTAGTTAAAGCTACCCAAAGTGCGCTAAAAGACTTGGATATGCGAGGTATTACTCCTGCTCAAATTAGCCCCGGTCACGTGGGCGTAAAAGCACAATCGATTGGAAGTGCAAACTTGGCGCTTCAGGCTAACTATTTTTAACTATTCAGATGTGCAGTTAAGGTTTTCATGACAGTAAGTAGCAAAGTGATTCATATTTTAGACGGTGGTATGGGTCGTGAACTTGAAAAGATTGGCGCGCCTTTTAAACAGCCGGAATGGTCCGCACTGGCATTAATGCAAACCCCTGAACTAGTGCGTAAGGTCCATACCCACTTTTTAAATGCTGGTGCCACTGTTATTACTACAAATGCCTATGCCCTTGTTCCATTTCATATTGGAGAAACCGCCTTTAACGAACGAGCATTTTCGCTGGCCGAGTCAGCGGCTAAACTAGCAAGGGAAGCAGTCGCTAGCCAGCGGAGAGGTAAAAGCAATAACTCGTCCGTCGCGGGCTGTGTCCCACCTGCTTTTGGCTCGTACCGCCCAGATTTGTTCGATGCAGAACGTGTGGCCGAAATTTTAACACCACTGATTAAAGCACAAGCACCTTTTGTGGATGTTTGGCTTATTGAAACAGCGTGCTCCATCGAAGAAGCTGAAGCTGTAGTTTCGCTAATAAAAACAATCTCTTCTCATCCCATTTGGCTGTCATTTTCTTTGCAAAATAGAGCGTCATCCAACGAGCCTGTGACTCTTCGCTCAGGCGAGCCGCTAGAAAAAATCGCGCCTTTGCTGGAGCATGTTGAAAGCGTACTTTTTAATTGTTCACAGCCTGAAGAAATGGAAAGTGCACTGGCAATTACGCGACAGTTGAATGAAAGCATTACTACTGGTGCATACGCCAATAGCTTCTCAGAAAGGAAGCGTCAGCATGAAGCTAACGCCCTTTTATCAGAGCTGCGTGACGATATAACGCCAGAGCGCTATGCGGATTACGCTCAATCATGGATAGCGGCGGGTGCCAGTATTATCGGTGGCTGCTGCGGCATAGGCCCTGAGCATATCAAAGCTATTGACACGTTTGTCCATTCTGACTCTTCGGGCAACTAAACCGTTCAGTGAAGCAGCAAGCGCTGCTTCAACCGCTATTTAGTAACCACGTTTTTGGCGCCTTTAAGTAATGCCTCTTTATCAATCTTATTAGGCACTTCAACGCCTCGCCGTGCGGCAGGCCTTGCCTCGATACTGTTTTTCCAGCGAATAAGATTGTCTAGTCCTTCAATACTTACACCTGACCATTCATAAGTACGCACCCAGCACCAGTTGGCCATATCGGCAATACTGTAGTCGTCTACCAAATATTCGCGATTTTCTAGCCTGTCATCTAGTACGGTAAATAAACGTCGCACTTCATTTTGATAACGCGCTATCGCTACCGGAATTTTTTCTTCTAGATAACGATGGAACACATTGGCTTGTCCCATCATAGGGCCAATGCCGCCCATCTGAAACATAACCCATTGCATAACTTGGCTTTTGCGCTTAGCGTCACTTGGTAGAAACATACCTGTCTTGTCTGCCAGATAAACCATGATAGCCCCCGACTCGAAAACAACGTGACCGTCGGCTTCTTTATCCACAATAACAGGTATGCGTCCATTGGGGTTCATTGCCAGAAACTCAGGTGTTTTTTGTTCGCCTTTCATTAAGTTCACCGCATGTACGGTGTACTCAAGCCCCATTTCCTCAAGCGCTACCGACGCTTTCCAACCATTCGGTGTGGCTGCTGTGTATAAATCTATCATTAGGCTTTTGCACTCCCTCGGTTACTTACTGCTTCATACCAGCGCGCTAAATTCACGTGGTCGTCGGTCATGCGAATTTTTACTACCCGGGCAAAATCCATAGCACACAATGCGGTTATATCGGCGATAGAAAATGTATCGCCAGCAATGAACTCTTTAACCCCAAGTCGTCGTTCTAAAATGTTGAGATATTTAGACGCGTTAATACCCGCTTCCCTGCCATATTCAGGTACCGGCGTCATACGGTCTTTAAAGTAACCTGTGGTGTGCTGAAAACACATGCCAATTTGCATCATAAATGCAAACTCAACTTGGCGCTGCCACATGGATATTGTCGCTTTTTCAACGGGCGTTGCACCCATTAACGGTGGGTCGGGCTGCAATGCTTCAAAGTACGTACAGATGGCGTCTGTTTCGGCAATACATGTGCCGTCATCAAGCTCTAGGATGGGTATTTTCCCTAACGGATTTTTAGCGCGCATTTCTGCACTTAAGTTTTCGCCTTTTTGAATGTTGACCTGAACGTAATCAACATCAATGCCCTTTTCGGCTAAAAACATGCGTACTCGGCGTGGGTTAGGCGCGGTTTTCGTTTCGTAGATTTTCATAATGATTGCCACAGACCTTATGACAGATTGTTAAATATAGGGTTCGTTCTAGATTAGTAACTGCACAAACCGCTTTCAAATCACTCTGCCTATGCATAGAACTATTCAGTACTTTTATGGTTATACCTCTGTGGTACATTTCGCTGTCGAAAGACAATACTTAGCTTGAAACGCCTACCTTGCTAGCTAATCACTACTTATAAGCTGGTTATCACCTTAAGGCGTTTGATTTCATTATCGGTAAAGCGTGCAAGCTGATATTCGCGCAGGGCGTCCTCTGCCTCGCTCGACGAAAGCGCCTGTTTCGAAAGGCTTTCGCGAAACGTCTCATAGTCGGCAACTTTGCTTTCCCATTGGGCCTGCTTTTCCCAGGTTTTCGCGAAGCGCTCTGCCACGGTACTACCAAACTCTGCCGCCACAGCGTTATAACGGTCCGTAGTATTGCTATAACTGCGTTTTATCTCGTTTATGCGATGCATATTAAGCGTTGGCTGAAAAGCTTTGCGTTCGGCTTCATTACCCGCCTTGATAGAAGCGACGATTAACACTTTTCTTTCTTCTCTGGGTAGCGTGCTTTCTTGAGCCACACGCAAGCGCTCCAGTGCGGCCTCATCTACCTGCGCTTCTTGGCTAAATAGATAATGGTATTCGGTGTCATTGAAGTACGTGCGTCTTATCCCTTCGCGCTCATCAAGCTTGTAAGACACATCCTGCAAGCTATGACTAGCTAGGTCAACCTCTACCTCAATGGAAGAAAGCGCCACTTTATAATCGACATAACGAGTAAATAAGTCAGAGGCCCGCGCTTGGGTAGTTAGTGTAAATACGGTGCCAACGTAGGTGTTATAGGCTAACTTAACAGTTTGTGGGTCTTCTGTCGTACGCGCAAATATAAAGCGGTCGAAAGCGTCTTTGGTTGTGTAGTCGAGTTTGAAGGAAACAAGGCTTTTATTTGCACTTCTTGCTCCGCTTTTAAAATGATGTCTTGCGCCTGCCTCTTTATGCGTTGTTGCATTCTCACCCAGTTCAATTTCGCTGTTTTCTATTTGCCTGCTAAGTTCTGAGTATTCGGCGGAAGACCCTGCATCAATTTTTTTGTTGTCAGATGCAAGTTGAATATAAACAATAGTACCCAATACCAACAGAGCAACTAGCCCTGTGAGTATTGGATACGCATAGCGTACTTTATCTTTCGTCACTACAAACCCAATCTCTTAAGGCGGTTAGCCTGACGAACAAACACATCTACCGGGTCGGTTTCAAACCAATGGGTTATGCCAAAACTCTGGTTCACCTCATCCATGTGGTTCATTTTATAGTTGTCTTTAAGCACCTTACCTAAATGGGAACTACAGGTAGATACTAGACCGTCGTTCGGCTCTTTGAACGCAGTACCTGTAATAGCAAGGAAAGGGTCAATGACGTCGAGAGGGTTGGTATAAGTCCTACCGCCACTCCAAGAAAAATAATACACGCCATTTTCAGCTAACATTTTACCGTCGTTGCGACAATAAGCGGTAGGCATGCCTTCGGGGTATTTTTGATTGAAAGCCACTGAGCCTGCAGTTGACAGAGAATCAAGCGCAGCGATTGAGTCGGTGGGCTTGTCACGTGGGTCTGATCCAGACGCAATTTCAATAATATTGGCAAATGCGTTAACCACAACGCCTGCAGCGCCCTCGCCCACTGAGCCCTCAGCGAATGCATCACGTAATTCATCTGCGACTTTGCTGCCCCAATTAACACCGGCAACAGAACTTACCGAGGCAACTTTGTCTGGCGCAACACTTGCGGCATAACGCGCGGTAGGGCCACCGTGGCTGTGCCCAATAAGATTTACTTTGTCAGCACCTGATAGGGCGAGTACTTCGTCGATATACTCAAGCAACTGCTCGCCACGCACTTCTGTGGAATTTGCTGGTGAAACTTCAGCAATGTATACCACAGCGCCATTGCGGCTGAGTTTATGCGGAACCTTATAGAAGTAATCGACAAAAAGTATATCTTCAAAGCCGAAAAGGCCATGGACTAATACTATTGGGTGTTCAGTTTTTGCGTATGTTCCAGCGAAGGCTTGTCCTGCCCCTCCAACTAATGAACTAACACTTGCTGTTATGGCAAGCAGAGTGACAATGAGAGCGTTCCTTGCTCTATTATTTTTGGATATTCTCATCGTGTGTGTGCCTCATAATTATCACGTTACGGTCTGTGGTCAGACCTTTGTTATGATTATGTAAACACAGTGTAAAGATCAAGCTTGATTTTGAAACTTTAATGATGGCTGTGAAGAAGGGCGTATATTAATCTGCATAAGCAAACGCCGTTAGTGTATAAATTCAATAAGATAGTGTTTTTTTCCAGTATGTTTTCCCATACCATTTACATACAGTATATGGCAGATAACTAATATTTATAATGGTCTAGTTATTCTTGGAATATGTTTGGATAAAGTTTACAGCGAGACTTGAAGTAGTTAGCCACTTTCCCTTAAATGGGTTTAGCTTCATACCTATCTGATGCTCCAACGTAAAGTCTCCACCAACCCATTTTTCCAGTTCACCGGGCTTTACAAATTTTTGCCAATCATGGGTTCCCACGGGCAAATAGCGCATTACGTATTCAGCCCCAACAATGGCAATCACATAGCTTTTAACCGTACGATTTAAGGTGGCGAGAATTAGCATTCCACCCGGTTTGACTAAACTAGCACATTCATCAATTAACTGTTGCTGATCAGGCACATGCTCTACCACTTCAGCGTTTATAACAATGTCATATTGCCGCGCTTCTTTAACTAGTTCACTGGACAACATGTGTTTATAAGTTACCGATACACCACTTTTTTCAGCATGGTGTTTTGCCACTTCTACACTTACCGCACTTGCATCAATGCCCGTTACGTTCGCCCCTAGTTTAGCCAAAGGCTCGCTGATAAGCCCACCGCCGCTACCTATATCAACGATAGATAAAGATGAGTAATCGGGTGGGAGGTTACCTTTACCGAAATGATTTTCTATTTGCGCTTTAATGACATCTAAGCGCGCTCGATTAAACTCAAGGGCTGTTTTATATTTGCCGTTGGGGTCCCACCATGACTCTGCGAGTGAGTCAAAGCGCGAAATTTCTTCTTCAGAAAAGTTAGTTTCCCCGGTTTTTTTACTTTTATCGAGCACGATTTTTTACCTTTAAACGTAACGACACTAGTGCTTTTCTATTGACCCCGATCACTGAGGGTCATAAGGTGAATACATTAAGGTGAGCATTTAAGATGTACACCTTTATATTTCTAAATAGGCACGTAGATAAAGACACATTATAAGAATATACGTCGTGAAAGAGGGTTCTGATTTTGGCAAACGAAAAAAATGTATACGGTCGACCGCTACAGCTGTGCTGTGGGAATACGGGGTTTACCCGTGAAGGTTTTTGCTATGTACCTGATGCTGACGTGGGCAATCACAGTGTGTGTGCTGTGGTGAGCGATGAGTTTCTACAATTTTCCTTGCGACAGGGTAACGATTTAATCACCCCTTGGCCTAGCATGTCTTTTCCCGGTCTTCTTGATGGCGACCGATGGTGTCTGTGTGCTGCTCGTTGGTTAGAAGCTTACGAAGCCGGTGTTGCACCAAAAGTAAGATTGGAAGCTACCCATGAAAAAGCGCTAGATATTATTTCGCTTTCTTTGTTAGAAGAGTATGCGGCTGACAAAAACTAAAAGATGTGTAAGAAGCAGGAATGAGTAAGAGCAATGAGGTGAGAAGAATACCTTCCACTGACAAGAGCCGTGGCAATACTCAGAACTAAATACACATTGATAAAAAAATACAAATAATAAAAAAGGGCATGCTCGGTTTAGCATGCCCTTTTACTTTTGATAACTAGCTCGTTAAGTAAACACGACATAATTGATGTATGTTCACTGTCTTTGACATCGCTCCCCCACCCTATACTCGGTGAAAAGCATTCAATGAAAAACACTCAGTAAACAAGTGCTGAGGAAACAAAGCGCTAATAACTTACTGGGGCGTTCGAATAACCATAAGTCGGGTTTCAGACATATCCTCTATCGCGTAGCGAATACCTTCACGACCTAGCCCTGAATCTTTAACGCCGCCATAAGGCATGTTATCCACCCGCCAGCTAGGCACATCGCCAATGACAACGCCGCCCACTTCTAATACGTCCCACGCTTTATGCGCTTTGTAAATATCGCGTGTAAACACACCCGCTTGGAGTCCATACCGGCTGTTGTTTACCTCTTTAAGTGCATCGTCATAGTTGTCGAAAGGCACTAATATAGATAGTGGTCCAAACGCTTCTTCGGCACTGGCATCGCAGTCTTTAGGAACGTTTTCCATAACCGTAGCTTCAAGCATTGCGCCTTCGCGAGTACCGCCACATAAGATAGTTGCGCCCTTTTCTTTGGCCTCTGTAATCCAACCGTGCAAGCGTTCAGCCTCACCCTCAGAAATCATGGGGCCGATGAAAGTATCTTCGTTTGAAGGGTCACCAGACACCAATGCTTCTACTTTTTCTACATAGCGCGACTTAAATTCATCGTATATTTTGCTATGCACTAATAAGCGTTGGACACTGATACAGCTTTGACCAGACTGATAGTAAGCCCCAACAATCACGCGGTCGATAGCGTCTTCGATGTCAGCATCTTCATCAATTACGCAGGCTGCATTACCGCCTAGCTCCAGCACAACTGGCTTTTTACCTGCCTTTGCTTTAAGCGCCCAACCCACATCCGGAGACCCCGTGAAGCTTAGCAACTTAAGCCTTTCGTCTGTGGTAAATAGATCTGCGCCATCGCGGCTACAAGGCAGAATGGAAAACGCCCCTTTGGGTAAGTCTGTTTCTGCCAATACTTCGCCGATAATAAGCGCACCAATAGGAGTGCGCGAGGCCGGTTTAAGCACAAATGTACACCCCGCTGCGATGGCAGGTGCCACTTTATGGGCAGCCAAATTTAGCGGAAAGTTAAACGGTGATATAAACGAACACGGACCAATTGGGACCTTTTTGGTCATACCTTGATAACCTTTTGCCCGTGCTGATATTTCTAGATTTACTGTTTCACCATTAATACGAACCGATTCCTCTGCGGCAATCTTAAAGGTATCGATTAATCGAGTAACTTCACCTTTTGCGTCTTTGATTGGTTTTCCAGCCTCAATACACAAAGCTTGTGCGAGCTCATCTGCGCGCTCAGTGAAGCGTTTAACACAATGCTCTAACACTGCTTGTCTTTCGAAGGGTGCCATCGCGGCCATGGCCGGCTGAGCTTTCTCTGCTGCAGCTATCGCTTTATCGATGGTGTTAGCATCAGCCATAGCAACCTTGGTCGCTACATCGCCGGTATATTTATTCGTAACCTCTAGGTCGGTGTTCGCGTAGTCGGGTTCACTAGCTAAATAGTAGGGATAGCTTTCCTTCAACATTTTCTAACTCCTTACCTTTTCATTTCGGTGTTTTAAAGCTTGGCACTCAGCTCTTTAATAGTGTGGTTTAATGTTTCGTCATTCATGCTGTAATCAACAGGACAATCGATAATGTGCACACCTTTTGTGTTTAAACACTTATCAACCATGTGAATAAGTACGTCTGTATCGTCCACACGCCAACCTTGGGCACCATAGCTTTGTGCATACTTAACAAAATTCGGGTTGCCATAGTCCAAGCCAAACTCATCAAATTCCATGTTAGCTTGCTTCCACTTAATCATTCCGTACGCGTCGTCGCGCAAGATGATCACCACCAGGTCTAGTTTAAGCCTGACAGCGGTCTCAATTTCTTGGCTGTTCATCATAAAACCACCATCGCCACAAACACTGAGTACTGGCGCCTCTGGTTTAACTAATTTAGCCGCAATAGCAGAGGGTAAACCTGCCCCCATCGACGCTAGTGCATTATCTAAGAGCAGGGTGTTTGGGTGAAAAGCCGGATAGTTTCGAGCAAACCAAATTTTATAAATGCCGTTATCTAGGGTAACAATGCCGTTATCTGGCATGACCTTGCGTATATCCCTAACCAATCTCTCGGGTAAAATAGGAAAGCGATTATCATCTTCCGCTACAGCACGGTGCTCTACATAAGCCTGATGCACATCTTTATAAAAATCTAACTTCCAAGCGTCTTGAGGTGTAATGCCCTCTTTAATTTGCCAAATGCTGTTAGCAATATCACCCACTACCTCTAGTTGGGGAAAGTAGACGGGGTCGACGGCTGCTGAATCGAAGTTAACGTGAATAACTTTTTTGTCGTTGTGATGCATAAAAAACGGCGGTTTCTCTACCACATCATGACCCACATTAATGATAAGGTCAGCCCGTTCTATCGCTCGGTGCACAAAGTCGCCATCAGATAATGCCGTATTACCGGCAAAGCGGGGATCGCTTTCATTAAGCACGCCCTTACCCATTTGTGTAGTTACAAAGGGGATACAGGTTTTATCAACGAACTCCCTGAGCATTTTGGCGGTCAGCTTTCTATTCGCCCCTGCGCCAATCAATAATAGCGGTGACTGAGCTTCTTCAATCATCGTAATCGCCGAAGCAATCGCTTTGTATTCAGCTATCGGTCTTCGCGTACTGCTTGGCGTTAATATCTGTGCATTAGTTTGCTCTGCTGCTATATCTTCGGGTAACTCAATATGTACCGCGCCAGGGCGCTCTTCCGCAGCAAGACGGAAAGCTTCTCGAACCGTTGAAGGAATTCTGTCTCCACTGACAACCTGATTGGTAAATTTGGTGATGGGTCGCATCATGTCGACGATATCGATGACTTGGAAACGACCTTGCTTGCTGGTTTTTATCGGCTTTTGCCCCGTGATCATCAGCATAGGCATAGCACCTAACTGAGCGTAGGCCGCAGGAGTCACTAGATTAGTGGCGCCGGGCCCTAAGGTTGATAGACAAACCCCTACTTTTCCCGTAAGCCTGCCATAGGTGGCAGCCATAAAACCTGCGCCCTGTTCATGGCGAGTCAGCACCAGTTTTATGGAAGAATCTCGCAACGATTCAAGTAAGTCGAGGTTTTCTTCACCAGGGATACCAAAGACATATTCAACGCCTTCAGCCTCTAATGCTTTGACAAATAAGTCGGACGCTTTCATTTACTGCACGCTCCTTGTAAAGAGGTATTTCGATGGATTGTGACTGTTTGCTACG
This sequence comes from Alteromonas sp. BL110, assembly GCF_003443615.1. Lineage (NCBI taxonomy): Bacteria > Pseudomonadati > Pseudomonadota > Gammaproteobacteria > Alteromonadales > Alteromonadaceae > Alteromonas > Alteromonas sp. BL110. The sequence continues at coordinate 2,109,711 of NZ_CP031967.1, read as the reverse complement.
ACTTCAGCATAAAAAACGATTGGTAATTTTTTATGACGTGTTTAACTTACCTTCGATACTCGCTACTGCCAATGAATATCTTTTCTAGTACCTTTAAACCAGCTATAGGGTATGTTGTTGGGAAATCAGCGTAGGTTTCCCGTTCGAAAACGTGATTTAAAGAAATGACTTTTGTGCAAATTCTTACTGATACTTAGAGGTTTTCTTTTTCCCATTGAGCGAGCTTTTCCTGTGTAGCTGCATCAACATTGCCTTTGTTTTCACTTACCCACCAACGCTCCATAATACGAACATTTTTTTGGTTGGCTTTGTAAAACACATCCACAATGTCACCAACAAAAGGAATAAAGCCTAGTCCGAAGTCGATAGCAGAATTCTTCACCATTTGAGCAACAAGCGCTTTGGGCATACCCAAACTTTTTCCTAGCCAAACAATACGCAAAGAAACAAATAACATAATGGCGTCACCAGCACCGGGAATAAGGCCCACGATTGAGTCCAAACCTATTTTTATGGGGAAAAAAGGGAGCTTAACAGCAGTATCCAACAAGTTCGCAAGTCTCTGCGCTTTAAGTAGTGCTTTTGGTGCTTTTACGTCCACGTCGTGCTCTCCTTTTCTTTCCTTGGGCGCGAGAAGCGCGAGTTCCTCACTCCCACTCCTCACAATCAATTTATGCGTCGCTACGAATTAACGTTCTGCGCCTAATGCTCTAGCCAACCCTGCACGCAAACCATTGTCAGATTCTACCGTCCAGCCATGTAGGTTTTCTTGCACTATGTTAAACAACACGTCAATGTGTTCTTCATCACTGTTTAACGCAGCTATATATTCATAACGCTCGCCGCCTGCTTCCATAAAGTATTCGCGATTCTCTTCACCAATTTCTTCAATGGTTTCTAAGCAATCGGCTGAAAAACCAGGGCACATAACCTGAATCGATTTAACGCCTTTTCCAGGTAATGATTTCAATGTTTCATCTGTATACGGTGTTAACCACTCCTCACGACCAAAACGAGACTGAAAAGTTGTCATGTACTCGTCGTGTGACAGCCCAAGCTTTTCGGCAAGCAAACGTGAGGTTTTATGGCATTCACAGTGATAAGGGTCGCCATTCATCAAGTAGCGCTTTGGTATACCGTGATAAGACAAAATAAGTTTGTCAGCACGTCCATGAACTTCCCAATGCGCTTTCACCTTATTGGCAAGGGCGGTGATAAAGTTGTCGCGGTCGTGGTAGTGATTCACGAAACGAAGCTCGGGAAGCCAGCGGCGCGACGTAAAGTCTTTTGCTATAGCATCAAAGGTAGAGCCCGTTGTTGACGCGCTATATTGGGGATATAGTGGAAGTACCACAAGCTTGCGTACGCCTTTTGCTAACATGGTATCGATAGTATCGCTTATAGCGGGTTTACCGTAGCGCATCGCAAAGTCCACAATAACATCATCGCCGTATTGCGCTTTACAACGTTCTGCAATCGCTGATGCTTGCGCTTTCGTAATTGCCATTAGCGGTGAACCCTCTTCGGTCCACACGGTAGAGTAAGCCTCTGCCGAGCGCTTAGGGCGAAAGTTTAGAATGACGCCGTTTAATACAAACCACCAAATCGCTTTAGGTACTTCCACCACGCGAGGGTCTGACAGAAATTCTTTCAAATATGGGCGTAGTGCCTGTTTAGTTGGCGCTTCTGGCGTCCCCAGATTCGTTACAAGTACACCAATTTTATCTGGTTGCCCGTGGGTAAAGCCTTTGTTTGATTTGTATTTCATGTATTTATAGTCCGAGAAGTACTGCGCTATATCCGTATTATACTGAATTACCTTAGATTATGATCTGCGATAACGCCAAAAAACTACGATTGCACTAATAGATTTTAGGCATTAAAAAAGCGGCATATGTTTAAAAATAATATTCAAAAACACATACCGCTTTTTTAGTTTGCTGCCGCATAAAGCGTGTGGCAGCGCGTAAAGCTATCTATTTAAGGCTGATAGTAAGTCGCTGCGCCCGGGCCCTACCGGCATGCCAAGTAAAAATACCCAGATGTAGAATAAAATAGTCCAGCCTACTATAAAGACCATAGAGTAAGGCAACATCATTGCGATGAGCGTGCCCATTCCCAAGTCTTTCTTGTATCTAGCTGCCATAGCAAGGATAAGCCCAAAGTAGCTCATCATAGGTGCTATGACGTTAGTTACTGAATCACCGATACGATAAGCCGCCTGAATAACTTCTGGCGCGTAACCAATTAGCATAAGCATAGGTACGAAAATAGGCGCTGTTACCGCCCACTGCGCAGATGCACTACCTAACGATAAGTTAACCACACCACACATCAATATGAATAGGATGAAGACGGCTGGGCCGTCTAATCCAGCAGCTTGCAAAAGAGCTGCGCCTTTAACGGCTAGCACAGTGCCTAAATTAGTCCATTTAAAGAAAGCAACAAACTGCGCGGCGAAAAATACTAACGTTATGTAAAGCCCCATGGCTCCCATACTCTTCGCCATAGCATCAATGACATCTTTGTCGTTTTTCATCGACTTGGTTACTTTGCCGTACACAAAACCCGGAATAGCAAAGGTGATGAAGATAAAAGCAACGATGCCTTTAAGGAACGGGGAGCCCGCCACTTCACCCGTTTCAGGGTGGCGCAAAATACCGTTTTCAGGAACTACTGTTAACGCAAGTATTGCGCAAACCACAACAAAAGATATTCCTGCCCAACGCAGACCTTTCTTTTCTAAGTCTGTAGGTGCATCCATAGATTGTTTGCCTAGGTCAATTGATGCCTCAGATGGATCAAACTTACCTAGTCTTGGCTCTACCACTTTTTCGGTAACTAGCGCCCCCATAGTGGCTACCACAAAAGTACTGATAAACATAAAGTACCAGTTCACTTCTGGCCCTACCATGTAGTCAGGGTCAATCATATGCGCTGCTGCTTCTGTTATGCCAGACAACAGGGGGTCCACCGTACCTAACAATAGGTTTGCACTATAACCTGCAGAAACACCAGCAAAGGCCGCAGCAAGACCGGCTAGCGGGTGGCGTCCTAGGGAGTGGAAAATCATTGCTGCCAGTGGAATAAGTACCACGTAGCCGAGCTCAGAGGCAGTGTTTGAAATAATGCCGGCAAAAACAATAGCAAAGGTTACAGCGCGTTTTGAGGCGTTCATAACCAATGCGCGCATTGCTGCCGACAAGAGGCCCGAATGTTCCGCTACCGATACACCAAGAAGGGCAACAAGCACGGTGCCAAGTGGCGCAAACCCGGTGAAGTTAGTGACAAGCCCAGTCACTATTCGCTGTAAGCCTTCAGCACTCATCAAGGATATGACTTCAATCATGCCGTCTTCTTCACGGCCCTTAGCACCGACAGGGCGAGGGTCAGCAACAGCTAGATCGAAGTACCCTAATATGCCACTTAGTACCACTATGAAAAGTGAAAGCAGCGCAAATAATGTTACTGGGTGCGGAAGTAGATTTCCTAACCATTCCACTGTAGCGAGAAATCGCGAGAATAACCCACCTTGTCCGCCGTTATGATCGGCAGACGCTGTATTTTTATTTTCCGTTGTCAAAATCTTCCCTCTGTCGTTTATTTACGCCTACTACATCAAAGTTAACGCTGGGACGGCGCTAACTTTGTACTTAATAAGTGGCGTGTTTTAATAATATTCAGGCGGTATTTTACCCGATTTAGTGAAAATTTGGCAGTGGATAGGGAAAATGAGAGGTAAACTGGCTGTACACTTAGCGAAATTAGCTTCGTATTTTATAGAAATAATCTTATTAATTCAGCAGGTTACTTTTAGAATGAACGTAAAAAAGCCAGTCTAAAAGACTGGCCTTCATATTTACAAAAACATCTAGTTTTTAATTGCCGTTAGACTGATTCATGTACTTAAAGAAGTCACTATCAGGGGCAATAACCATAACGTCTTGCTTACTGTTAAAGCTCGCTTTATACGCATCCATACTACGTAAGAAGCTGTAGAAATCTGCATTCTTGGAGTAAGCGTCAGCGTAAATTTGCGCTGCAATTGCATCACCTTCACCGCGCAACTGACGAGCATTACGCTCGGCATCAGCCAGCATTACGGTAACTTTAGCGTCAATGTTAGCTTTAATTACTTCAGCTTGTTCCTGACCTTCTGAGCGATGCTCACGAGCAACTGCCGCTCGCTCTGCGCGCATACGTTGGAAGATAGAGTTACTAACTTCAGTCGGCAAATTGATCTGCTTAACGCGTACGTCAACAATTTCAATACCCAGCTCATCTGATGACGTAGATGCCTGCTCCATCGCTTGATTCATTAGTGCTGAACGCTCGCCAGAAACGATTTGCGCAATAGTACGTGTACCAAACTCTGAACGTAGACCGTTGTTTACTTTTTGCTTAAGTAGTGCTTCTGCTTGAAGCTTGTTACCGCCTGTTGATAAGTAGTAACGGGCAAAGTCGTCAATGCGCCATTTTACATAAGAGTCTACGATAAGGTCTTTCTTCTCGCTTGTTACAAAGCGGTCTGGTGAACCATCTAACGTTTGAATACGAGCATCGAGCACACGTACTGAATCAATAAACGGAAGTTTAAAGTGAAGACCCGGTTCGAACACTTTTGTGTCGCCAGTCGCGTCGTCTCTTTGTACTTTACCGAACTGAATAACAATGGCGCGCTCGCCTTCTTTAACTGCAAACAGTGAGCCTGATGCAAGCAATACAAGAAGAACAAATACTGCAATTAACAAATTCTTCATTGTGCTTATCTCCCCTCTCTGTAGCTATCGCCGCGCAAGCCTGAACTTGGCGAACTGTTGCGGCTGCGGCCGTTAGCATCGGTTACTGGTGCTTGTAAGCCTTCTAGCGTGTTGCGCGTATTTTTATTGTTCGTAGATTGCTGGCGTTCCATGATTTTATCAAGCGGAAGATACATCATGTTGTTGCCACCTTTGCTATCAACCATGATTTTACTGGTACTGCTAAGTACCTCTTCCATAGTTTCAAGATAAATACGTTCGCGAGTAACCTTAGGTGCGCGTTCATATTGAGGAAGTAACTCTTCAAAGCGAGCCACTTCACCTTGCGCTTCTAACGTCACACGCTCTTTGTAGGCTTGAGCTTCTTCGTTCATACGGTTTACTTGACCACGTGCACGAGGCTCAATTTCTCTTGCATAAGCCTCTGCTTCACGAATGAAACGCTGTTCATCTTCCTGAGCAGCAATAGCATCATCAAATGCATCTTTAACTTGCTCAGGTGGACGGGCATCACGGAAGTTCATATCAATGATAGACACACCCATGTTATATGGTTCGATAATAGCTTGTAGCTCTTCCCATACTCGCTGACGAGTTACTTCACGACCGTCAGTCAACACGTCATCCATCTTAGAATGACCTACAACATATCGGATAGCACTATCAAGAGACTGACTTAAGCTTTGCTCAGGGCTTTCAACGGCGAACGTCCAACGGTATGGATCAACAACGCGAAATTGCATTTCCATTTGAACGCTCACTACGTTCTCATCTTCAGTAAGCATAGAGCCTGATGATGACTGATCGCGTATTGACTGAACATCAACAGGAATAACAGAATCAATGAACGTAGGCGCCCAGCGAAGACCTGGCTCTACTTGCTGGTGATACTCACCAAAGCGAAGTACTACACCGCGCTCAGCTTCACGAATGGTATAAAAACCACTAATGAACCAGATCACGACCAGTAAACCTACTAGAATACCAGCACCAATGCCGCCTAGGCTTTTGCCCGAGCCACCACCGTTGCCACCTGACTTTCCAAACTTACCAAATAAGTTCTTAAAAACATCGTCCAAATCTGGGGGACCTTGCTCTTTCCCACCGCGATTCTTCCACGGGTCGTTATTATTGCCACCCGGCTCATTCCAAGCCATGCTGATACTCCATAGATTACTGTTATATTTTTGAATTTTGCATGCTCAATACAGTGTCTAGCACTGCTTAATGTCGCACAACATACTCTGATATTCCGTTTTCCAGACGTTTTTCAAGCCTGTTCCAGTCGGCAGTGGGCATTCTTACATCAACTACCCAGTCTCCCTGACTGTCGTATTCTTCACTTGCAATACAGTTTAGCTCGTACAACACGCCGCGCAATTGACTTTGTGCAGGGGGAATCTTCAACGTATAGTTCACCATGCTTTTAGCTAAACACTCGGTCAAAGCTTGGCTTAACAATTCCGTTCCTTCACCCGTTTGTGCAGACAACCACACTCTAACGGGCACGCCCTCGTCATTTCTTTCTATACGCGGCTGAACGTCGTCTAGTTTATCAATCTTATTACAGATTAGTAATTGTTGAATGTCATCTGCTTCAATTTCTTCAAGTACATCATTCACCTCGTCCATGGTTTCACGATATTTTGCATCGGCAATGTCAACAACATGAAGCAGTAAATCAGCCTCTTGCGTTTCTTGAAGCGTTGCTTTAAATGCGGCAACAAGGTCGTGGGGAAGATGACGAATAAAACCAACGGTATCGGCCAAAATTGCGGGGCCAACATCTTTTAACTCGATTTTACGTAACGTAGGATCTAGCGTTGCGAACAACTGGTCAGCAGCGTAAACGTGTGAGTCGGTAATGGTGTTAAATAGCGTCGATTTTCCCGCATTCGTATAGCCAACTAAGGATACCGTTGGAATTTCAGCGCGTTTGCGCGAGCGACGACCCTGCTCGCGTTGCTTTTGCACTTTTTCCAAGCGACGAAGAATGGCTTTAATACGACCACGAAGCAATCGACGGTCAGTTTCTAGCTGTGTCTCACCCGGACCGCGAAGACCAATACCACCTTTTTGACGCTCAAGGTGAGTCCATCCTCTGATGAGACGGGTTGAGATATGTCTCAACTGGGCTAGTTCAACCTGAAGCTTACCCTCGTGCGTTCGCGCGCGCTGCGCGAAAATATCGAGAATAAGCCCGGTTCTATCTAACACCCGGCATTTACACACCGCTTCTAAATTACGCTCCTGAGAAGGAGAAAGCGCGTGGTTAAAAATAACAACGTTAGCATCGTGTGCTTTTACCGCTGCTGCTATTTCCTCTGCCTTACCCGATCCGACAAAAAACTTGGCATGAGGCGCACTGCGGGACGTCGTGATGACTTCGACCGCATTTACCCCTGCTGAAGACACAAGTAATTCAAGCTCACTTAAGTCTTCTTTACTGTTCTCGTCGGAAAAATTAACATGAACAAGTACAGCCTGTTCACCGGCTTCATAACGGTCAAACAAGCGCGTTACCTTTTAAATTATTCACCTTTAGTATTTTCAGAATCTCCTGCGCTAGGCATAGTGATAGCGCGTGCTGGAACAACAGTAGAAATCGCGTGCTTATACACCATTTGGCTTACTGTGTTCTTCAGTAAAATAACGAACTGGTCGAATGATTCAACCTGTCCCTGAAGTTTAATACCGTTTACCAGATAAATTGATACTGGAATACGTTCCTTACGCAAAGCGTTCAAGAATGGGTCTTGTAAAGATTGCCCTTTAGCCATTTGATATCCTTAGTTTTTATTATTCATGATAGAAATTTCACTATCACTGCACGTCTAATGTATACCACACTCAAACATTTAAAGTGTGACTTTCGCTGTAATTTTAATCAAATTATCGTTAGCAAATGTGTCAAGCCATGAAACCTGCTCCCAGCCCCGTAACCACGTAAGCTGGCGCTTGGCAAGCTGCCTTGTAGCGATAATACCTCTTTCACGCATTTCTGCGTAACTCAATTGGCCGTCTAGGTACTGCCACATTTGTCGATACCCTACCGAACGTATAGAAGGTAATTCTTCATGTAGATCACTGCGTTCATAGAGTTTCAATACTTCTTTTTCGAACCCTTGCTCTAGCATCATATCGAACCGTGTCGCGATTCGTTCGTGCAACACTGCCCTATCTGCGGGCGCTATGGCAAATTGTGCAATGTTATAAGGGCACTTTTCACCCTCTTGTTGTTGCCAATATGTCAACGTCTTGCCGGTACTTCTATACACTTCCAGTGCACGAGTAATACGCTGTGGGTCATTAGGGTGGATTCTCTCACCACTGATTGGGTCTACACCACGCAGTTCATCGTGTAATTTAGACCAACCCAAGCGTTGTGCCTGCTGTGTTATATCATCTCGTATCTTTTCATCTGACTTAGGTAGTGGCGAAATTCCATTTATCAAGGCATTAAAGTACATCATTGTACCTCCAGCCAAAATTGGCACCTTGCCTCGAGCTAAAATATCGCCGATAAGCCCATTCGTATCGTTTACAAATTGCGACACTGAATAACTGTCTGCAGGGTCAATAATATCAATTAGGTGGTGCTTCACCCCCGCTCGCTCTTCCTGCGTCGGCTTCGCTGTGCCAATATCCATGCCTTTGTATACAAGGGCTGAATCTACACTAATTACTTCACTATCAACCTGAGCTGCTATGTCTAGCGCTAAACCAGTCTTACCAGACGCCGTGGGGCCCATAATTGCTATTACAGGCAATGCAGAATTTATGCCATTGGACACGTTATTCTCCCCACATATCTAGCACTGAATTTAAGGGGCGCACTTTAGCAAATTGCTCAATAATTTCCCATTGTTTCGCTTCGCTTTGCTGATCCAACCAGTACCAGAGCATATTTGATACGTCATTGTCGAACACTTGCTCACTTAAAACGAGCGATCGCATTGCTCCTTCGAGAGAATCTACTTCACCGCCCCCCTTGATGGATAAAAAGGACTCAAACCATTTTAGCCAAGGTAAATGTCTTGTTCCGGCAGGCACCTGCTGCAAGCGGTATTTGCCGGCTATTTTATTAATTTCAAAATGCGATGCGTTTAATAATTCGACAAGCTTTTCATCGACGTTTTCAAGAGAAACGGCTACCGGCATTAGTAGCGGTTGTCCATGCTCCGCTTTTAAAAATAGTTCGCTTAACCAGATACTTGCAACTTTAGTTGCAAAAAGAAGGTAAATTTTTTCTTCCTGTGGGTAAATTCTACACAATGGAGTAAGGTTAACGTGTGTATTAGCGCGCTGTGCGCCGTTATCACTATCGGTGATGTCACTATTTGGCGTCATTAAAGCGTTATAGCTAGATTGATAAGCAGCGCCTGGCCCTCGACTTTGCCCTCGACTTTGCCCTCTGCCTTGCAAAAGCTTAGCGCCACCACCCCCACCAAAGCTTCCCGCTGACGACGGTTTAGCATCACCAGGATATCGGCCGTGACTCTGCGTCGCGTTTTGCGAATAAGCCCCCGATGGATAACGAGAGGTTTCATTAAGGGCGCGTGAGTTATCAGGCGTTTGTTCTTGTAGGGGCCTAATGTAGTCGTGTTCTACCTGTGTACTCATGAAATCAGAGCCTGCAGCGCGATTTGTGCCCATTCCTGTCAAGGGCTGCTCGTCGGTCATGGCGTGTAATGCATCACTCACCGTTTTACAGATAAAGTCGTGCACCAGTCTGCCTTGTTGAAACCTAACTTCGTGCTTCGCAGGATGCACATTCACATCAACATCTTTAGGGTTAACATCTAAATACACTACAAAGCTCGGTTGCTCGATAACCCCCCAAACACTTTCATACGCTTGCCGGATAGCATGCATAATAAGCTTGTCGCGCATGCCTCTACCGTTCACAAAACTAAACTGGCAATCGTTGCTGCTGCGCAGCATAGCTTCGTTGCCTAGCCATGCGTCTATGCGAAGACCTTCATACTCCGTATTTATGTGCACAGCATTTTGAACAAACTTCTGCCCCACTACGGCGCCAATCCGCGTTGATAAGCTGCCTTCTTTGTCTGCGATAAAGCGCTTTATCACTTTGTCATTATGCTTTAAAACGAAAGAAACCTTAGGGTAACTTAATGCAATACGCTTAATAACGTCTTCGATATGCTGAAATTCGGTTTTTTCTGTGCGTAAGAACTTGCGCCTTGCAGGCGTATTATAAAAAAGGTCTGCCACATCAATTGTGGTTCCCACTGGATGAGCCGCTGGCTGAATATTTACCGCCATTTCTCTACCCTCACAATACGCCTGCCACGCCTCACCTTGAGATTCAGTGCGTGACGTCAGAGTCAATCTACTCACCGAGCTAATACTAGCTAGCGCTTCGCCGCGAAAACCAAGGGATAGAATTTGCTCTAAGTCATCGAGGGTAGTAATTTTACTTGTCGCATGTCGGCTCAAGGCTAACTGCAGTTCGCTTTTGACAATGCCTGAACCGTTGTCTTTTATACGAATACGTTTATGGCCGCCTTTTTCAATATCGACCTCTATTCTGGTAGCGCCTGCATCGAGGCTGTTTTCTAGCAGCTCTTTCACGACAGATGCCGGACGTTCAACCACTTCACCAGCGGCAATTTGGTTAGCAAGTTGGGGAGATAAAAGCTGTATAGGCAAAGGGCTACCCTATGATATTCAATGTATAGTATTCACTATATGAATTCGTGATGATTTTATATGTAAGCGCGTAGTCGCACTGGCAAAAGCCGATAAAACAAAACTTCGGTTTATGTTCTTGGAATATTTAATACCTGCCCTACGCGAACAACATCGCTTGAAAGATCGTTAGCGGCTTTAATACTGCTTACTTTCACATTATAACGTTGTGCTAATAATGAAAGCGATTCACCACTTCTTACTTTGTGCGTTCGGTTGTTCACTCTTTCTTTGGCCCACAGTGTACCATCAGGGGGTACTTGCTTGAAGTAGCGCTTAGCAGCATTGAACATAGCGTTCGCCAAACGCTCGCGATGTTTAGACCAGTTTAGGTTTTTCTCTTCTTGCGGGTTAGAAATAAAACCAACTTCAACCAAAATTGAAGGGATATCGGGTGCAGTTAACACTGCGAAGCTGGCAGCTTGTGGCTTTCTTTTATGTAGGCTGGTCACTTGCTTTAATTCTTCTACCACCTTGTTTCCTAAGTCATGGCTAGTCGCCATGCTGTGGTCCATAGATAAGCCTAAAATGGTTTCAGTGAGGTACCGTTCACTAGATTTATCATTAATAACTTCAGCGGCACCGCCTAACAGTTCAGAGTGACGCTCTGATTTTTCTAACCAACGGCCTAGTTCAGTATCGGCTCTACGTGTTGATAGTACCCATACTGAGCCACCTCGCGGCTGTGGTTGACTAAACGCATCCGCGTGAATGGAGATAAGTAAGTCGGCTTTTTTCTCTCTGGCAATTTCCGGGCGACGATTAGGAGAAATATAATAGTCACCGCTGCGTGTCATTATGGCACGCATACCGGGTTCCCGGTTGATTTTGCTTTCAAGCTTTTTGGCTATACTAAGCGTGATGTGCTTTTCGTACGTTCCTGCGGGACCAACTGAGCCCGGGTCGTGTCCACCGTGTCCGGCATCAATGGCAACGATAATATCTCTATCACGTGCACTACTTGTATCGTCAATCACCACAGAACCTGTTGGTGTCGAGGCCGATTGCGTTGACGATGATCTACGGGCACTGTCGGGTAGGTCAACCACAAGCCTGTGACCCAGAGACCCGCTAGGTGTTACAGCAAACAATGAGGGTTTTGTATTTCTGTTAAGTTCAACAACTACCCTAGCCGATGACTTACTTTTAGGGGTTGAGTAACGCAGCTTTTTGATTAAATCACCGCTATTTTCTACGCCTGACAGCTTTGCCGAATCACTAGTATTTTTAAAATCGATAACCAGTCGAAGGGGGTTTTTGAGGGTAAAGTAGGTGAATTCTGGCGCAGCCTTCATATCAAAAACGACACGTGTATTGTCCGGCGACGGCCATATTCTCACTCCGTCGATGTTATTTTGTGCGCCGTATGCAAACTGCACCACGAAACACAAGAATAATACCGAAACTATACTGCGCACCATAATTAGCCTTTATGTTATTGTCATGCCGCTCTCGTAAACATCGGAGCCGCTAATTGTTCAATGTCTCTTTCAATTCAATGTTCGCTACACGCGTTTACATTGCTGAAGCAATTTAGCACCGTGAGCATTTTTCGCTTCCAAATTGAACTGCCTACCCGCTGGTGTAATATTTATACTAATCACTAAGTCTGGGGATGCCAAGTATTCGCCGCCTTTTTCCGACCATTCAATAAGCGCGATTGCCCCGGAGCCGAAGTAATCTCGAATTCCCATGAACTCTAGTTCTTCCGGGTCGGCCAAGCGATACAGGTCGAAGTGATAAATATTGACGCTATCCAACTCATAAGGTTCAACCAATGTATAGGTTGGACTTTTAACGCTACCTGAATGACCAAAAGACTGAATAAAATAACGGCTAAATGTCGTTTTCCCTGCCCCTAAGTCGCCGTCAAGATAAATAACAGTATCGGTAGGGAGTTGACTTGAAACCGCTCGCGCTAAGTCCTTGGCAAGCTGAGCGGTATCATCTACTTCATTAGAAAAAAAAGAGGTATGCGGGTAAGACATCAACAATATTCCACAGTAATACTAAGAAACACAGTAGATGCCTGCCCGTTTAAGGCAAAACCAACCTATTTAGTGGTTGATAAGCGCACGTACTGCGTCGAACAAATCACTCGCTATCATACCACGTTGACCATACAGTTGGGCAATATCATCACCTGCCTTTGCATGAAGTACTACGCCATATTTTGCCGCAAGATCCGTTTCTACACCTTGCGCAAGCAGTGCGCCTAAAATTCCGCTTAGCACATCACCACTTCCTGCCGTGGCCATACCGGGATTACCGTGACGGCAAACCCAAGTTTTCTTTTCGTTGTCGATAAGCGTGCCCGCTCCTTTAAGTACGCAGACGGCGTGGTATCGCTGTGAGCACTGTCTAGCATAGTTAAAGCGATCACTTTCTACATCGTCAATAGAAACACCCAGTAAGCGCGCTGCTTCACCGGCGTGAGGCGTTAAGATACTGTCCGACAAGGTGTACGCTGTGGACTGCTGACACAAAAGGTTAAGCGCATCAGCATCAATAACCACAGGCTTATTTTGGTTTTGGCAATGCTTTAATGTGGTTTCAAATGCTTCTTCAGCCCATTTATCTTGCCCAAGGCCTGGGCCAATAACCACGCAGGTTGCCCAAGCTAATGCATCTTCCAAATTGAAGTCGGTAACCATAAGTTCAGGTCTGCCTGCGCTTACCTGCACCACCGACGATTCATGGGTATACACTCGCACCATACCCGCGCCACTTCGAAGCGCCGCTTCGCTGGCAAGTCGAATAGCCCCTGCAGTACCTCGGTTTCCACCAATGCACAACAGTCGCCCGTAAGTCCCTTTATGACTATTGACTTCCCGAGGTCCCATCCCCTTAAAGTGCTCGATATTCAGCATGGTCGCACTAGCTTTGGCTAATGCTTGGAAGGCTTTACCTATACCTAGGTCTGCATACACTAACTTACCACATGATTGTTTGCCCGCACCTGTGACAAGCCCGGGCTTTATACCCACAAAGGTCACCGTTATATCAGCCTGAACACAGCGTCCTAGACTCTGACCTGTATTAGCATCTAGTCCTGAAGGCACGTCCACGCTCACCACGGGGGTCGATGATGAGTTAACGGCATCGATAACATCAGCAAACTCATTACGAATATAGCTATTGATACCTGTACCAAGAAGCGCGTCAATCACTACGTCAGACTTCTCGAGGAGTGCAGCATCAAACCCATTAATACTACCGCCGGCATCAAGCCAACGCTGCTGTGCTTTACCAGCATCGCCCTCTAGGGTACGTTCAGGCTCAACCGCACATAAATGCACTTGTTTACCCGCAAGTTTTGCGTTTATTGCTGCAATATAGCCGTCGCCCGCATTATTACCTTGGCCCACTAATACTAAATAAACGTCTGAATTGGGCATTAGCTCTAAGCATTGTTTAAATACTACGTCGCCGGCTCGTTGCATCAAAGTGAACATATCGCAGCCCGAATCCGCGGCGGCTTGTCCCTCATTTTCCCTAACCTGATCGGCCCGAAATAGTTTGTATGATAAACTTGACGTTAATTGAGTATCTAGCATAAGCAAATGTCCGAAATTAGTTCTATCGACCTTGTTGAATTGACCAACAATATCAAGGCTTGGGGTACAGCGCTAGGCTTTCAACAGGTTGGCATCAGCGATATTGATCTACATCAGCACGAGTCACACCTGCAGGAATGGTTAGACAATGGCTACCACGGTGATATGGCTTTCATGGAGAGCCATGGGATGAAGCGTGCCCGGCCAGATGAATTGGTCCCAGGTACACTGCGTGTAATCAGCGTTCGCATGAATTACTTACCTCCTGATGCCTCATTTGCTAAGCATTTGAAAAAGCGAGAAATAGGCTATATCAGCCGTTATGCGTTAGGCCGAGACTACCACAAAGTGTTGCGTAAGCGCTTAAAGCAGCTAGGCGAAAAAATAACCGATTCCCTTGCGCATACCCAATACCGCCCGTTTGTCGATTCAGCACCTGTGCTGGAACACGCTATTGCTGAAAAAGCGGGGATTGGGTGGACCGGTAAGCACAGTCTGACACTCAATAAAGAAGCGGGCTCTTGGTTTTTCTTAGGTGAGCTTTTTATTAATTTACCGCTGCCAGTGGATGCCCCTATCGAAGAAGGCTGTGGAAGCTGCACGGCGTGTTTAACTATATGCCCGACAGGCGCGATTGTAGCCCCCTACAAAGTGGATGGTCGCCGCTGTATATCATACCTCACCATTGAATCGGATAAGGACATTCCTGAAGAGTTACGACCAATGATGGGCAATCGCATCTACGGCTGTGATGATTGTCAGCTTGTCTGCCCTTGGAATCGTTTCGCCGATATAACCAGTGAAGAAGACTTTCATCCTAGGCAGGTATTGCATGGTCAACGTCTTAATGATTTGTTTAGTTGGTCTGAAGAAACCTATTTACGCAATACCGAGGGCTCACCTATCAGGCGTATCGGCTTTGAGAAGTGGCAGAGAAATATCGCCGTGGCGTTAGGCAACGCTCCTTATAATGAAGAAAGCATTCAGCTTTTGGAAGAAAGACGGGGCTGGGTAAGCGACTTAGTAGATAGGCACATTGATTGGGCTATTGCGCAACAGCAACGCAAACAACAGTCTTCTAGCGGTGACAGTAGACAGCAAGCTCGACTTATTCGCGTTGTTGAAAAAGGCTTACCCAGAGACGCATAAGATTTACGTGTAACCCCAAGCAATAAACTTAAGGTTAAAAGCTATCCCGCAGATGTTATTTGGGCTGATGCAATTTGGTTGTCCGAATCGCTCTGCACACTATTTTGATTTGGCTCTTGGGCACGGGTTCGATTTTGTACGCTAGCGCTTGGCAACTGTGAAGCAACAAAAGAAACATTGAGTCTCAAGCCGCGCTGTGCAACTTCAGTGGTAATGGTTGGAGAGCCAAATTGCCACCATGGTTCTTTCTCTAAGGCTTCTATAACCAAAGATAGTTCGGTTTCAGAGCCATCGTACTGTCCGGTTATTTCGCAACGCCCATTTCCACATTTTACCGTTTCCAACACAAAGCGCTCTTTGTTAGGAGGTAAAGCAAAAAAGGTATTAAGTGACCCCTCTGTTTTCGTATAAAACGGGTCAGAAGTTGCAGGTTGCACGCTATCAACTGCTTGAACGCTAGCTTGCTCTTCACCAGCAACGCTGATTGCGGAGAGAGTTGTTTCGACGTCGTTTTTTACGAGCTTAGCGGCAGGCTTCATGACTTTAAGTTCACTCGTTTCCGTGGCACGAGAGCGCGCTAACACATTGGTTAGGCGCTCCTTCTCCGCATTGGATTCACTGAGCTGGTGTTGATAGCCAGAGAATTTATACCCCGCTACCAGTGCAAACGCTATCAGCAACAACACAAGCCACGTTTTCATTCCACTTCCTTTATTGAAGTCGCTTACTTGTGATATTGCTTACTAAGTTCGTGCACCGCGTTTACAAACACACCGGCGTTCTCAGGTGGTACGTCTAGGTGGATACCGTGCCCTAGATTAAACACGTGACCACTTCCCTCGCCGTAGCCTTCTAAAATAGACGCTACTTCCTGCTCAATCCTTTGCGGCTGCGCATACAGCATAGATGGGTCCATATTGCCTTGAAGTGCTACCTTATCGCCGATACGCGCACGCGCTTCTTTGATGTCGATAGTCCAATCTAAACCTACTGCGTCACAGCCTGTTGCCGCAATTGATTCTAGCCACATTCCACCGTTTTTCGTAAACAGGGTTACAGGCACTTTACGACCTTCATTTTCACGGGTTAGCCCACTTACAATGCGCTCCATGTATTGAAGCGAGAACTCTTTATAGTCACGAGGAGACAATACGCCGCCCCAGGTATCGAATACCATGACAGATTGTGCACCCGCTGCGATTTGGGCATTGAGATATTCTGTTACCGAGTCAGCTAATTTTGCGAGCAGCGCGTGAAGCGTAGCGGGCTCAGCAAATGCCATCTTTTTGATTTTGGTAAAAGCTTTACTCGAGCCTCCTTCGATCATATAGGTGGCTAATGTCCAAGGGCTTCCGGAAAAGCCAATTAATGGTACTTCACCTTTAAGCTCTCGGCGAATGGTGCGAACCGCATTCATTACATATTGCAACTCACCTTCTGGATCCGGTAGGCCAATTTTATCTACATCCGCTTTACACGTAATTGGATTTTTAAAACGTGGGCCTTCACCTGTCTCGAAGTAAAGACCAAACCCCATAGCATCTGGGATAGTCAAAATATCAGAGAAAAGAATAGCGGCATCGAGAGGAAAGCGGCGTAAAGGCTGCAGCGTTACTTCACAGGCAAGTTCGGCATTTTTGCATAAAGACATAAAATCGCCTGCTACTGCGCGGGTCGCCTTATACTCTGGAAGGTAACGCCCTGCTTGTCGCATCATCCATACAGGTGTCATATCTACCGGCTGCTTAAGTAACGCACGTAAGTAACGATCATTCTTCAACGCGGGCTTATCAACACTGGGGAAATTTTGCGACATATAACTCACCTAAATAACTGTATATATTTGAATCGCGAAGTATACCAGCATTCTGAACAAGGTGTGCCAAAACCTGTATTAAAAAGTCGGTGTTCTAATGACAAATCGACGTAGTGTCGATAATTAAAGACGAATATTCCTTGCACATTGTTCAAAAAGTAACTTGCACTTGAAGTGAGTGTTTGCTATTACTATAGTCGTTAACTAAAAGAAGCCCTTTATGGGACCGTGCTAAACGTATTGAAACCCTGCCTCGGCAGGGTTTTTTATTTGTTGCCAATCAGAGACACTGTTTTATCAATTAGCTGTCCTGCGATAGACACCTTAGGTGGAATAGTCGGCAGCGCATCTACGTCAAACCACTGCGCGTCATCTATCTCATTCTCTTGGCAACGAATTTCTCCTCCATCATATTCGGCAATAAAACCTACCATTAGAGAGTGAGGGAATGGCCAAGGTTGGCTGTTGTAATAACGTAGGTTTTTAACTTTAACGCCAACTTCTTCAAATACTTCTCGGTGAACGGCTTGCTCTAGGCTTTCTCCGCTCTCGACAAAGCCGGCGAGGGTCGAATACATATTAGATTCCTTGTGGCGTACCCCTTTTGCTAATAGTATTTTCTCATTGTCGTGAATAGAGACGATAATACAAGGAGATACCCTTGGGTAAGTGCGGTGGTTACAGCGGTGACACTGCATAGCCATTTCCCAATCTACACGCTCGGTTTTCGCACCACACTGGCCACAAAACTGGTGTGTTCGTAAAAAGTGAATGTATTGCCATGCTCTACCAATAACAGAAAAAGCAATATCGTATTCAGCAAAAAGAAGTTGTCTAAGCGATACTTTTTCCCATCCGGGTTCTTCTACGTGTTCAGCGCCTAAATCTACAACAAAGACAGGTAATTCTCTGTGTGCGGTTTCGTTTAGCGGCGGAAGTTGATGTATTTCATTTACGTATGACGCTAGGAAAGGAATTTCACTCAGATAAGCAACGGGAATAGACTCAGATGATTCTTGTACTAGAACTTTTCCCCGGCTGAAAACTACCCACATTGCCTGCTGGGAAGTCAATTTCCTCTCATCTAATTTTATCATCATTTAGTGTTACTCCTGCGCTTCTGTACTTCATAATACACTAGCGCTGATAAAAGGTTACTGTCCATTCTGACCAAAATTTGTAAATTCGAGGCCAATAACCCGCCCAATACTTATTGGTCTGCCTTAGCACTATGTTTTTACTACAAACTTTTTCGTGCAAAATTTGTGTCGCTAGTGCACGGTGTTATACTGAAACTTATTGTCGCTAAACGGGTAGCACATACAATGTTGCAACAGTTGGAAAGCGTAAAATCAAAATGGGGTGGCAAAAGCCAGGTCATAGACCGCTGGCTGTTAGCCAGGCAAGCCTTATTAGTCTCGTACTGCGAACTCGCTGGCATTAACAACCATAGCGAATGCTTGCCCGATGCCGATGAAATCGCAAACTTTTGTGGTGCTTTACTCGATTATCTTTCTGCAGGCCATTTCGAAGTTTTCGATATTTTAGTTGAAAGCGATAGCGAAGGTATAAAACTGCGGGATAAACTTTACCCTAGATTGACAAAAACCACTGACGCCGCACTGGAATTCAATGATACGTTTGCGCAAGCAGTGACGCCAGAGCAGGCTGCAGGCTTCGATTCTGCCTTAGCCAAGCTTGGAGAAATATTAGAAGAGCGTTTTGCCTTGGAAGATGAGTTAATTGCTCACGTTCACACAAACAAACGTGATCCAGAAGTAGCGCTTTAATATAACAATGAAAGTCGAGTTTACGGTTACCATCAATGAACAAAACCACACTTATCCATAAGGCACGCGCATATTGTGAACAGCGCGGCGCCAGATTTACACCGCTAAGAGAAAAGGTGTACGAGATTCTTGTATCAAAGCACGGCCCCATGGGTGCTTATGAACTACTCGACTCATTAAAAGAAACAGAATCCAGTGCGAAACCTGCAACAGTGTATCGCGCTTTGGATTTTCTTCTCGATTTTGGTTTCATTCATCGCTTGGAGTCTACCAATGCGTTTGTAGCCTGTTACCATTTTGGATGTAACCACCCCGTTCAGTTCTTAATTTGTGACAGTTGCGGTGATGTTGCTGAGATTCAATCTGAAGGTCTTCAAGATACCCTCGATAACCAAGCTAAACAACACGGCTTTAAAGTCTCGAAACAAACCATTGAGGCTCATGGATTGTGTGCCGACTGTCAACAAACCGAAGAGCACACTGCCCAGGAGAGTGTACATGAATGCTGATTTTGTGAATCCTTTTATTGCTGGTCTGCTGAACGTGCTAGAGACGATGGCACAGACAAAATTGACACCGGGCAAGCCTAAACGCAAGCAAAGTGATATCGCTAAAGGTGACGTTTCTGGCTTGATAGGCATGGTGGGACCAGATGTTCGCGGTTCTATGTCTATCACGTTCGATGAATCACTTGCCCTTACTATTATGGAACGAATGGTTGGAGAGCGTCCTGAAAAACTTGATGCTGAAGTGGGGGACATGGTTGGGGAGGTCACCAACATGATTTGCGGAAACGCAAAACGAGACCTTGCAGAACGCGGATTTGAGTTCGGTATGGCAACACCTATCGTTGTATCGGGAAAGCAACATACTATTAGCCATCAGGTCGATGGCGCTAAAATCATTCTCCCTTTTATGTGCGACGAAGGGTTAGCGCATTTGGAAATCTGTTTTGACAAATAATTTCTGGCACTCTGAAAAAATTACACTCGACTGTTTCCCAAGAGGATTTCATTTAATTACAGACCAAGTGGAATCTGCTATCCCAAGTATTCGCCAAGTTGAAGTTGGATTGCTACATCTTTGGCTTCAGCATACTAGTGCGAGCTTAACGATAAACGAAAATGCTGACCCTACGGTGAGGCATGATATGGAAGCTTTCTTCAACCATAGTGTAAAAGAAGAACTTTCTTTTTTCAGGCATACTTATGAAGGTAAAGATGATATGCCTGCTCACTTAAAATCGAGTATACTAGGCTGTCAACTTACCATTCCTGTCCAACAAGGCAAACTTGCACTTGGTACATGGCAGGGTATCATGCTCGGTGAACACCGAGATCATGGTGGAAGACGAACAATTATTGCCACATTACAAGGGATCGCAGCCTAACCCATATTATAAATGGCACAATTTGTGCTTGCCTATGTAGCTAAGCACAACACAAATTATCTAAAATCGATAATCACTCAACGTTAAACAGGATGTGACTATGAAACAACACTTTAAAATGGCAGCGCTATCTCTAGCTGTACTTTCATCTACTAGTGTATTTGCTCAAGACTCTTCTGAGCCAGAATATAAAAACTGGTTTGGCCTATCTGGCATGTACTACAATACTGATGACTCACGCCCACTAGACCTTACTGAAGGTGAACTTTACGACGACGGTCGTGGTGTAGCTTTTGAGTACGGTTTCCGTTTCACTCAAAGCTGGGCTGCTCGTGTTGAATTTACTGCGCTAGATCTTGACTATGCCGGTGGCGGTGATGATAGCGGCGAGATGGTTGGTGTTGA
Source organism: Alteromonas sp. BL110 (assembly GCF_003443615.1). Taxonomy (NCBI): domain Bacteria; kingdom Pseudomonadati; phylum Pseudomonadota; class Gammaproteobacteria; order Alteromonadales; family Alteromonadaceae; genus Alteromonas; species Alteromonas sp. BL110. The sequence goes on along the minus strand of NZ_CP031967.1, from coordinate 2,089,132 downwards.
CGCACTTTACTTCATGCCTAACGATGCATGGTTTGTATTTGGTGGTGTTAAGCGCCAAGCAGTGGGTGAGTCAACTACGCTAGGTAATATCGGTATCGGTAAACACTGGGACATTCATGAGAGCGTTAAGCTTGTTACTGAAGTCGCGGCATACCACGACTTTGGTGAAGATTATAATGACTACAGCATCAAGCTAGGTATTGCTGTTCCATTTGGTAAATCTACACCTGCTGCTCCTAAAGATAGCGATAACGACGGCGTTGTAGATGGCAAAGATCAGTGCCCAATGACTCCAGCTGGTGTTCGCGTTGATGCGACAGGCTGTAGCGTTGATAACGACAACGATGGTGTCCTAAACAGTGTTGACCAGTGTCCTAACACTCCAGCTGGCACTAAAGTAGATGCAACTGGTTGTGCGCTTAAAGATGCTGACAACGATGGCGTTGTAGACAGCAAAGACATGTGCCCTGATACACCAGCTGGCGTAAAAGTAGACGCTAAAGGTTGTACAGTATTTGACGAAGAAACAGTAGAAATCACACTACGCGTTCTATTCGACAACGAAAGTGCTGTTGTTAAAATGCCTAAAGATCCAGAAATCTCTGAATTTGCTGAGTTCATGAAGCAGTATCCTTCAACAACTGCAGTAGTAGAAGGTCACACTTCTGCACCAGGTTCTGAAGCATACAACATGGACCTTTCTAAGCGTCGTGCTGCTAACTTCAAAGAAGTAATGGTAGACATGTACGGTATCGACAGCTCTCGCCTTGAGACTATCGGTTACGGCGAAACACAGCTTCTAGACGAAGGCAACAATGCTGAAGCACACCGTGTTAACCGTCGCATTTCAGTGACAGTTAAAGATACAGTGAAAGTAGCTGAAGAAAAATAATTCATTTCCTATGAATTGAAAAAGGCGCCGGAAGGCGCCTTTTTTGTTTCTGTCGCTTTTTGCTAAATGAGAAAGTTAAGTGCTAACTACCTATCACCAATCAATTATAGCCAGTGAGCTTACTAGCTATTAAACCAGCGAGAAACCTTAATACTCATCAGCAATGGCAGGGCCTGCGTAGTTATCAAAACGAGAAAACTGGCCTTGGAAGGTAAGTCGACAGGTACCGATTGGACCGTTACGCTGCTTACCAATAATAATCTCAGCAATGCCTTTATATTCACTGTTTTCGTGATAAACCTCATCACGATAGATAAACATGATAAGGTCGGCGTCCTGCTCGATTGAACCAGATTCACGAAGGTCAGAGTTAACTGGGCGTTTATCCGCACGTTGCTCTAGCGTACGGTTAAGCTGCGAGAGTGCGACTACGGGCACTTCAAGCTCTTTAGCCAGCGCTTTTAATGACCGTGAAATTTCGGCAATTTCCAATGTACGATTATCGCTTAGCGACGGTACACGCATTAGCTGAAGGTAATCCACCATGATAAGGCTAATCCCACCCCGCTCCCGCGCAAGTTTACGGGCTCGACTTCGCACATCCATAGGGGTTAGACCCGACGAGTCATCAACAAACAAGCTATCTTTATCTTTAAGCATAGCCATAGTGTTAGATATGCGCGCCCAGTCTTCATCGTCTAACTGAGCGGTACGAATTTTCGTTTGATCAACACGGCTTAATGACGCCAACATACGCATCATGATTTGTTCTGAAGGCATCTCGAGACTGAAAACAAGCACTGGCTTTTCTTCTGCCATCATGGCGTTTTCAATCAAGTTCATGGCAAAGGTGGTTTTACCCATTGATGGACGAGCTGCGACAATAATAAGGTCGGAAGGCTGCATACCACTGGTCATTTTGTCTAGATCGGTAAAGCCAGTCGTTACACCCGTTACTTCTTTATTGGTTTTGACCAGCTCTTCTAAACGGTCAATGGTCTTACCTAGAACAGACTCGACATCGCGAGGACCTTCGTTTTCACCGGTTCTTCGTTCTGCGATTTCGAAAACTTTACTTTCAGCTAAATCAAGAATGTCGGCGCTATCGCGACCTTCAGGGTTATAGCCTACTTCGGCAATTTCGTGGGCTACGCCAATAAGCTCACGGGTGATAGCGCGCTCGCTTATAATTTGCGCATAAGAGACTACATTTGCAGAACTGGGTGTATTTTTAGCTAGCTCGCCTAAATAGGCAAAGCCCCCCGCATCTTCTAGTTCATCATGTTTTTCGAGCTCTTCTGATACCGTGATTAAGTCGATGGGTTGGCTACTATTGAGTAGGCGAGTGATAGCACGAAAGATTATTTGATGTGATCGATTGTAAAAGTCGTTATCGGTAACGAGTTCCGCGACCTTATCCCAGCTTTCAGGGTCGATAAGCATGCTGCCTAAAACAGACTGCTCGGCCTCAATGCTATGAGGTGGAACCTTCAATTTATCAACATTTTTATCGTTATTAGACGCAGACGCCACAAGTAAAGCCTATTCCAATGCACAAAAGTCAGTTGGATATTATGCGCTTTTAACGCACATCTCTCAACAAAGGAAGCTGGTCTTTTATTACGAGAACCTAAAAAGACAGCTTAGGCTAGAGTGTTTTTTCTAGTTTCAAAAAAGTACCATCTACCAAGGTGTAAGTATTGATATTCTCCTGAAAAATCAGCGTCGACCCAATAATTGCTTCGTTATCTGAACAAGCTAAGCTTACTTGGGTGATCTTATCATCGCTGAAGTCTAGCGACGACGGCGACGTGCCGAAAGTAGCATAAAAGTCACTCGCGCTCATCTCTTGAGATGTATAAACAGGCGACTCACAAAGGTCTTGGTCGAGCTTCGCTGTCTCTTTATCGTAGGTTACAGAACGCCCAAGAAACTGTTCCGAGTCGGCTGTTGAGTGAGCGCTAATGCCCACGTTGTAAGCCTTAGTAACAACCCAGGTTCCCTCGTAATAAGAGGGCTCTTGAACAGCACAACCTAAGGTAAGCGCACATATCCCAAACGCACCGATAATTAGGCTATGAAATCGCCAAAACCTTTTGACGTGTCCAACAATACTCAATTTACTCTCCGTACATAAAATTTATTAAAATCAGGTAGTTTAACGTAAAAGCTATATAAAAAGTTCACTTGAAGTCACTTGAGTATAGAGCTTTAAACTTTATTTATAGTTCTAACTAAGCGTCCAAATATCACCATTTAGCGACTAAACAAAAAAAGCTGCGTTTATACGCAGCTTTTCTGGCATCACCACATACTCTAATTAATAAATGTGGTCTAAATTGATTTTTTCAAGCTAAAGTCCCTATCAAGCTGACTATAGCTTATTCATTTTTGGTCTATTTCTATACGTCCGTGTACCGTTGAAATATCGACGTTCGCAGCACCACCATTGTGTATAAAGCGCAACCAGCTTCCAGGTCCATACTTTGGCTTTTGTGCTTTTTCACCGCTAACATTATTCACGATATTTCCACCTGCATGTGTCTCTATATCAAACTGAGCTGACACATCATCCTGAAAAATAAATTCCATCGCGCCACCAACCGAATTAGCTTTAATACTGCCGTTCGCGTTCAGCCCCAATTTTGCAAAGGTTCGACCGTTAACGGTATTTATCTGCAGGCTATCAATATTTTGCAACGAAAGATCAATACGTCCGTTTACTGTCTCAACGGATACGTCAGGGCTGCTCGATGCTATATCAAGCTTTCCATTTACCGCCGTAAAACTCACAGGCGTGGTGCCTTCGTGAGTAGCTTCTATATCGCCGTTAACCGTGCCAGCCTCTAACCTGCCTTTGACGTTCTTTAATAGAATATCGCCGTTCACAGATTCAACCTCGACGCGCTCACCAATGCTTTCCAGTGTCACATTACCGTTGACGACCTCTACATCTACCGCTTTTGTTATTCCTTTAGCTATCACATCTGCATTAACTGCAGTGTAATGAAGATCGCTTGCCGATGGCACGTAAATGATCAGGTCATCACCATCCCGACTCTTCTGATACCAACTCTTAGAGTGGTGCTCCACCTCTACGTGAATAACAACAACATCGCCGCGCTTTTCGAAAATAAATTCTTCGGTTTGATCACCAAGCTCTCCTGTTACCCGAACCTGAGCTTTATCCCATACTCGGATATCAGCCTTTCCATCAATATGTTCAATATCAACTTTAGGAGAGGAAGATGTATCAATGGTTTTATCAACTTTTTCACCGGCAAAGGCGGCAGTAGCGATGCTTAATAATGCCGTAGTTAGCACAGCTCTAACCCCGTTAGATGTGCTGAACGTGTGCGTTACCTTATCCGATATTCTGTTTTTCATATTCATATTCATTTTGAAGCCCTTATTAAATTTGCTGCCACTTTGGCGCGTGCACTCGCTCAATTAAGGCAATTTGCTGTTGGTATACGTGATGCAGCATTTTTATCAATGCTGAGTTGTCTGGATCGTCTTTTAACGCCGCCTTAATAACATCCGCTGCGTCATCTAATTCTTTCAGTTGTTCCTGCCAGTCTTGGGTTAGCGCAGGTGTACTTTCATAACTTGCTAGCAGGCTGCTAACCTGCTGCTGCTGTTGGCTGCTCATTGCATCAATCAAAGCGTATCCACTGCTTCTACTTTCGTCAGCCTCAAACGCAAAGGGTGCTGCGAACCATAAGACAGTCACCAAGCAAACACTGGCAGCTATAGCCATCCACTGTCTTGAAGTTACCGTAGAAGGTAAGCTCTCTTCATTTGAAGCTTCGCTCTGCTGAGACGCTATGCCTAACTCAATCCCACGCCATAAATCCCGTTCTGGATGCTTCTCTTCCGATAACCTAGAAACATGCTGAGCAAGCTTGTCATCAAAATCACTCATCATCGACTCCCATAAAATCTTTCAATAATTGCTTAGCGCGGAAAAATTGCGCTTTACTTGAGCCCACTGCCATGTTCAACATGTTGGCAATATCTTCGTGGCGGTATCCTTCAAGTGCGTGAAGTACAAAAACCATTCTTGCGCGCTCTGGTAGGCGAATAATCAATGCTTCTAAATCCACATCGGTGCTATTCTCTTGAGCCGGCATTTCATTAATGCCGCTATTTTCCAAGTTAAACATGCGCTGCACCCAGCCTTTCTGTTTGCGCATGTAGGAAATAGTAATGTTGGCCGTTACGCTATGTAGCCACGTAGAAAACTGGCTTTGCCCATCGAAGTTATAGAGCTTTTTCCACAGCTGAATAAAAACTTCCTGAGACGCATCTTCTGCCATTCCTTTTTCACCAGTAAGCCGATAACACAGTGCGTAGACCCGGCCAATATGTTCGTCGTAAAGAGTTCTAAACGCCTGTTTGTCGCCCTCTTTCGCCTTAGATATAAGCTCGTGCTCGCTTTTGTTACCAAACACCACATTGGCGTGTACAACACGTTGTTGTGTGTGTTCCATTCTTTTCTCTTTGTTATTTGTGATGCTGATTAGCATTATTAGTGTTATAAGGTTAGTCGTACCCTATAGTAGAAAGGTTTAAATACACAAAAATATTTTTTGGAGTTGCCATGTCAGCCACCTTTACTGTTAACGCTTTGTTTGCTGGAAAACCTCAGCCGCTTGGCCCTCGTGGGGCGCCAAGTAGTATTGTTAAAACACCTGTTAAAACGTTAACAATACATATGGACAGAACCGAAGAGGACGAACAAGCCAACAAACGCCTTCACGGTGGACCGGAAAAAGTGCTGCATCAGTTCAATCCGACCAACTACCTGACGTTAAGAAAGCACTTTCCTGAAGGCGAATTTTCGCTAGGCAGTATTGGCGAAAACATCAGTGTAGAAGGTATGGACGATGCCACCGTTTATATCGGAGATATCTGGAAGTTCGGCGATGTAGAGCTACAAGTAAGTGCACCGCGCGCCCCTTGCAATAAAATATCTCAACGCTTTGGCATTCCAAATTTAGATAGATTTGTTGGAGAGCGGGGCATTACTGGCTGGTACTACCGCGTCATTAAAACCGGCACCATTAACGTTGGTGACGAAGTAACATTACTGCACCGTGAGAACGATACCGTTAATGTCCACATCTTAATGCAGTGCGCCCATACGAAAGCCGACAAAGTGCTTGCTCAAAAGCTAGCTAAGCTGGAACCGCTTGATGATGAGTGGCGTGGGAAATGCCAAAAGATTGCTGGTAAAGTTGTGGATAAATAGAATCATTTGCGTAGATAGCTTTACCATCTCCATCTTGAAAAAGGGGTGATTCATTGAAAAAAAACGGAGAAACTTCATTTTCTAGGCGGCGAAGTATGGGAGGCAATTTTGACGGTGTATTTACATAAACCCAAAGTGCACACCGCTTTGAGTTACAGGAAATGTAATAACCCACCTCTTCTTCAGCGTACGGTTTGAAAATTTGATTAAGTGCGTTATGCATAAAAGCGTACTGATAATTCTCGGAACCAGAAAGCAGGTACTCCATATTCGCCCTGCATTTGTCTATGCAGCTTTTATAAGGCGCTGAGAGTTGAGCAGGTCGCTCGTTTATCAGATAGGAACAAATACCAAGATAACCGCAGAGAACAATAGATAAAGTAATAAAAGCACTACTTCTTAATTCAGACACCTTCAATCCTTGAAAATAACACTAGTTTGTTTTTATTTGATTAAAGAATAACCACAAAGGTGAGCTAGGGCAAGTTTATTAGTGATAAGACCTGAATGATAGACAACTATTAAAAAGAGACTTCCTCACCTTCGTTCAAAATAATCCAAGACATTGAAGGATTGAGCTGCTTCTTCATTTTTACTAAACGAAACAGCGCAGAATGTGAGGTTTTGTCACCCATCATCCAGCTGGCATTTCCATAACCCCAAGGCACTACGGCTTTGCAGCCTAGGTCCTGAGCCGCAACAATGGCATCTTCTGGCGTGGTATGTACCTTGCGATACCATTTAGGTGAGGTTTCGCTGAAATAAGATGCTATGGGTAATAGGCAAACATCTATATCACCAAAGCGGGCGTTGATATCTTTGAAGTGGGGGGAGTACCCTGTATCCCCCGCAAAAAATAGGGTGTTGCCTTCATGTTCAAAGACCCAACCGTTCCACAATGTTGTATTGTCGTCCTCGTATAAATACGGCACCCAAATTCGGTTACTGAAGTGATGAGCAGGCACAAAATGTATTGAGGTTTCGCCTATTTTTTTACTCGTATACCATGCCATTTCGTTGATGGTATAGCCTTTGGCAGGAAAATGCGCTGCGAAACCTAACGGGACGAGGTATTCGGGCTTTGTGCCTAAATCGGCAATATCGGCTTTATTAAAATGGTCATAGTGAATATGGGAATACACCACAGCATCGGTTTGCGCTCGTTTTTCTTCGCTCATAGAGGCTGGCGCGCTGCGGCTGAACCCTTCTGCCAGTCGAAAAGCCCAGTTAACTGGCCAATCAAACTGACCAAACACCGGATCTATAAGTATTTGCTCACTACCTGCTATATTAAGTACAAAGCTTGCGTGCCCTAACCAAGTAACAGTAAAGCCTGTATGTGAATTGACCGGCGGGTTACTGCCCACATACTGACAGTTTTGCATGTCGCTTTCGCATTCAATGACATTAGACGCAGGATAGCAATCATCAGTGCACGTGACGGGGTAAGTCTCAAAACGGCCGTAAATATTGCTAAATCTATCCTCAAAGCCCGGTGTACCTGAGTACTTAATAACTGCTTCGTCACTATCAAACTGAGTAACCTTATTCGGCGTTGCACACCCTGTTACAACAATTGAAATTAAAACAGTGGCGGCAACAGTCGCTAAAAATGTCCACTGCTTTGGTAGCTTAATCAAACAACTCATCATTTTTAGCATTCCGTCCTTGTAATTCCATTCTTGCAGATAAAGGCTTTAATTGGTCGCTATATCTATATTTTATTAACTCCCTTATGTGAAAGGCGCTTTTGAAAAGCTCGCGCTAGAACACAGTAGGATAATGGTCACCATTGTAAGACGAGAAAGCATTTGCTTAACAGGAAATTTGTAACAAGATAAATAGATGAAGAAAGCAAAACCGGGTAGTTGCAAATGATAATTATTATTAATAATATAAACTAAAATTTATTTCTTAAGTCGTTATGTGTAAAACCCGAATACTCATTATTGAAGATGACGCCACGTTAAGTGAACAAATTACGCAACTACTGCAGGCACGAGGATTTGACACTCGCCATGAAAGCGATGGTCATGCCGGATTACATGCAGCACTTGAGGAAAACTTTGATCTTGTATTACTCGACATACGCCTTCCCTCATTGAATGGTCTCTCACTACTGCATCAACTTAGGCAAATTAAACAAACACCTGTGATGATGATTACGGCTTCTGGTGCCGAGCAAGAGCGAATTGAAGGCTACCGTAAAGGCGCAGATGACTACTTACCTAAACCCTTCAATTTTACTGAAATGATGCTTCGCATCGACGCAATACTAAGGCGTAGCAAAGCAATGAATAGTTCGGGTACGCAAAAGTCAGAAATATTGGTTGATATGCTTTATCTAAACCGCATTCAACAAGTGACTAAATACCACGCAAAATTACTCGAATTTACACCTATACAATTTAAGCTTCTTTGGATGCTTGTAGAAAACAAGGGTGAAACCTTGAGCAAAGCATTTCTTTACCACAGTGTGCTCAATAAACCCTTTTCTCGATATGATCGAAGCCTAGATATGCACCTTTCTAGAGTACGCAAAAAGTTAGTAGAGACGGGTATGCCCCCTGAACGCCTTGCCACTATTCATGGACAAGGATACCGCTTTTCGTGAAGAATAAACTGCTTTGGCGGCTATGTGCATTCATAGCTGTTGGTACTGTTCTGCTGTTTTGGGCCATTGCTTGGCTTACTAATCACACCGAAACTAGCATGAGCTTTCTAGATAAGGCTCATCAAGAAACCCTTTACGCTTATGGGAAGGAAGCGGAAAAAATCTATCTGGAAAAGGGAGAAGAGGCGTTAGCCGTTTTTTTAAAAGAGGTAAGGACCAAAGAGAACACTTGGCTTGCTGTTATTAATTCTGAAATGACAACACTCGCTGATACTAAGATGTTAGATGAGTTTGCTGATAGGTTTCAAATTGGGCGCAGTCCTGAATGGAAAGTACATTTGTATTTCTCTGAAAACCCTGTAATGGAAGTGCCTTTTGTAGACGACAACACGCACTTTTTGATTCAGCTTCCACAACGGATGCGCCCAGGCTCGTTATTACTCGCCACCCGTCTAGCTCTACAAATTGCGTTGCCTTTGATCATATTAAGCCTATTGAGCTTTATGCTTTATCGTCATGTTATGACACCACTTAAGCAGTTAGAGAGGGCAACAAAAGACTTTGCTGATGGCAACTTAGAAGCCCGAGCAATGGCTACGATGCCCGAGCGAAATGATGAACTTACTACACTTGCTCAAACCTTCGATAAAATGGCCCAGAGAACGAGCAGTCTCATTTATAACCAAAGAAGTTTACTTGCAGACCTTTCTCACGAGCTTCGCACGCCTCTAGCGCGCATCGATATGGCTATAGACTTTGTTGAACAAGACATTAATCGTGAACAAGCTCTTTCCCGCCTGCGCTATGAAGCCAGCACAATGAGAGAGCTTGTTGAAGATACCTTAACCTTTGCCTGGCTAAATACAGAATCTCCCCAATTAAACAGCGATGACTTTGACTTGGTAGAGCTTATTAATGTTATTTGTGAAGATGCGCGCTTTGAATACCCTGATAGAACCTTATGTGTAAGCACGCCGGAATGTGCGAGTATAGAAAAAAGCAGTCAGCTTGCTTTAGGGCAGGCATTAGAGAATATTATTCGCAATGCTTTGCGCCATACCCCGCAGCAAAGCAAAGTAAGCGTAACCTTGGTCAGCGATAATAATAACTACGTTATCACTGTTACAGACGAGGGCACTGGCGTCCCTGAATCAATGCTAGACGCCATATTTGAACCTTTTTTCAGGGTAGACAAGGCGCGTGCAGCGAAAAACTATGTTCATGCTGCGAAGCGCTCTGGGTTTGGGCTTGGGCTTGCATTGGCGAAACGTCAAATTGCCGCTGTCGGCGGCGATATATCTGCGTGCAATCGCGTAAACAAAGACGATGAGCAGAGTAATAACGCTTATCTAAATAAAGATGCTAGCGCAACAAAGCAGACAGGGCTGATGGTAACTATCACCCTGCCTAAGTTTTCTAATGTTGCTTTCGCAAATTGAGAAGCCTTTTCACACCGAGTAGTGTGCCAGTATAAACTAAGATACAGCAAAGCAAGCTAACCGCTCCAGCTATAGTCTGACCTACAAAGCCGAAATATTCTCCCGTATGTAAAAAGCGAGAAGTACCCCAAGCCTGACTTCCTTTGGGCCAATCGGTTTTATGTAGGACCCTGACAATATCACCGCTTCCTGTGTCGAAATACAGTGAATACGCTAACTCTTGTCGATGCCCGATGCTTTTATCAATATAAAATCGGGCAACGCCCTCACTTTTACCAATCTCCATCCACATGGAGTACCAATTCTGATAGCCATGCTCATCGGCGTGTCGCTGCGCTTTATTAAATAACGTGTGGTAACTGACGACGTCGGCGTTTAGCGTTTCGGGCATTACCTTCTTTTCGCGAACAGGTACTTGTTCACCATACATGCCATACAGTGCTTTGTTAGCCCATTCAAAATAAAACAGGGTAGCCGTCGTTCCAATTACAAGTAAAAAAGGCAGTGACCACATACCAAAAACGAAATGCCAATGTCGGCGTCGATGTTGTTTGTTTGTGTACTTTTGCCGCAACAACATTTGCTGCTTTAAGGATTTTTTCGATATGTGTTTAGGCAACCAGATAATGACACCCGATAACAACAAAAAGATAAAAATAAGGTTGCTATAAGCCGTTATAGTTTTGCCAATTAATTGGTAATCTCCTTCAAACAATAAGTATCGATGCAGGTCGGTTATGACATGAAATGCTTCTTCAACGAACCCTTCTCCCTCTCTTAATATGTCACCAGTATAGGGGTGAATAAGATAACTATGTTCGCCCGCCCACGCGGGAATTGCCGCTCCCTCACTGTTTACCCACCGAACAAATATATGTGCTTCGTTAGGGTGCAGTTCGCGAAGTATTGAAACCACTTCATCCGTTGAGACAACAGATTTTTCAATATCAATGGTTTGCGCATAAGCCATTTCACTTAGCTCTTTAAACTGGCGCTCGTAAGTAAGCAATACACCAGTGAAAGCCATAATAAAAACAACTACGCTCGCCAGTAAGCCAGCAAAGAGGTGGGCCCAAAAGACCCACCTTTTAAATGTGGAAAAGTTCATTTAAAGGCGTTGCTTAGAAATCGTAAGTCACTGACAAACGAATATCTCGCCCTGCTTCTTGTGGACCAACTACGCTTGGGAATACTTCGCTGTAGTCACCCACACTAGAATGGTCGATATAGGCTTCATCAAACAGGTTAGTAACCGCTAAATTTACGCGCAGGTCGTTGGTGACTTCCCATTCGCCATAAATATCCACTAGGGTATAGTCTGCTTTGTTAAGTGAATAAAGCGAGTCGGTCCAACCATTTTCTAGGGCTTGATGTAGTGTATCTATGTTGATGTCGTCAACCATAGTGATATTAAAGCCAACGCTGATATCTGCAGTAACCGTGTAATCGGCTCCCAGTACCCAGGTATCGCCGCGGCTATTACCTAAGCCAACAAACTCGTACCCATTAATATCAATGGTGTTATAAGGTACGCTGTATAGACCTTCACGCGGCATCAACTCAACATCAACGCTCGAAAAACCAAAATATACGTCAACAGAATCCCAGCGATACGCCAGGTTAAACTCCACGCCAGATGATTCTAGGTCGCCGATATTATTAAATACCGAGTTACCTTGATAACCACTAAATAGCACATCATCAATGGTAGATTCATAAGCGCTTAAACGCGCATTTAGATTATTGGCACTGTATTCGATTGACGCTTCGATATTGGTGACTGTTTCGGGCACAACGTCGCTAGCAACGACAGGAATGTCTTCACCATCGTATAAGTACTCATCTAGGGTAAAGCCATCCCCAATTTGTTTGCCACGAGCCGCTTCTGCGTAGCCAAGACCAAGGGACCAAGCTTCGGTAAGCTGATACTCGAGACCTACGTTAAAGCTAAGTTCGTTGTCGTCTAACCCAGATGGCTCATCGGTAACAGGCGTTCCATAATAGTCATCAATAAGAATTTCTTGCTGGAAGTCAAAATTGTCATAACGAACACCATAACTCAACAATAACTCTGGCGTGATATTGCTGTGTGCTTGCGCGTAGATACCCATTACGCTACCTTCTTCCGCGTTCTGTACAGGACCTACGCCTGGGCCGCTTTCGACCTCATCTTTGCGATAGTCGATACCATAGGTAAATACATGATTGGTAACTTCGCTGGTGTTTCTAATATCAAAACCATAGGTATCAATATCAGATAAAAAATCAAAACGACCACCGCGGAACGACGATGAGGTTTGATATGCGGTAGCTTCTAAAAATACTAACTCACTATGGTCAAAACGGTAGTTCGCAACATAGGTATCGCGCTCTGCTTCACTAGGGTAAAGCGGAGCTCCTTCTAGCACTACCCAGTTTGGTCTTGCTGAGAATTCACCCTCTTCATCGCGCTGCTCTGCACTTATCGAAAGGTATTGATTATCCGCAATATAACCACTGGCTTTGAGGAACATGAGGTCTTGATCTGCGGCAGTACCTAGTACTTCGTTACCATCACCATCTTCAAAGTTATCTCTGTCTACCGTGCTGTAATAACCTAGTAAGCCCCAAGAGTCACTTAACTTTCCATATAGGCTTCCGCTATATCGGGTACCATCGTTTGAGAAATAACTCGCCTTTACCCGACCGCCAAATTGTTCGTCGTCTTTTAATAAATCCTGTGCATCTTTGGTCTTAAAGCGAATTGAACCGCCTATAGCACCTGGGCCGCTTGTCGCTTCTCCGGCACCAGCCTGCACATCAATTTGCTTTAAAAGATCAGGGTCTAAAGTAACGCGACCAATGTGGTGAAATAGCGTTGAGGTTTGCTGTGCGCCATCTACGGTTACATTCAAATACGCGTCTTCTAGTCCGCGGATAAAGATTTTTTGTGCTACCCCCACTGAACCGCCAACACTGACCGACGGCGACTCTCTGAAGATATCCGCTAAATCATTTGCCTGAAACTGGTCAATATCTTCAGCAGTAATGCTTAAGTTAGTTGCTGCGCCTACCACAGCAACTCGCTCTATAGACTTGGCTTCTTCATTTTGGTTTTCTACGGATTGCGCGAATACTATTGGGCTGGATAGGGTGCACACTGCACCAGCTAAGACTAACTTTTTCAAGGGTAACTCCATTTGACAATCAACAATTACAAATAAGAAACATTCTCATTAAGTTTTGCCTAAATGGATAGTACTTTTACAATTGTTACACTTCTTTGGGTGGTTGTAGCTTGCAACTGCTAAACGTCCTTTTGTGCTTAATATTGAAAAGTAACGATATGGTCTTTTAAAGGTAAATTTTAGCCAAAAAAAAGCCGCTCTAGGAGCGGCTTTCTTCAAATACGTCAGCGATTACGCTTCAGCAATGATAATCACTTTGATTGAAGTGATAACGTCAGAGTGAAGTTGTAAGTCGATGTCATACTCACCAGTCTCACGAAGAGTACCAGTAGGTAGTTTAACTTCTGCTTTTTGTACTTCAACGCCAGCTGCAGTGATTGCATCAGCGATGTCACGAGTACCAACAGAGCCAAATAGTTTACCTTCGTCACCAGCAGGAGCTGCGATTGTAACTTCAGCAAGCTCAGCAACTTTTTCAGCGCGTGCGTTAGCAGCAGCTAGTTGCTCAGCAATTTTCGCTTCAAGCTCAGCACGACGTGCTTCGAACTTTTCAACGTTGTCTTTAGTTGCAGGAACCGCTTTACCCTGTGGGAAAAGGAAGTTACGAGCGTAACCAGACTTAACAGTCACTTGGTCGCCCAGGCCGCCAAGGTTGGCGATTTTATCTAGTAGGATGATATTCATCTTAGCTAACCCTTATATTCGCCAAATTACTTGTGTGAATCAGTGTACGGAAGCAACGCAAGGAAACGTGCGCGCTTGATCGCAGAAGACAGCTGACGCTGATATTTTGCGCTTGTACCAGTAATACGGCTAGGGACAATTTTACCGCTCTCAGTGATGTAGTTCTTAAGAGTAGCGATATCTTTGTAATCAATCTCAGTCACACCTTCTGCAGTGAAACGGCAGAACTTACGACGTCTGAAAAAACGAGCCATGGGTGATCTCCTTAAGCGTTGTCTTCAGTGGTTTCAGTTTTCTTTTCCGCGCGATCTTGGCGAGGAGCAGAATCGTCACGACGCTCACGACGAGGCTCTTCTTTCATCATCGGAGAAGGCTCAGTCACAGCAGTCTTAGTGCGCATAACCATGTTACGTAGGATCACGTCGTTGAAACGGAAAGCATTTTCCAGTTCATCAACAGCTTCTGCAGACGCTTCAGCATTGATTAGTACGTAGTGGGCTTTGTGCAGCTTTTCAATTGGGTAAGCCAGTTGACGACGGCCCCAATCTTCTAAACGATGAATCTGACCACCGTCTTGCTTTAGGATAGTAGTATAACGCTCGATCATACCAGGTACTTGTTCACTCTGATCAGGGTGAACCATAAATACGATTTCGTAATGACGCATTATAGCTCCTTACGGTTGTAGCCTCGACAGTACAGCCGACTGTATGGAGACAAGGAACGAATTGGGATGGCTGTAAGGGCGCGCATTATACGCACACAAACATCGTTGCACAAGCATTAATCAACTTTGGCAAGTAAATTGCGTTTTTCTTTATTGAAAGAGCGCGTCTTAAAAGAGCTAATATTGATAGCGTTTCGCGGTTAATGCGAAACGCTTTCATATGGGATAGAGGAAACGCGGGTTAAAGGAAAACGTAGGGTAAACTCTGTGCCGTTAAAGTCAGAAGACACACTCAGGGAACCTTGATGTGCCTTTGCAATTTCTGATGCAATAAATAACCCTAAGCCTAACCCTTCGTTTTTTGCACTGCTTTCTTTACGCCAGAAAGGTTGAAAAAGACGTTTCTTAGACTCATCAGATATTGGTGTACCGCTATTGCGCACGCTGAGAATGAAATCGTTTCGGTTGGTGATAACTTTTACATATACGGGATACGCTTGATCGCCGTGAACCAGCGCGTTTTTCAATAAGTTAGATAGAAGCTGACATACCCGCTTTTCGTCACAGATTAACTGTTCGGTAATATCGATATGCGTTCTGATAGTGCAATTAGGGTAAGCAGTAGCTAGCTCTTCAGCCGTATAATTTAACTGTTGCGTTAAACTCGTGGCCTCTGCCATTTTCACAGGTAACCCTTCGCCCATTCGGCTATGAGTAAAGTCCATAGCATCTTCAATTAAACGCGTCATCCTCTGCACACTATTTTTCATCCTCGATACAGCTTTAAATACAGGTACCTGAACAGTACTGGCTATTTGACTGTCTTTTATTATGTCGTCAAGAAAGCTAATACCGATTTGAATGGAAGATAAAGGGGTTCGAATATCGTGGCCTAAAATAGCGATATATTGTTCTTGTAGGCGGGCAATATTTCTTGCATCGGTTAGTTGCGTCTTTGAGCGCTCCATCTGGTCTTTTAATAGAATTTGACTAGAAATAAGTTTAGCGAAAGCACTAATTTGCCCGTGAACGAGTTCACATCGCAATTCTCTAGGCTCTGGGTCCAAACCGCAAAGCGTTCCAAAAAATTCACCGTTTGCATCGTAGATAGGATAAGAGAAGTAACTCTCAAAGCCATACATAATAGGAATTGGGTTATCACAGTACTCACTGTCAGCAGATGCGTGATTGATGACTACCTGCTTTTTGCTTGCCCTTACGGTTCTACAAAAAGTGGTTTCAATCTCTAAATGATCGCCAGGCGTTAAACCAAATTCTGCATTGTCCAATACCGCACACATCGTCCATGCTTCTTCGGTAACTCTAGCAACACAAATGAAACGCAAGTCTAAGCTACTGGCCAATATCTGCATTATATGAGGGATTGCTTCGATTGCATCTATAGCCTGAATGTCTTGTTGAACAGTTTCACTCGCTACCATCATCTTAGAGTTCCTTTTTCGAGAGCGCGCTTGCGAACGCCTCATTCCTACTGTTCCAAGTATTTCGGACGCTGAAATAAACAACTACTTTACGGATTGCGAAGAGTTTGGATTTCAGCGCAATTGACGCTTTAAAACTATACTAAAGTATAACGCACAACAATGTTACCGAAAATAACAATAATATTTTCCAAATACTGTTTATTTGTACAGCCTTTTCCTGTACAGTTTTTGTGTCTTTAATAAACAGGGGACCTACCATGGCCATTACCACACAGTATGTTGTTACGCACAAAGGGGTAGAAAAATTGGTAACTACCGACAAAAAAGAAGCCGACCAATATGACAAAATGCTCGATGCAGCAGACAACCTTGCCGACTACATTCATGCTAAGGGCATCAAGTTAGACGATAGCGTGGTAGAAGAACTCACTATCATGCTGGCGAAAAATAAAGATAAAGTCAGCAAAATCTTTAAAGGCGCTACAGCAGAGAGCGTTTTGGAAGATGAAAGTGCAGAAGTTGTAAAGCTACAAGCCAACGGCTGATAATATAAGCTAAACTCGCCCTTTATGTCGTTATGATGAACAATAAGTAAGAGCAACTGCCGCTTTAAACGTCTAAGTTCTGATAACATGACTTTGCAAAGTGATGTTATTTGATAACATCACTTTAAAGCGGTGCTATGTTCTTTTACTTGCTTCTAGCTGGTTGAATATGTAAGCAACCAGATAAGACATTAGTTTACCGCCTTTGCTAATGTAAACATAAGACGTAAACACAGGTCGGGCTTAGCGTGAATAACATTAATAAAAACAATAGCACTCATTCCCAGCGCAACGCAGTGTCTGAAAAGCACAACGCATTAATTGAAGAGTGCAACCCAGCAATTGAACTGAGTAATTTACAGTTTTCGTATACTAAAGAAAGCCCGCCCATCATTGATATAAAAGCGTGGCAGGTGTCACAAGGTGAACATGTCTTTCTTTCTGGCCCTTCGGGTAGCGGAAAGAGTACATTGCTTAATCTGCTATGCGGCACTTTGACACCCACCCGAGGCGACATAGCGTTGTTATCGCAGCCTTTCTCTTCCTTATCAAACCGCCAGCGAGACAAGTTTAGGGCACGCAATATTGGCGTCGTCTTTCAGCAGTTCAATCTTATTCCGTATCTTTCTGTGGCTCAAAATATTAACGCTGCAGTGTACTTCGCAAGTAGTAAAATAAGTAAAACGGCAGGAGATGCTAAGCTTCTTCATTTGATCGACAAGCTACAGCTTCCTTCACAAGTACTACACGCTAAGGCCGATGCCTTGAGTATCGGTCAGCAGCAGCGTGTCGCTATAGCTCGAGCGCTTATTAATGACCCACAGTTGTTAATTGTCGATGAGCCTACTTCGGCGTTAGATAGCGACGCGAGAGATAGCTTTATGTCGCTGTTAAAAGAGGTTGCTGGTAAGAGCACTATGATTTTCGTTAGCCATGATAAAGCGATGGAAAGTTACTTTGACCGTCATTGCAGTATTAGTGAACTGAGCCCAAGTACAAATCATGTAATGTCTTCAAGCAGCGACATCGAGCAAGCACAGGAGCGTGCGTAATGCTAAGTACCATTGCTATTGAAAGTCTAAAGCGCAGGAAGACAACAGCGATACTTACGCTGTTAAGCATCTCAATCAGCATTAGTTTACTGTTATGTGTTGATATTATTCGCAGCCAAGTGAAAACTAGCTTTACGCGCACGGTCTCAGGCGTCGACCTTATCGTTGGCGCACCAAGTGGGCAGCTTAATTTGCTTCTGTCGTCAGTGTTTAATATAGGCACTCCCACCAAAGGTATCGAATACAAGAGTGTTGCGTCGCTCAAATCTAACAAACAGGTGTCATGGCTCATTCCACTCTCTTTAGGTGATACTCACAGAGGCTTTAGGGTGGTAGGTACTACCAATAGCTTTTTCGAGCACTTTAAATACGGCGATATGCAGTCGCTTGAAATGGCGGCAGGTTCGGTATTTGAGCAGCCATTATCTACGGTTGTTGGCGCAGACATTGCCGAATCATTGGGGTATAAAGTAGGGGATGAAATTATTATTTCTCACGGCTTAGGCAGTGTCTCATTCAATAATCACGACGATCATCCTTTTACTATTTCCGGAATTTTAGATAAAACCGGCACCCCAGTGGATAAGGCTGTGTATGTCACCTTACAGGGGCTTGAAGAGGCCCACACAGGGCCTAAGCATTCGCCCACCTCAATGTTAGGCCTTAAATCGAGTGATAAAACCATCGAAGACGAGCATGAACATGAAGAGCATGACAATGAACATGGGACGTACAATAGCGATGCATTTGCTCCTGAGTCAGTCTCGGTTGTGATGCTTGGGCTGAAGCATCGCGTTACAGCGCTCCAACTGCAGTATCAAATAAACCAAAGTAAAAAAGAGCCGCTTATGGCTATACTACCAGGCATGGCGCTCGCTGAGCTTTGGCAAATTATGGGAAATGTAGAGTCGCTATTGCTTGGTCTATCTGGCCTTATCGTTATATGCGCCCTAATTGGACTTGCTACCATGCTGCTTGCGACTATGCGTGAGCGTTATCAAGAAATAGCTGTTTTACGCACCATCGGCGCAGGGCCTTTTACCCTACTACTACTAATTCAGATTGAAGCTATGCTGCTTACGATGTTGAGCGCCTTACTAAGCTTAGGCTTGGTAGCCGGATTAATGAGCGTACTAAAACCCTGGTTAAGCAGTACCTATGGATTGTTTTTGAGTAGTCCGCTGTTTGGGCAAAGCAGCGTCATTATCATTTCACTTATATTAGGGTGCACCTACTTAGTTTCTCTGTTCCCAGCCGTTGCCGCCTATAAACGCGGTCTGCATGCTGGACTCAATACGAACTAGGTGAAGCCCACACGGGGGAGAGGACTACTCTCCCACCTGCTTGTCAGTACTGAAACGCAAAATAAGCTCGTGAACCTGATTTACCGTAGCACGTAAATCGTGGCTCGCTGCTAGCGATGCCTCAGAGGAACGCTGTGTTTCAGAAGCGCCATCAGCCACTTCTACTAACTGTTGGTTAATATGTTCCGCTACTGTGCTTTGCTCTTCCACAGCAGAAGACATCTCTACAGTAGCATCAGCAATACCTTTTACGGCGTTATTAATTTCAAATAATGCCCCTCGGGTTTCTTCTACTATTGCACTACCGTGCTCTGCCGAAGTTAGCCCTTCCGTCGATACCCTTACAGCGCGGTCAGAACGCTCTGCCAACTCGTTAATAATATTGTGAATTTTGTCGGTAGATTCGCGAGTTTTCGAAGCTAAGGTCCGCACCTCATCGGCAACAACCGCAAACCCTCTACCCTGCTCGCCTGCTCTTGCCGCTTCTATAGCAGCGTTAAGCGCTAGCAGGTTAGTTTGCTCAGCAATAGTGGATATAATATTAGCGGCTTCACCTATGTCACTGGTTGACTGAGCAAGCTCGGTTACCGTGGTAGAAATTGACTCTACCGCCTCACGCAAAGCAACAATTGCCTGCATAGCTTGTTCTGCTTTTTGGTTACCTGTTTCTACGTTAGACGCCGCAGTTCTTGCGCTCTTTGCGTTACTTTCTACTCGCTCAGCAACTTCTTGAATTGCCTGACTCATTTGCGTTACTGCGGACGCTATTTGCTGTGTAGCTTGGTTTTGCTGTACAACTGCGGCACTGGTACTTTCTGCTTGTTGATGCGTTGTGTTGGCTATTGACTCAAGTCCCGCTGATGCATCTTTAATTCGGGTTAACGCCGTGCGATTTCTGGCAAGTTCACAGCCAAGCGCGAGTTTAGCCTGGCTTATATGAGTGGGATCAGGAAAGTAGGTTTGCGCCACCGTTTCATTTGCATAGCTATCTGGGCTAAGCGCAAGTAATCCGTGCCAGTCTTTTTTGGCTTTAGTTTGTTGAGTCACCACCAAAATAACGGCGCCGAGTAGCGCTATCCCTGCGGCCGTAGCGCCGTGTGTAAACGCCAAAGTCAAAACCATTAGCGCACTTAATAATAAAGATGGCGCTAAATGCGAAAGCATTTGTAAAAAACGAAACGCTGGCGATACCGGCGATTTGCCTTCTCTTATTCTTTCATAAACCTTTGTAGCTCTTGCAATTTCAACATTCAACGCAGGGACACGAACAGATTCGTACCCTACTATTGCCTTACCCTCATAAACGGGAGTCACGAATGCTGAAACCCAGTAATGATCGCCATTTTTTCTTCTGTTTTTAACAAGTCCCAGCCAGCTTTGTCCGGACTCTAGAGTACGCCACATCTCCTTAAACACGGGCGCTGGCATATCGGGGTGACGAATCAAGTTATGGTTTTTGCCTATTAATTCTTCGCGGGTAAAACCACTCGCTTCCACAAACTCACTATTACAATGCTGAATAACACCACGTTTGTCAGTTGATGAAATAAGACGGTGGTGAGGGGGGAATTTATACTCTGTTTGGGTAACAGGCTGGTTATTTCTCATTGAATACTTTCTCCATTTTGCAAAGCGTTCGTCCTTAAAGCAGAGAATCTTTGCTTTCTCATAAGACTAGAACATAAACAGCCGCTGTCTAGCTTAAGCAAAAAATTAGAGAAATTTTATATTTTATCAGTGAGTTAGAAAAGCACTTTATACTTTAGGCCAATGGCAATACGACAGACACTTTTGTTCCTCTGCCTTCGGCACTGACAATATCAATCCTGCCATTATGCTCCTCGACAATGGTCATAGAAATTGACATACCCAGCCCAGTGCCCTCCCCTGGCGGTTTGGTAGTAAAAAACGGAGTGAACACTTTACTAAGCGTTTCTTTTGACATGCCCATACCTTCATCTTCAACGACAAGACATACACTGTCCCCCTCCTTCTGTACTTTTAGCGTTATGCCTTTCCCTTCAGGCGTAGCATATATTGCATTGGTTAAGAAGTTTACAAGCACCTGCTGAATTTGCCCTGAGTTACCGTTAAAGAAAGCGTCTTCCTCTGGTACTTCAAAGCGCACTGTATTGCGATAACGATGCAAATTATTGGTGAGCTTAATCGCTGTATTCATGGCTTCTATAGCACTAATTTCACAATGCTTGCCCGAGCCGGGATAAGAAAAGCTTCTTAACGCTTTCACGATTTCGATAATACGCTCAATACCTTCATGAGACTCATCAAACATTTCCGCAATTTCAGTTGCACTGTCTTTAAGCGAGAAACGCTTTTCTAGCGCCATGAAATGCGCTTCAACTTCACCACCGGCTTCCTTACACAGGCTACCTATTTCCTCAAGCGCGCGCTGATAATCATTAAAGATATCTTTTGCAACGACAGTATTACTTCGCACATAACCAATAGGGTTGTTAATTTCATGGGCAATACCTGCGGCTAGCTGACCTAGCATGGCCATTTTATCAGCGCTGACTAATCTTTCTTCAAGGAAATCCCGATCCTTTTTCACGTTACTGAGCTCTAACTGCCTGGTATCCAGTTCACTTTTCTTGTTTTGGTACCGAGACGTAATGTTAAGGTAGTGCTTTGTGGTATCTAGAACGTAAAGCGTTTCTTCTTCTAGGTTATCGTCTTTGGTCAACAATACTAGCCACGTATATTCTCCCTTCGACATTTCATGCATAAAGTGAAGTAGCCGAGACTCTTTTTCTGTTTCAGGCTGTAATACCGCGCTAACACACCAATGGGAATAGCTTTCTCGTAGATCTAATGGCGTTTCTTGTTGGATAAATTGCGCTAACGGTGGAGATGTTATCCAGCCCTGACCTTGAACCAGCACCCTGTCGTCGTTACCGATGACTAGTTCGCCGTCTTTTAAAGTAAAGGCTTTGCCGCAAAAGGCACCGCTAAATTCTACGGCAGATTCAAGCGCTGAAAATATATAACTTTCACCAGATGTTGCGTGGGTAAGTTGGGAGGCTGTACGGTTAAGGTAAAGAAGCTCTCGCTCCCTTTGCTTAGAATCTTTAAGTGCTTTACGTAATGCCTGGTTCGCAAGATAAGCATCCTGGGAATAAGTCTCTAGGAAAGATTCAGCGTTTTTGCGTGCAATTTTTTGCCGCTTAAGCTGGCGTTCAAGTGAATTTACACGGGCTTCAAGCGCACGAATACGTTCATTTTCGGTGGTATACGATGTTTCACTCACCTAAAAAAGCCCTCCATTGTGCGTGCTCTTCAGTTATAAGAGCACGCTTATTCATGTGTGCTTCAGCGTTTGATAGTGTTATCCGGCTAAGCGATCAAGAAGCATCATTACACGCTCGCTCGCCTGTTCCATTTCTATCAGTTTTGCATCTGCTTCTGCAATATTGCCTGCTTGTTTTGCTCTTACTGCTGCAACACCACTACTATGCACTTTTGCATGCGGTGCTTCAATCTCTCTAAAGGCTGTAGTTTGCCCAATTGGGCTATTCGCGTTTTCATTAAACCATTGCCCTAAACGACAGCTAACATGATCGCTAAAGTCAGCAGCTGTCTTATTACTAAAGCCACAAAGCACTTCGTAAACGCCAGACTTCCACACAACGTGATCTAACTTTACAGTTTGGATGAACGTAGACATTGCGCCTTCACTAATGGTGGTCTTCATGCTGTCACAATGTTGCACCATAGTTTCGTAACTGCTGTTGAGCTGATTAATGCCCGTTTCTAACTCTTCATTGTTACCACGCAGTTCATTAACGCCGGACACCGCTTTCGATGTGGATTGGATAATGCCATTTACAAGCTCTGATACTTCTGTTGCAGATTTATTGGTTTCTGTAGCCAGTGCTCTTACCTCGTCAGCTACAACACTAAAGCCACGCCCAGCATCACCTGCACGAGCCGCTTCAATCGCAGCATTTAGGGCTAGCAAGTTAGTTTGGTCCGAAATACTGGTGATGGTTGTTACGAATTTATTGATATTGTCAGCCGTTGTCGACAAGCCTGAGATGCGCTCGCTCATACTGCCCATCTGAAGGTTTAGGCCACTCATGTCCGCTACAATTTTGCTTAATGTGGATGCCGATTGGCTAAACAAATCATTTATATCAACAATTGACTGACTTTCCGCATTGATACGTTCGTAAGAACGTAAAACCGTCTCACGAACACCTTCAACCTGTGACAGTGAATCTACTAAGCATTTAACTACTGTGGCATTGGCGGATGAAACTTCTTCGTGCTTGGCAGTCTCTAAAGCCGTGGTCAACTCTGCATTTTCAGCTTCGAGCGATGATACTCTATCTAATGTCTCTTGAAGCCGTTTTTCTAATAGTTGAACTTGCGCTTCTTTTTCTTCGAGTTTACCGCGTGATACAAACATGTTTAGTTACCAATGATTTTTATAGAATTATTTTGTTCAGACTAACAGAGATTACGTGGTCTTAACCATTAGCCTGAAGTAGCGTTATTATTTGATTATCGGCAGAAATTTCTAAAACTGTCGGGATTTATGAAACTATTATCCCTGTCTTTAGTGGGCAGGTAGAAGGTGGGGCGCTAGGGGCGCGCGACGGGCACTTTTCTTCGGGCCATACCACGCAGACAGATAATCTAAAATCAAAGGCTCTGCATCGCCTAGTGGCCAAAGCTTCTGGGTTTCTTGCATCCAACGGATAGTCTCAAGCCACCTTTCACGGCTCATGGCATTTTGAGTAATAAGGGATGGCGAGTGACAGGCGCTGCAATGGGCTAGCACTAAATTAAAACCGTCTGCTTTAACGAGCCCAGATTGGGCGTCGAGCGTGGGTTGCCTATGCTTTGCTGATTCGCTTCCATGATTTACTAAGGCTTCGTTTTCGCCACCAACAGCTAGGTGAGATAAATGAAGGCAACCTATCAATACAATAAGACGAACTGTTAAACGCCCCATATTAACTGTCTCTTTTTCCGAAGCAATGAATGAAATATGGCATGGTTTAGCTTACACAACACGCACGGCAATACGGTGACAGGCATTGTTTAAATAGCCTTTTGGGTTCCATCCAGGCAACACCATAGGCTGTGACTTTCCATGTTCGTCTTGTGCTTTCGCCCATACCTCGTAATAGCCTTTTTGAGGGAAATTTACCTGTGCACTAAACTGTTGCCATGCATGCCTGTTTGCTGGCGCATTTAACTTAGTAAGCTGCCAGGTCTGCCCAAAATCAATAGAGGTAAACACCTTGGCTATTCCGCCCTCACCACTCCATGCATGACCGCGCACGTCCAATTTTTTTGTCAGAGGATGATCACTGCCTGATTTAGGGAATGTAATTAGCGACTTAACCGGCATGGCTTCTATAATGCACATGTCCTCGTCGGCGACTTTAGCGCCAGGCGCAACGGGTTTACATGGTACTCGATAAGCTTTCCCTAGCATTTTCGCACCGTCGTGCACGCGGTCTCGAATTACTAATGTCTTTAGCCACTTACCTGACGTTGATGCAGGCCAGCCACCAAATACTAGTCGCAGCGGGTAGCCGTTCAACAACGGCAACGGCTCGTCATTCATGGCCCATGCAATTAACGACTCATCTTCCATCGCTTTTTCAATCGGCACGCCTCGTGAAATAGCCGCCTTACCCGGCG
Source organism: Alteromonas sp. BL110 (assembly GCF_003443615.1). Lineage (NCBI taxonomy): Bacteria > Pseudomonadati > Pseudomonadota > Gammaproteobacteria > Alteromonadales > Alteromonadaceae > Alteromonas > Alteromonas sp. BL110. The sequence goes on along the minus strand of NZ_CP031967.1, from coordinate 2,064,393 downwards.
TGCGGCTTAAATGCTGATCGTCACCATAATAGCCGATGTAAACCGCATCTTTTTTAACACCCACTGCTTCTAGCACGTCTTTTAGCCTTACCCCAGTCCAGCGTGGACAGCCTACCGCGCCCGTGGTCCACTGATTGCCCGTGGCCGCCGGAGAGAACTCAGCGCGCCCATTTCCACCGCACTCTAACGTTAGCTGATAGGTATAATGCTTAAATTGAGATTTTAGCTCTTCAAGAGTAAAGGTCTTCGACTGTTCTGCTGACTCCCCTTCAATAGTAAGAGTCCAGACATTCGCGTCTGGCTTTTGCGGGGGAATACCGTTATTCCTCACAAAAAAACGCGAGGCGGGTGTCACTGTGTCATCTAACAAGTGTGCAGGGGTTTCTGCATTTATTGGTCTGTCATTGAGTATGGTTAAGCCATCTTTGCCTTCTATAGAAAAAGGTGTGTCAGCTTGTGCAAATGCTGCGGGAATGAGCCCCGCTGGCATAAATTGCCCATACACCACTTCGGCGCCCAGCAACAAAGAAAGCGACTTTAAACCTTTGATAAAGCCTCGACGAGTCAGTGAATCACTGGTTCTTTGAAAAACTTGCTCGTCGGCTTTTACAGGGTCTTTAGCATAGAGTTCGTGAAGACCGTGTTTTTTCACTTAAACCACCTTATCAGTACAAGAGAATTATGTGTAAAACGTGCTGCTTTAGAATAATGAACAGCCTTTACATAGTGTAAAGAAAACCGAGAATAAGCAGCGCAATCCACAGGGTCTCAAGGACTATCATGGCAATCGGTAGCATACCGACTTCGGCAAGCTTGCCTAAGTTTGATTTCATGCCGATTGCAGTAATGGAAACAACTAAGAAGAAACGAGATACCTGCGTGCCTGCTTCAATCACAAATTCAGGTAACGCCACAAAACTATTGAGCAGCATCAATGCAATAAAACCGATGAGGAAAAGAGGCATTTTAGGTACTTCTGCGCTCTCTGCTTGGGTACTAGTTTTATAGAATCTTTTGATGACAAGCATCATAATCAGTACCACCGGCATGAGCATAGCAACGCGGACCAATTTGGTAAGAGTCGCCATATCACCCGCGCTTTCTGACACTGAGTAACCTGCACCCACCACCTGGGCTACATCGTGAATTGTGCCACCTAGAAAGATTCCAGCTTCGGTGTCTGTCATACCTAACTGCCCGGCTATTATGGGGTAGAGCACCATGGCGATAGTAGACATAGCCGTTACGCCTATAACGGTAAGTAACGTATCACGTTCGTGATTTTCACCTTTTGGCAGTATGGTAGATATGGCTAGCGCGGCAGAGGCACCGCAAATAGCGACGGAACCGCCGGTAAGCGCACCAAAGCGTTTTTGAAGTCCCAGCATTTTTGCCAGCCCCACGCCCAATACAATCGTAGTAAATATGGCGCCAGCAAGCATAAGTGCCGTTTGCCAACCTAGCACTGCCAGGTCACCTAACGCTATTCTTAAGCCCAGTAAAACCACACCTGCGCGAAGTAAAGTACTTGCAGTAAAGTCGATTCCACAAGCACACGGCGTATCGTTTTGATAAAGAAACGATACCGCCATGCCTAGCAATAGTGCGAACAACATAGCAGGGGCATTGTAGTGCTCACTTAAAAATAATGCCGCCATACCTGTGATGGTGGCGATACCTAGCCCTGGCCAAATGTTTTTGCACTTTACTGCTATGTCATTCATGGTATTAACGCTCAGATGCAACCAATGCCACAAGCACTACACGCTTGCGATCGCCAGAGTAAGGGCGACGGCCGTGCATCGCACGATAGTTATCAACAATAGCCACGTCACCGTCTTGCCACTCTAAATCAAATGTAAAGCCTTCCGAGAGCTCAGCAATACGCTCTAGCCCCTCTTTCGGTATAGCACTATCGTCACCAAACGTAATAGCTGAAGATGGGTTTTCGCGAACGCCTTTCCAGCCCATGTAGGCCGCGATAAGCTGGTTGTAAAACACTTCAGAACCATCATTCAGTTCGATGACCGCAGGAAGTACGGGCGTAATCGCTTTTAAGCTGCCATCTTCTAACCATTCCCAGCTGTAACCTAGTTCTTTGAGCTTAGCTTCACCTTCTTCTACGGTTTCCACACTTAACGTGCTTTTCCAGCTGCGGCCCTGACCTGAGTTAATGTCATTAGCGGCAGGCATGGTGGTGGTGTACTTCAAGCCCTTTTCTTTAAAGTCGCTGGCGAGTTCAGGGTTTTCTGCTTTCAATGCTTCAAACAACTTGTCTGAACGACATAGCGGCGTAGCACCACCCTCATCTGCTGCGGTTTTGCAAAAGAAGAAAAGTTTACTTGGAGAAATAGGCGTTTGAGCCATTTCGTGATGAAGGAAAATTTCTACATCTTTAGGCGCTTCGTTAGCGGTAAATACACGTTCGGTATAGTTAATACGCACCGCGTTAGAAAGCGACTCTTGATAGGTAAAGTTAGGATAACCAAAGCCTGCTGAAAAAACGTCAAAGGTCTCTGCTGAATCTAGAGGGAACCCTCTAAAAAGCAGCGCACCAGATTTAGCCAGTTTTGCTTCAAGTTCTGACTGGTTCGCTTTAACAAAGGCAACCGTTTCTTCTACAGTGGAACAGCTTTCATTGTTCACGACTATTTCAGGGAAGACACCGCCGTTGTAGTTGTGCTGAGTAGGTACGCTTGCGTACGCTACCGCAGAGCTGTCATTGACGTTTTTCATAGTTAACTCCTAGTCGTAAATGGGGTGGAAACGATTAAAGGCAGCTTCGCAGAAGTGACCTGGGTCGTTAAATCGACGATTCATGTTTAATGCTGAAATAGCCTGCATTTCACTGTCGCTTAGTGAGAAGTCGAAAAGCGCCAAGTTTTCTTTCATACGTTCAACTTTTGACGTTTTCGGGATAATAGCGTTGCCGCGCTGAACACCCCAACGCAATACGATTTGCGCAGGTGTTTTACCGTGAGCTTTTGCCGCAGCTTTCACCACATCTTGCTGAAGCACAGATTCAGTTTTATCTGCCATTTCAAGCTCTAGGTAAGAAAGCGCACCTAAAGGCGAAAACGCAGTAACATTTAAACCATAGTCTTTTGCTAAACGAATTAAGCGTTCTTGTGTTAGGTAAGGATGGGATTCAATTTGAAGCATTGCTGGCTTGATACGCGCATAGCTCATTAAGTCGTTAAGCAGGCCTGTGTTGTAATTACACACACCGATTTGTTTTGCTTTACCGCTATCTGCTAGCGCTTCCATGGCCTCCCACGTTTTGTAAAGTGGTACAGGTGCAAGCTCCATTTTTGGTTCAGCAGCATCGGGGTCGTAAAACCATTCAGGCGGATATCGTGTTTCGATCGGCACGAACTTCTGCGCGATAGGGAAGTGGATAAGATACAAGTCTAGGTAGTCTAGCTGTAAATCAGATAGCGTTTTCTCAAGCGCCAGCTCTACATGTTCTGGGGCATGAAATGTATTCCAAAGCTTCGAGGTTACCCACAACTCATCTCTGGTACATAAACCTTCATCAATAGCGCGCTTTATGCCTTCTCCCACTTCCTTTTCATTACCGTAGTCTGCGGCGCAATCTAAGTGGCGATAGCCAGCTTTAATCGCTTGGTATGTTGTTTCGGCACAAATGGCAGTATCTACTTTCCAAAAGCCAAAACCCACCTCAGGTATCTTATTCATCGTTTCATTCACCTTAGAATTTGTTGCATTAAGCTAATTAGTTTTACATTAGCAGTATGCTCTTGTATAACGTCAGCTTCAAACTTTAGTCTTGTATAAGACATAAGTTATTACACAGATATTATGATGTCAACAAAGTGTTAACGAACTAAGCAAAAAGATAGTACGTGGTTTTTGGTGGCTGGATTAGTTGAGCACTATACCTGTCAGTTTAGGGCGGAATAGAAAAGGGCATTCTAGACCAAGACGTTTATCACACGCAGATTTTTTGAGCCGGGGCGGCGTTTACGTTAGACACGAGCTAAAGCCCACTAAAAATAGGTAGACGGAAAAAGTTAGGTGAGCAATAGCAGCACCGTGGACATTAAACTTTAGCCTCCTTGGTACCGCCTAATTGTATTAAACCTTGTCGCTAGTAAGGGGGAAAGTAAATTAATCGAGCTCAACCTGGTAATGGTAATGGTCGGTTCTGCATTTACTTTCGCGATACTCAATTAACTTGCCATCAATAGATTCTGTAACACGCGTGACCAAAAGCAGCGGTGCCCCTTTTTCAATACCTAAGCTTTTCGCGTCGCTTTTTGATGCAAGAATAGCTTTAATGCTGTCACGGGTTTTAAACACTGTTTGGTTATAATCCGTTTGATAAAAGTGATACAAAGTATGCGGAATATCCTCGCGCAGGTGGATTTCAGGAAACATTTTGAAAGGCAAAAATATGGTTTCCAGCATACAAAATTCATTTTCAAGTATGCGTCTGCGTTTAAGCTTTACAGTTTTATCTTTTGCCGTTATGGAAAGAGCCGCTTGAACTGTTTCGCTCGGGTCTACCAGTTCTTTACTGATGAGCTCTGCTTTAGGTAAATCGGCTCCTTTTCCGTCAGCTTGTAACGGAAAAAAGCGAAATAGTGCATCTTGAGCGGTATGTTCAGAAACGAATGTACCCACGCCTTGCCTGCGGGTTACAATTTTAGTGTCGGTAAGCAGTGTTAATGCTTTGCGAACGGTTCCTTGGCTCACTTTGAACTCATCTGCAAGTTTAAACTCACTAGGCAGCATCTCACCGGGTTGCCATCGACGCTCCACAATGAGTTGCTTAATGTACTCAGCTACCTGTTGGTATAGAGGCTGAAAAGCAAGACTTGGACCGCTGAGTTTGTGATCGAACTGAGATGAAGACATGAACCCTAACCTAAACGCTTAATTATTGTTTTTATATCATACACAAGAGTTATAGCGCATTTTTGACTTAAATCACATACATCGTAGGAATAACATACATGCCCTTGGAAACACTGCTCCCCATGTTCGCTCTTTTAGGTATTGCAACGCTTCTGCAAACATTAAGTGGATTCGGCTTTGGGCTTATGGTGGTGTCTAGCTTTACCTTGTTCGGAATTTTACCGCTCACCGCGACCACATTTATGGTGAGTTTTTTAAGCCTTTTTAACTCTGTTAGTCTGGTAGCAAGAAACACCGAACAAATAAACAAGCGTGCTTTTACCATTCTTCTTCTTAGCGGTATTCCGTTTATGGGCATAGGGTATGCGCTGTTGGAGTACTTATCCGTTGGTATGGCAACATGGCTTAACCTATTGCTTGGCATCGCTATTTTAAGTTGCTGTGGGCTTTTGTTGGTTAAAAGAAAACGTGGACAGCCAACCGGTAGTGCCTTTGGTTTCTCCGTGGCAGGTGGTCTAGGCGGTATGTTAGGTGGGCTTTTCTCTACGTTCGGACCGCCCGTCGTATTTCAGTGTTACAGGCAAACATGGCCAATTAACGAAATTAGAATCACGCTTCTTGCCGTGTTCAGCATAACGTCGCTATTACGCTTGGCAATAATACCGTTTGGCACTCTGCCTTCGAGCGACGTTTTCCTTTCTGCGCTGCTTGCTATTCCTGTGATCCTCGTTTTCACAAGAATAGGGCGAATGCTTGCGGCGCGCGTGCCCGCGGCTTCTGTAAGGCTTTTAGCGTTAACCATGCTTGGGTTAAGCGGCGTGACACTTATCATTAAAAATATCAGTGTCTAATATCTAAACGCATATAAAACGCAAACCTATAGTGGCACAGTTACGCTTCGTCAATAGATCGAATGCTATCTAGAATTGAACAAATGGCTATTGATCTAAATTTTTATAATTTGCTAATTGCAGATTGACACCCAAGTTACATTTCATTAACTTATGTCTTATATAAGACATCAAGGGTAATGTAGAAATGAGTAACGCTTTTTGTGTAACTGAACCAGATTGGAACGATATTGAAGCTGCTGACATCACCAAGCAGCCCTTTTTGTCTGACGATAAAACACTTATCGTCCCTACGCAATACGGTGAGTTAAGCTTTAGTATCAGCGAGTTTGGTCTACGCATTCAAAGTGACGTTAATGCCACTGACGACTTTGGTATGCTCACACAAGCGCCCGATAAGCAACCGTTAGTATTATCAGGTGATAAGTCGCACAGCACCCTTATCGCTGGCGCTTATCGTTTAGAAATTTTTGCTTCTCCTCTTCATTTTAAGCTGTATAAAGATGATAGTCTTGTTCAACAAAGCGCTACCGATGGCCACTTTGTGCGCCAGCATCGTTTACCGCCCTTTGCTAAAACAGACAGCGGATGGTTAGTGAGCCTGGAGCTTGGCTATGATGAAGCGGTTTACGGTCTTGGCGAGAAATGGGGCAAGCTTGATAAACGCGGTCAACTTATCCGTTCTTACAATCACGATGCCCTTGGCGTAAACGCAGAGAAGTCATACAAAAATACCCCGTATGCGTGGAGCCCAGAAGGTTGGAATCTTTTTGTACATACACCTGCTCCCGTCACCCATAGTGTGGGATATGCGCTCTGGTCACAGCGTGCGTATGTATGTTTAGTAGAAGATAATCTTCTCGACGTATTTTTGTTCCACCAAGACTCACCGGCGCAAAGCATTAAAACCTACAGCGAATTAACCGGGTTTGCCCCTACGCCGCCTACGTGGAGTTTAGGCGTCATTCTCTCTAAAGCGTATTATAAAGATGCCGATGAGCTACTTGCCGTTGCCCACGAAGTACGCGAAAAAAATATGCCTTGTGATGTCATCACCCTTGATGGTCGTGCTTGGCAAGATACGGATACTCGCTTTGCTTTTGAGTGGGACCCGAAACGCTACGAAGATCCACAACCGGTTATTGATGAGCTTAAAGCGTTAGGTTTTAAGATCTGTGTATGGGAATACCCCATGATTTCAGTGAAAAACCCTCTTTATAAAAAAGCTGCAGAAAAAGGCTGGTTGATAAAAGATAAACGCACTGGCGAAGCGTATCGCTATGAATGGGATTTGAGCCCATTTGGGGAAGTGCTAACACCACTGCCAGACTCAGGTATCTTAGACTTTACCAACCCAGAAGCTTATGAGTTTTGGAAAACCTCGCACAAACCTCTATTTGACCTTGGTGTAGACATGATCAAGGCCGACTTTGGCGAGCAGCTAGAAGACGACAATATGCTGTCGTACAGCGGTGATTCAGGCAATCGCCTGCACAATGTTTACAGTATGCTCTATAACCGCTGTGTTTATGAGGCGGCTGCGGCTTACTGCAAAACTGGCCCATTCTTGTTTAGCCGTTCAGCTTGGACGGGAAGCCAGCGCTATCCTTCACAGTGGGGAGGCGACCCGCAAGCCGACTGGCACGGCCTCGCGGCAAGTATTCGTGGCAGCTTGTCTTGGGGTATGTCAGGTGGGCCCTTCTTCGCTACAGATATCGGCGGTTTTTACAAAGATACCCGGGATGCGGAGCTCTATGTACGATGGGCGCAAGCATCAGTATTTAGCGCCCACATGCGATTACATGGTATTGGCCCTCGCGAACCCTGGTCATATGGTGATGAAGCATCAGATGCAGTGTTTAACGCATTAAAGCTACGCTACAAGCTTATTCCTTATCTAAAAGAAACCGCAGAAAAAGCATCGCAAACAGGGCTTCCGGTTCAGCGGGCCATGGCGTTAGCCTTTCCTGATCAGCCGCTTGCTCATGCTTTTGAACAACAGTTTATGTGCGGCGATGACTTGCTGGTTGTGCCTTGTGTTGTGCCTGGCGGCAAAATTAAATACTACTTACCTAAGGGCGAGTGGGTGCGCTTTGGTACCGACGAAGTGATACAAGGTGAACAGTACAGAGAAGAGATATTGGCACTTAATGATGTTGCTGTATTCATTCAAAAAGGCAGTCGCATTGTCATGGGTCCCGATGTTCAGCATACCGATATGGATATGTCGAATATCTCGCACTGGCCAGCATAGCGCTTAGGAGTTGTTCATGGATATTACCCTTACCCTACTGTCATGTATGGCATTTATGGCTATCGTTGCCGCTATCTCTTACATGAAAACCAAAGGGGAAGTTAACACCCAAGACGGTTACTTCCTTGCAGGAAGAGGGCTAACCGGCACCTTTATAGCCGGGTCCATGATCCTTACCAACCTCTCAGCTGAACAGCTTATTGGCTTAAACGGCTCTGCCTTCGGCTACAACCTTAGCGCTATGGCGTGGGAAGTGACCGCAGGTATCTCTACCATAATTATGGCGCTTATTTTCTTACCCCGTTATTTAGCGGGGGCTTTTTCCACCTTGCCTGAGTTTTTACGGGACCGCTTCGACGACAGCGTGCGTAGAATGACAGTAGTGCTGTTTATGGTGGGCTACTCGTTAGTGACTATTCCATCGGTACTTTATTCAGGGTCCATTGCAGTTTTACGACTGTTCGATGTCCCAGGCCTTTTTAACGTCAGCTACGAAGTAGGCTTAGTCTTAACCATTGTGATTGTAGGCACCATAGGTGCGCTTTACGCCATTTTTGGTGGCTTAAAGGCAGTGGCAGTGTCAGATACCATAAACGGTGTAGGACTTCTAATTGTGGGACTGCTAGTCCCTATACTTGGTTTAATTGCTTTAGGCGACGGTAGCTTTAGTGATGGCCTTTCGACTATTGCAACAACGGAAACCGAAAAGCTCAATGCCATAGGCGGGGCAAACGATCCGGTTCCCTTCGGTACTATTTTTACAGGTATGATATTAGCCAACCTGTTCTATTGGGGTACAAACCAATACGTTATTCAAAGAACCCTTGGGGCTAAAAACCTGGTTGAAGGTCAAAAAGGCGTGCTGTTCTCAGGCTACTTTAAAGTACTTGTGCCCTTTATGATGATGCTCCCTGGCGTTATTGCTTATCATCTATATCAAGATGAGAACCTTCAAACTATCGACCTTGCCTACCCACATTTAGTAAAAGATGTGTTGCCACAGTATTTGTCGGGCTTCTTCCTAGCCGTATTGCTTGGGGCGGTGTTTAGCTCTTTTAATTCACTGCTTAACAGTGCTGCCACGCTATTTTGCTTAGACGTTTATAAGCCCTTCAAAAAAGACAAAGTAAGTGACGAAAAGCTAATACGCGTCGCTAAAATCACCAGTATCGTTATCGCTGTGCTGTCTTTTATCACAGCGCCACTATTGATGTTTGCACCTGAGGGCTTGTGGCAAATTATTCGCATATTCACTGGGTTCTATAATATTCCGGTAATCACCATTGTATTAGTTGGTTTGTTTACCAAGAACGTACCTGCCCTAGCCGCAAAAGTAGCCATCATTTTTCACGTAATCGCCTATGGACTGCTCAAGTTCGTATGGGAAGTAGATATCAACTTCATTCATATTTATGCCATCTTGTTCGCTATCGAACTGGCCATTATGTTAATGATAGGTAAGCTTTATCCAATGGCGACGCCATGGCATTTTACGCCCAAGGCCGAAGTCAATATGACTCCTTGGCGCTATGCTATACCTTGCGCCATTGTGCTGGTTGGCCTTATCGCTACGCTCTACCTGATGTTCTCTCCAGTGGGCTTTGTAGGTGGTATCAGTAACGCCTTTATACCAGCTCTAATTGGCTTGTGGGCCAGCTGCTTCGCTGCCATAGGTATTAGCCTTAAATGGTGGCGGGTAAAATATGAGCAAGGCCTTAAGCGCCTTGCCTCCCAACCGGCTTAAACCGAACGCTTAGCTTCTGTATAGAAAAAACACAAAAAATTTAACATAACGTTTGCAAACAGCTTAACAATTGTTTAACTTAATCACTCTTATATAAGACACCAGACGAAAGATATCTTTTATAAAGACTGGTGACGATAAATCGCATAGTGCGGCATTTTAAATGATGCACCTTGCGTAGCTAAAAAATAAAAAAACCAAACACCGTCTACCTACAACGGTTGATATATCCGAAAAATGTTGGCCATTGTTAGTTAGAGCGAGATAAGCGAAATACCCTGGAGAACAACATGAATACAAAAAGATCGATCATTAGTAGGGCGGTAACCCTTGCTATGACATCTGGATTGCTGCTTAACGCAAATGCCTATGCGCAAGATGCAGAGACTGAACAAACCGAAGCCGCTAAAGACGATAAGTCATTCGAGCAGATTGTCGTAACCTCACAAAAGCGTGTACAAAGCATTAGCGATGTCCCTGTAGCAGTATCAGTATTACGCGGCGACCAGATAGAATCGGCTTTCGCCAACAATGTTGAAAACCTTCAGGCTCTCGTCCCATCGGTAAGTTTTCGTAAAGGTACAACAACCCGTAACTCTGCATTAACCGTTCGAGGCATTGGAACAATTTCATTTAGTATCGCTGCCGAGCCAAGCGTAGCGACTGTAGTAGATGGCGTTGTACTAGGTCGCTCGGGACAGGCTTTTGCTGACCTATATGACGTTGACCGTATTGAAGTACTGCGCGGCCCACAGGGCACACTTTTTGGTAAAAACGCGTCAGCTGGCGTGGTAAACATCACCACAAAAGACCCTTCACAGGACTTAACCGGTAGCCTTTCTACCGAATTCTACCAAGACAACGAATATCGTTTAAAAGGCACGATGAGTGGTGGTTTAACAGACGACCTTTCAGCTAGCTTGACCGTCTTCCAAGGTAAATTCGACGGTTATATAGACAACGTGTATAACAATGAAACGGTAAATGGTTACGACCGTGAAGGTGCGCGAGCTGTTGTGCTTTACGAACCAACCAACGATCTAAAAGTTAAATTTATTAGCGAATTTTACAGTGCTGATGACGACTGCTGTGCAGATTTAGAGGGCGTATCAAGCGGTCGTAATCCAGATTCAGAAGCAGCACCGAACAGCGCTACCATTGCTGATGGAATTGATTTAGAACAGCGTCAAATTGACCATGACTTTGAGTCTCGTACTATTGACGACCACTCAGCTTTCTCTGTGCAAGTTGATAAAACTGTTGGCGATTATACGTTCACTTCAATCACCGCCCAGCGCTCATGGGAAAACACAGAGTTCCGCGAAGGTGACTTCACCTCAATTGCTGGCGACAGCGACCAGCCAGTATTCGGCGTACCGTTCCAACTACACGATGTGGGTGAGCAGGAATGGAGTCAGTTTTCTCAAGAATTCCGTGTAGCTTCAAACTTAACAGGTCCATTTAATTTCCTTGCGGGTATATTCTACTGGAACATGGATTCTGAACGTAACTTCACACGTGATGCTAGTTGCCAAAACAATAATGGTCAGCTTGATCAGGCGCTATCTTTTTACGCAGAAAACAATTTATCAGGAGACGACCTAACCAACGCGCTTTCCGACCTAGACGCCTATGCGGACTCACTAGGTGTGTCGTGTAATGCAAACGATATCGTTTCTGCCACCGCATTTATGAGCACCGAATTTAATAACTGGGCAGTGTATGGTGATGGTACTTATGATTTAAGTGATGATATGCGCCTTATTTTTGGCCTTCGCTATACCGATGATGAAGTGTCTTATAAGCACCGCCGCATTAGTAACGATGAATATGGACGCCGTGGTGTGGGTGTACGCCCTGCTACCGAAAACACCGATGCAGAAGGTGTGGTAGATGAAACGAATCTGTCTGGCCGTGTTGGTCTTCAATACGATCTTGACCAAAATCAGATGGTGTATGCGACCTACTCACAAGGTTATAAAGGTCCTGGTTTCAACGTTTACTATAACTTCAACCCAGACAACGACGGTCGACCTATCGGTGCTGAAGAATCTGACGCTTTCGAGATAGGCTACAAGTACGCTAGTCGCGATCTATTGTTAAACGTTGCTTTGTTTAGCACCGACATTGAAGGATTCCAAGCGAATAACTTCGACTGTTCTGACGGTGCATGTATTACCCGTCTTACTAATGCCGGTGATGTTACAACGCAAGGTATTGAGCTTGATATGATGTGGAACGCAACCGACAACCTAACGTTAATTGGTGGCGCCGCATATACGAAAGCAGAAATCGATGAGTTTAACTGTCCTGAAGAAGCGACATGTACTGATCGCTCAGGCCTTGATGTTCCTTTTTCACCTGACATGAAATACTCGCTAACTGCCGAATACTTTATGGAAACAGAGCATGGCTTCGATGTTTACTATAACGCATCGTATATCTACACCGACGAGCAGTACTCTGACTTACCAGGCAACACAGGTGAATTTAACCCTCACTCATTGTTACCTGACTACAGCATGCTTAACGCAAGCGTAAGTTTCTCATTCAAAGACGATGCATTCCGCGTATCTTTGATTGCTAAAAACTTACTTGATGAAAGCTATGCAACAACTTACAGCGGCGATAACTTCCGTTATCAAATCCCTCGCGACGCAGACCGTTATTACGGCGTAGCCTTCAAGGCACAATTCTAAACCTTCAAAGCGTGTGTGTTGAAAGGGGCGTTTATACGCCCCTCTTTTTTATTGCGGTAGCGCTTAGGCGAAAAAAGCATAATAAACTAACGGCTTACTGTACCTGCACTTTTTGCTTACTAATTTATTTCGTCGTGCTTATGATGATGGGAGTGAGCATGCAAATGATCGCTTTCATCACGGCATGGCTCTCCCGGCAATTCAAACTCTACGGTTGTATGTGCAAGTTCAAAAGGCGCAAGTCGTTTATGTACCTCAGCTTTCAACTGGCGTAACTTTTCGTTGTCTATAGCACAGTTGATGACGACATGAGCGGTAAGCACATGTTGCTCACCGTCAAGCGACCAAAGATGTACATGGTGAATTTCTTCAACATGCTGTATTGCCAATAACGTACTGCTAATTGCATTCTTTGTGGCCAAGTCAGGCACGCCCTGCAAAAATAAAGACATAGTCTGCACTACATATCTAACCACATTTACTAAAATAAAGAGCGTAAAAACTATGGACAGAATGGGATCGAGAATGGGCCATTCTACAAAGTGAAGCACTATCGCCACCGCCAGTACAGCTACCCACCCCAGTGCATCTTCAATTAAATGCCAGTTAAGCACTTTCTCATTCATTGAACGGCCGCCATGAAGCTTGTAGGCCGCGAAACCATTTACGACAATACCAAGTATAGCTAGCCCTATCATGCCCTCCGTTACAGGCATCTCTGGATTATAAAGGCGGGGAATTGCCTCAGACATTACCCAAATTGAACCAAGCACTAAAATGAGCCCGTTAATCATTGCTCCCATAAGGCTTAGTCGTTTGAAGCCATAGGTGTACTTTTCAGTAGAGGCTTTGTGCCCTAGCTTGCTTAAGTACCAAGCTAACCCAATTGAAAGGGAGTCGCCTAAGTCGTGAACAGCATCTGCCATTATGGCCACACTGTTAGTCAGCCAGCCACCGATAAATTCAATAATAGTAAACGTAAAATTCAGCCAGAACGCCCATCCAATACGTGTTGAGTCTTCTTCAGAAGAAGTAGTAGTGTCGACGTGATGATGGTGGTTATGCATGGGCTATGCTCTTTTTAAGCTATAGAGAAAGCTTATCGTGAAGTACGATTTGGTGCGAGCGAAATACTAAGAACACCTCATTAACAATCATACCTTTTAATTTGTAAATGCTGAGTGAATCATTAAACCCAACTTTTGCAAAAAAAACACAACCAATACATAACACACTGATAATTAATTATTTTATAAACTAAATGCCCATATATACCTATTCTACTAAATGTTAATATTTTGAGAACAGTATTGATCTTTATGTGTCAGTAGCTTAATGTAATGTAAGCGCTTTCAAACAGCCATTTTTATTTGACCTATTTTGTAAGCGCTTACACAAGCTTTTTACGTGGCATTTGCCACAACATAAAAACCCAATTTCTTTTGATCAGGGCTGAAAACAATGACGAAAAAAGCATCTCAACTCTCGCGGATAGCTGCCGCGATATCAGTCACAACCCTATTTGGCTGTGGAGGTGGAGCAACAACCTCTACAGATATCGATGTTGTTGACGCAACGGTTCCCGTTACTGACTGGGAGCTTGTTTGGAGCGACGAGTTCGATGGAACCAGTATCGACGATGATAACTGGACCCATGAAGTAAACTGCGACGGTGGCGGTAACAATGAGGCTCAATGCTATACAGACAGTGAAGACAACTCATTTGTGTCTGATGGAAGCCTAAAAATTGTTGCGCTGCCTGCCGAAGAAGGTGCACCTAAACCCTATACGTCAGCCCGATTAATTACTCAGTACAAAGCCGATTTTAAATACGGCCGTTTTGAAATGCGCGCTAAGCTACCAGAAGGTCAAGGTAGCTGGCCTGCATTTTGGATGATGCCTACTGATTCTGTATATGGTGGCTGGCCTCGCTCTGGTGAAATTGACATTATGGAAGCGGTAAACCTGAAAGCGGCAGACGCAGACGGTAACCCTGAAAACCACATCTACGGCACCCTCCATTATGGTCAAGAATGGCCAAACAATGATAGCTCTGGTCAAGCGTATTCTCTTCCTGATGGTGCCAATCCAGCTGATGACTTCCATACCTATGCAATAGAATGGCAGGAAGGTGAGATTCGCTGGTACATGGATGGTTATTTGTACGCGACTCAACGTCGTTCTGAAGTGCGCTATAACGCAAATGGCGATGCCTCGGGCCTTTCTCATCGCGGTTGGTACACTGAGTACTTTGACCAAATTACCGGTGAACTTGAAACTCAATGGAATAACGCCCCTTACGACCAAGAATTTTTCATGATCCTTAACTTCGCTGTGGGCGGAAGTTGGCCTGAAGCAGTTAACGAAACGGGCATAGATGCAGATGCTTTTGTAGACGGTCAAACGTTCGAAATTGATTACGTGCGCGTTTATGAGTGTGCGTCAGACCCAGACACAGGTAAAGGTTGTGAAACGGTTCGCCCTGGTTACGACGATGTAGATGATGCACTGGTTGAAGGCGCAGCGCCCATTCCGTCACCGCCTTCTACTGGCATTCCACAAGACTTAACTATTTTTGGTGGTACGCCTAATCCAAACTGGGCAGCGTGGGATTGCTGTGGTGGCTCTACCCCTCAACTTGTTGAAGATACTGAGCTAGGTCAAGTTTACGAATTTACCTTTGGCGCAGATCCGACGGTAGTCGGTTTTATCAGCCGCGATGCGTTTCTTACTGACCCAGAAGGTGAAGCCTCTCCATTTGATGCATCTCCCCTTGAAGGCATTGGTAGCTTAAAATTTGATTTAAAACTTGTTTCTGCCCCTAATAACGCTGAAGCAAACTGGAATCTAAAAGTAGAAAGTACAGAAGCAACCACAGATGCATCTTTTTCACTGATGAGTGGCTACGTTGGCCCATCAGAGACTGCACCTGCTACACCGCAAGTGGGCGTATGGGAAAGCTATCAATTTCCTATCAGTATGCTCGCTGAAGCAGAGCTAGATACTAGTGCCATTGATACCATCATGATTTTCCCTGACTGGGGTGCTGGTGAAGGTGCCGTTTACCAAATTACTAATGTAGAGATTTCACAGGATGGTGCGGTCGCATACCCTGAGCTAACTATTTTTGAAGATGGCCAAAACCCTGACTGGCCTATGTGGGACTGCTGTGGTGGTTCAACGCCTGCTGAAGAAATGGATGACGAAGAGCATGGCTTAACTGCAGAATTCCGCATTGGCGCAGAGCCTACCGTAATGGGCTTTAATACTCGTTCTGCTGTTGGTGGTGGTGATACCCCATTTGATGCAACTGCACTTACAGATGGTGGTCTTCTACAATTCGATATGAGAGTAGTGAGCGCACCTAATAATGCAGAAGCACCATGGCTGTTCAAAGTAGAGTCTAACGATGCATCAACTGCTGTAGAACTTTCGCTGGCAGACAGTGTTGAAGGGCAAGTGCCTGCTGAAGGTGAGTGGCAAACATACACTTTCCCTATTTCAGATTTGCAGGCTCGAGGCTTAGACGTAAGCGCCATTGACGTAATTATGGTGTTCCCTGCCTGGAGTACTGGTGAAGGGGCAGTGTATCGCTTAGATAACGTTAAAATATATCACCCTGACAGTGGTCAAGAGGTGCCTGCAGGGTCTGGCATTACCTTGTTTGCAGACACTGCGGCAGATCAGTGGCGTATTTGGGATTGCTGCGGTGGCTCAACGCCTACCGAGGAAGTTGATGATGCGGATCACGGCACAGTTGCTGAGTTCCGAATTGGCGCAACGCCAACGGTGATGGGCATCATTGCTGATGATGGTCATTCTTACGATGCGTCAGCACTACTAACTGATGGTGCAGTGCGATTCGAAATGAAAGTAAGCGCTATGCCTAACAATGCATCAGCGCCTTGGTTATTCAAAATTGAATCTATCGACGTGTCATCAGCAGTGGAGCTCCCTATTTCAGCTAGCCTTGAGGGTGTAGACCCTGTTGAAGGCGAATGGCAGACCTACACTTTCCCTCTTCAAACGTTGTACGACTTAGGTCTGGATATCAGTGCAATCAACGTCATCATGATGTTCCCTGCGTGGGGCTCTGGTGAAGGCGCAGTGTACCGCGTTGATAATGTTGAAATTGCAGCGCAATAGCAAAGCTGTGTATTGCCTAAGCTGCGCTTGGGCAACAAACGAAATTGACAAAAATTAGTAAGGCAATTATGAAAAACACATCTTTTAAAAAGACCCAGCTTGCCACATCAATGGCTTTGTTGATGGGCTCTTTCCTTGTGCTACCCACATACGCGCAAGAAGCAGAAACAGCAACGCCAGCAGAAGGCGAAGTAGAAGTTATTCAAGTTAGCGGTATTCGCGGCAGTATGATCCGCTCGATGGACTTAAAGCGCAGTTCGAGCGGTGTAGTAGACGCCATATCAGCTGAAGAGCTAGGTAAATTTCCTGATACAAACTTAGCCGAAGCACTGCAACGCATTACCGGTGTAACCATTAGCCGTAATAACGGTGAAGGTAGCCAAATTACCGTTCGTGGTTTTGGCCCTGAATTCAACCTAGTAACCCTAAATGGCCGCCAAATGCCGGGTACCGGTTTTACCCGTTCTTTTGACCTTGCCAACCTTTCGTCTGAAGGCGTAAGTACGCTAGAACTGCAAAAAACCGCCCGTGCAGAAAACCCAAGTGGTGGTTTAGGTGCTACGGTAAATATCATTACCATGAAGCCGCTATCCCAGTCAGGGCAAAACGCGACTATTTCTGTAAAAGGTATTTACGATACGTCTAATGAAGCTGGTGACGATGTAACCCCTGAAATTGCAGGTGTTTACACCAATACTTTCGCCGATGAGATGTTCGGATTCGGGGTGTCTTTTTCACACCAAGAGCGTGATTTCCAACAACAATCAGCTAGTATTCAAGGCTGGGTGCTTCAAGAAAACGATGCGCTTCCAGAGTTAGACCCAAGTAATGTCGTCGATAACCGCACCAACATTACCGATGCGGCGTTCTTTCCAAAAGACATGAACTACAGCATTAACGACATTCAGCGCGAACGTTCAAATGGACAGGTTACTTTCCAGTTCCGTCCTGTCGACGAGTTCACTGCGACCATTGACTACACCGCGTCTCGCGCAACAACGGGCACTAATACTGTGGGCTGGGGTATTTGGAATAACTTTGGCGCCAATATCAATGCTTACGAACTGGATGAGAACGGCACAGCGGTTTACGCTGACATCAGCGGCGACGATGCTTCTTTTACAGCAAGCCGTAACACTACCCGCGTTGACGCCCGCTCACTGGGTGTAAACTTAGACTGGATGGTAAATGACGATTGGCATTTCCGTTTGGATTACCATGATTCTTACAACAAAACCGACAACGGTTATGACGAAGGATTGGGTAGCGCTGGACAGATCATTCTTGGTTCAAACCAACTAGACTCTAAAGTTTACGACTATCGTGAAGGAGAAATTCCTCAAGTCTATGTAAACTGGAACAACGGCACTAATGAAATTATGCCGGGTGAAATAGACGCTAACTTTAGCCAGTTTATCTATTCGCCAGGACGTTCTGACATTGAACAGCTGCAGTTAGACGGTACTTGGTATAACTCAGCGTGGGACATCCCGCTAGTCAAAATTGATTTCGGTGTGGCTCGCACAGAACAGTCTCTATCTGGCTTCACTGCTTGGAGCGGACTACGTGGGGGTGCGGGCTTTAGCCCGTCGTTCACCGAAATCTTCCCAGACAGTATGTTTGTTCGCAACGACACATCTGGCTTCTTGGACGCCTTTGATGGTGGCGGTGCTAGCATGAACCCAGGCTATTACTACACCTTTGACTTTGATGAAGCCATTGCCCGTCAGCTTCAGTACATTACTGCCGACGTTGTGGGTGAAGGCAATGCGTATTCTATTGACCCATATTTCAGCGGCGATCCTTCGGTAAGCAATGTAGAAGAGACAACCGACTCAATTTACGTACAGACAGAGTGGGATTTTGACGTTAGCGATTACTACGTTCAAATTAACGCTGGCCTTCGCTATGAAGAGACAGAAGTGCCTAGCACAGCAGAAGTGCGCGTACCTGTTCAGGTGAACTGGGTTGCAGCGGGTGAATGGATTACTGTTTTCCAAGATGGTGTTGAAGAGCAGGACTTTACAGGTAAGTACGATGTACTGCTTCCTATGTTCGACGTGAAAGTCGATGTAACGGATGATATTGTAGCCCGCTTCTCATGGGGTAAATCGATTACTCGCGCACCTATCGGCTTTTTACAAGGCGGACGTTCGTTTAGCGGAAGCCCTAAAATTGGTTCAAGAACCGTGTCAGAAGGCAGTACCGACCTTAAGCCTTACGAGTCGACTAACTTAGACCTATCTTTCGAGTGGTACTATGACGAAGCAAGCTATGCGTCTGTGGGCCTATTCAGAAAGTCAGTTAAAAACTACATTGATACGCAAGGTGCACTTGAAACCTTTGACGGACTGAATGACATCTATCTTGGGCCAAGATGGCAAGAAGCGGTATCTGCACTTGAAGCAGACGGAATTCAAGCCACCGACAGCAACATTTACGACTACTTCTTATCGGCAGGTTATGCTAACGAAGAAGGCGTAGTAGAGCCTAACTCAGACGACCCGCTTATTGAATGGAGTGTGGTGAAGCCTCGTAACCTTAGTGAATCCAGAACAGTTGAAGGTATTGAGCTTGCTGTTCAACATACGTTTGGTGAAACAGGCTTTGGTTTTGGCGCTAATGCAACCCTTGTAGACGGTGATGTAAAATACGACCCATATAACCTAGAGCAGCAAAATCCGCTAGTAGGTATCAGTGATTCAGCTAACTTCCAGGTATTCTACGAAAAAGAAGGCTTGTCGGTAAAAGTGACGTATGCATGGCGTTCAGATTACCTTGTCGGAATCGGTCAAGCACAAGGTTCATCAGATAACCCAGCTACCCAGTTCGATACTTTTGGTCAGGTTGATGCCAGCATCAACTACGATGTGAATGAGCACCTAACCGTGTTCTTTGAAGGTGTGAACATCAACGACGAAACCGAGCGTGGTTATGGCCGCTTTGAAGAGCAATTCTTATTTGCCCGTCAGTATGGCCCTCGCTACACGCTAGGCGCTAGATACAGCTTCTAAGTTTAGTAAGCACTTACGATAAGGGCCTTTTTAAGGCCCTTTTTTTTGTGACATACGTTAAAATTGTCAATCATGTGCCGACACTTTTTAAACTAACTGAAAGGTTCGGCAGGAAGAGTGTGTGTCTATTTACGAAAGAGGATTAAAGCAAACCGAAGTGTTTAAAGATATAAGCTAAACGGGCCAATATTTTAGAGCTTTCGATCTTTGACTCTAAATACATGGCGCTTGCTATCCACATATTTATTATCTTCCTTACGTTTGTCAGTAAACTTTGTCTACCGTACAAGTAATTAATTACTCTGCGAAAAAAGACACACTCAAACCGAAACAATAATGGTTTTAAATAAACTGAATAAGACTAGCGCTTTTGAGCTTTTCCTCTACAAATTATGACGATAGAATTTTCCAAATTTTAGTTCTCCACTGATACATGTTTGTGCTATAGAATTCCTGTGGGGAACACACTCCTCATTATTTCACAAAGAATAAAGGAATTAATGTGAATATGATTAATAATAAAAAACTAATATCAGCGGTATCACTTCTAGCCATTATCGGCGTAACTTCTGGATGCGCAACGACATCATCTCGAGTCGTCGAGACACCAAAAGTAAATAGTTACAACACTCAGTTTACGGGTGAAAAGAAGAAGCTTGTTGTCGGTCAATTTGTAAACCGTTCTAGCTTCCAAAACGGCATCTTTTCTAATGGGCAAGATCGTTTAGGCAGTCAGGCCAAAACAACGTTAATGAGCCATTTACAGCAAACCAATCGCTTCAGTGTTTTAGATAGAGATAACATGAACCTTTTAGCTGAAGAAGCCCAACGAACTGGTACAGAACAGAAAATTTCTGGAGCTAAGTTTGTTATTACTGGTGATGTCACTGAATTTGGACGCAAAGCAATTGGAGACAAACAGCTTTTTGGTATTTTGGGTAAAGGTAAGTCGCAGATTGCTTACGCGAAAGTCACATTGAACGTAGTAGACGTTACCACATCTGAGGTAGTTTACTCTGTAGCTGGTGCTGGTGAGTACAGCCTTTCAGAAAGAGAAGTTATCGGTTTTGGTAGCACAGCTAGCTATGATGCGACATTAAACGGTAAAGTTCTTGATTTAGCTATCCGCGAATCGATTAACAATCTAGTTAATGGTATCGAGTCAGGCGCATGGAAGATTTAAAAATGAAAAAAATAATAATAACAACAGCTTTAGTGCTAGGCATAGTAGGATGTAAAACTACTGAGCCGCTTTACTATTACGGTGAATACAATACAGCAGTATATAGCTACCTCAAAGGTGAAGAAACAACACTTGAAGAACAAATATTAGTACTAGAGGAAACCGTTCAGCTCGCAGCGGCGAACGGGAAAAGCATTGCTCCCGGTGTACATGCACACCTTGGAATGTTGTATTTCGAAAGTGGGAATGCCCAACAAGGTGAGGCTCATTTTGAAACAGAAAAACAATTATTTCCAGAGTCAACGCAATACATCGATTTCCTTCTTACTTCGGCAAAGGGAGCATAATTGATGTTTACCAGAATTTTTAGTGCCTTGGTTTTAATTATGTCACTTTCTGCATGCGTTAGTATGCCACCTGCTCACGACTACACTGCTTTTAAGGCGGTCAACCCTGAATCGGTAATCATTCTACCTCCAGTAAATAATACACCCGAAGTTATCGCACCATATAGTGTAATGACGCAGCTTGCGACACCAATTGCCGAGTCAGGTTTCTATGTGTTTCCTGTAGCAATGGTTAACCAGACTTTTAACAATAACGGTTTAACACAGGCAGCTGATATACAGGCGGTTCCAACACCAAAATTAAAAGAAATATTTGGTGCTGATACTGCGCTTTACGTGACGATTGATGACTATGGTACAAGCTATGTCGTTATTTCTAGTGAAACAAGAGTAAGTGTGACAGCATCGCTAGTCGATCTTGCTACTGGTCAAACGCTTTGGACTGGTGCGGCTACAGCATCGAGTGCTGAACAACAAAACGCCAATAGTGGCGGACTAGTGGGCATGCTAGTGCAAGCTGCTGTTAGTCAAATTTTTGAAACCGTCACCGATAAGGGGTTCGAAATTGCCGCGATGACGTCAACTCGACTACTTTCTGCAGAAAGCTATAACGGTCTTTTGTACGGCCCTCGTTCCCCTAAATACGGGCAACCTGTACCTAGCGAGAAACAGAAATAATAGTAAAAAAACATCGCCTTGATTAACTAATCTTGGCGATGTTTTCAAACAACTCATTCACTAATTCTGACAGCTTATACTCGCTGATTCTGCTGCACTTGGCGTAAACTGAATATCTGCCACACTCACACTCGCCTTACCTGAGCTGCCTAGTTCAAACGGTACGACAAGACCAGTGAAGTCAATGCCCTCGTCAACAAAGCACTGCAGGTCAATGCTCACGTTTGTCCATGTATCAGCAGGCATTGCTTTAAGCTGCTCGCTAATATCAATCTGCGTTGAACAGCTGCCCGCTGCATCCCCTTCGCCTTCACAGTTCATGCCCACGGTAACTGGCGCATTAATATCTGAGTGACGGCTAACGTTAAAGCTTAACGCACCGTCATTAAGTAGCTGTGCGCTTAAATCTTCGCGGAAGAAGCTCTTGCTCGCAAAACGCATTGCCGCAAATTCAGAACCATCAAAGGTAACTTTTCGTGCATCTTCTTGCACTACTTTATCCACTGTGCGGTAGGACAGCGCACCAACGGTGTGAATGCTTGCGTTCACAGGTAGGGTTTCATCACCTGAATACAGCCATAGTACCCACGGTGACTGCACGGCACCATTTAGAATTTCCATCGGCTTGTTGCTGTCAGTGCTCACCTTGATCTCAGTGTTTAACGTATCGCTTAATACATTCTCATCGCTAAAAGTTAAACCAAAACCATAAGGTAAGAGCGGCTCGTAACTCTCATCGCCTTTGTTAACAATCTGCTGAGGCTCTGACGGCCAAGAGAAAGATAGCTTTCCTTTAAAGTCTTGCTCACCAAACAGCACATCCGCTACCGCAGCACCTTCGGAGCCCGGCAACCAAGCAGCAACAAAAGCGTCAGACGCATTGAGCTCAGCATTTACCCACATTGGGCGGCCGCTGATAAATACAGATACTACTGGAATACCTTGCGACTTCAGCTTTTCAAGTAGCGCTAAGTCTTTCTTATTGCCGTACTGATAGATAAGCGTTTCTCTATCGCCGTGGCCTTCTGCGTAAGGTTCTTCACCGAACACGACAATGGCAACATCTGGCTTAGTTTCAAAATCGCCCTCAACAGAAAGCTGAACCTTACCACCTGCGTTTTCGACATGCTCTTTGATACCGTCGTATATAGAGCTACCTCCAGGGAAGTCGTCATTAGTATTATTGGTGCCTTGCCACGTAATACTCCAGCCACCGGACTGCTTGCCAATATTGTGGGCCCCATCACCGGCCACTAATATGCTGTTATTTGCAGAAAGAGGCAGAGTTCTATCTTTGTTTTTCAGCAGTACAAGTGACTCACGTACCGCTTGCGCTGCTACTTCACGATGTTCAGCTTTGCCAATTAATGAACGGTTACCTGAAAGTGGTCGATTTGCTGGGCTAGGCTTATCGAAAAGGCCCGCTCGTACTTTCACACGAAGAATGCGGCGCACTGCATCATCGATACGCGTCATCGCGATAGTGCCATCTTTTACTTGAGCGAGAGTATTGTCGTACAGTACCTTCCAATCATTAGGTACCATAAAGATATCCAGACCCGCGTTGATAGCTTGCGCGCAGTCCTCATTATTACAACCTTGAACCTGCCCGTGACCGTTCCAATCGCCTACTATGAAGCCGTCAAAGCCCATTTGGACTTTAAGTACATCATTTAATAGATACTTATGACCGTGAAGTTTGTCGCCGTTCCAGCTGTTAAACGACGCCATCACAGACTGCGCACCCGCGGTTAGTCCGCCTACATAACCTTGGGCGTGTATATCGAACAACTCTTGTTCGCTAGCAACATTGTCACCTTGGTCGTCTCCACCTACGGTACCACCGTCACCTACAAAGTGTTTTACTGTGCTGATGACACGCTGGTCGCTTAAGAAGTCTTTATTAGCCGCGCCTTGAAGACCTTTAACCACCGAAGCGGCATATTCTCTTACAATAGCCGGATCTTCAGAGTAGCTTTCATAGGTTCTACCCCAACGGTCGTCACGTACAACCGCAACTGTTGGCGCAAATACCCAATCAATGCCCGTTGCCATCACTTCTTTCGCTGTGATATGAGCAATTTCCTCGACTAAATCAGGGTTATTTGCCGCACCTAAACCTATGTTATGGGGGAATAAAGTGGCGCCAATAACATTGTTATGACCGTGAACAGCATCGGTACCCCACATCGTTGGGATTGTCGAACCATCTAGGCTGTCGTCAATGGAAGCTTGGTATAGCTTTTCGGCAAGTTCCACCCAATCTTCAGGAGTTGCATGCTTGTCATTATTCGGGAACGCGCCACCACCATTGAGGTAAGAGCCAAATCCATACTTACGCATGTCTTCAACAGTGATATTGCGAATTTCAGGTTGAATCATTTGCGCAATTTTCTGCTCAAGCGTCATGGTAGATAAAATATCATCTACCTTTTTCTCTACCGCAGGGTCTGACTTTACTTCGATATCTAACTTAGGCCATATCTCACTGGCTTTATTCGTTTTTTCTACGGCACTGTTAACTGAAGAAGCGTCTTCATCGGATGCACAAGCGCTCACTAAGACACTGACCAATGCACCTGCAACAACCTTCGCGATTAGACTTTTTCGCATTATTAATCCTCGTTACTTTTCAGTGGTTTGAAATTTAGATACGCGGCTTCCTACAAGGCCATAATAAGCGATGTAAAGATAGCACGAAGCGGGTAATAGGAATGAAAGCGTAACCCCTATGGAGTCAGCCAGCATGCCTTGAAAAAGTGGAACAATAGCGCCGCCCACAATAGCTAGGCATAAAATGCCTGAACCTTGCGGTGTGTCCTTACCTAGTTGCTGTAGTGCAAGACTAAAAATGGTAGGGAACATAATTGAGTTAAATAAGCCAACGCCCAGAATAGTCCACAGGGCTAAATCACCTGTGCTTGAAAGCGACAGTAAAATAAGTCCAATTGCCATACAGGCATTAAAGGCCAATACATAACCACCAGAGATTTTTTGCATGACTACAGCGCCGATGAAGCGCCCTACCATAGCTCCCCCCCAGTAATACGCCAGCAGTTTTGCGGCGCCCGCTTCGGTTAAACCGCCTACCGCGGGGCTTGCCAAGTAATTAACTAGCATACTGCCTATAGCAACCTCTGCACCTACGTACATAAATATACCTACCGCACCTAATACAAGGTGCTTGTGGTGCCATGCGCCGCCCTTGAATACACCTGAACTTGCGCCTGTGTGGTTGAGTTTAGGTAGCTTTAGATACATAAAAATTAGCGCAAGTAGCAGTAACGATGCCGCTAGTATTAAGTATGGTACCTGCACGTCTGAGGCGCTCGGCGTGCCGCCACCGTGCTCACCTGTGGCGCCATAAATAAGGTAAGAGCCAAAGAATGGCGCTACAGTGGTACCAAAAGCGTTAAACGCTTGAGTCATAGTAAGCCGTGACGACGCCGTTTTAGGGTCGCCAAGCGCCGTTACAAAGGGATTGGCAGATACTTGAAGTATGGTAATGCCTGAAGCCAGCACAAAGAGCGCTAACAAAAAGACACCATAAATTTGACTGGACGCAGCAGGGAAAAACAGCAAACACCCTACACAAGCGATAGCTAAGCCAAGCACTATACCTTTTTGATAACCAATGCGTGACACAACCATCCCGGCAGGAAGCGATACAATGAAGTACGCGCTAAAGAAACAGAATTGAATCAACATTGCCTGTGTGAAGGTAAGGTTAAATGCCCCCTTTAAGTAGGGGATTAGTATGTCGTTGAGACAAGTAATAAACCCCCACATGAAAAACAATGTGGTAAGTGAGATTAGCGCAAAACGGTAGCCACCGTTTGCCGCTTGCTCTTGGGCGGATGAAATATTCGGCTGCACTGGTGTGTCCACAAGTAACCTCTGTTGCTATTTTTCTAATTAATGATAAATTTACATTTGAAAGCGCTTACATACCACTCTGCGATATTTTGTAAGCGCTTACATTAAATAGATAATTACATGAAGCGTTATCGAATTCAATGTAAATATGATGTTATTTGCTTCGCAATAAGCAAAGTAAATATAACGAAATTGTTATTGCTAGGATATTTCTACGATGAAAGACATTAACCTTCCATCCAATTCTATGATGCTTTCTAAAAACTTTCTGTTTGGTGTAGCAACATCTAGCTTCCAAATAGAAGGCGACAGAAAAGGAAGGTTAGACTGCATTTGGGATACCTTCTGTGAAAAAAGCGGCGCTATTTCCGATGCAACCAATGGTGATGTAGCTTGCGATCACGTAGCACTTTGGAAGGAAGATGTAGCGCTTATTGATGCCTTAGGTGTAGATGCCTATCGACTATCTATTTCTTGGCCTCGGGTCATGTTGCAAGATGGTACCGTTAATGAAGTAGGTATGCAGTTTTACGTTAACTTAGTTAATGAAGTCCTAAAACGCGGTATGAAAGTGTTCGTTACGCTTTATCACTGGGATTTACCGCAGTATCTTGAAGACAATGGCGGCTGGCTAAACCGCGATACCGCGTATGCGTTCGAAGAATACGCAGAGGCGGTAGCGAAAGCGTTAGGCGAGAAAGTTTATTCTTACGCCACGTTAAACGAGCCATTTTGCTCTGCTTATTTAGGCTATGAAGCCGGTATACATGCGCCCGGCAAAACAGGCATGGGCAACGGGCGTAAAGCAGCGCATCACCTGCTGCTTGCACATGGGTTAGCATTAAAAGTACTCAACCGCCATTGCCCTAATAGCCAAAACGGCATTGTGCTTAACTTTAGTAACTGCCATACAACAACTGATTCTAAAGAAGATAAACACGCTGCTAAGTTGGCTGACGATTATCATAACCAGTGGTATTTAAGGCCGATAATAGAGGGTAAATACCCTAACGTTATCGACATACTCGATGATAGTAGTAAACCAGAAATACTCGAAGGTGATATGGATATCATTTCTCAGCCTATCGATTATTTGGGTATTAATTTCTACACCCGCACCCTGTATCGAAGCGATGGAAATGGTTGGTTTGAGATAGTTCCACCAGCAACAAACGCGCTAACCGCTATGGGCTGGGAAATTACCCCTGACGCATTTACCGAACTGCTCGTTGATCTTAATGAGCGCTACAACTTACCGCCCATTTATATTACAGAAAACGGCGCGGCAATGGATGATGTCCTTAATAACGACGAAGTCATAGATGATACGCGTACCGCTTACTTTCACACCCACTTAAATGCTGTAAACCGAGCCATGGAAAATGGTGTGGACATTCGCGGGTATTTTGCATGGAGCCTGATGGACAATTTTGAGTGGGCGCTGGGTTATTCAAAACGTTTCGGTATTGTTTATGTTGACTACGATACCCAAAAACGCACCTTAAAACAAAGTGCTTTAGCATATTCAAAACTGGTGAAGAGTCGTATAAATGGGTACATTAGCGGTATTAAATAAGGACAATTACTAGAAACCGTATGGCAACAATTTACCAAGTATCAGAAGCAGCTGGGGTATCGCTGGCTACCGTCTCTCGCGTTATGAATGGAAACGCGAAGGTAAGCGAACGCACGCGTAAAAAAGTAGAGGACGCCATGGCATCGCTGGGCTATCAGCCCAACGCCATTGCGCAATCTCTGGCATCAAACCGCACCAACAGTGTAGGTTTACTTGTTTCAGAACTGCATGGCTCATACTTTGGTGACTTAATGAGCACGGTTGAACACGTGCTAAAGAAAAACGGTAAGCATGTAATTATCACCGCAGGTCACGTAGATGAGAATCGTGAACACGAAGCCATAGAGTTCTTAAAAAGCCGCCGTTGTGATGCGCTTATCTTGCACGCTGAGGCCGTTTCTGACGAATACTTGAAAAAGCTGGTCGACAGCAAAGTCCCAGTTGTCGTGATAAACAGAAAAGTAGACGATCTTGAGCAAAACTGCTTTGTTGTAGACAATGTAAAAGGTGGCTACTTGGCAACAAAAGCGGCCATTGATGCGGGCCATAAAAACATCGCGTACATTAGCGGCCCGCTATTTAAAAAAGATGCGAGCGATCGTCTTGCTGGTCACAAAAAAGCCCTTGAAGAAGCGGGGCTTACATTTGATAAGAAAAGCTTGTTCGAAGGCGACTTTCATGAGTCTACAGGACAGGAAGGGATGCATCACCTTCAATCGACCTTCCCAGACTTCACGGCACTCGTGTGTGCAAACGATGAAATGGCCTCTGGCGCAATGACGGCGGCACGAGAAGCTGGTTTCGATATCCCCACACAACTTTCCATTGTTGGTTTCGATAACGTATTGTTTTCGCGCTATCTTTATCCAAAGCTAACAACAATCAATAACCCTATTCACGCTATGGGAGAAATGGCCGCTTATTGGGTACTTGAACATGTTTATGACATTAAAAGTCCTATCCCAATTAAGCACTTATTTGTTCCAGAAGTTGTCGATAGGGACACATTAGGCAAATTGTAAAATGAATAAAGCCCTGTCTCCCTCGCTATACTACACGCTTATTGTTTCCCTTGGTGGGTTCATATTTGGCTTTGATGCCAGCGTAATAGCCGGAGCCAATGGCTTTATTGACGCCGAGTTGAACCTAAGTGATTGGCAGCAAGGTTTTGTAGTCAGCTCCCCCACGTTGGGCGCACTTGTTGCCATGCTTTTTGCGGGCGGCATAAGCGACGCTATCGGCAGACGAAAAGCCCTCATTCTTGTCGCTTTCTTGTATTTACTTTCATCCATAGGCTCTGCCCTCGCCCCTAATTTCGAACTGCTAGTGCTTGCTCGGTTTATTGGCGGCATAGCATTTTGCTCGCTAATCATTGCCCCACTGTATATTTCGGAGATTAGCTCACCACAAAACCGTGGAAAAATGGTATCGGTGAATCAACTCAACATTGTGTTTGGTTTCGCCCTGTCCTATTTCACTAACTACTACTTGCTGCAGCTTAGCGGCAGTGGAGCAGCCTGGGTTGCCGATTGGGGTTTAGACACTTATCTATGGCGCTACATGTTAGGTCTTGAAGTCATTCCAGCCGCGCTGTGGTTTGGCCTGCTATTTACTATTCCCCGTAGTCCTCGATGGTTGGTACTAAAAGGTAGGCAAGAAGAAGCAGAGCAGGTGATAAACCGCCTTTTCGATAAAACACAAGCCCAAGCACTTGTTAAAGATATTGCATCTTCGCTTAACGAGAAGTCTTGGACGTTACGCGAGCGTCTTGGTTTTTTAAAAGCAAAAGCCATGCGCTTTCCTTTAATGGTAGGAATTATTATTGCCATTGCGCAGCAAATTACCGGTATCAACGTTATCTTTTTCTATGCTCCTACTATTTTTGAACAAAGTGGCGTGGGTACCAACGCCGCCTTTATGCAGGCGGTATGGATTGGTGTAGTGAATGTCGCCTTTACTGTTGTGGCAATGATGACTATTGATAAGTGGGGTAGAAAGCCACTACTCATTGTGGGTTTAACCGGTGTTACAATTAGCATGGCTATCTGCACTTATGGTTTTAAACAAGCCACTTACCAAGTGCAACAAACTGCCGTTAGCACTATCCAACAAGAAACGCCCAGTGTAGCAAGTAAACTAGAGCCTCTAACCAACGAAGTCTATTATTCAGACGTAGAGTTTAAACGGGCGCTTAAAACAGTTTTATCAAATGAAGAGTTTGATACTTACCAACAGCCATTGCTTACCAGCAGTATCACTATGAACGCGCCCTTAGTGCTATTTGGCATTATCGCGTTTGTAGCCTCTTTCGCTATGTCTTTAGGCCCGGTGATGTGGGCGATGCTAGCCGAAATTTTTCCTAATCAAACTCGTGGTTTGGCTATCTCTTTGGTGGGCGTGATTAACTCCTTAACCAGCTTTCTAGTTCAAATTATCTTTCCATGGGAGCTAGCTAACTTAGGCGCAGCCACAACATTTGCCATTTACGGCTGTTTTGCATTAATCAGCCTCATTTTAGTTGCTAAGCTCTTTCCGGAAACTAAGGGTAGAAGCTTAGAAGACATTACAAGAAACTTCGAACAAAAGGCTATGAAATAGCGCACTGTGTTTGCAGTGAAGTATTAATGTCTGCTTCACCTAGTTGAAGATGCGTTTTTACGTTTAGCGCGTCGGGTGTTGTATGAGAAGCTACCAAAATCAACGTCGTAGTGGAAAGACCATTAAGCACCTTGCTAACCTTTTGTTGTGTGTGAGAATCTAACCCTTCAAAAGGCTCATCTACAGCAAGAACTGGTGGCTTCGCTAATATTGCGCGAGCCAAGGCCAAACGTTTTTTCTCGCCTCCAGATAAAGGCCTTCCAGCCTTTCCTACCCAAGTCGTTAAGGGCAGAATCTCTTCTAGGCCAAGCGCGGATAACAGATCACACATTTCATTTTGAGAAATATCATTGCCCGCTGGGTCTAGGTTTAAGGATATACTCCCGGATAACACAATAGGTTCCTGCTCTACATAGCGCCAGTTTGTCACCATGCCCTCGGGCATGGCTACCCCGTCAATTGCGCGCTGCCCTGTCGCTGGCAGCAAACCAATAATTGATTGCAGCAATGAAGACTTACCGCATCCCGACGACCCCGAAATACAAACAACACCATTCGCAGCTAGCGAAGTATTAACCATACTTGCATGTCGACCTTTAGCAGAAAACTGAATTAAATTAAGTGAGTGTTTTATTTCTCTATCGCGATACTGCTTAATTGGCGTGGCTTTAAGTTGCTTAAGAGCACTGACGCTTTGTTTATACTGCGCAAACTTACTTACACTTAAAAAGCCTGCACTTGCCCAGTCTGGCGCTGCCAATAGAACCATAGGTATGATTATGGCGATAGGTGCGAATACAAAGGCCGACACCACGGGTGATATACCCGACATGACTAAAATAACAAATAAAAACGCTAAACCCTGAAACCACCATGCAGTGCCTTGTGCCTTAGCTTTTTGCGCAAGTTGTAAATGCCATACTTGATTAGCGCTCGGTATTTTAGTGCTGTCAGTGTTTGATGAGGCAGGGTTACTTTCAACCATCGATCTGTCCAGATGCCAAATGGCACTGCGGTTGAAAAAATCGGAAGATTGCTGACGAAACTGCTTATTTACTTTATTGGCCTCTTTCGCAAGAGTTAGTGCGCCTAGGCCCTGCACGACCACAGCAATTAGCCAAGCAACAAGTAGCGCCAAAATATAAAGAGCGCCTGGGAGGTCAAGGTACACCGCGGCAACGCACAAACCTGAGAAGATGAATACAACGCTTGATAGAGGGGCGACCCATGCAATCCATTTGCTCGCCAGCTCTTCGGTATGTTGAGCTAATGCTTCCGTGGTGTAGGCCTTGTCAGCTATTTGGTTGTTTTCTAGCTGACGAAAAACGAGCAAGCGCTCTTTTGCAATACGTGCTAGCAAATCGTTGTGTCCAAACCACATACTGGCATAACCTGACGCAATACGAAGGAGCGCCAACGCGCGAATAACTACAGCAGGTATTACATAGTTAAACCCCACTGGCGCTATCGCACTAATCGCGATAAACCAAGCAGAAATAGCAAGAATACTAATACCGGCTATGCCGTGCAAAAGAGCCAATAGTAGCGTCAGATAAGCGGGTTTTCCGTTATTCAAAGCTGAAACTCCCTTTCTGGTCATTTAGATTTTTATTGACAGCATTGCTTACTACTTTCACTACACTTGCTACATCGCAATCGTGGTTACCGTGTTCTATACCAGTGTCGCTGTGAGCATTATTCACTTCATTATTCGCTTGGTTGAGTGGAGTTTTTTTCTCAACCGACCAAAACTGATTAAACCAGTTACATGGCAATGCTTTGTGAGAGGCCCATATCAAGGTTTTGCTCTCGCCCAAACGTTTAATCAACTGAGCTAGCCTATGATGCTGTTCATCGGGTAAATGTGCGGTTGGTTCATCGAGAAGCCAGATACTTTCATCACGTAATAACGCTCTTGCCAGTGACAAACGTTGTGCTTCACCGCCTGAAAGTTGAGGGTAGTCTGTCATAACCGTATCAAGCCCGTAGGGCAACAGTGTTAGCCAAGCTTCAAGTTCAACATCTCGCAGTGCTGTCATTAAGATGTCATCGGAGTAAGTATCGTTAAGACATAAATTCTCCCGCACTGTACCGGGCGTAATGACAGGGTGCTGAGTGATCCACAATACTAGCTGTTCAAATTTATGTGTTGCTGGTCTTTGACCGCTAAGCGCCTCTAGCAATAGGGTTTTTCCCGCTCCAGATTTCCCATTAAGAAGCACCTTATCGCCTTTTGAGATTATCAATGAGTCAGCTTTTAGTAAGGCAGGTTGTACGCGCCCTTCATTAAGTAAAGCAGGCTCACGCAAGTCGAACACATTGAAGTTAGAAGCATCTAGTAACCGTGACATTTCTTCGGGGTTATCGGCACATTGAGCACGACATTGTAATGAAACCGTACTGGGCATGTTTTTGTACAAGGGAGCCAGTTCTTCTTGTGCTGCTTCAGCCTGAGCTTTTTGATGATACACCTGGCCCAGTTTTTTCATTTCACTTAGCAACAAGGGTACGGTAAGTAAAATCCATAAGCCTTGCTGCAAGGTTATAGCTGGACCTATTTCAAGCTCACGTAATAGCGAAAAACCAATAAATACCGCCACTAACGCAACAGCAAGAGTGGCAAAAAAATCGAGCACACTATTGGATAAAAACGCGACACTGACAACTTTCATTGTACGATTATTTAAATGTTTGCTTGCTTCTTTTAGCAGGACGGTTTGTCTTTGATGCGCTTGAAAATTTGCTAGCATCGGCAATGCCGTTAAACGGTCTGTAAACAAACTTCCCAGCCGTTCAAGAGCGCCAAAGTGTTTGCGATGCAGTGCAGCCGCGCCCTTACCAACAATAATCATGAAAAGCGGCACCACGGGCAGAGTAATAAGCAAACCAAAACCAATAACGGGATTTACATAAAAGAGAACGCTTAATGCTAATAGTGGAACTACCACCGCAATTGCTTGCTGTACACGATATTCCAACGCCCAATCTGTAAAAGCTTGTAGATGCTGTAACCATAGCGATTGCCAATAATACACTGAGTTCTGGCGAACTAACGCGTGTTGTCGAATGACAAATATCTTCTTTAACTGTATTTCTAATTTGTGGAGCACAGTGCTTTTCGCTTGTTGCGATAACCGATTCACTGCTCCCTGCAATAACCAAGTTATTCCTAAGCAAACAGATAGACCCACAAGATCATTTTGAGCCGCAGGCGACTCATTCACTACCCAATCTTGAGCTATGCAAGAAAAGTAATAAAAGCCAATAATCAAAGAAAAAAGCGACAAACACTTAACCGCTACCTGTGACATAAGCGAACGGCGCAGGCCAAGCGTGTGCGCGCTATCCATGTCCTTACACCACTGAGTAAGTGTTTGTCTGTTGGGAACCTTTTCTTTAATCACTGTTAATTTCTATCTTTTATGTTGTTTTGTTTCTTCGAAATGGTGGAGAGCTGGCTGCAAAAAAGCCCTCCTCCATCTTTCAATCACTCTGATTGCGCGGAGTCCTCCCCGTCCCAAACCTTCAGCAGCAGTGACGCTGCTGAAGAGCCCCCACGGATGGGATAACGGCGTGTTCTTGCGGTCAGCCTACCTCCACTCCTATTCTTGGTCTTCGGGTCTATCCATATTTTCTGTAGCTTCCAACCACATGGCGTTGATAATGCCGAAAGAGCAAGCCAGTAAAACTCCTAATATCCAAGCGAAATACCACATAGCACCCTCCTTAATAAATGGTATGAGATTGGTCGAGATCATCACTTTTAATGCGACCACGCATTACGTAAAAGCTGTAGGCTGTGTAACTTAAGATAATAGGAACAAAGATACAGGCCACAATAAACATAACGTTTAGCGTTAGGTGACTAGACGTTGCGTCCCAAACAGTCAGACTCGCTTCTGGCATAACGATACTTGGCATCAAGAAAGGGAACATCGAAAAGCCCGCAGTTAAAATTACACCCGTAATAAACAGTGCACTTGATACAAACGCCATACCTGCGTTGCCTTTTTTAGAGAAAAACGCACAGGCAAGGCCCGCAGCAATACCTAAGACAGGGGCAATCATCATGAAGGGATATTTGCTGTAGTTACTCATCCAGCCGCCTGCTTCAATCGCCACTTCCTTCTTAAGCGGGTTAGATGTAGCGATAGTATCTACTGCGGATGTGATGACAAAGCCATCAAGCCCAAATGCCACCCAAAAACCTGCAATTGCAAACAGTGCTACACCTACCAAGCTAAGCACTACCGATACCGCCCGAGCGCGAACCTCGATGAAACCGTCGGTTTTCATCTGAAGCCAAGTAGCCCCGTGATTTAACAAAATCGCTACTGACAATAAGCCACTGACTAAAGCAAAAGGTGTTAGCAAACCAAAGAACGAGCCTGTGTAGGTTGATTTCAGGGTGCTGTCTAACTCGAAAGGCACACCTAGTAGCAGATTACCGAACGCTACCCCAAAGATAAGCGCAGGAATAATACCACCCGCAAACAAAGCCCAGTCCCACGCTTTCCGCCACTGTGGGTTGGGCAATTTACTGCGGTAGTCGAAGCCAATTGGGCGCATCCATAAGGCGATTAGCGTTAACGCTAAAGCAAGGTAAAAGCCGGAAAACGCCGTAGCGTATATCATCGGCCAGGCAGCAAAGATTGCTCCACCAGCGGTAATAAACCACACCTGATTACCATCCCAGTGCGGTCCAATAGTGTTGATCATTACGCGACGCTCCTTATCGTTTTTACCAATAAGTGTTAGCAATGCACCCACACCTAAATCAAAGCCATCTGTCACAGCAAAACCAATAAGCAGAACGCCAACCAAACACCACCAGATGATTCTCAATAGTTCATAATCAATCATGCCTTTGCTCCTTGCTCGTCAAGGTCAATAAGATCAAGTTCAGTCTCATGCTGTTTGTCCTCAGGCGGGACTGGACCTTTTTTCGCGAATTTCTTCATCAAGTAGAAAGCGACAATGAACATCACAGTGTAAAAAACGGTATACGCCACAATGGTGGTGACCACATCGCTTATAGCTAGATTAGACACCGAAGTATGCACAGGCAGCACTTCTGCGATAGACCATGGCTGACGACCATACTCTGCTACGAACCACCCTGCTTCACAGGCAACCCAAGGAAGCGGCAAGCCATAAAGTGCGCCTTTTAGCAACCAGCGAGGCTGAGTGATTTTGTGTTTAGTGCTGTAATAAAAAGCACATAAGAAAAGCGCTAGCATAATAAAGCCTGCAGCAACCATGATTCGGAAGCTCCAAAATAGCGGGGCTACCGGAGGAATGCTGTAATCGACGGCTTGCTGAATGGCGATTTCTGACGGGTTTGACACATCGTCTGTGTAGGGCTCAAGCAGCATGGCGTAGCCAAGACTGTCTTTGTTTGCTTCAAAGGCCGCGCGCTGCTCAGCTGTCGCAGTGCCGTTTCTTACATCATCTAGCACTTCGTATGCTTTGATACCGCTTAAGATACGCTCGCGATTTTCTTCTTTTAAATCTTTTATACCTTTTACTTCTTCGGTTAACGAACGGGTAGCAATGATGCCCATTGCCCATGGAACCTGAAGTGCATACTCGGTTTCTTCTTTTTCATCGTTCGGTATGCCGAAAACGGTAAATGGTGCAGGTGCTGGGTGGGTTTCGTACTCAGCCTCGACAGCAGCCAGCTTCACTTTTTGTACGTCACCAAGCTCGTAGCCACTTTCATCACCCAACACAATAACTGATAAGGTCGCCGCTAAACCAAAGCTCGCGGCTATAGCGAATGAACGACGTGCAAAAGCGATGTGTTTATGATTAAGCAGGTAATAGCTTGAAATGGCTAATACGAACATAGCGCCGGTCACGTAACCTGCAGATACCGTGTGAACAAACTTAACCTGTGCAACCGGGTTGAAAACAACTTCAGCGAAGCTGGTCATTTCCATGCGCATAGCTTCAAAGTTAAATTCAGCGCCTACTGGGTACTGCATCCAACCGTTAGCAATTAAGATCCATAATGCTGAGAAATTTGAGCCAATCGCCACCAGCCATGTAGCCATAAGGTGTTTAACCTTAGACATTTTGTCCCAGCCAAAGAAGAACAAACCTACGAAAGTAGATTCTAAGAAGAACGCCATCAATCCTTCAATAGCCAGCGGTGCTCCGAAGATATCGCCCACATAGTGAGAATAATATGACCAGTTCATGCCGAACTGGAACTCCATGGTTAAGCCAGTAGCTACCCCAATGGCAAAGTTAATTCCAAACAGCTTTCCCCAAAACTGGGTCATTTGCTTGTATATCTCCTTACCTGTCATCACGTAAACAGATTCCATAATGGCAAGTAAAAAGCTAAGCCCTAACGTTAAGGGTACAAAAATAAAGTGGAACATTGCAGTTAATGCAAATTGCCACCGCGATAGTTCTATTAACGTATCGCTCATGGGTTATCTCCCTTGTCAAACAGGTGCGCTAAGCACATGAAATAAAAATAGTTTGTATAGTATTCAGTGGGATAATTGCTGAACTTTCAGCTTTAGCAGCATTGTTAGAGCACGGTCTGTGCCACTCGCCAAATTTGTTTCACTTTAAAAGCAAAGCTTGGTCGCAGAACGGCATTTGCGTACGCTGCAGAGGGATTATTCCATGGTGGAAAGTTGAGCACTTTGATCTATCGCAATAATCTAATATGAAAATTGCGTCATTTTTGTCAATGGAGAGACAAAAATGACACTAATGTAAATGGGAGGAAAGTGCTAAGTACCTTGTCAGTGGGACACTGAGGAGCTAAGTTAGAAAAATTACCGCTATTTAGGTCGATATGTAAGCGTAAAAGCACCGCGCAAATCACCAACTTCAAATCCCGTAGCTTGGTCATCAGGGTAATGTTTAGCAATAACATCTTTCACAGCAGGGGCTATATTAGTGCCATGGCACGCCATACAAATTTGACCTTGTTCAATGGCCATCATATAGCGAAATTCACCGCTTTCATCATCATACTGATATGTGTCTAAAGGCCTTTTAAGCGGTTCACTAGTTAGCTTGTTTTTCTCTAAAAGACTAGAAAAATGCGCTAGCTGTTCTCGCTCCCAATCATCGGGCGCATTACCCGGGTTACGTACTTTGAGTGAAGTACGCCCTATCACCCAACCATTCTTGCTTAGGCTCTCAGCAATTGGTCCTGCGGCTAATTGGCACTCTTCTACGCCCGCTGTTAAACCACCAGATTTTATAGCCTGTTGCAGTCGCGTTTTTAATCCAGCGCCAAGCGCTTTTACGTGCTCTTTAGCTTGTTTAATTTTTATTTGAACCTCGCCTTCTTGCGCATCAACATTAGTCATTTGAGGCTTTTCAGCGAGATTACAGCCGCTTACTGTTGCGCTTAATATCGTGCTTAACGCCATTAAAGCCACACATTTATTCATAGAGTAACGCTCCTGATAACTGAGTTTATGGCCACTCGGGCCAAGTCATTTATCTCAAACAGTGAACAAGCTTTGTGCCAGTATGTTAAATTGATGGGATAAAATTAGAATTAACTAATACGCTGACAGTGAACATATCAATTGTACAAGCAATGATAGATGCAATAGACAGACCCGCTATTTTCATCAATCAAAACTATATTATTGAGGCGGTTAACGCGCCTTACAGAGACACGTACCCCGTTAATATTAAGTTAGGCTATAGCACCTGCTATCAGGTATCTCATCGCAACAGCAAACCCTGTGATCAATGCGGCGAGCAGTGTCCCATGCAGCAAAGTAAGACGACTGGACGAGCGGCGAGCGTGGTACATATTCACTCCACCAGCGAAGGTCAAAGTTATTGCGATATTTTGATGCGTCCAATATTCGATGGGAATGGCGATTTATTAGGTTATTTAGAGATTTTAGATAAGCTTGCATTTGCATCTAATCGCCCTGCAGCAGGCAAGATAATTGGCGAGTCAGAAGCATTTAAAACTATGCTTAATAAAATAAATCGCGCCGCAAATTCGGATATAGCGGTATTGCTACATGGAGAAACTGGGACAGGCAAAGAGTTGGTCTCGCAGGCATTACACTCTAACAGTTGTCGTGCAGATAAGCCTTTTGTTGTAATTGAATGCACTGGACTGTCTGACTCTTTGCTTGAAAGTGAGCTATTCGGTTATGAAAAAGGTGCCTTTACTGGCGCTACTTCAAACAAAAAAGGGTTAGTAGAAGCGGCAGAAGGCGGCACCCTATTTTTCGATGAAGTAGGTGATATACCCCTTGCCATGCAGGTTAAACTACTAAGATTGTTTGAGACCCAAACCTATCGCCCAGTGGGTAGTGTAGTATCCAAGAAAGCTAACTTCCGTTTGGTTTGCGCATCGCATAAGAATTTGAAACAAATGGTAGAAAAAGGCGAGTTTAGGCGCGATCTTTATTACCGAATTGCAGGCTTTCCTATTAGCCTTCCGTCTCTGCGAGAAAGGCAATCAGATATTGCGCTCATCGCAACGCACTTTTTAGCCCAGTCGCGAGAGAAAAAGCGTTTCAGCAAAAAAGCACTAGAGAAACTGAGTAGCTATTCGTTTCCGGGCAATATTCGCGAGCTACGTAACATCGTGGAGCAAGCCATATTATTTGCCGATGAGCCCGTAATATACGAGTCAGACTTACCTGACCTTGACGATGATTTTACAGGCGAAGACCTCAGCCTAATGACCAGTACTATCAGTTCAAAGGCAAGTAGTAATGGCAAATACGTTCGTAAAGTGAATGTTAAAGGGTCAGAATATCCTGCGAATGAAATTATGACGCTAGAAGATGCCGAACAGACTTATCTTGCTGAGGTTTGTACTGCTTTCAAAGGCGATATAAACCAACTTGCGGACCAGTTAGGCGTAAGTACACGCACCCTATACCGGAAGTTACAGAAAGCAGGTATTAAAGCTGGTATTAATGAAAACAATTAATCAGTGGAAATAAACTGTCGTCACAGGCTATGATAAAAGTGCGCAATTTAAAAAGATAAAAAATGTCGATTAAACGCCTTATAGCCTTAACACTTTGCCTTTGTATGCTTTTGCAAAATGCATTAGCACTCGGCCTGGCTTCGCATACTATGCAGCATGCACGTAAAATGGTGGGCGACGATATTGAACTTATTTGTACTGGCAACACCATGCGATACATATCGCTTAGTGCCACAGAGCTTAAAGGTGAATTTGTATTTATAAGCCCCGAGCTGCTAAAAGCGCCTGTCGAGCATGTAGATTGTACCAATGGCACACTCGCAGACCTTCCTCATATTGATAATGTACCGGTAGATTCAATGGCGGTGCTATCCCTTGTGCGCTATCGCGCCTTAGTATCTCGCCTTGCAGCAGCGCCTTACACATCATTTGCGTTTGCCGCCCCGCTTGGCCGCGCTCCACCCATTGCATAGCAAAACCTAAAAAACACACTTAACGCGCATGGTTTAACCGTGCATATAGTTCGTTTATTTAATGGAATTGTTATGAAGTATTCTTTACTGGCATTCGCTGTTTCAGCTGCCTGCACATCTGCACACGTTTATGCAAACACATCTGAACTTATTGACAGCGCTTCAACAGAAGTGATTACAGTTATCGGCTCTTCGCTTAATGATAATACACTAGAAATTGAGCGCGAAACGGTGACTGCCGCAACCAATATAGACGCTGATTTTGGCGATCAGTTAGCGCAACTACCTGGCGTATCCGTTTCCCGAAACGGGCCGGTTACAGGCCTTATCCAATACCGAGGGCTGTTTGGCGATAGGGTCGGCGTATCCATCGACGGTGTCGATATAGCCGGTGCGGGACCTAACGCCATGGACTCGCCCTTATCCCACGTACTGCCAGAGCCAGGGCTTACCGCCACCTTGTATCGCGGTATTGTACCGGTGAGTGCTGGAGTACAAACCCTAGGCGGCAAGCTGCGTATTAACGCAGATGCAGCATCCCTTTTTGCTCTAGAAAGCGGTATTACTGGCAGTGTAAATGCCAGCTTAATTAATCCGGGTAGCGGGCAACAATACCAGGGCAATATGCTTTACAAAGCGGAGCAAGCTTTCATTAGCGGCGCTTTCATGCACCAGCAGCGTAATGAGCGAGAATCGGGTGATAACACTGTTATACCCAATAGCCACTACCAAAGAAACGGCGGAAAATTTAGACTTGGCTATGAATGGGGAAAACACCAAGTCGATGCAAGCTATCAACAGCTAAACACCAATGAAAGCGGCACACCAGCGCTCGCCATGGATATAGGTTTTATCGATGCAGCATGGTACCGACTAGGTTATCGCTACAACGCCAGCGACGCAGAGTACTTTGCTATAAATTGGTTTGGCAACAGTAACCAACACGCTATGGATAATTTTTCACAGCGCATGGTAATGTCAGATGATATGGCAAGAGAAAATAATGCTGACGCTATCGCTCAGGGATTGGATGCCAAGTACGTTATGCCGTTGGATAGTGGCGAGCTTGAACTGGGCGCTTATCTACACCACAGCCGAAACAACTCTGTAATTACTAACCCAAATAACGGTATGTTCTTTGTAGATAACTTTACTAATGTACAAAGAGATACCGCGAGTATTTATGCCCAATGGACACTAAACAAAGAAGATTATTCGTCTACGCTTGGTGCGCGATACACCCGCGTTAATATGGAGGCCGGAGAAGCGGGTTCTAACATGGTGATGATGAACCCAGCAGTTGCTACGTTAGTCAGTAATTTTAACGCCGCTGACCGTGACGAAAACTACAGCATGTTAGATATAGCTGCTACCACCCGATACCATGCAAGCGACTCACTCGATATCGTACTTGGTATGTCTCAGAAAAATCGTGCTCCTACCTATTTCGAACGTTATACCTGGCTACCTCTTGGCATCTCGGGCGGCATGGCTGACGGTTTTAACTACATAGGTAACCTTGAATTAGACAATGAAACCGCGCGCAAACTAGATGTGGGTATTGATTACAGCTATAAAAATTGGACTATCTCGCCCCGCCTTTTCTATCAAGATATAGAAGATTACATCACGGGATCACCTAGTACGAATATGGCGGCGAACATGGTGTCCACCATGATGGCTGGTACAGAGCCGTTTCAGTGGACGAATACCGACGCGGTTATAAAAGGTGCGGATATGACGGTGCAAGGCCAGCTTACCGATAGCCTGAGTTTGCGTGCAGTAGCAACCATTCAGCATGGTAACCGTGATGACATTGACGATGCTTTGTTCCGCATTGCGCCAGAGCAGTTAACAACAACAGTTCAATGGAATACGCAAGTATTTGATGCGCCGCTTCAAATGCAGCTTACATCTGAATTAACAGGCGCACAAAACCATATCTCGGCACTGCAAAATGAGGCACCCACAGCAGGCTATGGTTTATTTCATATCTCGGGGCTTTTAACGCTTTTTGATAATACGCAGTCAAATCTTGAGGTTACGGCAACTATTCATAACCTGTTCGACAAACAATACGCCACACACACAGCCGGCATTAATCGTGTAATGAATGCCGATGTTGAAGTAGGTGAGCGCGTGCCTGGTGCCGGAAGGGAGTGGCATCTTTCGCTGAACTATCGCTTTTAAGTAAAGGTCAAAAACCGTTGACTTTCTCTTGGGTGCACAGGATACTCAGGTCATTAAATACTCACTAGCAGCACATTGTTTTTAAACACTATGCCTAAAAACACGAATACACATACTGCTTACTCAGCGTCTGCGCTGATTATTATTCTCGCTATTCTTAGGAATGGGCGGGTTAGCTAGTGCGTAAATAGAATTCACTAAACCCGCCGCAAAGGCGGGTTTTTTATTGGCTCGTCTTGCGTTAAAAAATGGAACGACAGCCATGAACAACCCAATATCTCACGTATTACAACAGCTGCATGACGCAGTAAACCGCGGCGATCAAGACGCCTTATCCCAATGTTATGCTAGCGATGCAACAGTGGTCGCTACCCCCATGTCCAGCTTAATGCAAAACCAGACTACTGAAGAGCATGCCACGCAACGCGACTGCGTTAACGCTCTACTTAAATTTCAAAAGAAATTCATGCCCGACCACTTTGTTACAACCGGAGATGAACGGGTTATACAAGCCGGTGATGTAGCGCTAGTCGTGGCTAAGCTATATCTTGTCCCCAAAGCCACGCCCAACGCCCTACCCTGCGAGGGTAAGCGCGCTGTTTATGTTTTGCAAAAAGATGCGACTGGTGAATGGCGCTGCATCATCGATAATTTCTTTGGCACTGACTTGTTAGATTTTGCGTAATTTGTACTGAACCACATATCCAAATATCAGAGATGCCATAGAAGAAAGTTTTGAATAGACGCTCAGTGATATAAGGTGAAGAACACAGCAAGGGCTGTTGTATGCCTAGCCAGTGAAAGCAAAGCGAGTGCGAGTAAAAGTAAGGGCGTGAGCAAAGTAAGGGCTTGATTTTATTAGGGGCATAGTGCTATGCCCCTAATCTTCACCTAACAGGATTTGAATGCTTGTTAGCCTTTTGCAAAACACTACGCCTGATTAGTGATCGTGGTCGTCGTGTTCTTCAGCTATACCTAACCAAACTGCACCTACAGGCTCGAAGTCTAGCTCAAGCAAAGTTTCTGTGGTCTCGGTTTCCAAATCAACAGCAAGGATAGCTTGCGCAACAGGGTCAACAACAAACAAGACTTCTTCGTGTTGCGATGCCGCCATGCTAAAAGACTGCTCTTCGGTTAGATTTGCGGCGCTGGCACTGGCTACATCAATTTTGTGCCCAAATTCCCAGTGCGTCTCACCGTCTTCTTCATGCGCTTCTAGCAGTGTTACAAAACCTTTGTCATCTAAAATAACAAAGAATTCACCGCCCATTGAGAAACCGTATGACACTGCATGAGCGTCAGTCTCTGGCTGCCAATCAATTACACTCATTGTACTGGTTACAGGCGACACATTAGCCAAAACAGCGCTACCACCGCCGTGTTGTGAGGCAATACCGATAAAGGCTTCTGCATGTTCATGACCATACATTGTGCCAATGCGCAGGTCGCCAAGTTCATCGATGTTGTCGATAAGCGCGCTGGTAAATACTTCATCATCTTCATTGAGTACCAGCACGCCGTCGCTGCATCCAAATGCCACAGCGATTTCGTTTTGAGCAGCACCATGTAAATCAGCACATTCGCCATCAAAACGTTGCTCTTCTTCGTACTCACCATCATGCCAATGATATACTGCAACGCTGTCTGGCAAGATTGGGTTGGCTGAACGAGACTCTGCATCATCTCGACGTACGGTACTAATCAGCATGTCACCGCGAGGTTCGGCGACGCCGTGCATATTTACGGTAAACTCTAAAGTAGGAATTTCTGTAATTTCACTGGCAATTTGCGTATCAGTTACCACTTTTACCGCAGCTGGCATGCTGGTATCGGCGTCTCCATCGTAAAACACAGCAAGCTGACCGTCATGTGTGACTACGTGAGTAGGTTGGCTACCTTCTAGTGTGAAACCAGACAAACTTGGGGCTTCTTCATAGTCATGCAGGTGCTCTACGTGGTCTTCACGCCACAATCCACCATCAAGAAATTCAGTTAACCCGTTTGCTCGACTGTTAATTACCGCAAAGCGGTAGTCTGCTGAGGCGCTTACACTGCTTCCATCAAAGGTGGTAG
This sequence comes from Alteromonas sp. BL110, assembly GCF_003443615.1. Classification (NCBI taxonomy): domain Bacteria; kingdom Pseudomonadati; phylum Pseudomonadota; class Gammaproteobacteria; order Alteromonadales; family Alteromonadaceae; genus Alteromonas; species Alteromonas sp. BL110. The sequence goes on along the minus strand of NZ_CP031967.1, from coordinate 2,020,866 downwards.
AGAAGGTATCAAGCACTGAATTATCATCTAAATCAAATACAGTGAGTGAATTTGATGCAGCGTCGGCAACCACTAATCGGCCTTCACTTTCGATTTCATATTCTGAGTCGTGGTCGTTATCGTGATCATGGTCGTGATCATCTTCTGGCACCTCAATAGGGTCCAGCTCTACAATGTTTGTTTCTGCATCACCACAGCCTGCAAGCAAAAGCGCACTGGCTATAGCGCTTAGCGTAAGTCTAGTTTTCATGTGTGTATCCCTATCAAAAATTCTTTTTTTAAGCTGATTTTAAAAATAACCACGTACACCGAAGGCAAAGTTTCTGCCTGGACGGGGTGCAATGTCTTTCAAAAATGAAGTGTGAACGCGCGCTTTTTCGTCTGTGAGGTTTTCACCGCTCAGGTAAACAGATAAGTCGACATCACCCATTGGAATGTCATAGGTGATTGATGCATCAACAAGGGTGTAACCATCTGTTTCAGTCTCGAAGGTTGAGATGTCGTCTTGTTTGGCAAAATGGGTAATGTCTAAGTCGGCTCGAATGTTGTCGAGCGAGTAGGCAACATGTGTTCCCACGCGCATAGGCGAGGTTCGCGGCAGTGCGCCACCATTTTTAAGTCGTGCTTTAACGTAGTCGGCAAAGAAATCGAGTTTTAAATTATCAGTGGTTTGCCACGCAACTTGTAGCTCAAAACCATGAAGAATGGCATCAGCAGAACCAAACAGGTAAACAGGCAATTCATCGCTGTGTTCGTCTTCGCTGTGCTCTTCATCACTGTGCTCCTCTTCTCCATGATCATGGTCATGGCCACTTTCAGCGAATAAGCCAGTTTCTTCCTGGAAATAATAGTTATCTACTTGGTTATAAAAAGCATTAAATACAAAGCCAACATCGCCCTGTGTTTTTCTGAACGTTAGGTCTATATTGTTGGCCGTTTCAAGATCGATAGGCGTTTGAGAAAGCACAAACTCCCCTTCCTCTGATAAGTCAAACAAGGCGCCAATTTCATAGGTACGGGTGCCAATATGCGGGCCGAAAGAAAGGAGTTCAGAAGCCGACGGTGCGCGTTCTGAACGAGAAAGTGAAACACCCACGTTATAGTTTTCGTTAATGGTGTAAACCACACCCGCTGACAGTGATATTGGCGTAAACTCTTGGTCTACCTCGAACTGTCGAACAAACTCACTGCCTTCGTGTTCATCGTGATCATGATCGTGTTCGTCATGATCGAGGGCATGCTCGTCTTCTTCGTGTTCATCGTCATGGTCGTGAGCATCTAACTCAGGCAGCAGCACACTCGAAGCGTCTAGTGTTACTCTTTCCGCTCGAGCCCCTAACTGAACCAAGAAGTCACCAAAATGGCGCTCTTCCATCAACGATATAGCGAACATCTCCATTTCTGAAGGCGGTGTAAAAGCTTCTTCACCTTGTGCCGAAACGTCCGCGCCTTTGTAGTGAAGACTTACACCGCCACGCCAGCCGGCAATGGGTTTGTGCAATAGCTCAACGCGAAGTTCTTCGGTTTCATTGCTAAACGTAGTACCGACAAAACCACTTTCTATTTCAGCGTGTTCGTAATCGGTATAGCCCGCTCTAAAGTGAACACTTTGCAAAAAATCATGAGAAAAGTTGTACTCGCCTAGAAGTTGATACTTAGTCTGCTCAAGGTCTGCAAAAACTGAAGAGTCATCACCATGGCTATGACCAGGCACGCCGTACTCTCTCTCGAACCTTTCTACCGCTACACCAACATAACCTTGATCAAATAGGTAGCTGGTACCTAACGTAAATCCGTGGGACTCTTCGTTACTGTTCTCAACTACATGCGCGCCGCCTGGGTCATCAATATCAGGCGCCATGGGGGTGTCATAGTCATTTGCGTCGCGATAAAAACCGTCAGCATAGAAGGCCATGTTGCCAATGCCAGTGGTCACATTAAACGTTCCGAGCTTCTGGTCGTTGACGGTTTGGGTTTCTAGTAAAAATTCCCCGCGTGTTTCAGTGGAGGTTGGCACGCGTTGGTCAACTACGTTAACCACACCGCCTATTGCGCCGCTTCCAAAGAAAAGGGTGGCAGGCCCGCGCAATACTTCAATTTGGTTAGCGGTTGAGGCTTCACTGGCTACCGCATGGTCTGGACCAACGCGAGAAACGTCGCTCACATCCAAACCGTTTTGGGTGATCAATACGCGCGGACCACTGAGGCCTCGAATTATTGGCGTGCTAGCAACGTTGCCATGGAAGTTAGATTGCACGCCCGGCAGTTTCTCTAACGTATCGCCAAGTGTAGCCGCTTGTTGACGTCGTAAGGTTTCACCAGATAACACGCTCACCGGCGTAGCCGACTCCATGACAGATAAATGCATAGGGGTGGCATGCACATCAATCACTTCAATAGCACTTCGCGCTAAGACAAAGTTAGCGCCACCCGTAGAGTTCGATTGCACTGTTGCCTCTTCATGTAAATGGGCAAAACCAGAAGCGAATATGTGCAGCGTATACTCACCGCCCTTTACGTCAGAGAAAATGAACTCACCCTGCTCATTGGTGCTGGTAACCCGTTTTAGCGCCTCAATTTCAACAGTTGCGTTGGCGAGAGGCTTTCCGGCTGCATTGGTTACCGTACCAGAAAGTGTTTGTGCTAGCGCAGACGGAGACACAAAAAGTGACGCGGGCGCTAAAAGCGATAAGCCTAACGCCAATCGAGACAGTTTCATTATTATAACCTCTGAATTTGTGTAATGTGATAATGTATCAACTCTATTTTTATGGTATGTTATATTGTAACAATTACGCAAGAGGTAAAAATGAAAACTATTTCGGTTAAGTGGAAAGGATCGCAAAAAGGGCTACGCGCCTCTTCAGCTTTGCTTAAAGTAGGTGCTCTTGTTGGATTGAACTTGGTTGGAATAAGTATAAGCGCTATTCATGCTGCACCTCATACTCACGGCGAAGGCAAGCTACAAATCTTACAAGCGGGAAGTGAATGGCAGTTTGTGCTACAGCTACCTGTTGCCGACGTGTTGGGGTTTGAGTACATGCCGAACACAGCTAACGAAAAGAAACGTTATCAGAACATGCAGGAATTGTTTCTGCGCTTCGACGACATTTTTACCCTTAGCAACACGTGTGAACTGCTCGACACCACCCTAGAAAGTCCATGGGAAATAGCTGATAAGCATGATGAGCATGATGAGCATGATGAGCATGATGAGCATGACGAGCATGACGAGCATGACGAGCATGACGAGCATGACGAGCATGAAAGTGGACACGAAAGCGACATCCATCACAACACGCATTCTGACTTTCGCATAGCGTATTTGCTTAGCTGCCAAGAACCTTTAAAGCGTATCGAAATGACAGGGTTTACTTATTGGCCGAGCTTGCAGCATGTCAACGCTATTTGGGTAACGAATGAGGGGCAAGGTGCTATGGAAATAACACCAAGTCAGCCAAGGTTATCTATTAACAACTAATTGTTTTTATACTTTAAGGCGCAAGTTTCATTAATAAAGCGTGCGCAGTAGCAATATCCGGAAATACTATGAATTCAATAACTCAAGGAAGCAGCGCAGTGCCAAAAGTGCAGCTCATTTCAGACAAAATCGCAATGATCCTTTCATCGCTTTGCGTCATCCATTGTTTATTAACGCCTATTCTATTGATTTCAATACCGGCATTAGCAAGCGTATCTATTCTCAACGATGAAACCTTCCACCAAATACTGCTGTTTTTCGTACTGCCTATTGGCGCCTTTGCGCTGTCAGTAGGCTATTTACATCACAGAAATAAATGGGTGGTACTAGCTGGTGCTACTGGCCTTACATTGCTAAGCAGCCCACTGCTGGTCGAATGGGTAGGTTTAGGGCACGAAGTGCTTGGCGAATATGGTGAAGTTATTATCACTGTAATCGCTTCATTTATTATTGTCAGTGCGCATATTGCCAATTACCGCCTCAGAGAAACTACTCCGGACTCGACCTGCGACGAGCGCAAGACCGCGCAGTCGCACACCTATTAGTTTCATCACTTCTTCAAAAGCGAGTGTTCTTTTAAGCGACGCTTTCAAGCATAGCGATGTAACACTTCTTAACGTTTTATTCAGAGGTTATTTTGTCTAGTTTCAATCGTCGCGACACGGCACTACCCGATGTCACTACTGAACAATCTATTGCTCAAGTTCCTGCTATTGATAGTGTTGGGATGCAGGGCATTGCAATACCGCTGCATGTGTTAGGTAAACGAGGAGAACGCTTAAGTAGTCAGGCAAAGGTAGATGTAACAGTAAGTTTAGATCATCCCAACGCCAAAGGCATTCACATGTCGCGTTTGTACAACTTATTACAGCAGTACTTAAGCAATAAGGACCTTCACAAATCTGCACTAACCACATTAATGAACGCGCTTATCGAGTCGCAAGATGGGCTCAGTAATAGCGCTCAGTTAAATTTGCGTTTTGATCTCACCGTGTCGCGCCCAGCGCTTATTAGCAAAACATCAGGGTATCAGTCGTACCCCACTTCACTATGTGTAAGGCGTTCACCTGAACGTTATGAGGCACAGCTTAAGCTGCGAGTACCTTATTCTAGTACCTGCCCATGCTCTGCATCACTTTCACGCAAAGCCTTGGCAGAGGCCTTTGCGACACAATTTGAAGCGAGACAATCTGAAGGACAGCAGCTAAGTGTAGAAGAAATAAGCGCTTGGCTTGCTTCTAAAGATGCCAGCATCGCCACGGCTCATGCGCAGCGCTCGTTTGCCGACATAACTTTGGACTTAGCTAACAAAGATATTCCCGATTTTATTGGTATTATTGATTTAGTAGAGAACGCGCTCGGCACGCCGCTTCAAACCGCGGTTAAGCGTGAAGATGAACAGGCGTTTGCAAAACGTAATGCAGAAAACCTCATGTTTGTTGAAGATTCGGTAAGACGTCTACATGCCGCGTTAAGTAAGTATTACCAAGCTACCTATTTTCGTGTAAAAGTAGAACATCAAGAAAGTCTGCATGCACACGACGCCATAGCTGAAATATCAGGCCCAGTTTATCGATAAGTTCATACGTGGTTAGTATGTTGAAATGCGCAGGCAGAAGAAACGATAAAAGGAAAATAACATTGTTATCTGTTAACAAATTCACTGATATCAGCAAACTAGCGTGCATTAGCGCTGCGGTATCAGTTATTGCGGCGTGCTCATCAACACCATCAACGTCGCTGACGGGTGAAAAAGCACATTCGCTTTCTAACGCCGTGATATATCAAACCAGCAGCAAAGAGTACCCTGTTCTTTCTACCTTTGTGTATAACCAGGCTATTACAGCGCTGCCTACGCGATTTGCTAATGGCGAGGTTGTGGTAATGGACGTTGATGAAACCGTGCTAGACAATAGCACCTACCAAAAAGAGCGTGAAAGTGTCGGCTTGGGTTATTCATCGAAAAGCTGGGCTGACTGGGTAAAGCGTGAAGAAGCCACTTTGGTTCCTGGCGTCGCTGATTTTATCGACGAGGTTGTTAAGCGAAATGGTAAGGTGGCACTTATAACGAATCGCGATAAAACACTCGATAACCACACGTGGAACAACCTTTTAGCGCAAGGTTTACCGCTGACCACCAGCAATACCTGCGTAGTTGGCCGCACAGCTGAAGATAAAAAAGCAGTCGGACTAGAAGGTATGGTTAATGACAAAGACTTGCGAAGAATGCAGCTTGCCCAAGGTAAGATCGCATGTTCAAATACGTCTAAAGACACAACATCAACCTGGGCGGCGCCTCACACTATTATCATGCAAATTGGCGACAATATTGAAGATGTGGGCGGCGTAATCCAAGAGTCTGCCAGTGTTGATACGCTAATGCCTCGAGTTGGTACAGAGATTTTCATTCTGCCAAACCCAATGTACGGTTCTTGGTAATAAATTGAAAAAATAAAATTAACGAATGTCGCTTTCTATATGGAAAGCGCCACTCTTGGATTCCGCTTTTCCATCATTAATGCCATTTCCCAATCCTGAATAGGGCTTTATTTCTGCCACATCCAGTAGGTAAGCCGATGTTCCCTGAGGGTCTTCATAAAGCCCTGTAGAAAGCTCACCCGAGAAAGTATAAGCCTGCTGAATGTCTATTCCGCTAATACCGCCTTGTTCATGGGTATTATTTAGCGAAACATACACAATTTGATTGGGCGGAGGGGGCGGATAGTGGATACACGCGCCAAAATATGGAACAATAAAAAATGCTGTTATTTCACGCTCTGCATTAGCTTCAACAGGTACAATGAACCCGCTAAGCTCGACATACTTTCCGTTAAATGTATCGACCGTATTTACCGAGATTAACGCTTGTTGATACTCATCGTCGAACGTACGCTGAATAGACTGAAATACTTGTTCATGAAGAGGTAAATCTTGTTGAGGACTCTGATTGGACTGGGCTTTACCCAGCAACGCTTTTTCCGCTTCAGGTAACAGAGCATCCCAAGACAAGACTTGATACTTTTGGGCTTCCTGTAGCCGTGTGGTGTCTTGATAGATAGCAACGTCATTACTGAAAAATCCGATAAGAACGTTAAGTTTGCCGTTAAGTCCTAACCCGACTAACGCACCTAATGCAGCGAATACAATAAAGAAAGCCAGTAAAGCAAAAGTGACGCGCTTCATTTGTTCATTCAGTACCTAACTTGCCAAAATTTTTACTTTGCGCGTATAAGTGACTGGCACATTCTTTTTAAGCGCATACACTTTTAGTACAAGTTCGTGGGTGCCTTCTTCTTTTGCCTGAAAGCTAATAGCTTGTTCACCTTTAGCTGAGACCAGGGCGAATCGCTGTGGCGAAAGTAGCGTTACGCCGTCACTTGCCATTACATCTACACTCACTTCTTTATAGTTCGAAGGAATGGTAAATCGCAGCGGAACAGCAGACGCTTCAAGCTTTGTCACTTCATGCTTCCTATCTATATTAAGGGAGATAAGTGGCTCTTTCGCTGCCGCTAGGTGCTGCTGCATCATAGGATGCTGAAAGCCAAACTGCATATTGCCCATACCCGCGTGCAGTTCGCATGCACTGCTATGAAATACTATTGAGCTTGATAAAAGAGTGGCTGCAACGGCTGTCTTTTTCATGTTAGTTACTCCTCGTACAGCGTAAAGCTGTCTAGCACTAATGAATAGGCTGATGTACCCAGTGCACTTTCGTGGTTGTCGATTTTTACCGTACCTTCGAACCAATAAGGATCATATAAGTTTTCAACTGCAACACCTTCTTTGTATTCAACGTACAAGATTTGATTAGGCGGCGGTGGCGGCATATGTAGGCAAGCACCAAAATACGGTACGACGAAAAAGGCGGTGGCCTTTTGTTCTTCGTTTTGCTCTAAAGGTACAATAAACCCTGGGATGCGGATGGGTTTACCATCAAATTCATCTATCACTCGTGTCGACACTAAGGCTTGCTGGTATCGCTGTGCTTGTTCATCTTCTAACTGCTGCGAGGCAAAGTCATCGATAGAGTCGGCAGCAGACCCATCAGCAATATCGTTTAAAAATTCTGGCCTGTTTAAAAGCGCACTCAAGTCGTCCTCGGGCATAAGGGCAACCCAGTCTATTTCCTCATAATCGTTGGCCGAAGCTAGACTAAGCGTACTTGTTGCAATCAGTAGCACTGCAATTAAACCGAATTTAACGCTAGAAAGCGTGACAGAAGACTTCACTTACACAACCTAAAGATTATTAACTTATGAACACGTTATAACATATCACACACCTACAATATGCGAAAAATGTTTATCTTTATAAAATGAGTTTTAGCGACTGTAGATGTGTTTGTAAAACGCTACACACTACTGAGAAAAATCTACATAGTCGGAGTTTTTTAATGGCAAGCTTTATAACCATAAAAATACTAAAATCAAATAAAACCTCTAATTTTCAAACAGATAAAGAAACACTAAACATTATTTAATATTTGGCACAAATCACGCATACATTAGACTAACGGATAAATACAGAACGCAATTTGTAGCCAGGAAGGCTTTAGCGACGGAGAGGCCAGATTGCGTAAATATCAAAGACTGAAGGTGACGACATAGGAAGTATATGGAATGGTCACCAAGGATAAAGGGATGAGTCAGTGTTTGAAATTGAAGGATACCTGTAGAAGACTCGTTAAATTGCTGGTCGATGATGAGGTTAGGTAATAGATAACCTAGATAAACTCGCAGGATGCAAGGATCTTGTTTCATAAGGATTGCGAACAAGCACTGAGTACCTACATCGCAAGCATTGACAATGATGTCTCGTGCAGCAAAGGATTGTTGACCCTATTTGGACTCGTTGAACGTACATGTGTGTTGCTTCAGCGAGACCATAGTGAGGACACTGGTAATGTCGTCGATATTATTAGTGAGTTGTCACCCGACGACATTCCTCTCCCCTCAAAGGCCCCTCCCGGCCTTTACATACCTCTGATTTTGGCCCGCCTTTGGCGGGCATTTTTTTGTCATCAACTGTGATAAAATGAACAAGATTTCTAGCCCATTTTAAAAGAGCTGCCTGCGTGTTATCGCCTTCTGCATCTACTGTTGTTTTTAAAGTTCTCTTTTGTGCTTTGCTCGCTACGTCTGTTGGTCAAAGTGTCATGCTCACCACGCTTCCCTCTATGGGTCGTCAAGCCAATCTTTCAGAGTTTCATATAGCCACGATCATGTCGAGCTCTGCGCTTATTTTCGCCTTCGGTACTAATGTATGGAGCAAAGTAGCAAAGCGATCAGGGTTTAAACGCATATTAATGGTAGGGCTAACTGGCTATAGCTTGGGTACCTTAGCCTTTGCGAGCGCTTGGATGGCAGGATTTTCTGGTTTTATTAGTGGTACCAATTTATTCCTAGCACTTCTGATAAGTCGCAGCTTGCAATCGACGATTATGTCCGCAACGCCGCCATCTGCCGTAGGTTACGCTGTCGCTATAAGTTCGCCCCAGGCTAGGGTAAGCGCTATCAGCAAAGTGACCTCTGCAAGTAATGTAGGACAAATTGTCGGTCCAGCTTACGCTGGGCTATTAGTAGGGTTCGGCTTATTAGCCCCGCTGTACAGTATTGTTTTGTTGACCTTGTTAGCGCTGGCGTTGGTGTATTTCAAGCTGCCAGTTCTGCCCCCACTATCTAAGCAACAGAAAGCTGGGCATACAAGTGAAGACAGTCGAGCTCGCACCAGAGTGCCATATGTCTTTGTTGCTGCATGTATTTGCGTGTTCTGTGCTATGGCGATGATGCAGCAGTCGCTAGGCTTCTTTTTTATCGATTTTTATCATTACACGCCCGTTGAAGCCGCTCGACAGGTGGGTTTTGCTATGATGGTCAGCGCCGCAGCCTCTCTCACTGCGCAATTTGGCTGGGTACAAAAAGGGCGCATAAGTAAAGAAACAATGATCACGCTTGCACTACCACTACTGGCATTGGCGTACCTGTTACTTTTTCTTCAACACTCATTGTTCGTCCTTTATATTGCTATGACATTAATGGGGTTAGGTATGGGTATGGCATACCCATCATTAGCAGCAGCGGCGACGACCTATTGCGCACCCTCTCAACAAGCTACTATTACCGGATTAATTACAGCCACTACCGCTATGGGATATGTCATAGGCCCTCCTCTTGCCGCCATTATTTATCAATATAACATCGCACTACCGTTCGCAGTGGCGTCGGCGTTAATTGCTATTACTACGTGTGTCATTTACATAACGCTGCGAAGAGCTCGCCGCACAATGATTAGGTATTAAAGGCCAGAACTAAAGGCGTACACCTTTTTGTTTTATCAATGCTCTTCAAAGGTATTTATTTTTTTACTATTTATTTTTAAAAATGCGGAACCTTTTCAGAATTGGGCTATCTTACTTTATACATGAAGTCGTTGAGTGTGCGTCTTTGTGGTGTGTAAATGTGTTTTCCAAGTTATGTTGTGGTTTTTTAAGGGGCTTTTGAGCCCCTTTTCTTTTGCCTGTTTTTTCCCACATTAGTACCTCTTAAAAACGTCACTTCGCTGTATTTACTTAACAATTGTAATCAGTTTCCTCAAAACTCTGCGTTTAATCTAAAAAATAGAATTTAACAAACGTTATCATTCCATCTAAAGAAATGGTAATGAGAACCATTATCAAATAAAATTTCCTTAAATTTTTAAGGAGAAGCTAATGCCTAAACCCCAACCCCGCCAAGCTGTTGTGACACATTCTGTTCGTATAACCCCTACTATGCAGCGCGTCTTTTTAGGTGGTGAAGATCTCCGCACTTTCCCTGCCGTGGCTGCCGGAGCTTATGTAAAGCTTATGTTCGATAAAAACGGAAGCCCGCTTAACAAACCGACAGATATGGGCCAAGTGGCAATGCGTACTTATACGGTGGCTCACTTTGATGCAGATAAACCTGAAATGGTTTTGGATATGGTTATTCACGCCGATAACGGAAAGACAGGGCCTGCTTCAGCGTGGGCTACCAGCACTAAACCTGGTGACGTTATTACATTAGCAGGCCCAGGCTCAAGCAAAGGCTTAAACGAGCATTATGACTGGGTACTCTTAGCAGGCGATATGACTGCGCTTCCCAGTATTAGAAATCATCTTGCGGCACTTCCCTCTCATGCCAAAGGTTATGCAGTAATTAGCATTCAAGATGAAAAAGACGCGGTTGCGCTCGCAAAGCCAGAAGGGGTTACGGTGATATGGGAGCATGAACAGTCTTTGCCCTACCGCCTTACACAGCTAGATTGGTTAGAAGGAAACCCTACAGTTTGGGTTGCGTGTGAATTTTCAGATATGCGGGCGATTCGTACATGGCTTGGGGATGAGAAAGCAGTGGCTCACGATAGTTTGTATATAAGTAGCTATTGGAAAAAAGGTCGTAGCGAAGATCAGCACAAAATAGAAAAGAAGCAGGATAGTGAAGCCTTTGCTAAAACCTTAGCTTAATGCCTCGCTCGTTGTTCTGTAGTGTTTGCAACTGTCTGTAAATTCTGCATGAGAAAAACTGCGTCATCGTTTATGTGTATAGATAATATCGATGATTATCAGCAACCTATAATATGGAACACCACTTGCTGCTACTTGTATAACTGGCAAGTTTTTTCGTCAGTTTTCTCAACCAATTGTTTGGATAAGGAGAGCACGTTATGAACAATGATCGTATTGAAGGTAATTGGAAAGAAATGAAGGGTAAGGTACAACAGAAATGGGGTAAGCTTACCGATGATGACCTAGACGTAATTGACGGTCGCCGAGAAGAATTAGTAGGTAAGATTCAGCAGGAATACGGCAAAAGCCGTGAAGAGGCTGAAAAAGAAGTAGACGCATACTTCAATTAATAATTCGAATTTACCCAAAGGCGATTTTTTAACAAAGATTAGCGTTTGTTAGAGTGAATTATAAAAGGGCCACGACATAAAGTTGTGGCCCTTTTGTTTGTTTTTTACTTCAGTAATCAAGAGTAAGCTGTGGAGTGCTATTCTAGTAAGCTGACACAACCCCAAGCCATTTCTTATCAGTTACCAGTAATTAAAATAACTTATTCTTCTATCTTCGGCTGTAGGTTTTCACGTACTTCTCTAGCATCAAAACTAGTTGCTGAAGTAGGGCGAGTGCCTTTACCTAACTCTATGTTTAAAATACTCTCGATTTCACTTTTTTGAGAGCCGCCAACATATACACCGGTTTCGAATTGAGTTGTAGGATGATAAGAAGTACGGCAAGTCAGTACTCCGCAGTCAGTGACTCGTGCGTAACGTTGGCTAAACCCTGTAGTAGGCGTGCTCTGCACAGTTTCCTTGTCTACTAAGGTTTCGCGGTCGGTAACAACAAACCAGTCATAACCTTCCAGTAAGGTTAGCTCAGCTGCGCGCAACATAGCATAGTCCATCGCTTTACCCTTATCGGTTCCTTTTGCCTTAAAGTGTACGCGGTATTGGGTATCACTTAATTTACTTTCGTTGTAACCAAAACCGCCTTTATCTGCCTGTCTATAATCAGGCTGACTTGCACAGCCCGCCATAATCAATACCGCAAGTACTAACATAATTTTAGTTTTCATCATCTACTCCTTCGGCTTTCTCAGATAGCCAAGTTGCTTCAATTGCGTTTTTCTCTTGCTCTCGGTTTAATGGCGCAGACGCCATCATCGAATCTAACTGTTCTTCCAACAGTCTGGCGCTAGTAGCAGTCTGATATTGACCTACATTAACATCTAGCTCATCCAGTTTGCTGGCCGCAAGTTGCCAGTCGCCTTGCTTGTCTTTACAAGCAATCATTACATTTAGTTCATCTTGAGACGTTACTTCAGCCTGTCGGCAAAAGTTGAAGTCAGTATTTAAAAAAGAAAGTTTAGGCGTTACCGTCACGCCAGATTCAAACGAGGAAGTCTCTCCACTCAAATTACTGTCGAGCGCAGACGATACATTAGCCCAGTGTGAAGGTTGTGAAGTATCGGCACCTTGTAGATTAAAGAATACCAAGCCTGCTATAACCGCCACGCTTGCCGCGATGGCGGCAATTGAAGATGCTCCTTTCCACCTTGCCTGTTCACGGCGCGCCCCGTCAGCGATATTCACTTTGTGAGGAAACGGGCTAACATTATTTGCCAAATTTTGGTTCGCCGTTTTTTCGTCGTCTAAAGGCTCGCCAGATACGTGCGCTACGTTATTCTCGCTCAAGCATCTTTCATCACCCAAAAGAGCGACGATTTCTTTAGGTAACGCAACTGCAGTCGCCTTTTCTGCAGCCACTTTTACTACTCTATCTACTTCTGCAAGTGCGGCAAGACGGTCAGAAACAGTGACGTCATTTGCTATCGCCTCTCTAACCGTATCCATTTCTACAACATCTAACTCTCCATCTAAGAAAGCAGAGAGTTTTTCGTCAGATAAGATCACGATAGCACCTCATTTTGCCCGTTTAGTAAGTTTGATATTTTCGTTCTGGCCCTGGCAAGACGGCTCATAATAGTCCCTGCTGGCACCTGTAAAACTTCAGAAGCGTCTGCATAACTCATTCCCTGCACTGCCACTAAAGAGAGGGTTTCTCTTTGCTCACAAGGCAGTTCATCCATGGCGCTTGAAATCTGCTTCAATGTCATAGAGTGGGTTACCGTTTCATCCATATCTACATGGTCATGTTCTGATTGCGCTTCATATGAAAGGGTATCGCTAGCGTTAGTTCTCACCTTCTTCGCCCTATATTCGTCTATCCAGCAATTGCGGCACACTCTAAATGCCCATGCCATTAGTGTAGCTTGCTCAGGAATGGGTTTACTTAGTAGCCGTTCTAGCGTGTTCTGAAGTAAATCATCAGCATCATGTATGTTACCCGTCAACGAATATGCAAACTTTCGCAATGACGGGACGAGTTCGGTCAACTCATCTTTCATTTTCATGTACCTTCGTGAAGATTTCCGTTATCAATACTCTATTAACGAGCCACGAGTATTTTTATTCCGCTAAATAGCATTTTATTTTGAGCTTTTGTGTTTTTAAGTTGGCAGCGCTTCTTCGACACCCAACGGAATTTTTTTTCTTTCTATTCGTCACTACATTAAATAGCAGTAGTGACTTAGACTCTATTTATGACCATGGCACAATTTATGCCATTCCTTCTCTAAGCCCTAAGCTGCTCCTATGTAATCAATAAGGTAGCAAAATGAAGTACACACTTTTTGTGGGGATAGTAGGCTTGTTTGCCGCATCTATCTCCCAAGCCCAACTTACAGGAACATTGAATCAAGTAGTGCCATCGGTGCGCCCGATAATTGATAGAGCCCCCTCTGAACTGAAGAGCATTCGAGAGGAAGCAAGCCGAAAGATGCAAGCATCTGTCGACGGCGCCAGAGACCTATCTATATTGGCTTCAGGCGTTGTTGGCAATCTCCCCGCCCCCCAATTTGTTACTCCTACGGCCACAACAATATTAAATGCATCGGGTCAGAAAATTATCAAAGAAGTTAGGGTTGAAAACGGTTTTCTTGCCGTTGAGAAAGAGTGGCTTTTTATAGGTGAAGAAGCCGATAAAGCATATTTCAATGGCACGAATATAAAAATACAAGAGGCACAGTTTTTACCTGCATTTTCTCAGTGGCTTTATAAAGTAAAGGTAACAGGGGATGAGGATGAAGTGTCGTATATTCGCAACAGCTTACCCAAAAACCTCCAGTCTCAAATAGGACGAAATCATATTTACTTATCGCAAAGCGAAGTGGCTACAAATGGCAGCAAACCAGAGTCTACACATGAGTCAGAAGCATCGTCGCAAAAGTTTGAATTTTGTTCGATACCCTTGCGCATCGGGATGGTTGATACCCATGTTGTGCCTACCCACCCAATGCTGTCGCACATTAGCCTAACACAAGCTTCTTTTATTGTTGGTCAAGGTCAGAAGAAAGAGCACGGACAAGATAGCAATTTAAGCAGTGAAGGTGACGGAAAAATTACAAGACAGCCAGCGACCCAAGAAAATACCGTGGCCTTTTCCTCAGAACATGGCACAGCAGTAGCGAGTTTATTAGCGGCGTCGCTGCCTGAATCGAGCCAGGTATTTAACGCTAGTGTATTTTATGCGCGAAACAGCGTTAGCCAAGGCGCTACGCTAATGTCGTTAATAGAAGGTCTTAACTATTTAGCATCACAACAGGTAGACGCTATAAACATGAGCCTTGCAGGGCCTGACAACCCTATCTTAGCGCGCGTTATAAAGCAGTTGGACACAAACGGTATTCAAATTATTGCAGCTGTAGGTAACGAAGGGCCAGCATCTCTACCCTTATACCCTGCAGCCTACCCAGAAACACTTGGTATAACCGCAGTGGATAAATCACACGCAATATACAGGTGGGCCAACCAAGGTGATTATGTAGATTTCGCTGCATTTGGCGTGTCGGTTGATGCCGCACACCCTAACGGTAAAACGATTAGGCAAACAGGAACCTCAATGGCCTCCCCTCGTGCCGCCGCGCTGTACGCCTGTTTTTTCCGTACAGAACAGCAAAGACAGGCCGCCTTGTTAAGAATGCAGGAATTAGCTTTGGATGCTGGTAATCCCGGACGGGATAGAGTATTCGGCTTTGGTGTACTGCCTTAAAAATATAGCCGTATTCATATTCGCATTAACGTTCACTAGAAATGAACGTTAATGCCTAATTCAGCAATGGTTTCTTGATAGTTTGCCCCATCTACACTAGAAGCGTAATCTCCGTATTGGGTAGACAACCTTATATCTATATGGTCGTACACGGCGTAGTCTGCGCTCATTTCGATAAGTTGTCTGTCGTCTTCCCTGCCTATACCTGAATCTTGGACTGAAGCGTAATCACGCATATCTAGCTGGTAAGCAACCTTGAGCTTGAGCGGCTTACTAAACACCGCAAATGGATAAGTGTAGGCAAGGTCAATTCCCTTACCTGTGTAATCGAACGCATTATCCTGCGCATCTTCATTTTGGTATTTAAGTGCAATTTGAAAAAAATCATCCCCTTCAAAAAAGTAGAACAGGTCACTGCGTAAGGCAACAGCTTCACTATCTCGAATTGGCGCATCTTCAGGTCTATTCTTAAACTTCTTGTCGATAAGGTCGCTACTAATGCGTAAATAAGTTCTCTGTCCTAACAGTTTCCCCGCAGACAAACCATATTGTTGATAGGTAAGAAAATCACGCCCATCAAGCGTAGCGCTGGCGTGATAGTAATGCGCACCTAGTTTTGCAAAGTCTAACGTATACTTAGTGCTTGCAGATAAAGTGGTAAGCCCAAGGTCGAACTCGCTGAGGGTCTGGTAACGGGTATCTGCCCGACTTATCGAGAGCTCATTTTCCCATTCGTTCGTGGGCTTCACTGAAACTTTTAACAGTGCTTTTGACTGTACGGCGCTGTCGTCTACATTAGAATTTGTGTCGAGTTCACTGACACTTACGTTACTGTCGTGGCGATAGCCTACATAACCAGAGCCTGAAAACGTAATCTTTTGCTTCTCTTCGTCTGTAGTTCCTGCATCATTAATTACTTTTGAGCTTGCATAGGCTGTACTGTTTGCTATTAATGCGGTAGCCGCAGCAAGAGCAAGGCATTTGCGACCATCCAGGGTAAAAAAATTGTTTTTGAGTGAACGTTTAAATGGTGGGGTTTTCATTATTGCTACCTACTACAGAGAAAGTGAAATTCAGTGTTTTCAGCTATGAATGGGTTGTGCGAGGAAGTCAGGAGGGAGAGATCTCCCTCCTTCTAACAGTTGAGCCCAATCCGTTAAAGACCCAACGCACCCGAGATATTTGAAGCGACGTTGTCGTTTACTGTGTTCTCTACAGTGTTTGCTACCGTTGCCTCTACTGTGCTCTCTACGGTGTTTGCTACCGTGCTCTCCACAGTATTACCTACGGTACTCTCTACCGTATTTCCTACACTGCTCGCTACCGTAGCAGCAATAGCCCCTTCAACGGCGGTAGCTGCATTGCCAGTTACAGAATTGGTCACCGAACCTCCTACCGTGTTGGCCGTAGTACCCTCTACCGCACTTTCAATGGTTCCCGAAGCCGTGCTTACTGCAGTATCTTCTACTTCGCCTTCTGTCTCTGCATTCGGATCAACTGTGCCTAATGCCGACGACAGAACTGATGTAGAACCAGACACATTGCCCGTAAGCGTTCCTGCCACTGATGCTGTCATTGAATTCGCCGTTTCTGATGTTGCTAAAGCAACACCTTCAAGAGAAGCCTGCGAATTAAACAGCAGTGAAGATGCTGTGCTTGTGGACAACTGTTGAGCGCTATTTGCTAGAAGGCTAGCGCTTGAAGTAGTCGTTTGTGCTACTTCGCCTACCGCGGCTTGATCTGAGCTACCTTCGGTGCTTTCTTCAGTATTGGCTTCGTTACCGGCTTCAGAGACTTGATTCAATTCTTGCCCATTTGATAAGTCATTGCCTGTTTGGCTTGCCGATAGCTGCCCACTAGCGCTAGCTGAACTTTCGGTAGACATTTGGCTTTGAGGAACTGTTTCGACTTGTGCCGAAGTCTGCATGCTTAATTGAGCAGCAGATTGTGCGTTTGCACCATTTGTTAGAGAAACTGATGTAGATGTTGAAGCAGTAGCTGAAGTATTTGCCGAGAAGGCTGCTTCTTGAGCCAACCCTGAGGTTGACGCCATACCTAAAGCCAGTGCAATTGCAGTATTTAACTTTTTCATCCGATTATCTCCGTTTTTCATAAAGGACACTGAGATAACGATTAGACGAAAGGTTTTATTCCGTTGGGGAGCAACTTCTTTGCGAAGAACGAAAAAAGCCCTGTAAAAACAGGGCTTTCTTAAAACTATTTTTCTGAAGCAGTCATGCCCTTTTCCCACCAGGGAAGAGAGTAATCTATATTTTCAGGGTCGTAGGTTTTAGCATATTTCATCTTTACCGAACTCCAAAACGCGGCTTTGAAGACAGGGTCATAAATGACAAACTCACCTTGTTCTCGATACTGCTCAAATAGTTTTTGGTAGGCACCTACAGGTGTTAAAGGGTTATCCTGTTGAAAAACCACATCACCACCATAGGCTTCATACAGCGCTTTAGATACTTTCCAGCTTTTTGCCATACCTTCAGCCATCGCAAGGCGGTAGCGATCTAGCTCTTCATTTTGATAAGCGCCATCACTATCTAGGTCAACAGTCCATAGCTTAATAACGGAATACGCAGACTGAATTTCGCTTTCATTGGGCTCTATGGCATTTTTATTAGCGAAATCAGAAAGTACAGACTCGGTAATTTTATTGCCAAGCGCTCGTTGCGCCAAAATATCGCGCACTTCTTTTTCTGACTTGTCGGTGAGAATAGACTGAAAACGATCAACATCCGCCTGTGAAGGCTGTAGTTCGGTATTAGAAATAGATTTGTTAAACAAACGAGCAATAATCTCGTTTGCGGCTTGCGGTGTATTAATCCCAAGCGAAACTACTATGGCTGCAAATAGCACCATAGGAATTACGTTCGAACGCGTCACTTTGTATGCTTCCCTAAGTTCCAATAATTAGCACAAGCACAAGACACATTCATTTGTTATTGTAAGAATTTTCCGTTGTCTTGCGAAATGACATCTAACAGGCTTTATACTTTAGATTAGTTTTGTTTAAAATTCCACTTTCTTACGCATAGATTTTTTCGCGCCCTGTTGCTTTTTTCCCTCTAAACGTCGAGCTTTCGCCGCTCTGCTCACTTTAGTTTTTATACGTGGCTTTTGCTCAACAGTTGCCGCCTTAATCCATACCACAAGGCGCGCTAACGCATCTTCTCTATTTTGCTCTTGGGTACGGAAATTTTGTGCTTTAAGTACGAATACCCCTTCGTTAGTTACGCGACTATCCTTCAAGTTCAGCAATTTCACTTTTAACTTATCGGGTAACGACGATTTGTTGATATCAAATCGCAGATGTATTGCGCTACTTACCTTATTGACGTTTTGCCCGCCGCTACCTTGAGCACGTATAGCCTGAAGTTCGGCTTCGCTTTCATCTATCGAGATAGAGTGGGTTATCGGTAATTCCATATCAGTTCCTATATTCTCTATGGCATGGCGTATTATTTTTGTGCAACAGTATCACGCTAATGACTTGCGACTATAAATCATCGCTTACTTGACCGTTAAAAGGTAACCCGATAGGTTAATTTCTCCCCTATCTTGGAAATACAACATGCTGACTATTTTACTTATCATTATTTGTATCTTTGTAGGTCTTGTTTGGTTTACTGCCAAAATGGATAGCAGCATCGAGTCATCGTTTAGGCCCTCGGGAAAACTTACTCCTGTCGAGGGAGGAATTATTCATTGGCAAAAACAAGGAAATGGACCATCACTTGTACTTATCCACGGCTTGCTCGGCAATAGTAACAATTTTAATGAATTAACCAATACCCTCGCACAGCGCTACACGGTTTATTCTGTAGACCGCCCCGGTAGCGGTTTTTCTAGCCGATATAAAAACACATCAGCTAGCTTTGAGCAGCAAAGCAAGATGCTACTAGAATGGATGGAAAAAGAGGGCATCGAAGAAGCTAGCGTTGCTGGCCACTCAATGGGCGGCGGTATTGCATTAAGGTTGGCAATTGATGCACCTCGCGTCATTAAATCTGTATCATTGCTATGCCCATTGACCACGCCGCTTAGAGGCGGTGCCGGACCACTTTCAATACTTTACATACCCAATGAATTTGTGCGTAACAGCGTAGCTAAAACTATTGTCAGCCCACTAAGAGCAAGGCTGGGTAGGAAACAAGTTGCGCAAATTTTTCATCCAGAACCTGTGCCCGCCTCATTTTCTGTTGAAGGAGGCGGGATGCTTGCGCTTCATTCTCGCAGTTTTTATGAAGGAAGCCGGGATACTGTCTCAGCACAAGGCAGTTTGCATAGACAGCAATCTTCTTACGGTGAAATTCAATGCCCTGTAGGCGTGCTATATGGTGAAAAGGACACTATTTTAAAGCCAAGTGAGCATATCGCAGCCGTCACTTCGGCAATAGACTCGGCTGTACAGAAAGTGATTCCTGACGCAGGGCATATGATACCCATTACTCAGGTGCAAACCTGTGCAGACTTTATCGTCGAGATTGACAGTAAAGCACAATAAGCTGACTAATGAAGCATAGCTCCCATTTTTGAAGCATGCTCACTGTGAGAGAATTCAACAACGGCCAATGCACTCTGTCTGCCAGTTTCAGACTGTTTTAATTTACGCAGCTGGTCAGCCACACGCTCGATACCATCGTATTCCCTACACATTTCAAAAGGACTCGCTTCAAGCGTAACGTTGTAGCTACTAAACCAGGTCTTCATCTGCTCACTGTCCCCATCTGACAATGAAATGAGTAAATGATACATACGTATAAAGGCCAGCTGCTTGCGGTACTCTACAGTGCCGCTTTCAAACCCAAGTAATGTAGTTTGTGCAAGTGATGAAGGAGAAATGCCCATTATTTCAGAAGCTTGCTTGATATTTAAACCAAGTTCTTGATAAGCCCAAGTAAATGCTTTGGTTACTACGCTAGTAGGAAATGGTGATCTATTCATAATTTCGCCTCGTTTCATCAAACAATCTCAATAAGATGTTTTGCTATCTATGTGTTGATTTGCGAAATACGTACCAATTCGCGAAATACAAAAAGGTAGAGGTCGTGAATTTGAGGCAAGGTTTTACTACGTGCTGTTTACAATCAACACGTAGTAAAAGTATGGACTACAAATGAAAGGTAAAATTTACGCGGCAAGAATAGTGATCAGTTCTGCAAATGTAGGGCGCCCTTGAATATCTAGCGGCAATCGTAGTTCTCTAGCAATATCACTTACGCTGATCACTCCACGAACTTCATGGCTGTCCCTGTCCATAACTAGGCAGTGATGTTGCCCGTAGTCTTTAAGTGTCTCTATCACATCTCCCACCGAAGAATGTGTTAGCTCTGTATAATCAAAAGACATAAGCGAGATTTTAGGCCGCATGAAATCGTGTACGGTTAATTCATCACGTTTGACTTTAAGTTCGCTTAAACGCTGAATTATTTGCTGCTCACCCACATCGTGACTGGTGATAATTCCAATGAAACGATTTTCACTGTTCACCACCAGCATCATACGAACATGAGATTGACGCATAATCGACTCTACTTTTGTCGCGGGTGTTCGGGCATCAAGCACATGAGGTAGGTGTTGCTTGAAGTCTGTGAAAACAGCCATGGCAGATGAATTAACGGTAATAGTGTTTTCAACAACTGGCCATGCCAATGTATCAATAGATTCGGTTTTATATAGATTTAAGGCGTGCATACCTTTCTCCTAATCAAAAGTTAAAAAAAGTTTTTAAGTGATTAAGTGAAAGAAGGCGGCCCTCGTATGATGTTAGCGCGCAGCTTGTTAAAGGCTTTTGTATCAACTGTTTTCTTGGCGGAAAAGCGGTATATCTCAACGCTGTTGGTAATATCAAATACTGGAAAACCATCATCAATATCATCATCAGATATTTCACAAGTGCCGCTTTCGCAGTTACTAATAAGCGTTGAGAGCACACTGGTGTTACTTCCCTGGCTCGCCATATTTCGCACACTTCTTTCCTCTCCTGAAACGGAGACGGAGATCAGTGATGAAAATAGTGCTGGCAACATAAAGGCCAGCAGAACGTATGGCACGCGCAAAGAGAACTTCCTCGACCAATAAAACAAGGTAAAGCTAGAAGTTATTTCTAAACTTCCTATTTAAACTATAAGAGTATTTAACGTGTTTAGTAGAGGGGTTTAGCGCATTTTATCGACCATTAAACGATGCTTTCTTACAGACGGGGCGCTCCAACGGCTTTTTGGAAAAGCGGTTGGATTAAAATGAGCATTAAAAAAGCCCCAATTTCGGGGCTTTCTCGTTCGTCGGTGGTTAGTGAAGCTTTAACTTTGGGCTGATGGCCTGACTTAACTTCTTAACAAGGAGCTTTAGGGCGCCTTTAATTTTTCCGTGTACCGCAAATTGGTGCATATTATACAAAGAAACGTATACCAGCTTAGCTAAGCGCCCTTCAATAAACATACTGCTGTTAGATAACGAGCCCATTAAGCTTCCGACCGTGCTGTACTTACTTAAATGAACCAGCGATCCATAATCTTTATAGGTAAAGTCTTTTGTGCCTTTTTGGGTAAATAGCGACGTTATATTATGTGCAACAATATCTGCCATTTGGTGAGCCGACTGCGCTCGAGGCGGCACCCACTTACCATTTTCTTGCTGAAAGCCACAGCAATCACCCAACACCCAGATGTTTTGCTGCGCTGTACTGCGAAGCTGCTTATCAACAAGGATCTGATTGGCTCTATTTGTTTCAAAAAGCTCAAGCTTTGTTATGAAGTCTGGCGCTTTAACGCCTGCGGCCCACACCATTAAATCAGCGTCTATCCGTCCACCGTCTTTGGTGATTAATCCTTTAGCATCGGCTTCAGCCACCATAGTTTGCTCTTTAATATCTACACCCAACTTATGCAGCGCTTTTCTTGCCGAGTTCGCTATCCGCTCAGGCAGTGCCGGTAAAATTCGATCGCCCGCTTCTACTATAGAAATTTTTAAGCGAGAAGCCGACATATCTGGCATTCCATAGGCCTTCGACAAATTTGCTACGTGGTGAAGCTGAGCTGCGAGCTCAGTGCCCGTTGCCCCCGCACCTACGATAGCAACTTTAATTTTGGCGTCTTTGTCTTCTTGTTGATTAATTCGAATTAGCTGATTAAGAAGCGCTCGATGAAAGCGTTCAGCCTGTCTAAGCGAATCTAAGAAGTAGCAATGCTCTGCAACCCCTGGAGTTCCGAAGTCGTTACTCACACTGCCCATGGCTAATACGAGCTGGTCGTATTGAATTTCCCGCTCAGGTAATACCTCTGTTCCTTCTTCGTCGATTAAAGGGGACAAGGTTATAGTTTGCGCTTGCGCGTCAAGCGAGCACATTTCACCTAATTGGAAGCGATAGTGGTGAGCCGCAGCGTGGATTGCGTAGTCCACACCGTCTGAATGTTTATCGATTACACCGGCGGCCACTTCATGTAAGAGCGGCTTCCAGATATGGGTTCGACTGCGGTCGACAAGGGTAATTTCGGCTTGTTTCTTTCTCCCGAGGGTTCGGCTTAAGCGACTGGCTAATTCAAGACCACCAGCACCGCCACCAACAATTACTATTTTTTGCATGGGTATACCTATTAACAATCATTCCACCTATACCGCCTTACTGTTAAAAGCGCTATACATGGCATGACTGAGACCCATGCTGACGACTACAGACTACGCCTGAAGCTTATGGGGTACAAGCGGATCACGGCAATAGTCTGTATTTTTGGGACTAATAGTTATCTATTACATATATCTATTTAAACTTATAAGGCAAACGACGCCGTTATCATGTAGTTCCGAGGGCGCCCAGGAAAATAACGTGGCCCAGTGAAACTGGTAAAATCAGCGCGCTCAGCGTAGTCGGTATCAAATAGGTTATTCACCCGCGCGTACAGCGTAATATCGTCACTCACACTGTAACTCACGCGAGCATGTACTAAATCATGCCCCTCGTATTCGTTGAGGTTTTCAGCGTCGGTAAAATAGCGTCCAACATGCTGCCACTCTAATTGCGTTTGTATCGATTTCGACACATCAAAGCTTAAGCGAGTGTTAAACTGAAGCTTGGGCGCGGTATCGATATCATTACCTTTAATGTCTTGTTCACCTGAAAGCTGGCTGTGCTCATAAGTGTGCCTTGCGTACGTACCCGCAAAATCTAAGCGCAGCGTCTCGCTTAGCTTCTGGTCAAAAGCTAGCTCTACTCCTCTATGCCAGGTTTCACCGTTACTTACGTTGAAAAAGTCGCTGTCGCGATAGATAACATTGTCTTTTTGCAGGCTGTAAAGGCTTAGCGTATAGCTACCGTTAAGCAGAGCGCCCGTTATACCCACTTCAATGTTGTCAGCTGTTACGGAATCGAGATCCGTTACAAGTTGCCCACGCTGTAAACGATACAACTCGGTAGCCTGAGGGGCGCGATACCCTCTTGCAACACCCCCGAAGAACTGTGTTTGCTCACTTAATTGATAGCGAATTGAGAGTTTTGGGCTGAAGTTATCAAATTTGTTTTCGCTGTCTGCAGGTCGGGAATATCGACAGCCGCCAAACCCACACTCGGTGCCATCTTCACGTACACGACCTACGTTCATATTATTGGTGTAGTCGTATTTCATGGATTCAAAGCGCCCGCCGGCAGTAATAGCCCAACGTTCAGCTTGCCAGTTAAAAGTAAAGAACGGCGCGAGTAAGGTAGCGTTTACGTCATAATCGTAGTGCTTACCTACGGGTATAGTCTCCACCAAGAACGCTGAGCCTTCGGTAACGCTGTCTTGGGATTGGGTGAGCTCACCTTCAGTAAATTCAACATCTACCCCCACATCTGCGCTTAGTCTGTCATTAATAACGTAGTTGAATTGGGAAAGTACACCAAACCCTTGTTGAGCATTTGTTTCAAGAGGCTTTCCAGGCAAAAAGTGCATGCGAAAACGCATATCTTGGTCGCGTACATAAGGCGTAATTGAAAGGGCGTGACCGCCATTAAACGTGGTATCTAGTTTACTCCACAACCTGAAACTTTCTGCTTTTCGAAACGCCTCTGGATTAGGGTTGCTTTTCACTAATTGCGTGTCTTTGTAACTTTCAAACCCGACTATATAACCGGCGGTTTCCTGATCTAGATGGGTATAGGTAAGGCCGCTTGTAATTACCGTGTTGTCCCACTCGATTCGGTGGCGAAGCGAAACTTTCTCCTGGTCAACACCCTCTTCATCCCTGTACCCGGTGTCACGGGTTACGCTAGCCGCAATACCCACTCCACTACTACCAAAGTCTTTACCTTCTTTAAGCTTAATACGATGAAAGCCATAGGAGCCATAATCTGCGCTTAGCAAGCCTTCGCCTTGCGTAGTATCAGGCGTAATCACGTTAATAACACCGTGAATGGCGTTAGACCCGTAAAGCGCTGACGCAGGACCTTTTATTACGTCAATACGCTCAGCAAGTTCGCCATGGGCTTCAAACAGTTCGTTGATGTTACAAAAGCCTGCCGCTCGGAGCGGAATACCGTCTTCTGCTGCTAAAATGCCACCGCATGCTCCTGCACCAGTTAATACGGGTGAACGAAGGGCTGGTAGATACTCTTGTCCGTTACCACGCTGTACGCCTGCCCCCGCTATATAGTTAAGTGACTCTTGAATATGTTGAAATGAAAGCAGCGAAAGGGCTTCTTCTGAGATAGACGATACCGCGTAGTCAGAAGCATTCATACTACCTTGTATACGAGAAGACGTAGTTTCTATTCTTTCTATTTCATTGGATTGTTGGGCAATAGCGGCAGACGACAACAGTGCCGTACTTAGCAATGAAAGTGGAAAGCTTGAAGCGAAGCGCATTATCTATCCTTATGATGACAAATGTTTTTTAGCAATTAGTGCTAGTGTATCGTTAATTAAAGCAAGAATGGGTTAAAAACCGATAAACTATTGCGGTGTTCAGATAACTAAGCCATTTATGTGGTTACGTCCTTGGCGTAAACTTTGTTGTAACTTTGCTAAAAACGCTGTCACAACAATGAGTAGTCGCATTACTCACTAGCTGCACATAACGATTTACCTCGTCTATTAATAGGCAGTGCATTGACGAGAATTTAAGCAACGAGCTAAACAACACTGTCCTAAACAAAACCATGTTCGCTGGAGGAATCATTGGACACACTTATTCCGAGCCTTTCACAGCTTATCGAATTCGCTGTAGCCCCCGTATTTTTACTTACCGGTATTGCGGGGTTCCTAAACGTTATGTCGTCCCGGTTGGGGCGAATATCAGATAGGGTTAGAGTAGCAGAAAGACAAATTCATACCTTGTCAGACCCCCATATTGTCGACCGGTCTAAAAAAGAAATAAAAGTACTGTGGCGCAGGGTGAAAGTCATCAACTGGGCGATTGGACTTTGTGTCGCTTCGGGGCTCATGGTTTGTACGGTTATTATGGCGCTGTTTTCCGGGTCTCTCTGGGTGGTGGATTTGAAAACGCCGATTATAGTGCTATTCATACTGGCAATGATGTTTCTTATCAGTGCGCTTATTGTCTTTCTAGTTGAAGTGAAGCTTGCAACTAACACCATAAACTTAGTTAGAACTATCCGGTAGTTTTATTATTTAGCCTTAAAACCAGTTAGTTCTGTGTTTACACCAATTAGCCCCATCAAAAAGGCGACTAGAGAACTTTTACCTCTCTAGCCGCCTTATTCTATTCTCACGTATAGCTTTAACTAATTTTAAAAGCACTTTTATGTAAGTTGTGAGTAAAGAGCAAAGTTAAAAGCGCTCATTAACTTTTAAGTGAGGTAAAATTCCCCCATCAATGTCGTTAATTTGCTACAAATGTAGGCCTGAAATATTTCGGCCCATAGAAAGGATTTAACTGCGCCATGAATACTAAATTACTTCGCTCTCTTCAGGTTTTTATTGCGGTTACAGATAGCGGTAGCATGAGTGTTGCAGCCCGCGAGCTACACATGACTGTTTCTGCGATTAGCCAACAGTTACGTAAACTCGAACATGATATTGGGCTTAGCCTTTTTAACCGAAATACCCGAAGCTTAAGCCTTACTGAAGCCGGACGCATATACTACGACACCAGCAAGCAAATGCTGCAAACCGCAGAACTGGCTCAACAGAAAATTGAAAGCCTTCAAGACGACCCTACTGGTAAAATCAATATTATTGCTCCTGAAGGTTTTGGTGGCGGCTTACTCAGTGAGCCACTAAAAAAGCTGTGCGAAGAATTTCCTAAAATTACAATATCACTGACCGTTACCGACGAACCTAAAGATATTATTGCATCAAGCGCAGACCTTGTACTTTGCTTTGCTCCCGTTTCTGACACTAATTTCAGTAGTTTGAAGCTTGCTACCTGGGAACGAATTCTATGTGTTTCTGCTGAGCACCCGCTAGCTAACGAAGACTTGTCTTCACCGGAACAGTTAAACGGTCATGCTTACATTGTGCACAGACATATTGAAGACTATGTGATGAAACACGAAAGCGAGGGAGAGTTTGAGCTAGATTCTCAGCGTATTGATGTAAATTCAATGCAGACATTGATTAAGCTTACCCAAGATAATCTGGGCTACGCCGTATTGCCCGAACCAGAGGTAAGACACTTACTCAAATCAGGTGAGATGAAGCAGCTTTTCACAGAATGGGAATTGCCTGACTATACCGTTTATGCGGTGACTCCGAAACGGGATCTTATGCCTGCCAAAATCAGCGCCGCGATCACTTGCTTACAAGATTTATTTGCGCAGATTTAATAATCAACTAGTGGCAAAATATTACGTCTAAACCGAAAAAGGCAGCGTAAAAACGCTGCCTTTTTATTGCACTTAACTTCTTTGTTTTTAGAAGCGAGTGTTCATTTGAACACTTAGAATGTGCGCTGTAGCTGACTGAGTACCAACAAATGTCGTAGTAAAATCTGTACCAGGTACTGCATTTTCTACAATCGTTCTCTCTTTATTGATGTCCGCTTCACGACCATCAATAAATACATAGGCAAGGTCAATTGAGGTGTCTTCACTCATGGTGTAAGTCATACCACCAGAAACCCAATGACGGTCAGTGTCTGGGATACTTAGTGAGCGGTTTTCTACCGATACCACTCCATCATCATAGGCATAGCCCGCACGAAGAGTAATCTCATCGTTTAAGATATAGGTAACGCCGATAGATGCGCGCCATGAATCGTCAAAGTTTTCTTCTTTGATAAGGAAATCATCTCCGCTTGCAAGATTAGCTTCAAGCTTTTGGAAAGTACTCCAATCAGTGAAAGTTACACTACTTTGTACAGACCACTGATCGTTTAATTTCTGATCGATGGCTAGCTCCGTAATTGCAGCTAAATTTAAATCAAGGCTTCCATCTTGGTTAAGTGCTGCTCTCAAATCTGAAGATACTTCACCACTTAGCTCCAGTTTTGTCTCAGCGCGATATGAAAGAGCAATATTAGTCATTTCAGTAGGCTGCCAGAAAATTCCTGCGTTCCAACCGTAGCCCCAATCGTCTCCTTCTAGATTAAAAAGAGAAGCGCCTGCCGGAACAGTAGTCCCCAATGCATTGAAGGCAAATGATAAAGACTCAGAAACCCCTGAACCAATTTCAGCTTCGGCGTAGGTTGCGTTCAGACCGAAACCAACCATTAGCTGTTCGTTTACCTTGTATGATATCGCAGGGTTGAAAGTTATGCTTTTAACCTCTGCTTCATCGGCAAATGGCAAAGCTTCAAAATCATCTGAGTAATCAGAGCGAAGACCATAAGTAGTAAACACACCGACACCTGCCGAGAATTTTTCATTTATTGGTGTGGTATAAAAAAATCCAGGTACGAACGCAGTATCTGCAATATCATCTTCCGTTGCCGAAGTAGAAAGAGAGCTTGCATCAGTAGGAAGAGAGGTCTCTCCCAATGCATAAGTTGCAGTGCCATCAATATCTACATTTGGGTCGATAAAGCTTACTGACGCACTGAACTCAGCTTCTTTAAATACACCAATCGCGGCAGGGTTAGTTGCTAAAATAGAGGCATTTTCTGGCTTGGCTGCTTGGCCTGCCATAGCACGGCCTAGGCCGTTTGCACTGTGTTCATTAACTTGGAAACCAGCCGCTAGCGCAGAAGAAGAGGCTAAGGTAGCAAGCGCTAAGCAAACTGAGGCACGTAAAGAAAACTGTTGCTTCATAAGATACTCATTGTAATAGGGGAAAATTGCAGCAGGCATTCTACGGATATGAGTAGTTTTGTTCAATGCAAGTAAACGTTATTTACGCACTTTTATCGCATTATTTACAATTTTAGCTACAACTTCGACGCATTTATAAACAAACTTGATAAAGCGAAGTTAACCAAAGATCACTATATTGTTAATAGGATTATTTGGCTTCTAACAACTTCAACTTTCTATACTGACCTCATTTTTCACTCAATTTTATAGCTACAGTTGCATACTGGTTGTGTTTATAACAATAAGCCCCACCCTATCTTTACAACTGGTAGATGATCTCAGCTATGAATATCGCGTTTCAATACTAAGCGAATCATTAGGCACATCACCAAAAACCTTTTACATGTTTCAGGAGGATACAATGTCAACATATAAGGCTATCACGCTGGTAAAGCGTCCCGAGGATGGAAAAATTGGCCCCCATCTATTCGAAACAAAAGAGCTTGAAATACCGACCCCAAAGGACGGACAAATTCTAATTAAGCAAACCCATATGTCTCTAGACCCTGCCATGTTAGGTTGGATGAGTGAAGACAGAGAAAGCTATATTCCTCCTGTAGAACTTGGCGATGTTATGCGCTCCAGCGGTGTAGGCGAAGTAGTTGAGTCTAATAATCCAGACTTTTCAGTTGGCGACAAAGTTATGGGCATGACTGGCTGGCGTGAATATGTGCTAAGTGATGGCTCAGGCTTTAATAAGCTTCAGCAGGGTGTTACTGAAGAAATGGCACTTTGTGTATTTGCGCTACCTGGTTTAACCGCCACTACAGGCCTTTATAATTTTGGCGAACCTAAGGAAGGCGAAACCCTCATCGTAACAGGCGCTGCGGGCTCTGTAGGCTCAATTGTCGGTCAGTTAGCAAAAGCAGACGGGCTTCGCGTAATTGGTGTCGTTGGTAGTGACGACAAAGCCGACTGGATTGTCAACGAGCTAGGTTTTGACGGCGCAATTAATTACAAAACCGACGACTTAGAAGAAAAACTGGCCGAACTTACACCAGATAAAATTGATGTATTTTATGAAAATACGGGCGGTCCTATCCAGCACCATATATTCAACAGAATGAATGCCCACGGTCGTATTGTTGTATGTGGAATGATTGCCGATTACCAGTCAGAAGAGCCATCACCAGGACCTAACTGGATTCCATTAATTAAGAAGCGTATTAATATTCGTGGGTTTGCGATGCCAGACCATTGGGATGAAATTCCAAAGCTTTTAGAAAAACTCACCCCTTATGTACAGCAAGGAAAGATAAAGTACCGCGCGCATACCGTTGAAGGTTTAGATAACGCCGAAAAAGGCCTCAATATGCTGTTTGAAGGTAAAAACACCGGAAAAATGATACTTAAGCTGTAGTTTTTTAAACGAAGAGCACGGTTTATATTAAGAGCACAGTGTTAGCGCTAGCACTGTGCTTCTGTTAGCACATACTGCGCTTTACCTTTTTCTTTAGCTTCATAAAGTACTTTATCGGCTTCATCAATAAGCCAATCAATGGATATGTCACCAACCGTATTGGCGTAAGCCACGCCAATTGAACAACTCATAAAAGGGTGCTTCGCTTCCTCAGCATGTTTTAATTGAACATGGTTCCATTTATTCAATAGTGCTTGGGCATGCTTTTCAACCTGCTCTTTACTGATATCGCTTAAAACAACAATGAATTCTTCGCCACCGTAACGGCCCAAGATATCAGTTTCCCGTTTAAATACTTGCTTCATAATACGCGCTTGTTCTTTTATTGCTTCATCACCCTGCTGATGACCAAAACTGTCGTTATATTTTTTGAAGTCATCTAAATCAAGCATCAATACCGCCATCGAGACATCATGCCGCTTACTTAAGGCCAACAACTTTTCACTTTGATCTCGTAGCGCACGTCGATTAAGTAGATCAGATAACGAGTCAAACTTGCTCAGCTTTAATAAGCGATCGTTAGTTTCTTTGAGCATGCGTACACTGCGATCTAGCCGATAACGAGCATATACGCATATAAATAATGACCCTGATACAAAAGCTGCTGAAATTGGAACCCTGTCACCGTAAACCGGCGCTAGCCACATTAACCCTAAAAACCCCAAGATATTGATAACATTAGCAGCGGCTGCTAACTTAAATGGAATACCCAACGCGAATACACAAAAGAATGCATAGAGGATGGTGCCTTCGTAAGGAAAAATAAAATTGTGCTCTTCCCAGCAAACCCATATTAACCAATAGTTGCTGTAGGAAAGCGCAATAAGCAGGCCAGAAAATATATATGCTCGATACCGTATGAATTCGCGCCAAAAAGACAGTACAACAACAACGAGTATAATAGGCAATTGAAGAAGTAGACGGTCGAAGGTGTACAGTTCATACATACTGTTAGGCAATAGCACTAAATCAGCCGCCATGAACACAAGTACCAGAATAGCACCGATAATTAGCGCTATTCTAAGCCTGCGTTGTTCACTGGGTCTGTTGATTGGCACGCATCACCTTGATAAGTAAAGTCTCGTTAAAGTATATCAATACAGCCAATGATGACGGTCACCACTGGCTATACAAACGCAACACATTGACGCAGAGTTGCGTTAACTATTATCAGTGACTTCTTGGCTAAGCGCCAGTTTTAACAAACTTTCTTGCAAGGCTTCAACGGTGACAGGCTTTGTGACTATGTCGTCCATCCCCGCCTGCTTAAATGAGATATGTCGTTCTTTAAATGCTTCTGCGGTAAGCCCGATAACAGGTGTTTTGCTAAGCTCACCTTCCAGTTTTCTGATGCGTTTCGTCGCTTCAATGCCATCCATAACAGGCATGTGCACATCCATGAAGACCACATCAATACCGCCTTCCTCAACACGCGCAGCGGCTTTTAATCCGTTATCAACGTGTTCTACATCACATTTCAGCTGCTCTAATAGTGCCTGAGCTACCACAGCATTAATGGCATTGTCTTCAGCCAATAGTACCTTGAGCCCTGATGGTAGGCTTGCGCCATGTGCTTGACGAGCAGAGGAAGAATCAATTGATGAATCCGACATAAGTCTAGATTGAACATCTGCAGTAACGGTAAAGCACGAGCCTTCGCCAACTTTGCTGACGACTTTTATGTCACCACCGAGTATCTGAGCAAGCTGCTTAGCAATAGCAAGACCAAGTCCAGTACCGCCATATTTACGCGTTATAGAAGAATCGGACTGCGTAAACTTATCAAATATATGTTCTAGCCTATCAGGCTCAATACCAATACCTGTATCTTTAACCGCAATAATTAACCGGTTATCACCCATGGTTTCAGTTGACGGCTGTTTAAGTTTAGCCGAGATACTCACTGTTCCTTTGTGAGTAAACTTAATAGCATTGCTTACCAAATTAATAATGATTTGGCGAAGTTTGGTAATATCGCTAGTTACCGCCACAGACTCTAAATTCTTGCTCTTATAAACTAACCGGGTACTGTTAGCACTAGCGTTTGTGCCTAATAGCGTTATAAGGTCATTCAGCATTGAATCGAGATCGAACTCTGTCACGTCAATTTCCGACATACCCGACTCAATTTTAGAGAGATCTAATACGTCATTTATAACGGTAGCAAGAATAGATGCTGATGACTTCAAATCACTGGCATACTGATGCTGCTTATCTGAAAGTTGAGTATCTAAAAGCAGTGTTGCTAAACCTTGAATACCGTTTAGCGGCGTGCGAATCTCATGACTCATTACCGCGAGAAAATCTGTCTTCGCGCGATTTGCCTGCTGGGCTTGCGCGACATATTCCTCGATTTCACCAGACATAGCTTCAACATCGCGAGCCAAGCTTCCTAATTCATCATTTTGTTCTAAGTCAATGCTCACCCTCTTATGGTCAACAGCAATGCGACTTGCCGCTGATTTGATTTTCTCAATGGGAGAGACAACGAACACCTGGGTTACCTTGCCCATGAGTAAGCTAACGATAACTACAGCAAACAACGTTACCAGAAAGGTTAGCCAAGCTATCGTGAATAACGAGGATTGTAAGGGTTCAGCGGGTTGTAAAACCGTTACTTTCCAATTCCATGGAGTAAATTCAGAACAAGCAAACAACACGTCCATGTCATTTACGCTCGACTCGCCATACGCCACGCGCCGATTAGCTATTGTCGCCCTATTAGCGTTTTCTGCATTCAGTACAACTTCACTTTCAGTAGTACTAAATATGACGGTACCTGTACTTTTGTCACCAATGGCAAAATGCCGATCTGTTGTTTGCTGTAGCGACTTTAGCTCTTCAAACACTTCTTTTTGATAAGCCTCGCGAAAAACGGGGACATTTTCTAGACCTGATTCAATGAGCAGCTCCCGCCTCTCATCAATGATCTCCAGCACGTTTAATGTAAGGGTTTGAGTAAGAAGCTGATATTCCCTTTCGCGCACCGAGTCGTAAGCGGTTAGATAAGCCCAATACCCGGTAAGTGCCATGCCAATTAACAAAATTGGGATGTAGATAACTAGTAGTTTTGATTTGATCCGCATACTAACTTCTAATTAGGCCTTATTGGTACACATGCTCTTTCGAGAGTTTTAAGTAACTTGATGGAATGGGCAATTGTAATTTAATTGCCGTAGTTACGTTTACTGCAACAGTGTACGTGTCCATTTTGCCAACAGGAATGTCTCTCGCCGATTTTCTTTGAAGTATCAGCTTTGCTTTTCTTGCCGCTGATTTTCCAATACTAGCTGGTTCAGAAACCACACCGATAAGCGCGCCTTTTTTAACTGATGAAATACTTTCAGCAAATAAGGGAAGTAACCCCGTCTTTTCTTTAACTTTTTCTACTAACCCTTTGGCTTCTGCTAAGGGGCCAGATGACAACCAATAGCCATCCAGCTCTACGCTCTTTTGCTCTAAGCTAGCCACAATGCTATCCGTCATTTCAACAAGCCCTTCATCGCCTTCTAAATAAGGCGTACTGACTGCGACTAAGTTTATATTCTCATACTCACTGTCTAATGCGAGTAATTGGTTGACTAGGTTACTCGATGAGGGATAGGTAGAATGTACTAAACCTATAGTAAATGGCGTCTCAGGATCTGATGCTCTAAGCACGCCGTCCAACATATCGAGCTTTACCTTAGCATCAAGTACGTGTGACTCGCCCGTCATATTGCGTTTACTCACAGCGCCGATAGCAGGAACAATGCCTTCCTCAACGGGAGCGGAAACCACCATAAAAAGTTTTGGCGTTTCAATAAATTCTTCAGCAGCATTTAATGCACGAGTAGCTAAGGTAGCGACAGACACGATGAGATCAGGTTTAGCCTCTTGCGCTAGTTCGTCGAGTATTTCTTTAGCGCGAATCTCAGACCCTTCAGCGTTGTATGTAGTTATGTTGATATCGTGCTCGGGCATAATTCGAATGAGCTCTTTTTCAAATTCGCCTCGCGATTCAGCAACAATAGGTACGGGGAGCGTTTCAATAATGACAAGGTCCAGTGCTTCTTTCGCATGTGCAGAGCTTAGGCTCGCTGCGAGAAACGCAAGAGCAAAGAAAAAGGAAAACCAGACCTTAAGCATGACTGTAAACCTGCAACACCAAAATGAAAATACACATACCATTGTATATCATAAAGTTATTCTTGCGCATTGCATAGAAGAAGTTATGACCAAATATGTAAAACTGGTCATAACTTTTTAGGTGCTAGGATGCGATCTCTGCGAACGCTTTAACGCTAAATAAACGCGCTTCTATATCGTAAATTGGCATAGACACAATAATCTCATCAATATCCGTTGCCTCGATAAATTCAGCGAGCTTGCATCGCACCGTTTCTTTCGAGCCAACCAAGGCATATCTCAACACACTAGATAACATGGCCTCATCTGTCGCCGTGCAATATTCGTCAAAGTTAGGCATAGGCTTGGCAAACGGCTTATTGAGGCCACGTCGCATATTCATAAATTGCTGCTTCACAGACGTGAATAACAACTCTGCTTCTTCATCGGTTTCAGCAATAACCACCATTACACCTGCCATGGCCTTTGGTGCTGATAATTGGGGCGAAGGTTTAAACATGTTGCGATACACATGGAGGGCATCAAATAGCGCATCGGGTGCGAAGTGGGAAGCGAATGAATAAGGCAGCCCCATTTTTGCCGCCACCTGGGCACTGTACAAGCTAGAACCAAGTAACCACAAAGGCACCTGCGTATTGGCACCAGGTACTGCAACAATTGGCTGCCCCTCTTTCGGTGGGCCTAAGTAATGCTGAAGTTCCTGAATGTCTTCTGGGTAGCTATCTACATCGCTTTGCAAATTACGACGAAGTGCTCTTGCTGTTGCCATATCAGTACCTGGCGCTCGCCCCAGCCCAAGCTCTATGCGATGGGGAAATAACTCAGCTAGCGTGCCAAATTGTTCAGCAATAACCAAGGGCGCATGATTAGGCAGCATAATGCCACCTGCCCCAATTTTGATGGTAGAGGTAGCATTAGCAATGTGTGTTAACACTACAGAGGTAGCAGAGCTGGCTACACCATGCATACCGTGGTGCTCCGCTAACCACACTCTTTCATAGCCACTGCGCTCCGCTTCCATAGCCATTAGCTTGGAGTTGTTTAACGCATCTTTAACGCTATACCCTTCTGAAATAGGCGCTAAATCTAGCAATGAATATGGAATAGCCATGGAGCCTCATAAAGTATTGATCGTGTATAGCTTATAAGTATGAACCTGTTTCTAATATCACAACCGTTGAAGTGAGTTTTATTTCATACCTTTAAATAAGTGTATTTCACTAATGTATTTCAATACTCCTTCAAACCTTCTACTCACCCTACATATTACATCGGTCGATAAAACATAACCTTATCATTAGCTCGCTAACAATAATTCCCTTTAAAAGGAATTACGTTATTACTGCGCTGATTACAGCAATTGCATTATTGAAGTCATTTTTACTCGAATCGGTTTAATCTGTGAGTAATATATACCCTCTACGCCTATCACTCATACTGTACATAATCACCCCATACCCTTTCTAGCCGCCTGTAGAGGCGGTTTGAGACACTTCATGATTACTGGCGCAAAGGTTGCTGCATTAGGTAACGAATAGAAGAACAATTAGGTTCTTTTAACTTACACTCAAGATAGAAGGAGATAACGATGAGTGATGTAATTACAGGTCTATTTAAACACCCTAGTGAAGCAAGCGTGGCAATTCAAGCCCTAGAACAAAAGGGCTTCAGCGATAAGAATATTTCTTTGGTGGCGAACGAATCTCTTACAGAAGAAAGCTTTGCTTTAACTGAAAACTCAAAATTACCGGAAGGCGTTGCTATTGGCGCTTCTTCAGGCGGTTTATTGGCCGCTGTAGTAGGCGGTTTAGCAGCGGTAGGCGTAGTAGCAACTGGAGGAGCAGGAATTCTTGCCAGTGGACCGGTAGTTGCTGCATTAGCCTCTGGCGGCGCAGGAGCGGCTACAGGAGGGCTAATAGGCGGGGCCATAGGCCTTGCGATACCAGAACATGAAGTTAAATTCTATGAAGATGCTATTAAAGAAGGCGCTGTTTTAATTGGCGTGCATTATGAGAACAGTGACGAAAAAGACGCTATTAAAGAAACATTCAAGCTGTTCGACGATGTAAAAGTAGGGTCAGCATAAGCTAAATTAGAAAGAAAAAGAGGGAGATGATGTTATCTCCCTCTTTATTTGATAAACAACCGTTTACGCTAGTAACTCTAATTGCAGCTAGCGCTGGACAGGAAGTGTAGGCGTATATTAATTTAAGTAGTTCATAGTATATTATATTTGGTAACAAGCCTGTAGCACGAATAAAAAACTCTTTTTTGGCGACTACTGTTATCACACAGATTTTTTCCAATTGGTAGAAAAACCAAGTGAGCGAACCAAGCTAAAGGTGTTACAGCATTGCACTCCGAAATGTTTACAAACATCCGGTACATGACGGTTAGCTCCTTTTTTTGTTGGCTTGCTTGCTTCGGTTGTCACAACAGTAATGTTTTGAGGGTCTGTTAGTGCGTATGCAATTAAGAATGGATCTCTACCCATTTTCAGCAAATCTGCCTCCGTAGGTGAAGCGACATACCCTTGTGTAATTACAGTATTAACCAAACCGTAATCTAATTCTTCATCGAGCACCAGATTACTCTTTACGTCTACTGTCCGAGCCCATTTCGCTAGCTCATCATGATATTTTTTATCTTGATTTGCCCCATTTATTTCAGTGTATATTTCGACGGGTACTTTTAAGTTTTGAAGACTACCTTGATAAACCAACCAATCCCAATACTCAGGAACAATATCGAAAGGGTAATAAAGCTCTTTTGCCTCAATGAAAGTATTGGCGTCCATTAAATATAGCAAATGACTTCCTTATCAATGGGGGGTAGCGTTATTGAAAAAATTGCCCAAACGAGTTGGGTGCGTATCCAACACAATGCCTGCTTGAGTGGAGCTAATAGCACCGGACTCAAACATTCTATGAACAAAATCGACTATCCCACCTAAGTAGCTTTTCTTAATTACATTTTGGTTTGGACCGCCGCCATCTTTGTTGCGTTCGGCCTTTTTACTACTAAGCCATTGCTCGTAATAGAATTTACATAGCTTCCTGTATGCACTACTTGTAATTTTGTGAAGTTGAAAAAGGCGATATGCAACTTGAGTACTGCTAACTTTCTTAGCTAAGGCAAAGTCACTTATGTCTTTGGATAGTTGAGAAAACAGTTCGGTTGCCGGAGAAAAATATTTTAACTCATGATCACTCAATAAAACGAGGCTCGCGACCCTATCACAAAACCTTTCAACTTTATCTTCGCCTACATCAGCACTGATGCCTGTCTTGCCCAATAAGACGTGAGTTAGCTCATGAAGTAGAGTGTATGCTCTGGAACTTTTTGCTTCCTGATGATTAATAACAATAAATGGAGCTATTTCATCACTGATAGCGAAACCGCGAAACGTACCGACCTCAACATCACTGTGATAGTTGCCTAAGTTTCCCTTTATCAGTACAAAAATTCCCTTTGCTTCAATTTTCTTTCTTAAATAATTAAAGGAGCGTCCATAATCAGTGCCTTTTCTGTACTCGGTGAGAGTAATGTCAAATAACTTTCTTATTTTTGTAGCGGCAGTTTCTGGTTCCATGCTCATGTTCAAAGAGCCAATAAACTTCAAATGCTGAACTTCATCTTCAGTCACCAAAAGCTCTTTGATCATGCTTTGCCTAGCTACAACATTAGAGAGTATTGCTTTCACTATGTTGTTTTGCCTAGGATCACTAGCACTTTCAGGCGTTCTAAAGTCTTCTCCAACACTAGTAGGAATCGGAGGCTCATTGAGGTAATAAGTTAATACAGGCTTACGGTAAGTTGTTTGTGCTTTAGTAAATGAGGATTTAGATATTTCTCCAGTTTTCTCGACGTGAAGTAATTTTTCAGCAGCTGAACTTTGCTTACTATCTTTATATCCGAGCTTAAGCGCTGCATCTTCCAAAGAAAGACCACAATCTTCTCTCGCCCAAGTAAGCATTTTTCCGTTAACTTTTAACACTTTCCTTTCCTGCTAATTACTTTTTAAGACCCTACGACACCGTAAGACATACTTCGATTACTTTGTATTTAGACCATAAAAAGCGATAAAATTCGTCAGAATTTTAACAAACTTCTTCAAACACTTAAGTGCAAATATACCCGTCACTACCGTATAAGTCTCAAAATTATTCATCGATCATTTTTACCGACTAAAAACTTTTAATCCTATACACGCGTCAATACCCAATGCCTCACAATACTGCACATACTCATGTACTGACAAATTTCTCTGTCCCTTCTCCACTTTACTCACAAACTGAAAAGGTTCGTTCAACAACTCACCAAGCTGCCTAACGGTTAGTCCTCGATCGAGACGGGACTTTTTAAGCCAAGCAATCAGCTTCTGGTAACTCTGATGGTTTGTTGATTTTATCATTTGTCCCCAAAAAAGTGACAAAGTGTTTTGTCCCTATTATGATGACAAACATGATTGTCCCGAAATTGGGGACTTATGGTAACTTTACCGCTATTTCCAGAGCCTTACCCAAACGAGCTGTTCTACAGCGTACTAGCTCGTTATAAAGTTCGGTGTGGCTTACTGCCAGACAAGTTACTGCTGGAGGACGTTTTCAGAAAGAAGACTGTTATCGCATCACCAGAAATGCCTAACGGCATAGCTCGTGCCGTTGAGAATGTTAGACCTTCTACGATGTTTTCAGCAACAGACATCATAAGTAAGCACACATTATTTCCTCTTTATACCGCTTTCAGCGAGGCCAGAATTAAAGAAAAGATGTTTACTCAAATGCTTGCTTGTAAAAACAACACATACACAACGAGTTTAGGTATAGCTACATGCGCACTGAAACAGAATCATTTCTTTCGATACTGTCCAGTTTGCGTTAAGGAACAATTGGAGTTTTTCGGTGAACCTTTTTGGGACAGGCGCTGGTTTGGACTATTTACGAATTGCTGTCACGTTCATGGCGTGCACTTCGTTTTAACAAACGATGTTATTCATGGTTTGAGTCGACATACGTTCCGACCTTTATTGGACGAGCTAGCTTTCTGTTCCGAAACCCAAATCAATATCAAATATGCTTTCTGGCAGGAAGAACTAATCGCCAAGGCGACCATGCATTTGGTGCACAATCATCATCAGTTCAGTTTTCCTCAACTAACTAATTTTTATCATCAGCTTGCCCTAGAAAGAAATTTCAACCGAGGCCATTACTTAAGGCTAAACGACATCTCACATTTTATTAAAGGCTACTGGACATGGAGATGGCTAAAGAAGCTGGGTTTTACAAAGTCATATTTTGACGGCAATGTCGCATCACTTTTCAGAAAACACAGAAAACAACATATGTATGTGATGCATATGATTGCAGCACTACCCTTTTTCAACGGAAATATCGGTAATTGGTGGGACGCTCTTACGAATTCACCGATCCCTTCAATACAACACCCAAAAAACTATAGCAAAAGCTCATTTCAGCATTCAGAAGAAACGTTGGAAAATTGGAAACATGCATGGTTAATTCTTTTACGGCAGCACGGACCGAAAGCCGCCCGGTATTCAAACTGTGATAGTGAGAAGCTTTATACTGCACTCTACAGGGCTGACAAACGCTGGTTGTTGCAGGTTAATCATCAGCACAGAGTTCAGCGAAAGGGTGATCTGATCAGAGTTTCTTGGCAGAAACGTGACTTCGCGATGTGTAAGCTATTATTTCGTGCACTATACGAAGAAAATGACATTTACTCACCACGGCGGTCGAGGAGATGGTTTCTTTCGTGCTTGCCCAATTCGGCGACTATAGAAAAAAACCTCCGCCAACTTCCCTTAACCAACAAATTTTTAAAGGTTTACAGTGAGTCTTATGAAGACTATCAATGCAGAAGATTGCTCCAAAGCGCTCGCTTTTTTACCGCCAAAAATATACGCGTAAATCCATGGAAGCTATACCGAGCCGCTAGAATAAATACACAAAGATCAATATCATCGGTCGTAACAACAACATGTGGCTGGTGTATCGATTGGATAATAAAAAATACAAAATAAAAGGTATAGAGGATAACGATGAGTTACTTTACCTCGGTAAGCTTTTCAGGCCTGCAAATAAAGCTGACTGGTATATACAGGTCAGATTCAAGAATTCAGAAATAAAATCTGTTTTAGCTTCTCTTATCTCAGATCTTGCTGTCGGACGGCAATATAACAGAACAGAAAATGCTCAAAGTCCGACACAAATAACAACGTTCGCGTGGCGAAAAATTGTTGGTAACAAGAGTGGCGTGGATCTTCAACTTCCACCAGTAGACGGAATCAAAAGATTCGAGCGCTATTTAATAGTTGAAACAAATAAGGGTTATGTCGCCATACCTCAGCTAGAACTCGCAAGAATACTATTTCTCCAGAATAGTAAGATATTTCACTATGCTCTCGAACCAACATCGTTAGCTATCGACTTCTATACTTTCACACCAGACTCGGAAAACCTTATCGTTCAGGTCAATCCGACAGCCCAACTAACAAAAGGTCAGTTTGAGCGAATTTTCAATGCCAATAAATTCGCTTATACGCTGGCAGATAAAGCAGGGCGCAAGGCTTTCTTATCGATAAACGAAAATTTTCTGAAATATCGAAAATCGATTAAGGGCACAACACATTCAAACCGTGATACCTACTCTACGTGGTGGACGTTTGGTTTCGACGCTCCATCACTCCATGGTTGTGTTTTAAGCGTAAAAGTACTTAAGTACGGTGGTATTTTCGGGCAAAATCCGATTCAAATCGTCAGCGAAATAACAAGCTTGAGCAAAGTTCCTCACTCACTTCCAGAGACCATTCGGTTTGTTAGTCGTGACTGGTTGACTACCACAGTCAAAAAGTCAGATGATACTAAGCGTGAAGAAGGCTCCACACCTGAACTATATGAAATTGATGACGAACAAAGTGCGAGCACTTTTCTGCCCGCGAGAATCGTTGAGTCTAAGAGCAGTTCAGAATTTTCTCTGGAACCATCGCGATCTGCCAACACGCTTACTAAAAGCGGAAAGATACGGCTAGTTGTGAATGATACTGAGCGAGAAGTTTCTGGGAGCGACATTGCTAGTACGGATCTGCCAGACATTTTAGGATTAGCTGTGCCAGTGAGTACGTCAAGCAACACCAGCGACATGGCT
Source organism: Alteromonas sp. BL110 (assembly GCF_003443615.1). Lineage (NCBI taxonomy): Bacteria > Pseudomonadati > Pseudomonadota > Gammaproteobacteria > Alteromonadales > Alteromonadaceae > Alteromonas > Alteromonas sp. BL110. The sequence goes on along the minus strand of NZ_CP031967.1, from coordinate 1,979,798 downwards.
GACGTATCAGTTTTTGACAAATTTAGGGAAATGGTCAATATAATTGCACAAAAGCCACATTTTGCACTAGCAGGATTCGAAACAAAGCAACTAAGCAAGGTAGGACACTCAAGGGTACACCTTAAGAAACCAAACAAAGCACCACGACTATCTGCAATAGCTCATTTACGAGACACTTCAACTCTGGAATCTTTTACATTGATAGAAATTGATTTGAGTGATTACATTGCCGCTGACAATTGCAGCAAAGACACTAAGCATCTATCAACTCTGGTATTCAAATATGGTTGCTTAGATGAAGCTAGAAGTAGGGTCGATCCAATTCTTTTATCTTTGGTAGATAACTCGCTTAATTGGCCGAGAGAATTCCTAAAGAAGAATAAAATAAAATCTGCTTTTGCACGTCACCCACCTAGCCTAAGCTCTTCGCCTTTTAATATGAATAAACAGCTAGTTACGAAATGGGCAAACGATACAATTAAAACCATCAATAGAATATAAATGATGCTAGTTTACAGAAAGCATGTAGCGAGAGACCGACATCGAAGCTAGGTAGTTGTGTACTACATGATGTGTTACAGACGCATGGTGGAGGTCGGTATTCGCCCCGCATATCAGCGTTTTTACGCTAACGGCAATGCGAAGAGCGATCTGGCGCGGTTGCGGTTTTTTATGGTGAATCAGCCCTTAAGGGGTCACTTACTGAATTTTTTGCTTAAATCATGAGCAATAGCTATAGTAAAGCTGAGGATATTGTACTGTCGCAATACCAGTGAGAGGCGTTTCCAGCGCCTTCCACTGGCTCCTTTCTGATTATTAGACACTTTCGTGATGGGCAATCCCTCTGAACGGACTGACCGATTAAATCGGATCCATACCTTTAAATTGGTAGGTCAGATATGACCTGAGTATAACCTTTATAGTTGACACCAAACGACGTAATAGAGGAATCTTAATACTGTGTATTGTTGCGTCACCGCGCAGCGTCAAGCCGCCTGTGGTGTTCGTACCAATTACGGCCACTAAAAAAGGTAGCGAGACGCTCTAAATATTTCGACTGTTGGCGGCTATGCAACTGTCTAGTGACCTCTAACGAGTCTTAAAACACATTATCAAAACAACATAATCAGTGCGCCCGCTATCATAAATAAATTTTCAGATAGCGATACAAAACCAAGGGGAACGCTGCTGTCACCACCGACACAAGCACATTTTAATTCCCGTTTATCAATATACACCGCTTTGAAGACAGATATTGCACCCACTGTTCCAATGAATAATGAGAAAGGAGCTACTGCCAGCGCCGGCAGTTGGGCAACCATCCCGATCCCTGCATATGCTTCTATAAATGGGTAAATATAGCCATATCTTATCCATTTCATCGCTAACAAATCATAAGTGATAAAAGAATTTGTAAAGCTGTATAAATCTTTTAATTTTTGCACCGCTAAAAAGGTCATCGAAAATGCAATAAATAGCATCAAGGTTCTGATAGAAATATAAGAACCAGCAACGAAGTATTGTACGGCTATAGCCAGAAGTGCTGCTACTGAAAATATGACGATAACAGGCGTGTACGTCGTACCCGTTTGCCCTGCTTCACCTTTATTGAAATACTCTCTCAAATCATCGTACCCGCCAACTCGTTGGCCGTCGATAAAAGCTTGTGGGGTCGTTTGTACATCATGCTTGGCTTTAAATTCGTCAGCTTCTTGTCTAGAGGTGAGTTCATGATCTTCTACTTCATATCCTTGCCTCTCTAACAAGTCTTTGGATCTCAAACCATAGGGACAAATATGCTCATCAGTCACCATTCTATATAGTTTAACTGTTTTACTCATCTTCCCCTCCTTTTCCGACTTTACCCTCAAACGATGGAACTGGTCTTTGGGATGCTTCAGCCTGTGTGATCGCCTTACCATTGGCTTCAATGTCTTTAATTAACCATTCCATTTCTTTAATTTCCTTGCGCTGGGCCTTGATAATGTTATCGGCTAACTCCCTGACGCGAACGTCTTCAATGCCTGAACGTTCACTAGTCAATATTGCAATTGAGTGATGCGGTATCATCGCTTTCATGTAAGAAGAATCTGCTACCGTTGTCTGAGAGCGAACCAAATAGACGCACACCAAGAATACAGATGCCGCCCCAATAAAAATCGCTGTATTTATTTTCTTATTGGTGTACATTCCCAGCATAAACGCCAACATAATTATGGCCATCCCCGCCCCCATATAGAGCGCCATATACGAGCGTGTTTCGCTGAACCAAATATGCGAAACAGTATAGGTGTTAAGATACATCATAATGAACATTGCAATAGTAGAGGTGATAATCATCGCTGCAAACTTGGAATATTTCATTAGCAATCCTTATTAAGATTTGTAAACTTTACATAAATCTGGCCGTACTAAAGCCATTTAAAACCAAATTCTTGAATTATAGCAAATAGCGAACCAACATTATGAACCTATGAGGGTTTGACAGTTTGAGTTAAGCAGAGGGGATCAATGGTTTTAGCAGTTTTAATCGCACTAGTTGGCGTCTTAGCGGCCTGTTTGACACATTACTATGTACTGTACGGACTTCAACGGTATTATGTAAAATGTGACTGCTGTCTTTCGGTATGGCAGGCGATGCTTGCATTACTTATAATATTTGCAGTACATATTGTTGAGTCATTTTACTTTACAGGCATATATTGGGCTGCTCACCAACTCCTTGAGCTTGGTGAATTTACTAAAGCGTTTAAACCAATTTTCAGAGATTACTTTTACCATTCATTAGTGACTATGACGACCCTAGGGTTGAGTGAGTTCAACCCCGAAGGCCATATTAAATTCATCACAGCGATGCAATCACTTCTAGGCTTTATGATGCTGACATGGTCTGCTACGTTTTATTACAAACTTTTTTCGCAAGAAATTCCAAACAAAAAAAGCAATTAAACTCTTACGAACAACAGCACGATTTCACGGTTTTCCGACATATATCAATTAAGTTGCGACAAGCTTTAGCGCACTCCTGATAATACTGGGTTCCATTTTTTCTCAAAGCTTCGCACAGATAACACTGTGGTGAAGTCAATTTTATTCTCAGTCTTTTTTACCAATAATTTAATGAGACCAATGAATGTGCTTGATTTTCCATTCACCATTTTGTTTTTCCAGCACCATTGTTTCCATACCTTCGTAATCGCGCTCTTTACCCTTGTAAGAGCCTGTAGTATGACTACGCGAGGCCGATATCGCAGTATTACCAAGAACTGTCACTTGGTGCTCTAATGTTTCGCTCTTCATAGCCGCCAAGTACTTCATGTCAGACAACATATGATGATGAGCGTATTCGTCTGCGCTTCTTTCAACACGACCGCCCTCATAAATGGTGACATCATCAGCTAATTGAGCACGCGCAAGCTCTTTGTTACTTGTTTCTAACGCTTCATGAAAAGCTAATACAACTTTTGCAGCTGGGGTATCCAGCCCTTTAAGCATTCCTTTATCTTTTTGTTTGTCACCATGAGCGTGAACTACAAAGCTAACCGTCATTAATAAAACGAGTAGTATATTTCTTTTTTTCATTTTCATTCTCTTTTCAGGTTTAATTTACAGGGCCGACAATACTAGTAAGCACTGCTGTTACAGATAAAATGGCAATAGCTACAAACATTTCAATTGAGATTGATTTGGATAATGTTTTTCTGTCATCATTATTTTTGAGCTGCGGGACTAATTTCAATTTATGTGTAGCGGCTATCTTCATTACGCAAATCACTAACAACAATTTAACTAATATGGTTTGTCCATAATTAGTAAATAGCAGAGCATCTAATCCACCCACCAACTGAATTGCCAATAATAAGCCAGCGATTAAGAGCAGACTTACCATGACACTAGCTTGTTTTCCAAACCTTTCCATCAATTGATAAAGCTTTTCGAATTCCAACTTATTGCAGGCTTTTTTAAGAGGGTAAAGGGCACCAAACCACCACGCCATTACAATGACATGCACCATTAATAGACCTTTTTCAAAGACCCCCATGACGGAAACGTGTCCAGCCAAAGTAAATGAATAAGAAAGAAAAAATAGACATATGACAAGCACGGCGTTTAAGACAAATTTAGTAAGCTTCCAAACACAAAATTGAGAAGAAATTACTACTATCGCAACCCCAATCAGGCCAATCAAGCGCCATAGTGTGGTATCGCCTATTGACGAATCCCACATGATACTAATCATATCTAGGTCTAGCGCTCCTACTATTCCTTCTTCAACCATTGCGCCAGTGTTAGCAAAGAACCAAATTGCATTTGCTAGAAAAGCTATTAAGGCGGCAATAAGGGTTATCTGACTAAATGATCTTCTTTCTCCATTTTCCAAAGTATTACCGCCGTACACATTGCCAAAAAATGTATATCCAGCAATACAGGCAAAGCCAACGTAGAACGCAGTTTTCGTCAGCACTATGACCGTATTCCAGATATAAATTTCCATAGTAATTACTCTACTTAATTAATGAACCATGAAGCCAAAGTTGTCCTTCATCTTGTGACCATCTTTACCTAAGAAAGTGACATCTACGATGTAATTGGCTGGAGCCAACTGAGGTAGCTTCCATGAGAATTCACTGCTCGCTTCTTTTGAAGGTTGAAAGCCAAACTTTACTTTTTTTCCCTGCTTATTTTTTAACGATACTTTGACTAAACGCACTTCTTTACTGAACTTAAGTGTAAGTTCCTCTGGGGATGTCATTAACATTGCATTATCCGAAGGCGAACTTTTTTCAAGATTTACGTGTGCGAACACAGCGCTACTAATAACAACGCTGATTACCGCTAAGATTTTGATTAATGCTTTCATATTTACCTCTTTTAAAATTTATGGTTTAACGACTAAATTTAGCTTTTTGATAACTCTTGATTAAAGAAATTTATTTCTCTCTTTTTAACAATTGAATAAATAGCAGGCAGTACAATGAGAGTTAGTAACACTGCACTCGTCATCCCACCGACCATAGGTGCTGCGATGCGACTCATGACCTCCGAACCAGTGCCTGTTCCATATAAAATAGGTAATAGACCGATGATGATTGTTGCCACGGTCATCATGACAGGGCGTACACGCAAACCAGCGCCATGTAACAAGGCATCTTGATAATCTGCGTCAGAAATCTGTTCTGCTCGCTCGGTCGCTTTTTCCTTGAGATCTGTAAGAGCTTGATTCAAGTAAACCAGCATGATGACTCCAATCTCTACGGCAACACCTGCTAGCGCAATAAAACCAACACCTACAGCGACGGAAAAGTTAAATCCTTCCAAATACATTAGCCATAAGCCACCAATCATTGCCATAGGTAATGTCACGACAATAATGGCTACTTCGCTAAACGAGCGGAAATTCAAATAGAGCAAGATCAAAATAATGGCTAGCGTTAAGGGCAAAACAAATGTCAATTTTTCTTTTGCTCTTTCCATATATTCATACTGCCCAGCCCAAGAGATTGAGTAACCTGTTGGAATTTCTAGATTTTGCTCAAGGTACTCTTTAGCATTCTCTACATATGTCCCGACATCCACGCCTTCGATATCAATAAATGACCAGCCATTAATGCGAGCGTCTTCACTTTTTATTCCCGGAGCGCCATTCTCAACACGGATATCTGCTACATCTCCCAATGCGATACGCTGATCATTCGGAGTAATAACAGGCAATCTAGCGAGTTGCTCAGGCGAATCTCTATAGTCTTGTGGATATCTTAAATTGACAGGGTAACGCTCTTGTCCCTCCACAGTTTGAGTGACATTCATGCCTCCAATAGCCGTCGATACCACCTGCTGAACATCAGCAATATTTAACCCGAATCGACTCGCCTTTTCACGAGAAATATCTATCTTGATATAACGGCCGCCAGCTACACGCTCGGAATAAACCGATGCTGTTCCCTCTACCGCTGGTAACAATTGTTCAATTTGCTGACCTATTTCTTGAATCTTATCAAGGTCAGGTCCTGCTACCTTTATTCCAACAGGAGTTTTGATACCCGTCGCTAGCATATCTATCCGGGTTTTTATTGGCATCACCCAAGCATTTGTTAAGCCGGGTAATTTAACCAATTCATCAAATTCAGCTTTTAAACTTTCAGTGGTTACTCCGTCTCGCCACTGCTCTTGTGGTTTCAATTGAATGAAAGTTTCAATCATCGTTAAAGGGGCAGGGTCAGTAGCAGTTTCAGCCCGACCGACTTTGCCAAAAACGGTCTCGACTTCAGGCACTGTGCGAAGTAACTTGTCCGTTTGTTGTAATAATTCACGAGCTTTACCAATGGATATACCGGGGTAAGTTGTTGGCATATACATCAGGTCACCTTCATCTAAAGGCGGGATGAATTCACTGCCAATCTTATTAACAGGCCAAAAACCCACGGCGGTAACCAATAACGCAATTACAATGGTTGATTTTGGAAATTTCATAACCTGTCTTAACACAGGCATATACAGAGCGGTCAGTACGCGGTTCAATGGGTTTTTCTTTTCCGATATAATCTTTCCACGAATAAAATATCCCATAAGAACGGGAACCAGAGTTATTGCCAATCCAGCGGATGCAGCCATCGCATAGGTTTTAGTGTATGCAAGAGGGGCAAACATTCTTCCTTCTTGAGCTTCTAGAATAAAGACTGGTAAGAATGACACTGTGATAATAAGTAGACTGAAAAACAATGCTGGACCAACTTCACTTGCAGCTTTAGCAACAATTTGCCAACGGTTTTCATCCGTCAATGGCACGCCCTTTTTATTAAGAGCTTCCATGTGCTTGTGCATATTTTCAATCATTACAATTGCACCGTCCGTCATGGCTCCTATCGCTATTGCAATCCCACCTAATGACATAATATTGGCATTGATACCTTGCATGTACATGATGATAAAAGACACCAAAATTCCTAAAGGCAAGGTAATAACTGCGACAATGGAAGAACGTAGATGAAACAAAAATGCCGCACAAATTAGTGCAACCACAATTAGCTCTTCAATCAATTTGTCTGATAGATTGCTAACCGCTCGTTCAATTAACTTAGATCTGTCATAAACAGGAACAACTTCAACACCTTCAGGCAAAGAGGCTTTTAATGATTCAAGTTTTTCTTTTACACCATCAATTGTTTGCTGTGCGTTTTCTCCAAAGCGCATTACCACAACGCCACCAACAACTTCGCCTTCACCATTTAACTCCGCTATCCCTCGGCGCATCTGTGGACCCAATCCAACATCAGCTATATCGCCAATACGTAATGGCGTGCCCTGCTCATTAACGCCTAACGGTATTTTTTCGATGTCACCAACGGATTGAATATAGCCTGTGGCAGTTACCATGTACTCAGCTTCGGCCATTTCAACAACAGACGCACCTGTTTCTTGGTTACCTCTTTTCAGCGCCATTTGAACGTGAGTCAATGGTATGCCGTAGGCGCGCAACTTATCTGGATCAACTTGAACTTGGTATTGTTTAACCATGCCACCAATTGCAGCGACCTCAGAGACTCCCGGAACCGTTTGAAGCTCGTATTTTAAAAACCAGTCTTGGATACTTCGCAACTGACTAAGATCATGATTACCAGATTTATCAGTGAGCGCATATATATAAACCCAGCCCACACCTGTTGCATCAGGCCCTAGCTGTGGTTTTGCTGAATCTGGTAAACTTGAAGCAACTTGACTCAAATACTCCAACACACGACTCCTTGCCCAATAAAGGTCTGTGTCGTCGTCAAATATGATGTAGACATATGAGTCGCCAAAGAACGAATAACCTCGAACCGTTTGTGCTCCCGGTACTGAAAGCATCGCAGTAGTTAAAGGAAAAGTTACTTGATCTTGTACTACCTGAGGTGCTTGTCCCGGATAACTCGTTTTGATAATTACTTGTACATCTGACAAGTCAGGAAGCGCATCGACAGGTGTATTTTTTAACGCAAATATTCCACCAAATGCGATGATAAGCGTGGTTAATAACACAAAGAAACGGTTGCCCACTGACCATCTAATTATTGATTCAATCATTTCTAATCTCCCTATTTAATGGTTCGAATGATCGACAACAGCTTTCTGTTCATGATTTGTCTCATGTTCGTCGCTGTTTTTTTCATTTACTTCAAGGGAAATTTCAGTGATAACCAATTCATCTCTCACTTCAAACGTGAAAGTGACGTTATCACCAACATTAAAGTCAGCTATTTCTATATTTTCCGCGACGATAAAATCCATCGTCGCAGCAGGTCTATCCCACTTCTCTATTGGGCCTCGACTAATATTGAAAGTGCGATTGCCTAAGTTTATTTCATTAATTAAACCTGAGACTGTTGCAAAGGATACTTCTGGCTGACTCATGATATGAATACCAGTTACTTCATATCCACTATCTTCGGTTTTAGACACCTCGAAGTGTAAAGATTGACCTGACTTTAAAGAGTCAACATCAACATTCTCAGCCACATTAAAGTCCATTGTCATTTCCGGCCAATCCCAAGCTTCAGCCGGGCCATGTGTAATATTGACCATACGATGTCCTGTCATGACGCTGTTTACTTCACCTTGCATCCAGATAGAGTTCGGCACCTCATCATGTGTCATACGCTTAAAGTCTGATGACTTACTTGATTCCGAATCAATTAGGAATTGAGCAGACGTAACAACAACATCATCTTCATTTAAACCGCTCAGAATCTCGATACTATCTTTATCAACTCGACCAATAGTTACCTCAATTGATTTAAACTGTCCGTCACCTAAGGCGAGAACGACTCTGTCTTGCTTGCCTGTGCGTATGACCGCCTCTCTAGGAACAATAATCGCACTGTCGGCTTGATTCGCATGGATCGAAACTTGTGCGAACATATTGGGCTTTAATTGAAAATCAGGATTATCAAATTTCAAGCGAACTCTAAGTGTGCGAGTTTTACTGTTTAATGCTGGGTAAACATAGTCAACCACACCTGTCCAATCTTCTCCGGGCAAGTAGTCTAGAGTCATCGATACTGGCAACCCTTCTTTGATAAGCGCTGCATCTCGTTCAAACACTTCAGCCTCTACCCATACTTGGTCAAGTTTGCCGATACTAAGCAAAGTATCTCCCGGTTTCACATAAAAACCTTCTCGTATCTTTAACCCATCTACAACACCTGCTTGAGGCGAATAAAAGGTAATTGTTTGTTGAACTTTTTTTGTTTGCTCTAGTTCTTTAATCAAGCCTGCTGAAAGTTGTAAGGCTTTAAGACGATCTTTAGCTGCCGTAACTAACGAGCCGTTATCGCGCTTTAAGGCGATTAACAATTCTTCTTGAGCATTAACTAACTGGGGAGAATATAAGCTGTAAAGGGGTTGACCTTTTTCTACAGGGTCACCCTCAGCCTTAACGTATAGTTTTTCGATCCAGCCATCAACACGTGGGTGGATATGAATTAGTTTATCTTCGTCATATTGTACATAACCCACCGTAGAGATTTCAGTGTGCATATTTTCTAGCTCAACAGGTGCGGTACGAACACCAAGATTATTCACCACATGAGGAGCGACCCTAACAGCACCGGGGCCGAAGTCATCAGTTGATGATTCATCTTCATACACAGGAATTAAGTCCATCCCCATTGGAGATTTACCGGGCTTGTCCCGGCGGTAATTAGAATCCATCGGGGCAACCCAATAAAGCGGCTTTTTCTCTTCAGAATTTGTTTTCGGTCCTTCAGAGTTAGGATTTAGGAATAAACCCAATGTCCCAGCACCTATTGCTGCACCAATGATGATCGCGATAATTATTTTTGTATTAGATGACATTATTTCTCTCCGAATTTACCAGTGTGTGCGGGTGCTGATTTTGAATGTGACTGTGCGAAGAAATAATTGATACGAGTTACTGTTTTCAATGCATCAACATCTATTTTTAGTGCGGAAATTCTGGCATTAAGCATTGCGATTCTAGCTCGAACAACTTCAGAAAAATCACCATCATCGTTGGTATAAGCAGTCAACGAAGCTTCTGCTTGGTCGTGGGTTTGCGTAAGCAATTGTTCTTTATATATTGACTGCCTTTCTGATAGTCTTTTCAGTTGCCTTAGCTCTTTTTCAATTTCGCTAATCATTTGTTTTGTTAACAGCAATTTCTCTGTTCTGACAGCTTCTGTTTCCGCGATTGATGCGGCAACTTGTTTATCTTGTCTATTTTCAGTGAATAACGGTAAATCAAACGTCACACCAACAGAAAACAAGTCTGCTCTATTATCTCCTGATGGCATATCATCACGATAGGCATAGCTGGCGTTTACTCCCCACTGGGGCTTATATTGTTGTTTGGCTATATCAACAGCTGTTTCAGTCACTTTTTTCTGAACATCAATTGAGCGAATCGCAGGGTGATTTTCTAATTCTAATGCCAGAGCATTTCGCGAATAATGAGCCTTCTTTAAAAATGCGGGGGTTTGCAATCGAATTTCAGGTAGAGTTTCTGAGACATTGAATGCCATTGGTTGCGCGTCAAAATCAAACGCTTTTTCATAGTTACTGTCATCATAAAGATGAAGCCATTCGTTTAGACGAGCAATTGAGGTTTCTAATTTTTGCCTCTGGACTGTCAACCTATCTTTCAATTGAACGATTTCTAGTTGTGCTCGAATGACATCTTGTTGTCTTGTTTTTCCAATCACATTTGAGTAACTGGCTTTTGCTATCTCCGCCATCTGCTCAAATAGTTCCCAATCGTTCTCGATTAACTTAATGGTTTGTTGCGCTAGAAAAGCGTCTAACCAAAGTTGGGAAACTTCACTTTTCAATTTCGCCTTACGATTTTCGCGTAACAGCGGGTATTTAGTTGATTCGATTTTTAGCTGTTGTCGTTTGAGTTCCAAACTATCTCCTCTAGGAAACAGTTGAGAAACTCCAACTTTAAATTGAGTCATACCTTCCTGATCTAAGTTCCATGTATCTGTTGGTAAATTCATCATGCCCACAGACATAATAGGGTCAGGCAATGTTCCAGAAGCTATACTGTTATACTCAACAGCTTGCTGTTTCAACTTGCTGCCGTGCAGCCAAGGGTCATTTTGCTGTGCTAATGCTATCGCCTGATCAAGTGAAATGATCTTTTCTGCTTGGGCATAAAATGCAGAAAACCCGATCATTAAACTAATAGTAATCTTTAACAGACTTGGAATTCCAAATTTCATTAGAATTGCTCCTCATAGGTTTTCACCTCTGCATACACTTCGCTAGTACCATCTTTAAATAGAATCAACACGTTGTAAGGCATAAAACGTTCACCTACTTCCATCCCCGGAGAGCCAACAGGCATCGATGGAACTGACAAACCAATGGCGTTGTTGTGTTTTTCAGCTAAAAATTGTTTTATGAATTTGGCAGGCACATGCCCTTCAAACGCAAAGCCATTTCTAGTAACGGCTGTATGACAAGAGCGATAATTAGGTTTGATACCGTACTTAGTTTTTATATTGGAGATGTTGCGGTAATCTTTGGAGTGCGCAATCACCCCTTCATCTTCAATATGGGTTATCCACTTTTTGCAACATCCACAAGTCGGAGTTTTGTAAACTAATAACTCGATTAGCTTTGCTTCGACATGACTTTCATGATTATGCTCGGTAGCGTGAGTAAACGCTGGTATTAGCAGTATAGCTACCGCTAACTTAAAAAATAATTTGATCATTTTGCCCCCAGACAATGCTGGATAAAATATAGGCGCACTAGCGCTTAATTAATTAACAAGAAAAGTTATTCTGTGCGTAAATTTTGGACGCACTAACCCTGTGTTAGGCAAATATTGGTGGACGGAAAAGGGAAGTAGACATTGACTTTGGGTGTTCAGCGCCTTGGTTCACTATAGCTTCAGTAAAGCCCAAAATATCAGGTGAACCATTGTGTGAATTCAAAAATGTGACTGATGTACATGCATTTGCAGGACAAATACAGTCTACGTCGCAGCAGTCTTTTGAACTTGAAGCACTAGCCTTCATATCACCATGTTCCATACCTTCATGAGACTTCATTGAAGAGTGTTCCATAGTCATATGAGATTGATGAGAATCTGCCGACATTTCACAAGACATAGATGTATAAGCCAATGCTTGCCCAACAAAGGCAGTAAGCATGGCAACAACAACTAAGACTTTTGAAAGTGGTTTAAACATACAGTTCTCTTAAAAATACCTTATCATGATAATCTAAACTTGTGTTTGTGTAAATGATACAGAGCATTCCCTCTCAAAAAAAACTAACTGAGCACAACGGTTATCAGCAATTCAGATATGACTGTATAGACGAGGCTAGAAGTAGGCTCGATGCAAGTCGCCCAATTTAAGAAAACTGCGCTTGTAAACTATAAAAATGGAAGCACAGCAACACCAATTGCAAGCCATCCATACGCGACAATCGAAAGCGACAGCAGTATCCAGTCGCCAAGGCTTCGATTAGCTGACATCGATTTTTCTTTTTTGTAGTAATGCCAAACTATGAATGCAGCGGTTAGCGCGAGAAAGAGCAAATTCAAGAAAAACGTGTAGTCTATGTTAAAAAACTCACGATCTGTCATTGACTGAAATCCTGAAGCATCAGGCAAGTGTCCCAAGAGATCGAGTCCATAGTGCATGACAAGCGAGACGCCCACAAGCGCACATAGAAATACAATCAGTATATAAATGGCCATTTTCCAGCCATAGTACTGCGCCTGAATCCGCAACACTGGAAATACCACCAGATCACTAAAGATAAACGCCATTACTCCAGCGAAACTTACCCCCTGCCCGAATAACACGGCCGCTAGCGGAATGTTGCCCATGGAGCCGATAAAAGTAAAAAAGGCCGCAACGGGGCCAACGATGGTTTGTGCAAGAATTTGCAAAAAGGAGTTCGATTCTTGCCCGGCTCCGATGAAAAGTGATTGAAAAAATTCAGTGGGAACAAATACCGCGATGATACCGGCGACCGTAAACCCAATGGTCACATCTTTCCATACCATCTTCCATTCCATCGTGTAGCGGCTAGCAACTTGGTGCCATCCCGCTTTACTCGCTATTTTATCTTTCCAGCTTTTTTCCTTGCTATTCGCTTGGTTATCGCCACCTTCTGCTTTTTTTGCATGCTCTCGGGATTTTTCCTCAAATTCATTTTTACACGTCAGTTTGACCAAAAGCCAAACGGCTAGGATAAGTAGAATACCACCGACATATTCTCCTACAACAAACTGCCACCCAAGAAAAATAGAAATGATTATGCCTAATTCCACCACCAAATTGGTGGACGCCAGCATGAAAGCAAGCGAAGGGATTAAGCCTGCACCTTTTGCAAATAGAGCACGCGTTGTTGATAAAGCTGCGAAGGAACAGGAACTGGATATAAAACCAAAGAAAGTGCCCAATGCGACGCTTTTGGGTCCGGTTTTTCCCATGGATTTTTGCATTCTCTCTTTGGTGACAAAAACTTGGATCATTGAGCTTATTAAATAACCAAGCGCGAAGGCCCAAAAAGCCATCCAGAATAGGCCCAGAGTAGTGTGGGCGGCCTCTTGCCATTGCGTTAAAAACTCACTCATGTTTCCCCTCCTTTAGCACGATGTAAATCTAACCCTGATTCAGTTAAAAGCGCTATGGCTTCCTGTGTATTTGTATTTTAACCATTGGATGCATGGATCATTACCTTATGTGCAGTACTGCGATCACCGAAGTATAGAACTGCTCCACTAACAGCATTACCTGATAAAAATCTAAGTAATTAAGAAACTATTATAGTTTTTACAAAATGAATAACGTCAGTTTTGAGAGAATGTATTGTAAACGTCTATACGCCTGTTACTTCTTATCAACGTTGATTTTTCTTGCTTTAGTGTAGGCCTCCCAACCTTCTTTTGCTGCATAAGGTACAATGAGCAACGCCGCCACAGGATCTGCCCACCACCAACCTAACCAATTTACCAATAGCAAACCAGCAAGAACAACGATAGTCTGGTATAAACAGATAAAGGTATCTTTGGCATCGGCAAGTAACGCTGGGCTGTCCAGCTTACGACCATATTTTCTTTTGAAATAAATAAGAATAGGGTTGATAAGCAAAGAAGTAACTAAAATGATTAACCCCATAGTGCTCCAGCTTGAAGTTTGCTGACTAAGAAGTTTTGTAATTGAATCATAAGATATAAATATACAGACCAAAGTAAATGATACTGCAATCACGTAGAGAGTAATTTTCTTCCGTCTATTTACCTGATCTTCATCAATTCCTTTAAGCTCACCGTGTAGACGCCAGCCAAGGGTGGCAGCACTTACCACCTCTATTGTGCTGTCCAATGCCCATCCTATGAGCGCCGAACTATTGGCAGTTATCCCTGCTACTAAGGCGACTATTACTTCAATTGCATCATAGATGACATTTAATATTTGAAGCGTTCTCGCCTTTTTTAAATCACTTTTTCTTGTTGGTTCCATACTTTCCTGCAACGTCAAAAAATGAACGACACGACATTATTCTAATTTGGCCGTTCTGGGTGATTCGAAATAAGGGCTTTCGTCATTAATCAGAAAGCCCTTAACATTAGATCGCAGTTTTGCTGTGAACGAGTCTATAGAGTACGGGTAATACAACCAGAGTTAACAAGGTAGAGGATATGATCCCACCAATGACCACCGTTGCCAGAGGTCGCTGCACCTCTGCGCCAGTACCTACGTTAAGCGCCATGGGCACGAAACCAAGACTCGCCACTAACGCTGTCATCAGCACTGGCCGCAAGCGAGTCATTGCACCATCAATAATCGAGTTTACCAACTCGCCAGTCTCTTCCATCCTCTGCCTGATAAAAGACAGCATTACCAGACCATTCAATACAGCAATACCAGAGAGCGCGATAAAACCAATCCCTGCCGATATTGAAAGAGGCATATCTCTGATCCAAAGAGCAAAGATGCCGCCAGTTAATGCCAAAGGGACGCCTGTGAAAATTATCAAGGCGTCTTTGACTGAGCCAAATGCAATCACAAGTAATGCAAGGATCAGGAAAAGCGTTGCGGGCACAACCAAGCTCAGTCGTTGACTTGCACTTTCCAATTGCTCAAACGTTCCACCATAACTTATCCAATAACCACTCGGCAGTGCCACATTGGCTGCGACTTGCTCTTTAGCATCATTGACAAAAGAGCCTAAATCACGATCTCTCACATTTGCTGTGACGACGATACGGCGTTTTGCGTTTTCTCGACTTATTTGACTGGGTATATTGGTATATTCAAGCTCAGCCACCTCGGCGATTGGCACATACTCACCATCATTGGTCATGATGGGTATATTTCCCAGCGCTTCTAAATCATTGCGAATCTCTTCAGGATAACGAACAACAATCTCAAAGCGTCTGTCGCCTTCAAATACCAAACCAGCTTCTTTGCCGCCAACTGATGCACTTAACCACGTTTGCAAGTCAGTTACGTCTAAGTTGTAACGCGCCAGCGCATAAGGCTTCGGGTTCACCGTGAAGATGGGGATCTCATCTACTTGTTCTACTCGTGCATCAGCAGCGCCCGGAATATCTTGTAATACGGATAAAACATCACCAGCTGAATCCCGCAGCTTATCCAGATCATCACCATATATCTTGATCCCTAAATCTGCCCTAACGCCACTAATTAATTCGTTAAAGCGCATCTGTATAGGTTGCGTAAACTCATAGTTATTGCCGGGTACATTTTGAAGATCCCTCTCCAATTGCTCGACAAATTCCGTTTTCGATAATGCAGGGTTTGGCCATTCATCAATTGGTTTTAGCATTACAAAAGTGTCAGTGACGTTGGGTGGCATAGCATCAGTAGCCACCTCAGCAGTACCCGTTTTAGCAAATACGGTGTTTACCTGTGGGTATTGCATAATGACCTGTTCAAGCCGTTTTTGCATATCGACAGCTTGTTCAATTCCTGTGCCGGGCACTCTCATTGCATGAAGGGCTATGTCACCCTCATCTAGTTGCGGCACAAATTCAGAACCTAGGCGCATCCCAAACCAAACACTGATAACTACGAGTAATGTTGCTGCACCTACTACCAACCATCGTAATTTTAATGCCCACTCCAGTACAGGGCGGTAAACTGATTTAGCCCCAGTGATTATTGGACTCGCTTTTTCACTGACTTTGCCTGACATAAACATAGCAACAGCTGCGGGCACAATGGTGATTGAAAATACCATTGCCGCTAGCAATGCCAATATTACGGTAGCCGCCATTGGGTGAAACATCTTCCCTTCGACACCTGTTAAGCTAAAGATAGGAATGTACACAATCGTGATTATCATCACGCCAAATAGACTTGGGCGTATCACCTCATTCGTTGCCTCAAATACGACTTCCAGCCGTTCTTTAAGAGGCAGTATTGCACCCGTTCGCCGCTGCGATTCACTTAATCGCCTAATACAGTTCTCGACGATAATAACCGCTCCGTCAACAATCAGTCCAAAGTCTAACGCACCTAAGCTCATTAGGTTCGCGCTAACGCCCGTTTGTACCATGCCTATTATTGTGGCAAGCATGGCAAGTGGGATGACAGCGGCGGTGATAATTGCTGCCCGTATATTGCCCAGCAATAAAAATAAGACAACAATAACGAGTAGTGCGCCTTCAACAAGGTTTTTTTGTACTGTATTGATGGCTTTATCCACGAGCGTAGTGCGATCGTATACACTTTGGATAATTACGCCCTCTGGCAGGCTTGCTTGGATTTCATCCACTTTATCAGCCACGTCTAGCGCAACAGCTCGGCTATTTTCGCCTATTAGCATCATAGCTGTGCCCAACACCGTCTCTTGACCTTCTCGTGTTGCAGCGCCCGTTCTAAGCTCCTTACCGATGGCGACCTCTGCAATGTCACTTACCGTGACGGGAGATCGGTTTGTAAGCGTTACCACCACGTTACCGATGTCCTCAACGCTCGAAAGTCTCGCTTGTGAACGTACTAGTATTTGCTGGCCGTTGCGTTCAATGTACCCAGCGCCCTGATTAGCGTTATTTCGATTTAATGCCCGCAATAAATCGTCAGTACTAACGCCGTAATTAAGCATAAGTTGAGGATTAGGCTTCACATGATACTGTTTGGTAAACCCCCCAATAGCATTAACCTCTGTTACCCCTTTCACCAAGGCCAGTTGAGGTTTCACCACCCAATCGTGTAACTCTCGAAGCGCCATTGCATCAAATTTTCTGCCATCGACAGTTACTGTGCCGGGCTTCGCGCTAAGCGTGTACATGTAAATTTCACCCAAACCTGTGGCAATCGGCCCCATCTTAGGCTCAATACCATCGGGCAATTGGCTTTTGATAATGCCTAGCCGTTCGTTTATGAGGTTTCTGGCAAAATAGAGATCCGTGCCTTCTTCAAAAACGGCCGTCACTTGTGATAAGCCATAGCGCGATAGTGAACGTGTGTAGTCCAAGTTTGGTAATCCTGCCAAAGCGTTTTCTACCAAAAAGGTGATACGTTGTTCAGTTTCAAGCGGTGAATAACCTTCTGCTTGTGTGTTGATTTGTACCTGAACGTTGGTGATATCGGGTACGGCATCAATAGGCAGCTTTTGATAACTGAATAGGCCTAATCCAATCACCAAAAAGGAAAGCATCAGAAAAATACCGCGCTTTTCGATTGCGGTACGAATAATGGAAACTAGCATCTTAAACCTCCCTTAGAACTACACGCCATTTGACAGGGAAATATCAGTTGTAGTGAGGCATTAATGATCATGGCCTGCCTCCGATTTTTCCAAATCTGCTTTAATTATGTAGCTATTGGAAGCCACGACGCGTTCGCCTGCTTCAAGGCCACTGATAACCTCGATATAGTGACCATCTGAGACACCAAGCTCTACCGCTCTGGGCGCATACTCATCACCCTCAACCACAAAAACAACTTGTTTGGCTTCATACTCTTGCACAGAAGATAGAGGAACCGAATGACTTACTGACTTAGTTGACGTCGTAACTTGTGCTTTGACCAGCGTACCGAGTGGCCAATATCCAGTACTATTATCGACAGCTACATTGGCAAGAGAGTGTGGATTGCCATCAGCTGAAGGCGTAATATATGCAATCTTGGAGGTTTGGTTGAAACCTGCGTGGCTTAGTTCAACTGACTGTCCAACCTTGATGCTGCTAAGCATTTGTGAAAAAACGGTCAGCTGTGCCCATACGTTTTTATAGTTAGCTAACGAAAAAAGTACTTGCCCGTTTGATAACTCACCATTATTCGCATGTCGCGCAATCACATTGCCATCAAAAGGTGACGTGATGGAATAACTTTTTAAACTCTCATTGGACTCAACAACCGCTAAAATATCACCTTTCTTAACGGAATCGCCAATGTTGACTTTTACATCTTTAATAACACCGTCAAACCGTGCTCTTATATGACTTAATGAAGCGGGGTCTGCACTAATTCGCCCATAAAGCGTACTCGTTAACGCAATATCGCGTGCGAGCACGGGAGTTGCAGAAATACCATTCTGAATTGCTGTTTCATTGCTCATTCTTACGACTTCACCTGCGTGATTGTCTTGATCGCTGGAACTTACATCACTGTGTTTACCTCCTGCGATTGCGGTTAGGCTATAAAGGCTAAGGGTGAAGATAGAAATAAGTACTTTTTGTATTGTGAATTTATTCATAATCATGACTTCTTATCGAAATGTTAGATGACTGCTGCCAATTGCTTTTGTGACTTGGGTGAAATGAGTCATCATTGTGCTCATTCGTCAGCGCGAGACCTGTGAGTGTTTCAATTTCTGTTTTGCTTAAGTGAACTTGAGACGCTGCCTCTATTAATGTCAGCCGGGTTGTCAGAAATTCTTGTCGAGTAGTTACCCATTCCAAGTAGCTGAAACGGCCCTCCAAATAGGCGTTCTCGACTAAATCTAACGCGCCCTTTAACGGAGGAATCACCTTGCGCTGAAGTGTGTCAATCTCTAGCAATGCTCGTGTATGTTCGCCTAACGCTTGATTAACTGAATGTAATAGGCTTCGAACGTTGCTTTGTCTTTGCTGCTCTATTGCGTCAAGACGTGCCCTGTTTGCTTCATATTCACCAAGGTTTCGTTCTTTTTGAAACAATGGAACGCTTACTCCGGCAACCAGTGCTGTTTCATCAATACCTTGCATTCTGCGAAGCCCCGCTGACCACTCAATATCAGCGCGGTTATTCGCTTGCACTAAACGAAGCTGCGCCGCTTGCACACGGCTTTGTTTAGCGTATAGGTCAATGTGAGGGCTATTTTGGATTGCGACTGCCAGCGCATCAAACGACTCAATCTTATTAAAAGCAAAAAGATCGCCTTCCACACGCTTAAAGCTCGGTACCTGCTCCCCCCACATGATGGATAAACTGCGCAAGGCAAACGTTAGGTCCTGTTGAGCTAGATTAACATCGAGCTTTGCTTGGGCCAGCGCAGCTTGGGCACGTTTTTGTTCTAACAAGGGGGACGCGCCTGCTTCAACGCGTTTCGTTACGGCATTCAATGTATAAAGTGCAAGTGCCTCTGCATCTTTTATGACGTCTAAGTTCGCCTGCAATACGAGTACTTTGATGTAACGACGATTAAGCTCACCGAGGATATCTAAGGTGAGTATTCGCTTTTCAACATCTTGCTGTATTCTTCGTTCAGAGAGTACATTCAACCTTGCTGCTGGCTTATCATTGAGCTGTAACACTGATGATAATGTCAAGGTAACTTCAAGCTCTTTGAGACCTGATACCTCGCCAGTTCCCAAAAAGTTCTCTAATTCAACCCCTGCATTCAATGCGGGTTTAAGCGCCGCCGTTTTTGACTCTCCGTCTATAACACGTTGTTTAAATTTAAACTCATACAGACTTGGATTATTGGCAAGTGTTAGTCTAATAGCGTCCTCAAGAGTCAGCGTTTCTCGTATGGGCGCTTGGACACTTTTGTCTACAAATCTGTTGGTTTTCGCCGCATGAGCGGTCGGTGGACTGAGTAATAAGCCCAGTATGCAACTGCACACAATGGCAGATGCATGCCCGAAAATAGGAAACATTTTCATTGGAATATCCTAATAATTTATCAATATTTAGCATCGCGAGTGTTATCAGCGCGGTGCTATCGAAAAAACGTACTAGGAAGTAATTTTGGGGGGGCGAAGTAAGCGGTTAATAGGTGCGTCAATTACCGCATCTAAATAGTTGAAATTGTGGACTGAAACCACTGTTTTCAGACTGTTGATATGACTCTGACTGACCCATTGTGCATGTGTGCCATGGCAGTGGCCGCAATGGTGACAATCAGCAGGATTGTGGTGCTCTGTACTTACTTTATCACTGGTTTCATTGGCAGACAGCTCAGACTGCACTTGCTCGTGCTCAGAATGCTTATGCTCGTGTTGCAAGTGCTGAATGTCTATTGCATGAAAATCTAACGAATTCGCCACAGCAGAAAACGACTGAAAGAGTATCAGCGAGATCACGATGTAACTTATGCGTTTTAGATTTTTCATGTATGAAAGGTTACCAAGCCTAATTCACTTCGTCACGACATTGTTCATTAGCAAACTCCAGCTCAACTGTCGTATGTTCAAATTTATACTTTTCTAACGAACTGTGTATGTTTTCTTTGAGTGATTGGAGGTGCTCAAGACTGACATCTTCATCAAGAACAAGATGGACCGTCATTACGTTACGCTCACCGTCTAGAGACCAAATATGAAAATGATGAAGATCACTTACCTTATCGTTTGCCAGTAAATCGCTTCGAATCTTTGAAAGCTGTTCTTCATCGGGCGTTGCTTGCAAAAACAGCATTAGGGTTTCTTTGAGATTGCGGAACACATTGAAAAGGATGAACAAAGTAAAGCCAATGGATAAGATTGGATCTAAAATAGGCCAAGGCTTAAACATTAAGACGATGGACACGATAAATACTGCTACCCAACCAAGCACATCTTCCAGCAAATGCCAGTTGAGGACTCGCTCATTTAATGAGTCTCCCTCACTCAGTTTATAAGCCGCAAAGCCGTTTACTGCCATCCCAAAGATAGACAATAAAACCATCCCTTCAACTTGGGGCATTTCAGGCTCAGCCAAACGAGGTATCGCTTCAAGCAATATCCAAATGGAGCCTAC
The DNA here is from genome assembly GCF_003443615.1 of Alteromonas sp. BL110. Taxonomy (NCBI): domain Bacteria; kingdom Pseudomonadati; phylum Pseudomonadota; class Gammaproteobacteria; order Alteromonadales; family Alteromonadaceae; genus Alteromonas; species Alteromonas sp. BL110. The sequence goes on along the minus strand of NZ_CP031967.1, from coordinate 1,958,643 downwards.
CGTCAGCACAATACCGTTAATCAATGCACCGAGTAAGGAAAATCTTTTGTAGCCGTATGAGAATGTTTGATTAGAATCTTTATCGCTAAGCTTGTTTAATCCCCACGCTGTACCAATGGAAAGACTATCACCCAAATCGTGCACTGCGTCAGCCATAATAGCGGTGCTGTTGGTAAGCCATCCACCAATGAATTCAATAACAGTGAACACCACATTTAAGAAAAACGCCCATCCAATACGTTTAGACGCGTCGGTTGAATTCTCTTGCGAGTGTGAATGGTTATGACTGTGCATTTCTAATTTTTTCCAATATGGCTTTGTTTTCGGGTGAAATAGACATTGACTTGAATGGACTCACGTTTGCCCCACCAGTATTGCCCTCAGGCAATAAGCCAATTGGAGTTTTAGTCAGCGCACCTAGCATTCTAAAAATTTGTCCAAATATCTCTTTAAGGTCGCGGCGTTCTATTCCAAATTTAAGCATTTCATAATGCACTCGTGTGTGGTGGTATGTTGAGTGCTGACCGATGACATGAGCATCCTCTAAGGCCTTAAATCCTGCTTTATTGTCATTGTTCGAAAGGGATTGATGCGCGGCGCTCAGTTTTTGAAGTATGTAAGGTTTTGCTGCTTGAGTGAAATTCATACGATCTCTCCATTCGTCGAGCTGTTTTCACGGAATTCCTGTCTGGCGTCTTTTAGAATTAAGACTGCGCCTCGTAACACAACGATAGACACAATAAAACCTATGACCAAATCAGGCCAACGAGTATCGAATAGATAAACCATCACACCCGCCAATATCACTCCTATGTTTGCAATGACGTCGTTTGCCGAGAATATCCAACTTGCTCGCATATGCACCTCGCCATTTTTTTGTTTTCTGATTATCGCCAAACATATAACGTTAGCGATAAGTGCAACACCGCCCATGCCCATCATAAGCATAGATTCAGGCCCACTTCCAAAGGTTGCGCGACGAGCTATGTCAAACAAAATTAATAGGCCTAATGCCAATTGAAAATATCCACTTACCTTTGCAGCATTGGCTTTGTGAACAATTGTTTTCCCTACTGCATATATACCAACACCGTAAACGACTGCGTCAGCCAACATATCAAGGGAGTCTGCAATAAGTGCTGTTGAGTCAGCGAGTAACCCTACACTCATTTCAATGATAAACATCACAGCATTGATGCCCAATAGCCAGTAGAGAACTGCCTTTTGTTCTTGGTCTTTTATCTCAATTTCGCACCCACAACCACTCATAAAAACACTCGCTTTACTCACCTATAATGCGAGTGTAAACTCTATACTTGGTATAGAGTCAAGCTTTAGGCAAGTTAAAATGAAAATTGGGCTTCTGGCAGCTAAGACAGGGTTAAGTATTCAGACAATTCGTTTTTATGAGCGTAAATCACTATTGGCTGCACCTGAGCGAACGGCATCGAATTATCGAAGCTACTCTGAAGATGCACTGAAGCAGTTATTGTTTATAAAGCAATGTCGCGCATTAGATATGACAATCGAGGAAATTAAATTAGTACTGGAAACCCGAGCAAACCCAGAGAATAGCTGCGAAAACGTTAATACTACAATAGATAAGCATGTTGACGATATCGAACATCGGATAGCTGAATTAAAAGCACTACAAGGAACACTGGTCTCCATTCGTTCTGCTTGTGATCATAATAAGAAGGTTAAGGAGTGCGGGGTATTGCATCAGTTAGATAGCATTGCAGAGGCGTGTTCTTCTAATACGGATAATGAGTCCCAGCTAATCTGCTAACCGCAACAACCGCTACCCTCTTGAATTGGGGGGCATTTAACTGTTCCATATGAGCAGTAAACGCAGCAGTCTCCGCTAAGAGGTTTCAACACTGTTTTGCAGTGAGTGCATTCATAGAAAAATTGACATGCAGTGGTTGGCATTTCCTCTTGCTGGCTATGATTGCATTGAGGACATGTAATTGCCGATAAAAGCTCTATTTTCGCCAAAGCGCAGTGCTCCACATGTAAGTTAAAGAGAACAATTCGAAAATAAGTTACGATTTTATTCGTGAAGGGAAACCAGCATTCTCTGTCGCTTTCGTTAGTACATCCGGGTTAGTTACTTCATCGTCAAATTTTACAACAGCAAGTTTATTTTCGAATGTAACATCCACTTTCATTACACCTTCAACACGCTCAAGCGCTTTTTTTACTGTTATCGGGCATGTAGCACAATCCATTGAAGGCACTTCTAAAGTAAGTGTTACATCTTTCGCGAATGTTGCAGTGCTGCTTATTAACAACAGTGATGTGATAAAAATTTTCTTCATTTTTTCTCCGATAAAATTAAGGTGATAGTAGCTATACTAGCCATATAATCCAGTAATTACTGGTGATAAAAAGAAACGCCAACAGCGCGGTAGACCAAAAAATTACTTTTCTTCGCGCTCTTACTTTAGAGATTGAACATAACTCACCTTTTGCACAGTCGTTTATGGGCCGATGGGTTTGCCACCCTGCAAACCCAAATAAAACTACTACGGCAAAAATAAAAATAGGGCGATAAGGGTCTAAAAGCGTTAGATGGCTGATCCACGTTCCGCTAATACCCATTAAAAGAAGCACCAGCGGCCCAGCACAACATGCACTAGCACCGATGGCGGCAACAAGACCGCCTAAGATAGATAGTTGACTACTTTTTACCATATTATGACGTAATTTTTTAAACAATCTGAAGCATACACTCCGTATCTAGGTACGGAGTCAAGTGGTAGTGTTATTTTACGGCTGGAGTGACTGAATGATGGGGCAGATTTTGTTTTTCGGGTTGTTTTTACAGTCTGATACGAGGGATTCAAGGCTGCCTTTAAGACGATTTAAGTCTTTTAACTTATCTTCAATAATATCCAGTTTATGCTCAGCGAGGGACTGGACGTCGTCACAGCTGCTGGCACTTAAGACTAATAGTGATGATATTTCAGCCAATGTAAAACCTAAATACTGAGCACGCTTTATAAATAACACTCTGGTAAGTGCCTGCTGTGTATATTGCCTGTATCCTTGCAATGGTTTTATCGGTTGTTCCAATAAGGCCTTCCTTTCATAGAAACGAATGGTTTCTACACCTACATTTGCTTCTTTCGCAAGTTTACTTATTGTGTACATTAATTGCCCCGCATAGTCTGAGTCTATCTTCATTAAGCAAAAAGTGGCATTAGGTCATACTTTAAAGCAAGTTTTCATAGATTCATGGCGGAAAATAACAGTAACTGCAAAGTTTCATGCGACAAAGTCGCTCGGTAATTAGACCGATAATTTCCCTTCCTGATAACACTAGTAAATCTGAGGAGAGTATTAGCCCTTTTCCCAAAAAATCAACTATCGCGTTAAACGGTAAAGATCTTTTCTACGACGAATCGATTTTCCTTAAGATAGCCTTCGGAAATTTCACCATTCGGTGTAATTCGCCTGAGTTTCTTACTTGTCTGACTAGGCTCATACAAATCATTTCCATTACTCAAAAGTTCGGCCGCAATAGAACCCGATGCCGATTCTTGGGCGACCCTTTCAGCAAGTCGAAGAACATCAAGTTTATCCATGAAATCTCCTTTGAATAAGAAGCTAAAAGCCGACTAATTTCGAGAGTTGCCAGAAACTCATACGCCCATTCTCATGCCTAACCAAATAACTTCAACATACAAGATAGTGTTGATTCATGAGAAAGAAAAGTCCTGTCGTAGTATAAAAGAACAAAGCCAGCCAGATGTTTCAAATACAGGTAGCTCTCACAACCAAAATCAACCTCATGCAAATAAAGCTAATCCACAGCAGCTATTAAGCCAGCCTTGACCAGATTCGAGTGCATCTCGGACTCAGTATTGGACTGGGAACGAATATACCGAAGATCATCATGGTCAAGCTTCGACCATTTGGCGTAAGGGATGACGTTGGTCTTTGGTTTTTGCTCTTTTTTCTGAACCGATTTTAAACTTACTTTGCTTGCATCAACTTCAGCAATTAACTTTCTTACAAGGCTGACATTGTCGATGTCAGGGTACTCATCTTTTAAAAGCGCAATTTCACTGACATGCTCCTTGTAGTCGAGTTTGAAAAACTCTAATAATGATTTCAGCTCATTTTCTTCAGGCTCCCTCTGCTCTGACTTATCAAGTTCCTCAACATATTGCGGCATGTTTTTCACAACATCCTCAATATCAACCGTAGGTATCAAAAGGTCAGAATACTTCAGGATTTCCTTCTCGTTACCAGAGCGTAAAGCGTCTAGCATAGGGTGTACGCTTTTCATTTCTTCCGCATAAACGGTATCAAGCAATGGAATAGTGATTTCTTCAGCTTTTGTAACAATTGCTCTTATCTGTGCAATCACAAACAGCTTAATTGTGATGTCAATAATACCCTGCGACAGTACGAATAAGTGTTCAAGCAGATCGCTATCCGGCGTTTGGGTTCGCTTCTTAACCCATTGAAAACGCCATAGTCGCATAGAAAAGCTCCGCCATTGCTTCATATCGCTTTCAGTTTTGGATATTCCCCAGTTCATACTACCAAAACCAATTTCCCTCCTAGCGCCACGCAAATCCTTCCAAATACCCGAGGCTTTTGGAGTTCCGACGATAAGTACTGGAACACCGATGGTATTAGTCAATTCAGTAAAAAAGTTTAACAGTTCATCACGTTTGTCTTTGGTATCTTGCAGGTGCTGAATCTCGTCTATCACAAGTAAACCCAGCGAATGGTCTATCACTATCTGTTTCATTGCTTGCAATAAAGTTTTTTCGCCTACTCGAATCTCATAACCATAGCGTCGGTGATACTTAGTATTGAGCACCTCGTCAATCGAGTGAAAGAAATTCTTACATAGATTCGCTAAATCGCCGTTATAGGGACATTCAACAACCACGTAGACGAGTTGTTGATGCATGTTGTAGTCAGGGTGCTCAATTAATTGAGGGTATGTTGATAAAACTTTCCTTACCGCCGTAGTTTTGCCACTTCCAGAGCAGCCAATTAACGTCGTACTCTGAACTGATCGATCTGTGGTAGGGAATATTTGAATTCTCTCTTCTTTTCCTTGAGATTTTAAATAGTTTTCTTGCATCAATTTTTTGTCGTAATGTTTTGCAGGGTTTCGTTTAACGTAACCGCTACGAATCATCAGGGACAACTTTTTTTCGAGGTTTAGGTGGTTTGGCAATGGATGAAAAAAGTCACCATCAAGTAATCGCCCTAACGCGTGCATTCGCAATTTAGGATGTAGCTTTAAGTCACCCTCACTATGTGTTGGGCGGGATGCCAATGTCTTTGCTAATACAAGATCGTCCTCGTAAATCTTAGGCAAGGCTTCAATAAGCGGGTTACCACGATACTCTTCTAGCCCCGGATCAATATAATTTGCTGTTACCGCTACATAAGGCGTTTTCAATCTTCGTCTCCATATATATCATCTGGAATATCAGGGTGAGAGAAATCTTCCTGTCTTTTCATCGGTTGAACATTATTTGGCGGTGCTTTAGTACCATTATCAGGAATGCTGCCGACCGCACGATCCTTGCGCTCTTGAGCTATAGCTTCCTTTTTATTACTTTTTATAGATTTAATACGAGCACTATTGGATGTAGATATGCTGCCAGTTTTGGCTCGCTTTTCTGCTGACTCCATGCGCTTTTGAATTTCTTCATCAGCAGAGAGCTGTTTGTCTTTATTGGCATTGGCTGCCTCACTGTTTGCTAGTTTACTTACTTGCATCGAAAGCTTGGCTTCATAAAACGTCATATCTTTATACGCGCGGCTTCGGTCGGTCAACTGCGCTATCCAATACTGAGAAGTCTGCCCCAGTGGGAACACATAAATTTTATTCGTGCTCCTTGGGTCAAATCCTATTTCGACTTTCTGTGGTCTGGTTCGATGCTTGTCTCGAATAAACCATCCTTTTTCGAAAGCCTCTGAACAACTATAAGTCAGAGACTGATACTTTATTCCTTCATTTGAAACCGTCGCGGTATTTCTCGGTAAAGTTAGCACCTTAAACTTTTCCACGTCATATGATTTTAAGGCACCAGACCTATTCGTTATTCCCCATTGCCACAAGTCTTTTGGGGTGTAGGGCAGGTCATCGGGAATCCCTTCATCAGCATCATATTTTTTCATCCCTTTTAAATTATGCTTGTATATAAGTAAGGCAATGATCTCTTCCATTTGTCGCAGAGACAATTTCGCATCTAGGCGATAATCCTTACCCCCTCTTTTTTTAACTGTTTCTGTTGTCACAACGCCGGGGGCATAAGGCTTAAATTCAGCCTGTAAGGTTCTAAATCTCTGTTCAACAATGCCTTTAGCGTCACCTCGGCGAGCTTTTGCGTTTTCTATACGGGTGTTAAACACGTTGACTAAAGAATCTGCTTGGTGGGTAAGAAGCTCTCCTTTATCCGCTAATACTGCCGTTGGAAGACCTAGCGCTGGCCAATCTTCAAACTCGATTGAAATGCCTAAACGCCTACAAACGTCTACTTTATTTTCTAAACAGTTTGCCAATGACATCATGGCTAAAACATAGGATGGTGGTTCAAAAGTTAGGTAGAAACCTGCCGTTAAACGAGAAAAAACATCGATTACAATAAGAAGCGTGGGTCGACCAATAATTTTTGATGGGTCTTTTTCACTGACCAAATAAAGATCAATGATGGTGGCGTCAAACTCAAACCTGTCTCCGGGTCCAAGCACTTGAGCAGTCGCTGTGCTAGTAAGTTGCCTCACGTCCTTTTCGAACGCTATTGCTGTGTTACGCGCTTGTGCGGTTTTAATGGCTTTGTATTCCATATTAAACAAGTGTTTTAGCTGCGTAATAGTTGGTGAATCTTGTCGTGTAATAGTGGGATATTGCTTCCTAAATTTAAGTAGCACTAGGTCATGAACTTTTGTCCACGGCATTCTCATGGAATTCAAATAATATTTATCAATTGCCTCCCTAAACAATTGTTTAATCTCATCCGTAATTGGGATGCCTTTGCCAACAGTCGTGATACGCGGTCTGCCTACTTTTTTATTAGAAATGTTTCTCGGTTGCTTTGGCGCTCCCTGCTTATGGAAATCAGGTCTTAAAGCATTCTTGTTTTGACCACGCTGTAAAAATTGACGCAGAAGCTTGTAAAAGTGTTTTTTGGAAAACTCAGGATTATTCTGATCGATAACTTCCTCGTAGAGTCGAAGCCATCCATGTTTGAAGAGCCGATAAGGATTATCAGCAACTTTTTGCATAACTGACCAGTTTTCTTCTAACCGTTTTTTTTGAGCTTCGGTGGGGCGTTTTAGCGATTCATCGATGAATGGATCACTGACGACTTGTGTGTGTTTGCTTTGAATAGCTTCGGTTATTGCGCCTAGGTCAAATTCAATAGGATCAGCAAGTCGTTTGTATATATCAATCCAAATAGCGTGTTCCGGTGTGATGGCTAACACCCTATAAAATTGTCCGTTTTCATGCACAACGCTATTAACCAACAGCATATAAATCTCCGCTATCGAACCCGAAGGACACGCTATGGATGTCAGAGCAGATAAGATATTGATAGGGCTTATGGATATCAAACGCCAGCAATCGATAGCTAAAGGCGTTTCGAGCTAGCTTTAATGCTTCACCTAACGGTAGGCCATGACGCTTATCATAATCTGAGCATGCTTTAGCGAGCTTAATGTCAGGGAAGCGCTTTATCTCTTCCCAAAGATCATAAACTTGCATTTGAATAGATTCGCCAATGTGAAGGTCTTTTCCTCCTAGTATCCAGTCAATATTGGCTTGTTGAACATGAGGTATGTCGAGTTCAGTAATTAACTTCCACTGCATTCCTTTGGCCAGACAACTTCGCCTCTCTATTTCGAGCTTAGCAATAACATTTTTATCCATCAGCTCATCATTGTATTTGACCTGAATCGCGATTTGATTGCTCTCTAACCCATCAAAGTCTAATAACAAATCAGTGGTGAATACGTGATATTTATTGCCTTTTTGCGGATGTTTTATGCCCGCTTTGTCGGCTACTTCCAGAGTGGTTTCTAGAGCAAACGGATACTGCTCTCGAATGTCATAAATTGACTCATTCCAGTCGTAGAGTGAAAAAGCAAGGTATTCTAGCTTGGAAAGCAAGTGAACTACTCTGCCGGTGCGGTGAGATAAGGCACGATAACTCGTGCCATCACTGGATATTTCTTGAATGTAAATCCATGGCTGATATTCGCTTTTACGGCCCATTCCTCTGCCGCTTGCGAAGCGCTTATCGATTTCTTCTCTTGTCAGCCATTGCAGTTTCTTCATCGCCTACGCCCTATGCCATCTATGACATAGAGCATAAACTAATCTACTTTTAATACCTAATTTAATGCTAAATTTTTATTTGTTACCAAATATAATATGTTTAGTACCAAATATAATATGCTCTAACAGGAAGCTTTTTAGAATAGTGGTTTACTATTCTACCGTCACGCTTTTAGCCAAGTTACGCGGCTGGTCAACGTCCGTACCTTTAATTAACGCCACATAGTAGCTTAATAACTGCAGCGGCAAGGTATAGATAATGGGAGCGATAGCTGCTTCGCAATGCGGCACGTCGATAACACGCATGGTTTCATCCCCTGCAAACGCGGCATCTTTATCTGCAAAGACATACATGATACCGCCACGAGCGCGCACTTCTTCAACGTTCGACTTTAGCTTTTCAAGCAGTTCGTTGTTCGGTGCAACCACAATTACCGGCATTTCATCATCAATCAGCGCAAGCGGTCCGTGTTTCAATTCACCAGACGCATAGGCTTCGGCGTGAATGTAAGAAATCTCTTTAAGCTTAAGGGCTCCTTCCATAGCGATGGGATATTGATCGCCACGGCCTAGGAACAGACTGTGGTTTTTATCGGCAAATTCCTCAGCTAAATCTTCGATACCGCCAGTGATAGCTAAGGTTTCTTCTAGTTTTGCAGGTAAGCTGTGAAGCGCAGAAACTATGGCCTTGCTGTCGGCCTCGGCCATACCATTCTCTTTGCCTAATGCAAGCGTTAACATCAAGAAAGCAGCAAGCTGAGTAGTGAAGGCTTTGGTCGATGCTACGCCAATTTCCGCGCCAGCGCGGGTCATAAATGCTAAGTCAGATTCGCGTACTAACGACGAGCCCTGAACGTTACAAATGGTCAAACTAGACATATAGCCCAGTTCTTTGGCTAAGCGAAGTGCGGCTAGCGTATCGGCTGTCTCACCTGATTGAGAAATCGTAATAAGCAGGCTGTTTGGGTGCACTACCGATTTGCGGTAACGAAACTCTGATGCTATTTCAACGTTGCACGACACATTGGCGTACTGCTCTAGCCAGTAGCGCGCCGTCATTCCCGCGTGGTAACTAGTCCCACAGGCAATGATTTGAACGTGTTTAACCTTTTTAAATATTTCATCAGCACCTTGGCCAAATACATCAGCGGTAAGACCGTTTTCATCAATACGATCTTTAAGCGCGTTGCGCACAACCGTTGGCTGTTCGTGTATTTCTTTAAGCATGTAGTGACGATAACCCCCTTTGTCACCGGCATCGTGCTCTACGTTTGACTCAATCACTTCACGCTCAACGGCGTTACCGTCTTTATCAAAGATTTTAACGTCTCGGCGCGTAATCTCGGCTACGTCACCTTCTTCCAAAAAGATAAAGCGACGAGTTACTGGCAAAAGCGCCATTTGGTCTGACGCAATAAAGTTTTCGCCAAGCCCTAAGCCTATAACTAGCGGGCTGCCCGAGCGTGCAACCACCACGCGGCTTGGGTCTTCTTTATCCATGATGACGGTGCCATAAGCCCCGTGGAAAGTTTTAACCGCACTTTGTACTGCGTCAAGCAGGGCTTTGCCCGATTTCAGCTCTTCGTGCACAGTATGAGCAATGGTTTCAGTGTCAGTATCGCTGGTAAAGGTATAGCCTTTATCTTTTAACTGCGCTTTTAGATTTACGTAGTTTTCAATGATACCGTTGTGTACAACGGCAACACGCTCGGTTGAAAAATGCGGGTGAGCATTCACTTCAGTTACGCCACCGTGGGTTGCCCAACGGGTGTGCGCGATACCCGTAGTACCTAACGCTTCACCTTCTGCCACCGCGTCAGCCAGCTCTTGCACTTTACCTGTACGACGAATACGGGTGAGTGTGCCGTCGTTTTGCAATAGCGCTACACCAGCTGAATCATAGCCGCGATATTCTAGTCTTTTTAATCCTTCTAGAAGAATTTCTACCACGTTACGTTCAGCAACAGCGCCAACAATTCCACACATAATTATTCTCCACTCGGCGCTGCAATAAGCACGGTCACGCCCTGATTTTCAATATTAAGTTTGTCTTTATCACTAATGCCTTCATCAGTGATCAAAACAGAAATGTTTTTCCAACTCAGCTCTAGGTTAGGCATTTTATGGGTTAATTTTTTTGAGCTGGCTAATACCGCCACCTTTGTCGCAGCCTCGGCCATGGCCCGCGTCACACCAACCAGTTCATTAAAGGTGGTTGTGCCTCTGTTTACATCAATGCCCGCTGCACCAATAAGTGCAATGTCAAAACTATAGGCGCTAACTAATTGTTCAGCCATTGCACCTTGGAACGACTGAGACTGGGCATCCCATGTCCCTCCCACCATTAACACCGTGGGCTCTTTAGCACTTCGTGTAAGGTAATTGGCAGTGGATAGCGTATTGGTCATTACCACCAAATCATCGATATCCGATAGGTAAGGCAAGACTGAAGCTGTGGTTGAGCCGCAATCTATTACTATCTTATTGCCCGGTTTAACTAAACCTGCCGCACATTGACCTATGGCGTTAGTTATTGGGCTAGTCGTTTGGCTTGAGTATGCTTCATTAGTGATGGCTTGAGAAGAGTGAGTATTTAAGGCTATTGATGGCACAGGCACTGCGCCACCAAACTGGCGAATAAGTAAACCTTGTCGAGAAAGGGCAGCAAGATCTTTTCTTATCGTCACTTCAGAGGTAGCAAAACGCACGGCCAAATCTTCAACTTGTGATTGACCGTGTTCTTTTACCCACGCCACTATCTGCTGGCGGCGCTGCTCAACTGATTTACTGCTTTTCAATATAACCTCAATGACTTTACGAATTACTTTAGCGCTTGCGAACGCGTTGGGAGCTAGTTGAACAAACAGGCCAGCGCGTCAGCTTCATGAGTATTTCGTAAAAAATACGCTTCTCACAACCCATAACTTTCAAAACGAAAGCTATGGATTACAAATTGAAAGCATCGTAAGTTAAATTGAAACTTTGATCAAGATAGTTTGTTTAATTAAACGACAGTGTTTGCTTTTGCTCATTCGCTTGTATAGCTAACTCAATGACCTTGATAACAGGTACAACAGTGCTTGCGTTAGCTGGCGAAAACTGACCGTCTTCAATGGCGTGAGCAAGACGATTGAAAAACGTTAAGTATTCACCCTTGCGTGTTTCGATAGTTTCTTCCACCAGCTCGCCACTCTTGCTTGCGACTGTTAGCACGCCATGTTCCTTATCACTGGTTATCGCCCAGCCTGGATCGTCAAAAGACAGCCCTTCTCGTAACTGGCTTTCTTGTGGGTCTAGATAGAACTTTCGAAAGCTACCTTTAGTGCCTTGCACGTCGTAGCGCAAGGTTTTGCCTGCCTGAAAAGCAGAGCTACCCAATTTTATAACCTTATCGCCATAGTGAAGCGTAACATCGAAGGTATCGTCTGATTGACCGTTTTCACGTAGCGCCATTATATTTGCAGACACCGCTTTTGGGTTACCAAAAAGCTCTAATGCTTGGTCTATTAAATGCGGGCCTAAATCCCAGAAGATACCGCTGCCTGGGCCTTCATTTTCACGCCATCTATCCCGAGGCACTGGGCGAAATCTGTCAAAACGACTTTCCAAGCGTTTAATCTCACCAATTACTCCGTCGTCGATAAGTTGTTTAATTGTAAGGAAGTCGCCATCAAAGCGCCTGTTTTGATATACACAAAGCTGTTTGTTCTGGCCGTTTGCAAGCTCTACTAGTGCTTCTGCTTCTTCGCTATCCAGTGTAAATGGCTTTTCTACCAACACATGACAACTGTGCTCTAAGGCCAATTTAGTTTGCCGACCGTGCAGATGGTTCGGCGTTGTGATAACCACCAAGTCTACATCGTGAATTTTTAGCGCTTCTTCTAACGAGCTGTACACTTCAGCTTCAGGTAAAAGCGCCTTAACCACATCGGGTTTTGATGAAATAACCACATCTACCGAGAACTGCGGTAGGTAATTTAGAAATGGTAAATGGAACGTAGTGGCTGAAAACCCAAAGCCGACGAGTAGTGTAGATATCATAGCAGCTCCATGAAATTAGCTTTTTATAGTAAGTAAACACACACTAACAGCAAATAATGCTGGTGAAAATGACTGAGCGTTCATTATTTAAAGACTTGAAGTGAGTGGATTAAATGGAAGAGTAAAGTATGCGACCACGCGTTAAATGCTTTTGCTAGAAGCTTACGCTAAAACGTAGCGCTAGCCCTTTGCTTTAGTCGTGTAGCCTAGTGGCTTACATTAGCAGACTGTCTTAAAGGTAAAGCTTTTTATAAAACTGCTTGATTTATTGGGCTAGCAAATAACGGTTTGTATTTGCCAGCCCTAGCTCTTTATTGCTGTTAAGCCGTCTTTGACCAAGATTTGCTTTTATTTTTTGGTAGGACGCGGCCAATTTTGAATGTTGCGCTGTTTGCCACGAGCAACAGCTAGTGCATTTTCGTCGACCGCTGAGGTGATCACAGAACCAGCCCCCACAGTCGCGCCACTACCAATATTTACTGGCGCAACAAGCGACGAGTTGGAACCAATAAAAGCGTTTTCGCCAATCACGGTTTTAGACTTATTCACGCCGTCATAGTTACAGGTAATTGTACCTGCGCCGATGTTCGCTTTAGCACCAACTTCTGCATCGCCTAAATAGGTTAAATGATTCGCTTTGGCGCCTTCACCTAACGTGGCCTTCTTCATTTCTACGAAATTACCCACCTTGGCATTTTTCTGCATTACTGCACCAGGGCGCAATCTAGCGTAAGGTCCAACTGTACAAGCCTCACCAACACTGGCTTCTTCAACAATAGAATTTGCTTCAATCACGGCGTTATCGTCAATGGTACAGTTTCGCAGGATACAGTTAGCGCCAATAGTAACGTTACTGCCTAGCGTAACCTGACCTTCAATAATGACGTTAACGTCGATAATTACGTCATTACCGGTTTCTAGCTGGCCGCGTAAATCCAAACGAGCGGGATCCAATAAAGTAACCCCGTTCATCATCAGCTCGTCGGCTTGACGGTGTTGAAGTGCACGTTCTAAGTTAGCTAGCTGCAACCGGTTGTTTACGCCTTCCACTTCTACCGCTGACTGCGGTTGAGCAGACTGAATACGCTTGCCTTCCGCGGCAGCCATTGCGATGACATCCGTAAGGTAATATTCACCCTGGGCATTGTCGTTGCTTAACTCGCCCAACCAGCGTTTAAGGTCTTTGCCAGACATCATCATCATGCCGGTATTGATTTCTTTAATTTCACGCTGTGCTTCTGTAGCGTCTTTATGCTCGACTATCGCGGTAATATTGTCGTTTTCGCGAATAATGCGCCCCATACCTGTAGGGTCGTCTAAATTTACAGTCAACAAGGCTAAGTCACAGCTCTCCTTCGCTGATTTTAATGCGCTCAATGTTTCTTCACGAATAAGTGGTGCATCGCCAACAAGAAGAAGTACATCTTCATCATCTTTAATATGTGGCGCTGCTTGCTGAACGGCGTGACCTGTTCCTAACTGTTCGGCCTGTAAGCACCAATTTAAATTATCTTCAGCTATCGTTTCCTTTAGCTGGTCACCGCCATGGCCGTAGACCAAATGAATATTATCCGCACCCAGTGATTTAACGGTGTTGATAATTCGCTGCACCATAGGCACGCCGCCCACTTTATGTAATACCTTTGGCAACGACGATTTCATACGAGTACCTTTACCCGCTGCTAAAACAACCACTGAGAAAGCCATATAATTCCTTTATTTCGCAAAGAGAATGAAAAAACGAAGCATAGTGTAACTAAGGGACAATAATATGTCAGCGATATCTTCATTTCGAGGTCTGACCTAACGACTTTGCATTGCGCTTTCGTTCTTCGTTATTTAGTCTAAGTTAAGATAAATCGCCTAGTAGTTCATTATTGCAACAGGTATACTCTTAATCTAGGTAAGGTTCAGTCAGGCAAGGGAGCATGCGCAGTCTGTGAACACATTTCGTACACTACATAGAAGTATTCTGGTGTTATTTGCGGTAGTGGTTATCGCCATTGTGACACTGGTTCATTTCAGTATTTCAAAAATCGTTGCCGAACAAAGTCGAGCGCAGCAACAGTCATTGTCGCCTGCTATTTCGCTTATCGTTGAGCAACTTCTTAAGCCACTGCATATTTCTGAAGCTTTGGGGCATTCTACTGAACTGGTAGACTTAATGGATGGCGAGAATATAGACCAAGAAGCCGTTTTCAAAACATTGGATCGTCTTGAAAACGAATTTGGTTTATCTTTTTTCATTGCCAGTGAAGCTGACAGAAAACAATACAATTCTGATGGCAGCATTATTAACCTTATTGAAGGTGAAGTGAGCTGGTACTTCAAATACCGCGATTATCCCGTCGATGCCGTTGCCGATATTGGTAAGTGGGAAGACACGCACTTTTATATTGATATAAAAATTCACGATGAAGATGGTCGCTTTTTAGGCTTTTTCGGCGTAGGAAAAAGCTTACGTAGCTTTATTGAAGTATTTGATACTTACAAACAAGAATACGGCTATGACTTCTTATTTGTAGATGGCGAGGGAGACATTATGTTGTCTTCAGACCCAAGCCTTATTGCCTCTTATTCTGATTTTACCAACTTATCTGAACTTCCCTGGTATGCCAGTCTCCCCATGACGATTCAAAGCGAGCAAGCGTTGAACAATAAGTTAGTTACTATTGACCAAAAAGACTTTCTTATTGCCGAAGTTAAGCTAAATCAATTCGGGTGGACCGTATTTCTATTAAGCCCGCTAGAAGACCGCCAGGCAGAAATTTCTCAAGCGTTTATCTTTAGCGTGGTAACACTGCTTGTGGTTGTATTCTCACTGTTCTTGCTGATCTACAACCTTCTGTATTATTTCAGAAAAGATATGCAGCCAGACTTAGTGGTACGCCACAGCAACCGTCTGCCTGAAAAGGATAATTTACAGCTTATTTATAAAACGTTATTGGCCGAGCACAAGTCACTAAGCGTTATGTTGGTAAGTGTTGATGAGTTTTCAGAAATTGTTGACGCTCATGGAGGAAACGCAGGCGACGACATTCTCGATAAAGTGGTGTCTTATCTCGCTGAAAACATACGCGAACAGGACGTAGTAGGCAGATGGAGTAGCGCTGAATTTATTATCCTATTACCTCACACTGGCCCACACGTGGCATTCGATATGGCGCAAAACCTTCGACACGGCATTGCTACGCTTCCCCCTCTTCAAGATTTGCCCGAGGTAGTAATTACCGCTTCTATTGGTATTTCATATACTGCGTCACCTCGCGCTATGCACGAGGTAACCGCACATGCTGAAGACGCGCTTTATCAAGCTAAACGCGACGGCAGCAATTTAGTAAGAATGCAGCTGATAGACTAGCCTAAGCGAACTTCAATTTAAGCAGGTTTAACCTTAAGGCGTTTTCGTTTGAGAACGCCAGTGGTTAGCGCAACACCAAACAAAATCATTAAGCCTCCCACTATGGTTTGAGCTGACAAATGCTCCTGCAAGAAAAGTACGCCCCAAATAATGCCAAATAGCGGCACTAAGTAGGCGACGGTGATGGCCTTTGCTGGGCCAATATCGGCGATAAGTTTGAAATACAATATATACGCGATGCCGGTACCACCGACGGCTAGCGCCACGGCGTTTACCCATGCATTCACGCTTGGCATTGTGTCTGGCAGAGTTGCAAGAGCAAAAGGTGCTAACATAATGCTGGCCATAGCTTGACTGCCTGTGGCAACAACTAAAGGCTTTACCCCTTGCAGCCATTTTTTCATCATGCACGCCGCTATCCCATAGCCTGTTGTAGCTAAAAGCGCTGTTAAAATGGGAAACAAACTGATATCGCCCTCGCCAAGCTTTTGCTGACTAATAACGGTAACGCCGACAAAGCCAACAAAGAGCCCAGCAACCGCTGACTTTGTAAGTTTATCGCCCAACCAAAGCCACGCAACAATAGCCCCAAACATTGGCGCCGTAGCGTTTAGTATAGCGTTAACGCCTGCTTCTAAATGCAGACTACTGTAGTTAAAAAGTACAAATGGGACGGCGGTATTTGCTAACCCTACTAGCGCTATGGCAAGCCAGTGATTTTTTATATCTTTAACCGAGCCTCGCAATAACAGTAAAGGAAATAGCACAGCCGTTGCTAGTAGGGTACGAATTGCCACCAACACATAAATGCCAAACTCTGGTGCCGCAACACGCATAAAAATAAACGAACCGCCCCAAATCCCTGCTAACACCAGCAGCGAGATAATGTCTCTTATTGCCATTCTTTTATCACCATTCCCTTATCACCATCTCTTATGACCACTCTCTTATAACCCGAGCACCCCTTGGGCTTCCTCTAAATTGAGTAAATACTGCTTTCGGGGCAATCCACCTGCGTAGCCTGTTAGGGTTTTATTACTGCCAATTATACGATGGCAAGGCACTACAATAGCAATAGGGTTACGACCATTTGCCATACCCACGGCCCTAACGGCTTTAGGGTTGCCGATGGCCTTTGCGATATCTAAATAGCTGGCCGTTTCACCATACTTCACTTGTTGTAAAGCCTTCCAGACTTGGGTTTGAAACGCAGTCCCCTTCAGTGTAAGCGGTAAATCGAACTCCTGAAGCTTTCCGTCGAAATACGCCTTAAGCTGACAGCACGCTTCATCGGTAATTGCGTTAGCACATAAATGCGTGTGGGCGTAAACCTCACCATCAAGGGAGTTGTATTGCTTAGCTTCATTTGTACTTAAAAACGCGATGGCCGTTACTCCCTCATCAGTCGCCTCTACTTTGACTGGGCCTTGAACACTATTTACGAAACCTGTGTATGTCATGATTAAGACTCTTTTTGCTGGTTGCTAAGTTGCCAAAGCTGAAGGGTTAAATAACTGCGCCACGGAGCGGCTTTATTAGGCTCAATCGGATACTGCTGTGCCACTTTACGAACAATTAAATCGCCATCCAGATAAATATCTGGGTTTCTCTCACCACGCATTTTTAGATAATCTAGTGTCCATGGGCCCACGCCCTTAATGGCAAGAATATCTTCATGTGCTGGCATGCTATCGCCAACAAACAATTGCGCAAAGCTGCGCAGCGCGTTTTTTCGCGCCTGTGGCATGCGTAAAAACTCTAGGTTATTGGCCACGACAGCTTCTGGTGTAGGAAAGCTGTAGTGTTCACTTACCTCCGTACCAAAGCCGTGTGAAGACATTACGCTTGGTACCCTTTCGCCTAGCTGATGTACCAGTAACGTTACCTGCCCAATAGCCGCTTTTACACTGACTTGCTGCCCGACAATAGCGCGGCAACCGCTTTCAAATACACTCCACGCGCTAGGGAGGCGTAGACCTGATGTTAACTGCTCTTGTGACAGCCCTGCCTGCAATAGGCTTTGCTCTATTAATAGTGGGTCGGCGAGAAGGTCTAGAACCAGCTTTATGTTTTCTATTACGGTATGAAGAGCGCCCAAATCCAGCATATCAATGTGAACATTGAAACCGTTACGCGCCTCATCATGTTCTGCTTTGAAGACCCCTACACTGGACTGACTTGAAAAATAGCGTTGGTAGCTGTTTTTGGTCACTCGTTCCATACCTTCAATGGCGCGCGCTGCTAAAAAATCACGTACATAAGACCAGTTATACGGAGGGCGATAAGCAAGAAACAAGGATATCGACTTATGTTCAGTATCCTGCTTTTTTCTAAGCTTGGTCGGCGAGGCTCCGCAATATTGTTCTACCGCTCGCTGTAATTGCCTAAGCGACTGATAACCTGCGGTTACCGATACATCCGTCATAGACAAATGGGTTTGTTGAATAAGCTGTTTTGCAAACAAAGCGCGCTGCATGTTTTGAAACTGTTTAGGCGATATACCTACCGCATTGACGACCAGCTTATTTAAGTAGCGCTCACTTATACCCAAACGACAGGCAATATCTGCCACACTCTCTATAGGAATAGCAGATAATAGCGATAGCGCTCGACTTACAGTTGCTCCCACACCTTTCCAAGCCGCAGAATGAGGCGCGCTGTCGGGTCGGCACCGAAAGCAAGGGCGATAGCCTTGCGCCATGGCCTGCGTCGCATGTTCGAAATAGGTAACATTCTCTTCTTTAGGCAAGCGTGCTGGGCAAATGGGCCTGCAAAAAATGCCCGTCGTTTTTACTGCAACGAAAAATCGACCGTCAAAACGCGGATCTCTGCTAAGTCTCGCTTTGGAAAACACAGACTCAGCTAAACTTTCGCTTTGTGAAACCTCTTCATCTTGCACAACATCGTTATCTAACATAAGTATGCAGCGCTCGCCTTTAACTTGTTACCAGAGCATAGTGTATCGTGTCTTTAATTTTTAAGTACGACAAAATCGGTACTCTATAAAATCAAGGGGTAGTATCAGTGAGTATAATTAGCGACATTTGATCATTGATGCGGCTAAACGCATAATAACGAGATAATAATAATGAACGCCCTGTGAAGTAACCTTGAAGTCACAGGCACAATGAGCTGACTATATGCTGAACTCTTCGCGCTTCTCACTACTGAGCCTGGCTCCACTATGGCTATTTGCAACACTTATGGTCATAACGCAAAGTGCTTCTGCTGATTGGTTAGATGACTATGCAAAACACGTTAAAAAAGAAGCGACAAAATACAATGTCCCTGGTTATGCATTTGTGTTTTACGAACAGGGAAAAGCGCCGCGAGTTTACGTTTACGGAAAAACCCGTAAGAAAGGCGGTAAGAAAGTTACCGAAGATACAGTATTCAGGCTAGCCTCTGTTTCAAAAACCTTCACCGCCCTTCTATCGGCAAAACTGGTAGAGAAAAACCAACTTAGCTGGGAAACCCCCATCTCGACGTTATTGCCCGATATTCCTTTCACAGGTAAAGGAATGGGTGCGCTTCAGCTACAACACATTGTAGGGCAATCCAGTGGCTTTATGCCCAATGCCTACGACAACCTGATTGAAGCCGACTATTCGTTAGAACGCGTATTGAAATCCCTTGGTGAGCTTGAACCCCTGTGCGCACCTGGCGAATGTTACACCTATCAAAATGCACTTTTCGGCGCGTTGGAGTACTACTTTAGCAACAACAATACCTCGTACTCGCGCCAGCTTCAGGCAAACCTTTTCTCACCATTAGGCATGAAGACCGCCAGCGTGGGCAAAGGCGGATTGCTTGCATCACAGTCGTGGGCACAACCTCATATTGCTATTGCCAGAAATAAATGGCGTGAAGGAAAAGTGGAAAGCAACTACTACCGCTTTTCCCCCGCTGCAGGTGTTAATGCCAGTATTTCAGATATGACCATTTATTTGCAGGCACTGCTTGGCGAATTCCCAACGGTGATTTCTGATGAAATGGTGGACTATGTCACAACAAAACGAGTCAGAACAAAGCGCGAAACCTATCGCAGGGGCTGGCGCGGCATGATTAGCGACGCTCACTATGGTTTAGGCTGGCGTATTTATGACTTAAATGGCGTGCAGCTTAACTATCATGGAGGCTGGGTAAAAGGCTATCGCGCCGATGTGGCGTTTATGCCCGAGAGAAAAGTAGGCTATGTGATGCTGATGAACGCAGAGTCGAATATGATTAATTCTACAACAGCGGAACTTTGGAAGCGCTATTTGAAAAAAGCCGACGCAGCTAAGTAGTAGCGGCATCGGCTCAATGAGTCTGCTGAACTCAAATATTAAGTAATAGTAGGCTCTCGATTGCTTACTAATCCGTCTTATTGCTTAAGGTAAGTGTAACCCGCTAAGCACTTCTCGTAGAAATCAGTCCAGCGAACACCCTCACGAGGGTTTAAGTTCCCGTCCCACACGTGCTTGTCTATCATACGCTTCACATCTGATGCCATTGCTCGCGGGTTATATTGCATAACGTTAAGCACATCTTCTACCGACGAACCTTTCACCACTTCTTCAATGTAGAAATCTTCCGGATCGTCATCGTAGCTGTAAATATGCACTTCATTTAAGCGACCGAACAGATTATGCATGTCGCCCATGACGTCTTGATACGCGCCCGTTAAGAACAAACCAATGTAATAAGGCTCGTCTTTCTTAAGTGGATGCATTGGCAGCACATCAGTGATCTCGCGACCAATAGTGAACTGGTCGATTTTACCGTCGCTATCACAGGTTATATCCACTAGCGAGCAATTAACCGTGGGTTCTTCGTTCATGCGTATAAGTGGCACTACTGGCAGAAGCTGATCTATAGCCCACGTATCTGCAGCCGACTGAAACACAGAGAAGTTGCACAGATACTGAGACGACAAACTATAATCTAGCTCTTGTAGCTCTTCTGGTACGTATTCTTCGTTACGATACCATTTCTGTAAGCGCCCCATGATATCCCAGTAAAGCGTTTCTATTTTGCCCAACTCTTCTAACGTGAGTACGCGCAGCTTAAACGCATCGAGCGCTTGCTCTTTATACTGAGAAGCGTCGTTGTAAATTTCGTGCATATTTGTTTGTTCATCAAACGTATCAGCAAGTTCACGCATGTTTTTCAAAAAGAAGTGCTCGCCTTCTTTTGCAGACGTGTCCATATGCGATGCATTAGACTTAATCTCGCCCACAATTTCTGTAATAACGCAGCTGTGATGAGCAGTGATTGCACGCCCGCTTTCACTTACCAAATGCGGATGCGGTACGCCTTCAAGGTCGCACATTTCCTTCATGCCATAGACGACATCGGCAACGTATTCTTGCATGCTGTAGTTACGTGATGACTCATTCGTTGAGTTACTGCCGTCGTAGTCGATACCAAGACCACCACCCACATCAACATAATCCAGCGCAAAGCCCATTTTATGAAGGTCTGCGTAAATACGCGCACCTTCGGTTACCGCTTCTTTAACGGCGCGAATGTCAGTTAACTGGCTGCCAATATGGAAGTGGAGCAGCTTTAAACAGTGAGCCATGCCCTGCTCTTCAAGATAGCGGGCTGCGTTGATGATTTCTGTAATGGTTAAACCGAATTTTGCACGCTCACCACCTGAGCTTTCCCACTTACCACGACCTTTCACGGTCATTTTAGAGCGCACACCGATAATAGGGTCGATGTTTAGCTCTTTTGAAATTTTCACGAGTAAAAGCAGTTCGGTATACTTTTCCACTACCACAACCACTCGGCGTCCAAGCTTTCTGCCTAACAGTGCAAGACGCATCACTTCATCGTCTTTATAGCCATTAAGGATTGTCAACGAGTCTTCGTTGGTATTCATTGCCAATACGGTAAGTAGTTCAGCTTTCGAACCTGCCTCTAAGCCGTAATTGTAAGGTTTACCTGCATCAACAATTTCTTCAACCACTTCACGCATTTGATTGACTTTTACCGGATACACACCTTGATACTGGCCTTGGTATTCCGCTTCTGCGATTGAGCTTCTAAAGGCTTTGTTTAAACCGGCCACTTGAGAGCGCAAAATGTCGTGAAAACGCACAACAACAGGAAACTGTACGCCCTCTTTGCGGATATCTTCTATTACCGAATTAAAGTCGATTCGAATGCTAGGATCTTCAGGAACAGGGGTAATATGGACATTGCCGTTTTCACCAATTTGAAAATAGCCACCACCCCATTGAGACACGCCATAGACGCGCTCCGCTTCTTCGATGCTCCAATCTGACAATTTATTCACCTATGTGTAAGTGGGCTAGGTTAATACCTAGCAAAGTAAGTGCGAAAATAAGCCGGGTATTATAGACAACACATGGCTGAACGCGAGCGTTGTTGCGATGTAAAATATCTATTGTCGCGACTAATTTTGTTTATCGAACGCCAGCCTTTATGAGCCTATCCATGTTCGAACATAGTCTATAACTATTTTGTCTGCTTTTTCTTCACAACGCGCTATAAACTCCGAGATGTTTTGAGTACGCTCAAGCTCAAATCCCAGATTAATTTCCGGCGATTTAAAAAACTTCTGCGCGATATGTTCAACATCAGTTTCGTCATCTTCCAACCACGTTTCGCTAAGTTGGCTACGCCGGTCTAATTTTATAGGCGCTTTTATTTGATTGAAGGTATCAGAATTGGGGACTTGCCAACCGCGCATGTCTACAAATAGGTGGAAGGGTCTACCTTTACGGGTTTTCAAGCAATCAGAGAGTTTAGCGAGATACTGAATGTTTGTAGACATATCCCACTTGCCGCGAAGCGTGACTAAAATACAATTTCTAAACGGCTCAATATGAAAAGGGGTCGTAGACATTTATTTGTACATCTCTATGCAACTATATGAACAGCAAACTCAACTTCTGTAGCCTTCACATACTAGAGCCGAATCGTATTAACTACAACTAAGGTTGTAGTACGTTGTAATTGAGTTTAATACCCAAACAAAAAAAGACCTGCATCTTCGCAGGTCTTTATAAATAGCCTATAAAAGGTATACGCCGTATTAATCGTCGCCGAACTCTCGGATAATACTGTTTATAGTGTCCTTAGCGTCACCTAATACCATGCGTGTGTTGTCTTTGAAAAATAGCGGGTTGTCTACACCGGCAAAGCCAGCATTCGCAGAGCGCTTAAGTACAAAGACTGTTTTCGCACGATGGGCTTCGATAACTGGCATACCGTAAATAGGGCTACCCTTCATCTCTTTGGCCGCAGGGTTAACCACGTCGTTCGCGCCAATAACGATAACCACATCATAGTTTTCCATACGCGGGTTTACGTCGTCCATTTCGTACAGTTGATCATAAGGCACATCGGCTTCTGCCAATAGCACGTTCATGTGACCCGGCATACGCCCTGCTACCGCGTGAATGGCGTAATCGACCGTACAGCCGTTTTCTTCTAATAGAGATTGAAGTTCACGTACCGCATGCTGCGCTTGCGCAACTGCCATACCATAGCCAGGCACCACCAGTACGGCTTGCGCGGCTTCTAATACATAAAATGCATCTTGCGCAGCTAATACTTTAATTTCGCCTTCAATCTTTTCGCCCGGTTCTACTGGCTTCGCAAAACCAGACAATAAGACATTCATCAGTGAACGGTTCATTGCCTTACACATTATATTGGTAAGAATTAAACCTGAAGCACCCACTAATAGGCCGGTAACAATTAATATTGTGTTACCAGTAGCCAAGCCTGCCGCCGACGCAGCAACGCCCGAGTAGCTGTTTAAAAGCGCAATAACCACTGGCATGTCAGCACCACCAATAGAAATGGTCGCCCACAAGCCGAAGCTTAGTGACAAGGCAATTGCACAATATATCCAAAGAGGGTTACTTGGGTCGGTAGTGAAGAAATAACCAATCACTACCATACCGACTAAGTGCAAAATACTTAGTTCACGAAGCCCTGTAAAAATCACGGCTTTAGAGCTCATTTTGCCCGACAGTTTCCCCCACGCTACCACCGAGCCAGAGAACGTAATCCCCCCCACCAAAATTGTGAAAAACAGGGTAATAAAGGTAAATGCACTTTCGGTTTTAAGCGTGATTAGGCTCATTCCCGCTAATGTCGCCCAACCCAGAAGTAATGAGGCTGCACCGCCAAAGCCATTAAATAACGACACCATTTCAGGCATAGCTGTCATTTCAACGGTTTTGGCTTTCCACGCGCCAAAAGCGCCGCCAAGTACAAACCCTAAAAGGATATAGTGGTAGCTTATAATTTGCTGGTCAAGCAGGGTAACAACCACAGCAACCAGCATACCAATAGCAGAAATGAAGTTACCTTTCTTAGCAGTATCTGGATGGCTAAGTAATTTAAGTCCCAGGATAAATAGTGCCGCAGCAACTACATACGCAAGGTTTATTACAGTTACGATATCACTCACTTGCGTACTCCTTATTTATCTTTTTTCTTAAACATGCCAAGCATGCGATCGGTAACAAGATAGCCGCCCACCACATTGATGCTGGCTAGCGCAACCGCAGCGGTACCAAGAATGGTGGTTAGCAAATTGTTGTCGCTACCCGAGGCAACCAATGCTCCGACCAAAGTAATACCCGATATTGCGTTAGAGCCAGACATCAAAGGCGTATGTAATGTAGCGGGCACTTTTCGAATTAACTCAAAACCCAAAAAAGCAGCCAGTAGCACAATGAAAAGTAAATAAATGATTTCCATGATTAGGCTCCTTTGTATGCGTTGTTAAGCATGTCGTTGGTAATGTTACCGTCGTGGGTAATAACACAACCGGCCAGAATGTCGTCTTCTAGATTCAGCCCAAAGGTTTTGGTTTCATCATCAAAGAATTCATCGACAAGGTTATAGATGTTATTGGCGTACATATCCGTGGCGGCTTTAGCCACAAACTGGCTCCAATTACCGTTACCGATTACCTTTACACCGTTAACTTCGACTGTTTCACCAGCAACCGAACCTTCAACGTTGCCGCCCGATGTAGCCGCCATATCAACCACCACACTACCTGGTTTCATTAGTGCTAACGTATCTTTTGAAATAAGTACGGGCGGCTTGCGACCAAATAGTTGGGCGGTAGTTATAACAATGTCAGAGTCGGCAATCGCGTCGCGCTGCGCTTCTTGCTGCTTTGCTTTTTGTTCATCGGTAAGCTCTTTTGCGTAACCGTCCTTCGTTTGACCCGTTTCCCCAATGTCAATCTTAAGGAACTTACCACCTAGCGATTCTACTTGCTCAGTCACCACCGCACGGGTGTCGTAAGCAAGCACGTTTGCGCCTAAACGTTTCGCCGTTGCTATAGCTTGAAGGCCCGCAACCCCTGCACCAATAATGAATACCTTCGCTGGCTTTATGGTGCCTGACGGTGTCATCATCATAGGGAGTATTGATGGCAACTGATTCGCTGCCTGCATTACCATGACATAACCTGCAAGGCTCGCCTGCGAGCTCAATGCATCCATTTTCTGAGCGCGAGATGAGCGTGGAATCATTTCGACAGAAATAGCGGTTAGCCCTTTTTCTGCAATAGACTCAATAAGCGGTTGCTGAAAGAAAGGGTCAAGATGGCCTACCACGATGGCCCCTTTTTTCATCAACGCTAGCTGTGCATCGGTGGGTTTATTCACCGCTACCAGCATATCTGCTGTTGATAATGCTTCGTTTATATCATCAAGGATTGTAACGCCTGCATCTTGATATTCTTTATCTGAATAACCAGCACCCTTTCCTGCACCTGTTTCGAGCAGTAAAGTTGCGCCTTTCTTCACCAGGCGTTGAGCACTACTTGGCGTAGCTGCACAGCGCTTCTCCACATTATTGAGCGGATCCGGCGCTTTTGACTCATTTAAAATTATGATCTTCACACATACACCTCCTCACTTTTTTTGGCAATTTGAGAATGACACCAACCTTATGCAGCGCAGCCATTTAATTCGCTTATGCTTAGCATTCCTTGGCTAAATTACATTCAATTTTTGTTTTATTCGCACTTTTTTCTGCAGTACTTATCCATGGGACCGCTTTATTTTTAGGCGAATGCAAAGCAAAGCTACGCGAAACACTTATTCTTAACCACTACCTTTTCCTTACGACTAATAACTAATACGAATAACGAAATGGCATACAGTTAATAAATGGATTCGATAATCATTCATTCACAATGTGAATAAAGAAAAATATGGTCACTTTTCGTACACAAGTAAATGTTTAACCTTGCTTTGAGGACGCTTTAACAATGATTGAGAGCTTACAAAATGAAGAATTTGTTGAAGAAAAATTGAACGCGCGCCTTGTTTATGAAAGTTTGTTAATTAAGTTTGGTGATCAAAACATTTCTTTAATGCGTTATATCGCTAACTACTGCAAAGAGATTCCCTTATGTTCAGACTTTTTAATAACAACCCTACGAAAAAAATGCGGAAGCAATACGACGCCTTATTGGAGAAAGCCATGCATGCACAACGAAACGGTGATATCAAAACGTATTCGTTGCTAACAGCTGAGTCTGAGACACTTTGGAAAGAAATTGAAAAAGTTGAAAACCCTGATAACGAAAAAAACAGCTAAGCTAATTATCCCTAGTTTTCTCGCCCTTTGTTTTCTAAGCCCTTACAATAACGCCCTACACGTAAATGCACCAAACAATAAGGCGTCTTTGATATGCAAATAGTCAGTGCTGTAACGGCAATTAAGCAGCTCACTTCTAGGCTACTACTTCTGGCCACCTGCGCGGTGTTGTCTAATACAACTTTCGCCATTGAAGCAGGTCAATATTACTATTTCATTTCTGACAAGTGCGTTGCCAAAGGCCCTCAAACGCCAGAAGAGCGCGGCGTTGTAACCCCAGATGTTATGCTGTTTGAAGTAGTACCTGCTGGGATCAGCGACTACTATGTAAATATGAATACAAACGCCCTAGTTCACTATGCAGAGGAAGGGCAAGACATCCTTTCTTCGCTAGAAACAGAGCAGGCTTACACTGCTGGTAAAACACCGTCAAAAGACAGCATTAGAAAAGATGGCAATGCTATTCATCACGACTTTATGTTGCAGCGCGAAGCCCTAGATTTGAAAACCCTGATTAACACCTTAAACGGTTTTTCGCAGCTGCAATCTGATAAAGGCTACTTTTTTAAAAAGATTGTAGGGCTTTCAAACCCTAACGCTAAGTTCAAAGCCATTACCCGGGTTCGCCTAAGCGATATGGGTTACGACAATCGCATGATGCTAACAAGCTACACCAGCGACTATTTTATGCTTGATGAGCAAGGCAAAGCGCCTGACACCCCTTTTATTGCAGTAGATCACGGCGCTGCACTTCGCGGTTCACTTCACGAGACCAACAGCCCTTACGGTATCTTCACCCGAAACACAGTATGCGGTGAAAAGTGGGAGCCGGGTAACTAGCACATTGCCTGTTTGTTATTTGATGACAGGAAGGCTTTTGCAGCCTTTCTTATATTGCCTATTTACTCCGGTAAAGTGTTTTTATCAGATGAAAACCAAAGCGGGTTTTAACTGGCCCATGCACTTTAAGCACCTCTTTCTTAAACACCACATCGTCGAAGGCTTTTACCATTTGGCCGCGACGGAATTCGCCTAAGTCGCCGCCACGCTTACCCGACGGACATTTGGAATGGCGCTTTGCTAAGCTCGCAAAATCTTTGCCTTTTTTAAGCTGTTCTAGAATTGAAAGCGCTTCTTTCTCTGTTTTTACCAAAATGTGAAGTGCGGATGCCGTTGCCATGGTGCTGCCTATTTGCATGTGGTGAATAGGTGCGAATTATAAACGAGGACATCACTATCTGTAAGAGAAAAGCGCTTATAAACACTACAAAGCTATCGCAAATAGACTATCAACGGTAGTGTGATAGTCCACCGACATCGCGATAGATAACAGCGTTATATTTACAATGGAAAAACCAAATACTCGCTTTGCCCAGCCCTCTACATTGATGTCAGGTCTATAGCCGCGAAGTGCCATTAAAAGCCACCATAGGCTAGTTGCAAAGGCCACGGTTAAAAAACCAATGCCCGTATAACCGCTAAGCGGAAGCAGCATTACAACTAAGGCAAATAACGCAATATGAAGGACGATATGGCGCTTTGCTTTCGCAATACCCTGCGATACAGGCAACACAGGAATACCCGCGGCCTTATAGTCGTTATATCTGAAGATAGCGATGGCATATGAATGGGGCATTTGCCAAATGCTGAACATACCCAACAAGATAGCTGCGGCCATATCAAACTGACCACTTACCGCGCAATAACCTACCACTGGCGGCACCGCACCTGACAAACTGCCAACGAAGGTGCCATACACCGAATTTCGCTTCATATACAGGCTGTAAGCGCCCACATAAATAGCGTAGCCAAAGGCGGCAAAGAATACGGCAGTAAGGTTAGTGTAGACTGCTAGTAAGCCAAACCCTGCCATGCCTAACACAGTGCCATGCAACACCGCCGTAAGTAATGGTAACTCGCCTGTTACCGTAACCCGGTTAGCCGTGCGCTGCATTTTGCCGTCAATGTCTCGGTCAATGCAGTTGTTAATTACGCATCCTGACGCCACCACCAGCGACAAACCAATAAGGGTAGCAAGTAGCAGCCAATAATCGATATCGCCGCGGGACGCTAATAAGAAACCGCCCGTTACTGAAATGGCATTACCCATAATGATGCCGGGCTTAGTTACAGACAGATAACGTTTAAAGGTAGAGGTCATGGGTAAAATCCAAAATTAGAACGTGTTGATTGATACGCGCATCAAGATGTACTGCAAGTCCCAATGTTGAGGGCCCTTTTGAAAGGCAAAACATGAAGGCTTATCGTACTGAACACGATTAGGTAAACACGTTGAAAAGCCTGACATAATCGTCAGGCTAGTTCCGATATACACAGTGATTTGCTAGTACATCATCATGGCGTTCGATTCGTAGATGATCCAAACGGATAACCCTACCACCATGAAAATTATAAGCGCACTGAATAAAAACGAAAACGTGTTTGCCCTGCCTTCTTCGGTAACAAAGTTAAGGTGCAAAAAGTATTTAAGGTGCACCCAAATTTGAACTAAGCCCAAGGTAACCACGCTCCAAATGGTTGTAACTTTAGAAAAATCACCATTTATCACCAAGGTGAACGGAATGGCGGTAAGAACCACAGATAAAATAAAGCCAATAACGTAAGACTTCACATCGCCATGGCTAGCATCACTACTATGTTTAGATGAAGCGTGGATATTCGAATCCGAAGCTAATTTTGCATCGTGTAACGCCATTACATTGCCCCCATTAAATACACTACGGTAAATACACATATCCACACGATATCGAGGAAGTGCCAAAACAGGCTTAAGCAGCTTAATCGGGTAACGGTTTGCTCACCAAGGCCTCGGCGGGTTACTTCAATAAACATGATGGTCATCCAAATTAGACCTGCTGTAACATGCAATCCGTGCAGCCCTACTAGCGAGAAAAAAGCCGTTAGAAACGCACTTTGCTGCGGTCCGTTGCCATGCTCGATAAGGTGATGGAATTCATAGACTTCCATACCGATAAAACACGCTCCCAGCGCCCATGTCACCGCCAGCCAAGCAAGTGCACCCGATTTGTTTTGCCGGTGAGCACAAATCATCGCAAAGCCAAAGGTAATACTGCTTAAGAGCAATGCAGCTGTTTCCACAGCCACAAAGTTGAGTTCAAAAATATCTTTGCCAGACACACCGCCTGCCGTGTTCATAAAGAGCACGGCGTAGGTTGCAAAAAAAGATGCAAACAGCAAACAGTCGGTCATTAAATACAACCAAAAACCAAACACTGTGTTGTTCTCATGATGTTCTTCATGTGCATGTGCTTGAGGCATTGACGCTGCACTTGAAGTTGCAATAGTACTCATTAGCGACCTCCTATTGTATTTGCACTTAAGTGCGTAGCTTCAACTCGTTCAACCTCATCTACCTGCACGTAGTAGTCAATATCTGCGGTATAGCAACGTTTGATAAACACCCCTATTCCTGCTGCTAAACCAGCAATGGCTAGCCACCAAATATGCCAAATAAGCGCAAAGCCCATTACGGTAAAACTCATACTCATAAACACACCCGCAGAAGTGTTTTTTGGCATATGAATAGGCGCGTAATTTTCAGGGCGTTGATACGACTCGCCGCGTTCTTTCATGTCCGTCCATGCGTCGATGTCTTTGACGTGCGGTATGTTGGCAAAGTTATAAAACTGAGGCGGTGACGCTGTTGACCACTCTAGCGTGTGACCATTCCACGGGTCGCCTGTTGTGTCGTTGAGCTTTTCTCTGTTTTTAAAGCTTACAAACAGCTGTAGTAACTGGAAGAAAATGCCAATCGCAATAACAAACGCACCAAATGCAGCAATGTATAACCAGATATTCCAGTCTGGGTTGTCGGTGTGATTTAAACGGCGTGTCATACCCAAGAAGCCAAGCACATACAGGGGCATGAACGCCAAAAGGAAACCAATTTGCCAGCACCAAAACGCTGCTTTTCCGGTTTTTTCGTCAAGCTTAAAGCCCATCGCTTTCGGGAACCAAAAGGCAAATCCTGCAAGGTATCCAAACACCGCGCCACCAATAATGGTGTTATGAAAGTGTGCGATAAGGAACAAGCTATTGTGAAGCACATAGTCTGCGCCAGGTATAGCTAACAACACGCCAGTCATACCACCAATGGTGAAAGTCACCATAAAACCTAACGTCCATAGCACAGGCACACTTAGTACAAGGCGGCCGCGATACATAGTGAAGAGCCAGTTAAATAGCTTCACCCCCGTGGGTATAGCAATAACCATGGTCATAATGCCAAAGAAGGCATTCACGTTGGCGCTCGACCCCATGGTAAAGAAGTGATGCAGCCAAACAATAAAGCCTAGAATGGCAATGGCCCCTGATGCATAAACCATTGACTTGTAGCCAAACAAACGCTTAGCGGTAAACGTTGAAATAACTTCTGAGAAAATACCAAATGCAGGCAGTACAAGAATATAAACTTCAGGGTGTCCCCACGCCCAAAACAGGTTGATATACATCATAGAGTTACCACCGGCTTCGTTAGTGAAGAAGTGGAAGTCCATATAGCGGTCTAGCGTTAACATGGCTAACACAGCCGTAAGAATAGGGAACGACGCGGCAATCAGAATATTCGCCCACGTACAGGTCCAGGTGAAAATAGGCATTTGCATTAACTTCATGCCAGGGGCACGCATTTTAAACACGGTAACTAAGAAGTTTACGGCAGTTAACAGGGTACCGAGCCCGGATATCTGCAGGGCCCATATGTAATAGTCCACGCCAACCCCGGGACTAAACTCCAACCCGGCTAGCGGCGGATAAGCAACCCACCCTGTTTTAGCAAATTCACCTAACCCTAAAGACACATTCACTAGAATTGCGCCACCTGCGGTTAGCCAAAAACTCAAATTATTTAAAAAAGGAAACGCCACATCGCGAGCACCAATTTGCAGTGGCAAAATGATGTTCATTAAGCCAATCATAAACGGCATCGCCATGAATATGATCATAATAACGCCATGAGCTGTGAAGATTTGGTCGTAGTGCTCTGGTGGCAGATACCCGGGCGCGCCA
This sequence comes from Alteromonas sp. BL110, assembly GCF_003443615.1. Taxonomy (NCBI): domain Bacteria; kingdom Pseudomonadati; phylum Pseudomonadota; class Gammaproteobacteria; order Alteromonadales; family Alteromonadaceae; genus Alteromonas; species Alteromonas sp. BL110. The sequence goes on along the minus strand of NZ_CP031967.1, from coordinate 1,927,279 downwards.
TTAGTTGCCATTGCAAGCTGAGTGCGCATCATAATGGCATCGGCAAAGCCGCGCAGTAACATGATCATAGCCAATACTATGTACATAATACCTAGACGTTTGTGGTCGACAGACGTGATCCAGTCAAACCACAAGGTACCCCACTGTTTGTGTTTGGTAATGAGCATGGCTATAACCACACCAAGCACTGCCACAACGGCAAGTGTCACCATGATAATGGGCTCGTGATAGGGCACGGCCTCTATAGATAATTTACCTAAAAAAGACATGATTATTGTGCATCCTCTTGATGATGACGGTGTTGCATTTGAGGCATTGTGTGATGTTCGCCGGTTGCGGCATTTTCTGGCTTGCTATAAAAGTCCATAGAGCCGTGATCTTTCATGTACTTCATCACGATGTCGTGAAAAAGACCTTCGCTCACTTCGCTGTAATAAGTCACCGGATTGTTTTCACTTGGTTTGGCAAGTTGCTCATAAGAAGCCGAAGTTAACGCTGTTTGTGCTTGCTTTACGCTTGCAACCCAATCGTTAAAGTCGCCCTCGGTAGGTGTGGCGATAGCGTTGAATTTCATTCCCGTAAAGCCCGCGCCACTGTAGTTTGACGAAATACCCTTGTAGGTACCTGGCTCGTCGGCGATAAGGTGAAGCTTGGTTTCCATTCCCGCCATCGAATAAATCTGGCTTCCCAACTGAGGAATGAAAAACGAATTCATAGTACTTTCAGAAGTGATTTTAAACGCCACAGGTTTATTAGCCGGAAACACCAATTCATTTACCGTTGCAATACCCTGTTCAGGGTAAATAAACAGCCATTTCCAGTTGAGCGATACCACTTCAACAGTAAGGTGATCTCCTTTACCTTCTAATGGTGAATAGGGGTCGAGCGCGTGTGTCGAGCGCCATGTTATTACGCTTAATGAAATGACAATTAAGATAGGAATGGACCATACAATGGCTTCTATCTTCGTAGAGTGTGCCCATTTAGGGGTATAAATTTCAAAGTCGCGGCTGGCGCGATACTTCCATGCGAAGTAAAGCGTAAGCACAATGACGGGAACAACTACAATCAGCATCAGGATGGTACAAAGAATAATAAGGTTCTTTTCATCCATGCCCACTTGCCCTTTAGGGTCAAGTACGCCACCGCTGCAACCGGCTAACGTAAGCCCAGCACCAGCAACAATCAAAGTAAAAAGGTTACGAATAGACAAAACAAGTTCCTATAACCCACAAGTTAAACGGCGATGACTGAGCAGTTCCGAATGGAACTACGGGTTTACAGCATCGAAAAACGCACCAGAAGTGGCGTTATTACGCTTAAAGCGCAGCACTTATGGTGTCTAATAAATCGGAGACGTTTAACTAAAAAGCGGGGGCGCTCTGCTGCCAACCGTTTGAACAAAAGGCTGAGGAAATGTAGGGCAAAGGTAAGGGATAGGTCGGCGCTGTTTTGTTATTTGCGCCTTTGCTATAGCCGTGGCTTTAACCAATAAACCGACTAAAACCAACGCGATAGTGGGAACGATAAATTGTGAAAGCGTGTGATTAGTAAGTGCAATAACGAAAGGCTCGAAGACCAAGCTTTCGTTAAATGCACTGACAAACTCTGTAGCGTCGGCCATGGTGCCACTAATAACTAGCGCAACATTCAGCAACAGCACCATATTAGCTAACCACAGCATAGCGCCTACACCATTGGTGTAGTTTACTGCGGGTCTAATTAATGAATTCAATTCGCTTAAAAAAGCGAAAGAACGTGGTGCCATAGTGGGTAGTATGCCTTTAAAAAACTGTGCTAGTTGCCTACTTCACATATGAAGCAGGCGAGGCAGGTTAAAGGCTAATTAGCGTTAATTCAATAGGCCAAAGAAGCTTGATAATACGCTTAAATAATTGCGCCCACCGCTTAAAGAAACACTTTTTTAACATACCCCCTATAAATCGTTGGTAGGGGTAATTATTAGGCTGATGGCCTACATGACTCTACAAGTAAGACAATACGGCAAATTGATTTCTATACGCCCGCGCTTTGAAGAGTACAAGTGATAAAAAATTGTTACATATAACATGGTTATCAAAAAGACTTTCAATTTACAAAAAATGCGGTAACTCTCTTTTACCTGCGATAAATGGAAAGGCTTTCAAAGGCGTATTTAGACCGAAAACAAAAAAGCGCAGCTCTAAGAGCTGCGCTTTTCTTTAAAGCGTTAAGCTTGGTGGGATGATTACATCATGCCGCCCATGCCGCCCATGCCGCCCATATCAGGCATTGCAGGAGCTGCTGCTTCGTCTTTAGGTAGTTCAGCTACCATTGCTTCAGTAGTGATCATTAGTGAAGCAATTGAAGATGCGAACTGTAGTGCAGAGCGCGTTACTTTAGTTGGGTCAAGGATACCCATCTCTAGCATGTCGCCGTAAGTGTCGTTACCTGCGTTGTAACCGTAGTTACCGTCGCCGTTCTTCACTTCGTTAACCACTACCGATGCTTCTGCACCCGAGTTGATAGAGATTTGACGTAGAGGCGCTTCCATTGCACGTAGTGCAAGCTTAACACCTACTGTTTGGTCTTCGTTGTCGCCAGTTAGGTCAGCAAGTTTAGCTGCTGCACGAACTAGTGCTACACCACCACCAGGTACCACGCCTTCTTCAACCGCTGCACGCGTTGCATGCAGTGCATCTTCTACGCGGTCTTTCTTCTCTTTCATTTCAACTTCAGTCGCTGCACCAACTTTAATTACTGCAACACCGCCAGAAAGCTTAGCTAGACGCTCTTGAAGCTTCTCTTTGTCGTAGTCTGAAGTAGACTCTTCAATTTGACCTTTGATTTGAGCACAACGGCCTTCAATCGCTTCTTGGTCGCCGTTACCATCAACAACAGTTGTGTTGTCTTTGTTGATAACTACGCGCTTAGCAGTACCTAGGTCTTCAAGCTGTACTTTTTCAAGGTCTAGACCAATCTCTTCAGAGATTACAGTACCGCCAGTTAGAATGGCGATGTCTTGAAGCATTGCTTTACGACGGTCACCGAAACCAGGTGCTTTAACCGCTGCAACTTTAACAATACCGCGCATGTTGTTAACTACTAGTGTAGCAAGCGCTTCGCCTTCAACATCTTCAGCGATGATCATAAGCGGCTTACCAGCTTTCGCTACGCCTTCAAGGGTAGGAAGTAGTTCGCGGATGTTAGAAATCTTTTTGTCAACCAATAGAATGAACGGGTTGTCTAGTTCAACAGTACCGTTTTCTTGGTTGTTGATGAAGTATGGAGATAGGTAACCGCGGTCAAACTGCATACCTTCAACAACGTCTAGTTCGTTTTGAAGTGCTTGACCTTCTTCTACAGTGATTACACCTTCTTTGCCTACTTTTTCCATTGCTTGAGCAATGATATCGCCAACTTCTGCATCAGAGTTTGCAGAGATAGTACCTACTTGTGCGATAGACTTGCTGTCTGCACAGTCAGTAGAAAGGGCTTTAAGCTCTTCAACCGCTGCAACAACCGCTTTGTCGATACCGCGCTTAAGATCCATTGGGTTCATACCCGCTGCAACGCTCTTAAGGCCTTCAGTAACGATTGCTTGAGCAAGTACAGTAGCAGTAGTAGTACCGTCGCCCGCTTCGTCGTTTGCTTTAGACGCTACTTCTTTTACCATCTGAGCGCCCATGTTCTCGAACTTGTCTTCAAGCTCGATTTCTTTCGCTACAGATACACCATCTTTAGTGATAGTAGGTGAACCGAAAGACTTGTCTAGAACAACGTTACGGCCTTTTGGACCTAGTGTTACTTTAACTGCGTTAGCTAGTGTGTTTACGCCTTTTAGCATTTTGCTGCGAGCGTCATCACCAAAACGTACTTCTTTAGCTGCCATGATTAAATTCCTCTAAAATTCGTTTTAACGTTAGTTGTAATTACTCAACAATCGCTAGAATGTCGCTTTCGCTTAGGATTAGTACTTCTTCACCATCCAGCTTTTCTGTTTTAACGCCGTAACCGTCGTTGAAAATAACGGTGTCGCCTACTTTAACGTCAAGCGCTTTAACTTCGCCGTTCTCAAGAATGCGACCGTTACCTACTGCGATTACTTCGCCGCGTGTAGATTTTTCTGCTGCAGAACCAGTCAGAACGATACCGCCTGCAGATTTGCTTTCTTGCTCTGCGCGCTTAAGGATTACGCGGTCGTGTAAAGGACGAATTGCCATTTTCAAGTCTCCTGAAAATTCCACTATTCAAGTTTATGTGATTACCAACATTCAGACTGCCTGAATGTTGTGTGCCTGGGTTGCTCATTGCTGAGCAGTTAAATTCTTGTCTGCTCGGATAAATGGGGTAGTACCCAGATAACTTCAAGGGTTTTTAAACAAAAAAATGTAAAAAAATTGGTTTTTTCGCTAAATACTTCTTTTTATTGAGCAAGTAAACGCCGTTTATCGCGGTAAACGGCGTTCATAACCTAAGGGAGGGGCCGTTAAATTAGGGCCTGTAGATCTTTCTATTTTAAGCGCTTATCCGGATCGTTGGTGGTGCGATCGGAGTACTCACCTTCAAACACATCACCATCAGCATTGTGTGAGCGTGAACGCTCGTCGAAAGGGCTTTGCCCAAACGGAGACTGTCCTTGCCCGAAACCTGAAGCTCCCGGCCCCATTCCTGGAGCAACAACGCGCATTTTCATATGCTTACTCACCTGTGCAGCAAAGAAGTGACGAGAGCCCGGCATTGCCAATAAGAAGCCGAAGATATCAGTAATAAAGCCTGGCGTAACAAGTAAAATGCCCGCAACCACCAGCATCAAACCTTCAACCAACTCTTTACCCGGCACTTCATTTCGCTGCATTTTTTCTTGTGCCGTCTTCAGTGTGCTTACCCCTTCGCGTTTAACAAAATAAGCACCAATAAAGGCAGAAAGAAGTACCAAGCCAACGGTATTCCAGCCACCAATTACGCTGCCTACATTAATTAGCAACGCAATTTCTAAAATAGGTAATAGGGCAAACAGTATAAATAAAACCCGCAAAATGCTTCCTCTTTCATGTATTCATAACCTGTTATAAGGTCTTTGTACGTAATAACAAGAAAAGGTGCCCACCCTTTCGCTTAAATAGCTACTTAAAGCGACCGATAACGACCGTTATATACTTTGGCTGTGAAAGAATAGTGTGGAGTTTCAGGTCTATTACGCATTGACTCATTAGCAAAGTAACAGGCACGAAAAAGGTAGAAAACGTTTATGACAATAAAGCTTGTACTGTGTACCACTCCAGATGAAAAGACAGCGCAGTTGATTGCCAACACTTTGGTTAAAAATAGGCTTGCAGCGTGCGTGAATATTATTAAGGGTATTGAGTCTGTTTATGAATGGCAAGGTAAGATAGAGGCCGATACGGAATGCCAGTTGATCATTAAGACGAATACACAGTTTGCATTACAAGCTTTTGATAAGGTTAGCGAGCTACATCCGTACGATGTACCTGAATGGCTAGAACTTAACGCCGAGGCTAGCAGCGCTTACGGTCAGTGGTTACAAACCACGCTACAGCGCTAGTTAAAAACGTATTTCCAATAAAAATAACGACAACGCAAAATAGATAAAATGAACCGTAACTTTATGACTTCACCTTCTTTCTTATCAGGCACTGCTTCAGCTTCGCTGTTCCATCGCTTTACTGCTTATGTTCTCTCCGTGTTTTGTTTAATGTCGCTATTAAGCGCGTTCGCCTCTGCACAGGTGCCCAATGTCTTCGACGACCCATTTGCAGATGAGCCTCAGTTTTTGGATGTAGACCAAGCCTTCGCGTTCGATTTCAATCAAAAAAACGATGTACTTACGTTAAGCTTCGATATTGCCGATGGCTATTATCTATACCTTAAACAATTCAAGTTTGTGACGAAAGAAGCTGAAGTCGGCGAGCCTGTGTACCCAACCGGCGTAATGATTGAAGATGAATTTTTCGGTGAGTCTGAAGTATTTTACAACAGCGTATCTATTACCCTGCCTATCGAATCGGCAGGCAGTGACGGCGTAGTTAAAATTCGCTATCAAGGCTGCGCTGATGCCGGGCTTTGTTACCCACCTACGGTAAAAGTCGTGTACTTAAACGAAGTAGGAGCCGATACGACAACAAACGTAGATGGGGCAACAGAATCAAATAGCGCGCCTACCTCGTCGTCTTCGCAAAGCGAGCAGTTCGATTTAGCGCAAAGGCTAATCGACAAAAATAACCTCGCTCTCACTTTAGCTCTATTTTTTGCACTAGGCGTAGGCTTAGCCTTTACGCCTTGCGTGTTTCCAATGTATCCCATTGTGTCTGGCATTGTGATTGGTCAGGGCAAGCCTAAAACCGCATCGCATTCATTCTGGTTAACCTTTGTTTACGTTCAAGGTATGGCGATTACTTACTCACTACTCGGACTAGTGGTCGCGGTAGCTGGCGCGCAGTTCCAAGCTGCACTTCAACACCCTGTGGTGCTGGGCGTATTCATTGTGCTATTTGTGGCGCTAGCCATCGCGCTGTTTGGTGGCTTTGAAATACAGCTGCCAGCAAAGTATCAAGAAAAACTCACCCACATGAGTAACAATCAAACGCCCGGCAGTTTCGCAGGGGTATTTATAATGGGTGTATTATCAGGTCTTATCGCATCGCCCTGCACTACTGCGCCGCTAACCGGCATATTGTTATTCATCGCCCAAACTGGCGATATGACGCTGGGATTTGTTTCGCTTTACTTGTTAAGTATAGGTATGGGCGTACCACTTATTCTGTTTGGGATGACAGGCGGAAAACTACTGCCTAAAGCGGGCAACTGGATGAATGTGGTAAAAGTTACCTTTGGCTTCATGATGCTTGCCGTGGCCATTGTGTTTATTGAGCGACTATATAATAGCCCTGCCACTGGCTTCCTGTGGGGCGTACTAGGTTTTGGTTTATTCGGTTATTACTGGGCGCTTAACCGCGCAAGTAAAAACTCACTGATGAAGCTTGTACGCGCTGTTATTGTAGCGATGGGTATTATGGGAAGTGCTGGCCTTACCTATCAAGCAGGTCTTAACACTGGACTTTGGGGCGAACACGCTAACGGTGTACACGCAGGGCACCCAGACTTTGTTGTTGCCAGAGACTTAGCAGACTTACGCAATAAAATAGCGGCGGCTAACGCACAAGGTAAAACCGTAATGGTCGATTTGTACGCCGACTGGTGCGTAGCCTGTAAGGAATTTGAAAAGTACACATTCCCCGATGAGCAAGTGGTTTCAGCGCTTAGCAATACAGTATGGATGCAAATGGACCTTACCGATAATACGCCAGAGCGCCAAGAGATTTTTGACACCTTTACTGTGCTAGGCCTGCCGACTATTTTGTTCTTTGACGAAAACGGCGACGAGCTAACCAAAGCCCGTGTCACCGGGTTTATGAAAGCAGACGCCTTTGCTGGCCACGTAAACGAGTGGCTTAACAATGGGTCTAACGTTAATGTTACTCAAAGTGGTCGCTTGGATTAAGGCGCTTCGATTCGAGGCCATCCCCTTTCTTATATGGCGAGCGGTGCAAGACGCCGCCTTCTAAGACCGCAGCATGCTGCGGTTTTACAAGCTCCAATCGAGCACACCCCCCAATAAACTTTGCGCCGAAAACACCTGATTAGACCAGTATTTTGCTGCTAAATCTTTATCTATCACTATAATCATCAGTTAAGACAATAAACGAGCAAATAAATTGGCTTTTTTTCGTGCAACTGTCACAAAATTTTGTTGAAATGGCAATAACCGTGACATTTTCCCGAAGATAGCAGCAAACTAGATGAATATTTTGTTATTGAACGGCCCTAACCTGAATATGTTAGGCCAAAGAGAACCCGACAAATACGGCACACAAACCTTGCAAGACATCGTAGATGATCTGCAGGCGCAGGCTGCGTCGAGCAACGTGACCTTAACGCATTTTCAGTCAAACGCTGAGTTTGAACTGATCGACCGCGTACACGCTGCTATGGGAACTGTTGATGCCATTATCATTAATCCTGCTGCCTTCACGCACACCAGTGTCGCCCTTCGTGATGCATTATTAAGTGTCAATATCCCGTTTATTGAAGTGCATTTGTCGAACGTTCACGCTCGTGAACCTTTTCGTCATCATTCTTATTTTTCTGATGTTGCAGCTGGCGTCATTGTTGGCCTTGGTGCCATGGGCTATTCGCTCGCGTTAACTGCAGCAATCAATTTACCGAAATCGCCAAAATAGAGCAGAGACAGAACATGGATATTAGAAAGATTAAAAAACTCATCGAACTAGTGGAAGAATCTGGCATTGCCGAGCTAGAGATCACTGAAGGCGAAGAGTCTGTACGCATCCACCGTGGTCCAACGGGTGTTCAAGCGCCAATGAACTACAGCTTTGCAGCACCAGCTGCACCACAAATGGCCCCTGTGCCTGCAGCGGCTGCTACCACTGCGTCTGAGGCGCCGGCAGAGCCAGCTCAGCCAGACGGTCACGTTGTTAAGTCTCCAATGGTAGGTACGTTCTACCGTGCATCTTCACCAACGGCAAAACCGTTTGCAGAAGTTGGTCAGCAGGTAAAAGTTGGCGACACGCTTTGTATCGTTGAAGCGATGAAGATGATGAACCAAATTGAAGCAGATAAAGCAGGCGTGGTTAAGGCAATCTTGGTTGAAAACCAAGACCCTGTAGAATTTGACCAGCCAATGTTCATCATCGAATAAGCGAGTGCTTAACTATGCTAGATAAAGTACTTATTGCTAACCGTGGTGAGATTGCCCTGCGTATTTTGAGAGCCTGTAAAGAGCTAGGCATCAAAACCGTAGCCGTGCACTCTACTGCAGATAAAAACTTGAAGCACGTGTTGCTAGCTGATGAATCAATTTGTATTGGTAAAGCATCGGCAACCGAAAGCTACCTGAACATTCCTCGCATTATTGCTGCGGCCGAGGTCACAAATTCAATCGCCATTCACCCTGGTTACGGTTTCCTAGCGGAAAACGCAGATTTTGCTGAAGCGGTAGAAAAGAGCGGTTTTATTTTCATTGGTCCTAAAGCTGAAACTATTAACCTAATGGGTGACAAGGTTTCTGCTATTAACGCCATGAAAAAAGCTGGCGTTCCTTGTGTACCTGGTTCTGACGGCCCGCTAACGGACGACGCTGAACGCAACAAAGCGATTGCAAAGCGCATTGGTTACCCAATCATCGTTAAAGCCGCTGGCGGCGGTGGTGGTCGTGGTATGCGCGTAGTCCGCAGCGAAAGTGAACTTGTCAAAGCCATTGAGACCACGCAAGCGGAAGCTGGCGCGGCCTTTGGTAACGCTACGGTTTACATGGAAAAATTCCTTGAAAACCCACGTCACGTAGAAATTCAGGTATTAGCCGATGGACAGGGTAACGCCATTCACCTAGGTGAGCGTGACTGTTCAATGCAGCGTCGTCACCAAAAAGTGGTTGAAGAGGCACCGGCGCCGGGCATTTCAGAGCAAATGCGTGCAAAAATTGGCGATCGCTGCCGCAGAGCCTGTATCGAAATAGGTTATCGCGGCGCGGGTACGTTCGAGTTCCTATATGAAAACGGTGAATTCTATTTCATTGAAATGAATACCCGTATTCAGGTAGAGCACCCAGTATCTGAAATGATCACGGGCGTTGACCTTATTAAAGAGCAACTTCGCATTGCAGCGGGTCAGCCACTGTCAATTGATCAGTCGCAAATTCAAATTCGTGGCCACGCTATTGAATGTCGAATTAACGCAGAAGATCCACAAACCTTTATTCCTAGCCCTGGTCCTATCGATATGTTCCATGCGCCGGGTGGTTTGGGTATTCGTTGGGAGTCACATATTTACGCGGGCTACCACGTGCCACCTTACTACGATTCAATGATTGGTAAGCTTATCACCTATGGTGAAAGCCGCGACGAGGCTATTGCTCGTATGCGCCATGCTCTTGAAGAGATTGTGGTTGAGGGCATTAAAACGAATATCCCTCTTCAACGCGCCATTATGGCCGATGAAAACTTCTTCGCAGGCGGGACCAACATCCACTACCTAGAGAAGAAGCTAGGTTTAGCCTAATCCCCCCTTTGGGCTACACAGTGTCTTTCGTGTAGCCCAATTTTCTTCCTTCGCTATTCGCTATTCGCTATTCACTATTCACTATTCACTATTCACTATTCACTATTCACTATTCACTATTCAGTGCATTCTAATTTTCCGATTACCACAATCAATTTTTAACGATTTTTTTATTCAAAAACTGGTTCTATACTGCATACAAGTTTTAAGACATCTCCCTGAGTTTTAATACTGTTGTGTGTTTACCCTTATTGGAGTCCCACTCCACTTATGCCGGCATCCCTGCCGGCTTTTTTTTGCCTTTTTCCCCATTACATTGCAATTTATCTGCGCCAATTAATTAGATTTAATGTATAAACTAATTAGTCACGCCGTGTAGGGTTTAATAAGTGCGAAAACCGGTTTTTCTTGTTTTGCCACTCATCATTGTTACTGGAACTGACGCTCTCGCTGAGCCAATAACGCCTTCCTTCTCACAGAAGCTAGACATTCAAGTTCGATACGATGAAAGTTCTAATCGCCCTAGCAGAGAGCAATACCGATTGCGCTACTATCCCTCTCTAGCCATCACATCAACGTGGTCAGTAAACAGTTTTGTCGTTACGGGCGATGACTTTTCATCAAGTCATAATACGTTCGGCAGCGATAACACCGATTATCTCTATGCAAGGCGACTTTATGTAAGACACCAGAGCGATTACGGCAAAACTGAGCTAGGTGTTATTCCAACTTATAAGGGGCGTGTTTCTTCCACCGGCTTATCAAAAGACGGTTGGATAACCGGGGTACGTCACGTTAAACAATTAGCAAACGACACCGCCATTGAAGTGGTTGTTGGCCAACTTGCTAACGCAGAAGCATCTGAGGCCTTTGCTATTGGCGGAGAAGATGCGTATTTCGAGATTGAATACTCGGCAAAAATGGACCAGCGCCATAGCTATGAAGCCAGTTTTGAAAAAATGCTCAACGGTACATTTGCCCGTGCTGAGTACCGGTTTCGAGTAAACGATGAAGATACTGCGTTTGTCGAACTGGTACAGCGTATCGATGAAAGTGCTGCGAAAATCGTGGTGGGAACTAGCGGCGAATTTGCAGCCAGTGCATTTAACACGTCATACCCTATAGAATATTTCGCATACTATTCCTATATAAACAGTAGCTTCGGCGAACGCGCTGAACTAATTGAAGATTTTTTGGGCACAGGTCACGGTGGCTCGCTGGAATTTCACGGTTTGCTGTCTGAAAAGCATAATGTTGAGTGGTTTATAAGAGCTGATGTCGTAGATAGTGTCAGTCGAGTACTGGCTGGGGTGAAGCTCTCTTTTAAAAGCTAAGCAAAAGTATGTGACTTCATAAATAAAAAAAGGCCCATCAAACGATGGGCCAAACAGCAAGAACGCGTACACACTTTAACAGTGCATAATAGATTACGGGCTGGTTTGCTAATACGTTCAGTTATTTTAGATTACGTATTTTTAACCAGGCCCACTTTCATCGAGTTATTGGTTTTACTACAATCAGGTTAGTTTAGTGAGTCAGGATTATTAGGTCCATCACTGAAAAACTAAAAGTTTTACCCGCTACAAAAAGGTGTTCTTGTGCCAAGCCGCTACGCTCAGTTCAAAGAAAAGCTTCCCATTTCTCGACTTTCTGATGAAGTGCTTCTTGCATTTCGGGTTCTATTCGATGCTCCACTTGATATTGTAGACTTAGCGCAAGATATTGCAGATTTGGCGATATACCCTGAACGCTTAAAAGAGAGTTACAGGAAAGAGTGGGAGGCTTATGTTCTTAAAGCGCTCGCTTTTGAAATAAGGCAGCACGACGATTTATCCAACGCCGAGTTTATAGAGCTTATGATGAGCAGGGTTGAAGCATTACAGCAAAATGATGAAACCTACCAAAATCTTTTACGTCAGGTTCACCATGCTAAGAGCATTCTGCAATCAGAAAACACGGTTGTCTTTCCAACGCCGTTGCGCCAGGAACTGACCGCGTTTCTTTTACCTATAACCACTATTCCTACGCCTAAGAAATAGCCACAGCATTACATGCTTAAAAACCTCGAAGTTCCCGAAAATACAGGTATATCGCTACTTGTTGGCACTCTTGTATTTATACTGAGATGGGCAGTAACCTCTATCCACACCTTCAGGGCGCAAGCTCGCGTGTTTAGTTTTTCTGCCCGACACGCGCTCACGCCAGTTTTTAAAGGTTTTTTGTTTAAGGTTCTTACGCATAAGCTTTATCACGTCTTTTTCCGGCAGCCCGTATAAACGTTCAATTGCTTCAAACGGCGTGCGATCTTCCCACGCCATTTCAATAACTCGTGATTCTTGTTCTTCGGTTAATACCATGTTTTACATCTCAATATGCACGTTATAACTCAACTCAATACTGAGTTTAATCGCATTTTGTTCAGTGTCCGCATACTAAAAAATCTAATAACAACGTTATTAATTCGCCGACAGACCCGTTAATTCATCATCTTTCTCAAACGCCAGCTTTAACAACTCGGCAGCAGCCTTAGCATCACTTAACGCACGGTGGTGCCGTTCCATTTCTATATGGAAGTGCTTAGTTAGGTTCGCCAATGAGTAAGATGGCAGCCCCGGATAGGTGCGGCGCATTTCGCGAACGGTGCACATTTTAGGTCGCCTGAAGCTCTGCTCTAGTCGCGCAAACTCTTGTTTAATGAAGCCATAGTCAAAGTTCACATTGTGGGCTACAAACACAGCGTCTTCAGTAAAGCGCGCCACCTGCTCTGCCACTTCGGCAAAAAGCGGCGCGTCAGCCACCATGTCATCCGAAATACCGGTAAGGCGGGTTATGTTACTAGGGATTCTGCGCTGCGGATTCAATAAGGTTTGAAATCTGTCTACCTCTTCACCGCCGACTAGTTTAACCATGCCTATTTCGGTAATGCGGTTATAACTATTGTTTCCACCTGTAGTCTCAATATCCACTACTACATAGGGTTGGGCTGGGTCCCGCACCCAATTCACTGTCGTCACAGCAACGTCAAAACCGGCTTGTTGCAAACGCTGAATGGAAACCAATTGGTTTCGACGAAGCTGATCGCCCGGCGCTTTAATTTCTTCAAAGCGAAGCGCGCCGTCAAACACCATAATGTCGGGGAAACCATCGCGCAGGCTTTCAAAGTCTTTACACATCATGCGAAGTAAAGCATAGATACTGTCGAGCGAGCCGTGCTCAATCAGAGCTTCTAAAGGCGCAAGCAAATGGCTTGACCACATAAACAGGCTGTTCACTTTGCCATAGTGCATGGTGGCCATTTTATGAATGTGAAAGCGCAGTTTCTCTTTGCTATCAAGGGCAAGCAGCAGTGCTTCAATACTTTGCTCAAACTTGGCGTAAAAGTTATTTTGCTTAAGTGATAATGGCCTGCGATCAAACTCAGTAACCAGCGTATCTTCTTCGTAAAGTTGCTTCCAAAAAGTAAGACCGAATAAACTACGCCATAAACGGTTTTCTGTACGCCAGCCTTCTACGCCTTGCCTTGCATAATGAGCCAATACGCCGCGTTCTACCTGTTGATTTTGGCTTACATCAATATCTAACGACCGGCTTGCGTTTCGAAGCATATCGGTAACGGTACTGGTACGCTTTTTATGGTATTTACGGGCATAAAAATCTTCGGCAAACGCTAATAGCGTATCGGATTGAGGGTTATCAATAATGCCCTCAAGAGCTTGTTTGACGTCATCTTCTTGTCCGTCTTTATAGCTCTCTCTTAGCCACTTTTCTTTTGCTTTATCGCTTTGCGCTAGTTTTAAAATGTCTAACCCTTTAGCCCTATCGAAAGCCAGCACTTTAAGCCCTAGCGCGTAAAGCAACTGGTCGCGATAGAAACTGGCTGACACACCCTCTGTAGCAGGGAAATCACTTTCAGCTAAGGCAAGTAACATATCATTGTTATAAAAGGCTAGCTGGCTATAGTGATTGGCGAAAAACCAAGCTGCTTGCGCATCGCTTTTACTTTCAAAGCGCGCAGTATCGGTTACCGAATCGGAGCGGGTTCTCATTACACCGAGATCGCGCATAGAAAACTGATTCAGACGGCTTTTGGTATTACCGAAATAGATAAACAGCAAATAGCGAAGCGCATTATCAAATAAACACACTAAATAGTTGTTTAGCGAAAAACTCTCTGGCCAACCTCTAGCACCTATATGTTCATTAAGTAACGTCACGAGTTTGGGCTTAGTGAGAGACGCTAATCCCTGCGTACTGCCGTATTCAGCAAGAAGCGCCAACAACGCGTCTTTGGTTAGAACGCCGGCGATGTCATTGAGACCAGCGTGAGAAAGATCGCCAAACCACCCGCTATCAATGAGCCAATCTATTTGAGCTTGCGGTTCGCTGATTTCACTGTAGTTAAACTGGGTTCTATCAATAACCGCATACTTGCGATTTGCGGCGCGCACTACAATACATTTTTTGTCATCGTCTAATGCGTTAAAGCGCTCAACAAAATCGGCTGCCTCATCACTTAAAAGCGTGCTGTTAGCACCTTCGAAAAACTTAAGGAACTCGTAAAAATGTGTGAGGTAATAACGTGGCGGTAGATCTTTTCGCATGAGGTATCTTTGGCTATGAAAACACCAATAGTGTATATTTATACAGCCAAATTAATCAAATTAAATCTACAGTGAATGTATTTAAAGTCTACTGGTCGTTATTAGTCCAAACCATCTCTTAAACACGAACTCGCTGTTTGGACACCCACTGAAAGAACGTTGAAAGCTGCTCGTCATCTAGTAAACGTTGTAAATTGAAATAGTGCTTGGCCAATGTCATCTCATCATAAAAGCGATGTATGCCGCTATGGCACTGCCTACAAATATAAATACCATCCTGCAGTTCGGCCTTGCTAAAGTGCTTTTTGAAATAGGTACGTCGGTGCATTTTTTTTCGGGATAAGGTGGTGATAAGTAAGGCGCACCTCTCTATTACAACACGGGCAGTTTCCTACTTTATTTGTCACACCATTACCTCTATTCATTCACTTTGCTGCTGTTCATTAGGGCTTTCATTTAATAATGGTTATTGCGATTACCTCGGCGCGTTCTTTTCATAAACAACGGGGTATTTTGCTAAAGAAAATCCACTCGCCTTACCATTACGTAATAAACACTATTCATGATTAATAAGGCAATGAAATATGAGCTTAACCCGTTCCATGGGCTTCTCCTGCCCATACTGTATGGCGCCTAACGACGTTGAGATAGATGAGGTTAACGATGTGGGTCAAGTCCAAGTACTCGACTGTCAGGTGTGCTGCCAACCCATAGAGTTGGCCACTTATCAGCATGGCGACGACATTCAAATTGAGGCAGAACGAGAAAATGACTAAGCAGTTTACACGCAGTGATATAGATGCGCTTGAACAGCGATACCGAGCTAATCTAGTCAATAGCTTGTCTGGCTTTAAGTCGGCTACTTTAGTGGGTACCACAAACGGAAACACCAACAATTTAGCCATTGTAAGCTCTATCGTTCATGTTGGTGCTAACCCGCCACTTTTAGGCATGATAATGCGCCCACACACCGTTGTGCGAGATACCCTTAGCAATATAAAGCAACAGGGCTATTACACGCTAAATCACGTGTCGACTGATTGGGTAGACAAAGCGCATCAAACGTCTGCTCGCTATGCCCCAGATGATAGCGAGTTTGAAGCAGTTGGTTTAACACCACAGTTTAGCGAGTCTTTTAGCGCACCGTTTGTCAAAGAAAGTGAAATTAAGATGGGCTTAAAGGTGGCACAACATTTAAAATTACTTAACGAAACCGAAATGGTAATTGGAGAAATCCAAGAGCTTCATATGCCAGAGAGCATTATTGATGAAGACGGATACGCCGATATAGAAAAGGCAAACACTGCCTGCATTTCTGGATTAGACAACTATCATAGCACTACGCGCGTTGCACAGTTCGCCTACGCTAAACCCGGAGTTCCCCTAGCTAAGAAATGAACTTGTAGCAGGTAGAAGGGTCTGACAATTACAATCGGGGATGATTACTCTGAAGTTTATTTAATCTAGATCAAGTGAAAATAAGACATTTCATTCGATCTTTTTTCAAAAAGAGATAGTATTTAAACATTACACAAAACCTGCCTCTTTGGGCAGGTTTTTGCGTTTAAGGTACTGAATAAAAAAGAATCATTATCGTTTCTATCTCTTAAGGAGAATGTTATGAAATCTGTAAATCGCCGTGACTTTTTAAAACTGTCTGGCTCTACAGTTATCGGTCTTACATTAGGTGGTGTAGCGTTACGTGCACAAGCTCAGGAACAATTGAGCGCAGATGACCCAACTGCGAAAGCATTAAACTACACACCGTCTTCAACCGTTGAAGGTGCAAAATGTGCAAACTGCATGTACGTGCAGGGTGCCGATGGCGAACAATATCGCCCTTGTAACATTTTCCCTAACAAGCTGGTTAACGCTGATGGCTGGTGTAGCGCTTGGGTTAAAAAGCCAGGCTAAATAATTACTCGTAGCTACATAAATAGCAAAAGCCCCCGATAATTATCGGGGGCTTTTTTGTTTCAATACTGCTTAAAAGATTTATTGTTTAATAGAAACTAAATTCAAACCAACTGCCTCTGTCTAGCGATTCTCGTTTAGTCCATTCTCGATACCCTTTAGAATCGGATTGTCAAAACGTGTAGGTAAAAGACCTGGCTTAATGAAAAAACCGTGTTTAGCTTCAAAGACTTTGCCTATCTTTAGCACATCTTCATCTTTCCACTTAGCACCGATAAAGCTAATGCCTACTGGAAGGCCTTTCACTTCACCCGCGGGTACTGTGAGGTGTGGGTAGCCTGCAACAGCGGCTAAGTAGCCAATACCAATGAAACCGACTGGCGAATGATCGCCATACACACCGTCGATCAAAAATGAAGGGCTGTTTGAAGGCGCAACTAATACATCAACGTTGTGTTTTGCTAACAATGCGTCAATACCGTTTTTGCCCGCTGTATCTTGGATAAGGCGAAGGGCACTTTGATACGCTTCGCTATTAATAGGCGCCGCGTCTAGTGATTTTTCAAAGATATCTTGGTTGAATAACGCTAGTTCTCGCTCGGTTTTGTTATTGAAAGCAATAAGCTCAGATAAGCTTCTTGCAGGAAGCTCTGCCGGCGACCCCGCCAAATATTCGTTGATGCTGTGATGGAACTCACTTAGCAACACATTGTAAGAGTCGGCCCAAAAGGAATCAGGCTGAGAAAAATCACTAATATCCACCAGCGTAGCACCCGAGGCTTTTAACTGATTTAGCGCGCTTTCGTAGACTTTTAGTACGTGAGGGTTATCGCCTTGACGATACCTGACAACGCCAATGCGCTTGCCCTTTAAATCTGTTGCAAGCATCTCAGATGAAGGCATGGCCGGGCTATGAGACGCTGCATTTTCAGTAGCACTATCACTTGCATCTTCGCCCGCCATTACAGCTGTCATCAGCCATGCATCTTGAACATTGGAGGTCATTGGTCCCGCCGTATCTTGGCTAAAGGAAATAGGCACAATGTGCGTTCTTGAAAGTAAACCAACGGTTGGCTTAAAGCCCACTACACCGTTAATAGATGCTGGGCAGATTATAGAGCCATTGGTTTCAGTACCTACAGCAAGTGACGCTAATCTAAGCGACATCGCTGCGCCCGAGCCAGACGATGAACCGCATGCGCTTCTTGATAATATGTGAGGGTTTCGAGTTAAGCCACCTACTGCGCTCCAACCGCTTATCGAAGATTCAGAACGAAAATTTGCCCATTCAGACAAATTTGTTTTACCTAGAATAATCGCCCCCGCTGCTTTTAGCTTCGCCACAATAGGGGCGTCTCGTCCGGTGTCGTTATTGATTAGCACCATAGAACCTGCTGTAGTGGGCATTTCTGCGCTTTCAATATTGTCCTTTAGCAATACGGGGATACCGGCTAACGGGCCTAATGCCGCACCATTGGCGATTTGTTTATCAATTACTTTCGCTTCTGCTAAAGCATTAGGATTTAGCGCTAAAACGCTATTTGTCTTTTTATCTAACTCACCAATACGAGCTAAATAACCGCTCACCAGTTCTGCCGATGTAATCTCGCCATTAGCGATAGCTTGAGACTGAAGGTATGCTGGCTCATCTAGCCACTTATTATTATCGCTATCTTCATAGTGCGATTGAGACACGCAGGCGGTGCACAGCAAAGTAACAACCAATAGATACCACTGTTTCAACATAGAGCTTTCCTTAACGCATAGTTTTTATGCCATGATACTTATGCCATGACCTTTGTTCCATCGTGCCTCATCTACGGTTAGGTAGAAAGTGACGAGCATTACCGTATTGTTAGTTTGATATACGTTGAATCAGAAATGGTTCACTGTCTACATGATAAAATACGCATTCACAGTTTAGCGGACGCCTTTGGCAGCTTGTGAAGCAGATTATCAAGCTGATATTCATCGAGCAGTAATTGATATCGACCATCTGCAATAAAGCGATGAAGGGCTGAATTAAACTTTGCTCTCAGCTTTGGGTTGGGTATAGCAGCACGATATATTGAGATAGGAAACAGCTCATGGAATACGGTCTCCTCTTCAACATAGCCGCTGTTTTGAAACTTGAAGTAATTGAAAATGTTTCTATCTAAAACAATCGCGTCCACATGATCGAGCATGAGCATATCGACCTGACGGTCTTGTCTTGCCATTTCCATATACATTGGCTCTAGCGCTAATGCTTGCTTGAACTCTTCACCTAACACCGATTGCGCAGTTTGAAACCCAATGACACGCTTGCCCTTAAGATCATTAACATCATTGATGACAAAGTAACGTTGCGTTTTTGTCACAACAACATTTTGATAAATTATGTATGGGTCGGAAAGGACAGAATCATCTACATCGTGCGCAGCGCTTTGTGTCAGTCCTATATCCACAGCGCTATCTTCTAAAAGCCGCGCAGTTCGCCCAAAAGGAACATAGATGGGCGAAAGCGTATGTCCCATCTCCGCTAATATAGCTCTGACCAAGTCAATTTCAAAACCGCTGTGTTCTTGTGAAATAACATAAGGTGGTTTGTTCCAGCCAACCACCACGTCTAATTCACGGGCTTTGGCAGGCAAAGCAATGGCAACAACACACAAAAAAGGGATGAGAATGCGCATAAAACTCCGGTTAACTTTACAATCGAACCGCATTGATAACTACTATAGGCGCATTCGTAGTTCACGCCAGTGGACAAAAGGCTAAGGCACTAAAGCCCTGCTGACACAGAAAAATGGTGCCTATTATTACCGCTTTTCGCTTGCTTTCATTTTGTTTAACGCCAAGCGAAGGTACAATAACTAACAAAGGTCCCAACGAACGATAAATATGGCTTGGCTACAACTTCGAATTAATACTTCTTCTGAATACGCAGAATCAATAGGTGACATGCTAACTGCAAATGGCTCGCAGGCGGTTACCTATGTCGACGCGAAAGACACCCCAATGTACGAACCCAAGCCGGGTGAAGTGTTATTGTGGCCAGACACACAAGTAGTCGGCCTGTTTGAAGCAGATGCCGATATGAAAAGTATTCTGCAGCGCCTAGGTAAGGCTAAAGTACTTGGCCCAGACTTTAAATACAAGCTAGAGCCGCTTGAAGATAAAGACTGGGAGCGAGAGTGGATGGATAACTTCCACCCAATGCAGTTTGGCGAGCGCTTGTGGATTTGCCCAAGCTGGCGGGATGTTCCAGACCCTGATGCCGTTAACGTTATGTTGGACCCAGGCCTTGCTTTTGGCACAGGTACGCACCCTACTACTGCACTTTGCTTACGCTGGTTAGACGGCATAGATATGACAGATAAAACTGTGGTCGATTTTGGCTGTGGTTCAGGCATTTTAGCGCTGGCAGCATTAAAACTAGGTGCTAAGCGCGTTATTGGAATTGATATTGACCCACAAGCTCTTCAAGCGACAAAAGAAAACGCGCGTCGCAATGGCGTCGAAGACCGCCTGGATGTATATCTACCAGAAGACCAACCTGAGCTTGAAGCGGATGTGGTGATGGCAAATATATTGTCTGGTCCGTTACTGGAACTGCAAAGCGTTATTACTAACTATTGCAAAAAAGACGGCTTGTTAGTGCTTTCTGGCATACTGGCAGAACAAGTAACTCGAATCGAAGACGCCTACGCTAGCGATATTACGCTTGAGCCCAGCGCCATTGACGGAGAATGGGCGCGAGTATCGGGCAAAAAACACTAAGTGCGATTAAAAAACTGGCTAGACGGTTAATTTTACGTCTAGTCAAATCAGAGCCTTTACGGTAAACCACCTCAATATTGCGACGAAAATTTGTACGACAATGCCCGTTTCCGCCTAATTATTTGTTAATTTTTTTCACATTACAGCCCTTTCAAATCGGGGGCTGTAAGACTTTCGTACAATATTTAGACTAAAAATCAATGTTAGCTTACTAATGTGACAGATTTTTTTCACTGTCAAGACCACGAAGTGAAATTTTGTGTGATTTTTAGCCTTTTCAAGCCTTGCGAAAACACGTACACTTAGCGCCCCGTTTTAGCCGGGTGTATATTTTCTGTGCAGTTTTAGATGGCGAGCTATACATTTTACAATGCGAATTGGACCTTACGAGTTAGAAAACAATTTGATGTTGGCCCCCATGGCTGGCGTAACAGATAGACCGTTTCGCCAACTTTGTAAGCGCTTGGGTGCAGGGCTTGTTGTTTCAGAAATGCTTTCGAGTAATCCGAAGGTTTGGAACACAGCTAAATCACAGGCGCGTATGAATCATGAGGGTGAAGAAGGCATTCGCTCTGTACAGATAGCTGGGGCTGACCCTGAGCTTATGGCTCAAGCGGCACAATTTAATGTAGATAACGGTGCGCAAATCATCGACATCAACATGGGTTGTCCTGCCAAGAAGGTCAATAAGAAGCTAGCAGGTTCTGCCTTGCTTCAATACCCAGACACAGTGGAAGCGATTATTAAAGCAGTAGTTAATGCTGTTGACGTACCCGTGACACTGAAAATTCGCACCGGCTGGAACCCAGAAAATCGCAATGGGGTAGAGATTGCCCGCATTGCAGAGCAAAACGGCATACAGTCGCTTGCAGTTCATGGCAGAACGCGAGCTTGTATGTATAAGGGAGAAGCGGAGTACGACACCATACGTCAAATAAAGGCGGCAATATCAATTCCGGTTATTGCAAATGGTGACATTACTTCTCCAGAGAAAGCACAAGAGGTGCTGAATTACACCGGTGCAGATGGCGTAATGATAGGTCGCGGCGCGCAAGGTAAGCCTTGGATTTTTAAACAGATCCAACATTATCTTGAAACGGGCGAGAACCTACCAGCACCGCCACTGTCAGAGTTATATGAACTCTTGCACGAGCATGTAGCGAATGTGCAGGACTTTTATGGCGACATAGCCGGTGTGAGAATTGCCCGTAAGCACGTGGGCTGGTATCTCGCGGAGCACGATACGGATCGTCAGTTTCGTAAAACGTTTAACGCTATCGATGGTGCGAATGAGCAACTCGATGCACTAAATGCATATTTTCAAGCGCTGCAGACTCGAGAAACCCGACAGATTTCTCCCGCAGCATAGTGATGACTAACTTAAGAGCAACACAGTATTATGTTCGATCAAAACGTGACTTCACCTTTTACTACTACAGTAACTACGCCTTCACAAACGCAAGCTCAAAAGCCACTGCGTGACTCTGTAAAGCAAGCGGTTAACAAGTACCTTAAGCAATTGGATAACGCAAACATCGATAACCTGTACGAAATGGTACTGGCTGAAGTTGAAGCGCCGCTGCTAGAAGAAGTCATGACTTACACACGCGGCAATCAAACCCGCGCTGCCATCATGATGGGCATCAACCGTGGCACACTTCGCAAGAAGCTTAAGCAATACGGCATGAACTAAGATTCCAAGGGCTTTGCCCACCAAAGAGCACCAAACGGTGCTCTTTTTGTTTCAACACTACAACATTAGAAACTTAAAATTTATGCAAACACCAAAACCTATTAAACGTGCTCTCCTTAGCGTCTCTGATAAAACCGGTATCCTCGATTTCGCGACAGCGCTGCATAACGCTGGCGTAGAACTTCTGTCGACGGGCGGTACCGCGAAACTACTGGCTGACGCTGGCTTACCTGTGAAAGAAGTCTCTGATCACACAGGTCATCCAGAAATCATGGCAGGTCGTGTTAAAACTCTTCACCCTAAAATTCATGGCGGTATCCTTGGTCGTCGCGGTACCGATGAAGCGGTGATGGAAGAGCACAGCATTGCGCCTATCGATCTTGTGGTGGTAAACCTTTACCCATTTGCTGCAACCGTGGCAAACGAAGACTGCACGCTAGAAGATGCAATTGAAAATATTGATATCGGCGGCCCAACCATGGTGCGTGCTGCTGCAAAAAACCATAAAGATGTGACTATTGTGGTTAATGCGTCTGACTACGCTCGTGTACTTACTGAAATGAACGACAATAACGGCTCTTTGTCGTACAGCACACGCTTTGATCTAGCTATCAAAGCATTTGAACACACAGCTGAATACGACGGCATGATTGCGAACTATTTCGGTGCCCGTTTAAATAGTGCTGCATGCGAAACAGGTTGTTGTGAAGATAGCAGCGAATTCCCGCGTACTTACAATATGCAGCTTACTAAGAAGCAAGACCTTCGCTATGGCGAAAATAGCCATCAAGAAGCGGCCTTCTATGTAGAAAATAATATTCAAGAAGCGTCTGTTGCTACTGCTACTCAGCTTCAAGGTAAAGAGCTATCGTTTAACAACATTGCTGATACCGATGCGGCGCTAGAGTGCGTAAAGGAATTCGAAGAGCCAGCCTGTGTAATCGTTAAACACGCTAACCCGTGCGGTGTTGCTATTGGCGACGATATTCTAAGTGCATACGACCGTGCGTTTAAGACTGACCCAACGTCCGCATTTGGCGGCATTATCGCGTTTAACCGCGAGCTTGATGCGAAAACAGCACAAGCCATTGTTGACCGTCAATTCGTAGAAGTCATTATTGCACCAACAGTAAGCGATGAAGCAAAAGAAGTCGTAAGTGCGAAAAAGAATGTACGCCTTCTAGCATGCGGCGACTGGGCTGGTCAGCTAACTGAAGGTTATGACTTTAAACGTGTAAACGGCGGTTTGTTAGTTCAAGAGCGCGACTTCGGCATGGTTGAAATGGAAGACCTAGAAGTTGTGACTAAACGTAAGCCAAGTGAAGAAGAACTGCGCGACCTTATGTTCTGCTGGAAGGTAGCAAAATACGTGAAGTCTAACGCGATTGTATATTGCAAAGGCGGTATGACAGTAGGCGTGGGCGCAGGTCAAATGAGCCGCGTTTATTCTGCAAAAATTGCCGGTATTAAAGCAGCTGATGAAAACCTTGAAGTTGCAGGCTCTGTCATGGCGTCTGACGCTTTCTTCCCATTCCGTGACGGTATTGACGCAGCAGCTGAAGCTGGCATTAAGGCAGTAATTCAGCCTGGCGGCTCTATGCGCGACCAAGAAGTTATTGATGCCGCTGACGAACACGGCATTGCTATGGTGTTTACGGGCATGCGTCACTTCCGTCACTAATAGGTATCTACGCTATATCTTTTAGTGCCGGCTTAGTGAGGGAAACCAATACCTAAGTTAAACACGCAGTAAAGTGGCATTTAGTTACTTTACTGTGTGTTTGTTATTTTTCCTTAACCCTTTTTAATACGCAGACTCAAGGTCATTTGCTTGTTTGTAGTGAAATCTCATCTAAGCGACAAAGGTGCGAATTATTCTGCTAAGGCGTAAGTGCAAATAGGGGTTAGCTGATAGGCTTGATCTGACCCGAGGTAATTTGTAGTAATAGTGTTACTAATAAATGTTATGTTTTACTAGTCCGCATAGACAATTACCTACCCTCGACAGAAAAAGGAAATAAGAATGAAAAAGTTAGCCCAACTTGTGTTAGCCGCAACACTAGGTGTAACAGCAACCTATGCCGGTGCCGATGCTATTTCTGACGCCGCGATGAGTGATATCCGCTCTGATAAAGCCAAAGTGCGCGACGAGTATCGCAACCCTCAACAGACATTACGTTTTTTTGGTCTACAGCCAGACATGACCGTTGTTGAAATCTCGCCAGGTGGCGGATGGTATGCCGACATTCTTTATTCTGTTGTAAAACAAGACGGAAAATACGTTGCAGCCCACTTTTATGTAGACGATGAAACCAGCGGCTACTACAAAAAGTCAGTAGAAGGCTTTAAAGAGAAAATGAAGCCGGGCATGAAGTACGAAGGTGCAGAACTTACTGCTTTCGATCCTATTAAAGCATTAGACATAACTGAAGCTGGCAGCGCTGATATGGTGCTAACCTTTCGCAACGTACACAACTGGTATATGCGTCACGGTGACGAAGGTATCAACAATGCATTCGGCGCGTTCTTTAAAGCGCTTAAGCCAGGTGGCGTACTGGGCGTAGTGGAACATGAGCTTCCTGAAAGCGCAGATGATGAAGCAATGAAGAAAAGTGGCTACATGAAGCGCTCTTACGTCGTAGCAGCCGCTGAAAAAGCAGGCTTCGTGCTTGAAGCAAGCAGCAATGTCAACGCGAACCCGATGGATACCGCCGACCACCCGAAAGGTGTGTGGACGCTACCTCCTCGTTTGGCGCTAGACGACCAAGATCGTGAAAAGTATATGGCGATTGGCGAGAGCAATCGCATGACGCTAAAATTCACTAAACCAAAATCATAATATTAAACACTCAAAACGGAACAGTTAATGAACGTACTTGTAATTGGCGGCGGTGGCCGCGAACACGCGCTAGCGTTTAAAGCAGCGCAGTCTTCTGATGTTTCAACAGTATTTGTAGCACCTGGTAATGCCGGTACGGCTACAGAGCCTAAGCTCGAGAACGTGGCTATTGATGTAAACGACATCGCTGGCTTAGTTTCTTTTGCTCAAGGTAACGATGTTGCGCTTACTATTGTAGGCCCAGAAGCGCCGCTAGTTGCAGGTGTAGTAGATGCGTTCACTAACGCGGGTTTAATGATATTTGGTCCTACTCAAGCTGCGGCGCAGCTTGAGGGCTCAAAAGCGTTTACCAAAGACTTTTTAGCTCGCCACAATATTCCAACGGCTGAGTATCAAAACTTCACCGAGATAGACCCAGCCATAGCCTATGTTCGCAAGAAAGGCGCGCCTATCGTAGTAAAGGCTGACGGTCTTGCTGCTGGAAAAGGTGTTATTGTTGCGATGACCCTTGAAGAGGCTGAAGACGCTATCCGCGATATGTTAGCGGGCAATGCCTTTGGCGAAGCTGGCAGCCGCGTAGTTATTGAGGAGTTCCTAGACGGTGAAGAAGCGTCGTTTATTGTGATGGTAGACGGCAAGAACGTACTGCCTTTTGCGACCAGCCAAGACCACAAACGTGCAGCTGACGGCGACAAGGGGCCGAACACAGGTGGTATGGGTGCCTATTCTCCTGCTCCGGTTGTTACACAAGACATTCACGACCGTATTATGCAGGAAGTGATCATGCCGACGGTTGATGGTATGGCCGCTGAAGGCAACGACTATGTTGGCTTTTTATATGCGGGCCTAATGATTATGGCCGACGGTACACCAAAAGTCATTGAGTACAACTGCCGCTTTGGCGACCCAGAAACCCAGCCTATTATGCTTCGCTTAAAATCTGATTTGGTTCCACTTTGCCAAGCGGCGTGTAAAGGCGAGCTTGCGGGCAAAACCATTGAGTTTGACGAGCGCGCATCGGTAGGTGTAGTACTTGCCGCCGGCGGCTACCCAGGCAGCTATGATAAAGGCGATGTAATTACCGGTTTCGAAGAAGCCGCTAAATTAGATGGAAAGGTTTTCCACGCCGGTACTGCACTTCAAGATGGTAATGTTGTAACCGCAGGTGGCCGCGTACTTTGCGCCACTGCATTAGGCAACAACGTAACCGAAGCACAGCAAAAAGCATATGAACTACTAAAAACCATTCAATTTAAAGATGTGTATTACCGCACTGATATTGCGCACCGTGCGATTGCCCGTGAAGCTGAGGCTTAATAAGCGGCGCATACAACGAAAACACTAAAAACGCGGCGTAAGCCGCGTTTTTTATATCGCCTATTTTTTTGACTGTCTTACCAAGCTCTTACCAAACTCTCGCCTAACGCTCACATAACGCTCACATAACTCTCACTTAAAGGGTTAAAAACGCGCAACTTTTTACTTTGACCGTCTATACTTGAACTAAATCAAAGTACGAAAGAATTCATGGTGAATGAAAACCCTTAACATACTGGCAATATGCCTAGCATGCTTTACTTGTGCGGCAGAGAGTAGCGAAACACTCTCTGACTCAATAGGTATCAGTGGCTTTGCTAGGGTTGTTGGAGGACAACTAGACACTGACGAAGCTGAATTCCAAGGCTATTCAAATGATTTTAGCTTTTCTGAACAGTCCTTATTCGCGTTACAGGCAGACATAAGCATTAGTGAAAAGCTTAAACTGTCTGCCCAATTACTTGGGCATTCTAATGACGATAGAGATTCAGGTCTTGAATGGCTTTATCTAACTTATAACGCAAGCTCGAATTGGAGCTTTAAGTTAGGCAAATTGAGAACCCCATTTTTCCGCTATAGCGACGTACTTGACGTGGGCTTCGCTTACCCCTGGATTACGCCTCCCGAACAGGTTTATGGCGGTTTCTTATTTTCAAATTATGAGGGACTTAGCGCAACGTATCGCATCCACTTCAATAAATTAAATGTAGAAGTTGAAGCTTATTACGGTACTTATGATGGTACTTTTGACCGTGCAGGTGAAGAAACAGCCATTGAAGTAAACGATATTCGGGGTCTTATATTAGGCATGTCAAAGGGTGGCTTTCGCGCACGGGCGTCAGCCATAGTATCGTCTGACTTCTTCGCAGACATCCCGGGCTTTCAAGACTTTGCTACACTCTTGGAGCTTGCAGGATACACAGAAAACGCCGACGTTTTCCGATTTGACTCGGACGCGGTTGCGTACCAAGCAAGCTTGCAATATGACTCTCTCGATTATTTTGTTTACTCTGAAGTTATTAAAATTGAATCAGATTTAATCAGTGTTCCCGAAGTTAACGCATACTACCTAACCCTTGGGTATCACTTTGATGAGTTTCAAATATTTACTACTATTGCTTCTGCAAATAGCAGCAATGATGTTCCAACAAATCAAATTCCGAAGGGGCAATCACCACAACTCACTTCATTGTCTTTTGCCTATGATGCAATAGTCGATAGTCTTCCGCGCTATGACCTTGACTCACTTTCAGTAGGGCTTCGCTGGGACTTTAGACACAATATGTCTGCCAAAGCTGAAGTGACTTGGTTAAGTGGTGAGGAGGGGCAGAACTCATTTTACTCAGAAATTAAAAACCCGGCTTTTGATAGAAATGCGGTACTCACCCAGTTTGCACTAGAGTGGGTGTTTTAATGAAAATTCACTCGCTATTGTTTGCCATTCTTTTTGCCATGTTTGCTTCATTCGCAAAATGCGAAGAAGTCATGATTGTTGCTAACTTAGAATCACATGACGCGCCAACTGAAAAATGGCAAGTTCGAGACATCTTTATGGGAAACTCTTCTGACTGGGATATAGAGCCTGTAGGATTGCGCCCCCCCAATACCGCTAGGACAATATTCAACACTAAGTTTATTGCGCTCACAGAGTCTCGCATTCAAGGGTACTGGGCACAAATGCGCTTTAGTGGAAGAAAAACCCCACCAAAAGAGTTTAGTTCTCAAGAAGAGGCGTTGGCATACGTACTAAACAATAAAAACTCAATGACGTATGTTTTATCAACCACCGAAGTACCCCAAGGCCTTGTTGTTTTGTTTAAAGAACAGTAGCCACATTCGGCTTTGCCTATCGTTAATTCGATAATTGAATATGTGAGCACCCACAGCCAGTGGTTCGGCTTTATCTTATAGCAATGCACTGGCCGGAGGGAGCGCGCGAACTCATTTTTAAAACCCAAAAGCCTTGGTCAAGGTCTTCACTACTTCGCTAAAGTTACTTTCCCAAACACAGACGCATCTTTAAACCCTAAGTTTTTATCGCCGTTAACGGGAGTAATTTCATGAGAGCCTAAAAAGTGTTCTCTATCACCGCCATCGGCGTCACAGTAGGCCAACATAAAGCCCAGAGCCATGTTTTCTTTTAAGATTAATGGTGAGTTGTCTTTTCCATGCTGATAACTATCGTCAAATACACGCACAGCCGCTTCCCAATAAACCTTATGAGGCGCCGATATATCTCGCTGCCATTTGTTTTCAACATGATTGTTATACAGCTGCGGCACGGCTTCACCCGCTTTATTCGGACCAATATCAACAACTTGGTTGTCTAGCGCTAAGTGATAAGCGAACGCGTTGTAGTTATTAAAGTGATCGCCACCAGAGGCATCCGCATCAATAAAAATTTCTAGGCAATCATCATCCCAATATCGCTCAAGCGGGTTGGCATAGGTATCTGAGAGATGATCGTCTTCTATTTCTGCTAAAAGGTACAACGCCTTTTTATCCCAGCGTAGTTTATATCTACCAGAAAAGTCACTGGGCGCGGGACTGGTGCCCCACATCAGCGAGGTCATTTCGTGCCAATCACCTTCTTTCCATGCAGCATCATTTGCTACACCATCTATAACGGGTGCATGCACGGTAAACATAACACTGTCCGGCTTCGCCTGTGCTGTAGGAGTAAGCATTGCGATAAATAGTGCCGAAGTGAATGCTGATATTAGGGGTTTAGTACTTTTCAATTGAATACGCTCTTAGTTTGCCTTCCTGACGTTTAAACTAACATGTTTTTAGCCTTACTGCGTTTGAAAAGCTGCACAGCAACGCCTCTCTTGGGCATAAGCATTACCAATTTATCGCAGTTATTGATATAACAAGGTTAATCCTTTAATCACTAAAATAGCTATGTCATTTCGAAACGCGTGCTATCACATCCTTGCTCCCGCTAGCGAAGCCCACGAATACAAAAAACGTAGCACGTTGTTTGATATAGTGCTTATCGCGCTGATTATCGTAAATGTAGCGGCCATGATGCTAGAAACCGTACCGGGTATTCCTGCCCTTTGGCAGCGTGAACTGCATATCATTGAGGTCGTTTCGGTACTCATTTTCACTATTGAATACCTACTTCGCGTTTACAGCAGTGCGGCGGCGCCCGAGAATGGTTCCCAAGCTAACCGCAGCCCCCAAGAAAAAACGACGGTATGGCAAAAGCGTTGGGCTTATATAAAAAGCCCTATGGCGCTGGTGGATTTAATGGCAATTCTACCTTTTTACTTAAGCGTTTTCGTGGCATTTGACCTACGCATATTAAGGGTATTCAGAGTACTTCGAATTTTGAAAATTGGCCGCTATTCCCGTTCAATGCAAACCCTTATCACCGTATTGCGCAACGAGTCACATAGCCTCATCGCTGCTATTAGCGTACTTCTACTGTTCACTGTTATCGCAGCCACCTGTATTTACTATATTGAACACACCGCGCAGCCCAACGTTTTCAGCAGTATTCCAGCGTCTTTATGGTGGGCACTGGTCACGCTAACTACCGTGGGTTATGGCGATGCCGTTCCCGTTACAGCTTTAGGAAAGGTATTTGGTGGGCTTATAACCATCATGGGCATATGCTTTTATGCCTTACCAGCGGGTATTTTATCTTCAAGCTACACCACACAGATGCAGTTAAAACGGGACCGGTTCAAAGATACAGTGCAAAGTGTGTTAGACGATGGAAAGTTAAGTGAGCATGACATCCATCATTTAGAACACGTAAGAAAGTTACTTGATTTAGATGAAGAAGAAGCGAAATTAATAATACGTTTGTTGCAGCATCATCATAAGCTCGATCGTTGATTACGCGCAGGCTCCCGCCAAAACACATGAAATAAATAGACTTTGCGTGTCTGGTCGCCCCCTTGATTCTTGACGCGCATCAGCTTATAACTAGTACCCGTCATTTCTAAAAAGAATTCCTATGTCTGTCAAACACCCTATTATTGCTATAACAGGTTCTTCTGGCGCGGGTACTACTACCACGACCAATGCTATTCGCCATATTTTCAGGAACTTAAATGTTAATGCTGCAGTAGTTGGTGGTGATAGTTTCCATCGTTTCACTCGCCCAGAAATGGAAGTAGAAATTCGTAAAGCCCAAGAACAAGGCAGACATATCAGCTATTTTGGCCCTAAAGCCAACGACTTTGAACTGCTGGAGACGCTTTTTAGAGAATATGGCAGTTCGGGTACAGGGCAGTTTAGGCAATACCTTCACACCTTTGATGAAGCCGTTCCTTTTAACCAGATGCCAGGTACCTTTACCCCTTGGCAAGATTTGCCTCAAAACACCGACTTACTGTTTTATGAAGGCTTGCACGGCGGCGTAAAAACTGAAGAAAACGATGTAGCGAAGCACGTAGACTTACTGGTAGGCATGGTGCCGATTGTAAATTTAGAGTGGATTCAAAAAATTGTGCGTGATACCACTGACCGCGGTCATTCTCGTGAAGCGGTAATGAGCAGTATTGTTCGCGGCCTAGACGATTACTTCCACTATATTACGCCGCAGTTTTCGCGTACCCATGTTAACTTTCAGCGCGTGCCGACAGTTGATACCTCGAATCCGTTCAGTGCCAGGGAAATCCCAACCCAAGATGAAAGCTTTGTTGTAGTGCGGTTCAGGCGTGAAATGAAGAATGTCGATTATCCTTATTTGCTAAAAATGATCGACGGTTCCTTCATGTCTCGTATCAATACACTAGTTGTACCGGGAGGCAAAATTGCACTGGCAATGGAGCTTATTCTTACACCTCTGCTTGAAGATATTTTGAATAAGAAGCGAAGAGCTGGTCATCAAATGGATTGGCTCAGCACCAGCGAATAGCCGTAGGCTATATACACCGCTTCTATAGGCATGTATTTAAAACATTAAGTCGTAATGGCTCATTCCCTGCGTCAATCTAGGTTTATTATTGCTTAGCTTTTTTGACTAAGCTTTTTTTGACTAAGCTTTTTAACTGGGCCTTTTAACCCAGTTCTATGACCGTCGGGCACCTATTATGACTACAATTCAAAGCCAGCAAATTTGGATAGATCAGCAGAACCTTGCCAACACTAAAGTTGTTCACTGCGATATTAACGTAAGCGATTTACAGCAAGACGAAGTATTGCTTGAGACCGACAGCTTCGGCTTTTCTGCCAATAACATTACCTACGCGGCATTGGGTTTTAAAATGGGCTATTGGGGCTTTTTCCCACCACAAAGTGGTGACAATTGTGATAACCCAAACGGCTTTGGCATAGTGCCCGTTTGGGGCTTTGCTACCGTCAAAGCGTCTTGTCATCCTGACATCAAAGAAGGCGAGAAGGTATTCGGCTACCTGCCCATGGCGAGCCACTGGGTAATAAAGGCGGGAAAAGTCGCCCCACACGGATTTTCAGACGTACATGAAATGCGTAAAAGCATCAGCCCAGTTTACGACCAATATTTGCGCTGTGCGGCAGACCCTGGCTACGACAAAAACCGTGAAGCATGGCAGCTAAATTTTAGACCCCTCTATATGACGTCGTTTGTACTTGATGACTATGTTGCTGAGAAAACAAAGGGGGAAACCTTACTGCTATCTAGCGCTTCAAGTAAAACCGCGTTGGGTACAGCGCAACTACTAAAAGATCAAAAAGCGGTTCGAAACGCCAGCTACCAAGTGGTTGGGTTAACCTCTCAATCTAATGTGGATATGGTAAAAACAACTGGCTGCTACGATGCAGTGTATAGCTATGATGACCTATCCGCGCTTACGAGTGGCAGTAGCGATTCGCGTTACTGGCTTCTTGATTTTGCAGCTAACGGCACGCTAATCAATAATCTTAGCGAGCTGCTTGGCGATAGCTTAAGCGAAGTAACCTTAATAGGTGCTACAGATTGGAAAGCCGAAGAAAAGCCCAACCCCAAACTGCTTAACGCAGAGATTTTCTTCGCACCAGCTCGCGTAAAACTGCGCCAAAGCGAATGGGGGCATGAGGCCTTTTTAACGAAATATGCGGGTGCATGGCAGCGCTTCGCCTTAAAAATCAGCGACCAGTTCTTCGAACAGTCGCATCAGGGCGCTGATGCCATAACACAGTTATATCTAGAAACACTTAACGGCTCGGCCAATACCAAAGCCCTTAATGTCGCCACCTTTGATTAGCATTACATAAGCTACAGGGGTTCTTGTCTGTTTTAGACACTATTTGTAACAAACATGCTCTGCCTTTTACGCTTTTCTCGCTTTTGTATTTCACATCTTGTGGTTATAGTGAAACAAACGTAAAACAAAAGGTATGAGTATGGGTCAGGAAACCTCTAAAATTCTCGTTGTCGATGATGACATGCGTCTGCGAAGCCTATTAGAGCGCTACTTGCTAGAACAAGGCTATCAAGTTCGCAGTGCCGCCAACGCAGAGCAAATGGATAGATTGCTTGAGCGCGAGAATTTTCACCTTATGGTTTTAGATCTTATGCTACCTGGCGAAGATGGTTTATCTATTTGTCGCCGTCTTCGCCAGCAAGAAAACGACATGCCCATCATTATGCTTACCGCAAAGGGCGATGAAGTTGACCGCATTATTGGCCTTGAAATGGGTGCAGATGACTATTTGCCAAAGCCATTTAACCCCCGCGAGCTTTTAGCCCGCGCTAAAGCAGTATTGCGCAGACGCAGCAGCGAAGCGCCGGGCGCACCGTCTAAAGACGTGCAAATTGTGGAGTTTGGCAATTACAAACTTAATCTCGCCACACGTGAGATGACAGCAGGCGATACGCCGCTCACTTTAACTAGCGGCGAGTTTGCGGTATTAAAGTCTTTGGTTACCCACCCCCGCGAGCCTTTGTCGCGAGACAAACTGATGAACTTAGCGCGAGGCCGAGACTACAGCGCCCTAGAACGCAGTATTGATGTTCAAGTATCACGACTGCGAAGAATGCTTGAAGACGACCCAGCCAACCCTCGCTACATTCAAACCGTTTGGGGTTTAGGCTACGTATTTGTGCCTGATGGCGAGCAAGTATAGTAACTATGACGGATACGGCGGGTACCTCTGCCATAACCTATTCGCTAATGAAGTATGTTTACTCATGAAACCTAATTATGTTTTTACATGCTGCCATTGCAAGCACTGGTTCATGACACAAAGCGACGGCAAGCTATGCGTTTAATTCCCAAAAGTGCATTTGGTCAAACCGTCATGCTTATTGGCGTGTTGTTGCTCATAAACCAAATTGTGTCCTACATCTCGGTCACCTATTACTTTATTCACCCCAGCTACCAACAAATTAACAGCTTATTGGCAACCCAAGTTAAGTCTGTGCTGGCTAACGATTTACTGGTGACTAACCAAGAAACACGAGACCGCTACTTTCAGCAAACGCAGGTACAAGTATTTGATGAAAGCGTAGCGAGAAAGAATGGCCTAGAAAGCGCTGTCTATTACAGCTATATATCAACGCAGGTAAGTGAACAGCTTAGGCAGCTTGCTGACGTGCGCATTAGCACCACTACGCAGGCCAGCGACGAAAGTGCGCCTTACATTGTGTGGATATCTCTTAATCGCTATCCAGACACCTGGATTTCTATTCCTATTTCAGGGTTAAACGAAGCGAATATATCGCCCCTTACTATGTACTTAATGGTAATTGGTATATTGAGCGTAGCGGGCGGCTGGCTGTTTGTAAGGCGCATGACCCGGCCTTTATCCGCTTTACAAAAAGCAGCAATTGCCGTGGGCAAAGGTGAGCATCCAGCGCCGCTTCGCGAGCAGGGCAGTACCGAAATGATCCAAGTTACCCGCGCGTTCAACCGCATGAATCAGGGTATAAAGCAGCTTGAGAACGACCGTAATATCATGACAGCAGGTATTTCCCACGACTTGCGCACGCCGCTTACTCGTATTCGCCTCGCATCAGAAATGCTGCCAGAAGATCAGGACTGGATAAAAGACGGCATTGTGAATGATATAGAGGATATGAATGCTATTATTGACCAGTTCATTGACTATGCACGTTACGACACCGAAGAAGTCACACAAGAAACCGATTTAAACGCTATTATTGCTGAGCTGGTGCAAGCAAGGCATTTAGATGATAAACATCATATTGAATTAAAGCTAAACGCCATCCCTCCACTGTCACTGCGACGTATTGCAATGAAGCGAGTCATCGACAACCTTATTGAAAATGCCTTCAAATACGGCTCTGATGAAATCGCCATTAGCAGTTTCTATAACCGCCACGAAAAACGCGTGTACTGCAAAGTGCGTGATTTTGGACAGGGTATTCCAGAAGAAGAGCTTAACAGTGTTTTCATGCCGTTTGCGCAAGGTGATAAAGCCCGTAATTCATCTGGCTCTGGCCTAGGGCTTGCCATTATTCGAAGGATAATAGAGGCTCACGACGGAGAAGTGTCGCTTAGAAACCACCCGCAGCAAGGGCTGGTTGCTGAGTTTTACTTACCCTACCTTTCAGAGCTTCCTAAAAAGAAATAGCGCAGCGTTACGCCGTTAATTTGTAGCGCTTTGCATACCGGCTAGAAATGTTTGTTCTCGCAAAGCTATCTCTCTCTGCTTTCTTAGCCTTCTCAGCCTTCTCAGAGCGCTCAGCCTACGGGGTCTCTGTGGTACTTTATCTTTCTGCTATAACCGTAAGACGCTAGCCACAGCACGCATCCTCCCAATGGGATCACCCAAAACGCCGTGGTAAGGGGTACGAAGTTAGCCCAAAGCCCGGTAGAAAAAGAAGCCACTTGCACCCCGGTAGAATTACCGATAATAGCAATACCAGAAAGTACAGGGCCGTTGTCGCTGTCGATATTCATTGCCGCAGACAGTGCAAGCGGGAAAAGCCCTCCTAGCCCTAAACCTAGCAATAAATTACCCGCGCCTATGCCATAGAAAGTCGGCATCATTTTAAGAGCAAATACGCCAGCAAGCGAAGCGGTGGCCATGAGTACTATCATGCGATGCACGGACACAAAGCGAAGTAGAAATGGAAAGGTCAAGCGGCTTATCACCATACCCGCTGTAAAGCAGGCGAGTAAATTACGCGACTGTTCACCGCTAAAGCCTAAGCCGTTTTGCGCATAGCTTACAAACCAGTTAGCGTTACCAAACTCTACCGCGCCATAGCCAAACGTGAGCAGGGTTAGAAATATAAAAACAGGCTGTTTGATAATAGTGCCAAATGCCAAGGTTTTCTTCGGCTGTTTTGGTTGACCTTTAAGCACTTTTGCCTGCGACCGCGCCGCAATGAAGGTATAGCAGGATAGAATAATCATCACGCCTGCTACGACTTGAATAGGCAATCGCCAGTTTTGTTCAATGAGATATAACAGTGTTACAAAGAACGAGGCTGCAAATGTACCTAGGCTGAACATAAAGTCCATTAAGCCCATCATAGTAAAGCGCTTTTCTACGTACATCCGCGCAATCAATGTGTGCCCTATGGTAAAAATCGTTGAACTCACCACACCGATTAATACGGCTAACACTAGAAACCATTGCCAAGATGACAGTATTGAAACCAAAAGCAGAAGCCCCGTATTCATACTGAATAGGGTAGCTAGCAGGGGCATGTACTCAAATCGGCTGGCATATTTGCCACCAATTACGGCACCTAACATCATGCCCACCGAAAATAGCGAGAACAAAGCACCGCTGACGACCTCAGACATCTGCAAATCAGCGGCAATATCAGGCAGCAGTATTCCCCATAGAAGAAATAACTTACCAATTAAGAAAAAACCGGCAAAGATAACAATGGTAGCGGGAAGTCGACTCATTAAGGCTCCACGGTTAACGTCAGTTCGATGACATCGGATACGGGCTTGAGGGCACAGCGTTGATATGCCCCTTAATCACAAAGTGAACCTTCAGAGGACGCTGAACTTTACTGTGCAATAAAGAACAGCTGCCCTTAATTATCGCATAATCACTACCTTTACAGACTGCTGGTAGTCGCAGTTAAATGCAAGCGAAAGCGTTTTCCCTTTTTCATCCCATGCTACCGGTACGCTATGGCCATCTACTAAAACACGCGAAGGTTTTTGGCTAAAACCATGCACCACGTAGGTGATGTTGCGCTGCTTCGGCATACCGATATAGCTGCCCTCACTGCTAAGCAAAAGGGTTAACTCAGCGTTATCATCAACTGACGAGCGTAGCTGTAAACTAGTGTACAAACCTTTTTCAACAGACGCTGGATTCTTACCGTCATCTTCGTAATAGGTGTAAGAAGAGGAAGTTACAAAGCTGTCGTGCCAGTAATGTATCTCTAGCTCGCGAGCATTAAACTGCTCTGTACGGCTAAGCCCTTTTGACATCGGCATAAAGCTGCCTGCTTTAACCCATACAGGGAAGTTTTCTTTAGTTAACGGGTAATCTACCGTTTGCCCGCCTTGGTATTTGGTGTTTGAGAAAAAGTCGAACCAAACGCCTTCAGGAAGAGCTGTCGGCCATTGTGTCTGGTCAGGGCTAGTCACGGGTGACACTAACAGCGCGTCGCCCCATAAATAGCTGTCAGCGTTTTCAAACCATGAGCTTTCACCGTACGCCATAGCTAATGGGCGCATTAATGGCGTGCCGTAAAGCGCATTTTCAAAGGCCAATGAATAGTTATAAGGCAGCATGTCGTAGCGAAGTTGGATAAACTTGCGCGCAATAGACTTCACGGGGTCGGCATGGAAAACAGGCTCTGGGGCAATATTATCTTGAGCGTGAGGCCTAAATACCGGTGAAAAAGTACCGAACTGAAGCCAGCGGGTATAAAGCTCGGCATCAAAGGTTTCGCCTCCGGCAAACCCACCTAAATCAGAATGGGTATATGCCATACCAAAGACACTCATTTGAAGTGCTAATTCTACTTGTGGCTTAAGCCCGCCCCAGCTTCGGCTTACGTCTCCAGTCCAAGGCACCATACCGTAGCGTTGGCTGCCCAAAAAGCCAGAGCGCATGAGTACGAACGGGCGCGTATCAGGCTGAAGCTCTGTTAAGTTGTTATATACGGTTTTCGCCCACTGATGTCCGTAGGCATTGTGCACTTCTGCTCCACTTACTTTTTTCGACTGCCACATGTGCTGAACATCATCAGGGTGTACTTCAGGCTCGCCCAAGTCGCCCCACCAGCCAGCAACACCCTGTGCAGCAAGCTTTTCATAGTATTGCCAAAACCAGTCTTGGCCGCTTTCACTGAACACATCAACAAGGCCGGTATTGCCAAAATAAAAATCGAAGGTATACGGCGTGCCATTATCGTTTTGAACAAGGGCATTATTGGCAACAGCGCTTTCCCATTGCTTTGACGTCGTAAGAATAAACGGTTCTGTTATAAGCACGGTTTTTACGTCTTGAGCGCGTAGCTCGCTAATCATTTTTTCAGGCTCAGGGAAAGTGGCAGTGTCCCAGCTTAAGTTCCCCATGTGCCCTTTTATGTCTTTACCAAACCAGTAAAGGTCTAGTACCACAGCATCAACGGGAATATCTTGCGCGTTAAAGGCATCGACAACATCCATCACTTCATTTTGTGATTTATAGCCAAATCGAGACGCAAAGTTACCTAAAAGCCAACGCGGCGGAAGCGGCTGTTTTCCCGTGACTGCTACGGTATTCGTAACCGTATCTTCTAAATTTTCACCCAACACCATGATATAGCTAGCACGGCCGCCTTGTGCCTTGAATAGCAACTCGTCGCTGTTCGTTTTGCCAATATCTAGCTCACCAGAAGCGGTGTTATCGAACAATACGCTGTAATTTTTTGACGACATCACAG
This sequence comes from Alteromonas sp. BL110, assembly GCF_003443615.1. Lineage (NCBI taxonomy): Bacteria > Pseudomonadati > Pseudomonadota > Gammaproteobacteria > Alteromonadales > Alteromonadaceae > Alteromonas > Alteromonas sp. BL110. The sequence goes on along the minus strand of NZ_CP031967.1, from coordinate 1,889,285 downwards.
CCGACAAGCCAAAGTACATCTGATTTGAAGACGTGGTGTAACCATAGTGTGCTTTGTTATATAGCGGCATGCTATGACCACGACGATCCATACCTAAAACCCGCTGGCCGCCACCATAAAGTTTTTCGTTTTCATCTAATGCAAACGACAGGCTGACACCATCCTCGGTAATTGCCAGCCCGTCCCGCTCGTTGGCGACGACTTCACCGTTTAACGCATAGCTTATTGAGTGACTTTGCTTATCAATGCTCGCTGAAACATCGCTGTAGGTTAGCGTGATGGAAGTCGGGGTTTCAGAGAGTTCAACAGCAAGCATGCTTGTACTTTTACCTCCCGGAAGAGCCATAGACGGCAGGTTTTCATAGGGCTTACCGTTATCGTCTTTTATAAAAGTAACTTGGAAGCTCTGATTACCTAATGCTGTTACAACAAAGTCGTTAGTGTCTGTATCAACGTGAAGGGAGTGATCATCTAAAGAGAATTTCTCAACGTCGGCTGCTGCATTACCTGATAATAATGCAACAACAGGCAAAGTCGCCAACAGGCTGCGTGTGAACGCTGTGCTAATTGTGGAAGATAAAACCGAACGCGTGTGTCTTTTCGACATGCTAAAACCCTTTATACTATTTCGGTGTTGCACACACTGAAAACCTTTTTATGTTAATTAAATGATAACGGCAGCCAGTAGTGACTTAAATAAACATACGTATTCATTGTGTGAAAAATGTTAACGGGCATAAAAAAGCCCGCAACACGGTGCGGGCAAAACATCAATCACGTTGAGTGTGATGAACGTTGGGAAGGGGCGGACCGTGTGTTAGTTACCCGGTCCGGCTTTAACGATAGCGTCGCTAACGTCATATTTTTCAAAATTCTGTTTAAAGTCGTTAACTAAGTTAGCGGCGTATTCGTTGTACTTCTCTTTGTCAGCCCACGTGTTCTGAGGCACAAGCAAATTGCTGTCTACACCGTCTACTGCCACTGGCACATCTAGGTTTAACGCGTCAATGTGCTGGGTTTCAACATCAGCCAAATTACCCGATACAATGGCATCAATAATGGCGCGTGTGGTAGGGATATCAAAACGGCTACCTGTGCCGTAAGGGCCGCCTGTCCAACCGGTATTAACTAAGTAAACCTTTGCGCCGAACGCTTTAACGCGTTTAATCAGAAGCTCTGCATACACGCCTGCTGGACGTGGGAAGAAAGGCGCACCAAAACAGGTTGAGAAAGTAGATTCAATATCGCTAGTAGAGCCAATCTCAGTAGAGCCTACTTTCGCTGTGTAACCGCTTAGGAAGTGATACGCCGCAGCCTCTTCACTTAACACTGAAACAGGAGGCAATACGCCACTTACGTCACAGGTCAAAAATACGACTGAGCGAGGTTCGCCACCACGGTTTTCTGCAACACGCTTTTCAATATGTGAAAGTGGGTAAGCTGCTCGCGAGTTTTGGGTTAGCGATGTATCGGTGTAATCTGGCGTGCGTGTCTCATCTAACACTACGTTTTCCAAAATAGTACCGAACTTAATTGCATTCCAAATGACGGGCTCATTCTTTTGAGATAGGTCGATACATTTAGCGTAACAACCGCCTTCAATGTTGAATACGCTACCTGGAGCCCAGCCGTGCTCGTCGTCGCCAATTAGGAAACGCTTAGGATCGGCTGAAAGCGTAGTTTTACCTGTACCTGAAAGACCAAAGAACAAGGTCACATCGCCTTCTTCACCTACGTTGGCAGAACAGTGCATAGGTAGTACGTCTTTTGCTGGAAGCAGGAAGTTTTGCACTGAGAACATGGCTTTTTTCATTTCACCCGCGTAACGCATGCCAGCAAGCAACACACGCTTTTTCGCGAAGTTAATGATAACTGTGCCGTCGCTGTTTGTGCCGTCACGCTCTGGTTCACAGGTAAAACCAGGCACGTTTAGAATTTGCCAAGGCTGGTCGCCTTTAACATTCCACTTCTCTGGGATAATAAAAAGGTTACGAGCAAAAACGTGCTGCCACGCAGTTTGCGTTCTTACCTCAAGGGATAAAGCATGTTCAGGGTCAGAGCCCACTTGAAGGTGTGAAAGAAAGTGTTCTTGGGTAGACAGATAAGCTTCAACTCTATCCCACAGTGCATCGAATTTGGCAGCTTCAAAAGGCTTATTAACCTTGCCCCAGTCGATGTCGTTCTCTGTTGTTGGCTCTTTAACGATAAATCGATCGTTTGGAGAGCGCCCCGTACGTTTGCCGGTTTCAACGACAAGCGCACCGTTTTTGTCTAATACACCTTCGCCGCGCAATACTGCGCGTTCGATAAGCTCTGCATTTGGCAGGTCGATAAGTGGCGTTACTTTCAGTTCCGTTTGAATTGAGGCTGCTGCGGTCATGGCTGTTACCCTATATGTAATTTTTCAAAAGCACTTTCAAAAAAGTATCACCTCTTCAAGTGTAAAGTAAATAAGGGCCAGGGCGCATTTATAAGACATATAACCACTATTAAAAATGCTGAGATTTCATAAATATTGTAAATTAATTACAGTAAAAGCGTTTTCCCTAGATATAATTGCAGAAAATATGGGTAGCGAGGCTTGTATGATCGATGAATTTCATAATAAAAAATGCGTATTTTTTTTGAAAGTTGAAGCGAAAGCTTCCAATAAACCCAAAAAATAGGGAAGACAACAGGTCGTTGAAAACTTAAACACTTACTGCTGACTACTTTTTAACCACAAGTGAAGTATGAAGCTTCTTCTTTGGCTCTTTTAACGCATCTTTAGCATGAAAAGAAAAAGCCCTTTAAAGGAAGAGCTTTTTCTATAGTGCTTATGTAGGTGTCATGGTTTGCTTTGTGGCTAATGCCTAAAACCATTTACTGACTAAAATAGCTACTGATTAGAAGAGGATACGTCGAAGTTACCGCTGTGAATAGCCTCTACATCGATACTATCGAAGCGATATTCAGTATGACAGTATTGGCAGTTCATCTTTATTGCGCCTTCTTCAGCAATAATAGCGTGAAGTTCAGACTTCTCAACGTGACGAAGTGCTTCTGCGCTGCGCTCTTTTGAGCATGAGCAGGCAAAGGTTACGTCCTTCGCTGGATACATTTCCACGTCTTCTTGGTGATAAAGACGATATAAAATGTCTTCAACCGACAAAGAAAACATCTCTTCTTTGGTCAACGTTTCAGTCAATTTAGAGATATGAGCAAATTCATTGGCTTGCGACACATCAGTGGCGCTGGCATCGGTAGGTAAGACCTGAAGTAACACACCCGACGCTTTCGCGTTTTTGGGGTCACTCATGTCTGTCATTAGATGAACGCTGGTTGCAAGCTGTTCCGACTGCGCAAAGTAGCCTTCAATACATTCAGCAAGAGACGGTTTATCTAAAGCTACTACGCCCTGATAACGCTCGCCTTCATCTGGTGTAATCGTAATAACCAATACGGCCTGCGATAATAGTTCAGAAAAAGAATCTGGCAGTGTATCCAGTGTCTCATCCCACCGTGCCACACCGCGAAGCGTTTGCTCATGTGTTGCATTTAATACCGCGTAACTTACTGGCCCTTTGCTTTGAATTTGCAGTGAAATTTCACCTTTAAACTTAAGCGTTGCCGTTAAAAGTGACGTCGCCGCCGCCATTTCACTTAGCAAGGTTTGAATTTGCACTGGGTATTCGTAGCTGTGCACTATGTTCTTCAGGCTTTCATCTAGGCGTACTAATTCGCCTCGAACGTTAGCTTGAGTAAATAGAAAGCGGTGTAATTTATCGAAATCGCTCATAAATGATCCTGTTGAGCAGCAAATTATTGCTGCTTAAATTTAATAATCTGTCGTCGCTGCTTTTTATCAGGTCTATGATCTGGTTTGGGACTGTGAAACGCGCTCACTTTTCGAGCGGCTTGGTTTTCTTCACGTTTTGTTACACTTTCAGCCGTTTCTTCAAAAAGCGCCTGCGCCAAAGGCGCACTTAAACGCTTATCACTTAAGCCTAGCACCTTTATTTCACGAATATCCCATCCGGCGGGAACTTTAATCATGGCACCAAGCTCTACATGCTTACCAGGTTTGGCTCGTTGCCCGTTGTACTGGACCTTTCCCGACTGCACCATGTCTCTAGCGATGGCGCGAGTCTTAAAGAACCTTGCAGCCCATAGCCACTTGTCCAGCCTAATATTTTGTGGTGTATTGTTATTTTCCGATTGGCTCATGTAATAATTTCGTAATGGTGCGGCTTTAGTGTTTGACCCTCACCTTTACTAGGCTATTATGGGTTTGCTAAAGCGCGGTTAACCAAAAATTCACTATATTATAATAAAGCAGTACCATCAGTGGCAGCATGACATTCAATAAACCCAATTCACAATCTCTGGTTGTTTATCTAAGCCAGCATCAAAAACAGCTACATACCATAGTAGTGGTTCTGCTTAGCCTGTACTTAATTGCGTTTGCTGCCAAACTCGTGTGGCGAATTATACCTGAACCTCAACTATCTGCGACACCCACAGTAAGCCGAGCTCCGGTTATTTCATCGTCATCAGGCAAAAGTGGGGTCAACATAGCGAAAATACAACAGCTGAATTTATTTGGTAATGCGGCAGCTAAACCCGCTGAACCCGTTGCTGAAGTAACCGATGCTCCTGAAACGCGTTTGAATCTAACTCTAACAGGTGTAGTAGCAAGTTCAGAACAAGAAGCTGGTACGGCGATTATTGAAAACCGTGGAAGCCAAGCGGTCTATGGTTTAGGCGAAAAAATTGAAGGCACCAATGCCACGCTGCAGAAAGTGTATAACGATCGCGTCATTATTAAAAACGGGGTAAGAAACGAAACCCTGATGCTAGATGGCATTGATTACGACGAAGCTAATCGTCGCCGTGAAACACAGACCCGACAACGCCCAGCATCAAAGCAGGAAGAAGATAGATCACAGTTAAGCGAAGAAGCATTAGAAGCAACCGCGGCACTTCGTGAGCGGCCTGCTAGCTTTACAGATTTTATTTCCATATCGCCGAAAACCGAGGAAGGCCAGCTTATTGGTTATCAAGTTAGTCCCGGGAAAGAGCCTGAGTTATTCAAATCGGCCGGACTTCAAGCTGGCGATGTCATTACACAAATAAATGGGTTAGACCTTACCGACTTGCAACAATCGCAAGAGGCACTGTCTGAGCTACGCAATGCACAAAATATAGAATTAACGATTATTCGAGATGGCAGTTTAACCACGCTCTACTTAGATTTACCCGAGGCGTAACAACAACTAAAACGGTAACGGCTCGCTTTTTTACTAGTAAGCGTTTGTATGAGGTCAGCACTGTAACTGACAAGCAATTCAGCCATCGACATGTTAGGAAATGAAGGAAGTTAGAATGAAAAGGCGCACTAGCCACAAATTATTATCTCGCTTAGGCACAGCTATGTGTACGGCGCTTCTGTGTTTCTCGGTGACAGCCGCTGAATACATGCCTAATTTCAAAGATACTGACATTAATGAATTCATCAATATTGTTGGCAAAAACCTTGAGCGAACCATTATTGTCGACCCTAACGTACGCGGCAAAATTAGCGTACGCAGTTATGACATGCTTAATGAAGATCAATACTATCAATTTTTCCTAAATGTACTGCAAGTTTACGACTTCGCGGTAGTTGAAATGCCTAGCGGTATTTTAAAAGTTGTACGTTCAAAAGACGCAAAAACCTCTAATATTCCAGTAGTGGAAGGGGCGCAACAAGACGGCGATGAGTTTATTACCCGCGTTGTACCGGTCTATAACGTGCCAGTACGTGAGCTTGCTCCCATTTTGCGACAGCTTAACGATCAAGCAGGTGGTGGTAACGTGGTAAGTCACGACCCATCAAACGTTATGATGTTGACAGGCCGCGCCGCGGTGGTGAATCGTCTTGTGGAAATCATTGAACGGGTAGACCGCGCAGGCGATGAAGAAGTGGAAATCGTAAAGCTTCGCTACGCGTCAGCATCTGAAATGGTGCGAATTATCGAAAGCATCAATAAGTCGCAAGGCAAAGCGAATACCGGCGCAAAGTCAGAGCCTCGCGTGGTAGCTGACGATAGAACTAACTCGGTTATCGTAAGTGGCGATGTTAAAGCGCGTCAGCGTCTTATTAACCTTATTCAGCGTATGGACCAAGAGCTTGAGTCTAACGGCAACACTCGCGTATTGTTCCTTAACTACGCAAAAGCAGAAGATCTAGTTAAGGTACTTCAAGGCGTATCGGCCAGCATTCAAGCAGAAGAGCAAGGCAGCGGCACCACCTCACGCCGAGCAAGTTCGAACCGCGAAATCAGCATTGACGCACATGAAGACTCTAACGCCATCGTAATCACCGCCGAACCGGACATGATGCGCTCGCTTGAGGAAGTGGTGCGACAGCTAGATATTCGCCGTGCGCAGGTACAAGTTGAAGCCATTATCGTTGAAGTGTTTGAAGGCGATGGCAACACATTTGGCGTACAGTGGGTTTCAGAACAAGGTGGCGGCACGCAATTTAGCAACGGTGTAGTTCCCGTAGGTTCATTAGCGGTAGCCCTTAAACAAGCAGAAGATGATACAGACACCGAAGCCTATGTTACCGATGACGGTGAAGTGGTAACCGTTACCACCACTGATGAGGGCGACTATACTTCACTAGCAAGCCTTTTAGGCGGAGCTAATGGATTAATTGCTGGTATTATCGAAAATGGCTGGGGTGCAGTTGTCCAAGCGGTAAGCACTGATACCAATTCCAATATCCTTGCCACACCTCACCTAACTACGATGGACAACGAAGAAGCCTTTTTCATTGTAGGTCAGGAAGTACCGATTATTACCGGTACCACTACGGGCTCGAATAACTCTAACCCGTTCCAAACGGTGGACCGTCAAGAAGTGGGTATTAAGCTAAAAGTAACGCCACAAATTAACGAAGGCGATGCCGTTCAGCTATTGATTGAACAAGAGGTGTCGAGCGTAAGCGGTGCAACTTCAGTAGATATTTCAATCAACAAACGTGAAATCAAGACCACAGTAATCGTTGATGATGGTGGCACTATTGTACTAGGTGGCTTGATTGATGAAGACGTACAAGAAAGTGTTTCGAAAGTTCCTTTGCTTGGTGATATTCCTATTTTAGGTCACTTGTTTAAAAGTACATCCACCACTAAACGTAAGCGCAACCTAATGGTGTTCTTAAAGCCGACTATTGTCCGTGATGGTGCGACTATGAACGCTATTAGCCACCGTAAGTATAACTATATGCGTGCGCTTCAGCTTAAACGTCAGCAGGAAGGTATTACGCTAATGCCAAGTGCGGAAACACCTACAATGCCGAACTGGGACGATGAATTGTCGCTTCCTCCTTCTTTTGAAGAATATCTGACAGAAAAAGAGAAGCAAAAAGAAGGCAATGAGTAGTATGGCGGATGAACAACTTACTCAAGCACTAGAGGCGCAAGAAGAAGCCCTAGAAGCCATGGGTGAAGAGACTGGCTTACCCGAAGAAGAAGCCGGCCCTAAGCAGTTATCGTTTAGTTTTGCTAAGCGCAACCAAGTGTTGCTGGAAACCAACGAGACGCCAGCTATACTGTATTTTACAGAAAATACGCCGTTCGATGTATTTGCTGAAGTTAGGCGCTTTTATGGGGAACCGTTTGTACCTAAAACTATCCCTGCTGACGAGTTTGAAAACCTATTAACCAGTGCGTTTCAGCGCGATAGCTCTGCGGCGAAACAGCTAATGGAAGACCTTGGCAATGAAAGCGACTTGTTCGCCCTTGCCGAAGACTTGCCTGACACTGAAGACCTCCTAGACAGTGAAGATGATGCACCTATCATCAAGCTTATAAATGCCATGTTAGGCGAAGCGATAAAAGAGGGTGCGTCGGATATTCACATAGAAACCTTTGAGAATCAGCTTGTAGTTCGCTTCCGCGTAGACGGTGTATTACGGGAGATTTTGCGTCCTAACCGCAAGCTTTCATCTATGTTGGTTTCGCGTATCAAGGTAATGGCGAAATTAGACATTGCTGAGAAACGCGTACCTCAAGATGGTCGTATTACGCTTCGCATCGCCGGTCGCGCTGTGGATGTGCGTGTTTCTACCATGCCGTCAAGTCATGGCGAACGTGTGGTGCTACGCCTTCTAGATAAGAACAATGCGCGTCTGAATCTAGAAGATTTAGGCATGACGCTTCAAAACCGAAACCATTTTTCGTCTCTGATCAGAAAGCCCCACGGCATTATTTTGGTTACCGGCCCAACAGGCTCGGGTAAAAGTACCACCCTGTACGCAGGGCTAACCGAAATTAACTCGCGGGATAGAAACATATTAACCGTTGAAGACCCTATCGAATTTGACCTTCCAGGTATTGGTCAAACACAAGTGAACCCTCGTGTAGATATGACCTTTGCCCGCGGGCTTCGCGCTATTTTGCGTCAAGACCCTGATGTAGTCATGGTGGGTGAGATCCGCGACATCGAAACCGCGCAAATTGCTGTTCAAGCCAGTTTAACCGGTCACTTGGTACTATCTACACTGCATACCAATACTGCAGCAGGTGCTATCACCCGTCTAGAAGACATGGGTATTGAGCCTTTCTTGCTGTCATCTAGCTTATTGGCCGTATTGTCACAGCGACTTGTACGTACCCTTTGCCCAGAATGCAAAAAGCCACATACACCAGACGCTTCTGAACTTGAAGTACTAGGGCAAATTGCGACGAGCGACACCACTATTTTCAAACCCCATGGCTGCGCAGCGTGTAATCAAACTGGTTACCGTGGCCGTACCGGCATTCACGAGCTGTTGTTAGTTGATGAAAAAGTGCGTGAAATGATGCACGAAGGCGTGGGCGAACAAGCTATTGAACGTTATATCAGAACCTCGACCCCAAGCATTCGTGAAGACGGCTGCAGCAAGGTGCTAGTAGGAGAAACCTCTCTTGAGGAAGTGCTTCGAGTAACGAGGGAAGACTAAATGGCGGCATTCGCTTATAAAGCGGTTAATGCCCGCGGTAAAAATACAAATGGGGTACTTGAAGGCGATAATGCCCGTCAGGTGCGTCAACAGCTGCGTGAAAAAGGCTTAATTCCGTTAGAAGTCGAGCAAGTTGCAGAGCGGTCACAAACCGAAGGCAAAGGGCTTGCTTTTTCATTGTTTAAGCCACGTATTTCAGCATCGGACTTAGCGCTTCTTACACGCCAACTTGCTACCCTTGTCGAATCAGCACTTCCTGTTGAAGAAGCACTACTTGCTGTTGCCGAACAGTGCGAAAAGCCCCGTCAGAAGAACATGATGATGGCGGTACGCAGTAAAGTGGTGGAAGGCCACGGCCTTGCCGACGCGCTTGCACAGTTTCCCAGCGTTTTTGATGAGCTATACCGTGCAATGGTTGCAGCTGGCGAAAAATCAGGTCACCTTGATACCGTGCTTAATCGGCTAGCTGACTACACAGAGCGCAGACAGCAAACCCGCAGCCAAATCACTCAAGCGATGATTTACCCGTCGTTGATGCTGTTCTTTGCAATGGGTATCGTATTGCTGCTGTTGACCGTAGTAGTGCCCAAAATTGTTGGCCAGTTCGACCACATGGGGCAAGACCTCCCGGGCATCACCCAATTCCTTATATCGGTAAGTACATGGCTACAAAACTATGGTTTATTTATGCTTATCGGCATAGGCGTTCTTATTGTTATTATTCAGCGCGTGCTGCAGCAAAAGCACATGAAACTACGCTATCACAAAGCACTTTTAACCCTGCCTTTAATTGGCAGAGTTTCGCGGGGCTTAAATACCGCACGCTTTGCTCGCACCTTAAGTATACTAAGTGCCAGCGCAGTGCCGCTACTCGAAGCTATGCGTATTTCAGGCGATGTATTGGAAAATCAGCATATTAAAAATCAAGTAGCCGATGCGGCAGTCAACGTCAAAGAAGGCTCCAGCTTGCGCGCCGCGTTAGATAACACGAAAATGTTTCCGCCAATGATGATGCACATGATTGCATCAGGTGAAAAGTCCGGCGAGCTACAGCAAATGCTATCTCGCGCCGCAGATAATCAAGATAGGGAATTCGAAGCGCTTATTGGTGTCTCACTTAAGGTATTTGAACCCTTACTTATTGTATCGATGGCAGGCATTGTCTTGTTTATCGTTATGGCAATATTGCAACCAATTTTAGCATTGAACAACATGGTGAATATTTAATGAAAACACTTAATCGCAGTTCTGGTTTCAGTTTGATTGAAGTCATGGTCGTACTTCTAATCATCGGTATTATGGCCTCGATGGTTGCACCACAAATTTTGGGTAACCAAGAGGAAGCGCAGCTTAAAAAGGCCGCGGTAGACATTCAGCAAATGGAAAGTGCGCTTGAAATGTACAAACTGCGTAACAACCGCTTCCCAACCACTGAACAAGGTCTGGACGCGCTAGTAACAGCGCCGACTATCGACCCTATTCCACGCAACTACCCAGAAGGTGGCTTTATCAAGCGTCTACCTGAAGATCCATGGGGCAACCCATATGCGTTAATTAGTCCGGGAGAGCTTGGCGTAGTGGATATTTTCTCTAATGGTCCAGACGGTGAGCCGGGTACTGATGACGACATTGGTAACTGGAACATCAACGAATACTTGAACTAACCTATATGCGCTACCGCAGCAGTACATCGGCTTATAAAGCAGGCTTTACCTTATTAGAAGTCATGCTGGTACTGCTGCTTATGGGCTTGGCGGCGGGTTACGTTATGTTTAACGCCTTCGGCGCAAGTAAGTCAGACCTATTAAAAAACCAAGCACAACGTCTACAGGTGATTGTTGATATGGCCAGCGACTTTGCGGTGTTAAATCAGCAGCAGCTGGGCGTGCGTTTTGAAGCCAACAAAAACGAATACTACTTCGTTTACTTAGACGACGATGATGAGTGGCAGCGTATCGAAGGCGAAAAAACCTACGAGCCTTACACCTTACCCGAACCTTTTACCTTCACCTTAAATTTAGATGACCTCCCATGGGATGTTGAAGATAGACTATTTGACAGAGAATTATTCGACGAGAACCTAAGTGTTTCTGACGAAGGCGTTGAAATAGGTAAAGAAGAAGAGAAAAAGCTACCGCCACCGCAAGTGCTGATTATGTCGAGCGGAGAAATTACACCTTTTACCCTATCGTTTAATTATGAAGGCGATGACGGCGACGACCCTGTCTACTACAGCTTACAAAACCAAGACTTACCGCCTTTAGTGCTTGAAGGTCCCCTGGAGCGTCCACTATGAAACTGTCTATTATGAGTGCGCCCCGTATGAGCTCTACCACCGTAAGTACACTTGTAAAGCGCGGCGCTTATAATAAACGCCATAAGCAACGAGGTTTAACCCTACTTGAAGTTATGGTGGCCCTGCTTATTTTTGCACTAACAGGTACAGCGGTACTTAAAGCAGCTGGTGAGCATTTATCTAGCGTCGGCCAAATAGAGTCTGTCACTTTTGCCAATTGGGTGGCGAGCAACCGCCTAAACCAACTTCAGCTAGATACTACCTGGCCGCCAAAAAATAATTTAAAAGGCACCATGGAAATGGCAGACCGCACCTGGTACTGGCAACAAACCGTTGCGAAGACCAACGATAACGACTTACGTGCAGTTACCGTTTCGGTAGGCGAAGACGAAAGCTACAAAAGCTCAGTGACATCGGTTACCACCTTTGTGGCTAAGCCAACGGCGGGGAACTAGCATGCAGCGCGGTTTTACGCTTATAGAAATACTGATTGCCATGGCCATATTCACTCTCATCGGGCTGGCGTCAACGGGCTTACTCACCACAGTTATCGACAGTAATGATATTTCACAAGAGCGTTTTGCCAAGCTCCAATTGCTACAGCGGGCCATGATCACTATTGAACGAGATCTGCAACAAGCTGTGCCTCGCGCTTCTCGTGTAAACGGTGAAAAGCAAGATGTGGTAATGGCAGGTGGGGAAACCGACGACAGCGATGATGATGGTATTGGTTTTGTGCGAGGCGGTTGGCACAATCCGCAGCTAATGCTGCCAAGAAGTACCTTGCAGTTTGTTGCCTACAGGCTTAAAGAAAACAAGCTTGAGCGTCTTTATAGCAATTACGTGGATAATGTTATTGGCTACGAACCCAAAGTACGGGTGCTGCTAGAAGACGTTGAAAGTTTAAAAATTGAGTTTCTCGCCACCTCGAGCAGCAGCTCATTAGATGAAGACGAGGATATCTCGTGGAGTGAAAGCTACAAAGGCGCGGCACTACCTCGGGCAGTCGCGATAGAGTTTGTAAGTAAAGACTTTGGCAAAATTCGAAGGGAATTCACCTTAACCACGGGTGAATCGTCATAATGCCAAACACAGGAACACGCTTTTTAAAAAACCATACGCGCGCTAAGGCTGCAACATGTAAGCGTCTACTGTCTAGCCCACCTGCGAAGCAAAAGGGTGTGGCACTAATGATTGTGCTGATGATTGTGGCATTAGTGGCCGTGCTGGCTACAGAAATGGGCACGCGACTGCAGCTACAAGTGCAGCGCACTATGAATTTAAAAGATAATAATCAGGCCTATTGGTACGCCATGGGCGCCGAAGCTTTCGCACGCAAGTCAATTCAGTCGCTGATAGAGGAAAGCCCAGATACTATTTCTATTGACCAACCTTGGGCACAAGAATTTAGCTATCCGTTAGAAAACGGTGGCCTAACGGCTAATTTAGAAGACCTTCAAGCTTGCTTTAATCTTAACGCGATAACATCGGGTAGTGCTTCGAATGACGAAAATAGCGCCTCGAGTAATACCACCGAAGCTATGGAAGCCTTCCACACCATGCTGCTATCGCTAAGTGTAGATGGGCTGGATAACTTTACCGCCGATACACTGCGCGACAGCTTAGCAGACTGGGTGGATGAAGATGATAGTATGCGCCCCTATGGCGCAGAGGACAGCGAGTATGAGTCAAGAGAGTTTGCATACCTTGCGGCTAACGGACCACTGGCATCGAAAAGTGAATTGCGTATTATTAACGGGGTATCACCAGCGTGGCTGGGCGACTTAATGCCTTTGGTTTGCGTGATCCCAGATTACAGTGAATTGAAAATAAACGTTAATACGTTAGAAGAAGAAGATGCGCCACTGCTAGCGGGTTTAACAGGGCTTGATATACAGCAAGCTGCGAGTTTACTCAGCAGCCGTCCGCAAAACGGGTGGGATGATACGAATGCATTTTTAAATGAGCCATCTATTCAAGCGCTTAACCTAACAAGTTCTCGACAAGAATGGTTTGCAGTTAAAACTGAATATTTTATGTTGCATACAAAAACACAATACAACAAAGCAACCTTTAAGCTTTCCACCGTGTTTCATGCAAGTGCCGATAGTGGCGTTAGCATTGTGAATCGCGAGTTTGGGGGAACCTATTAATGGAACAATTATTGGTGCGTTTAGGCGCCAACTACACCGACCCAATAAGCTGGCTCGTTTATTCAAAATCTGAAGACGAGATCATTGCTTCTGGCGAACTACCCAGTGCACAAGACTTATCTACGCTCACTGAGCGCGCTGGTCAGCGAAGCGTTATTGCGTTAGCACCTAGCAGCGAGATACTGCTTAAATGGGTAGACCTGCCGCCCAAAGCAGGGCGCAAAATTATCTCTGCCATTCCATTTATGCTGGAAGACGAATTGGCTACCGACATTAGCCAGCAGTTTTTCGCCATTGGCCCTAAGCGCGGCGACAAACAAGCTGTTGCTGTGGTTAGCCACGAAAAAATGGAGCAGTGGCAAACTTGGCTAAGCGAAGCAGAGTTATTCTGCGACACCATTATTCCTGACGTACTCGCTGTTCCAGTTACCGAAAACGGCTGGTCGGTACTGACTTTAGGTGAACAGCTACTGGTTCGCCAAGATGAATTTAAAGGGGTTCAAGGCGAACAAACTTGGTTGCTTCCTACATTAATACACTTTACTGCGCAGCAGGAAGCGCCTGTGACTATCACGAACTACGCAGGTATCGATTTAAGCAGTCTGCCGAATATTGAAGAAGCACAGGCCCCACTTGAATTGCCTATGCAAGTATTGGCTAAAGAAGCCATGCAAAACAGCTTTAACTTGTGCCAGGGCGAGTACAAAATTAAACGTAAGCGCAGCGGTGTGCTTAGCCAGTGGCGTGTAGCCGCTGTGCTCGCTGTACTTGCATTGTGTACTAGCTTAGTAGATAAAGGCGTTACTCTTTATCAGCTAAAGTCGCAAAACCAAGCACTTAGCAGTGAAATAAGTAGCGCAGTTAAAGCCGGCTTTCCTAACATTGGTACCTATCGCAACGTACGGTTGAAGCTACAAAGCGAACTTGCCAAGTTAGAGCAGGGTGGCGGGGATGCCTCTATGCTTATCATGTTAGACCAGCTGGCCCCCGCGTTTGCATCCACAGACGTTAAGCCGCAAACATTGCGCTTTGACGCTACCCGCACAGAAATTCGACTTCAGGCGCAGGGCAAAAACTTTGAAGCCTTGGAACAGTTTAAACGCAGCGCTGAAAACGTGGGTTTTGTGGTTGAACAGGGTGCTATTAATAATCGTGACAATGGCGTTGTGGGTACAGTGTCAGTAAGGAGTACGTTGTGAACGCGCTTTTAGAAAAATACAAAGCCCTCACTGAACGAGAACAAAAGTTAGTGCTAATTTCTGCAGTAATGGTAGTAATCGCACTGTTTTATTTTGCGGTTTGGTCACCACTTAATGCTGCGCTAGATAAACAAAAACAGCTGCTAGATAACCAACAGTCGCTTTTAGTTTGGGTAAAAGACAGCGCTGCTCGCGCACAACAGTTACGTCGAAGCACAGGCAGTAAGCGGGCTTTTTCGGGGTCGTTACCGCAAGCAGTGAACCGAACAACCGCCCAACATGATATTGCTATTTCCCGTATGCAGCCTCAAGGTGATGAGCTTCAAGTATGGGTAGATCAAGCGCCATTTAATGCGGTTCTAGAGTGGCTTAAGGCCATGGAAAACATGGGCGTAGTTATTCTTCAAGCCGATATAGCTGAAGCGGATGCGCCGGGCTATATCAAAATTCGCCGACTACAGTTAGGTAAAGCATGAAGTCGAAAGTTAGTTGGATCATAGGCGGAATTCTTGCCTTCCTATTGTTTGCTATTGCTTATATGCCCGCACTACAGGTTATTGGTCGTGTAACACTGCCGAATAATGTCTCGGTAAGCGGAGTAAGTGGCACCTTATTTTCTGGTAAAGCACAGACCTTAGTGGTTAACGGTTTGTCTGTTAACAACCTAAAGTGGGAACTTAGCCCACTTCACATGTTACTGGGTAAAATTAAGCTAGACCTTAAAGCAGGTAATATTCGCGATAAAAACGACATCGCGTTTGAAGGGCCTGTTACCACAGGGCTTTTCAGCCAAGATACAATCAATACCGAGAACTTTACGCTGTACTTGCCTGTAGATAGAGTACTTGCACAAGTTCGCCTTCCCTTACCTGTCAATGCAGGCGGACGCTTTAAAGTCTCGTTAAATGAATTAACCTTTGGTCCAGCGTGTGAATCGCTAGATGGCACAGGAGACTGGTTAGACGCGACGGTTGCGGGTACCCAAGGGCCCATTGATTTCGGTACTTACTCAGCGAAACTTCGTTGCGAAGGGAAAGACATTGGCATAATGGTAAGCGAGCCTAACTTGTTAAGTTTATCTATGGACGCGGTTATTCCTACCAACATGAAAAATATCCGCGTTAGCGGTAAATTTAAACCCGACGATAGCTTGCCAAACGAAGTACATCAAGCGGCTCGCTTATTTGGTGCGCCTAATAGCAGTGGCTATATCCCAATTAAGCTTTAACGTGCTAAACCCAATTAATATCACAGAAGACGCCCTAGTTTTCATACTAGGGCCACTAGGAAACACACTCAACAAAGGATTGTACAATGAACAAACCTCTTTTAGCTGGCGCTGGCGTGACTTTAGTTGCGCTTGGTATTGCCCCTTATTTCATCGGTTCTAGCGTTGAAGATAACGTTAACGCTGCAGTAAACGGACTTAACGAACAGGCTGTTTATTCAGCCGAAGTACTCTCGTACGACAAAGGCTGGTTCTCAACAAAAGCGGAAATCAAACTTGCTATAGACTTTCAAGCGCTTTTCAATGCGCAAAATGTCGATGCAGCAGAAATGCCTTTAGACGAAAACCCTAACATTACTGCTACTTTGGTTGCTCATCACGGTCCTGTGTACTTTGGTGACGGCATTGGTTTAGGGCGCGTTCATTACACGGTGTCGATTGATGGTGATGAATTAAGAGAGTACGTTCAATGGGATGCGCAACAGTCCATCTATCACAATGAAGGTGTGGTTGGTTTATTTGGCGGTCTGAGTTATGAAGACGTAGTTCCGGCCCTTAGCGCTACTAATGAGGAAGAAGGCTTTACTCTGCTATTTTCCGGTTATGCAGGTGAAGCGAAGCCTGATGGAGGGCAAACCTTATATACGTCCTCTGGCGAGTCGCTAACTATAAACACCGATGAGTTTTCAATGAAAATGGCTAATTTATCTATGGATGTAGCCTATGACGGCGGCATGATGGGAGCTTTCAAGGGCGAATTATTTGAATCTAAAATTGAAGCGCTCATCGAAACCATGGAAGTATCTGGCCTTGAAGCAGGCGCTACGGTGCAGCTAGAAAATATTGCACTGATTACAGACACTGACATTGATGAAGACAACAACACCGCCAACGTGTATGTGGAATACGCCATTGATAAGGTTGTGGGGCCAGAGCTAGAAGCCTCTGATATGGTGTTAGGCGTTGCCCTAAACAACTTAGATGTAGATTTCATCAAGGCCTATCAAGACTTTAGCAACACATCTTTAATGATCCCTTCAGAAGAAGTTCCCGCTAAAATGATGGAGTTTGTTGAGGCTAACTTACTTCCTCAACTTAAAGCCGAGCCAGAACTTAACATTACCACGCTTAAAGCGACCTTACCTGAAGGCTCATTTACCGCCAATGCTAATACGAAGCTAGTAGGCATTGATTCGCTACCGGGTACGATGGAAGATGTGACTTATTGGGTAACACACTTACTGGCCGATGCACAAATAACCGCTGACAAGGCCTTTGCGCATAGCGTAGCGTCTGGTTATATGATGGGCCAATTGATGGCAACACCACAAGCGCAAAACATGACGGCAGAAGAACTCGAAGCCGCAGTAGAGCAGCAAATACCAATGATGTTAAACACCTTTGCTCAGCAAGGCTTGATAAAAGAAACTGAGAAGGGTTACGAGACAAAACTGGAACTTAAAGACGGCAAAGCCAGCGTTAACGGCACGCCTATTCCGCTGCCTTTTGCGCCTCAGTAACTAGTAGAACAGTATTTTAAATACCCGAAAAGCTAAATATGGTAAAAAGTACGGTTGAAAGAACAGTTAAAAGTACGGTTAACACAAAGCGTTAATCGCGCGATACATTGACTTATTTAGACTGAATTAAACATGCCTTATCTAAAAATGCAGAGCCCAAACGCTCTGCATTTTTTTTTGGTTCGCCCCACCGACTCAGCTTTAAACCTCCAAAACCCGCAAATCCCGACACTCTTATTACAGGGATGCGGGGGTGAGTTTTCTACTTGAAACTGCGGCTAGTTTTCATCAAGCAGCTTGATATTCATCAATTCTTGAGCAGCGTATACACGTCCTTCGGCCACAACCGTAATAGCCTCTGTAAGTGAGTCTAGACCCAACTCGCTTCGTTTCATAATATGAGACAGCACGATGCGTTTTGCTTTAGACTGGGCGGCGATATCGATGATTTGTGATGGTGTCATATGCAGATTCTTCGCAGCACGTCCCGCGTTATCGTCAATCGCGTTGTGCAGCACTAAAAGGTCAGCATTCTTAGCAAAGCGGGACAGGTTTCCCTCTTTATCGTTAGTATCACCAGAAAATACCGCTTCACATCCGTTAACCTTAACTTTCCACGCAAGTGTTGGTATAGGCCCGTGATTTACCGACATAGCTTCAACGCTAATGTCACTATTCACTGCGTATTCAAAGGGTTCCTCTAATGAAGCGTTTGCAACGCTTTTTGCCGATATTGTGTAGTCGTCTTGCCCTTTGATAGTGTAAGAAGACAGGTATTTAAACGCGCCTTCCTCGCCAATTAACGATGATACGTAGGCGTTAGTGGAGGGCATAGTATGGTTACCGTCTGGCCCCATTACCCATAAACTTTTCTCGCGATTGGTGAAATAGCCACCTTTCACGAAGCTAGGTAAATCAGCTGAATGGTCGGTGTGTAAGTGGGAAAGTAAAATCACATCGAGGGTTTCAAATGTCGCTCCCGCGGCGCCGAACTGGACACTGCTTCCACTGCCAGCATCTATCAACACACGGGCTTCGTTTTCAACCCAGACTAAATAGGCGCTAGATGTTCTTCCATCATCCAATTCAGGTCCGCCCGACCCTAACACCTGCACAGCGACCTTACCACAAGCCATAGATGAGGCGTTTGTACTCTCAATTTTTTGATGATTCGATTGTTGAGACCATGTATGAGGTGATATATCAGATTGGGATGATGTTTGAAGTAAGGCACTAGACGATGCCAACGCAACAGAAGAAAACAACAATATAGCAGTAGCAGCTAGGATGCTCAGCGAGCCCGCGCGCGCCTTTAGGCTTAGCTTCTCGCGCTTACTGGACCTTCTATTGTCCTTAATCTCAGTAATTAACCCTATACCGCTTATCTGTCTATGTAAGACCTTCATCGCCATCGCCCTGTGTCGCTTTATAAAAATTTATACATTCATATCAAAGGAAAAGACCGAAGATGGGCGCAAAATTATTCCATTGAAACCTAAAAGTAGCGTCGAAAGTTCGCAAATATAAAGGTAGGTATAAAAAATGGGGCACGTAAGATATGCCCCATTTTTAGATAATTTTTTACTTAGCTAATGGTTTTACTTAGCTAATGGCTTGATTTAACTAATAATCACTCAGCAGCGTTTTCGGCTACCATAATGGTTTTGATATTTACGAATTCGCGCATACCATAACCACCGTGCTCACGGCCATAACCACTATCTTTCACACCGCCAAAAGGTAGGTTCGGTTGTGCTAGAGAATACCCGTTAATGTTTACCATGCCAGTGTCAAATTCATCTTTCGCCAATGAAATTGCTTTATCAGTATCTGTACTAAAAATACCGCCACCTAGTCCATAGCGCGAATCGTTTGCGACTTCCATCGCTTGTTTATCGTCACGAGCTCGAATTAATGACGCAACAGGGCCAAACAGTTCATCATCATACGCCGGCATACCAGATGATACGTCTTCAAGCACAGTTACTGGGTAAAAGTAGCCGTTAGCGTCCGGGATTTCACCACCTAGGGTAAGTTTCGCCCCAGCTTCTACTGATTTTTTCACCTGCTCATGAAGTTCATCCCGTAAATCTTCTCTCGCCATAGGCCCAAGATCAGTATTTTCATCTGTTGGATCGCCTACTTTAAGCTTCTTACACTGCGCTACAAACTTATCTCTGAACTCGTCATAAACGCTATCCACGATTACGAAGCGTTTAGCCGCTACACAAGTTTCACCATTGTTGATAACACGGCCTTGAATACACATTTCTACCGCATGATCGATATCGGCATCTTCAAGTACTAAGAAGGCATCATTACTACCAAGCTCCATCACGGTTTTCTTCGATAAACTCGCTGCTTCTTTCGCTACTTGCTTACCTACTTCATCACTGCCGGTAAAGGTAACGCCGCGTACGTGTTTATGCTTAATTAAATCGCTTGCCGTACCGCCATTAATTAATAACGACTGATATACATTTTTCGGGAAACCAGCATCTTCGTACATCTGCTGAATGGCTTGCGCCATACCAAATACGTTTTTAGCGTGTTTAAGTACTGTCGTATTACCTGCCATGATGTTCGACACGCTGTAGCGAATAACCTGATAAAGTGGGAAATTCCACGGCTGAATGCCTAAAATAACGCCGATAGGTTGATAGGTGATGATTGCTCGCCCACCTTCAAAAATACGGTGTTCGTCTTCTAAAAATGATGCTCCATGCTCAGCAGTGTAGCGACAAATCTGAGCACACAACTGCACTTCTTGCTTGCCCTGCGCTGTCACTTTACCCATTTCGCGGGTCATCAGGCTGGCCAGATCGTCAATACGTTCTTCCATCAAATCCGCGAGGTTTTTGAATAGATCTGCGCGAGTTTCAAATGACGTGCGGCGCCAATTTAAATAAGCTTCTTGGGAGCGTGTTACCGCTTGCTCGGCGTCTTCAACTGACATCAAATGATAATGATCGATCTTTTCCCCTGTAGCAGGGTTGTAGGTATTAATTGTCTCACTCATTGTCACTCTCCTTAATCCGTTTGTTAGAGTGGAGGTGCAACTAAAAAGCCAAACTGCCAAAAAACATTTTTCACAACATATTCAAGTACATAGAGTAATCCCACAGCTAGAAAGGCGAGTGAGAATAAAACTAAAATCAGAAAAGATTACCTATCGAGGTAAAGATTTCAGAGCCAGCACTTCAGGAAAAAACAGGCGGCCCTCGAGGGGTTAAACTTGTTCGAGGGCCTATATGCTTCGTTTGGTAATGGCTAATGTAGTGAAAGGAAACTTAACCTGACTAGTCGGTATATAAATCGGGAAAATGAAACTTGGCCATAGCAAGGGTCAACGCAACTTCGTAAACACTTTGACGCGAAGCATGATTTAAAGTCAGTAACCCTATAGCACCGCCCTTTTGCTTTATATTTACCGTATCAAAAAGCTTGTCCATAACCGGTCCAAGCTCTTCGCCTCGCTGCAGCGCTTGATACACGCTAACAGGTAGCGGCAAACTCGCGCTTCGTGTTACCGACCAGTGACCTTCATGGTATATCGCCACGTAGGCAAAGGTCGCGGGGCCATCTTCAAATACATCAACACCCCCTTCGATTGCCACATACCAAGCATCGGTAAGCCCGCCCTGATGATGAGCCAGCATGGCCTTTACCCGATTAATAGCACCTAAGCGCGTTTCATCTTCATTCATTGGCTGTTCGGGTACACCGCTTGGTACTGCCATGCCTTGGGCGTCAAAATCGTGCTCTAGTGTGTCAGAAAGTGTATTGAGCGCAGCATTTATTTTTACCGGATTCAGCGACCCTACAAAAATTGTGCCAGAAACCATTTACTTTCGTCCTTTAAAAACGTCCTTTTGCAGCATCACCCACTGGGTTCTGCTGAATATCTTCTAGCATTAAACGGTAGTCGCGTACCGCTGGAAATTCGCTAATATTGCGATTTGGCAAGGTACTATCAGGGTTGTCGACAGCAAGTAAATGTTTGATACCGTACGTCTGTGCCGCTTTCAAAATAGGCAGTGAGTCATCCACAAATAGGGTGCGGCTATTATCAAATTGCACTCTCTTTTGTAGTCGCTTCCATAAAAGTTGAGATTCTTTGGTCACACCGAATTCATGGGTCGAAATAAGGTTGTCGATATGCGCATCAAGTTGGGTATGCTCTATTTTAAGCGCCAGACTATTTGGATGCGCATTGGTCACTAACACTACCTGCCGGCCTGATTCATGAAGCGCGTTGAGGAACGGAATAGTGTCGTCGCGAAGGGCGAGTAAATGTGCTAACTCTCGTTTCAGCGGCATAAACTCATTTTCTAAGTCCATTGCAAGGGTTTCAGCCCAGTAATCTAAGCAGTACCACTGAATTTGCCCAAATACTGACTCATATCTCGCGCTCATTTCCTGTTGACTCTCGGCCTCAGAAATACCTTTTATCTGAGCTAACCGTTTAGGTAAATGGTGCAGCCAGAACTGGTTATCATAATGAAGATCCAGCAAAGTACCGTCCATATCTAGCAGTACAGTTTCTATTTCATTCCAGGGCAGAAAGGGCAAGCGATTTTCCTTATAATGAAGTAAGCTAAGAAATTGTATACAAGTATGATAACAAAGTTGTAGCGAGAGACATGCCAAAAATTGACCCGAACAAACCGTTACCACACATTCATTCTCGTGAAATCGTTGCGCAAAGCAAACTCTTTAGGGTAGAACGCTTAGACCTTGAGTTTTCGAACGGCGCTACCCGTGAATTCGAACGGATGGCGGGTGGAAATCGGGGTGCTGTAATGATAGTACCTATGCTTGATGAAAATACCATGGTGTTAATTCGCGAATATGCAGCCGGCACACATTCGTATCAATTAGGCTTTCCAAAAGGCTTAATAGACCCAGGCGAAACGGCTATTGAAGCCGCTAATCGCGAACTGCAAGAAGAGGCTGGCTTTGCAGCAAACGATCTTATAGAGCTTCATAAGGTCAGCATGGCTCCTACATTTTTCAATGCCAATATGACCATAGTTTTAGCCCGCGACTTGTATCCTAAACAGCTTGAAGGCGATGAACCTGAACCTCTTGAGGTGATTCACTGGCCTTTAGATAAAGCAGATGCTTTACTTGCACGAGAAGACTTTGTTGAAGCACGCTGCATAGCCGCGCTGTTTTTAGCTCAAAAGTGGTTTAAGGAACAATAAACAATGCCCGATGACGCCCATGCCGACCTACTAGAACTTGCGAAAGAAATTGCCATTGAAGCGGGTCAAGCCGTATTAGAGGTATATGATAAAGGTGAGTTTGACGCTTATCAGAAAGAAGATGACTCTCCTGTTACCAGTGCAGACTATCTAGCAAACGATATCATTAACAAGCGCTTACAAGCTGCAACGCCCGATATCCCAATCCTCTCAGAAGAAAATAAGCACGCAAGTTTAGAAGAGCGAAAGCATTGGCCCCGATACTGGTTAATCGACCCAATCGACGGCACCCAAGAATTTATCGCCAGAAGCGGAGATTTTGCAGTAAATATTGCCCTAATAGAGAACAATGAGCCAACTATCGGCGTTATTTTCTGGCCTCCCGGGCAATCGTTGTATTATGCGGAAAAAGGCAAAGGTGCGTTCAAGTCATCCCCTGATGGCGATCACCCAATAAGCGTTCGCAAACTAGACGACCCTAAAAATAGCGTGGTGATGATTGCAATTAGCCGACGCCAGTCAAGAGAGAAAGTGCTTAGCAGAATGTGCGCTAAGCGCGTATACCAAACCCTTCCACTGGGCAGTTGCTCACTGAAAGCCTGCTTTATTGCCGAAGGCAAAGCTGATGTATTCATGCGCATTGGTATTACAGGTGAATGGGACACAGGCGCATCTCAATGCATTGTCTCTGAAGCTGGTGGGAGTATCGCCGCGGCCAACTTCGAACCGCTTACCTATAATCAGCGTCATTCGCTGGAAAACCCAGATTTTGTGGTAATGGGCGATCAAAGGGTGCCTTGGCAAGACGTAGTCCAGTATGATGACTTCGTAAACCCACATCAGCACTAGCGCGTATTATTTACTTAGCGCAGTGCTATAAACCTACGTATAATAGCGTAGTAATGTTGCTGGGCCACATTACTCTGGTATTGGTTAAATCAAGCCAGATGGAACCAAAAAGTAAAAGGAGTAACCTATGATGACTACACGTATTCGCACGTTATCTGCAGCATTGCTCGCATGTGGGCTAGCATTCCCTGCCGCAGCCGACTGGTCAATTGACGGCGAGACAAGTGCACTACATTTTTTATCAACTAAGAATGCACAGGTCACTGAAGTACATAAGTTTGATAGCTTTGACGGCACTCTGTCCGATAGTGGCAAGCTCTCTGTGGCGGTAGACTTATCGTCAGTTAATACCGCCATTGATATTCGCAATCAGCGAATGCAAGAGATGCTGTTTAACGTAAGCAAATATGCACAGGCTAAGTTTGAAGCCGATTTACCTAAGTCGATGATAAACCTGAAAGCGGGTCAAGTCGTTAACGGGAAAGTAGATGGCATTTTGATGTTACATGGAAAAGCCGTTCCTACATCATTCGCAGTTAAGGCGAGTAAAGTAGATGACGATACGCTAACTGTATCTACGACTGCTCCTACACTTATTAAAGCAGAGTCTTTCGGCCTTGCTGAAGGCGTAGCTGCGCTACAAAAAATTGCAGGGCTAAAGAGTATCACTACGACAGTGCCAGTGACGTTTTCCGTTACTTTTTCGCAATAAAATACTGCTATTGCTGGCCTCTATCGATAAGAGCTAGGCGGTGGTA
Source organism: Alteromonas sp. BL110 (assembly GCF_003443615.1). Classification (NCBI taxonomy): domain Bacteria; kingdom Pseudomonadati; phylum Pseudomonadota; class Gammaproteobacteria; order Alteromonadales; family Alteromonadaceae; genus Alteromonas; species Alteromonas sp. BL110. The sequence continues at coordinate 1,865,104 of NZ_CP031967.1, read as the reverse complement.
AGTAAATACGAAGCATTAAAAAACCGCACGAAAACGTGCGGTTTTTTTGTTTTAAGAGCTTCTCTCTAAGACTGATGTAGTCTGTTAGGAAGTCTGTAACGCATAGGCAGTGGCTTTTGACTTAACGCTTGCTCTGGCATGCTTTGCCACACGTTATCTGGTAGTGACGGTACTTCTGCCTTGTGTTGAGAAATAGCGAAATACCCCATCGCAATACGTAGACGCTTCAGAGCTTTACACTCATTAACTTCCTGATCGATAACAAATACCCCCCACTTACGCATTGCTAATCCGAACTTATCACTACTTGTAAGGCGAATAATCGGCGCCGCCAAGACCATGCCAATCAGTACAGGTAGCAGCCACATAAATAGCGATGGTGTGAAGTAAAAAGTAGTTACGCCCCACGCTACAGCTAAACAGCTCATAATCTGAGTGTGCTTGATTGCTACGGTCCAGGGTACTTTGCGACCTTCACGCTCTTGCGCTTCCCATTTAACTGAGTGACCTATAAAAACACTGATCACAAAATAGCTGTGGTAGAACATCATCAGCGGCGCAATTAGTACAGCTATGGCTAATTCAATTGCAGATCCTTTAAGTAAAGACCACGCTCCACCAAACTCTTCGCGACGTTTGATTAAGGCTAACGCAATACCCAAAAGCTTAGGCAAAAATAGTAAGGCTGCAGTGCCCCACATGGTTACCATCATCATGTCCTGACGGGCTACCTGCCAACTAGGGAAAAGCTGATACTTAGATACGAAGAACTCTGGCACTGACATAGCGCGAATTAATGCATCTGCGGTACCTAACGCCAACATACAAAATAGTATTAATGAAGAGATGTACGCAAACGCACCAAATAAAAAGTGCAAACGATTCGCCATTTTAAGACCTTTCACCTTTAAGAGTCCTAAATGCTGTATGTTGCCCTGTACCCAGCGGCGGTCGCGAATGGCGTAGTCAACAATGTTGCTAGGCACTTCTTCATAACTACCTGTTGTATCGGTAAGTAAATAAGCCTGCCAACCTGAACGGCGCAGAAGCGCAGCTTCAACAAAGTCGTGACTTAGTATTTCGCCACCAAAAGGCGCACGTCCTTCAAGGGTGGGTAGACCGCAATGCTGCATAAAGGGAGCTATACGAATAATGGCGTTATGCCCCCAATAGTTCGCACTGTCCGTTTGCCAAAACGATAAGCCTGTTGCCAACATTGGGCTATACAGATGAGCAGCAAACTGCACGAAACGACCAAAGAAGGTGTTTTGTCGAACTGGCATGGGGATAGTCTGTACTAACGCGGTATCAGGGTTGTGCTCGATACGACGAGCCAAATCCTGCATACGCTCTCCAGACATTACACTGTCGGCATCTAACACAATCATCGACTCGTAATTTGCGCCCCAGCGTTCACAAAATTCTTTAAGGTTACCCACTTTTCTATGCAGATTTTTTTCGCGACGGCGATAAAACACTTGGTTAGAAAAAGCGCCTAAACGCTTTTTTAATCGCGTAAAAGCACGCAGCTCTGCTTCTGCTTTTTCCATATCTCGGGTATCGCTGAGCATGAAAAAATCGAAATTCGAGCTGTTCTCAGTTTCCATCAACTCGCGAACACAGGCTTCGAAGCCAACCATAATGCGGCGGGTATCTTCGTTATAAACCGGCATTACTACAGCGTGTTTTTGCTTTAACGGCGCTGAAACATCAGGTTTTACCTGGTTTCTACGCAAGCTCAGTGGATCTATATTGAAAAGCTGTAGAAAGAATCCAATGATACCTGTCCAAAACGCCATGCACAGCCACGCGAATAGAGTTAATCCCAAACCTAACTGCGCAATCTCCAAGTTCGTAAGGCCGTTCGGTAAAAATATCTCGTATAAGCTCCAACCGGCCAATGCCGTGCTTGGAATTACTAGCATTGCCATGATAAACAAACGCATATGCTCTCCTTTTAAGATGAAGTGTGAAGCACGTGCGGTGCTGTCACGTTTAACCAGAGGCACGGCTTTAGCCTCGTTCGATACTGATGTATGAGATGAATTATTTTGGCTGATAGACATAGTTCCAAACCTCACTCACGCGCTCGCCGTCTTTCTCAATGTAAGCGCGCATATCTACCGTTTGACTTTCGTTCGGCTTCACAAAGAAGGAGGCACGCCACTCTTGTCCGTCAGCAACAGGGTAAAGTCTTTGCTGAGAAATTGTGCCGTTAGTACCCTGTACCACAAGCTTCATAGTCTCGTTGTTAAAAGAAATGTCTGACGGAGCACTGAAGTCAACATTGAACTGGCGGGTAGTGTTTAAGCTATCATCTTTAAATTCATCGCCTGGTAACACGGCCTTTCCCTGACGGGTACGCAGAACTGAAGCAAATTCGCTTACAAAGGGGTTTTGCTCTACCGTTTTAAGGTCGTAAGAGAAATACAGGGACTCTCCCGATTTGAATGGCTTTTCAGGTGTCCAGAAAGCCACAATGTTGTCATGAATCTCAGACTTAGTTGGAATTTCCACAACTTCCAAGCGACCTTTCTCAAAGCCGGCTTCCGGGGTAACCCATAACCCTGGACGTATGTGATAGTTAGCCTCTGCATCGAGATAATTATCCCACTCGCCATCACGCTGAAGCATGCCAAACCCTTTGGGGTTAGTATCGCTAAGCGACGTTACCTGAAGGCGCGCAGGATTAGTTAGCGGGCGCCAAATCTCTTCTCCCGCATGAGTTACCATTAGCACACCGTCACTGTCGTGCACTTCAGGGCGATAATCGTCATGGCGCTTTTCTGTGTTCTCGCCATACAAGAACATACTGGTAAAGGGTGCAATGCCTAACTTACTTACGTCATCTCTGGCAAATAACCAACTCTCTACCTTTACGCTGGTATCAATATCAGGCTGGATAACAAACTTATAAGCGCCAGCCACAGAAGGACTCTCGAGTCGGGCATAAATAGTAATTGGCTTACCTTCACCAGGCTCGATAACCCAGAACTCTGTGAAGTGAGGAAACTCTTCGCCTTTCGCTAAAGCGGTATCAATTGCTAAGCCACGTGCTGAAATACCATAAACTTGATTTTTACCTACCAAACGAAAATATGAAGCGCCAAGGAAAACGGCAAATTCATCTTTGTACTCTTCGTTTTTAATGGGGTAGTGAACACGAAACCCTGCAAACCCCGACTTTTCATCCGTCATGCCTGCCAGACCTGCTGCAGAACCATCGTAGTTAAACATGTCACTATTAAATGCTAAGCGTTCAGGTTTATTGTTTTCGCCGATAGTGTGAATAGTGACAGGATATTCGTACAGAAAGCCTGGATGGAAAAACTGGAGTTCGTAGTCGTTCTCACCGTGCCAAAGACTTTGCTCAGGCTTAAAGCGAATAGAACGATAGGTGGTGTAATCAATTTCTTTTAACTTGCTGCTTAATCCGTGATCGTCTTGTTCATAGCTTTCTGTTGCTGATTTGCGAGCAGCATCAATAATAGATTGAAGAACGGGTGATGCTTTTAAAGGCTGATTGGTGTCATTAACCTCCACAGCGCCTGCTTGTTGAAATGCAAATAGGGCAATAACGCTGGTCATCGCTAAAAGAATGCGTGACAGCTTTCGGCGCTGGAACGCATTAGTTTGTAAATCTTTTTCGAAAATTAAAACTGGCTTAGCCATTTGTCCTCTCCTTATGAAAACAATGGTTATCCAGATGGTCGTCAATCTCTTAGCTTTATCGCTTAGCTATACATAGCGAGTAACAGAGTATCTGCTGCTTTAAAAGCGATGATGAGAAAAAGTATTCATTGAAACCATTCAAGAAAGGCGCTCTATTCCTTTCCTTATTCACTGGTATCGCAAAAAACCGAATTACGTGCCTGTTGGCAAAAGTGAATGCTGGATAACACACAAGTAGTTCAGCAAAAGCTGTTCCAACACTATAAAGACGGGCTTATTTATTATATTTACATTTATTTACAACAACTTAAAAACACAGACATTAAAGGTGGTGCGTAATTTCTTCGGTGTAAATTTGTCCGATGAGTTAGCCAAAAGGTTAATTGTTGTTTTTTAGAGACACTTCACCATGCCAATATGTTTATTTTTTAAACTCGACACGGCCTTTAGCTGTTTCAGCGTTCGCATAGAGCTTCTTCTTACTTTTAATTTCTCTATACTTATTAGATAGATAGTAACTTCTTATTTGAGTTTCAGCTGAGTTTTTTTCGAAGTTGGCAGACGCTTTGCACTTCACCACTTTGATAAGTACATCGGACACGATTTCTGAAAAGAAATAATTGAGATGACATGAAGACGTTTTTAGCTTTGTGTTCATCAACTAAGTAGCCCGCTGCAGTGCGATACATAAAGATAGCGCGGTGTAGAAGAGCAGTGCATCGCAAAAGCGCTGACTCTCGACACGCCTTGCAAACTCATTGAACGTTTGCGCTGCAGAAGGTGGGCTACTGAAAATACTAAGGAGTTATCACATGCGTAAATCAATCACACTTATTGCAGCGGCACTTACTGCGGCAACAATTCCTCTTACAGCAATGGCCGACAAGCCAGACTGGCGCTACGTAGAAGGTGGTTACACCAAAATGGACTTTGACGACAACGAGTCTTTCGAGCCAGACGGCCTAACCGTTAATGGTAAGTACCTTTTAAACAGCAACTGGTACTTAAACGGCGAGTACAGCTTCTTTGAAGAAGGTAATTTCGACTTCGATATGCTTACCCTAGGTGCAGGTTACCGCTTACCAGTAAACGCTACGACAGATGCCTATTTTGGCGCTAACCTAGAGCGTGTTGATGGTGACATAGATGATGAGACAGGTTACAGCATTAATGCAGGTCTTCGCTCGATGATTACAGAACAGGTAGAGCTTGCTGGTGAAGTAGGCTATTACGATGTAGACGACGGTGAAGCGACATTCAAAGTAGGCGCTAACTACTACATCACGCCTCAATGGGCTGTTGGTGCAAACTATAAAATCATTGATGATTTAGACATTATGCAGGTAACTGCACGCTACGCTTTTTAAGCCTTCCTCTCCTCAGGTAGGTAGCCGGGTTGCTCGACCCGGCTTTTTTGTATCTGCATTTCAATAAGACGGTTTTTCTTTCGCTTCGTTTTCTATTCAGCCGTGTCGCTGGGCTCAATATCTTCTTTTCTTTTTATATCCACACTTTCGTGAAGCTCTGAGTATACAAGTACTGCCTCGCCCGACTTTAGCCTGTCTAGCACCTGCTGAACTTTTACTTCTAGCTCAACTTCCTCAGCGCCATAGTCTGTGCCTTCGCGTAGTACAAAAGCTTCAGCCAAGCTATAAAGCGTATCGGCTTCTAACGCGTCGATGGGAATTATCATTCACCCTCCTGGGAAAAACGTTTTATAAAACTTGAACCACACCAATATCACTGCGGTATTAGCGGCTAACATAACCACAGGTTGAGTTTACCGGTAAGGCTTCGCTAACAAAGCGTTTGACGCGCTCGTGCAGCCAAACCTTCGGGTTTAATACAGAGCCTTGCATGAAGCCAACATGACCGCCGCGTTCGCTCAACTCTACGGTGACGTTACGCGCAAGCTCCTCTTCTTTTGGCACAATTAAGTGGTTCATGAAGGGGTCATCGATGCTATGCAATACTAACGTTGGGCAGTGGATGGCGCTTAAAAAGTGATACGCGCTACACTTTTCATAATAGTCTTGCGCATCTGCAAAACCGTGCAGGGGAGCCGTGATCTTTTCGTCAAATTGAGTAAAGCTAGTAATGCCTTCTACATCACTTTTTGTAAGCTGAATAAGCTTACGATAATCAATGTATTCCATCTTCTTACGCAAAGTATCTTTCATGCTAGTAAGTAAATACTTTTGGTATACCCGCGAAAACCCCTGATTAATTGACTTTGCGCACTCGGATAATTTAAGTGGAGAAGAGATGGCAACAGCCGCCTTCAGCCACTTTTGTGCCGGGTTTTCACCCAACAGTTTCAACAGCATATTACCGCCAAGCGAAAAGCCAATAGCTACTTTGGGAATACGAGGAAATTTATCGTGCAGCCACTCTAAGAAAAAACTGGGGTCTTCTGTTTCGCCACTGTGATAAGCGCGCGCTTTTAGATTTGGCACACCGCTACAGCCGCGATAATGCATCATTACCACCTGCCAACCATTCACAGACAGTTGGGCCATCATATCGTTCGCATAATGCGACTTGATGCTGCCCTCCAACCCGTGAAACATCACCACTATCCCTGATGTCTCTTGTGGTTTGGGGCCCCATGCTACGTCAACAAAATCGTCATCCGGTAAGGTTAAACGCTCCATATTGTAAGAAAGGGGTAAACGCTTTTGAATAAAACGCGGCCATATGGTTTGCACATGTCGGTTCTTTGCCCATCCTGGCACTTTAAAGCTACTTTTTATTATCTTTCCATGCGATAGCGCTGATTTGCTCATTGTATTTTCTTATTGTGTTTTTACGATAATTGATTAACCACAAGGCTCACTAACTGGCGCGCCTCGTTGTTGTCGCGTAACTCGTATGCATTAATGAACGCAGCGATAGACGCGTTAAATATATTCGCTGGCGAGGCCTGCTGACCCAAGTGCGTAACCGCCTGCTCATTAAAAGACGCAACGATATCTTGCTGCTGTTGTCTTTCGAGCTCTAATTCTTGCGCTTTAAGCGCATCGTAGGCTGTTTGCTCACCACCTTTTTCAGGACTTGCTGCTTTGCGCTTCTCACGATGCTGTTTTAGCTTTTCTTCAGTGGTCGCTGATGCCGCTATAACCGATTTAAGCTGAGGTAAATTAATAATGACATTATTCTCTAAACACCAGCAAATCAGCAAGAGAACGTTCACATTCACCTTGTGGTTGTCTTGAAGTAGAAGCGCGAGCGGTGCCATATCGCCTTTGGTGTAGCGAGACACGCTGTATTCCCAAAACACACTGCTTTTGATATTAGGCGCTGGCATTGTCATACTCTTGTCGTTTTTGTTCTATCTGCTCTTGAGCATCTAGCCATGCCATCTCTTCTTCTTCAAGCTGCTGCTTAAGCTGTGTTTGCTTATCGAGCAAGCCCATTAGTTCTGCTTTTTTATCGTCGGCGTAAAGCGAGGTATCGGCGAGTGATGATTCTACCTCTGCCAAGGCAGTACTGCATTTTTCCATGGCTTTTTCGTGCTTTTCGATGGCTTTTTTGAGCGGCGCGACGCTTTGCCTGAACTCGGCTTCGCGACGCTTTTCTTCTTTACGATCTAACTTGCGTTCCGGCTTGATCTGCGTTTCGTATTCAGCATCGCTATTGGCACTTTTAGCCTCACTGTTGGCCTTGGCTTTCTCTGCAGCCTGCTGTTTTAAAATCCAGTCGCGATAGTCATCTAGGTCGCCTTTAAATGGCTCAACTTCACCGCTGTCTACCAAATAGAAATCTTCACACACCGAGGAGAGTAGGAAGCGGTCGTGCGATACCAGCACCATAGCGCCTTCAAAGCCTTGAAGGGCAATATTAAGTGCATGACGCATTTCTAAATCTAGGTGGTTAGTGGGCTCATCCAGCAACAGTAAATTTGGCTTTTGGTAAACAATTAACGCCAATACTAAGCGCGCCTTTTCACCACCTGACATAGGTGCAACGGGCGCCAACGCTTCATCACCATTAAAACCAAAACCGCCCAGGTAGTCGCGAAGCTGCTGCTCTGTGGCTTTTTCGTCGATGCGCTGCAAATGTAAAAGGGGTGTGGCGTTAGCGTCTAGTGTTTCTAACTGGTGCTGCGCAAAATAACCAATCTTAAGACCTTTAGCGGTATTGAAAATGCCCTGCTTGGGCGCATGAACGCCCGCTAACAGCTTGATTAACGTTGATTTACCTTGACCGTTTCTTCCTAAAAGACCAATTCGGCTACCGGGTACTAAATTCAGTTTTACCTGTTGAAGGACTATATGGTCGTCATACCCCAACTGTATTTTTTCCATTTGAACCAGTGGGTTAGGAAGCGCTGTTGGCGGTGCGAAGGAAAAGCTAAACGGGCTAGCCATATGGGCAGGCATTAACGTTTCCATTTTTTCTAGCTGCTTAATACGGCTTTGCGCTTGCTTTGCTTTACTAGCCTTGGCTTTAAACCGCGTAATAAATGAGTTTAGATGGGCTACCTTTTGCTGCTGCTTTTCATATTCAAGGTTCTGTAAGCGTATACGCTCAGCACGCTGGGTTTCGTAAGCTGAATAGTTACCTGTGTAAGTAACAAGTTTTTGTTGCTCAACACTGATGATTTGCGCAATGGTATTGTCGATAAAGGCTTTATCGTGAGAAATAAGTAATAAGGTGCCGGCATAGCGTTGGAGCCATTTCTCTAACCATATTACGGCATCTAAGTCTAAGTGGTTAGTGGGCTCATCAAGCAGTAGTAGTTCTGACGGGCAAAGTAGTGCCTGCGCAAGATTCAAGCGCATACGCCAGCCCCCAGAAAAGTCGCTAACTGGTGCGCTTAACTGCCCATTGGTAAATCCGAGGCCGGAAAGTATAGTCGCTGCACGAGATTCAACATCGTAAGCCCCTGCCTGCTCTAGTTGCCCATGAATTTGGCCAATTTTGACGCCTTCGCCGCTTTTTTCAGCGGCATCTAGCTTAGCCTGTAAATCACGTAAATGTTTGTCACCGTCTATCACGTAATCTATTGCAGTTCGATCAGTTGCTGGCGTTTCCTGAGCTACACTCACAATTCGCCAATCATTTGGAACGCTGCAATTGCCGGCATCGACGCTTAATTCACTGCGCAACAGTGCAAACAGCGTGGACTTTCCGCAGCCATTGCTGCCTATAAGCGCCACTTTGTGGCCTGGAAAAACCTGTGCCGACGCTTCTTCCAGCAGCATTTTGCGGCCGCGAAGTAGCGATACATTTGAAAGCTTAATCATGACTAACCTGTGATAGAACAATCTAGGGCGCGTATAGTATCAAAAACTTAAGCTAAAAGCTGATCAACACATGCCATTTCAAGGTATAATACTGGCGAAACTCCCCAAAGGTGTATGTATGTCAAAACGTGTAAAACGTCGCTTTGTAGCAGGGGCTACGTGCCCAAAATGCCAAGAGCTAGATACTATTTCGTTATACTTTGAAAATAACGTGGAAAAGCTGGAATGCGTAGCGTGTGGGTACAACGAAGCGCAAACCGACGAAAAGGTCAGTGCCGCCACTCGTTCTAACGAAAACGTGATTGGTATCTTCAAACCTCACTAGCATTCCTACTCACTGTTAAGTAAATCTTACCGTTAGGCCTGTGTAATACCTTATCATACTGTACTCAGGCTTTTTAAAACCTTCTCTACACACTGCGCCAGTAGCGGCTAAGCCCTTACCCAGGAAAAACGCTCTCCAAGGCATGTTTTTTGTATTCCTTACTCTAAGGAGTGAAATATGAAACACGCTAAAAAACGATTTTGCTATGTAGTAGCAGGGCTATTGCTCATGCTCATCGCGCTTAGGTTGTACCTTCCTTACGCCGCAGCCACATACATCAACAACACACTAAGCCAATCGGACCAATACGATGGTCGTGTGGGCGATGTTGATTTAATGCTGTGGCGAGGTGCCTACAGCTTAGAATATGTGTTGCTGTATAAAGCGAATGGACAAATAGATAAGCCATTGTTTAAGGCTGACTATGTGGAATTTACACTATCGTGGTCACAGCTTTTTAAAGGTGCGGCCGTTGGCAGGGTGGTGGTAGATGCTCCCGAAATTAACTTTGTAGACGGAAACACGGAAGAAAAGAGTCAGTCGGGTAAGAACGAAAATTGGCTGTCTATTGCCGACCAATTGTTTCCGCTGCGTATAGATAAACTCACCATTAACGAAGGGAAAATTGCTTTTCACAACCCTGATACCTCTCCGGCTATCGACATTGCGCTGCACGATATTCATCTTGAAGTGAATAATTTGGTAAACAGCGACGATTTATCAGATACGCGCGTAGCCACAGCTTCAGCGCAAGGCCAAACCGCAGAGCAAGGTACTATTTCGTTAAACGCCAAGCTTAATCCTGCAACCAAAGCCCCTACCTTTGACCTAGACATTCAAGCAGACAACGTGGGTCTGGTGAACTTTAAAAACCTACTTGATACCTATGCACCTTTTGACTTAGAAGCCGGGACCCTCACGCTTGCGGCCGAGGTCGCATCTAACGAAGGGCAAGTGAAAGGCTATATCAAACCTATTTTGTATAACGTTGAAGTCTTTTCTTGGAAAGGCGACATTGAACGTGACGGGGACGGTTTTATTGAAGGCAGTATTGAAGCGATTTCCGCGTTTATCACTGAGCTGTTTGAAAATCAAAGCCAAGACCAAATTGCCACACGCATTCCTATTGAGGGCGATTTATCTAGCCCAGAAACTCAGACTTGGGAGGCATTTACGGCGATATTGAAAAACGCGTTTGTTAAAGCATTTCAAGGCGATGTGGAGGAAAGCGTAGAGCTCGACAGGTTGGAGTTAGACCGGTTGGAAAACCCTGAGGGGTCTAACTAAGGGCGCTGAGATTTTTCTTACGCGGCCAAGGGCGCGTTTAAAAGCTACGGGCGCTGTAAAGCCCGTAGCGGTTTAAATGATGCTATATGGTACAGCTATCACCACAATCGTTGGCACCGTCGCGCATGCCTTCAATTTCTTGGCTTTCTTGCTTATCTTTTTCAGCCTGCTTTTCGGCTACTGACTGCTCAACTGAGTCAAAATCGATGCTGTCAAACGCATCCATGTCAAAATCACTCATAATTTTCTCTCTCAAATAGTAAAAGGCTTCTCTAACTGAAGCCTTTGTATCGGGGCGCAAGTGTAATTCAATTAGATTGTCAGGATAAATGAAGTCTTAGCCTAACTCATAACAATATAAACTAGTGCTCGACGCAAAGCCTTTTACTGCTTAATACCGTCGATTATACTAATTTGGCGACTGTTTATGAGGCGCCCCTTTCAAACCAAAGTGGCGCTTACGCCATTTAAGGATGGCTAAAATTAGTAGTGCGGGGGCGGGGTCTCTTCTGATTGCTTAGCAATATTAGACGGTTCTATGCTTTTAACACGGTCTATTACGTGACTTACTTTAAACGCTAAATCATCAAGTTGCTTTTGTTGTGAAGCCAGCGCTTCATTAAGTGCCTCGATAGTGTGTTCTTGAAAGGCTACTTTCATCTGTAACTCTTCAATATAGCTATTGGCGCTATCTATTTGCTGTTGTAACTGCTCAGCGCTTTTGTCTGTCATGTAAATTCTCTATCTCTCTCGTTGCCATTCTTCGGCAAGGCCACTACTGCTTATAGACAATATATTATCATTGGGAAGGAAGCCGACGCCATAAACAACTGCGGTTGGCGGTGAAATAGACTCTCTCGATGCGACTTGAATTGACTGAACTTGTTCGCCGTTTTGCAAACTCCAAAGATAAACCTTCCTAGCTGGAGAGCCTGTTAGTAAATACTGACCATCTTTTGAAAACTCGACATCTGTGAAGATCTTTTGTCGTGATGCAAACTTCAGTGAAGTAACGGGCTGCCCGGTTTGTACATTCCACACTTGCGACTTACTTTGACTATCGGCAGTAAAAGCAAACCTTCCCTCATCATCTAGCGCAACTTTGGTCACTCGGGTGGGGTGCGTGAAGGTGTGGATAATCTGCCCAGTGTCAGTACTCCACAAATAGGCAATGTAGTCATTGCCACCAGTAAGGGCAAACTTACCATTTGGTGAGATATCAATGGAATTAACTTTTTCCTGATGCCCGAAAAATTCGAGACGGCGAGAAGTGCGCGGCTCAAAATACATCACCTTGCCGTTGGAGCGAGCGACGAGTATGCCATTACCATTATTGGTGACTACCACGTCGCGGATAGAGGACTCATCTATTCGCCAAAATCCTTCTGGCTCACCAGTTTCTAAACTCCACAGAGCAAACGCTTCACGGTCGGCAGTTACCACATAGCGCTTATCTGCACTGATGTGCACTGACATAACCAAGTTGTTACCTTCTCCCTGATGACTCCAATGATAGAGGGGCTCGCTCTGGCCAATTCGCCAAACGTTGACACCATTATTCACGCCAGATACCACCGCTAAGGTACCGTCGGTAGATATATCTGCCGCGTATGCACCCTCTTCTACATGACGCCACTGCTGTATTGGCGTAGTATCAGGGACAGAGCATCCCATGGAATTGCCAATAAGTAAGGTGAGTAACACTATTCTATGGAACATTTGAGGCCTAAACATAATCAAATGGGTTTCGCTTTGTAAACGCTAGGTTTAACATAGCATGGATCACGCATCTTTAACTATCGTGCAAACTGCCTTAGATGCAGCAGTATAGACATAGACGCATGATGATAATAATTAATGGAGACGTTTTTATGCAGAAGTCGCTCGTTGCCTTATCTACTATCGCTGCGCTAGGCCTTTTCGCTTGCCAGCCAAACACATCTGATGAGGCCGCTTCTACAAGCGCTGATAGTGCAAAAACAACTGCTGTTGCAGCAGAAGAAATGACAGATACACAAAAGCAAGCTTACGCCATGGGCGCGAGTATGGGCCTGTTTGTTAGCAACCGTGCCGAACAACAAGAGCAGCTTGGTTTAACCCTAGACCAAGATGCACTACAGCAAGGCTTTAAAGACGGCCTGAATGACACCCTTAAGTTCACACCAGAGCAAATTCAGCAAATCGCTCAACAAGGCGAAGAAGTATTGCGCGCTAAACAGCAAGAAATGGCTGAACAAGCTGCTGAGAAAAACATTGAAGCAGGTCTTGCTTACCTAGAAGAAAATGGTAAGAAAGAAGGCGTGACGACAACAGAGTCTGGCCTTCAATACGAAGTACTTGAAGAAGGCGAAGGCGCAAGCCCAGAAGCAACCGACATGGTAAAAGTTCACTACCGTGGTACCTTGCTTGATGGTACAGAGTTCGACTCTTCTTATAAGCGTGGCGAACCAGCTGAATTTCCACTTAATCGCGTAATCGCGGGTTGGACTGAAGGCGTACAGCTAATGAAAGAAGGCGCGAAATACCGCTTCCACATTCCATCAGAGCTTGCTTATGGCGCACGCTCAACGGGCGCAATCACGCCTAACTCAACGCTAATTTTTGATGTTGAGCTTTTAGAAGTGGTTAAACCTGAAGCCGAAGCGCCAGCTGAATAAGCTAAAGCTTTAAAAAAAGAGAAAGCCGACGCTATGCGTCGGCTTTTTTGTTTCAGTGAGTCAGCGTGATCCTTGCTTACCTTTTCCCTACGAGCTAGTGGATTTTCACCACGCGCGTACCCAAATAGTAATGTGGGTTATTCAATATGCTTGGTGCCTCGAATTACACTATTAAGCTTAGCCTAAAGTTAAAATATTTCACGGTCCTAACATAGGTTTTTTAGGAACAATTAAACCTTAAAAACTGGGGTTTAAAACCAAAGGTTTTAACGATTAGGTGCGCGTCGTCTTTCCGTATGGACTTTGAACGTCGCAAAGTGATTAAGCAGTGAGTGCCCTACTTTATACATAGCACACGCTAAGATCAGGTATATCACGGTTCGTACACTATTTAAGCGAACAACTATATCAAGTAAGGCATACAACAATAACAGCGCGCCGCTTAAAAACAGCATAAAACCTATGATAGTGCCACTGGTTTGAAGCGGATCGCTTCCCGACCTTCGGCGGTTCAACACAGGCATTCTGTTACGCATTCATTTCCCCTAATGGCTAATATGGTATTGATACTACGACACTGGCAGAAAGGTTTATGTTCAATAATTATTCAATCTGCCTGTTTTGTCACTTTTTACCTTATCGAAAGATTGCGTTTTGCCTTATTACCCACATAAAGTAGGGGTAATTAGCTGGATTATTTATAGGACATTGTGAAAACACCGCTTATCACTCGAAAGGGCTATTTAAAGCTTAAACAAGAATTGGATTTCTTGTGGCGTGAAGAACGGCCAGAAATCACTCGCAAGGTAACTTGGGCAGCCAGCCTGGGCGATAGGAGTGAGAATGCTGACTACCAGTACAACAAAAAGAAGCTTCGCGAAATTGACCGTCGGGTTCGTTATTTACGCAAATGCTTAGAGAACCTAAAAGTTGTTGACTATGATCCACAGCAAGAAGGAAAAGTGTTCTTTGGTGCTTGGGTTGAAATTGAAAACGAATTGGGCGCTGTTATGGCGCTTCGCTTAGTTGGCTATGATGAAATATTTGGCCGTAAGGACTACATCTCTATTGATTCCCCCATGGCTCGTGCTCTACTTGGCAAAGAAGAGGACGATGAGTTTATTGTTAAAACTGAGGCGGGTACTAAAGAGTGGTGGATAAACCGTATTTGGTACGACGCAACAGATAAACTTTGAATAAAGAGATGGTCTACTTAACTACTCAGTTGTAACACAATGATCAGACGACTTTCCCTACACCGCGGTGATATACTCACCGCTCTTATTTTCACTACTAACGCTGTGTATGTAAGCCTGTCACACACCGTTTATTCGCCATTGCCTAACGCGAACTTTTAGTATCTTAGAGCGACTTATGATTACCAATAAAATTGCAGAAGAGCTTAGCGTTCAACCCTCGCAAGTAACTGCCGCAGTAAAACTTCTCGATGAAGGAGCAACCGTTCCTTTCATTGCCCGATACCGCAAAGAAGTAACCCAAGGCCTTGATGATACGCAGCTGCGTAATCTAGAGCAGCGCTTGACATACTTACGTGAGCTAGAAGAGCGTCGCGACGTTATTCTTAAATCTATCGAAGAGCAGGGCAAACTAACTGACGAGCTCAAAAGCAGCATTACCAGTGCCGACAGCAAGACGACCCTTGAAGACTTGTACTTACCGTATAAGCCTCGCAGGCGCACTAAAGGACAAATTGCTATTGAAGCAGGTTTAGCGCCGCTGGCCGATGCATTATTTAGCAACCCTGACACAGACGCTGAAAGCAAAGCGCAAGAGTTTATAAACACAGACAACGGCGTTGCTGATACTAAAGCTGCGCTAGAAGGTGCTCGCTATATCCTTATGGAAAAGTTTGCTGAAGATGCCTCGTTACTAGCTAAAGTGCGCCATTACCTTACTGAAAATGCTCATATAAAAAGTACGGTTGTACCCGGTAAAGAACAAGAAGCGGCTAAATATAAAGATTATTTTGAACACAGCGAGAAATACAAAAAGGTACCCTCGCACCGCGCATTGGCAATGTTCCGAGGTCGCAATGAAGGAATGCTTCATATTCAGCTAGATGCCGACCCTCAATCAGAGGAAAAGGGCCCATCTCATTGCGAGCACATTATCGCAAGCCACTACGATATCATGCACCGCGGTCGTGGCGCTGATGATTTCTTAGCTCAGGTTGTGCAGTGGACGTGGAAAATCAAAATTGGTTTACACATGGAAACTGAGCTATTCAGCGCCCTTCGAGAGCGTGCTGAAGAAGAAGCCATTGAAGTATTTGCTAAAAACTTAAACGACCTGTTGATGGCTGCACCTGCAGGTGCCAAAACCACTATGGGCCTAGATCCAGGTTTGAGAACCGGCGTTAAGGTAGCGGTAGTAGACAGCACAGGTAAGGTGGTAGCGACCAACACCATATTCCCACACGCACCGCAAAATCAGTGGGATAAGTCTATTCGCACGCTAACAACCTTGTGCAAACAATACAAAGTAGACTTAATCAGCATTGGCAACGGAACAGGTTCCCGTGAAACGGACAAACTTGTAGGTGAAATGCTTAAGAACAACAGCGAACTTACTGCACAGAAAATTATGGTAAGTGAAGCTGGCGCATCGGTGTATTCAGCGTCAGAGCTTGCTTCTAAAGAACTGCCTGATCTGGATGTTTCAATCCGCGGGGCGGTTTCTATCGCACGCCGCCTGCAAGACCCACTAGCAGAACTCGTTAAAATTGAGCCTAAAGCTATTGGTGTAGGCCAGTATCAGCATGACGTAAGTCAAAGCCAACTAGGTAAGTCCCTTGACCGTGTTATTGAAGACTGTGTAAATGCCGTAGGCGTTGACTTAAACACGGCATCGCCAGCGTTATTGAGCTATGTATCCGGCTTAAACAGAACCTTAGCGCACAACATTGTGAATTTCAGAGACACCAACGGTGCTTTCCCAGACCGTAAAGCACTGTTAAAAGTAGAGCGCTTGGGCCCAAAAGCTTTTGAACAAGCCGCGGGCTTCCTTCGTATCGTCAATGGCAACAACCCGCTTGACGCCTCTGCGGTTCACCCCGAAGCATACCCGGTAGTCGATAAAATTGTAGATACGACTGCGGTTGCAGTTAATGACATTATCGGCAATACCGAGTTACTGAAAAGCTTATCGCCAGATACCTTTACCAGCGATGCATTCGGTTTACCTACCGTTAAAGACATCCTTAAAGAGCTGGATAAGCCAGGTCGTGACCCTCGCCCTGAATTCAAAACTGCTGCGTTTAAAGAAGGCGTTGAAAACATTAACGACCTTAAGCCTGGCATGATCTTAGAAGGCGTAGTGAGCAACGTAGCTAACTTTGGCGCTTTTGTTGATGTGGGCGTGCATCAAGACGGATTGGTACATATCTCTGCACTGACTAACAAGTTTATCTCAGACCCTCGCGAGGTAGTTAAAGCCGGCGATATTGTGAAGGTAAAAGTGCTAGAAGTAGATGTACCGCGCAAGCGTATTTCCTTCACCATGCGCTTAGACGATACAACAAGTCAAAGTAATAATGGCGGCAGCCATAGCGCTTCAGGTAAAACCCAGAACAAAGGGGCTGGGCGTGCTAACGCTAAAGCAAATCCTCGCTCAAATAAAGGAGGAGGCAATCGCAACAGCCAGCCTCAAAACAACGCCATGGGCAATGCCTTTGCTGACGCGTTTGCTAAAGCGAAAAAGTAAACCCTAGCTGTTTATTGTCGCTTATTTTGTCTTATAAAGAGCCTGTCGCACGGCAGGCTCTTTTTTATTGCTCTTCCATTTATCCTTTCGTTTTTGCTACATTAGTTCTGGTGCAATAGAAAGCATTAGCGCTCAGCAATGCTTGCTTAAAAAGCATTAATACCAATCCGTATAGATAAAGATACCGAAACAATGAAAAGGTGTGGGTCACTCCGAAACAGAAGTTCGGAAGTTCGTATATCGGTAGCGTTTAGCGAGTCCGTTGTCACGCTGTAGGCGCCTTAACGTTTAACGAAGGTAATGTTGCTCATTTGATCACAGCCTTTTTCCAGGCAGCACTATCGGACGACCATAATGAGTTAACGGCCACCGATCTTTGATGTACGCGCTTTTCATCTAGCTGTACAGCAAAGGTCATCTGCCCTAATCAGAGGATGATGTTATGAACTTACCTGTTTCAAAAGGCATGCTAAATGTCAGCGCAGACTACCCCGACCTTCGGGATCGCTATTACCAACCCAACCTCACACCGCTTAAACCTTTTATCGACCCGCCGGGTAACTTGGTTATATTAGACCAAGGCAAAGACGGTGCCTGTACAGGTTTTGCCTTGGCCGCCACCATAAATTTTATCTATCGCCACCAAGGTCGAAAACATATCGTGAGCCCATGGATGCTTTACGCCATGGCGAAGCGTCACGATGAATGGTTAGGCGAATCCTATGAAGGCTCTAGCTGCCGTGGTGCTATTAAAGGCTGGTATAACAGTGGTGTGTGCAGCGACTCACTGACAAAAGATATTAATCACAGCGACGAATTTGAAATGACCCTTGCCATTGCTAACGATGCTAGCAGCCATCGGCTAGGGGCGTACTACCGGCTTGAACGAGAAATTAGCGATTTTCATGCTGCACTCAACGAGGTGGGCGTAATCTTTGTTTCAGCCAGAATTCATGAAGGCTGGAAAGACGCCGAGGGTGACACGATAAACTTAAGACCTGAGCCCATGGGCGGCCATGCGTTTGCTATTGTTGGTTACAATGATGAAGGCTTTTGGATCCAAAACTCATGGGGTACAGATTGGAAAAAGTCCGGGCTGGCACTTTGGCGGTACGATGACTGGGCGTTAAATGTTATGGATGCCTGGGTTGTACAACTTGCGCTTCCTATTTCAGGCGCAGGTACTTACCATCAGGCTGCACGCTCTATCGCGCAAGGTGTGTTTTCTCGCTCTACGCCACGAGTAAGTATCCAAGATCACTTCGTTCATTTCGACGACGGGCATTTTGATACAAGAAGTAAATATTGGAGCAATAAAAACCACGTCGATGCCATTATTGAAAACCTCTCTGACAGTAATCATCGACATGTAATGCTTTACGCGCACGGCGGCTTAAATAGCATTAAAGCCTCGGCTAAACGCATTGCCGCAATGAAAGACACCTTTCTTAAAAATGATGTGTACCCCATTCATTTCATGTACGACACTGGCATGCTAGAAGAGCTAAAAGATATTTTAGGCTTTAAGAATGAAGAAATTAGCAACAAAGTTGGGGCATTTACCGACTACACCGACCGCATTTTAGAATGGGCGACACGTAAAGTGGGCGGCGCACTGTGGCGTGAAATGAAATCAGACGCTTGCACACCTTTTACTCGTACTACGTCTGATGGCACCTATTTTTTGACGAAGTTAGCCGACTATTTGAAAAACAACCCTACCATACAGCTTCACGTTGTGGGTCATTCCGCAGGCTCTATTTTTCATGCACACAGTCTTTCAAGGCTATTCAAAGTTAATACAAATATTAGAGTTAAAAGCCTTCATTTACTGGCCCCAGCCATTAGCTACCCGTTATTTAACGAAAAGCTTTCGGAGCTTTTAGAGGCAAAGTATGTCGAGTCGACCACGGTTTACAACTTATCCGAAGCCCTTGAGAAAGATGACCATGTTGCGCGTATTTACCAAAAATCGCTACTCTATTTAGTATCAAACGCCTTTGAATCTAAACCAGAGATGCCATTATTAGGTATGGCCGCGTTTCATCAGTCGCTGTCTAACGTAACGTTCAAATACAGCGAAGGAAAAGAAGGTGATGCGACGGCATCTACATCCCATGGTGGATTCGATAGCGATGTAGATACAATGAACTCGGTGCTTTCAGATATGACCGGTGGTGCGCCTAAATATCCGTTTACAAAAGCAATATTAGATTATTAAGGCTTACTGATTTAAAAAAACCTTCGCATAAATGAAAGTGCCACTCTTGCGATCTAGCTCGCAGCTTCTTAGGCTAGATCGTGAGTTATTCTGTGAGCTAAATTGTTGGTGTGACGTGATGTAGCCAGTGCTAACTTGACGCTATTATTCTTGAAGCTGGCTATTATGCTTGGAGAGATATACCTTCTCTAGATGGAGTGTAAGCTTGCAAATAAGCGTTTTGAATACGGCCTATTCTTGTCTGCATGGCGTCAGGCGCATTTGCGTCTAAACCCTGCGAAGATATAGCGTTTGCAGAGTTAGACGCAATATCCAACACTTCGTCTGCCGCCGCACCTGGCGTGAGACCAGCGTTAATTTCGGACTCAGTAATAGTTTCAATTCTTGAAGCTGTATCGACACTAACAGTTGGAGCCTGCTCTGTTGAAGATTCTGCGGCCGATAGGTTGTCAGCTTGTGCTTTGGCAATCTCACTTCGCGCCTCTGTCGCTTTTTGAGATGCCTCAGAGGCCACCTTTAAATCTTGTGAGGAAGGCTCAGCTGGCGCGAGAGCTGCGGCGCGCACCTGCTCCATTTTTTGGAGGGTTTCTTCTGGCGTTTTTTCTTCTGAGACGTCAATAGACACCTCGCCATCGGTAACATAGCGCTTGTTGTCAGGGCCTGTAGTGTATTCATATCGCGGCGCTCCAGCGTACTGCCCACCTGTTGCCGCATGCGCTTGCTCGTGAACTCTTACTTCCTGATCTCGAGCTTTTAGCTGTTCAATTTCCGCGGATTCTTGCTTTTCTTGTTGCTCTTGCTGCCTGTCTCTCGCGTCTTGCTTACCTGCACTCTCGTCCTGCGCATTGTCTTTTTCTTGCCCAAAAACGTTTTGGAAAGCGGCTTGAAGCTCGGTTTGTATTTGAGGACGTTCGTAGGTGACAGGGGCTGGCGGCTGACCCGGGCTTTTAGCCTTATCTGTTTCAGAACCTAAACCTTTTTGAGAAGCGCCTTGCTGGGAATCTGATGCTGGGGGGATAGTTTCCCGCTGCACGTTATCTCTACGAGCAGATTCTGTATTTACATTCGCCGTAGGATAAGCAATCGCGTTGAGGATTGGCGTTACTATATTCACCGTATCAGCTCCACCTAAGCCAATACGTCAATGATAGTGCCAAGCATCTCGTCGGCCACCCCTAAAACTTTGGCGGAAGCTTGAGCATTACGCTCGTTTACATTAAGCGCAATTAAATCGTCGGTTAAACGCGTAGTGCTAGAAGCCGAGTTAGAAGAGGTGTTGTTTGATTCGCTGGTAGCCACGGTAGGTTGTGCGGGTGCAATAGCATCTTCAGCCGTTCGCTGAGCAATATTTCCCGCTGCCTGCGATACGCCATCGCTTGCACTTTGTAACCCATACTGAGCCGCTGCAAATGCAGAGCCTGCACCTAAACCATCAATACTTGTCATACACTACCCCTAACCTCTCATGTGCAATTATTAACCAATTTCACACAAATAGAAAGACATGTATCAAACACTATCATTAACTTATTGTAAGCAGGCGACTTTTAATTGGCTATAACGAAAGGAAAAGCTTCAAACCACTGATTAATAGCAGCTTGAAGCCCTATTAAGGCGTTAGGTCAAGACGCTTTCTGCTGGTAAACACCCGCAGCAAAACGAAGTAGAATATCGGCGGTTTGCTGAGGATGAGAAATAAACGGTGCGTGGGAAGCATGTGGCAGTACGACGGTATCAGCTTGCGGATGAAGCTCGCAAATTCGATCTATACCACTGGTCGGCACCAAACTATCTAATCTCCCATACAATCGTAATGTTGGCGTAGTTATTCGCCCTACATCTTGCCGCATATCTTCAGTAGACAATATACGTAAGCCTTTTTTCAGCGCTTCCTCAGCAGGTTCTGGAAACTGCGTAACTTGCTCTCTAATGGCCTTAATATCTTGCTTTGCAGTTTCACTACCCATAGCTTGAATTGCTAAAAAACGTTCCAGTGTTTTTTGATAATTCTTTTCAAGCTGGGTTTCAAACATAGTAAGTAAGTCAGCCGCAATCCCCGGCCAGCAAGGTCCGGCTATAAAACGAGGCGTTGAGGCAATGGTAACTAGCCCGGTGAGCTTTTCAGGTGCGAGTAACGCTAATTTTTGCGCAACCAGGCCACCTAATGACCACCCGACTAACACACACTGATCTGGCAATTTGTCTACAATAGCTTGGGCAAGGGATTCAACGTTATAAGGTGAGGGCACGATACCTGCGTTTTCTCCAAACCCAGGAAGGTCAATGGTGGTAACGCGAAAATTATCGCTAATGTAAGGGATAAAGGATGTGAACGCGCCGCTGTTCATACCCCACCCGTGAAGAAATACTACATCTACGCCTGTACCCTTCGTACGGGTGACAAGCTCGCCGTTTGTATGCAAAATTTCCATTTACACCTCCTTAGGCAGAAACGTGTTTTTGAGGAAACACGAGATGATGAAAATAGGTCGACGTTCGACAATTCAAGGAAGTTGATGGAATCAACACTATGAACCTTTCATGCTTGCTATGTTATCAGGCAAGTCCTACGCCAGTATGTCACTGGTGTGAAGATGACATGTTTTTTTTCGAAGCGTCATTACATGGGAGTAACCTACTTCAATACGGCCCTGTGGCAGGCCACGTCAAGCATAGCCACTACGACGCACTATCAGTGCTGGGGCTCCATACATGGCCCATGTCATCGCTGGTTCACCAGTTAAAGTTTACGCATTCACTAACGTCAGGGAAAGTATTAAGTAACTGGTTTGTCCATAAAAAGCGACAGTGCACTCTATCAGTGCCAGATGTACTGCTTCCGGTTCCAATTAGTGCATGGCGGCTTGCAAAGCGGCACTACAACCAAGCTACGCTTTTGTGTGAAAGTTTAAGCAGTGAACTAGGCATACCCATTAATCAATCATGGGCAAGTCGCAAAGGCTTTAGTGTGCAGCACCACTTATCCAAAATGGCCAGAGCAGAGAACGCAAATCGTGTATTTACTTTATCCAAGCAATGTATCGATGACGAAATAGCGGCAGCGCGATGTAACGAAGAGGGCAGCGATTTCACCGTGGCGATAGTGGATGATGTTCTTACTACGGGCGTTACCGTAAATACACTTAGTAAAAGACTTAAGCAGCGCTACCCAAAGATACAGATTCAAGTTTGGGCAGCCGTATTTACGCCGCCACCTAAAAGTAGCTTATTCCAAAAAGCGTGAGGCTTGACAAGGAATACGAAAAGATAAGCTATTAAGGCGCGGCATGCACCGCGCTTCATAAACTGATTTAACGGATAAAGTGCGACTGGTAAATGGCATTGGCTAGCATTTTGTTCGTGCCGTACCAGTAGCCTCTAAATTGCGTGTTGTCGGTAAAACCAATGACTACACCACGCCCCATCTTCTGAGTCGTCACTGCGGTTGACTCAGCCATTAGCGCAACCATTCTTTTATCACTAAACCCAGCCATAAGTGGCTCGTCTGTGTAGCGTGCCGGTGTGACAAACGGCGAACTACTTGCTTCTACGACCATATTATTCGTTTTAAACATAGGTAGGGTATCATCGCTATAGCCATAAAAAAGTGGATGAGTATTATCAATATCTGCTTCAAATACAGCACCCGCCACCAACTTTCTGGCATAGAGCGACGAGCCATCTTCGTAGCTTAAATCGCTTTCATCGAAAGCATTATCTATGGTCTCTCTACTGACAATCTCCGCATCTAGCCACTTATGCTTTGCGAAGTAACGCAGTGCAGATTTCTGGCCTACGATAACACCACCGGCTTTCACCCAATCTTCAATTTTTTTTCTGTCGTTTTCAGTAAAACGATAGCGACCGCTAGGAAATAAAATATGAGTGTAGGTAACGCTAGGGTCATTAAGCGCACCTAATAGGTGTTGTTGCTCTACAATACTTGCAGACAAGCCGACTTTTGTATCGAAGTAGTGCCAAATTTCTCCCACTTCGTATTCACTGGTCCCCTCACCACCTACAATTAATACCTGCGGTAAGTCAACTGGCGCCATACTCCGGCTACCTAAATCATTACCTGTCGGCGTTAATCCACTGCGTAAGCTAAACACAGGTACCTGAAGTTGTTGCTGCGCTTTGCTCAAAATGGCCACTAAGTTTTCGGGCTGCCCCAAACCTTTAGGCACAACAATACTACCGGGCTGAAGGTCAACATTTTTGCCATCGTATTTAATAGCAGAAAACGCTTTTTCACTGCTTCGCACTTTCACTCCGGCTTCCAGTAAGGTTTGAAGCATGGCAGGCGCATAATAATGCTGCCATGAAAACGCGTAGGCATAAGCGTTTTCATGAATATCATTAAGTGTTGTTTGAGTAAGAGCAGAGTTGTCACTTAGCGTAAGACTTCGCACATCGCCTTGGTCTAAAGGCGCGTAGTCCAAGTTAAAGGCCAAAGCCAAATTCCACGTTGAAACATCATAGAAGGTGTTATTTTCAAATGATGTTTGCGTAGAAAAAATTGACTTTACTAGGCGGTATTGAGGTTGGTTAGTAGGGATAAATATTGCCTTCCCTGCCTTGTAGCTAATCTTCTTCGCGTTGAAGTTCTTTGTAAGCACTTCATATTCAATGTGATGCTGCTCAAGTAATGCGATAAAGGCGTTAAAACGAGCGGTATCATTGGATGCACTTACTACAAATCCAGCTTGGGCATCTTGCTTAGCCAAAGACTGCGTACTCTTCACAAAGCCCGATTGGTAGTCGAGGATTGCAGCCTTATTTGCCAATGCGCCCCTAAAGGTACTGAGAGACGTGGTAATTTGGTTCGCTATGGTGTCTTTAAAAGCAAGCTTGCCGTTTATAGAGTCTTGAAGGTGCCCTCGCGAACTGGCCTGCTCAAACAGAATACCCACGCTACCGTGTAAATCCGGGTAGGTAGACCCTTTACCAGCATAGAAGTCGTCAAATGCTTCTTCGGTGAAATACAGCTCGCCCTGTTCGTCAAACGCTGCAGCGTGATAGTGCGCAAGCGCTTCAGTTAAGGTGACGTTCTCGTCTGGCGTTAGAGGGTTTTTGCGCGAGCGTACGCCGGGCTGAAAGAAATAGGTACTGTCTGTGCCCATTTCGTGGAAATCGGTCAGAATATGTGGACGCCATTTGTGAAACTGTTTAATACGCGCCTGCGACTCTGGGTGCGCCAGCAATAGCCAGTCACGATTGAGATCGAACCAGTAGTGATTTGTTCTGCCAGACGGCCACCCCTCGTCATGTTCACGGTGGCGGCTGTCAGAAACTAACTGCTTGCCTTTGTGCATATTTGCCCACTGAGCAAAACGAGAGAGTCCATCGGGGTTGAAAGATGGATCAAACAGCACAATATTGTTGTTCAACAAGGCATCAATTTCTTCACCTTCAGCGGCGGCTAAGTAATAAGCCAGCGCTAGCGAAGCATTGGTACCGGAAGGCTCGTTACCGTGAATACTGTAGCCCATGTAAAAAATCAGAGGGGCGTCGTTACCTACTTTTTTGCCACTTTCCATGGCATCAATGTGCTGTTGCCTCATGGCTTCAATGTTGTTTCTGTTTGACGGCGCAGTGATAGTCATGAGTAAAAGCGGGCGATTTTCGTGGGTCCGGCCAGTTTCTTCGATGGTAATGCGGTCAGATTTTTCGGCAAGAAGCTGCATGTAATTTACGACTTGGTCGTGACGTACGTGCCACTCTCCAATGTTGGCACCAATTACAGATTCAGGCGTAGGAATAGCTGGGTTGAAGGATACGGAATCAGGTAAGTATGCTGTAACTGGCTGCCCGCCTGAATCAGGGGAAATTGTAACCACTGATGATAAGGCTGGCTGTGCCAATGCTTGCTGGCTGGTCGTCGCTCCAAGGCCGATAGTGCCAAGCGCCAACAATAAAGCGAGTGATAATGGGTTCTTTTTGGCGGAGTTTTTTAGCTTCGCTAACATAGCGCTTCCCGTCTTGTTGTTATGGTTGAAAGTAATAGCGGTGTACGTCACTCTCAACAAATTCGATTCACTGGAATTATTTATTTAATTAATACCTGACTGTTTTACTCAGGTAAATTTGATACAATAATCTAAATTTTCAAAATATGTAGGACTTGCTGATGATAACTATATCAGAAGAAGCCCAGGCTCACTTCGTAAAACTGCTGAGTAAACAAGAGTCTGGCACGAATATTCGTGTATTCGTCGTAAACCCAGGCACCTCGTCAGCTGAGTGTGGCGTGTCCTATTGTCCGCCGGACGCTGTCGAAGAAACAGACACTCGCCTTACGTTTAACGGCTTCGATGCCGTGGTAGACGAAGAAAGTGCACCGTACCTCGATGAGGCGGAAATTGACTACGTTACCGATCAAATGGGCTCACAATTAACACTTAAAGCGCCTAATGCTAAAGCGCGTAAAGTGGCCGACGATGCCCCTTTAGTCGAGCGAATCAACTACATGATCGAATCAGAAATCAACCCACAGCTAGCGAGCCACGGGGGTAATGTTGTACTTACCGAGTTAACTGATGATGGCTACGCCATTCTTCAATTCGGCGGTGGCTGTAATGGCTGCTCAATGGTAGACGTTACGCTTAAAGAAGGGATAGAGAAGCAAATGATTGAACAGTTCGCTGGCGAGCTTAAAGGCGTGCGCGATGCAACTGAACACCAAGCCGGTGAGCACTCTTACTACTAAGCGCAATACTGCGCTTATTTAGGTGCATATCACAATGCTGTCTCTATGTTGACGCAAGATCCACTTAAGAGCTGGCAACGATTTAAAATAGGCTTATCTATTTTCGTTGTCGGCGTCTTGCTGCTGTTTACCCTTAGCGAATTTCATATCGCGCTGCGCTACCTAAGCCTTGTGGTACTATTTCTTGGTTTTGCTATTGCTATGTTGGGCTACTGGGGAATTTTCATTCAGCGTTTCTCGTTTATAAAAGATAAAAAGCCGCCTCCTAAATTTTAGAAAACCAATTTTACCTATTTTTATCAGTTGTTTAATAACTCTTTCAGGACATTAAACACTCCTATCTTCCAGTCATACCCAACTATATAACACCGTTATCTTGTATAACCTTTTATCTACCATTTCATTGGCTTCGCTACTAGTCGTGAACACTTTTTATCGGTAGATTGAAAGTTGTACTAAGTACTCAAAAAAGGTGAATAGTGGAAAATGCTATAAACAAGCTAGGCTTGCTCGGCGGTATGAGCTGGGAATCAACGGTAAGTTATTACCAAGCTATAAACCGGGGCGTGAACGCGCGACTTGGTGGTCTTCACAGTGCGCCATTAATAATAAGCAGCGTCGATTTTGCCCACATAGAGCAGCTTCAACACAGAGGCGAATGGGATAAAACCGCCGACATTTTAATTCATGAGGCAAAGCATTTAGAAACAGCAGGTGCAAAAGCCATATTAATTTGTACCAATACCATGCACAAAGTGGCGGCTGAGATTAAGCAGAATATCAGTATCCCCCTTATTCATATTGCCGATGCAACGGGGCGCGAGCTACAGCGCAATAAGGTAAAAAAAATCGGATTGCTAGGCACACGCTTCACCATGGAGCAAACCTTTTATACATCCCGTCTTGAAGAGGTTTTTGGTATTGAGGTTGTTATTCCAAATGCGCAACAACGAGACACAATTCATAACATTATTTATGAACAATTATGCAAGGGCGTGATTTGTGTTGATTCTCGTGAGGCGTATATTGAAGTAATAGACGCGCTTGCGGCCGAGGGTGCTGAAGGCATCATTCTAGGCTGCACCGAAATTGCGTTATTAGTGCAACAACAGCACAGCAAGATTAGGTTATACGACACTACCGCTATCCATGCTAAAGCCGCGGTAGACTTCGCTTTAGGGCAATAAATAAACTAGAGCAGAGCACGAGTAACCTAATTTTATAAAAAGGGGTTACCCCTACTATTCCAGAGGACACAACTATGTTTAGCCACGTTATGTTAGGTGCAAACGACCTTGAGGCGTCGAAGAAATTCTATGACGCTATTTTAGGTGTATTGGGTTACGAGCCAGGCGTTTTTGATGAATATGGACGCGTGTTTTACTACACGCCCAAAGGTATTTTAGCCCTAACCAAGCCAATTAATGGCGAGGAAGCGACACACGGTAATGGAACAACCCTTGGTCTCGCAGCGCGTACACCAGAGATTGTAGATGAATGGCATAAAGTTGGAAGCGAAAATGGGGGAGTTCCATGTGAAGACCCACCAGGCATCCGGGGAAATGGCGAACGCCAATTATACCTTGCTTACCTGCGAGACCCGTCAGGTAACAAACTCTGCGCCACGCACATAGTAAGAAAATAAAAAGTATAGGCGTTACCTGTTGGCAGTTCTATGACCAAGGCTGGTAGCGTCTTACCCCCTTTCTGTACAAACTTTCCACTATACATTTTGGCTAGATGAATTAACCTTGAAGAAGCAAAATTTCAGCTAACAGATAGCATATGACTCCTGAAGAAACTGGCAAGGCCTACGACACCATTACTCACCGCTGGACGCGACCCGAGTTTAATCAGAAAAATGGCATAATTGCCTATCAAAAAGCTCTGTCATTTTTGCCGCAAGCCCCACAACCAGAGCAGGATAAAGTGCATAGTAAAGCGCCTAACAAGGGAGAAGTACTCAGTGAAAGAAAAACACAGGAATACGGCTACGCGCTAGACATTGGTTGCGGCTGTACAAATCGCTTTGTTCCCATTATCGAAAGTAATGGGCTAACGTACGAAGGCATTGATGTGTCTAGAGATATGCTGGCTATAGCTAAGTCTCAGTTACCTGCCCATACCTTCTATTGCGCCGATGTTTGCACGTTTACATTAACTAAGCACTATTCCTTCATTAGCGCTTGGGATAGCTTTTGGCATATCCCTTTGACGCAGCAAGAGCCTTTGCTTAAGAAGCTAATGAATCACTTAAACGATGGCGGCGTGTTACTTTTTAGCTGCGGTGGTACGTATGAAAGCGGTCAACATACTAACGAAGTGATGGGACCAGAAGTCTACTACGCCTCGCTTGGGCTACATAGATATTTAGAAATACTGATGGAAGCTGGCGGCTTTATTCGCCACGTTGAATTTGATCAGCACCCCGAGCAACACACTATTATCATTGTGCAAAAAAGAATAGAGCAAAAGTAAAGCGGAATAATGCATCAGGAAGACTTAAAGAAGCAGCGTGCTAGGCACGCTCTCCTTAAATAAGGACAGCGATACGCTCTAAAAACGCTAGCTTTGCGATGCCGCTAGTTCATCGCGTTTATCTAAACGGTAAAAACTCCACGCCAATGTTACGCCGCGAGCGAGTAAAAAGGCGAGTAGGGCGTACCACAGGCTAACGTTACCTTGGTCTTGCGTGAGGAACCAAACAGGGAAATACACAGCTAGTGCACTTATTATCATGGTATTACGCATTGCACTTGCTCGAGTAAGACCAACAAACACACCGTCGTACAAAAAGCACCAGTGGGCCAACAGAGGAAGCAATACCATCAAGCTTAGGTAAGGCCGCGCTGCGTCTACGATGCCGCCATGCTCAGTAAGCAGTTCGACAATGGCCTCACCTCCTAAACAGAATATCAGGCTGTAGATGAGGGCAAACACGCTTGACCAGGCTAGCCCTTGGTAAGTACGCCGTTTCACTTCACTGCTATCAGACGCCCCTTTAGCTTCACCCACCAGCGCCTCCACACCATAGGCAATACCATCTAAACCCAATGCGATTAAAACAAAGAACTGCATAAGTATGGCATTGACGGCCGCCGACGTTTCGCCGTAACGGGCACCTTGAATAGTAAGAAACGCTAGGCAGCCTTGCAGTGCCAGATTGCGTAGTAACATATCGCCGTTTAACTTCATTAGCACCTTACGTGCCGCCCGGTTAAACCAAGAAGCACTTACCGCTACACCGCCAACGTGTTTAAATGCCACCATAAACGCCATTATGGCCATAGTATATTCAGCAATAACACTGGCTAATGCTACACCGGCTACTGACATATTCAGTGAAAATACAAATACCATATCAAGTGCAGCATTTAGTAGATTGCCCACAATTTGAATAGTCATAACGCTGCGCGTTTTTTGCTGCCCCACTAGCCATCCTACCAACGCAAGATTAAGCATGGCAGCAGGCGCGCCCCATACGCGCACAGAAAAATAGCTTTGAAGGTGTAGGGCTACTTCGTTATTAGGTTGAGTTAAGGTTAATCCTAAAGAAAGGATAGGGGATTGAAGAACCAGTACGACTGCACCTAACAATAAGGCCACAGCCACCGTTTGCCACAATACTTTGGCAGATTCTAACCTATTATTGGGCGAGCCTTTCGCCTGCGCACTTAAACCTGTTGAAGACATGCGAAGAAACCCGCATACCCAGTATATTTGCGTTAAAATAAGTGCGCCTACCGAAGCGCCAGCAAGCATAGCAGGTAATGACATGTGCCCTAAAACTGCGGTATCTACTAAGCCTAATAAAGGCGTTGTGACATTCGCTAGGATCATAGGAAGCGCTAACGCCAACAGACGGGTATGGTCTTCAAAAAAAGAGCGCTGGCTGACTTCGGCACGGGACATAAATGATCTCAGTAAAGATTGGTTTCGCTATATACTAACAAGCTATGCATCAACATTAATGAAAGGTGAACTTGTCTATCTGCGTAATAGACAGTTAAGTTCTACTTTTTGGAAGTTTACCATGCTAATTAATTTAATCAGGCACTCAGTGGATGAAGATATGAAAAACAACTACCTAAATCAAAAAAGAACAAAGCAATCCACGGGACTGAAAGTTTTTTATTCAATGCTTGCAGGCGTTTTCTGTGTATTGTTAAGCACATCTGGATTTGCAACAAATTTGGATGCTAATGTGAATACGGCTACACGCGCGCAAGAGCAAGGCGCTGAAACCGACAAAATGAGTGTTAGCACCATACCTAACGCGGTCATTTTGCTTTATCACCACGTGTCTTCATCTACACCGGCCAGTACTAGTATTTCGCCTGAGACATTTAAATCGCATATGGAATACTTAGATACACATCACACTGTAGTGTCGATTCAGGACGTTGTTTCAGCTTTACAAGACAACAAAACACTGCCAGAAAAAGCAGTGGCTATCACATTTGACGATGGTTACGCGAATATCTTACACAATGCTCACCCAATACTGGCAGACCTAGGTTTCCCATACACGGTATTCATCAACCCTGATGAAATTGGCGTAGGTCCGAAGCAGCTGACGTGGGAGCAAGTTATTGCCATGCATAACGACGGCGTTACTTTTGCCAATCATACGCTTGACCATCTTCACATGCTAAACGGTGAACAAACAATGGGCAAAAGCGCATGGCTGGAAAAAGTATGGGAAAACGTAGAAAGTGCTGAAAAGAAGATAGAAGACAAGCTAAGTATAAGCCTCAAATATCTGGCGTACCCATTTGGAGAATACAATACAGCGCTAGCTAATAAGCTCAAAGCTGAAGGTTACATTGGGTTTGGTCAACACTCTGGGGCTGTAGGCCCAAATAGCGACATGCAGGCGCTTCCTCGGTTTCCAGCAGCGGGGCCTTACGCCAACCTTGCAACACTTAAGACCAAGCTAAATAGCTTGGCAATGCCAGTAACGCACAGTACACACGAAAACCCTCGCATGACGACACGAACCTTGTCCTCACCGATAAGCTTGACAATAGACAGTAACGATGTGCGCCTTACTCAGGTTAATTGTTTTTTTGGGGGCGATACCATCGAGACAAATCTTGAAGGTAAGGTGCTTTCGTTCACCTTAGATAAATCACTTCCTATAGGCCGTTCAAGGGTGAACTGTACAGCACCATCCAATACTCAAGCTGGTCGCTATTATTGGTACTCTACGCCTTTCTTTGTAGCAGATGAAAGTGGCAATTATCCTGACTAAGTAAATTAAAGATCTTGACTTGGAATTAGCCTAAAGCGGGGCGCGCGAGTTTTATTAAATGAACTCGCGCTTATATAAGGAAACGTTTACCTAAACGTTACGAGCAAATCTTATAAAGCCTTTATTTATAGACTCTTCTACAAACCCATGGTGTTGGTAAAAACGAATAGCCGGCACGTTCGACACTTCTACATCAAGCACAAGCTTACGTTTCTTTAACTTTTCCGCTCTTGAGTGCATTGCATCTACCAACATTGAGCCTACCCCCGTACGGCGGGCACTCTCTTCTACCGAAAGATGACCAATCATAAGCTCTGTATTGGTGGGGGGCGTAAGGTTTACCGCTACTGTTTGGTTACGCATGAGTACTGTCATAGCTTCATCAAGCGTAAAATATGACGTTATGCTGTCTAGAGTTGCTCTATCAAATGCAGCACCCAGTTTGCTATGCCAAGCAGTTACCACGCCTAGCACTTCGTCACCACTGCATGCCACCCAATGATTGTTGAAGCCATACTGACCGCCGCCTTGTTCCCAAGCATGAGCAAGGTAACCATCGGCTGTTTTATTCTTATTATGTCCAAAAATAGACGTTAATAATGACTGCGCCGCGTTCAATATGAGCGGCGTAGTTTGCGCGGCATCAGATGCCACACCTTGCCTAATTTCTATTTCCATACTACTGCTTCGAGGTAATTATCGGCATATCTGCCAATATTTGCTGAGAATCACTTATCGATAGCTTTCCTGGCTCTCTTTTTGGTTTGAATCTTCCTATCACCCTAGCCTCAGGGTCGACAAGTACAACAGATGCACTGTGATCAACTAAATAGTTGGGGTTATCGGTACTTTCAGCAATAGCATACATCATCCCTAAATTACGTACGAACGGGAATAGCGCTTTGTGCTCTCCGGTAACAGCGATGAACTCCTCATTAAAATAGCTCACATACTCTGAAAGTCTTTCTATTGAATCGCGATTCGGATCAACGGATACAAATACAACTCGAATTGGTTCGACAGTATTTAACGCTTTTAGTTCAGGGTATATTCCGTTTAACTCGGCCATGGTTGTGGGGCAGATATCTGGACAAAAAGTATAGCCCACAAATACTAAGCTCCATTGGCCTTTAAGCGAGGAATTATCGAATACGTCACCTTCATGTGACGTTAGTGTAAAAGGTGATAATGCCCTTGGCTCAGGGTAGGTTTGAAAATATTCAGGCTGACTTTCAACACCTGGAGGCGCGATATAAAGCGCCCCGACAATGCCTGCACACAACGCTAAAAATGCAACAAGACCGACAATAGTTCGTTGGTTCATAAACTCAATGGAATGTAATGATCTAAGAGTAATACTACAAACAATACCATGAGATGAATAATAGAAAACCTAAAAGTTTTCATTGCCGTTTGAGGCTGTGCATCAAATTTTAGCTTTAATGCATAATATAAAAAACCAATATTAAGCACGCTTGAACCAATTAAATAAATGAGGTCGCTCATACCTGTAAGGTAGGGCAGCAAGCACACAAGCCCTAGTAACACTGTATATAACAATACTGAAGTTTTCGTAAATGAAACACCATGTGTTACCGGCAGCATAGGCACCTTCGCTTTGGCATAGTCTTTTTCTCTATGAATGGCGAGGGCCCAAAAATGCGGAGGGGTCCAAGTAAAGATAATCAGTACCAAAAGTAGTGCATGGGCATGTATTTCCCCGGTTACTGCCGTCCAACCTAAAAGTGGCGGCGCAGCACCCGCCAAACCACCGATTACAATATTTTGAGGCGTAGCGCGTTTTAAATACATGGTATAGATGAACGCGTAGCCTACTAAGCTCGCTAGGGTCAGCCACGCGGTTATCATATTTACAAATAAGGCCAACACCACGAACCCTACCACACCTAAGATACCAGCAAACCACAGCGCGTTGTTTACACTGACTTTGCCTTTCGCCACAGGCCGGTTAAATGTGCGCGCCATCACGCTGTCTATTTTATGGTCGACAACGTGATTAATGACTGCTGCAGAGGCCGATAACATACCAATACCTAATAAGCCGCAGATGAGTACTGTTGCATTTACCCATGTAGGCGTAGCTAAACACATTCCCACCAGCGCAGTTAACAACAGCAGCATAACCACGTTTGGCTTAGTCATTTCGTAATAGTCGCGCCACGTTACTATAGTGTGTTGGCGGGAAGTACGTGCATGTAAAGAGACCGATTTAGCCATGGAAACCTCCTGGAGCTTTAGGGAGAATGTGCGAGGACGTAGACCCGCTCAAAGGATCTTGATAAGAGCCGCGTAAAGATGCGTATTCAGATTCGTGTAATGAAGTATTACGAGCTTGCTGGTTTCTAAAAGCCTGCTGTTTTCTATAGGCGCCTTGCAGCGGTTCAGGCACCGAGAATGGCGCTTTACTTTGCTTTTCTAAACCGAAAACCTGATCGTTTTCCAGAATTCGGAAAACGGTAAAAATAAGGTTTAGCAAGGATAGGAGCAATACCGCTGCAACCGCGTTATGCATGACGGCGACAGCCAAAGGCAGCATAAATACAATGTTACTAAGCCCCAAAGCCACTTGAGTACACAGCGCTACCAACATAAATGCGCTCACAAACTTTTGTTTATTTGTAGCGTAACGGCTAACTAACACGTTTATACCAAGTGCTAACAAGTATAAAAACGTAACCACTGCGCCAAACCTGTGAACGATATGCATAGTGACCCGCTCGCCGTAATCGTGAGCGCCAAATTCATAGTTGTCTGCGTCAGGTACGCTGAATGCACCTGCAATATCGATTCTGTCCTGCCATCCGCTTTCACAAATCGGCATTTCCGTGCAGGCTAACGCAGCATAATTGGCAGAAGTCCATCCTCCCAGTGCAATCTGTGTAACAAGTACGCCGAGTCCAACAAAGGCGAAAAGTTTAAGGTTTCGCTGAAAGATTTTGGCTTGAGGTAGGTCGGTAATATCCTGATCATGCATAGCTGACGCTATGGGCGCTTGTTTAGTTTTCGGTGCATCGCCTGCGGAATTGCGCAAGCGAAGATAGAGAATAAATAGGCAGGATATTACGGAGAAGCCTCCTAACAAATGCCCCATTACAACAACGGGAAGCAGGTTGAGTGTCACTGTCCACATACCAAGGGCTGCTTGAAATATTATGAGCCCCAAAAGTAAAAGCGGCAGTTTAACAGGCGTACCCTTATCGCGCTGCCGAAGGGCGATAACCGCGATAGCCAACACACATAGTCCTAATGTTCCTGCAAAGTAGCGGTGAATCATTTCATTCCACGCCTTAAATGCTTCAACTGGACGATCAGGATAGGCGGCATTGGCTTGTGCCACCTTTTCTTCACTTAAAGGCACAGTTAAATTACCGTAGCACCCAGGCCAATCGGGGCAGCCTAACCCGGCATCGGTCAAACGGGTATAGGCACCTAAAATGATAACAACAGCCGCTAAAAATATACTGAATAGGGTTAACTTTTTCATAGCGTTTATCCTATGCGTGATAGCTTTAATAGCTTTCTTATGTCTGCCAGCATGTTGCGGCTTTCCATCACGGCGTCTTTTCTATCGTCTTTGATCTCGTAAAAAAGCATAGCGTTATTTTGGGTATCGACGATATAGACACTGCTAGAGGCGAGGGCAGTTGGCATGGTAACCGGCAAGGTTTCTACAAAGGGATAGTCCGCTAAGGCTGCTATCGCTACTTGATCACTTGAATCACTTGTAACGACCACGGCTTGGGCGCGATCAGACTCTTTACCTAAAGCAAGCCATACCTGGTTAATACTAAAAAGTGCGTTCTCGCACACTGCATCGCACTCATTCGGCATGACATAAAGTAAACGCCACTTAGGCTCTGCGTCTTTCAAAAGTGCACTCATGTTGATTGTTGGCGCAAGCAGCTGACCTTTATTTGTAGCGCCTTTGGTAAACCAATCGTTATCAAGTGCAAGCTTCGCCATGACGACAGGCAAAACGAACACAGCTACCATGATAATTAACGTTTTTTTCGAAGCAGTATTACTCATAACTACGTCCTTTCTTATTTATTGCAAAACCACCTATGGCCGCAGCGGCAATGGCTAAACCGAACCACTGAACGGCATAACCCAGGTGCTTTTCGGGAGACATTACAACGGCCTGATGTTCGCGAATAAACGCAGGATCTGGCGTAGTAAGTTGAAGAATAAAAGGTAAAAAATTTCGATCTAAGGCATCGCTTAATTCGGGTAATTCGATGTGTTGTATAAGCGCGGGGCTTTGCGCCAAGGCCATGTTGGTTTCTTTAATTAAAGGGTTATTACCCGGCACACTGATGACACCGGTAAAATCGCGAATTTCGCTCGTAAAGCTTATATCCGGCAAGGTGCGAGTTAAATCTGGTGCGGGCACCCAGCCAAAGTTCACTAAAAGCCATCCGGCATTGGTATATACCGGCGCTATCACGTCAAACCCTACCCGTTGATTGTAAATCTGGTTGTCTAAAAGCAATAGGTGATTTGCATCTAAGGAACCACTGAAAGAAACGGTGATATCTCTTGGATCTGTGTGGTTCAGTGCCTCTTCTAAACTCAAGGTTCCATTACTTTGCTTTTGCGCTATGCTAGCTAAACGTTGTTGCTTTTGGACCATGCGATCAAGTTGCCAGTAACCTAACCCGCACATAATCGCCACACTAAAACCCGTGAGTAACCAAGGAATAACGTGGCGAGTGCGAAAAAGCATGATTATCTCGCACCCTGCAAAATGAGAATAAAAACAGAGGTGAGTATGTTGATAAAAATAGTCCTTGTTGCTTTGGTACTGTACATGATTGTTAATCTGTTCATGGCGATGCGCATTATGATAAAAAACGACACATCTAAGGGGCCAATGAGCAAATATATTGGTCGACGTGTGCTCACTTCTGCCATCATCGTCGTTATCATTCTTATAGCTATTGGTACTGGTTTAATTACCCCAAACCCAAGACCTTATTAAGTTTGGGGCGTTATTTTTAGAGCACGTAAACAAAGATGTAGAGCATGACCCACACCACATCTACAAAGTGCCAATACCAGCTTCCCGCCTGGAAGGCGAAGTGGTTTTCTGGCGTAAAGTGACCTTTTAATACTCTAAAAAACAGTACAATTAAAATGATGGTACCAAGAGTCACGTGCATGCCGTGAAACCCGGTCAGCATAAAGAAGGTGTTGCCGTAAATGCCTGACTGAAGCGTAAGCCCTAGATCGCGATAAGCATGTATATATTCTTCCACTTGCAAAAACAGGAACCCACACCCGAGTAAAATGGTAATGCCTAGCATTAGCGTTAACTGCTTGCGTTTGTTTTGCTCTAGACCCACATGGGCGAAGTGCAAAGTAATAGATGAAATGAGCAGGATAATTGTATTAATAGTCGGTAGCCCAGCAGCGCTCATTTCTTGCGTAGTAATGCCGCCTGGCGTTGATACCAGCGGCCACATGGCCTCAAACGTCGGCCACAAGACTTCATTGGTCATAGCGTTATTCGATGCACCACCAAGCCATGGAACCGAGATAAACCGTGCGTAGTAGAGCGCACCGAAAAACGCAGCGAAAAACATTACTTCAGAGAAAATAAACCAGCTCATCCCTTGGCGGTACGAGCGGCCTAGCTGGTCGCTGTAAAGCCCAGCCATAGACTCATCAATTTGGTTTTTAAACCAGCCCACTAGCATAACCAGCAACACGGCTATCCCCGCTAAAAGGATATGACCGCCATAGCCGGTTTCGCCTTTGGTCGCCTGCACCACATAATTGCCCGCACCTACGGCGATAAGAAATAGAGCAACGGCCCCAACAATGGGCCATGGGCTTTGTGCGGGTACATAGTATTTTTGGTATTCGTGATTCTGTACTTCGGTTTGCATTTTCTTCTCCTTATCCCTTCTGCTTATTCGCCAGTTGATGGTGTTGAAGCCATAAAGGGATTCGGTGTTGTCGTTAGGTCACTGGCTCGCGCTGTGACGTCATAGAGTGTGTACTGCAAGGTAAAAAAGGTTATATCTTCAGGAAGCTGCGGGTCGACGTAGAACTGCATAGGCATATAGGCCTCACTCCCCGCATCAAGTGGCTGCTGATTGAAGCAGAAGCATTCCGTTTTATTCAGATAGAGCGCTGCTGTGCCGGGGGATACAGAGGGTATGGCTTGAGCAACGATATTATTTGATGCAGGATTTCTCACATAAAACGATACCGTGTTTAGCTCGCCGGGGTGCACTTTCACACGCTTAGTTTCGGCGCGAAACTCCCATGGCATACCGGTATTTGTGCGAGTAATAAACTCTACGGTCACTTCTCGCGATTCATCAATCTCAACTGATTGGTAAACTGCTGCCGTGTTCTCGGTTTTGCCATTAATTCCCGCTA
This sequence comes from Alteromonas sp. BL110, assembly GCF_003443615.1. Taxonomy (NCBI): domain Bacteria; kingdom Pseudomonadati; phylum Pseudomonadota; class Gammaproteobacteria; order Alteromonadales; family Alteromonadaceae; genus Alteromonas; species Alteromonas sp. BL110. The sequence goes on along the minus strand of NZ_CP031967.1, from coordinate 1,827,596 downwards.
CGTCACAAAATACGTCATACAAGGGAACCAAGGCAAAGCCAAAGCCAAACATGCCAATGACAATAGCAACAAGCTTGATAACCATCTTGTTATTTGCACTTTGCTGTGACATCACGCAACCTCCGGGTAACTTCAAAGATGGATGTTGGTAAACGTTCGCATAACCGCTTATCTACTCCACCGTCAGCAATGTGTGAAAGTCATTCATACCGCTGCTGCCTAGCCTTTTACAAGAATGACTAATTCACAAACCCCACCTATCGTTACTTCACGACAGGCGGTGTTTCAAACGTGTGATAAGGAGCAGGTGATGGAATTTCCCATTCCAACCCTTCTGCGCCATCCCAAACTTGCGCCGATACCGCTTCACCCTGCTTTTTGCACGCTTTTATAAGCAGAGCAAGGAAGATAAGCTGAGATAAACCGAAAGCGAAACCACCTAAGCTTATCCATTTATTGAAATCAGCAAACTGTAATGCATAGTCAGGAATACGACGTGGCATACCTGCCAAACCAACAAAGTGCATAGGGAAGAACAAGACATTTACCGATACTAAAGAGCACCAGAAATGCCATTTAGCTAAAGTGGTGTCGTACATTTTGCCTGTCCATTTAGGCAGCCAGTAATACACGGCTGCTATAATAGAAAAGACTGCGCCTGTTACTAGAACATAGTGGAAATGAGCCACAACGAAATACGTGTCGTGGTACTGGAAGTCCACAGGTGTTATCGCCAGCATTAGCCCTGACAACCCACCAATGGTGAACAGCACAATAAAGGCAATAGCGAACATCATTGGCATTTCAAAGCTTAGTGAACCGCGCCACATGGTTGCTACCCAGTTAAACACTTTCACACCAGTAGGTACCGAGATAAGCATGGTGGCAAACATAAAAAACATTTCCATGTATACCGGCATGCCCGTGGTAAACATATGGTGAGCCCACACCACAAAAGAAAGCAGCGCGATAGACGCTGTGGCGTAAACCATAGACGCATAGCCAAAGAGTTGCTTTCTGGAAAAGGTAGGAACAATTTGCGAGATAATGCCAAAAGCAGGCAAAATCATAATGTACACTTCAGGGTGCCCGAAGAACCAGAAAATATGCTGGAACATAACCGGGTCGCCGCCACCTGCAGCATCAAAGAAGCTGGTTCCGAAGAACTTGTCCGTTAATACCATGGTCACCGCACCGGCGAGCACCGGCATTACCGCAATAAGCAGAAATGCAGTGATAAGCCACGTCCACACAAATAGTGGCATTTTCATCCAGGTCATGCCCGGTGCACGCATATTGAAAATAGTCACTATCACGTTAATCGCGCCCATAATGGATGAAATACCCATAATGTGAACAGAGAACACGAAAAGGGCCGTTGAATCTCCACTATAGGTCGTTGAGAGCGGCGCGTAGAATGTCCAACCGAAGGCAGGGCCGCCACCTTCCATAAATAGCGAGCTAAGCAGAATCAAAAAGGCGCCAGGTAGAATCCAGAAGCTCCAGTTATTCATGCGCGGTAACGCCATATCTGGGGCGCCGATCATCATTGGAATAAGCCAGTTCGCGAGCCCAGTAAAAGCAGGCATAACAGCACCAAATACCATGATGAGTCCGTGTACCGTGGTCATTTGATTAAAAAAGTTTGGCTCAACAATTTGTAAACCGGGTTGAAACAGTTCAGCACGGATCACCATGGCCATCGCGCCACCAACTAAAAACATAATAAAGGCAAACCACAGATAGAGTGTGCCTATGTCTTTATGGTTAGTGGTAAACAGCCAGCGCGTTATTCCTTTAGGAATATGGTCGTGGTGTTCATGATCATCATGTAGATGATCGCCCTGTGAGTGACCACCATTTACTTGACCAATGTGAGTCGCAGAGGTATCTGGCGAAATAACTTCAGTTGCTTTGCTCATTTGTCTGCTCCTAGTTTCCGTTTGCCACTGCATTAACGTCTTTGGCTTGAACCATATCGCCAGTGTTATTGCCCCACGCATTGCGCTCGTAAGTGACAACCGCAGCAATTTCTTTAAGGCTCAGCATTTTGCTAAACGCCTGCATAGCTGTACCCGCCTTACCATGTAGGACAATGTCGATGTGACCTTGCTGATCTTCTAACGCCATCTTGCTACCTTTAAGTGCTGGGAATACGCCCGGTAGCCCCTCACCATTTGGCATATGGCACGCTGCACACGTGGCGTTGTAAACGCGCTCGCCTTCTTTCATTAATTCATCCATCGACATATTCATTGAAAGTAGGCGCTGCTCTTCTTCTTTCGCTTTACGCACAATTTCTTCTTGTTCGCCCATCCATTTATCAAACTCAGCGGGCTCTTTAGCGATAACCACTACTGGCATGTAGCCATGGTCTTTACCACATAGCTCTGCGCATTGACCGCGATAAACGCCAGGTTCATTGACCTTGGCCCAAGACTCATTAATAAAGCCTGGGTTGGCATCTTTTTTCACGGCAAAGTCAGGAACCCACCACGAATGAATAACGTCATCTGAAGTAATGAGAAAACGTACTTTCTTACCAGTTGGAATAACTAACGGGCGGTCAACTTCTAGTAAGTAGTTGTCGGTTTTCTGAAACTTATTTTCTATTTGCTCGCGCTGAGTAGCTAGCAGAGAGTAAAATTCGACGTCGCTATCCATGTACTTGTAGTGCCACTTCCACTGAGAGCCTGTGACTAACACTGTCATGTCAGGCTCAGACGTGTCTTCCATTGCAATAAGCGTGTTCGCTGCAGGCACAGCCATAAAGATAAGAATAAGAAAAGGGATAACGGTCCACGCTATTTCAACCTTCACATTCTCATGAAAATTGGCAGGCTTAGCGCCGCGAGACTTCCGATGCAGATACATTGACGCAAACATAACCCCAAACACGACGACCGCGATCCCTACACAAATAAAGAACATCAGCATATGCAGGTCATAAACCTGCCCGCTGATGTCGGTAGCACCGCGTCTTAGATTAAGTGAAGAGGCTTCTTCACTAACTTCTTGCGCAAGAAGCAACGGGGAAAAAAGCAAAAACGGTATTGTTGAACACCATTTTGCGAAAACGGTCGTTAGTTGTTTCACTCAGCACCTCCGTAATAGCAAGACCAAAAACGCTGATAATTTTGCGCGATGCCCTACCAAATGGTTTGCGAACGATTGACCCATCACCTCAACTTGTAAAACAAATTTAGAGTCATTGTTATTATTTTGTTAATCTCTGTATAAGAATTGCGCAATAATGCCGTGCCGTCTAGTCTTTTCTATTAAAAATTTAATGAAAAGGTTAATTTTTAACCATTTCATGTGGCAGGCTTACGTTACAAATTCTGTAGAGTAGGTATGAGGCGTGCTGGCGGCGGTTAAGAAATCAAACGCGCATTTTGAACGGGATGTTGATAAGGATGAAGCTTTATTTGGTCATAAAATCAACAGCTAACACATCATTGAATGTGTTTTTCAAACAAACTTTCAAATAATAGATACGTTTTAAACGTTTCATTCAGAGACTAAATAGCGCTTACCTTTTACATAAAAGTTATCTCAAATGCTATAGTCTTGAACCTTACTAACAGAGGCTAACATAAGAAAACTGGCTAAAATGTACCATTAAAAGGCATAAAAAAAGCGGCTATTACGCCGCTTTCAGTTGAACATGCCAAAACCTTACATCCAGTCGGCGTTTCTTATAACACCCACAGCAATACCTTCTATCGCAAAAGGCTCATTGGCAAGGTCTACTTTAATTGGCGAAAACTCTTCGTTTTCGGCATGAAGTAAGACCTCACGACCGCGTTTCTCTAAACGCTTAACCGTAACGTCTTCATCCACCCGCGCTACAACTACCTGGCCGTTGTGAACATCAGTGGTGCGATGCACGGCAAGAAGGTCGCCATCTAAAATACCAATGTCTTTCATACTCATACCATTCACACGAAGTAAAAAGTCGGCCTGAGGCTGAAACAAAGCAGGATCGACCTTGTAGTGGGATTCTACATGCTCTTGCGCCAAAATTGGCTCACCCGCAGCCACGCGCCCGATGAGCGGCAAACCTTCTTCTTCTGGTGCATTATCCTCAAGAGGGATATTGAGCTTAATACCACGGGAGGTACCAGGCAGGATTTCGATTACGCCTTTACGCGCCAAGGCTTTCAAATGTTCTTCTGCTGCGTTGGCAGAACGAAAACCAAGTTGACGAGCAATTTCCGCACGCGTTGGCGGCATCCCCGTTTCTTGCATGGTTGTTTTGATAAGTTCTAAAACTTCAGTTTGTCGAGCTGTGAGTGGGCGCATAAAAGACCTGTCTGTTCATACAGTTCCTGTAAGTATATACACCTAAAAACAAATAACAAGCACTTGCCACGTCTTTTGCCATACGCAAGCGTATAAAGTAATTGCAGTGCTCTTATTTCGCAAGAAGAGTTATATCTGGGCTACCTATTCTTAGCTTCAACTTTTCTTCGCTGTTTTCGCGGTAACGCATGCAATTTATTGATACGATTGTGGGGCTTAGCTTCGCCCGACTTCGCAAATCAGATGACAAAACTTATTGTGACTCCTCCTCCCATACTACTTGATTTCGGCCTTGCTCTTTCGCTTTGTAAAGGCATTTGTCTGCCGTCGATAAAAGCGCGCTAAAATCTGCGCCATAGGTGTTATCTATAAAGGTTGCACCAATACTAATTGAAAGCTTAATTGTGTCGGTTTTGTAGGTAACAACGCTTTCTTCAACAGCTATACGAAGCGCTTCTAGCTGTGTGTTAATTTCTTGCTTATTTTTACCCAACCTCACGATAGCAAACTCTTCACCTCCAAGCCTGGCCACCACATTGGGTGCGTTGTTTTGTTTAGCTATTTTCCTTGCAACTGTAATAAGCGCTTGGTCACCCGCATCATGTCCATAGGTGTCGTTTACCTTCTTAAAGTAATCAATATCAACAATAGCAACGCATGCGCTAAAATGCTGTTTTGAAAATGCGATGCATTCATCAATAAATGCTCTACGGTTATATAAGCCAGTCAATGAGTCAGTCATAGCTAGTTGTCGAAGCTTTTCTTCTGCAACAGCACGAGCTTCTTCTAATTCTACCGCATAGAAAAGACCTGCTAATGCATCTAATAAAGGCTGTATAAATTTCGCATCTTCCACCGTGTAGGGCTCAAATTTATTGGCTAAGCCAATCATGCCCACCACTCTATCTTTGACCTTTATAGGCAGCCCTAAAAATCGACTAATACGAGGATGTCCCTGTGGCACCCCTTTTGAGTTTGGATGACTCCCTGAGGTATTACTTATCGTTACCTCTCCGGTTAATATTGTGGTACCGAAAAGATTATCAAAGCTACTGAAATACAAGTTTCGCTTTTTATACTCGTTGTATTGCGTAAAGCTGCTGCTGTCCCACACTATTTCAGAAATGGCATGAATAAACAGCTTCGAGGCATCACCTTCGCCTTTCATTTGCCCTATGAAAGCAAACTGACTATCTGAAATATCAATAAGCTCAGGCAATACTGTTTGGCAGGCCATGGTTAAATCGTTGTTCTGAAGGTAAGAGGCACGGGTCTTATTGATAAACTGAAGTAGCTGGGTTTTCTTTATCTCATGAAGTTCACTTTCCATTCTCTGCGTAATGTCGCGATGAATGCCAGCAACGCGAATAGCCTTACCCGCGACGTCAAATTCGACAGTTTTCCCGTAGGTTTCAACCCAAATCCACGAGCCGTTAGTATGTTTCATGCGAAAAGTGGTATTGAAAACCTTGCTCTCACCTGTAATGTGTTCGTTTAATTGCTTTTCTACTTTTACATAGTCCGCAGGGTGAATTAACTGCCTGAAAAAGCGAGAGCTGGTGTCATAGTACTCATATTCAAGACCGACGATATCACACCAACGTTTGTTGACTTGGTTTACATCAGCGGCCAAATTCCAATCCCATGTTCCCAACTCGGAGGCTTCCAATAGCAGTCGCATGCGTTGATTCGTTTTGTGCAGTTTGTCTTCAACATATTTTTGATCGCTGGTATCGAAAAGAAAGGCTTGCACTGAATACAGCATCCCGTCCTCCCGAAAGCTCGCCGTAGAAATCATACTTACCCAAATAGTCCGCGTAGGGGTGGCTATTTGAAGGCGGCATGAATGGGTTTCCACACCTTCTATGTGCGCCTGCATAGCAAAAGTAAAGTCGCTTTCAGCTTCTTGAGTTAGGACATCGCCAAGCTCGACAGCGCCGCTGAGTAAGTCTTGTGCCGATATACCCAATACACGCTCACTGTTTTGAGAAATATGAACTAGCCGTAGTGACGTAGTATTGCGCCAAGTCGCCAACACTATAGGGGACTTTTCAATTAAACCATGTTCACGCTTAAGTGCTTCATGCTCTTTAGAAAGAGAAATATGCTGGCTAACAAGCGCGCCAATCCTGTTTAGGACTTCTAAATGTTTAGCATCGATTTCACGAGGTACAGTATCGATTAGACATACCGCGCCAATAATCTGCTCATTGATTTCAATGGGAGTTCCTGCATAAAAGCAGATGTGCGGCTCACCCGTCACTAGTGGATTATCTTTAAACCTGGGGTCTTCATGTGCATTGTTAACCACAACTTGTTCGCGTTCTTCCACAACATGACTACAAAACGCATGCTCACGGCTCACTTTAGAAAGTGTAGTTCCATATCGCGCTTTGAATGTTTCTTCAAATTCACCAACTATTCCTATTAGCGCGATAGGCACCTTATATGCCCCCGCTAGCACAACCATAAGGTCGTCAAGATCCAACGGCACCTCATTGCTGAGCAAAAAGTCATCAATCGTCTTTAATCGGTTTTGATCATCCACTACAACATGCTCATATTCGTTAATCTTTATAAAAATAGTAATAGTCACCACTTATAGCAATATAATAAATGTTGGATTGCCAACAGTCTCAGTGAGCCTTACCATAAATAGTGCTACACAAGGCTTAAAGACACAGATGCTTTTCAGCTTCTTGAACTTACTGGTAAGTAGGGAGTCAGTACAGCAAGCAAATCAATAAAATTGGCCCGTCGCGAGATTGTGATGCGTTTGTGTTACACTTCACCCGTTTTTATTTCATAGGATTACATAGTTCATGTCGTGGATGCGAAAAGCCCTTTTGTCGGTATTTCATTATCCTGTTAAGTTACTGGTTAAAGCCCACAGTATTCCAGTAAACGTTGAAACCGAATTAGGAATAGATAAAAGCAAGCCTATTGTTTATCTACTTCCCACTAACTCAGTGACAGATCAGCTTGCGCTGAGAATGTCGACTAAATTCCTAGGGCTACCGAGCCCAACAGACACGCTGACACTGGCAGGTCGAGAGTACTCATCTACTCTGTTTTTACGTAAAACTCAGCCTCTTTTTCGCTCATCAGCCAAAGATACGGGAATTGAAGAGGTCTTCACTGATCTTTTCCACTTGCATCGAGACCATGAAAACCTCGATCTACAAGTAGTTCCTGTTTATGTGACCTGGGGCCGAGCCCCAGGGCGCGGCAACCCGGGTTTAAGTGACTTAATTGCTGATAAAGCTGCTCCGAGCTGGCTACGCAAGCTTTTCATCGTGCTATTTTTAGGCCGAGATAACTTTATTAATTATTCTAAAGCTGTCTCTGCACGGGCCATGTCAAATCAACATGGTAGCGATCAAAGCATTGCTCACAAGCTCGTACGCGTAGCAAGTACTCACTTTCAGCGTAAACGACAAAGCATGACGGGCCCTACCCTGTTAGAGCGTCAAGAACTCAACAACAGTGTATTGGGTTCAGATGCGGTACGCCGCGCCATCGCCGAAGAGTCGAGAAGCAAAAAAGTCACTCATGAAAAAGCAAAGGAGCGGGCTCAAACCTATATCACTGAGATTGCTGCAGATTATCGTGAAGGGCTAATAAGGTTCGGCGACAGACTGCTGACTCGAATCTGGAATAAGATTTACAACGGCATTAGTGTAGGTCACGCTGAACGCATTCGTGAATTGGCCGCTAACGGTCACGAAATCATCTATGTGCCTTGCCACCGCAGCCACATGGACTACCTGTTATTAACTTACGTGATTTATCACGAAGGTATGGTAACGCCTCATATTGCAGCAGGTATCAATCTTAACTTTTGGCCTGTCGGAAAAGTATTCCGTAGAGGTGGCGCTTTCTTTCTCCGCCGCAGCTTTGCAGGCAATAAGCTGTATACGGCCGTATTCAGAGAATATTTAGAGCTGCTGTTTAACAAAGGTTACTCAGTAAAGTACTACCCTGAGGGTGGACGTAGCCGCACCGGTCGCTTAATACCGCCGAAAACCGGTATGCTGGCCATGACAATTCAAGCCATGCTTAAAGGCGTTAATCGCCCAGTAAGTATTGTTCCTGTCTACATTGGCTATGAGAATGTGATGGAAGTGAAGAGTTACCTGAACGAACTTAAAGGGTCAAAGAAGAAAAAAGAGTCCAACCTTCAGGTTTTCTCAGCCATTCGTAAGCTTAAGAATTATGGGCACGGATATGTGAACTTTGGTGAGCCTATTGCGCTTAATCAGTTCCTTGAAAGCCATGTGCCGAACTGGCGCGACTGTCGTGATGCCGAGCCAGAGAAAAAGCCTGCTTGGTTAACGCCTGCTGTTAATGAATTGGCCAATAACGTTATGACGCGCATTAACCGCGCTGCGGCACTTAACGGCATGGCTTTAGCTTCGCTATGCCTACTGTCTTCTAAAAGGCAGACCATGAGTGAAGTAGAGCTTAAACAGGCCATGGATGACTTCATGAACTTGTTCAAAACAGTGCCCTTTAGTAATGACGCCACTATTCCAGATTCATCAGCACAAGAATTGCTTCGGGATACGTTAAAATTAGGCCGTTTTGATATTAAAGAAGACGATTACGGACGTTTGATCAGTCCTCAGCCTAAATCTGCTGTATACCTGACCTATTATCGCAACAACATTTTGCATTTGTTCGCCATACCAGGTCTTATCATGGCGTCTATCTTCGCTAAAAAAGGCGCAACTAAGAACAGTATTTTACAACTAATTGCAGCACTTTATCCTTTGCTGCAAAAAGAACTGTTTTTACATTTAACACAAGATGAAGCGCTTGCGCATACTGATGCATTGATCACCGCGATGTTAGACAACGGACTATTGCGTCAAAAGGACGGAGAGCTTTTACCGCCAGATGCGCACTGCAAACAGTTCCATTCTGCGTGGTTACTAAGCCGCTGTATGCAAGAAACCTTGCAACGTTATGCCGTGGTGTTGACTATTCTTGATAAAGAAAAGGTGATTAGCCGCAGTGCATTAGAGCGAGAAAGTAAACAAGTCGCTGAGCGCTTATCAGCCCTTTACGGCTTAAGCTCTCCTGAGTTTTACGATAAGAACGTGCTGTCTAGCTTTATCGGCGCACTGAAAGATAACCACTGGTTAGATTCTGAAAAAGACGGTAGCTTAAAATATTCGGAAGAGTGTGAGGCCTTGCGCGCTGACGTGATGGCGCTAATATGGCCTGAGATGATTCAGCATCTAGAAAATGTTGCGCTTAACACAGCTAGCTAGCTTCGTTTGCCCCCCAAATTATCGCTTTCTTACAGGCGTAAAAAAACCCATGCTTTGCATGGGTTTTTTATTGGCCGTTTGCCTACCTAATAGGGCCTTTTATTAACAATGACTCGCTAGGGGTAGTAATAGTGCCGCTTTGTATCGCTCCTCGGTAAACCTGCGCTTAACGTGAAGCAATACAAAGCGAAAAAAGGTTTAAAACGAGCTAAGTTTCGCTTTTGAATGTATAGCTATCAAAGGCTGTTCTACATAGCCGACAAAACGTTATGCTGGTTGTGACAGAAAAAAGCGATACGCAGGGTTATCCGTTACTTCTTCTACCTTATAGCCCAATTCAGCTACATGCTGGTTAAAGTCATCCCGGCTTTCTGGCGCAATGTCAAAACCAGCCAGTACCAAGCCTTCCGCAGCGCCGTGGTTGCGATAATGGAATAAAGTGATGTTCCACTGCTCGCCTAATGTATTTAAGAAGTTTAGTAGTGCACCTGGGCGTTCCGGAAATTCAAAGCTGAACACCTGCTCGTTTAAAATAGTCGGCGGGCGGCCTCCTACCATATGCCGGACATGAAGCTTTGCTAACTCGTTGTCTGTTAGGTTAACGCAATCATATCCTTTACTTTCAAGGTCACTTTGAAGGGTCGCAAATTCTTGTTGACCGCCTTTTAGCTTTACCCCAACAAAAATATGCGCTTCGCTCTCACTTGCATAGCGATAGTTGAATTCAGTAATCGCTTTTGCCCCAACGCATTCACAAAACTGTTTAAACGCGCCTTTAGTTTCAGGAATTTTAACGGCAAAAACGGCTTCTTTCTGCTCGCCTAATTCACAGCGTTCAGACACATAGCGTAGGGTATGAAAGTTGATGTTTGCGCCACATAAAATACCGCCTAGCTTTTTACCTTTAAGGTCATGTTGCTTGGCATATTTGCGAATTGCCGCTACCGATAATGCACCAGCAGGCTCGGCGATAACGCGAGTATCATCGAAAATATCTTTTATAGCCCCGCAAATCTCATCATTGCTAACCGTAATAGTTTCATCAACTAAGCGGTTACACAGGCGAAAAGTTTCTTGCCCCATCACTTTCACAGCCACGCCATCGGCAAAAATACCTACGCTTTCCAGCTCAGTAGGCTCGCCTTGCGCTTTTGCTTTAATGAAACAGGCCGACTCTTCTGACTCAACGGCTACAATCTTAATACTGGGTTTGAGTTGCTTTAAGTACACTGCAATGCCCGCGGCTAGGCCGCCACCGCCTACAGCAATAAACAAAATATCCAGGTTTGGGTTTTGCTCTAACAGTTCTCGTGCAACCGTACCTTGTCCGGCGATTACATCGGGGTTATCGAAGGGCGGAACAAAGGTATACCCGTGGGTATCACACAATGCTTTGGCATGGTTGCTTGCCTGGTCGAAGCTCGTGCCATGCAAGACTACATTTACGTTATCACCACCGAAACGACGTACAGCGTCCACTTTAATGTCAGGGGTGGTTTCGGGCATCACGATAGTTGCTTGAATGCCCTTCATTTTTGCACTGTATGCTAAGCCTTGCGCGTGATTACCCGCCGATGCGCCAATTACGCCTGCTTGCAGCTGTGCTTCACTTAACGAACAAATACGGTTGTAGGCACCGCGCAGCTTAAAGCTTTTTACCGGCTGCTGATCTTCTCGTTTCAAAAAGATCTCGTTGCCAAGCTCCGCTGAAAGCAAAGACATATAAGACAGTTCACTCGCCACCGCCACATCGTAAACGGGAGCGAGTAATATCTTTTTCAGATACTCGTGGTCGCTAACGTGCTCGTTTTCCATTACAAGTCTTCCAACTTACTGACATCGCGCACTGCACCTTTGTCGGCACTGGTTGCCAGCGCGGCAAAGGTCTTAAGTGATGTAGACACTTCGCGCACGCGATTTTTCGGTTTCCAAGGCTTATCGCTTGCTTCCATTTTTGCACGGCGCTCGGCGAGTGCTTCATCAGAAATAACGATGTTGATGCTTCGGTTAGGGATATCTATTTCAATCTTGTCCCCGTCTTCAACTAAACCGATACCGCCACCGCTGGCAGCCTCCGGGGAACAGTGTCCGATAGACAAGCCGCTTGTCCCACCACTGAAACGTCCGTCGGTGACTAGCGCGCAGTGCTTGCCTAAACCTTTAGATTTCAAATACGACGTTGGGTACAGCATTTCTTGCATACCTGGACCACCGCGAGGGCCTTCATAGCGAATAAACACGACGTCACCGGCTTTTACTTCATCGCCCAATATGCCTGCCACTGCATCATCTTGGCTCTCGTAGATACGGGCAGTACCGTTGAATTTTAGAATAGATTCATCCACGCCAGCGGTTTTTACAATGCAGCCATCTTCGGCCAAATTACCGTAAAGCACCGCTAAGCCGCCTTCTTGGCTAAACGCATTCTCGATAGAGCGAATACAGCCGGTTTCACGGTCATCGTCCGCGTCATCCCAACGGCAGTCTTGACTAAAGGCTTTGGTAGTGCGTATACCTGCAGGGCCTGCGCGGAAAAAGGTAATCGCGTCTTTGTTCTCTGGATTAGTGATGTCCCACTCGCTGATAACCTCAGTAAGTGGCTTCCCAAGAACATGGTTAACATCGCTATTCAGCAAGCCTGCCTTGTTCAACTCGTTCAAAATGCCCAGTACGCCCCCGGCACGGTGAACGTCTTCCATATGATATTTAGGAGTAGAAGGCGCCACTTTACACAAGTGAGGCACCTTGCGAGACAATCGGTCGATATCATCCATAGTGAAAGGCACTTCACCTTCCATTGCCGCCGCTAACAAGTGCAGGATGGTATTGGTTGAGCCGCCCATAGCAATGTCTAAGCTCATGGCGTTTTCGAAAGCTTTAAAGTTGGCAATGTTACGTGGCAATACACTTTCATCATCATCGCCGTAGTAACGCTTACAAAGCTCTACAATTTGCTTGCCGGCCTGCTTAAACAAGCCTTCACGGTCGGCGTGAGTGGCTAGCATCGAGCCGTTACCCGGAAGCGATAGACCTAACGCTTCAGTTAAACAGTTCATTGAGTTAGCTGTGAACATACCCGAACAAGAGCCACAGGTTGGGCAGGCAGAGCGCTCAATCTCATCAGTATCTGCATCGCTAACTTTATCATCAGCAGCCGCTACCATGGCATCAACCAAATCAAGCTTGATAAGCTGGTCGGAAAGCTTGGTTTTACCCGCTTCCATAGGGCCGCCAGATACGAATATAACCGGTACATTAAGGCGCATAGACGCCATTAACATTCCTGGGGTGATCTTGTCGCAGTTTGAGATACACACAATGGCATCAGCACAGTGTGCGTTCACCATGTATTCCACTGCATCAGCAATGATCTCGCGAGAAGGTAAGCTGTAAAGCATTCCGCTGTGGCCCATAGCAATACCGTCATCTACCGCAATAGTATTGAACTCTTTGGCGACACCACCTGCTTCTTCCACGCTACGGGCCACTAGCTGACCAAGGTCTTTAAGGTGAACGTGCCCAGGTACAAACTGCGTAAATGAGTTAGCAATAGCAATAATAGGCTTGCCGAAATCTGAATCTTTCATTCCGGTTGCACGCCATAGCGCTCGAGCGCCGGCCATATTTCTACCTTGTGTGGTAGTTGCAGAACGTAACTTGGGCATAAATCCTTCCCGTTAATTTTAGGTACTAGGGGTTAATGCTAGACCTTTATGTGAAACTTAAAAACAGTGGTAAACCAGTAATGCTTTGGCTCGTTTTCCAATACGCGCTGTTTTACTCGAAATTGCATGTCATACTGATGATGTATTAAATCATTTTAGGTCGTACAAGCGAAGGGCGACAAAGCCTTACTGCTTACAGATCAGTAGCGCTTTGTTTTATATGATATCTTTGACTTATAATGCCGTATTCCTTTGGCATTATAAAAATGAAATGTTGTTCGTTAGGGGCTATGGCTTTACCCCTACACGCAATGCGCGGTAAAACGCGAATTGGTATTTCGCAAAGAAATAGCACGAAACACACGGTTTGATCAAGTTTTTTGCGGTAGAAATAGCGAGTTCTTAAGAGTAGTAAAAGGGTAATAAGCATGTTCGATTGGTTTCACTGGCTAAACCTGGCAGGCGTTGCCGTGTGTGCAATTTCAGGCACCCTTATGGCTTATCAAAAACGCATGGATGGATTTGGCGTGGTAGTGCTTGCCAGCGCTACAGCCATTGGCGGCGGAACCTTGCGAGATGTGATGCTAGATGTACCCGTGTTTTGGATTGCCGATACCGATTACTTGTATACCACGCTAATTGCCGCCTTTATTCCCATTATTTGGCTGCGCATAAGCCCACGCTTCCCTTTTCACTACCTGTTAATCGCCGATGCTTTTGGGCTAGCGCTATTCAATGTGGTTGGTATAGAGAAAGCCTTAGCCAACGACACAGGTATGGCTGTAGCGGTTGCAATGGGCACCATTACTGGCGTATTTGGTGGGTTATTACGGGACGTTATCTGCCGCGAGGTACCGCTGGTACTTAATGGCGAGCTTTATGCGATGACCTGTATTGCAGGTGGCGTGGTTTATGGAATAGGCATGCAAATAGAGCTCGCTACACAGTGGTGTGGTATTGCAGCCCTTGTCACTACCGTACTATTTAGACTCGGCGCTATGCGCTGGCATTGGCAGCTACCTGTATTTTACAACGATCATCATTAGCAACTAACTGTCCTCGCCGAGCACGGTAAACAATGCCCTAGCTCGGTGCGTTTTAAGAGTAAATCCCATCGTTAGTACAGTTACATCTTCATTCCACTCTCTCTAGAGTTTATGCCAAGTGCGTTGGCTATTTGGCGGCGGCAAGGCTTTAAAGTTTGAACTAACTGAACAATGAGCGTGTAAGAAGAGAGGATGTCCATAATATGGGAATGGCTGTTGTTAAAACCTTTGCAGGGCAGGGCGTGTCTGCTCCAGAGGTAAGTGTGGAGATTCACTTGGCTAATGGCCTACCTGCCTTTCAACTGGTCGGTATGGCGGAAACCAGTGTGAAAGAAGCCCGTGAGCGGGTACGCAGCGCGCTAATTAACAGTGGTTTCGAGTTTCCTGCCAAACGAATAACGGTTAATTTAGCGCCGGCTGATATCCCAAAGTTTGGCGGCCGGTTCGACCTTCCTATTGCCGTTGGCATTTTAGCAGCTTCGGGGTACATTTCAGATATTAGCCTGCTTAATATTGCCTTTGTGGGCGAGTTAGCGCTAAACGGTGAGATTAAACCGGTTAACGGGCTTATTCCTGTAGTGATGACGGCAGCGAACGAAGATATAGCCCTTGTTTATCCGGGAGATAACGATGTTGAAGCTGCCTTGGTTTCCCACGCCACACGCTTTCCCGCATTTGATCTCCTCTCTGTTTATGAACACCTTACTGGGAACAAAAAACTCGCTAAAGGGCAGCCTTTCACTTCTCACTCATCACGCAGCTCGACATCTGGTTGGGATGATATTATTGGGCAAGAGCAGGCAAAACGGGCTTTAATAATTGCAGCTAGCGGGGCTCACAACTTATTGATGGTAGGCCCGCCAGGCACAGGTAAAAGCTTGCTTGCCAGTCGAATGTTGTCGCTATTACCGGATATGAGTGAAGAAGAAGCCTTGGAAGTCGCTGCTATTCACTCAGTGAAAGGCGAAAAGCTAAATGCTGAACGTTTTCTAACCCGCCACCTGCGTTCGCCCCACCATACCAGTTCAGCTGTAGCGCTTACTGGCGGCGGGTCTAACCCTGTGCCAGGGGAAATTTCGCTGGCCCACAACGGTATTTTGTTTTTAGACGAACTCCCCGAATTTGGCCGAAAAGCGCTTGATGTATTACGCGAACCACTTGAAACTGGCGACGTTCATTTATCCCGTGCATCAGGAAGTGCAACCTACCCAGCCAACTTTCAGCTGGTCGCGGCAATGAATCCTAGCCCCACAGGGGATATTGATGACAATCGGCTTACACCACAGCAACAGCTGAACTACTTAAACCGTTTATCAGGTCCATTGCTCGATAGAATAGACATTCAAGTAGAAGTGCCTCGCTTACCCGACTACGACTTGCCAGAGCGGGGCAATAGACCTGACGACTCGTTACATGACATGCGGGAAAGGGTGATAGCTGCACGGCAAAAACAAGAGTCTCGACAAGGCAAACCCAATGGCGCTTTACACGCGGGTGAGCTTGCCGACATCTGTTTGCTAGATAACGCAGATCTCCTATTTTTACAGGCAGCCGCAAAACAACTTAATTTATCTATGCGTGTATTTCACCGCACGCTAAAAGTGGCTAGAACCATTGCCGACCTTGAAAAGGAAAGCGCCGTTTCCAGGGCTCATATCGCAGAAGCGCTGGGCTATCGAGCTCTCGATAACCTTATAAAGCAGCTCAGTGCTAGCTAAGTGCAATTAATAAATTAACTTATCCACGGGAGTGTAAGTTTAGCTGCATAAAGGCGTTGATAAGCGGTTCGTTTTGCTTATCTTGTAAACAACATAGGCCGAGGGCATAAGGCTCGATATCTTCAACCTGAATTTGGGTTACCGCATTAGCCATACTGGAGTGATCGAGTACTACTTTTGGCACAAAGCCTACACCACACTCTAGCGCTACCATGCTTACAATAGCTTCGTTACCGCCTACATAAGCATAGACATTAGGCCGAATACCGTGTTCGGCAAACCAATGATAAGCAGTGCGTCGCGTTGGCCCTGTTTCAGGCATTATTACCTGATGTTTGGTCCAATCTAGCTGGCTTAGCTGAGTAAGCCGCCACTCTCTTGGCGCAATAAGTACCAAAGGCACGTTATCTAGCGCTGTGAAATGCAAATCTGTCGGCATATCAGGGGTGTAAATAGCAATAGATAAATCACATTGCTTACTTTTTACTTTTTCAATAGCGAGGGCAGGGTCACCGGTTATTAGGCGTATATCAACCCCAGGGTGTTGCTGCCTAAACTGCCTTAGCATGGCGGGCAAATGGCTTTGACTAGCCGTTACCGAGCAAAAAACACTTAGTTCCCCCTGAAGTGCATCGCTATCTTCTTTTAAATCAATTTTTAATTGCTGCCAATCAGCTAACGCTTGTTTCGAGAATGACAGTAGCTTGTGCCCGCTATGGGTGAGCGCGACCTTACGGTTATCCCGTTTAAACAAGATGCAGCCTAACTCGTCTTCAAGACGCTGAATTACACGGCTTAACGTAGATGGCGATACATACATGGCCTCGGCGGTGACGCCGAAGTGTAGGCTGGTAGCCAGGTGGTTAAAGAGCTGTAAACTGCGAAAATCCATATACATTTCACTTTATGCAATATTATCTTGCAAATATATCATTTTCCAAAACAAAAGAAATCTTTTAGTCTCACTACCAAGTCGTCATAGACGAGGTCTGTCAACGCCAAGGTCGGTGTTTGATATTGACAAAAATGAATGTTGTTCGGAAATTTTTATGGCTAATTATTTCAACACCCTGTCACTTCGCCAGCAGTTAGATCAGCTTGGCCGCTGCCGTTTTATGGCACGCGATGAATTCTCTGACGGTTGTCAGTTCTTAAAAGGCAAGAAAATTGTCATTGTAGGCTGCGGCGCGCAGGGCCTTAACCAAGGCCTGAATATGCGTGACTCAGGGTTAGATGTTTCTTATGCGCTGCGTCAGGCAGCGATCGATGAGCAACGCGACTCTTACAAACGCGCTTCAAGCAATGGATTTACTGTTGGTACATATCAGCAGCTTATTCCAGAAGCTGATGTAGTTTACAACCTAACACCTGATAAGCAGCACGCAAGTGTAGTAGAGGCAGTAATGCCGCTTATGAAAAAAGGTGCAACGCTAGGTTACTCACACGGCTTCAACATTGTTGAAGAAGGCCAGCAAATTCGTAGCGATATCACAGTAATTATGTGTGCGCCGAAAAGCCCAGGCTCAGAAGTACGTGAAGAATATAAGCGTGGTTTTGGTGTGCCTACACTGATAGCTGTGCATCCAGAAAATGACCCGGAAGGTAAAGGTTGGGATCAGGCCAAAGCACTGGCAAGTGCAACTGGCGGTGACCGCGCAGGTGTACTTGAGTCATCATTTGTGGCTGAAGTTAAATCTGACCTTATGGGTGAGCAAACCATTTTATGTGGTATGCAACAAGTTGCAGCAGTACTTGCTTTTGAAAAAATGGTTGATGACGGTATCGACCCAGGTTATGCAGGTGCGCTGATTCAGTACGGCTTAGAAGCCATTACTGAAGCACTTAAGATTGGCGGTGTAACTAACATGATGGACCGTCTATCAAACCCTGCAAAAGTGAAAGCGTTTGAGCTTTCTGAGCAATTAACTGATTTACTTCGTCCGCTATTTGAAAAGCACCAAGACGACATCATCAGCGGTGAGTTCTCTCGCACCATGATGGAAGATTGGGCAAATGGCGATGCGAACCTACTTAAGTGGCGTGAAGAAACCGGTGAGACCGCGTTTGAAAACGCACCGGCTTATGAAGGTGAAATCAGCGAACAAGAATTCTTTGACCATGGCATCTTGCTAGTTGCCATGATCAAGTGTGGTGTTGAGGTTGCGTTTGACGTAATGGTTGAAGCTGGAATTCTGCCTGAGTCTGCGTACTACGAATCACTGCATGAAACACCGCTAATTTCTAACACAATCGCACGTAAGCGTTTGTATGAAATGAACGTGGTTATTTCAGACACAGCAGAATACGGAAACTATTTGTTTGCCAACGCAGCAATTCCAATTTTGCGTGAGAAATTTATGCCTGCTATTGATACCAGTGTTATCGGTAAGGGTTTGACTGCTGCTTCTAATCAAGTAGAGAACAAACGCCTTGTTGAGATTAACGAAGCCATCCGCTCACACGGTGTGGAATCGGTAGGTAAGACCTTGCGTGGCTACATGACTGATATGAAAGCCATCATAGGATAGGACAGTTTCTGTCGTTAGGTGCTTAACTAAGCCCTCTTGCCCGACCATTTTGGTCGGGCTTTTTTATGCCTGTAACTCAGTGAGTCACATATCCTTTTACAGCGAACTGCTTAGCTAACTCAAAGCAGTTACTAACAACCACTTATCTCTCTAAGAAACAACCACTTCCCGAACACGCTCAGCGAAGCGAACTGATGCGTAAGCTAATGCAAAAAAGATAAGAAAGCCCCAACCGATGGGCATTAAGTTTCCATTCAAAAAACTATCAACGATAAGGGCAACGGGCACCGAGAACAAGCTTGAAAAGCAACCAATAATTGCAGCACCTAAACCTGCCATATCGCCAAGAGGCTGCATGGCCATAGCGTTGAGGTTACCAAATAGAATGCCCACAAAGAAAAAGCCAACGAACATGACGGCCACGGTTGGAATTAGTGGCGGCAGACCATCGTACGCAAACAGCAATGCTAGATACGCCACCGCAAACCCATTTACACCTTTTAGCGCAAATCTACACAGCTTGCGCATGCCAAAACGCATTACCATTTTGCCGTTGAAGTAAGAAGCAAGCCCGATAGAAAAGGCAAGGGTAGCGAAGATATACGGGAACCACTCTCCAACATTGTAAAACACGGTAAATATGGTTTGTGACGCGCTTAGATACGCCAAAAACGCCCCGAAGATACAACCCATGGCAAAGGTATAACCCATAACTTCTGGATGGGTCAGAATAAACTTTGATGATTTAAAAAAGTGTGCCCGCGAGAATTTTCTGCGCTTTGCACGAGGCAAAGTTTCGCCTTGACGAGAAAAGAACCAAATCCCCGCCATAGTAGCAACTAGCAGAAATAGCGTGAATATATGGAACCAAGATGTCAACTCCATCACAGTTTGCCCAATAATTGGGGCCAACATGGGCACTAAGATAAACACCATCATAATAAACGACATAACTTTTGCCATCGCATCACCTACGTAGAGGTCACGTATAATTGCCATAGAGGCTATGCGAGGGCCAGACACGCCAAACGCTTGAATAACACGCCCCACCAGCATGGTTTCAAGATTAGTGGCAAGCATACATACAAAGGTACCCAACGCAAAAATACATAAACCCACTAAAATAGTAAGACGGCGACCACGGCTATCTGAGAACGGACCAAAAAACATTTGGCCAAATGCCATACCCAGAAAGAACACGGTGACAATTAAATGGGTCTGATGCGCCTCTTGCACATTAAGTGACTCACCAATTTGAATAAGGGCGGGCAACATAGCGTCTATACTAAGTGCGACCAGCGATGTCATGGTCGCCATCAAAGCAACAAATTCAACAAGGCCAAGCGCGGGCTTTTGCACAACTGCAGTATCATCAGATACGCCATTAGATGTCTGGGGCATAAAGTCTCGAATATGAAATTAAGTGAGGGAATTAAAAAAGGCGCGAAACCGTCGCGCCTTAATTAGTATACCTGAAACCTGGTTAAAAAGCCGTCAGATTTGGCTATCTTATCTTAAATACTATTACCTTTAACGAGTGTTATTCCTCTGACAGACTAGCTGTCACCGCCTCGCCGTTCTTAGTCGGTTTTAAGTATTGGTTTAAAAACACATCCATTTCTTTGAAGAATAGGTGACGGTTGCGCTGAATAGAAAGGCTGTGGTCTCCATTTTCAAGCTCCACGTATTTAAAAACTTTGTCGTAGTCTTCTAACTCATCAGCCATGTAGCGGCTGTGAAGAGGTGGAACAACGCGGTCTTCTTCGCCATGCACAAGTAGAATAGGCGTCTTGATCCCTTTTGCGTTGTAATAAGGCGAGCGTGCTTCCAAATCATCGTAGTCGTCACCAATTTGATTTTTAACGAACTCATTATTGAGAAAGCGACGAGAGTGAATGATAACGTGTTTAAGCGAACTCACGCCGGCAAAACTTACGGCGCATTGAAATAGTTCAGGGGTTTTAACCGTTGCCATTAACGCGGCATAGCCACCATAACTTGCGCCAACTATGCACATATTATCTTGCTCTGCGTATCCCTTTTCTACCATCCAAGTTGCGGCGTCAGTGATATCGTCTTGCATAGCTAGGCCCCATCCTTTCATTTGGCTTTGCGCAAAACTATAACCATAGCCTCTTGAGCCTCTAAAGTTTGGCCTCAACACCGCGTAGCCTTTCGAGGTGAAGTATGCAGTCCAGTAGTCGAAACCGCTGAAATCCCGAGCCCCCGGCCCGCCGTGAGGATGAATAATGGTTGGGAAGGGCCCATCCCCCTTAGGAAGGGTTAAATATGCTTCAATCTTGATGCCATCTCTGGCTTCGTACTCAATGAGTTTATGCTCGGATAGTTTTGTCGAATCTATTTGGCTGTATTGCTCAAATAGCACGTTCAGCGTGCCTTCCTTGCGATTACCCAATAAATACACACCAGGCAATATGTCAGACTCAGAGTAAACAATATAAGTTTGTTCATCCTCACTGAAACTAACTAACGTGTTGTGATAATCAGGAAGTCCCTGGTCGATTCCGTTTTGAAGTGCAACATAGCGTTCATCCCAGTAAAAACGACCATCATGACGCACACCGATAGCATCTCGCGTAACTGGCGAGTAAATAAGGCTTCCGTTGACGTCATAGCCTTCGTCGGCATATACCTCAGTTCGCTCGTTGGTTTTAAGGTTTAAGCTATATAATGCGCGATAGTCGCCCTTGTAGCCTTTGTAATAAAGAATATTTGGGTCTTTAGCAAAGCCCACTGGGTATTCGCCTTTCTCCGTCATCGCGTTATAGGCAAATAAGGTTCGCCAGCCATCTTCTTCTTTTAGAAAGACTTCGCGCTCACCGCTATCATAGTTGAGCGAAACGCCAATACGAACGTTACTTTGTTGGTCGGTAAGCCAATCTCTGATGCGCTTTTTACCGCGCATAATGCGACTTACGCCTCCTGTGTTAACATTGACTTTATACACTGAAGGTAAACCTAGCACCTCGGCATCTATTGCTATAAGCACATGATCCGGGTCATCAGGTAGCCAATCGATAACCTCATCTTGAAATTGGGGAATGTGGTTGGGGTTACCGGCCCGACGCTTAATTCGTTCCCATTCAACCATATTAAACGCGCCGCCCTCGCCATCGAATTTAATACTTAACAAGCGGGTGTCATGCACTTTTGTAGTACCACGGCGAGTTTCATAGCGCGCACTAACCACTACACGTTCATTGTTCACCCACTTATACCAATTAATTTTTACACGTTCATTGTCAGAGCGAAGTAGGTAATGCTTTTCACCCTTTTCCAAGTCGAAGGTGGCGAGCATGGCAAACGCCTCTTCTTGTTCAACATTTTGAACAAAAGCGATTTTAGTTCCATCGGGTGACAAAGATGGCGTCCAATAGGTTGGCAGCGTACTAAAAGCGTCGTAGCTATTATTCTGCGCAGCCGGTTCAGCGCTTAACGTGGTCGAAATAGCTAGCAGTAGTAGGGCAACAAGCGTAGCAGGTGAGAAAGCCTTTTTATAAGACATAACATTCCCTTGTAATTTTTTATTGTGGGCGGAACTTAGCTAGTGAGCAAACCTCAAAACTATGTTAATACGAGTATACAAATTTGTTGCCGTATGTACAAAAACAAACCGACATGCTTGATATAAACGATATTGGCGCGATAATTTGATCTCTCGTCGTACTTTGCGAATACAAAATACGGATATGGTATTATTAACCACAGATATAGTATGGATTTTACCCAATAGCGGTAAGCACCTAAGCCCAGCGTTATCTTAAGGATTTAGCCTTTTCATGCCTTCAATTTGGAGCGGGCTTGCCACTTCGCAAGACCTATTATTCCGACAACTTGTGCTCAGAACATCCAAAGCATCTTCTTTACTAGCAAGAGGGGTATGGTGTTTGCTGCTGTGCTTGTTATGCACGTTTTCGCATGCCCAGGAGACAATAACCTACGATATTCAGGGTGTTGAAGATGCAAAGCTTCGAAATAACATTCGGCTGCATTTAAACGGACTTGATGTAGAAAAAGCACTGCTAACTGACCCTTATTGGCAAGACGAAGTTGCAGAAACGGTGGCAACGGCAGTACAACCCTATGGCTTTTACAACAGTGAAACAAAGGTAAGCATACAAGAAGGGGACAAGGTCACCGTAAAAGTTGCGTTGAATACACCTCTTACCATCAACAAAGTTACCCGAGAAATTATTGGCGCTGGCCGTGAAGATAAGGCCTTTAGAGAGCGCTTTAACTCGCTTAAACTCAAAGAAGGCGACGTATTAAATCAGACTGTCTATGAGTCATTTAAATCTTCAATTTTTAACTACGCTCTTTCCAACGGTTACTTCGATTATTTCTGGCAGGCAACACGGCTAGATTTAGTACGTGGCGAAAAGCAAGCGAATGTGCTTTTAATTGCGCAAAGCGGGCCTCAATATAAGTTTGGGGAACTCAAATTCGTAGGTGATGATAAAGCTAAAGCGATTATTGAGCGCCTAAAACCTTTTAAAACCGGCGATGCTTATTCATCATCAGTGTTAGGCGACTTTAACAGACGTTTAAATCAGTCGGGCTATTTCAATCGAGTGATAGCAAGGCCAGTAGTGAGCGACGCAGAAGGGTTACTGGTTCCTATTGAGGTCTCACTTCAACACAGACCTACGGATTCATTTAATGTCTCGGTCGGTGCAGCTACTGATACAGGTCCGCGAGTACGTTTGGGTTGGGAACGTCCTTGGGTAAATGACAAAGGCCATTCGGTTTCATCAGATATTTTCATTTCAGAGCCTGAGCAGTCGGTTACCGCGGACTATCGCATTCCAATGAAAAATATCACTCGCGACTATGCCAGTATCGAAGCAGGCTATCAGTTTATTGAGTACGCCAATACGTCATTTGAAAGCGAAACCCTTTCTTTGTCAGCACATAGATACACGCAACAAGATGGTTCGCCCTGGCAACATGATTATTCCGTAACCTACCTTAGAGAGACTTACGATCAGGGGGACCTTGATACCAATACCACCTCGTTAGTTTTACCGGGCTATTCACTAACCTACCGAAATAAAGACGATGAACTAAACGTTAGCAAAGGCACCTATGTTCAAGCACTGGCTCAATATGGCAAAGAGGGTTTTGGCTCAGATATTGACTATGCCAAAACCGCCGTTGAAGCTATGTTAATTCGTACATACGCCGATAAGCATAGAATAACTTTACGCGGAGAAATTGGAGCAATTAAAACAAACTCTTTCGATGATGTACCTGCTTCACTTCGCTTCTACGCTGGTGGTGACCAAAGCGTTAGAGGGTTTAAATTTCGTGATTTGTCGCCTAAAGCAGATGTTATTAATCCAGAGACTGGCGAGCTTGACGTTGAGTCTATTGGTGGAAAGTACTTGGTCACATCAAGCATAGAATACGCTTACTCGATTGCAGACAACTGGCGAATAGCCGCTTTCTTAGACGCGGGTAAAGCAGCAAACGATATAAGCGACCCCCTCGCTTATGGTATAGGCCCCGGGGTTCACTGGCTGTCACCTATTGGCCCTGTAAGAGTATACTTAGCCAGAGGGCTATCAAAACAAGGAAATGATTGGCGCATTCACATCATTTTAGGGCCTGAGCTATGAGAAAACGTACGCTTTCGGCCATTTTACTATCGCCCATACTTCTGCTAGTTGCTATTTATGCGCTACTTATTAGCCCGCTGGGCGGCCCAACGGTAAAACTTATCGCGAATAGCTTGGTTACAAACCTTTCCATTGATGATATTGAGGGCGGTTTTGCCGATACGCTTCAAATACATAATGTACATTGGGAAAACGCGCAGTGGCGGGTGTCATTTAAGTACGCTTATATTGATGTAACGTGGCGTTGCGTCTTTGAGCCGAAAGTATGTGTTAATGAACTCTCGCTTGAAAATGCTACATTAATGCAACTCGCTGCCGCTTCTGAAGCCGATGAAGAAAAAGAGTCTAGTGGTGAGTTTAACTTACCTATACCCATAGAAGTAGGGTATCTGGCGCTTGCGAATATTAACATTGAGCTTCTTACCACAACCGTTGAAGTCGATGAGCTAGAGCTTGCGGATTTCAGCGGCGACCAGACGCTGGTTCTTGACAGTATAGCTACGAAAGGGGTTCGTATAGCTTTAGTAGAGGCAGATGAAAAAGCTAGATCACCAGCGGCGAATACGGCTTCTCAGACTCAGTCTTCCACGTCAAAACAGACGCTTGAACAAAGCGCTGATAAAACAGCAGGGCAAGCGACTCCAGATGAAGAAAGCACCTTGCCTAGCTCTTACTCGCTTAGCTATGAAGCACCTGAATTACCAACAATTAGCGCTCCTATTCCCGTATCGCTTGGTACTTTATTGGTTGAAGATTTACACTTTACACAAGCTGGTAGCACACAACAAATAGCATTGATCTCGCTACTTGATGCGCAGTTCAAAGACAGTGATATTGCCATTGAAGAAATGGTATTTGCGCATGAACAAGGGGAAGTAAAAGCAAAGGCAAGGGCCACCCTTAGTGGGAACTTCCCACTAAGCATTGCTGCTAGAGCTAAAACCGTGCTTGATGATGCTCCGCTTACCGTAAACTTAAACGCATCGGGGGCATTAGATAAATTAACCCTTTCCGTCAGTGCAACAGGAGCGGTAAACGCCGATGCTAATTTGGCGGCAAATGTTCTTAATACCGAACTCCCCATTGAATTCACTGCAAAATGGAAAGAACAACCCATTCCAACAATGGAAAACGCCACGTTAAAAGCAGGTACGCTGTCACTAGAAGGTACTATGGGCGATTACCAGCTAAAAGGCGCTGGTGCAGCAACCTTGCCAGACATAGGCAATGTGCCTGTATCACTGGATGTCGTGCTTAAAAAGAACAATATCTATGTCAATCAGGCGAATATAAAGGCGCTAAACGGAAGTTTAGTTAATACAGGCACTCTTTATCTAAACGAAAATATTGCTTGGGAAGGTAAAACTACGCTTTCAAACGTGTCAGCGCAGCAATTCAGCACCTACGCACCTAAAAACTTAAGCGGCGAGATAGAGAGTATTTTACAGTACTCAGAGCGCGGCGGGCTGCATATGAGCTTAAAAGATATGCAGGTATCTGGCGTGCTACAAGGTAAAGCGCTAAAGGTAAAAGGTAACGCCGTATACGCCGGCCCAAGCGACTTGTTCGTGACTAACGTCAATATTGTGCAAGAAGGGGAGAATGAAAAAAACGTTATTCGAGCTATTGCACAGGTTTTAAACAAGCGTCATTTAAACGCCGATATTACTATTGGCGCCAACGCTATAAATAGTCTTTATCCAGAAGTTTCCGGTGCGATAAACGGTAAAGTATCCGCCTCTGGCCCCTGGAAAAATCCTCGCGCTAACGGCAAGTTAAGTCTATCAAACATCACTGTGTCGCCAAGCTTAAATGCTTCTGCCGCTCAGCAAGGGCCATTGAGCGGCGAGATAACACTAGATGGAACTTATAAAGATCACCAAGCGCAGCTAGACGTTTCTGTGCCCAATAATCAAGTTGCGTTTAGCCTTAAAGGCGCATGGGCAAACAATCATTGGATAGGTGAGATTAGCGATACCCAGCTAGAGCTTGCTAATATGCAATGGGTGTTATCAAGCCCGTTCACGCTTGATATAGGCACTGCACCTGTTACGGCCAAAATAGGCCAGCACTGCTGGACATCACGTCGCGAAGGAGAGCTGTGTATCTCGAACGTGAATTATCAAGACAGCAAAGCAAGTTGGGATATTAAGGCAACGTCACTACCTGTAGGGCTGTGGGCGAATGAACTAGTGCCGACCGTGGTTTCATCTCCTTCAGAAGCGACGTTGAGTATTCAAACAATAGGCAGCTATTCACAACAAGATCCTATCGACGCCACCTTTACCGCGTCAATGAGCGCCGCCCCATGGCAATTAGGTGAAACCAGACCGTTAACGCTTACCATTAACTCTTTTGAAACTAGCGGTAAAATAAAGCAAGGGCAGTTGGAGTCAACTTCACTGATCTCCAGCCAAGACATTGGCGATGCTACGCTTACCTTAAACACCCGACCGTTTGAAGAGGAAATACCTTTGGACGGTAAGTTGATAATGGAGGGGCTTGATGTAGCGCCACTGAAACCTATTTCACCCGCTATTCGCACCTTAACAGGCGTGCTTAACGGTAATATCACCCTTAGCGGTTATGTCGATGACCCATCTCTAAATGGCGAGCTTACTGTTTCTAACGGCGCGATAGATATCCAAGATACGCCTGTCACATTAGCCGACTGGAATCAAAAAGTGGTGCTTAGCGACCAAACTGCAGCGCTCGATGGCAGTTTTATACTCGGTGGCGGTAAAGGTACGCTAAAAGGCGATCTCGACTGGTCATCTGAGCCTAGCGCGACTTTCAAGTTAAAGGGCAACAGCTTTGAAATAAGACAGCCAAACATACGCCTTAAGGTGTCGCCTAATATTGATGTTGCTGCAACCAAAGAAAAGGTCGATGTAACGGGCGAGGTCAACATTCCCTGGGCCCGTATTGAGGTAGAATCCTTGCCTGAAAGCGCAGTGTCGCCATCAAAGGACGTGCATTTGCGTGGAGAGCCAGACAAAGAAGAACCACTGGACATTGTTCATGCTTCGGTTCTTGTTAACATTGATAAAAACAAAACAGAAGAAGTAAAGCTTGAAGCCTTTGGCCTGACGGCCAGCTTATTCGGCGGTATACGCGTGAACACTCAACCCGCGTTAGTTGGCTATGGAGACTTACAAATAATAAACGGTCGCTACAGTGCCTATGGTCAGCAGTTGATCATTCAAACCGGAGAAGTGCAGTTCAACGGTCCTATCGACCAACCGCTGTTGCTGGTAGAAGCGATACGAGACCCCGCCAAAACCGATGATGATGTTATAGCGGGTATTCGTATAGACGGCGCCGCTGACGCACCGAGCATTAACTTATTCTCTGAACCCTCCATGGATCAACAGGGCGTATTATCGTATCTATTAACGGGGTCTGGGCCAGATTCAGGCAGTTCAGCAGATCCTAACTACGCAGCTCTGCTATTGGGTTTTGGACTGTCGAACACGGAAACCCTTACTGGGCAGGTAGGCAGTGCTTTAGGTATTGATGACTTTAGCTTAAGTACCAATGAAAATTTGCTTTCTGTTACCGGCCAAATCAACGATAGGCTTTCGGTGGAATACAATGTGGACGTAGGTATAAAAGATAATGATGCCAATAGCACCTTAAGACGTCGCCAGCTACCACCTGATTTAGCACTTAAATACCAGCTGCTTCCTAGCCTGTATTTAGAGGCAATCCAAACCACGCTAGAAGACCAGTCAGAGTTTGCGTTAGACCTTTATTATGAGTTCTTTTTAGGTGATACCAGAAACCGCAAAAGCGATAACGGCGATGATGACAGTGATGATATCGATGAGGTTGATAATAATTCAGAGTCATCACAAGAAAGCAATGAAGAGACCTCAAGCTCCAGCAAAGACAGCTAAACGCTCTGCGTGTTAATACAGTGTATTAGCTTGGTCCTATTTTCTAGCGCTGCTGCGCCATACCTTCTAGCGTTTTGAGCTGCCGCTCGAAGCGCTTTTGTCTTTTGTGTGCCCATACATACCACAATAGCATTCCGATACTAAGTGATGTCATGACTATCGCCATCTTAGTGGTTTTCTCTGGCGTAGGATCACCGAAAAAATAACGTTCCAACAAGAAGGCATATCCAAAAAGCACTGCAGTCCACGTTGAGTGCTTAGTGATAAAAGCAATCTTCACGTTGTTTTTAATTTGTTTAGTCAGCTGAATGAGGTGATCAACGGTTTGCGTATCTTTTGAAAATGCAGCCACTCTTCTTAGCCATAGCTGATAGACAAGCAGGGGAAGAGCAGTAATCAACATGAATACAAACATTGCGTGGGCGACGAACGTAAATTTATCCCAGCTATTAATTAAAAAATAAATCGCTGGGATAAATGCTAGCGAGTCTATCACCATATACCAACGCTGCTTTGTTCGTTCGCTGCGCAAACTGGATTTTACTTCCTCTAAATTAATAGCCGTAACAGGTTGAGCCTGCCAGAGTGCAGACAAGTTATCGTTTTGTCTGCACTCTGCAGTGTTATCTGTCGTCTTTTGATTTTCTTTATCTGAATTATGCATGCGGTTGCTCCTGCATGATACTTTGCTTGGCGCGTTTTAATACCACCCCAACATGGTTCTTGGTAAGGCCACATACGTCTGCAATTTCGTCGTAACTTAAGCCTTCAAGGGAAAGGGTAAGCACCTGTCTTGGCTGCAGTGGCAACGCTCTTACGGCGCGCAACAGGCGTTCTAAAGACTGGTGTTGACTAGACACTTCTTCTGGAGAGTGAGTGTTACTCGCGTACCCGTCAGTACCCGTATCATCGTGGTCGTATTGATGGGTATCAATACGCTTCACTTGACCTGCTACGTGAGTAACCGCACGGTTGTGAGCAATTTTCAAAATATAGGTTTTGACGCTGCTATCGCCTTTAAATCGAGACAATCCCTGCCACACTGCAATAGCAATTTCTTGCAATAACTCTTGTTGCATCGCCTCGTTTGCTTCATAGCTGTTAGCTACACGGCCAAGGAGTGCCCCATACTGCGCAAAAACATCTTCAAAACCCTGCCCCAAGGTCCCATCCCTAATAGTAAAAACTGCTGTTATTTTATTGTGTTACTTCTATCAGTCCGCCCATACCAGTTTTTATTACAAACTTTTTTTATTTCCGCTGTAATTTTTTTGAACAGCTCTCGACTACTTAACATAGAACTTGAAAATACCACACGAAGTAACGGGCGGTGAGGTCACTTACGCTAAAAAGCTTCAACTTTTAAATTTTGAAATTTAAATGAGGAAAACACTATGTCTACGCTAAGTTTAGTTTTGTTAATTGGCAGCATCACGTCGCTTGTGCTTTTGGCAAGCTACCTAGACGCAAAGTTTCAGTGGCGATTGAACGACTGGATGAACGGCGAGTGCAGCAACCCATTCGTTAAAAGCGTGACCGACAAACAGCAGCAGCGTTTAGAGGAAAAAGACGCGCAAATTGAAGCCTTGATGACGCGTATTGAAACCCTTGAAACCATCGTCACTGAGCCTGCTTACGAGCTAAACAAAAAAATAAATGCGCTTAAATAAATGATTTTACAGGGATTGTCGAATATCACGTGCAGCAAAGTTCAACAGGCCCTAGCTAGATACGGGTGGACGGCGCATAAAGCGGGGCACTTTTCCCATTGCAATAGCGTTACCCACTAGCACAATCACGACGCCAAGTACGGATAACACGCTCCAGGTATAGCCTTCAAAAAACGTTGAAATAATCAGTGCAACCATGGGGTAGACCAGCACGACATAGGCTGCCTTGTCAGCTCCCATCTGTTTTAAGAGCTTCATATAGGCGCCAAACGCGAACACGGAACCAAAAATTGCCAAATAGACGAGTGATAGATAAAACTCAATGTGAGTAGGGATCCGTAATTCACCAGGCATAGCCAGCGAGGTGATGAAAAGCAGGATCATGGCATAGCTCATGGCATAAAAATTCATTTGGATAACAGGTGTACCCGAAGTCAAAATACGCTCGGAAATAACGTTGCCCGTTGAAGCACAGAAAAAGCTGACAAACGCGATGGCAAGACCGGTGGCAAGCGCCGCGTCCATAGTTACTTTTGAAAACTCAGGCACAAACAAACACACGATACCTACCAAGCCAAAGGTGGCCCCAATGACCACTTCTTTCCTTATGGGTTCTTTTAACCACCAGCGACGAAGTACAACGTTAATGTAAATAATGCATGAGCTCATCAGTGCCAGCAGTGCACTAATGATATGAGCTTGCGCAATATACAACAGCGTGTAATTTAAGCTATACAAGAAGAGCCCTACTGCCGCCATTTTTACATGAACATGCAGGGGGAGCTTTAGCGGTAAACGTTTAATAACACAGTATGCTCCCAAACACGCCGACGCTAAGAAATAGCGAAGCGCTATGGCAAACGTTTCTGATGTGTGTCCGATTTGATAGGTTATTGCTATCCAGGTTGAACCCCAAATTAGGCAACAAAGAGCAAATAAGGTCGCGTTGTTCATAACCGCGTTTTACCCCAAAAACTCTGTTAAATGAGCAAGGGCTTTATCAAGCAGCTTTTGCCTGGCTCCATTCCCAATCCACGCATTATGTGGCGTCACCAATAAATTAGGTAACGGTTCTTTTAGTAATATATGATCGACGGGCGGTGGCTCTACGCTCAATACGTCTAAGCCTGCCCCACCAATCTTGTTGTGTTTAAGGGCGTGATAAAGCGCCTCTTCATCAACCAGACCGCCACGAGCGGTATTGATAAGGAAAGCCGTTGGCCGCATCAATGACAGTGAATCTACGTTAATAAGCTTTTCGGTGTCTTTCTTAAGCGGGCAATGAAGGCTTATGACATCGGCATCGGGTAAAAGGGATGTAAGGCTAGGGCGAGGGTCGTCTTGTTTACCGGGGCGAGCAGCAATACTCACTTTCATTCCCATAGCTTTGAACAATGCTTCTACACGCTTACCAAGTTCTCCATGCCCCACTATTACCGCGTGTTTACCTGCAAGCTCGATCACTGGGTGATTAAGCAAGCAAAAATGAGAAGAAGCGGACCATGCCTGTTTATTCATATCACGCTGATATGCCACAAAGTTCGTAGCCAAATTAAGCGTTAAGGTTAACGCGTGCTGCGCCACACTATCAGTGCCGTAGCCTTCTACATTTTGAACGGTAATACCCGCTTGCTTACAATAATCACGATCGACATTGTTTATACCAGTGGCCGTTACACCAATATACTTAAGCTGTTCTGCCTGCTTTAAATCTTCGGCGTTTAGCACAACTTTATTTACTAAAACCGCATCGGCTGCTCGAATACGCTCACCAACCTCTTCAGCATGGGTCTGCTGATAAAGTGTGACGTCGGCATTAAGACTATCGAGTACCGAAGTATCAAGGCTGGGTAAATCCATGGTTTCAGCGTCTAGAAACACAACACGCTTTTTTAGCCCGTTGTGAGATGATTGCGTTTGGTTATCTTCGACTTTACTTTTTGAAGCGTTGTGTTTTGTCATTGTCGATAGGCCTACATTACTTCCACAATAGATTCTAACGCCGCTTTCACGTTTACAGGAATGGGAATAGCTTTATCGGTCTTTCTATCTACAAACACATGCACGAATTGACCATGCGCCACCCGTCGCTTATTTTCGCCCGTATACACAGATAACCCATAGGTTACTGAACTTCTACCTATTTTTATTACCCGTAGCCCTACAAAAATGTCTTCGGGGTATGCCGCTGGTGCCACGTATTGACATTGACTGCTTACCACATACGCAACGGTTTGCCCGTTGTGTATGTCTAAATTGCCTTTTTCAATTAAAAAGCGGTTTACCGCGCTATCAAAGAAACCGTAATACACAACATTGTTGATATGACCATATGCATCATTGTCTTGCCAGCGGGTGGCAATAGTGACGTTATAAGGGTAGTCGGCAAGTGTTGGTGTAATGTCAGTCATGATCAATCCTTGGCATATATATTTAAGAGGGTGTTGTTGCCCAATCAATACAAACAGTGAACAAATATAGCGCCTAAGCGCTATATCGTATTCTATTGATAGTGCTATGAATAAAGCACCATGTCGTCACGGTGAACGGCAACATCGCTTGTTTCATAACCTAACACACTGGCGATTTCTTTCGACTTTTTCCCTTTTATAAGCGTTAAGTCTCTTGCGTTATATAAGCAAAGACCTTTAGCGATAATTTCTCCATCGCATAGCACTTCAACGGCATCCCCTTGTTCAAATGAACCAGTCACATCTACTATACCAGTGGGTAATAGCGACGCACCTTTGCTTACTAGCGCCTCTTTTGCACCGCTATCTACGACTATTCTGCCAGCGGTTTTTAGGGTGTGGGTAAGCCAAAGCCTACGGGCGCTGGCTGGCGTGCTGCTAGCAGTGAACAACGTCCCCGGCACCTTGCCTTCAAGTAAAGCATCGAAGGTTTCGCCTTTTCGCCCGTTAACAATAAGGGTTTGGATACCACTACTGGTGCACTTATCCGCAGCTTCAATTTTCGTACGCATACCACCTGTGCCTACCGCAGTACCTGCGCCCCCCGCTAGTCCGTAAATAGTACGGTCTATTTTATCCACCTTCGGAATAAGGGTCGCAGCGCCATCTTTTCTGGGGTCTGCAGTAAATAAACCGTCAATATCAGAGCAAATAATTAAGGTGTCAGCCTGCGCTACCAATGCCGTGTAAGCACCCAAATTATCGTTATCACCTACTTTAAGTTCATTAACAGCGACTGTGTCATTTTCATTCACAATGGGTAGTGCATTGTGATTTAAAATTTCACGCAAGGTGTTTTTGATATTTACGTAGCGCGTTCTATTGCGTAAATCATCTGCGGTTAGCAATACCTGCGCGCAGGGGAAGTCGAAAAAACGCTGCCAGTTGGCCATCATAAGATTCTGACCAATTGCAGCCATGGCCTGCTTCTCCGCAATAGAAGCGTTATGGCGAACTTTAACTTGGCTACGACCAGCAGCGACACTGCCAGATGACACAAGGATTATTTCTTTGCCAGCCTCTCGGCTTGCGGTAATAAATCGAGCAAGAGACAGAAGGTAGCGTCCGCTACACCCGCTACCTTCAGGAGCAATAAGGGCACTGCCAACTTTAATAACGGCACGTTGCCAATTAAAACGGTTCATAGAGGAGAAGATAAAAGATAACAAGAGCTTAAGAATACGACAGTTAAAGCGTTTAACAAAACGTTCTGTTACAGTTTTTTTGCGTTAAAACATGGCTAGTTTACGGTCAAAAAATTGGATTGTGCTTGTCATACTTATATACTAGCGAGTGTTATCTTATAACAATTCTAACTTACAAGTTGCAAGGAACCCGCATGAGCACCCCAAAACGACACTTTTTCTGGCTAGCGCCAGTGTTGTCTATGCTGATTTCTCTTCCTAGTACCGCCGCTATAAAACAAACAAAAGGCGACTTTGAAGATAAATTCCGTCAGCTAGACGAAGTACTTCCTACTCCCAATGTTTACCGCAACGCCGCGGGTGAGCCAGGTCATCAATACTGGCAACAGCAAGTAGATTACGATATCGACGTAAAGCTGCTTGAAGACGAGCGCCGTATCGAAGCAAGCGAAGAAATTACGTATTACAATAACTCGCCCGATACGCTTAAGTACCTTTGGGTTCAGTTAGATCAAAACAAGTTTCGTGATGATTCAATGTCTGCGCTTACTACCACGTTTGGCGGTATCGGTAATCGTGGACCAGGTACACAAGCAGCCAACGGTGATGCCCCAGCAAAGCTAAGCATGGGTGCTCTGCGCCGCCAGCAGTTTGTTGAAGACAATGAGCTGGGCTACACCATTTCTCGCGTTGAAGACAAAGCAGGCAACGACTTACGCCACACTATCGTTGGTACGCTAATGCGTGTTGACCTAGCTAAGCCACTAAAGCCGGGCAGTAAAGTAACCTTTGATATCGACTTTGCCTTTAATATTGTTGAAGAAGATGCGGTTTCAGCACGTGCAGGTTACGAGCACTTCCCAGATGATGAGCGCGAAGGCGGCAACGATATCTTCTTGCTAGCTCAGTGGTTTCCTCGATTAGCAGCTTACACCGATTACGAAGCATGGACTAACAAAGAGTTCATTGGCCGTGGTGAGTTCACCCTAGAGTTCGGTAACTACGAAGTAGATATTACGGTTCCGGCTGACCACATCGTATCGTCAACAGGTGTGCTTCAAAACCCGAAAGACGTGCTTACCAAAACACAGCGCGACCGTTTGAAAAAAGCAGAAAAAGCAGACCGTATCGTATTCATCGTTTCTCCTGAAGAAGCCATTGAAAACGAAAAAGAGGGCACCTCTAAGCTTAAAACGTGGACATTTAAAGCGGATAACGTACGTGATTTTGCATGGGCTTCGTCGCGTAAGTTTGCGTGGGATGCACGTGGCTACCAGCAAGGGGGTGACACTCAGCCGCTTGTAATGGCAATGTCTTTTTACCCGAAAGAAGGTGGTGAGCTTTGGCAGAAGTACTCAACAGAGTCAATCATCCACACCATGGATGTTTACAGCCGCTTTAGCTTCGATTACCCATACCCAGTAGCGCAATCAGTAAATGGTCCAGTAGGCGGCATGGAATACCCCATGATCACCTTTAATGGCCCGCGTACAGAACTTCGTGATGACGGTTCACGCACCTATTCGCTAGCAGAGAAACGCTTC
Source organism: Alteromonas sp. BL110 (assembly GCF_003443615.1). Taxonomy (NCBI): domain Bacteria; kingdom Pseudomonadati; phylum Pseudomonadota; class Gammaproteobacteria; order Alteromonadales; family Alteromonadaceae; genus Alteromonas; species Alteromonas sp. BL110. The sequence continues at coordinate 1,792,690 of NZ_CP031967.1, read as the reverse complement.
CTAATTGGCGTAGTTATTCACGAAGTGGGTCATATCTACTTCCCTATGACGGTAAACTCTGATGAGCGTCAGTGGACGTGGATGGATGAAGGTCTTAACAGCTTCCTAGATGGCGTTGCCGGTCGCGAATGGGACCCTACAATTCCATGGGGTGTAGAGCCGCGTGATATTACAGGCTACATGAAGTCTCAGACTCAGGTGCCAATTATGACGCAGTCTGATTCGGTACTTCGCCTAGGTCCTAATGCTTACACCAAGCCAGCGGTAGCACTAAACATTCTTCGTGAGACAATTCTTGGTCGTGAGCTTTTTGACTTCGCGTTTAAAGAATACGCACAGCGCTGGATGTTTAAACGTCCAACTCCATCTGATTTCTTCCGCACTATGGAAGAGGCGTCGGGTGTGGATCTAGACTGGTTCTGGCGCGGTTGGTTTTATACTACAGATCACGTAGATATTAGTCTGGACAGCGTACACAAATTGCGTTTAGACACTGAAGATCCAGATATAGACTTTGCTCGCGAACGCGAAGCGGAAATGGAAAAGCCTAAGTCACTTACCGATATTCGCAATAAAGAAGAAGGTAGAAAGCTGTGGGTAGACCGCTTTGAAGATATCAGCGATTTCTACGATGAAAACGACCGCTATACTGTAACCAACAAAGAGCGCAACAAGTACAAGAAGTTCCTTGATAAGCTTGAACCTTGGGAGCGTAAAGCCTTTGAACGTGCTGTAAAAGAAGACAAAAACTACTACGTGCTAGATTTTAGCAACAAAGGTGGTTTGGTTATGCCGATTATTCTTGAGCTAGCCTTTGAAGACGGTACGACAGAAGAAATGCGCATTCCAGCAGAAATCTGGCGTCGTACACCTAAGGCTGTAAGTAAGCTTATTGTGACTGATAAAGACAAAGAGCTGGTAAGCGTAACGGTTGACCCACATTGGGAAACAGCGGACGTAGACGTGGAAAATAACCACTACCCACGCCGTATTATTCCTTCTCGTATTGAAGCGTATAAGAATAAGCCGCGTAACACTTACGAGTACCGCGACCTTATGCACGACTCAAAGACCGAGTTAAAAACTGACGACGAGGATAAAGATGACGAGTAAGTTGTCTTTAGCCCGCTTGCTGCAGGGCCCTCAGGCTCTGTTTGCAAGCGTTAGTGGATTGGTTATTGTGGCAGCGCTGTTCGTTAGCACGATGTCGTTCAGCACAACTGCCCAAGCGCATCAAATAAAAGCAGCGATAACAACGGTACTGTTCAACCCTAGAACAGAAAATATTGAAGTAATGCACCGCTTTAATTTGCATGATGCTGAACACGCGGTTAAAGCCTTGTTCGATAAGCATGCAGACATAATGGACGATGTTAAAACGCAGAAGCAGTTTGCGGTTTACGTTGCCAAGCATTTTGCTATTTTGAACGCGGCAGGTGAACCGTTACAGCTTGCTGATGTGGGCTTTGAAGTTGAAGGTAAGCACTTTTGGGTTTATCAGGAAACCGCTGAACCGCCTGTGCTAGAAGGCATTAAAATTCGCCACGATGCGCTGCGTGACTTATGGCCGAAGCAAGTGAATACACTGAATATAGAGGGTAAGGGCGATATTAAAACCCTCACCTTTGCTGATAGTGTAAACCTGCTGGAAGTGAGCTTTAAGAGTCAAGGTAGCGATCATCACTAAAATTTAGCGGTTTAAAGTTATTAAAAGCCCACCGCCTTTCACTGTTGAAGGACAGTTAAGGCCGGTGGGCTTTTTTGTATTTAAGCGTGCTCTAATAATATGTGGTGTGAGACCGAAGTCTTATAGTCATATCTGCAAGCATGCTCTACCTTATCAGTAGAAAATACGTTACTGACATCTAGTTAATGAGGTATATCATGACCAATAGCGCTGCAGCACCGTTGCCTTCACAGGTCAAGAAAACCCAATCAAGAAGTGAGCGCCGCGCTAGAAAAATGCGTACTGCTAACGCAGCAGAGCGCGCTGAGCAAAAGGTAAATGCTGAACTAACACCAGATGCTAATTTAGCAAAGGGTAAAACCAGTAATGCGTTCGCGGATAAGAAAAATATCATGTGGGTGCTGTTGAGCGGCGCCATGGCACTGACATTTATCGTAATGCTATTTCTGCCCGATACAGGCATGGGCGGCGGTATTATATCGACTTATTCTGCAATGCTATGGTGCGGATTCTTTGGTGCTGCGCTTTGGCGTTACAGAACAGCTAACGGCTGGGCTGGGTTTGCTTATGGCAGCGTTATTGGCCTAGTGCTTCAATTTATTTCACAGATCATCTAAATATATAGCAATGTGTAAACCGCACACTTATGCAGTGCTAAGTCATGTTTTTAAATCTCTGCCTGATTCTATAATCTTAACCTTACAATCAAGCTATTCGATTAGATAGTTGGTTGCTTATGACCCTTACACCCGATCCAGCCACCGTACTTAAATGTATAAAGGGTCAGAGTACTTTTTAAGTCATGCTTTAAACGATAAATATTAATGTTCCTTTCCATCTTCAATAAAACAGAGTGAACCTATGGCAGAGAAGCCAACTAAAACCGCTGTATCGCCACCCCGTTCAAGTAAAGCAGTACCCTCGTCTCGCTTATCTCGTATAGGTCGCTTAGGCACGTTAGCAGGTAGGATTGCAGGTAATGTGGTTTCTCAGGGCGCAGGCCAGCTGCTAAAAGGTGAGAAGCCGGTCTTGTCTTCGCTGCTTTTAACACCAAAGAATATTTCAAACATTGCCGATCAGCTTGCCAGTATGCGTGGCGCAGCTATGAAACTAGGGCAACTCATTTCCATGGATGCGGGAGATTTTTTACCCGAAGAACTCGCCGCTATTTTAGGACGGCTGCGAGATGATGCCGACCCTATGCCAAAGGATCAACTCATATCTACGCTTAAACAGGCTTGGGGTGAAAAGTGGCAGGATGACTTATTGTATTTTTCCTTTGCCCCCGTTGCCGCCGCCTCTATAGGCCAAGTTCATAAAGTCATTACGATGGACGGCAAGATGTTAGCTGTTAAGGTGCAATATCCAGGTGTTAAGAAAAGTATTGATAGTGATGTGGATAACGTGGCAACGCTCATAAAGCTTACTGGTTTGGTCCCCAAGTCATTAGATATAGGCCCGCTATTGCAGGAAGCCAAAGCACAGCTTCACCAAGAAGCGGATTACGAGCGAGAAGCCGATATGCTTAATCGTTATCGCAACCTAGTTGAAGCGACTGAAATCCGATGTGAAGAACAAAGCGCGTTTATTATTCCAAAGACCTATGCACCGCTTACCACAAGTACGGTGCTAGCCATGGATTTTATCGAGGCACAAGATTTGGATGTACTGATTGATGAACCTCAAGAAATTAGGGACGCCGTAATGACAGCGTTGATGACATTGTTTTTCAATGAAATTTTTCACTTCAAACTGCTGCAAAGCGACCCTAACTTAGCCAACTATCAGTTCAAATCAGATACCAAGGAAATCGTGCTGCTAGATTTTGGTGCCACTCGCGAAGTGCCTGAAAATATATCTCAGCAATACCAAACTTTACTTAAGAGCGCCGCAGACAATGATAAATCACTGATGCAGCAAGCTGCATACAATATTGGGCTTATTGATGACAGTCATTCTCAGATGCAAATTAATGCAGTCATCGATATAGGCATGGAAGCCTGTGAAGCCATTCGCTTTGAGGGGGCTTATGATTTTGGAAAAAGCGATTTAATCGCAAGGCTTCACGAAAAAGGAATGGCGCTTACAATGAAGCACAACTTTTGGCACACGCCGCCAGTTGACGCGCTCTTTATACATAGAAAGCTGGGTGGTTTGTTTTTGTTAGCTAAGCGGTTGCAAGCCAAAGTGAATATGCGCAAAGCCGCAGGCGACTGGCTTTCCTCTTAACGAGGTTTTGTTCCGTTTTACAATGGGCCCTATCGCGCTTTATGCAGTTAGCTTGAGGTTGAGATTATCGGCAAATGGCGAAAACTCAGATGTATGCCTTCGCCTAAATCTAGCACCTCCCATGGCGCTGGGCTGATATTATTGCGATAAATTGCGTTGTGTTTAGTAGGGCAATTCCATACTAAAAGGTAAGGCCATCTGCTCTTTGCTTTTCGGCGGGTTACCAATCATCTCGTCGTACGGCGTATCATGCTTCATTACAGCCTGCTGAACGCGACAATGGGCGAACGCTTCACGTATGTGCCCGGCACTAAAAAAGCGCATTGGCTTGTCTTTATTGTCGTAAAGCATGCCGCTTTGGTTATCGATAGTCAGATAAACCAAATACACGTTCATTTCATATGACTGAACTTCCAAGTAATCAATAACCGTCGGCGAGTCTTCAATATCCCGAAAATTAAACTTATGCATTTTTCTACCTCATGATGAAATCAGCGAGCGCATTACACTCGCCCTGCTTAGTTTTATTTTCATTGAATATAGCCAAGACGAGATAATGACGGTTATACGCTATGCGAGGTTTTCAGGTTCATTCACAAGATGAAGCGGAGGGCGGTGATTTTTATATCGCACTGCATTGGCTAAAACCAACAACGAAGCAATAGAAAAAGCGGTGTATACCAAAGCAGCTAACCCCATTCCAGTCGCAATCCATAAAAGTGGGAAAACCAACAACCGAGGCCCTTCTGCCGCTAGTGCTACTTTTGCTCTCGATAAGATAAAGCCATTTTGTATGCCCATAACAACCACGGTTATTACAGTAATAAGTTGATGATGCATTGGCAGACTATGCATATTCATAAATAGATAAAGCATTATCCCTAATGCAATAACGTATTGTATCGCTGTGTATCGTTTAACAGCTCGGTGTAACTTCGGATGATATGATTTAAATTTACTCACGCTTATTATCCTACAAAGGCACATTTAAGTAACACTGGATTTGGAACCTAAAATATTAATTACTGTAGATAGCAGTGCTCTAGCATTTGCTTTTCAAAGGTTAATCAACACATTAGTACACAAAACCGAAAATGTTAAACAATTGTTTTAAAAAATACTTTCATGTTTACATTCTATTATGATTCGGAAGAAGTAAAAAATGAGGAGTTCCCACTAATTTTTGCTCAAAAAAAAATCGAAAAGTGTCTTTTAGACGTTAAAACCTGTTCAAAATAAGGAATTTGGATTGTGAGGGAACAATTCTCTTGATTGATTTTCTAATTTTGGGTGTTATCTCTGATAGTATTACCGAAAGGATATTTTTGTAGCGGAGTCATTATGAGCGAATCGTCAGAAAAGAAATCGTTAGGCCCACATTTTATTATTGTTGGCATTCTTCTTATCGTTATTCTGGCTGTAGTTTTTTGGCCAAGCAACGAAGAGCCTGAGTCAGTGACTACACCCGAGCCTGAGGTGACCGAGCCAGAAGTCACTGTGCCGGAAGAACCGGAGGTTTTTGAGCCTACGCAGCCAGCGCCAGCTGTTGAACTCGAAGAAAACGACGACGTTGAACCACTGCCAGAGCCCGTTGAGCCAGACCCAGAGCCGTTAGATACTAGCGACCCAGCAGTTAAAGCGTCACTAATTGAGAGTTCGTCTGCAGACGAAGAAACTGTAAACCGTATGTTGGTTAACGAAGGACTTATCCAACGCTTTGTAGTATCTGTAACGAACCTAGCGAACGACGAGATGGCACCAAACCATCAACTCCTTACGCCGCCAGAACAAAACTTCCGAGTTTATTCTCAAGCAGGAAAACAGTGGATTGATGCAGCAAGTTATAAACGATATACGCCGTATGTAGATATGCTGGAGTCGTTCGATAATGAAGCACTGCTTAACATCTACGGTATTTATAAAGACGATATACAAGCGAAGTTTGCAGAAATTGGTGATCCAGACCAAGACTTTAACGGCGTATTGCTAAAGGCCATCGACCAGTTGCTTGATACACCAGAAGTACCGGTTCCTGTTGAAGTGTATACAGATTCGGTGGCATATAAATACGCAGACGATCGTTTAGAAAGCCTTAACGAGCCACAAAAGCAGCTACTGCGTACCGGGCCAGACAATATGCGTCGTATTAAAGCAAAACTACGTGAATTGAAAGTTTTGGTTGAAGAGCGTGGATCTAACTAGGTTTCAACATCAGCTTAAGGGCACGTCTTCAAAAGCGCGCCCTTTGCCCCCCGTTGACCAATGGAATCCAGATTTTTGTGGTGATATTAATCTGACGATAGCCCTCGATGGCCGATGGTTTTACGAGGGCAGCCCTATTGGACGGGCCAGCCTGGTTAAGCTTTTTGCCTCTGTACTGAAGCGGGAAGGCGATAAGTACTTCTTAGTCACCCCGGTGGAAAAAGTAGGAATTACTGTTGAAGATACGCCGTTTCTTATCACTCAGTGGCATATGGAAAGAAATGAAGGCGGCGAAGTGAGTGAAGTTGGGCAAGAAGGTGAAGCGGATAGCGATAGCGCCTATATATTCGCTACGCAAACAGGCGACATTATTCGCTTAGAGCGCGCAGACCAGCTAGAACTTCGAGTTCCGCCAAAAGCTATACAGGATTCACAGGCAACACCTATTCCTTACATTCGTGTTCGCAGTAACCTATGGGCTAGGCTACATCAAAACACTTATTATCAACTGTTAGAACAAGCCGAAGAGTCATCTGATGGTTCTGGCACACGATTTAGTATTCGATCTAGCGGTACAACATTTGTGTTAGGTGAAATACTTCAAACACCCTAATGCGCGTTTTTTATTGTTACGCTACTATTGTTATATTGCTATCCTGCACTTGTAACCTGTCCTGCCATTACATTATTTATCACCATTAATGTACCATTAACAGCACTTTGTTTTGCGTTATCACGTTGTGTGCATTACATTCGATGTAGTCTATAAAACAATTAAAAGAAGACCTACATCATGAAAAAGCCTTTAATCACCCTTGCGATTACAAGCGCACTAATCTCATCATCTTTGTCTGCGGTTGCCGATACCCTTATACACGCCGGAAAAGTATTTACTGGTACGTCAAAATCACTTCTGGAAAGAATGACAGTTGTTGTAGAAGACAACAAAATAACAGCGTTAAAGGAAGGGTTTGCCAAGCCACAAGAAGGCGACACCGTCATCGATTTAAGCGCTTCCACGGTTATGCCGGGTCTTATGGATATGCATGTTCATTTATCGTCGCAACACGGCGGGCCACAAACTTACTTAGAACGCTTTTCACTTAATGAAGCCGATTACGCACTGCGTGCAGCAAACTACGCGCAAATAACCTTAGATTCAGGCTTTACCACAGTGCGCAACCTAGGTGATGGCTATAACGAAACAGTGGCTTTAAGAAATGCTATTGCGAAAGGCTATGCTACCGGCCCACGTATTTACACAGTAGCTAAGTCTATTGCGACTACCGGTGGGCACGCTGACCCAAGCAACGGTATGTCTCACCTACTTCGACCTGACGTTGGCCCTAAACAGGGTGTAGTTAACGGCGAAGTGGAAGCCCGCGAAGCGGTACGAGCCCGTTATCAAGATGGTGCCGACCTAATCAAAATTACTGCAACTGGCGGCGTACTAAGCGTAGCTAAAAGCGGCCAAAATCCACAGTTTATGACCGATGAATTAGAAGCGATTGTCGATACAGCAAAAGACTACGGTATGACGGTGGCTGTGCATGCCCACGGTAAAGAAGGTATGAAGCGCGCAATAGAAGCTGGAGTAGATTCTATTGAGCACGGTACCTACATGGATAGTGAAATTCGCGAGCTGATGAAAAAACACGGCACCTATTACGTACCCACTATCTTGGCTGGAAAGTTTGTAGCAGATAAAGCCAAGATCGATGGTTTCTTTCCTGAGCTAGTTCGCCCTAAAGCAGCAGCCATCGGACCCTTAATTCAAAATACCTTTGAACAAGCGCACAAAGCGGGCGTAAAAATTGCTTTTGGTACAGACAGTGGTGTATCAGCCCATGGCGATAATGCACAGGAATTTGCATTAATGGTTGAAGCCGGAATGAACCCTGCTGACGCACTTCTTAGTGCTACCGTTAATAGCGCAGATTTATTGGGCATAAGCGATATATTAGGTACATTAGAACAAGGCAAGCTAGCAGATATTGTGGCAGTTCAAGGCAACCCGCTTGACGATATATCGCTTATGGAAAGCGTGTCTTTTGTGATGAAAGACGGGGTAGTTTACAAGCAGTAAAACAATAAAAGTGGTAGAGGTTACATGGCACTAGGTAAAAAAGTTAAGCACAAAACCAAAAAGCTTATCGATTCCAAACATATGTTAAAGGGTATTACTCTGGCGTCATTTTTAGAATCGACCATTGTTCCTATACCGCTTGAAGCCGTTATGGTGCCGTTAATGCAAGCTAGACGAGATTCGCTCTGGAAAATTGCGTTAATGGCCACCGTGGGCTGTGTGATTGGCGCTGTTTTTGGCTATGCCCTTGGCTATTACCTTTTCGACCTAGTTGGTCAGTGGGTTATTGATACCTTCTTTAGTCAAGATCAGTTCGACAGCGTTAAACAACAAATGCAAAACCAAGGCTTTTGGTTTGTGATGACGCTAGGCATTGCGCCTATTCCTTTTCAAGTGGCCATGTTAGCTGCCGGCGCCACCCAATACTCACTTCCACTTTTCCTTTTAGCCACGGTTATTGCCCGCGCTATTCGCTATTTTGGCCTTGCAGTAGTGGTGTACTACGCCGGTGACAAAGCAGAGCAGCTTATAAAGCGCTACAAGGTAAAAGCCGTATTCGCTATTACGCTGGTGGTCGTCTTATTATGGTGGCTGTCTAACATGCTTTCCTGAACAAAAGATTCCTTTGGCTAGAAGGCACTAGAGCCTTTAAAACCACGTTGCCAAAACAATACCAGCCACTTTTTAGATAGCCATTTCAAATCACGGCAATAGATTTTTTGAACTTTACATTTGATAATGATTCTTATTTGCACTAATGTTATAAAAAACAGGAGGTGCTTATGTGAATGTTCAACGTCTATGCCCAGTTTACAGAAAATGGCTACAGCTAAATCCTTCAAGCGCACGAGAGCATCGCTTAGCAATGCAGGCACAAACTCAGCAAGCTCACCAGCAGGGTAAATTAGATTGTGCCAGAGAGTTGGGGTATCAAACCTTTGAAGCCGCTAAGGCGATTCTCAATGCGCTGCAGCCCATATCTTCTGAAAAAGTGAGCGCTGTGCAAGAAGACGTACTCGCGTTCGGCACTATGGGCATGTACTTATCTTCTTTACTTGCTCAAGAAGATAAAAAGCAAGAATCTCACGCAATTTTGCAGGAGTGCCAACAACAGTTAATTGCCATATTGCCTTTGCATGCCACTAATCCATCTGTATGTAGGCTTATATCCGCTATTCAGCACACGCTTGAGCAAACCTATGAACCTAAAATTAGCAGGCCGCTGGCGTCTGCGGCCCTGCATTAAACCAAAAAGTTGAAGGAGCGAATGATGATGTCGAAACAAATACCAAATGAAGACGGCTTTGTCTCTTTGAGTGTGAGAGCATCTGTACTTCAAAAAATGCTTAAAGGTGAAGTTCTACATATGACAGACGTTCACTGCAATTGTGCCCACAGTAAACGTACACTTCAAAACTTGCTGCTAAAAGCTGCTGCAGACAGTTCAGAACGTTAACCTGAAATACTAGTTCGCAAGCGTAAAATACAGATACGAGCAAAACGGAACATAACTTGATAGCAGAATAACTAACTGAATCTTTTTTATTTTGTAATTAAGTTATGAGAGGACACCGTGGAACCTTCGTCTAAATGGAAAGAGATAACCGCTAGAGCGGGATATAGCGCCAAAACCGTCATGTACGTTATGCTTGGTGTCTTCATTCTTACATCTGTATTTACTGCGTTAAACCGTGAAAAAGCCTCTCAGTCCAATGTCTTTATTACACTTAAAGAGCAACCACTCGGACAAATTCTTCTGGGAATTCTTGTTCTCGGCTTAGCGTGTTATGCCTGCTGGCGTTGGCTGCAGATCTTTATTACTGACAAATCAAACGACGACAGTTTATTCATTCACATTATAAATAAGCTGTTCTTCTTTATATCAGGCGCGTTCTATTTTGTTGCGGCTTATGCGGGGGGTAAAACCTTATTAGAAGTACAAAGTAGCTCTTCATCCCAAGGCAGTGGAAAGAAGGTGAGTGAGTTTTTGATGCAATATGAATGGGGGCTGTTGCTTGTGGCCGCAATCGGGCTTTGCATCATCATATTTGCCGTTGTGCAGTTCAAACATGCTTACACCGCCGACTTTTTAAAGAAGTTTTCACTACACACTTTAAATCAGCGCATTAGAAAAAGTGTGAAAGTGACGGGACGCCTTGGGTATACCGCAAGAGGGGTCGTTTATTCATTAGTAGGTGGCTTTTTTATCCTTGCCGCCATATTAAGTAACCCGTCACAAGCCGGTGGGCTACAAAAAGCGTTAGAAACATTAATGAAGCAGCCCTTCGGCCCTTATCTCATTGGTGCAGTGGGCGCAGGCTTTGTTATGTTCGGCCTTTATTGTGCGCTAGAGGCGAAATACAGAAAGGTAGAATAGAAATTTAAATGGAAGGCGCTAAGAGCCTAAATTTGAAAGTAAAAAAGGCGCTTAAGCGCGCCCTTTTTTAATAACGTACTGGTAAGGCAAGGTCTCTGTTTGAGACGCTACCAACGTATGATCCATAAAGCGGCAAAAGCTAGGAATATCTCTTGCCGTCGATGGGTCATCAGCCGTGACCGATAAGGTTTCCCCGTCGGCCAGCTTACGGATATTCAAACGCACCATCATCACTGGCTCTGGACAACGAAGTCCTAGCGCATCCAAGTGTTGATTTGCAGCGCTGAAGGCGCTATCAAAATCAGATGCCATAGTTTTCACGGTAAGTGTTGATAGCGTTAATCTCGCTAGCATATCCGCCTTTTTCAGTCAGATAAGCCACCACATCGGCAAGCGATACAATAGAAATCACCTGAGTGCCAAAATCGCGCTCGACCTCTTGAATAGCTGACAGTTCGCCATTACCGCGCTCTTGTCTGTCTAATGCGATCAACACACCAGACAAACTTGCCCGCTGCTGTTCAATTAATGTCATTGATTCGCGAATAGCCGTACCCGCAGTGATCACATCATCCACCAGCATAACCTTACCCTCTAGTGGGCTGCCAACTAAATTGCCGCCTTCACCGTGTGTCTTTGCTTCTTTACGGTTGAAGCAATAAGGCACGTCAAGGTTGTGGCTATCGGCCAGTGCAACCGCGGTAGTCGTCGCAATAGGAATGCCTTTATACGCTGGACCAAACAGTACATCGAATTCGACACCTGCATCCATTAGCGCATCAGCGTAAAAACGCCCTAGCTTGGCCAAATCGCCGCCGCGATTAAACAAGCCCGCATTAAAAAAGTAAGGGCTAACGCGGCCAGACTTTAAAGTAAATTCGCCAAATTTTAGTACGCCACGCTCAATGGCAAACTCGATAAAATCACGCTGAAACGCTTTCATGATGACCTCTTAATTACTAACTAATACGTAGGCGTTAAATACGCTTAATTGCCTCGCTTACGCAAGCGCCGCTTTTTGAATATCAAACAATTCGCGTAAGCCGTGCTTACCAATTTTCAATAATTCATCAAGCTCTTCAAATGAGAAAGGTTCACCCTCAGCAGTACCTTGAACTTCAATCAGTTTACCAGTTTCGGTCATCACGATGTTCATATCTGTTTCTGCTTCAGAGTCTTCCGTGTACTCAAGGTCAGCAATTGGCGTACCTTCGTAAATGCCCACCGAAAGTGCAGCAATCATGTGCTTAAGCGGGTTTGTTTTGATAATGCCTTTTGCACGCATATAGGTAAGCGCATCAACAAGCGCGACACATGCACCGGTAATTGATGCCGTGCGCGTACCGCCGTCGGCTTGAATGACATCACAATCAAGTGTAATTGTGTTTTCGCCCAGAAGTTTTAAATCAATCGCCGCGCGAAGTGAGCGCGCAATCAAACGTTGAATTTCTAGCGTACGACCACCTTGCTTACCACGCGCCGCTTCACGACCGCTACGCGTATGGGTAGCACGTGGAAGCATGCTGTATTCGGCGGTAACCCAACCTTTACCTTGGCCCTTCATAAAGCGTGGTACACCTTCTTCCACCGTCGCATTACACAACACCTTAGTGTTACCAAACTCTACTAAAACAGAGCCTTCTGCGTGGCAAGTGTACTGGCGAGTAATAGTAACAGGGCGAATTTGACTGGCGGTTCTTCCGCTTGGACGCATAGTGTTCTCCACAACGTAAATGCTTAAAAAAGGGTAGCGTTTTACAGGTTTTTCGTGCGATATGGGTATAGAAAGCTCAATTCGCGGTCAATCCCTGTAAATTCGATATAGCTACGAAATTGCGCTTAAGTATAACGCATTACCCACAGCCGTTAAAAACGAACTTTACATGTTTGCTTATTGAATTACGTAAATGTGCGCTAATATACAAAATACAAGAAAACCTGCTCTAGATATTCACGTATACAACACGACGTTCGGGTTGTTTTTGCAGGCTTTCAGTTAAATTTAAAGGATAATTATGATTTACAGCATGACAGCGTTTGCGCGCGTAGAAACCAAAAAAGAGTGGGGCTCAGCCGTATGGGAAATACGCTCAGTTAACCAACGCTTTTTAGAAACTTACTTTCGCCTACCGGAACAGTTCCGCTCGTTAGAGCCGGTTTTGCGCGAGCGTTTTCGTAAAAAGCTGGCGCGAGGCAAAGTTGAATGTGCGCTTCGTTTTACCGCGAACGACGCTGCTGTAACCAAGTTAAGCCTAAACGAAGAACTGGCTAAACAAGTCCTTCACGCCGCCGATTGGGTGCAATCGCATGGCCAATCTACCGGAGTAAACCCACTAGACGTTTTGCGCTGGCCTGGCGTAATTGCAGCGGAAGAAGCCGACATGGATACCATTCACGGCGACGTAATGGCAGCGTTCGATCAAGCGTTAAACGTCTTTATCAGTGCTCGCGCTACAGAAGGTGAAGCCCTTAAAGGTATGATCACGCAGCGCCTAGACGCTATTGAAGTTGAAGCAGAAAAAGTAGCCGCGCGTATGCCTGAAATTATGGTGTGGCAACGAGAAAAAGTGCAAACCCGCTTTGAAGAAGCAAAGATAGAGCTTGATGCTGGCCGTTTTGAACAAGAAATGATTATGCTTGCGCAAAAAGTCGATGTTGCCGAAGAGCTAGATCGCCTAAACGCCCACGTCAAAGAAACGCGCAATATCCTTAAAAAGGGCGGGGCAGTAGGTCGCCGTTTAGACTTCATGATGCAAGAATTTAACCGCGAGTCAAACACCTTAGGTTCAAAGTCTATCAGTACCGACATCACACAATCAGCCGTTGAACTTAAGGTATTGATTGAGCAGATGCGTGAGCAAATTCAGAATATAGAATAGGTTCTTGTGTAAAAAGCAACCCGATCAAAGACGTCTTAAAAGCCCTGTTATTTGCTTGTAAAAACAGGGCTTCTTTATTTTCCCCGCTCAAACCGGTTTGCAGATAGTGCCCAAAATCATCTTAAAAGGGGAAGTTTTGCCCAAATAGCGCACCTTTACACTTTTACGCGCATAAAAATGTAAAATTCCACACTTTAATGCGCGAAAAATGTGGGATAAGTTATACTATAAGCAGTTAACAGTCTCAATTGGCGGGAAATGACAATGCAGCGCAACCTACTAAACGCTCTCATAGCATGGAAAAATCAACCTGTGCGTAAGCCATTATTGATCGATGGTGCAAGACAAACAGGTAAAACCTATCTGCTGCAAGAGTTATTTGGGAACACCTTTGCCAACATCCTTCGTATCGACTTCCTCGAAAACCCTACTTACAAAGAAGCGTTCGATGGCTCGTTGTCACCTGACGAGCTAGTAATGAACATTGAATTGTTAACCAACCAAGCGTTCAATCCAGGAACAGACTTGTTAATATTAGATGAAATTGGCGAGTGTGAACGAGCCGTCACTTCGCTGAAGTATTTTGCCGAAAAAGCACCGTCCTATTTTGTCGCAGCCAGCGGCTCTAACATTGGTTTGCTTAATACCTTCCCTGTAGGCAAGGTAGAACAATACAATTTACGTCCACTGACCTTCCAAGAATTTGTTTACGCATCCAACGAGCAAGCCCTGATCAAAGCGTTTGATAGTCAAGCAAGCACACCGGCAGTACACACTAAATTGATGGACAAACTAACCGACTATTTTTTTACCGGTGGTATGCCGGAAGCCGTTTCTGCTTGGTATCAGTTTAAAAATTCAAGCATTCTAGAGCGTGTTGAAAAAGTCACAAAAATTCATGCCGACTTAGTTGAAGGTTATCGTCGCGACTTCGGTAAGTACGCGGGCAAGGTCGATGCCACACTGATTGAATCGGTATTCAATAGCATTCCAGCGCAGCTATCACTTGTCAGCGATGATTCGGTTAAACGCTTTAAATTTAAGCATGTGCATAAGCGTAAATCTCGTTATAGCGATTTTGAAACCGCGATCCATTGGCTTAACTGTTGCCGCTTAGCTTTGCCAAACTACCCTATAGAAGGATTGCCGAAATCTCCGTTGGCGGCCTATAAAAAAGAAAATATGGTTAAACTGTTTCTTTTTGATGTGGGCCTGCTCAATCATATGCTAGGCAGCAGTTATAAAGAGATTAAGCAACAAAACTATGAATACAAAGGCTATGTAGCTGAAAACTTTGTGCAACAAGAGTTCACTGCTATTGGCGTTGACCCAAGCTATTCTTGGAATGACGCCCGCGCCGAAATCGAATTTATCTTGGCGACCGATGTTGGCGATATCGTCCCTGTTGAAGTCAAAAGTGGTAAACGTACAAGAGCAAAATCGTTGGCATCCTACATTGAAAAATGTAATCCAAGTAAAACTTTTAAGTTGACCGGTACACAAGGTTCTTCAGCGTTAGAAAAAACCAATATCGTGATGCCTTTGTATTTCACGCAGTATTTACCTGAAAGATGGTAAAAGCGAGCTGCTAGGCTCACTGTTAACGCGCGACCTGCCGCCAACAACTAACGCTTCAAATAATTCATTTCAAATACTGTGTTAAGAAGGCCTCGTGCGCGGGGAGTTTAGCTACATGGTTATCCACCTGCTGTTTTAATCCTGCCATAAATTGCTTTAAAGACTGCTCACTCATTTCATCGGCCACGCGGTGATATTGCTTGGGCGTCATGCCTTGGCCCATCAATACTTGAGTCCAGGAGTCGACACGAAAGATATCTCCATCATCTAAAAACACCCGGCCAGACTCGGCGAACAAAGCCAATTTATGTGTAAGTGACGGCGGTACGTCCATGCGCTGGCACTGTTGCCAAAATGGACTGTCTTCGCGCTGTGTCACCTTGTAATGCATAACAATGAAGTCGAGTATGGCCGACATTTCACTATCAAACTTGTTGTTGTATTCATCGATTGCGCTTTGGGTGATGCCATCAAAAGGGAATAAACGCATTAGGCGTATAAGGCCGGTCATTATTAGATGAATACTAGTCGACTCTAGTGGCTCAATAAAGCCACTGGATAGCCCTAACGCTACGCAGTTTTTATTCCAACCACGCCTGCGCTTACCGGGCGTAAAGCGAATCACTCTCGGCTCATTAATTGGCGCGCCCGGCACCTGCGATTTCAGTGTATCTATTGCTTCACCATCGCTCATAAAGCGGCTACAAAATACCAATCCGTTACCCATGCGTTCTTGAAGTGGGATCTGCCAGCGCCATCCCGCCTGATGTGCCACGCTTTTGGTGTACGGCACAGGTGGCGCAGTAAGCTCCGTTTGCATGGCAACTGCTCTATCGCAAAATAAATAGTGCTGCCAATCGTCATAGCCAGTGTGGAGCGCCTGTTCAATAAGCAGCCCTTTAAAACCCGTACAGTCTATGAAAAAGTCACCATCTACCACTTCACCGCTTGCTAATTGTAGGGATTGGATGTTGCCTGATTGCGGGAAAACATCGACCTTTTCTATATCCCCTATCTTGTGTGTCACCCCAGCTTCGCAAGCTAACGATTTTAAAAATCGACCGTAGGCGACGGCATCAAAATGATAAGCAAAGTTGAGCGGCATAGCTTCTGATGTAGCAAATTTATTCTGCTTAGCGGCAATCAGTTCAGGGCAATAATCACCAAACTCGCCACCAAACCCGTATTCTTTAGCCCGTAGCCAAAAATGGTGAAACTCGCCTGCCCAGCACTCTCTTCCGGTAATGCCAAACGAATGTATATAGCTGTGACCCTGTTCACGCCAGTTTTCAAACTCTATACCCAATTTAAACGTTGCTTGTGTAGCGCGCATGAAGGCTTTTTCGTCTATACCTAGCAACTTATGAAATGTTCTAATCGGCGGAATGGTGGCTTCGCCAACGCCTACAATACCAATATCTTTTGATTCAACTAGCGTAACCTTTATAGACTTACCCAAAAGCCGGGAGAGCGCCGTTGCCGCCATCCACCCTGCAGTACCACCACCTGCAATAACAACGTTTTTAACGGGCGTTTGATTGTTACTGCTATCTAAACCCGATACGGTCATAAGAGGTGTCCTTTTTATTTAAAGAGGTATTGTTATTTATATCTGTAGCGCTATTACTTTCACTTGAAGCGCAAGCGTGGCCATAGTCCTGACGTTGAAAATGCGCGTGAAGGTGTTTTTGTTCGTCGTTATAGCGCTTTGCGATATCTTTGAGCAGCGCATTATTAGTCGGCAGCCCCTGAAAATACGTATTTTTAGTTTGTTGTAACGTTTCGCGAATATGTAGGGATTTTCGCTTTTCTTTTTCGTTCAAGCATAGTGGCGGCGCTAGCGTAGTAAAGCCCATACCGTACAAAACATATTGGTAGCTAGCGGAGGGAAAAATCTCTTCGTTCTCGATAAGATCTAAGCGAGAAGGGCTTTGGAACTTCCACAGTTTAAGCAGCTCAGCGAGTGAGTCAGGAATTGAAGCATCACTTCTCTGTGCTACCCAATAAGGCTCTTCTCTATCACTCAGAACATAATGTAGCTTCAAAAAGTCGATGACTCGCTGCCAGCGGTATTCAAAGCGCGTGTTGTAGCGTTTACTGACTATTTCCATATGTGCTTTATTTTGCGGAAAAGCTTCACAGAGCATGCGTAAGCCAAGCTCAACCATGGCAATGGCTGATGCTTCTAGCGGTTCAACAAACCCCGAGGACATACCTAAGCTTAAGCAGTTTTCAACCCAAAACTTTGACCTGTAGCCAGGCTCAAAAGACAGTGTGCGAAAGGCAAGTTCATGCTCATTTGCACCAGGATAACGTTCACAAACATAGTCAATAAGGACCTGCTTTGCCTGTTCTGCATTTGTGAATTGAGACGAATAAACAAGGCCAGTACCCCGCCGGTGCTGCAATGCAATATCCCACGTCCACCCGCAGGTTTGCGCCGTAGCCATAGTGGTACTTTTTATTTCATTATCATTATCTGCGTAAGGCACTTGCAAGGCTATGGCTCTATCGTTAAGCATAGCGTGCTTAACGGGTACCCACGGTACATTGAAATGTTTATCAATAAGCAAACCGCTGCTTCCGGAACAATCGATAAACAAGTCGCCAAACACCTCTTGTCCACATTCTGTTACTACTTTTTCAATGTCGCCATTCGAATGTGAAGTGACCGAAGCAATATGGCCTATAAGGTGATTAACGTTCAGCTTCTCTACACAGTGCTTTTTCAATAAATCAGCGAGCTTTGTGGCGTCAAAGTGGTAACCGTAGTTAAGCACATGGGCATAGTCGGGCGTGGCAATTTGCTTGGGCGCCTTGCCTAATGCACACATTGCCGATTGTAGAGAAAAGGCGTCTTCGTATGGCATGTCGGGCGCAAAAGCTTGCCAACAAGCATGAATATTAAGTTCGTTGTAGCCCGTTGGAATAGTGAATGGATGGTGATAGCGATGCCCGCCTTTGCGCCAATTCACAAAACTAGAGCCTTGCTTGAAAGCACCTTGGCATAGGGTTAAAAATTCAGTTTCATTAATACCAATATCAAGAAGTGTATCGCGAAGTGACGGCCATGAACCTTCACCAACGCCGATGGATGAGATAGTAGGAGATTCAACAAGGGTAACCGAGTGTTTTGCGCTAAGCTTCGCTGCAAGAACGCCAGCAGCAAGCCACCCTGCAGTTCCACCACCAACAATGACGACCCGATGCAGACCGCATTGGTTTTGTGAATTACTCATATAACGATAACCACGCTATCTTGAAAAGCACTGTTTCTCTCACGTGTCGGATTTTTTGTTTACTATTCAAACAGCACTATGACAAAAAAGCCCGCTAAAGCGCAACCCTAAGCGCTATAACGGGCAAATACACCCCAATTTTTAGAATGTATATCTAGCACTTAACGCATACCTTGCGCCAAATTCATCCAAGTTCCAAAGCATTGCACTGGTGCGCCCATGTCGGCGAATATTTTCTTCAGTAATATTGATACCTTCAAAAGCCACGGTTAAGTCATCGGTTATATCGTAAGAGATACTCAAATCAATTTGAGAGTAGGCTTCGGTGTACCCTGGTTCATTAATATACTGAGATGTAGTGTCTAAGAACTTGTCACGCCAGTTGTATGCAATACGAGCTTGCAGCGCGTCTTTCTCGTACATGAATACTAGGTTTGCCGTGTCACTTAATCCCACTAGCGCGAACTGAGTAATAGAGGGTGCCGCTTCATTGTCAAACCCAATGTCACCTTTAACTGACGTATAGTTAGCTAACACACCAAAACCACTGTCGCCGAAGAAATGTTGTGCAGCCAATTCAAAGCCATAGATATTTGCGGCTTTATTGTTCACTGGCTTTGAGTTTATAAAAGTTATGAGAGGGTCGTCGCTGTTCGGTAAAATATCGAACTGTTGCTCAAATTGCTCATCGGTTAATGAGTCATATTCAATGCCGTTTTCTATGGCAGCAACCATATTAAAGAGAGATGTATCGTTTACTGGTATTCCACGGGCTTCTAACTCTGCACGCGCAGCTTCTGCGCGAGGGCCATTTGTCACATCTCTTAAGCCAAATACGTTCTCTTCAACTTGCTCGTTACCTATGAAGTTTTTCACTCGCTTGTCGTAAAAGCCCACAGACACATAGCTTGTTTCATCGAAATAGTACTCAACAGATAGGTCTAAATTATCGGACTCAAGCGGAATTAAAGATGGGTTACCAGAACTCGCCGTTGCTGTAATACTGTCGGAAAGGAGGGTAGGTCCACTCTGAGGTGATACAGATGCAGCAGCACTTAAGTTGTTGTATGTGGGTCGCGCGATGGTTTTACTGTAAGAAAAACGAGCAATGACATTTTCAACCACTTCAATATCGAAATCTAACGAAGGAAGTACATGGTCGTAGCTAGCCTCTACTTCAACGTCTTCCATTGCACTACCGAAACGCACGTTGAAGTCATTGTTCCCTTCCCAAGCTATACCGCTGGGCAGGCTGATATTTGCAATTGAAGTAACATCAGTATTTTCATAACGCACACCGGTCAGAAGGTTATATTCCATACCGTTTAACTCGCCCGATAGATCTAGCTCGAAATAAACGGCGGTAATATCTTCTTCAATGGTTCTGTTTGTTGCAAACGGGTTATTAGCAACCAAGTCGAAACCATACTGCTGCGCTGCAAATGCACCAATTTGCCCAACACTTCCGGTAAAGCCTTGAGAAAACATACCATCAGTATTGAAGTCATCAAACTCGTTAGCTAAATCGAGCGGGGTTAATGAACCTGAAGGTAGCTCTCCTGGATTTTCTATGCCCCAGTTACCCATAGTGTGGCGGGTTAGCGACTGAAGCGACGTACTTTCCATAGAACGAGATTCTATACCAAAGTTGATGCTTCCAGTGTCCATTGTATAAGAGCCATCAAGACGGGCTTGGGTGATTTCGGTATCTTGGGATGAAAAGTTCATGTCCAAAATTGATGTACCCACATCATCTTGGTCTAACACGCCGTTACCGTTCAAATTATCCCGCGCTGCATCGTCAAAATCGACAAACATAACAGGGAAATCACCGCTAAAGTCGACGCCTTGTCCTTTAACCACATTTGCACCTAGCCCTAAGTTAGTCCACGTCCCATAAGGGGCATCGGGGCGGCCTTCAGCTGACGAGTTATGAAGGTCAAAAACCAGAGTAAAGTCGTCATTAACGAAGTACTCAAGGTTTAGGCCAATCGATTTATTTTCGTTTACTTGGTTAAGTTCTTGTAGCGCTAAGCCTAAATCACGAGGAAGCAAATCCCGGCGCTCTTGTGAAATTAATATTGGTGTTTTAACCGCTTCATCATCGAAAGTTAGCTCAGCGAAATACCTATCGTCCATCCAAATAGACTGTTCAGCGCGCGCTTCATAAAGATCTTGTTTCGAATAAGTATAATCAAGCGTAGCCGTCATTTTTTCTGAGGGCGCAAATTGGAACGTTAGCTGTGCATTGGTTCTCTCACGCTCTCGGTCTGCCATGTAATAACGAAGGTCAGAAGGAATAGCAAACAGTTGTCCCATAGCTGGCGCATTATTTAATACAACAGGGTCACCGCTGTCTGGGTTCGCTGGGTCTGGAGATTGAGGAACAGTTCCATCGAAAGGATTTACTCTCCATTGATTAACAAATGCACCTTGTGCTGCGCTGTCACGCTGTTGGAAAGAGCCCGTAAATGTAACGCCAAAAGTGTTATCATCGTTGAGATAATTAATAAACCCTGACAGTTCTGGCGTAACATCATCGCCCACGCGATTGGTGGTATCGTGCAAGGCTTTCGCCCCCACGCTAGCAGTAATGCCATTGTCTGCTGCACCAAATGGGCGGGCAGTACGAATGTTAACCGTTGCACCAATACCGCCTGTTGCAATGCTAGCCCTGCCGGTTTTATACACTTCAACAGCCCGTACACTTTCAGAGGCAAGATCTGAGAAATCAAACGCGCGAGAATTTGGCGTACCGCCTCCTCCAGGTAAAGCAGAGCCTGGCATGGTCCTGCCATTTAAGGTAACCATATTGAAGTCAGGACCAAAACCTCGCGCTGTGACTTGGCTGCCTTCACCATTATTCCGGCTGATAGAGATACCTGTTATACGCTGCAATGATTCAGCTAAGTTGGTATCAGGAAATTTTCCGATATCTTCTGCTGAAATAGCATCGACAACACCCGACGAATCACGCTTTATTCCCATCGACTCTTGGACACTACTTCTGATACCTGATACTTGAATTACTTCAATATCGCTCTCTGATTCTTGGGCGGCGACCGGTGACATAACGCCACTGCTTAATGCGGTTCCCAGTATTAACGACAAGCTTGTTGCGATTTTACTTTTGTGTGGTGTTTTGTGTGTCACGATCGCTCTCTCTTTCATCTGTTATATAAGTGTGTTTGAACCTTTCGCGCCATGAGAAAGGGCTTTCCCTATAAATGAATGAAAAACCCTCAATAAGAAAGCGCTTTCCGAACATTAATTCAACAAAAGGATCAGATCAACACATTTTTTACAAAATATTCACAGAAGGTGCGTTTTGGGTAATTAAAAAAAAACTAATCACAAAAATAAATCCAATAAAATTAATAACATAAAATATAAACTTTAGTCTTAAAGTATTGCTCATTTTTTATGTTCGATAAGAGAAAACTATATACTCTATTAACGTTAACCTGACATTTTGTGAGAAAGCGCTTTCTAATTGTTTTTTATTTATGCTATAAATCACCTCTCATGAAAATTAGTCATACTGCTCTTTAGCGCAATATGTATTTTGCGCTTTAAGAAAAAAGGTTATCTATTATGCACAGTATTTCTCTACCCGCGGACAGCCCTTTGTTAAAGCGTTCATTTCTTTATGGTACCGCTACATCCAGCTTTCAGATAGAAGGTGATGCGGAAAATCGCTCAGAGTGTATATGGGATAGATTTTGTGAGCGCCCTTCTGCAATTGCCGATCACTCAAATGGCGAGGTGGCCTGTGACCACATAGCGCGTTGGAAAGAAGATTTCGAGATCTTGTTAGACTTAAATGTAGATGCTTATCGCTTCTCAATTTCTTGGCCTCGCGTCATGACGCAAGATGGTGAGTTAAACCCGAAAGGCGTAGCCTTCTACAAAACACTAATTGAAGCGCTGAACGAGAAAGGCATAAAGCCATTCGTAACACTGTATCATTGGGATCTTCCGCAATATTTAGAAGATAGAGGGGGATGGCTATACAGACAAACGGTTTATGAATTCCAAAACTATGTGGATAAAATCTCGCGCGCTCTCGGTGAAAACGTTTTTTCTTACGCTACTTTCAATGAACCGTTTTGCAGCGCTTACTTAGGTTATGAAATTGGCGTGCATGCGCCGGGTAGAACTGGAACAAAAAATGGGCGCACCGCAGCACACCACATTTTGCTAGCTCATGGTTTAGGCATAAAAACACTTAGAGAAAATGTTCCTAACAGTGAAGCCGGTATCGTATTGAATTTCACGCCATGCTACCCCGCCACTCAAAAACCGGAAGACTTATTAGCCACCCGCAAAGCAGATGAATATATCAATCAGTGGTATATGCTGCCAGTAATGGAAGGTAGCTATCCTGAAGTCATATACGAGCTAGACGAAGCAGATAGACCACCGATAGAGGAGGGGGATTTGGATATTATTTGTCAGCCTATCGACTTCTTAGGTGTTAACTTCTACACGCGTTTACACTATTCAGCGCCGAAGGAAAAAAACGCATTATTTTTCGAACACCCTCACCAAGGGCCGCTAACTGATATTGGGTGGGAAATCTATCCACAAGCGCTTTATGATTTACTTACATCATTGAATGAAAGGTATGCGCTGCCACCTATGTTCATTACTGAAAATGGCGCCGCTATGGCAGATAAATTAATAGATGGCGAAGTTAACGATGTCGACCGTGTTAAGTATTACCATGAGCATTTGAATATGGTCCACAAGGCAGTCAAAGAAGGAGTGAAAGTAAGTGGTTACTTCGCATGGAGTCTTTTGGATAACTTTGAATGGGCAGAGGGTTATGAAAAACGATTCGGGTTAGTTTACGTTGATTTTAACACCCAAAAACGTACGCCAAAACTTAGCGCTAATGTATACAAAACTTTGCTAGCAAGTCGAAAATAGTAATATTGGAAAAAACGATGGACCATAAACTAACGCTAAAAGAAAAGATAGGTTATGGCATGGGCGATGCTGCAGCTAACTTGGTATGGCGAGGCGCTCTCGCCTACCTTGCCGTTTTCTATACTGATACCTTTGGTATCACTGCTGCCGCTGCCGCCGTATTGTTCCTTGTGGTTCGTCTTTCAGACGGCGTTACCGATATCATTATGGGAATGATTGCCGACAGAACACAGACCAAAATGGGAAAGTTTCGCCCTTGGATATTAGGCTCTACGCCATTTCTCGGTCTTTTTATGGTCCTTTGTTTTACTACTCCAGAACTTTCTTACTCAGGTAAATTGGTTTATGCCTACCTGACTTACATCGGACTTACACTGGCGTACACGGCGAATAACGTCCCGTATTCAGCCTTAATGGGCGTAATGACAACTGACGATAGGGAGCGTACAAGTTTATCTGGCTTTCGATTTGCGGGAGCTTTCTTAGGCGGGCTGATAGTTATGGGGTGCCTACCTATGTTGGTAAATTGGTTAGGAAAGGGCAATGACGCTGCCGGCTATCAGTACACTATGTGGCTGTTCGCCACCTTACTTGTCACGCTAATGCTCATTACAGTATTTACCACGAAAGAACGTGTAACAGTACAACCACTTTCAGAGTCTGGACACTCTAAACCGCGTTTATCCGATGTAAAATTAGGTGACCAACTATCGTCCGCACCTCGCTCGCTATCATCTGAGCTTAGCGACTTGGGTAAGCAATTGCCGTTAATTTTAATCCCTCTTTCAGCTATTACCGCCTTTTTTTATTATAGAGACATCCTAACAGGCGCAATATTCATTATTGTTATGGCGCTTACTACTATCGCCATTAGACGTCTAATTCGTCGTCCAGAATCTAAAAACTCCCGTTCTCAGCAAGATATTATCGATCTGCTTTCAAATAGACCCTGGCTTATTTTGTTAGGCATGGGCTTCTTAACCATGATGTTTAATGGCATTAAGTATGGCGTTATTGCTTATTATTTTAAATATTACATAGGAAACGAACTACTTACCGGGTACTTTTTCATTGCTCTTCTGTTGGTATCCATTGTTGGAGCACTAGCAACATCAAAGCTATCTTCGATAGTGGGGAGAAAGAAGCTTTTTATAGTCGCGCTATTAGCGAGTAGCTTACTAACCTGTGGCATTTACTTTGTGCCCCAAGGTAGTGTGCGTGGAATATTCATTTTAGGCTGCAGTGCCGAATTTTTTGCCGCTATTTTACCCACCTTATTTTTCTCTATGCTGGGCGACGCCGCGGACTATAGTGAATATAAAACGGGACGCAGAGCTACTGGACTTGTGTATTCTGCTGGCTCATTTGTTCAAAAGACTGGGGGTGGCTTTGCAGGTGCCTTAGTACTGTTGGTGTTGGGTAGTTACGGTTACAACGGTCTCGATGTCAATACTATCAGCCAATCGCTTCCTGGTATGAAGTCACTGATGAGCTGGATACCTGCATTATTCGGTTTCGCTGGTGCAGCACTTATTTGTTTGTACCCTCTAGATGACGAAAAACAGCGAGAAGTTACTAAGGCATTGCTCACTCGACGTAGCGAACAACCGCCGATAACGGCATAATACAAAAACGTTAAGTGATTGTTTTAATAAACGAGGTTTTTTCACGTGCCTACCATTTACCAAGTTGCCGAGCGCGCAGGTGTTTCTTTATCTACCGTATCCCGCGTTTTAAACGGAAAAGCATCGGTAAATAAGGTGTTGAGAGAGCGTGTGGAAAAAGCGGTGGAAGAATTAAACTACCGACCGAATTCCGTCGCGCGCTCTTTGGCTAATAGCCGAACAGACAGTGTAGGTGTGCTTGTACCCGAACTAAATGCGCCTTTTTTCGGCGACTTGATGCAAGCAGTAGAGTCAACGCTACGTGCTGCAGATAAACACGTCATTATCACAGTAGGGCGAAATTGTCTTGAAACTGAAAAAGATGCGGTAGAATTTTTAATAAGCCGTAACTGCGATGCGCTTATCATGCACGCCGAAGCGCTGACCGATGAATACTTATTAGAACTTAATCAGTCCAAACTTCCTATTGCTTTAGTTAATAGACAACTAGAGGGTCTCTCTGAGGCCTGCACTACCTTAGACAATGAAAAAGGTGGATATATTGCCACCCGCCACTTGCTCGAATTGGGCCATAAGAACATTGCATATATTTCAGGTCCTATCGAAAAGGATGATGCCAAGCTTCGTTTGGAAGGACACAAACGTGCGTTGTCTGAAGCTGGACTTTCAATAAACTCCGAACTTATCTTCGAAGGTAATTATACTGAAGAAGATGGAAAGCTTGGCTTATTGGAACTTATGGCTCGCGACCTACCATTTACGGCACTTGTCTGTGCTAACGATTGGATGGCATCAGGAGTAATAAGCTGCGCCCGAGATTTGGGCATGAGTCTTCCTCACGACTTATCTATTGTAGGTTTCGATGACGTCGTTTTCGCACATCATGTGTTCCCACGCTTAACGACGGTAAGTAACCCTGTTGCTAACATGGCCGAAATGTCAGCGAAATATATTTTAAACAAAGTCTATGGGCTATCTAACGAGGTGAAGCTGAGCTTCGAGCCCACGCTTATAGTGCGAGAATCTACGATAAAGTATGATGGCTAAAGCAGGTAGCACCCCTTATCCGTTATCGAATTATTAAGGGAAGTCTGTTTGTATTAAGCAGGTGGAGCCAATCGAGACATTAGCTCCGTATAATGCGAAAAAATAACGCGTTAGAGACTGTTCCATGTGGAACCTGGTAGAACGGTAGCCACATCGTGGAAAATTAGATGGGAAGTGGACAGGAGGAAGTGATGAGGTATTTATTATTGGGTTTTCTATTGCTTTGTTTAGGAGTAGGGACTAACGTCAGTGCCAATACTGACAAAATATCGGTAAACCGAACTCTTGACGCGCTGCATCACAATGCCTCTGTTGCTGACTTTCAAGGTTATTTCGACTTATATCATGATAGTGCCATTTTCATCGGTACTGATGCGTCTGAAGTTTGGAACAAAGAAACATTTAAGGCTTACGCGAAACCTCATTTCGATAAAGGTACAGGGTGGACCTATCTCCCCAGAAACAGACACATATATTTCTCTTCAGACCGTAATGTAGCTTGGTTCGACGAGTTGCTGGACAATAAAAGCTTAGGCGAAACAAGGGGGACTGGCGTTCTTATAAAAGCTGGCGAGGATTGGAAGCTAACCCAATACCATTTAGCTATACCTATTCCTAATTCTCTAGCTGACAGCGTTGCCGAGCAAATTAAATCAATGGATAAAGCAAAAGCCCCGCTATGAAACGGGGCTTTTGCAACTTTAACTTACTACCTATTGACCGTTAGGTATTAGATTGAGTAAGAGGCTGAATTTCCATCTCGACACGACGGTTCATAGAGCGGTTTGCCGCACTGGTGTTAGGCACTTTTGGCGCGTATTCGCCCATACCTACCGTTGTAATACGCGTAGGATTAACTGAATAGTTAATCAGTAAGTTTTTAACCGCACCCGCACGACGTTCAGATAAAGACTGGTTGTACTGCTCAGACCCCGTATCATCAGTGTGCCCTTTGATCATCAAAACGGTTTTCTCATAGTTGTTTACGACTTTCGCAACATCTTGAAGGACTGGGTTAAAATTGGGGCTAATACTTGAGCTATCTGTAGCAAAAGTAATATCACCTGGCATAATTAATCTTAGGTTATCGCCTTCACGTACCACTTGAACGCCAGTATCAGAAAGTTCACTTCGAAGCTCTTCTTCCTGTTTATCCATGTAATTACCAATTGCACCACCAGCAACAGCGCCTACCGCAGCACCCCACGCGTAACGACTTTTATCGTTATCGCCAGTAGCCTTACCTAACAATGCGCCCACTACAGCGCCGATAGCGGCGCCTTTTTGAGTATTATTAGGATCAGTTGCACAACCAGCTACCGTTAATGATGCAGCAATTAAACTTACAGCAAGAGTCTTTTTCATAACTTCCTCTTATTACAATTAAAAGCCCTGCATTGAGAAGCGGCAGATGTCCTTTGCCGCGCTCAATAAGCTTTGTATAAAAACTTTTATAAATATCTTTACGTTAAATTAGCAATTTGTGTTCCATTCATTGAAGGTCAAATAGCCATCATCGAATAGATACTACTCTCTACACATTAGTTTTAATAAATTATTGCTGTTAGATCAAAGGCTAACGAGAGTCCCTTGTATCTTTGTTAGCAGTTATTGCTAAATTGTAGAAGACACATGCTGAACGTAAGCTAAATGAATCAGTTTATTTTTGCAGAAAGTGAAAAAAGAGGCGTAACCTCACAGTGTAAACTCTACACTCTGTTGCCAATCAGTAACGTTTTATCCAACCGAAACCGAACGCTCAAAGAATGCATTTACATCTATTTTGTAGTCTGAAGCGATAACAGCCTTTGTGATGCTTACGGTTTTATCTATAGATAGGTCAATATCTTTCGGTGTTAAATAATGACTGTTACGGACGGAATAGAAAACCTTTACTAATGGCGTAAGAGGTGAACCTTTCTGTTCCAGTACCATAGCTAGCCTTTCATTAGACAATAATACTAGGCTACCTACGGGATAAACACCTAGGCATTTTATAAATTGCTGAACAAGCGATTTATCAAGTCGGGTGGGGGCATCATTCATTAAAATAGAGAATGCTTTTTGGCTAGACATACCTGCTTTGTAAACCCTATCCGCAGTCAACGCATCGTACATATCTGCAATAGCCAACATACGTCCTGCTTTGCTAATGTCGTCACCCTTGGTTCCGGCTGGGTAGCCTAGACCGTCTAAACGTTCATGGTGTTCACTAATTGCCTGTATAAGCGGTTGCGCTATGTCTGTTTCTTTTAGATAGTCTACGCCGTGCTTTACATGCCCCTTCATAATATCCATTTCGCTATCTGTTAAGCGACCTGGTTTATGAAGTATTTCATCTGGAATTTTTATTTTGCCTAAATCATGCAAAAAACCCGCGTAAGAAAGATCTTGAACCTCTTCTTCTGACATACCTAAAAACTTGCCAAAATTCGCTAACAGAATAGCAACGTTAAGGGAGTGTTCTAGTAAGTAATCATCTTTTTCGCGAATTTTAGTTAAGCAAAGCAGCGCATCAGGATTTCTATCAACTGACTCCACCAGCTTGCTCGAAAATGCTTTTGGAATGCTTGCATCAAAAGGTGTTTCCTTTTGAACACTAGCAAGCAAAAGCTTTTGAATCGCTTTGCCTTGTTCGTGAAGTTTGGATGCCCTCGTTAGCTCATTTTCAAGGGAAACTTTTTTAGCTTTTTCAGCCTTATTCGAATTATTCGGCTTACTATTGTCCGTAGAAGAAGTTGAATTATTACTAGGATCAAATGCTTTCTCAGTATCGATAGCTAATGTTTTTACGCCTTGCTTCTTCAATACATTAACGACATCGTTTGATATAACACGCCCTTGGCTTTTAACCGTTAAAGTACCTTTTTGCTCTAATATTTGATGAACAAACATACCCGGTATTAGCTGATCTATCGTAATCTTTTTAATCATTCTAAATGCACAACACTATTTTCCAAATGCAGTTCGGTGCTATTAAGGAGTTTCATAACTGTAAACCCTAATACTTTAACTCTACCAGTATAGTGTGTAAATCTGGCGTCCATGCGAATTTTCTCATATTGACCCGGTTATTTTTAACTACAACACCTTCCGCTGTTAAACGCTGTCGTTGCTCCTCTGCTTTTTCCGAGCCAGCAGGAAAAGCAATTTTTCCGTCACTACGTAATACTCTATGCCAGTTACAGTCTATGGTTATCTCTCTTAAACATTTTCCCATCATTCTTGCTCTGCCAGGTAACCCACATAAATCAGCGAGTTGGCCGTAACTAATTACATGTCCTGATGGTACGTAAGAAAGCGTTTTCTCTACTCTAGATTGTACGGCTTCACCTGCCATGATGTATATTATCCTATCTGGTAAGTTGCGCTGTTAAATAGGTGATTGCGATAAATGAACGCAGTTAACATTGTAAAAAAGGTAGAGAAATTAGGTAATGCGCCTTTATTGTAAAAAATGTGGATACCCCGAAGCAACGTGTATCTGCGCCCATATTAGCACTGTGAATACGTCGTTGAATATCATCATTATTCAGCATGAAAAAGAAGCCTATCATGCAAAAAATACTGCAAGGCTAGTTTCTTTGTGTATTCCAACAAGTCGTATTGTTCTTACAAATGATGCGCAAGCTATGGGTAGCTTGCCCAACGAGTGCTCTCTAGAACATACAGCACTCATGTATCCCAGTGATACCAGTATGCCGATAGAAAGAACTGCACCAGAAAGACTAAAGCAATTGTCTACCTTGTTGTTAATAGACGGCAGTTGGAAACAGGCATTCGGCATAGTTAAACAACATCCATGGCTCGCTACTTTGCCTACATTTCACTTTTCATCGGCGCCAACGTCTAATTATGCAATCCGCCACACAAAATTAGAGCACGCGCTCTCTACACTCGAAGCGACTGCCTATTCGATAAGTTGTTTAGAAAAAACCGACGTATCTGCACTTCACGAAGCACAGTGTGCCTTACAAAAACATTGGCAAGGGCCAAAGTCCCATAGAAGACAAATCTAACGCTTAGAAGGCCACAGGTCTTTCTAAATGTTCATTGGTATAAAGCCTTTGTGCTCTTTAATTAAACTTATCCAATGGCGAATAGCAGGGTACGCCGACAAGTCGAAGCCGCCTTCATGAGCTACATGGGTATAAGCAAACAGTGATATATCAGCTAAGCTAATGGTATCGCCTATCAAATAGGGTGTGTTGTTAAGTTGATGTTCCATTACCTCAAGCGCTCGGTATCCACCCGCTTGCTTAGACTCATATTCCGCTTTTCTGTCATCAGGCAACCCTAAATAGATATTGATGTAGCGGGCAACGGCGATATAGGGTTCGTGGCTATACTGTTCGAAAAACTGCCACTGTAACAGTTGCGCAAAGTGATAGGGGGAAGAGGGAACGTAGGGCGTATTAGAAGCAAGGTAATGCATAATAGCGTTTGACTCTGACAACACCCTTCCGTCATCGAGTTCAAGTATGGGAATTTTACCGTTAGGCGTTTTTTCAAGAAAGGAAGGGGCTCTAGTCTCCCCCTTCATAATATCAACATCAACCCATTCACAGGCTTTGCCTAATAGAGAAAGAAGCAATTCGAGTTTGTAGCAGTTTCCAGAACGTTTATCGCCGTATATT
This sequence comes from Alteromonas sp. BL110, assembly GCF_003443615.1. Lineage (NCBI taxonomy): Bacteria > Pseudomonadati > Pseudomonadota > Gammaproteobacteria > Alteromonadales > Alteromonadaceae > Alteromonas > Alteromonas sp. BL110. The sequence goes on along the minus strand of NZ_CP031967.1, from coordinate 1,762,172 downwards.
CGCACAGTAGTAATCTCAATACAGTTAGGTAGAAGGCAACATGCAAGTGAATCAGCTTAAGCACGCTGATTCACTTAGCTACATTAACCTTTATCTATACACGCAGTAAAATTAGAATTGCAGTATTTTTCTTTCAGGCCAAGTAAATATTCTATTTCTTTGCTTCTTTCTGAGGTCACACTTTCTTTTATTAGGCACTCTATTCTTTTATCTAAATCGCTCGCCAGTGACTGTTTTGCCTTTCTTAATTTACGATAATAATTGATTAATGGCGAAACGAGTAGGAGCGTTAAAAACAGGCATAATGAAGATATAAAAACCATATCAAACAAATGAATTGATAAGTTCATCCAGAATACAGGCATTATTAAGAACACCAGTAAAATTGTGGCAATAGTGATTGCGGCCACGGTCATTACACTCTGATACATCTTTATTTTAACAATAAGCTCCATACCTTCTGTATTAAGAAACTTCCTGAGGTGCCGATTCACTGTCGTTATTTGGAATATGTATAGAGACATCAGTAACCAAAAAGGTATTGCTCCCACAGCAACGATAAAAACTTCTTTCTGGTTTATTCTCGAAATAACTCCTTCAGTTACCATATACAAAATAGGCATTATAAAACCTAAAGTCGCTGACCAAATCAGGTGCATTTTGAAGCGCTCTGATAAGGTTCTTCTATGTACCCAAAAACTATGACGCCGATTAGTTACATCAAGAATAAGTAAAAGGTGTTTGGCAACACTCTTTTGAATGACTCTAATAGATAAAAGAAACGCACCACTAAGTAGTGATGTTCCGATTGCCGTATTAAAGTCTCTCTGTGCATCTTTAGAGCTAATATCAAGCTGTATTGTGCCGCCAATAATGTGTAAAACGATCATGGAGGTTACGAGTAGTACGGGATACGTTAGGTTTTCTAGTAAATTAACTTTATTCATAAGAAGAAATTAGGTACAGGCTCTTATAAGTGCATTTTGAAGCTGGGGGAGAAAATTAAAACGATCCCCCAAGAAATAGCTATTAATAGAGCGCAAGCAATAAACCTTATTTTGTCTTTAACCCCGTATAGATTTATCGATAGCGAATTTATCCCTTCTAATTCTTGCTCGGATAGCACTAACTTTTCTGAAGACATCTCTTTGTTCACTCGTTCATTAAGCTCTTTGCACTTTTTATTTTTCCCGTTAAGCCACTGAGAATGTAACTTTAAAACTGGGTAAAATAGGTAAAACGCTATAATGCATAAAACCAATAACGTCATAGCAATATCCAAAAAAGGAACGTTCTTGTTTATCCAAAATATAGGGAAAAGAGAAAATGCGCCAATAGATAAAGTCGCGTTAGTTAAGGATAAACGAGCCAAAGAGGAGAGAGAGTTTAAATAGTCAATGTAGTTCTCAGTTTGACTTAGTACGTGCTTTTTTAGATAGCTTACGTTTGACGTAGACTGAATTAAAAAGAGAAAAAACAAAAACCAAAAAAGTACTGCACATCCTGTAATCACGTATTGATACAACTTTACCTCGGAAAAAAGCAGGTTTTCTACAATTACGTACATTACAGTCGCAAAAATAGCAGTAATAAGGCTATTTATGGTGTGTAGCTGGAATTTTGTGAAAAGTTTTTGCCTATGTTGGCTCAAATGACTCAACTGGTTTGTTTTTACCAATATTGAGATCATTGTGCTTAGTACATTCTTATGATTTAGTTGTAAACAAAGACAAAAATACCCAGAAAGCAAAGTCATGCCAATTGCTGAATTAAAGTCTCTTTGCTCACGAACGCTTCCGTTATTGTCCAGCGCTAAAACACCACTGAAGTAGTGTATAACTAGAAGAACAACAACCAATAAGAATGGATACAATCCTATAAATACACCGTTATGCGCATTTGAATATGGATTTAGTTTCATTATTTAAATAATTATTTAAAGGTAGTTCTTCTTACTTTCATTTAATTTAAAGAACGCTAAAGAAGCATACCCATGGGCTACTGATACCATCACAACCTTAAGCGTTAAAGCCAGCGTAAGCAATATAAATAAGCGTTAGAGAATGTGAACGTTCACTTTTCGTTCGACAATAAAAAACCCGCCAGATGGCGGGCTTTTTCAAAGCTGTGCTTTTTACTTGCGTAACTTCTGAATAAGACGAAGTTGTGCAATTGCTTCTGCAAGCTCGTGAGCTGCTTCGGCATAGTTAAAGTCAGCGCCTGGATTGGCGATGTGCTCTTCTGCACGTCGTTTGGCTTCTTGTGCTGCCTGCTCGTCAAGATCTTCAGCTCGAACCGCGGTATCAGCCAGTACGGTAATGTTGTTAGGCTGTACTTCTAGTACACCACCTGCAACATAAATAACTTCTTCTTCACCGTGCTGTTTAACCAAACGCACCATACCAGGTTTAATAGCAGAGATAAGTGGCGCGTGTCCTGGGTTAATACCCAATTCACCTTCGCTACCTGTCACCTGAATCGATTCAACGCGTCCAGAGAAAATCGCTTTCTCCGCGCTTACTACGTCCAAATGTACTGTCATTGCCATGTGAACCTCCTGATTAGGTACGTTAGCATGATGCTAGGCTAGCTAATGCTAGCCCCGCCATTATGCTTTCTTGGCTTTCTCTAGCGCTTCTTCGATAGAACCAACCATGTAGAAGGCCTGCTCTGGAAGGTGATCATACTCACCGTCTAGAATACCTTTAAAACCACTGATTGTGTCTTTTAGAGAAACATATTTACCAGGTGCACCGGTAAATACTTCTGCTACGAAGAACGGCTGAGATAGGAAACGCTGAATCTTACGAGCACGTGATACCACTTGCTTGTCTTCTTCAGATAGTTCGTCCATACCTAGGATCGCGATGATGTCTTTCAGCTCTTTATAACGCTGAAGAACAGTCTGTACGCCACGTGCTACGTCGTAGTGCTCTTGACCTATTACTAGCGGGTCTAGCTGACGAGACGTTGAATCTAGTGGGTCTACCGCAGGGTAAATACCAAGAGACGCGATATCACGAGAAAGTACTACCGTTGCATCCAAGTGAGCAAAGGTTGTCGCTGGAGATGGGTCAGTCAAGTCATCCGCAGGTACGTATACCGCTTGGATTGAGGTGATTGAACCAGTCTTCGTTGACGTAATACGTTCCTGAAGTACACCCATCTCTTCTGCAAGAGTAGGCTGGTAACCTACCGCAGATGGCATACGACCTAGAAGTGCTGATACTTCAGTACCTGCTAGAGTATAACGATAGATGTTATCTACGAAGAAAAGAACGTCACGACCTTCGTCACGGAACTTCTCAGCCATAGTTAGACCGGTAAGTGCAACACGTAGACGGTTACCCGGTGGCTCGTTCATCTGACCATATACAAGCGATACTTTATCAAGTACGTTTGAGTCGTTCATTTCGTGATAGAAATCGTTACCCTCACGAGTACGCTCACCAACACCTGCGAATACTGAGAAACCGCTGTGCTCGATCGCGATGTTACGGATAAGTTCCATCATGTTTACGGTTTTACCTACACCCGCACCACCGAATAGACCAACTTTACCACCCTTAGCGAATGGGCAAACCAAGTCGATTACTTTGATACCAGTTTCTAGTAGTTCTACCGAGCTAGACTGATCTTCGTAGCTAGGCGCTTCACGGTGAATAGACATACGCTCTTCTTCACCAATTGGGCCTGCTTCGTCGATTGGGTTACCCAATACGTCCATGATACGACCTAGTGTCTTTGTACCAACTGGAACCATGATTGGGTTACCGGTATTTTCTACTGCAAGACCACGTTTTAGTCCGTCAGTAGTACCTAGTGCGATGCCACGAACAACACCGCCACCTAATTGCTGTTGCACTTCCAGGGTTAGACCTGACAAGTCACCTTCGGTAACTCGTAGTGCGTCATAAACTCTTGGTACCGCATCTTGTGGAAACTCAATATCCACAACGGCGCCAATGATTTGGACGACCTTACCTTGACTCATAATTTGTCCTCGTTATCTCTTTTAAACCTTTGCCTACACCGCTGCGGCACCGCTAACAATCTCACTAATTTCTTGTGTGATCGCAGCCTGACGCGCTTTGTTATATACCAGTTGTAACTCATCAATAAGGTTACCGGCGTTGTCGGTTGCTGCCTTCATGGCAACCATTCGCGCAGCTTGTTCTGACGCCGCGTTTTCTACAACACCCTGATACACCTGAGACTCAATGTAACGAACCATTAGTGCTTCCAAAATTTCTTTTGGATCTGGCTCGTAGATGTAGTCCCAACGATGTTGATATTCTTCGTCTTCTGACTTTGGCAAAGGCAATAACTGATTGATCACAGGTTTCTGTGTCATGGTGTTAACGAAGTCATTAAATACCAAGAATACTCGGTCAATTTGCCCTTCGTCGTACGCCTTAAGCATAACGCGCACAACACCCACTACATCGCTCACAGACGGCTTGTCACCTAAACCAGATTCAGCAGCAAGCAACTTGCCACCAAAGCGGTTGAAGAAACTGCACGCTTTAGAACCTAATGCAGCGAAATCCACTTCTACACCCTGTTCACGCCATTTTTTGACGTCTTGGGTGACGAGCTTAAATTCATTGGTGTTCAAGCCACCACATAAGCCTCGGTCAGTGGAAATCACAATGTAACCGACGCGCTTGACTTCACGCTCTTCCAAATATGGATGGCGATATTCAAGGTTACCGTTTGCAATGTGACCAATCACTTTAAGCATATTTTGTGCATATGGACGGCCAGAAGCCATACGTTCCTGCGCCTTTTTCATTTTAGACGCAGCAACCATTTCCATCGCACTGGTAATCTTTTGAGTATTTTTGATACTCCCAATCTTACCTTTTATTTCTTTACCGCTGGCCATGACTATCTCTCCGATTACTCAACGAATTGCGCTGGTGGTTAAACACCAGCACCATTGATTACCAAGTTTGTGTCGCTTTAAAGTTTGTTAAAGCGTCGTTCAACTTAGAGGCAATCTCGTCGTTGTAGTTACCTGATTCGTTGATAGTCTTCATAAGGTCAGCGTGTTCGCTGTTCATGTAAGAGTGAAGAGCGGCTTCAAAATCTAGGATTTTGTTAAGCTCGATACCCTTAAGGAAACCTTTTTCTACCGCGAACAGAGATACACCCATGTTAGCAATTGATAGTGGAGCGTACTGCTTCTGCTTCATTAGCTCAGTTACGCGCTCACCGTGCTCAAGTTGCTCACGAGTTGCATCATCAAGGTCAGAAGCAAACTGCGAGAACGCCGCAAGTTCACGATACTGAGCTAGAGCTAGACGGATACCGCCACCCAATTTCTTGATGATTTTAGTCTGTGCAGCACCACCAACACGAGATACCGAGATACCAGCGTTAACCGCTGGACGGATACCTGCGTTAAACAAGTCAGTTTCTAGGAAAATCTGACCATCGGTAATTGAGATTACGTTAGTTGGTACGAATGCAGATACGTCACCAGCTTGCGTTTCGATAATAGGAAGCGCAGTCAATGAACCAGTCTTACCTTTCACTTCACCATTAGTGTAACGCTCAACGTATTGCTCGTTTACACGTGCAGCACGTTCTAGTAGACGTGAGTGAAGGTAGAATACGTCACCTGGGTAAGCTTCACGGCCTGGTGGACGCTTAAGTAGTAGTGAGATTTGACGGTAAGCAACAGCTTGCTTAGACAAATCATCATATACGATTAGCGCATCTTCACCGCGGTCACGGAAGTATTCACCCATAGTACAACCAGAGTAAGGCGCTAGGTATTGAAGCGCTGCAGACTCAGAAGCAGATGCTGCTACCACGATAGTGTGGTCAAGGGCACCGTGCTCTTCTAGTTTACGTACTACGTTAGCGATAGTAGACGCTTTCTGACCAACCGCTACGTACACACACTTAATGCCTGTACCTTTTTGGTTGATGATAGCGTCAACAGCCATTGCTGTTTTACCACACTGACGGTCACCGATGATAAGCTCACGCTGACCACGACCTACTGGGATCATGGCATCAACTGACTTATAACCAGTTTGTACTGGCTGGTCTACTGATTGACGTTCAATTACGCCAGGTGCAATTTTTTCAACTGGCTCGAAACCAGCCGCGTCAATTGCGCCTTTACCATCAATAGGTTCACCTAGTGTGTTTACAACACGACCAAGAAGTGCGGTACCTACTGGTACTTCAAGAATACGGCCAGTAGATTGTACTTTATCGCCTTCTTTCAGGTCCGCATAAGGACCCATAACAACTGCACCTACAGAGTCTCGCTCAAGGTTTAGTGCAATTGCGTAACGGCTTCCAGGAAGCTCAATCATTTCACCCTGCATTACATCTGCAAGGCCATGAATGCGGATAATACCGTCAGTTACTGCGACGATAGTACCTTCATTACGTGCTTCACTGCTTACATTGAACTGTTCAATTCTTTTCTTGATCAGTTCAGCAATTTCAGTGGAATTAAGTTGCATGCTCTTATCCCCGTTATGCTTGCAACGCGTCTGCTAGACGGTTCAATTTCGACTTTACGGAACCATCAATTACTGTATCACCGGCATTTATTACCATTCCAGCGATCAGGGCAGGGTCCACGTTACAATTAAGCTTCACTTTACGTGCCAAACGTTTTTCCAAAGATGCTACCAATTCATTTGTTTGGGCATCAGTCAGCGTAGATGCTGAGGTTACGTCCACTTCTACTTCTTTATCGTAATCTGCTTTAAACGCATCAAACAAAGTAGAAATTTCAGGCAACGCGGCTAAACGTTTATTCTCAGCCAGAACCTTTACTAGGTTTTGACCGTGTTCGTCGAGTTGCTCACCACACACATTATTAAAAATGTCGGCTAGTGTATCAGCGGCGATAGCACCAGTTAGCAACTGGTGCATATCTTCATTTACTGCTACTTCACCTGCGAAGGTGAGCATTTCTTGCCATTTTGCAACGGCATTTTTCTCGACAGCAAAATCGAAAGCAGCTTTAGCATAAGGACGAGCAACAGTAGTCAATTCAGACATGGCTCATCTCCCAATTAAAGCTCAGCGACAAGTTTTTCAACAATGTCGTTTTGTGCGTTAGCATCGATTTCACGTTGTAAGATTTGCTGTGCGCCAGCTACTGCAAGAGCAGAAACCTGCTTGCGCAAATCTTCTTTGGCACGATTGCGTTCAGCTTCAATCTCGGCATAACCAGAAGCGATAATTTTTTCGCGTTCCGCATGGCCTTTTTGCGTTTCATCGTCAACCAATTGGTTGGCACGCTTTTTAGCCTGCTCGATAATTTCAGCTGCTTGCGCTTTCGCATCTTTAAGCTGCTCAGTTGCTTTCGCTTGAGCTAGCTCTAGGTCTTTCTCTGCACGTTCAGAAGCTTCAAGGCCATCGGCAATCTTCTTCTGACGTTCTTCAATCGCTGCGATTAGCGGCGGCCATACATATTTCATGCAGAACACCACGAACACAGCGAAGGCGATTAATTGACCAATAAAAGTGGCGTTAATATTCACTATCGCCTCTCCTCATAAAAGTTCGCTAGAGTATGAATTAAAGTAGGTATTGAGGTGGAGCGAACAATAGGAATAGTGCGATACCAACACCGATCATCGCGATAGCATCGATAAGACCCGCTACGATGAACATTTTAACTTGTAGTTGTGGTGCAAGTTCTGGTTGACGAGCAGCAGACTCTAGGAATTTACCACCTAGAAGACCGAAGCCGATAGCGGTACCAAGAGCACCCATACCAATTAGGATAGCAACTGCGATTGCAAGCATGTTTAAATCTCCGATTTAAAGTTTAGTTAAGGTTAATGTTTAAAATAAAACTCGGTTAAAAACGGTACCGACAAACGTATTCCCGGTACCCGTTAATTCTTAGTGGTCTTCTGCCGCTAGGCTTAAGTACACGATGGTTAGCATCATGAATATAAACGCCTGAAGCGGAAGTACCAGAATATGGAACACAGCCCACATGAAGTGCAGTGGAAGCTGGAAGTAGCCAATCGTCGCGATAAGGATGAAGATTAGCTCACTCGCGTATAGGTTACCGAACAAACGTAGCGCTAGTGAAAGCGGACGCGCAAGCAAAGTAACGGTTTCAAGAATAAAGTTCACCGGAATGAAAAGCGGGTGACCGAAAGGCTGCATCGTAAGCTCTTTAGTAAAGCCACCAATGCCTTTCATCTTGATTGAATAGTAAAGAATTAGGATGAATACACCCGCTGCTAGCGCAAACGTAAGGTTAAGGTCAGTGGTTGGTACCGCCTTCATGTATACGTCATGAGGGTCCATACCAAACGCTGAAGAACCAATTAGGCCCGCGATGGTAGGTAGCAAGTCAACTGGAACAAGATCCATAAGGTTCATCAGCAATACCCAAACAAAGATGGTTAAAGCTAATGGCGCGATTAATGCGCTTTTACCGTGGAAAGTGCTTTTTACATTGTCGTCAACGAATTCAACAACAAGCTCAACAAACGCCTGCATTTTGCCAGGTACGCCCGTTGTCGCTTTTGATGCAACGCTTCTAAAAATGATTAGAAAAAGAAGACCAAGACCAATAGACCATGCCAATGTATCAACATGCCACGCCCAAAAACCGGCGTCAGAACACGCTTTGTTAAAAGCAATTCCGTTGTCAGTTGAGCACATGGTGGCATTGGTCAAGTGGTGCTTGATGTATTCTGAGGTAGTATATTCAGATGCCATTGTTTAACCCAAGTTGTAAAGTGTAAAAATTTGGTGACTGGTTCTTGTGTTTCGTTCGGTCGAATATATGGTTTTCGTTATCGCAACGCCTTGCGTTGTCTTTATTGTTTCGTACCGTAATGAAACATGGCTAGACCGTGGCTAGCCGTTGTAATCACAAACGCCAGAAAGATTTCTAATGGCGCGGCGTTTAAACCTTTAAAAGCAATTACAAATAAAATAATTGTCAATGCCAGCTTCAATTTCGAGCCTTGGCTAAAACTCCGTGCAACAAGTTGGTTTTTACTTGCCCCTGCGTAACGAAACGCAAACGCCGCAAACGCGATATTAGGCAAAATGCTAGTCACTGCACCTGCCGCTGCTGATACAGCTGAATGAGCTCCCCCAGAGGCGCCAGCAATGACTGTAACGAGCAGTGCCGTGACAACCTGAAAAAGTAGCCCTTTTTTAGCGAGGTCTAGCCCGCGTTTTGCTAACTTGTTCGTCACTTTTACCCGCAGCTTGTTCACGTCTTACAAAAAGCGTCAGAAGTATACTGTTTTACCGACAATTTTCAACAGTACATCGCTTTTTGAAAGTTATTCTGAAAATTTTCTATTGCTATAACCGGAAAGGAGAGTGTCCGCTAGTAGTATTGGACAGCATTTCAATTGCGGGTAGGCAAGGGAATTACTTCGGTTTTTATCAACTTAACCTATTGAATCTTAGAGATAATTCCGTCTAATTGTTCAAGGTCGCTAAAACTTATCGTGAGCTTACCTTTGCCTTTAGCGTTATGGTCGATAACCACAGGCGTACCTAAATTTTCTGAAAGTCGAGTCATAAGATTTTGAACATCAGGATCAACTTTCTTCTCAGGCTTAGGCTTTGCAGGCTCTAAAAGCTTTTTCACAAGCTTTTCGGTGTCACGTACGGTAAGGCCTTTGCCCGATACCACTTGCGCTGTTTCTGACTGGGTTTCACCTTCTAAAGCTAAAAGCGCCCGGGCATGACCCATTTCAATATCGCCATGCTCAACCAGCAGTTTTACATCGTCGTTTAGATTGTTTAAACGAAGCAGATTAGTGACAGTTGTACGAGATTTTCCTACCGCTTCGGCCACTTCTTGATGAGTTAACGCGAATTCGCTCATCAAGCGGTCTAGCGCCTGAGCCTCTTCCATTGCGTTAAGGTCTTCACGCTGAATATTCTCGATAAGGGCTATGGCAACCGCCGCTTCATCAGGTACGTTTTTGACTAAGCACGGCACTTCGTCTAGTTGTGCTAGCTGCGAAGCTCGCCAGCGACGTTCACCGGCGATAATCTCATAACGGTGTTCATCGACCTTTCTCACAACAATAGGCTGTATAATACCTTGTGCTCGAATTGAAGAGGCCAACTCTTCTAATGCCTCAGGCGACATGTCTTTACGAGGCTGATACTTGCCCGGCACTAAGTATTCAATAGGGAGCTTGCTTAACTCACCGTTGGTTGAATTTACCTCGGCGGCATCTTGTTCTTTTTGAGCAGATGATTGGCTGGTTGCGAGTAGCGCATCTAAACCGCGGCCAAGGCCTCTTTTACGTGCTGACATAGTGTCCTCTATGGCATGTGCTGATGGTATTCAGCTTATTGTGTTTAACTAGCTTTTGCCTGTTTAGGCGATGTTTTGTCCCTACGGCGCAGTATTTCACCGGCCAATGCTAGGTAGGCTTTAGCACCTGTCGATGACTTATCATAGTACATCGCTGGCGTGCCGAAGCTTGGCGCTTCAGCTAGGCGAACATTGCGCGGAATAACCGTACGATAAACCTGTTCACCAAAATGGCGCTTCAACTGTTCTGAAACGTCGTTAGCAAGGCGGTTGCGCGGGTCGTACATAGTACGCAATACGCCTTCAATCTTCAATTCAGGATTCACCACTGACGCCAATTTTTGAATGGTATCCATAAGAGCAGTAAGACCTTCAAGTGCATAGTATTCGCACTGCATCGGAACCATTACCGAATCAGCTGCAGCTAAGGCGTTCACGGTTAACTGGTTAAGTGACGGCGGGCAGTCGATAAAGACAAAATCGTAATAGTCCATAACTGGCTTTAACGCATTACGAAGCCGTACTTCACGGGCAAACATTTCCATCAGCTTAATTTCTGCTGCGGTAACATCACCGTTAGCGGCGATAAGGTCATACTTGCCGCTTGTCGCTTTAACGATAACATCGTTAATTGGCTTTTCTTCAATCAACAACTCAAACGCCGTAGATTCAACGTCGTATTTATCAACGCCGCTGCCCATGGTCGCATTACCCTGTGGATCGAGATCAATCAGCAACACCTTACGTTTGGTTGCTGCCATTGACGCTGCCACGTTAACTGCAGTGGTTGTCTTTCCAACACCACCTTTCTGATTCGCGATCGCGATTACCTTAGCCACGTTAGATCCTGTTCTCGTCTATTTCTATTTTTCGGCTATTTCTTTTTTAGCCAAACCAGATGTCGTTCGCCTACTAAATTTGGCACAGTGAGGTTTTCCGTTTTACTCACATGGAAGTAATTACTTACTTCTTCTATCTCATCTTTTGGAAACTGACCCTTAAGCGCCAAAAATTGACCTTCAGAATCTACCAGATGCTGACACCAGTGCAACATATCTTTTAGCGAAGCGAAAGCTCGGCTTAAAACAATATCGTAGGGCGTCTCGCCATTGTGCTGTTCGACGCGGCTTTGCACTGGAGTTACATTAGTTAATCCAAGCGTGTGCACACATTGCGTCATAAATCGTACGCGTTTGCCTAGTGAGTCAAGCAGCGTAAAAGATTTATCTGGGAACGCAATAGCCAACGGCATACCAGGAAGGCCAGGCCCTGTACCAACATCAATGATATTGTCGCCATCAAGAAAGGGGACAATCGCTAACGAGTCCAGAATGTGTTTGACCATCATTTGCTTAGGGTCGCGCACAGAAGTAAGGTTGTACGCCTTATTCCATTTATCCATAAGCATCACATAGTCAACTAACTGCTGCTGTTGCTTGTCACTCAAATCAAGTGAAAGAGCATCAAGTCCAGAAACCAAAATGGTGCGCAATTCTTGCTGTATCGTCATTAAAAAATCTTTCTGTTCGCGTTGAAGTTTTTAACTTAACTCAGTCTTTAGCATAAACATTAGCGGCGAACCGTAATTTGTTTTATGCATTTGTCACACTTTTTGCCATCGTTAACCAACGCAACTTCTTCACGTACAAATCAAATGTACTTTTAGTAGAAGCCGCACGACGCTAGTGAAAAGGAACAATAGAACTGTATGGTAAGCGCCTAGTTTTTCTAGTTTTCACATAGTTAGGCAATTATGATTAGCATAATACGCGAATAAATAGGAAAAACTAAGCGCTGCGAGTAGCCTGATGAGTTAAGCGCGTGTTTTACGCGCTAATTTTCTCTTGCTTACGTAACATGCCGTGTTTTTTAAGATAAACCAGCAGTAAAGAAATAGCCGCCGGGGTAATGCCCGAAATGCGCGACGCTTTACCGATTGTTTCTGGTCTAGCTTCCGTTAGTTTGGCAACAACCTCGTTCGACAGGCCAGAAATCTTGCTGAAGTCCATATCAACCGGCAACAATGTATTTTCGTGTCGCTGCGTTTTCGCAATCTCATCCATTTGACGGGCAATGTAGCCAGCGTACTTAATTTGAATTTCAACTTGCTCTGCCGCTATCGGATCTTCAAGGCCCGGACCTATGCTCTCAATTTCCATTAACTGACTATAAGTCATTTCAGGTCGGCGTATCAGTTCTTCAAGAGAATGCTCGCGGCTCACCGGATTTTTTAACATAGGATTGAGTTCAGGTGTAGCTGCATGATCAGGATGGATCCACTGTCCGCGAAGGCGCTGTAGTTCGCTTTCGACCGCTTCCATCTTGTCGTTAAATTTCGCCCAGCGCGCATCGTCAACAAGACCAATCTCGCGGCCCATCGCGGTTAGACGACTATCGGCATTATCTTCACGAAGCAGCAGTCTGTATTCAGCACGGCTAGTGAACATGCGGTATGGCTCTTTCGTACCCATTGTCGCTAAATCGTCAATAAGTACGCCCATGTACGCTTGATCACGACGTAAAGTCAGTGGATCCTTCTCTTGAACCTGTAGTGCCGCATTCGCGCCAGCTACTAAGCCTTGTGCGCCCGCTTCTTCGTAACCAGTAGTACCATTGATCTGGCCAGCAAAGAACAAGCCCTTAATAAATTTGGTTTCTAGCGTTTGTCTCAAATCCCTTGGATCAAAGAAGTCGTACTCAATAGCATAACCAGGGCGAACAATATGTGCGTTTTCAAAACCTTTGATCGAACGAACAAGGTTCATTTGCACGTCAAAAGGCAAGCTTGTAGATATACCATTAGGATAAACTTCAATGCTGTTTAAGCCCTCTGGCTCAACAAAAATTTGGTGCGAGGTCTTGTCAGCAAAACGGGTTATCTTATCTTCAATACTCGGGCAGTAACGAGGCCCAATACCTTCGATAACGCCGGTGAACATTGGCGAGCGGTCTAAGCCCCCGCGAATGATATCATGGGTTTTTTCGTTAGTATGTGTGATGTAACAAGGGATCTGCGTAGGGTGCATGGTTCTGTCACCCATAAACGAGAATACCGGTGTTGGATTATCACCCGGCTGAGGTTGCATCACAGAAAAGTCTAACGAACGCGCATCAAGCCGTGCTGGGGTCCCCGTTTTTAAACGTTCAACGCGAAAAGGGAGCGCACGTAGTCTATCTGCAAGTGCGATAGACGGTGGATCGCCTGCACGACCGCCGCGATAGTTTTCAAGTCCTATGTGAATCGTGCCGCCGAGGAAGGTGCCTACTGTGAGTACGACAGACTTAGCTTTAAACTTCAGCCCCATTTGCGTAACCACACCGCAGACCTGATCGTTTTCAACAATAAGATCGTCAACGCTTTGTTGAAACAAGGTTAAGTTCTCTTGGTTTTCAACAATATCTCGAATGGCGTTTTTATAAAGCGTCCTGTCAGCTTGTGCACGTGTTGCTCGTACCGCTGGACCCTTTGAAGAATTCAATGTTCTAAATTGAATTCCACCCTTGTCGATCGCCAGTGCCATTGCGCCACCTAACGCATCGATCTCTTTTACAAGATGTCCTTTTCCGATCCCGCCGATTGCTGGGTTACAGGACATCTGACCGATCGTTTCGATATTGTGAGTTAGCAAAAGCGTATTCACTCCCATGCGAGCAGCTGCAAGTGCCGCCTCTGTACCTGCATGTCCACCACCTACTACGATGACATCAAATGCTTCAGCATAAAACATGGTTAAACCTCACTATTAACTTACGATAAGCCGATTAAAAACTAATTTTTCTCAAGTCAACACTGTCGAAAAAAGGGCGCGTATTTTATCTGACTTATTGCATAAAGAAAATGATTAAATTTTCCTCAAAACCTGTTTTTAAAAACGCGTGATCGAATAATAAGATCTTAAGATCTCTTTTAGATCTGTTTATTTTTACTTTTATTAGGATCATCAAGATCTGTGGGTAACCGATCAAAGAACATAAAGATCATCAAGTTACGCGATCAACAACATTGGGAAACCCCGATCCATAACCCTACTTCAAACTTGTGTATAAATACCCTTTTTATCCACACCCTGATTTGTTTGAAAAGTTATTCTTTTTTGGATCAAAGCTTATACACAGTGGTTTGTAGGATCCTATCCACAGGGGTGATCAAGATGTGATCCAGCTGGGGATAAAATGTTTGCTATTTATGTATTATGATCTAAAGATCGTGTAACTACGTGCGTTATAGCGCGATCTTATTGTGGAGGAGATCTTCTCGAAAAGCTGTGATTAGATCGCCCGATCGCAATTGTGCGCTTTTCTAAAAAAGTGCATTGTTTTATCAACAACGAAATTATTTTTTTCAAGATAGGCTATTTTTCGAGAAAAAAACATTAATGCTGAACAAAATATAGTCGCAGTTAAAACCAAAATCTGAGGAATATAGAAGACTCAACCGTATAAATTAATGGGATCGATATTCATATCTATGAATTGTAAAAGTGGTCGCTTAGTTAAACGAGTGTTGAGCAGGCAAATTGATCCGTTCTCTAATAGCGCAAACTGAGAGGTGAATAAGCGTTTATAAAGGAGAAAGCGAAGAAAAGTAATATATTGAAAGGGTGTAAACCAGGTGCTATTAACGCACCTGGTTAGGTTGATAGCGTGGCTGTGCAACAGAACCTTGCATATCTTCTTGTTCGATAGTTAGGCCTTCACGGCGGCTAGGACCTTGGAATCGTACCTTGTAAGTGTCGTATTCTTTTATGGACTCGAAGCAATAACGACCAAGAGCATTTTCCAGTTCAGCTAAGTTGTGATTAGTGATTAAGATACAGTTTTTCTTATTTACTAAGCGCTGTCTCAGCAAGTTCCCAAACCAGCTCTGTGCGTTTTTCTTTAGTGCAGACTCGTTCACACAGACTTCATCTAAAATAAGCAGATCTACGTCTAAAAGCTCTTGGTTTATTTCTCGAAAACGCTGACTAGCATTATCGGTAGCGGAGAAATCAAAGGAAAAGTTGCGCATTTCGAGCAGAGTCGAAAGTTGACGGTACAGCACAGAAATCTCATATTGCTCGATAAGTTGATGGGCAATAGCACCTGCAATATGTGACTTACCGCGACCATAATCGCCATAGAAAATCATCATATGAGAGCCACTTTGGCGCCACGCTGGATCATCATGAGCCGCAATAAACGACTGCGCAATAGAAACCGCTTCTATGACATCGTCACTGTCTTCCACTAAGTTGGCAAACGTCCACTTCGGATTTAAGTCAGAACGGCCATGGATCGCTTCTACACGCGCTTTCTTACTGCGCTGCTGTAGTTGTGACACTTCTTCGTTAGCTTTCGCTTCATACTGCTTGCGCAGCGTCTTGTAGTCGATGTACTCACCATTGGGATCGACATCTTTTTTAAGCGCTTTGGCAAGATTAGCAATTTTGTCAGTTATACGATCCATAATGAATTAACTCTTCTTTGTTGCGGCATACTTTTCAACCAGCTTTCTTGCATTATCATCTGCTTCTATGCCGGCTGCAACTTTCACTTGCTGCGTTCCTACCACTTTTGTTGGAGCGTAGCCTGAAGCCAAGCGTTTGCGCTTGATATTGTTAGCAAATTTTTGTGTCCATTGAAATTCACTAAACACGGAGCTTGGTCTTCCCAACCAGTAGGCGATGAATTCACCCACCTCGTTGTCATCAAAAGTCTTGTCGATAATACCAAGTAGCGAGGCCATTTCTTCAAACAGCGCTTTATTAGGCGTCCAATTTGGGCTCATGGCACTATGACGAGCATGGAGTTGCTCAAAGTCTGACTGTGGCTCACTTAAAAGCGGAAGAAGAAGCGTTTTCCCATTAATCGTGTGATCAAGGTCAAGCTCCAGGGGCAGGGCAACTAAACCCACCTGTTCAAGCTGTCTTACTAAGCTGTTGACCTGCCGGCCACGCTGATAAGGCGCTTCTTTGTCATCGCCGTTTAGTAAATTTAATAGTTGCTTGTAATCAATAGGCGCAGACGATGTGGTCGCTGAATTTGCATCCGGGCGAAGGCCGAGTAAATAAAGTACCCGACAGTCGTTAGAAAGAGGGGATTGTAATGCAGCGAGTTCAGCTTGGGTGAGGTTGCTGTTCATAGCGCAATGTCCACATTGAAGCTCTTGTTAAGCATTTGCCAGCTTTTCTTCAAACCACTCTACTGCAGCATCTTCAGGAATAGGATGTTCAAGCACATCGATGTAAAGGGCATCAGTGATTAATGTTCCACCAGCCTTTGCTATGTGCTTCTCCATTTCTTTCGCACCGAAACAAAAGGTGTCGTAGCTGGTGTCGCCCAGGCCAATAACGTAGGCGTTAACTGAGCTTAGATCAGCATTTTCTAGCTGTTTTGCAAACGGTTGGATATTGTCAGGTAGTTCACCTGCACCATGGGTAGACGTACAAACGATCCACGTTGAGTCTGTATTGATCTCTTCTAAACTCGGTTCAGCATGAATAGTGTAGGTGTGCCCCTTTGCATCAAGTTTTTCTGCAATGGCATCTGCCACGTACTCTGCGGCACCTAACATAGTGCCAACAATTATTTCAAAGTGCTTGCTCATTAATGGGTTACTTCTCTATTTACAATTGTCGTCTTAACGCAAGTAAGTCTTATCCGTTAGGTTATTTACCATCTTACTTAACACTTTATTGGTTACGCTACTTGCCGATACAAAACGACGAAAAAATCTTGCCAAGCAAATCGTCGGATGTGAACTCACCGGTTATCTCACATAGCGCCTGATGCGCCAAGCGTAATTCTTCAGCAAGTAATTCACCGGCCATGGCATCGTGTAGCTGTTGTTCACCTGTGCTTACATAGCTGTAGGCTTGATCAAGTGCATCTATGTGTCGTCTTCGAGCAATAAACTGACCTTCAGTGGTCGTATCAAAGCCCATGGTTTTTGCTAGATGCGCTTTTAGCGTATCAACACCGCTACCTTCTTTGGCTGATAAGTTGATAATCGAGATATCGCCTTGTTCGGTAGCAACCGTGCTTTGTCCGATGTCTAAAGTACTTAAGTCAGCTTTATTGCGCACCACTGTAACGGGGATCCCTTGTGGCAGTCGCGCCATAAATTCTGGCCAAATCTCATAAGGGTCGATAACCGACGTTGCGGTAGAGTCCACAACAAACAGCACATGGTCAGCTTCGTTAATAGCTTGCCATGCGCGCTCAATGCCTATTTGTTCTACTTTATCTGGGCTTTCACGAAGACCTGCAGTATCGATGATATGTACCGGCATACCATCAATGTGAATGTGCTCTTTTAGTACATCGCGTGTAGTACCGGCAATATCAGTAACAATAGCGCTGTCACGTCCTGCTAAGGCATTTAACAAACTCGATTTACCCGCATTAGGGCGCCCCGCAATCACCACCTGCATACCTTCGCGCAACAAGGTGCCTTGTTTAGCCTGTTCGCGCACTTTTGTTAAGCTTTGCATAATTGCGCTTAAGTCACCTGAAACTTTTCCATCAGACAAAAAGTCGATTTCTTCTTCAGGAAAGTCGATAGCGGCCTCGACAAACATACGAAGGTGTACAATTTGGTCAGATAAGATCTGAATTTGTGTGGAAAACTCACCCTGCAATGAACGAAGCGCACTTTTCGCAGCCTGTTTCGAGCTTGCATCAATTAAGTCAGCAATCGCCTCTGCCTGCGCAAGGTCTAACTTATCATTCAAAAAGGCCTGTTCACTGAATTCACCCGGATTGGCTAAGCGAGCATGACCTGTAGCTAGTACAGCATCAATCAGCATATCCATCACTACCTGACCGCCATGGCCCTGTAATTCAAGCACATCTTCACCTGTAAACGAGTTTGGGCCTTTAAAAAATAGGGCGATACCTTGGTCTATCACACTGTTGTTGGCGTCAACAAACGGCGTATAGGTTGCAATACGTGGTGTCAACGCACTAGGAACCAGTGCCTCAGCAATGGCTTTAGCCTTTGGGCCGGATACGCGCACTATACCTACGCCGCCACGTCCTGGTGCCGTGGCCTGTGCGGTAATAGTGTCGGTAGAAAGGGTGAGTGATTCCATAAATTAGTCGCGGAAGTTCTTAAATTGAAAAGGTTGACCTAAATTAGATTCTTTTACGAGTGCTATCACTTGCTGTAAATCATCGCGCTTTTTACCTGTTACGCGAAGCTCTTCACCTTGAATGGCGGTTTGCACTTTAATTTTGGCGTCTTTAACTAGCTTTACAATCTTCTTTGCCGTTGGCTGTTCAATACCTTCTTTAAACGCAATGGTTTGGCGATAGGTTTTACCATGGGCGTCATAAGGCTTCACATCCATCGAAGAGGTGTCTACATTGCGCTTAGACATCGCTGTTCGAAACATGCTTTCCATCTGCTGAAGTTGGAATTCAGCTTCGGCTTTCATAACTACGGTTTTATCTTTGTATTCAAAACTGGCGTCGATGCCGCGAAAGTCAAAACGCGTGGATAGTTCGCGACTGGCGTTCTCGGTGGCGTTACGAACTTCTTCCATGTTGATTTCAGAAACAATATCAAATGATGGCACAGGTTAATCCTCTATCTTTTAAGACAAAACAGCCCGCATAGGCGGGCTGTATAATTTATTGATCAGCGTGTTATTTACTGCTGATGCCCCGCTTCTCCATGGAAGCATAAATCATTTTGGCTTGAACCAAGGTAATTACGTTACTCACTAGCCAGTATAGTACCAGACCTGCAGGGAACCACAGGAAGAACACACTCATTGCTACCGGCATCCACTGCATGATTTTTTGCTGCATTGGATCAGTAATGGTGGTCGGCTGTAGCTTTTGCAATAGGTACATACTTGCGCCTGTTAGAATAGGCAGTACAAAGTATGGGTCCTTTGTAGAAAGGTCAGTTATCCAAAGCACGAAGTCTGCGTGGCGTAATTCAACACTTTCCATCAGCACCCAGTAAAGGGCTAGGAAGATAGGCATTTGCAGAAGAAGGGGTAAACAGCCGCCCATCGGATTTACTTTTTCTTTGCGGTACAGCTCCATCATAGCTTGTGACATTTTTTGTCTGTCATCGCCAAAGCGGTCTTTAAGCTGTTGCATCTTAGGCGCTAAGTTGCGCATACGTGCCATTGACTCGTATTGTTTTTTAGTTAGCCAGTACATGGCACCTTTCACTACAATAGTGATAAGGATAATTGCCACACCCCAGTTATTAACTAAGCTATGCAGGAAAGTAAGTAGGGCGAACAGTGGCTGTGAAATCCAGAAAAGAATGCCGTAATCAACAGTTAGATCTAAACCGCGGGCAATCTTGGCAAGCTTATCTTGGTCTTTCGGGCCCATATATAGGGTAGACGCAATAGTTTTGGTTTCACCAGGGGCTACGCTTTCAGACGGTGATAGAACACCAATTACTGCATACTGATTTTTCAAGTTACGCGAGTAAAGCGTATTAGTTTGCTCTTGTGAAGGTACCCAGGCTGACACAAAGTAGTGTTCTAGCATGCCAACCCAACCGGCCTTGGTTGTTTCACGCAGCTTTTCATCTTCGATATCGTCAAACGAGTACTTTTGGTAGCGATCGTCTTCCGTTGAATAAGCGGCACCACGGTACGTTGGCATAAACATGTTGCCGTCGTCTTCAAACTCCATCACTTGCTTAAGCTGTGCATACGGCTGAACTGTTGCCGCACTCCCGGTACCATTTTCAACGCTATAGCTTACGTTTACGTCGTAGTGCCCTTTTGTGAAAGTGAAGGTTTTGGTGATAGCCAAGCCTTGATTGTTTTTCCAGGTTAGAGGAATTACAAGAGTGTCGCCCGTCATTTCATAGAATTCACTTTGCGCATTATATACGGGGCGGCCACTGCTGCTTGCATCTGGACCCTGAGCGCCAATAAGACCGCTTTGCGCGACATATAGACCGTTGCCAGAACGTAGCAGGCTGTAAGGAATGTCCGAACCTTGCTCTACTGGAAACTTAAGTAAGTCTGCTGATACTACATCACCGCCTAACAAATCGATGCGTAAGTCTAGCGTATCGGTTTTTACTTCAATAATACGGTTCGTGTTTTGCGCCGCAGCAACAGGCTGTGCAGCGGGCACGCTATCACTGCTAGGTACATCTTCACTACCGTTATCATTGAATGAAGGTACACCTTGTGCTGTTTCTTGCGTTTGTTGTTGCTCAACAGGCACAACTGGCTGCGGCCCATAATCTTTTTGCCATGATTGCCAAAGCAAAAAGCTAACTAGCGCAAGGCCAATTATCAGAAAACTACGTTGCGATTCCATAGAGGTCTCTTTATTTTGAGTGTTTATCTTGTTGTTTTTCCGGCACTGGATCATATCCGCCGGCATGCAAAGGGTGGCATTTTAATATGCGTTTAATAGATAACCAACCGCCTTTTACTAATCCGTGTGTTTTTAATGCGTCTATAGCATACCAAGAACAAGAAGGATGGAAACGACATCGTTGCCCTAATATCGGGGAAATGAACCATTGATAAAATTTTATCAAGGCCAAAGGCACAGCAATTAAGAGTTGCCGCAACGCTTGTTTAATTTTTTCCATAGCTTGTCCAATGTAGCGAAAACTTCTTGGTTGCTAAGGTTGTCAGCGCCTGACTTGCCAATAACGATAATATCGACATTGGGTAAGTTGTGCTGCTTATGCCGAAAACTCTCTCTAACTAATCGCTTTAACCGATTTCTATCGTGAGCTTTACGAATACGTTTTTTAGCAAGCGTAATACCCAAACGAGGATTAGAGAGTGTATTTTTTCTAGCTAGAACAGTAAAAGAGGGGGATACAGCAGGGGTTGCGTCATCAAACACAAAGGTAAAGTGGGTGGGAGTTAACAGACGTAACTCCCTTGAAAAATTATTCTCACCCACTTTTGGCGTCTTTCTTATTAAGCAGAAAGACGAGCGCGGCCTTTTGCACGGCGAGCTGCTAGTACTTTACGACCATTTTTAGTCGCCATACGAGCACGAAAACCGTGAGAACGCTTGCGCTTTAGATTGCTCGGTTGAAATGTTCTTTTCATGACCAAAGTCTCACTTATATTTAGTTAAACATAGGCGTTTTTGGTAACACATTATACTGTTGCCAGAACAATGCGGTGTTTTCACCAGAAAAGCCCATCGAAAAAGGACGCTGAATTCTAGAGATCTCGGGGCCTGCTGTCAATGCATATTCTCGCTTTTCGGACGAATAAGTGAACAATTTATGCTGTTTTTTGAACGATAACTCTGTTTTTTACACAATTTACTTGTGAATAACGCATAAATTTGACTCAGGTTATCCACAGCGAATTGTGAAAAACATGACGTTAGATGTAAATTGCAAGGCGATCTAGCGGTTTTCTTAGTGAAATTTAGAATGATTTTTTCTGCTTATAGTTAGATTTGATCTAAAGGTTAATGTTTTTTAAATCAATGAGTTAAGGTTTTGATCGAAAAGATCGAGCAGGATCGCCATTTACATTATGTTGATAACGTAAGATAATCCACAGCGATTAAAATGAAAACTTAAATTTCTCGCTGCTACTCTACACCTCCAACGCTATTTTCTTCTAATGGCGCGCTTTAGTGCCTGCTATTCTATGCTTGGCTTTCAAAAGGGTGGTTTCTTTAGCGAGTTACGGGAGCTAACAACGTACCATGTCCTTGTGGAACCAATGTCTTGAAAGACTGCGTCAAGAACTACCTACGCAGCAATTTAGTATGTGGATACGACCGCTTGTTTGTGAAGAGCAGGGCGATGTTGTAGCACTATATGCTCCTAATCGTTTCGTACTTGATTGGGTAAGAGACAAGTACCTAAATAATATCACTGCTCTGCTAAGGGAGTTTGCTGGAGCCGATGTGCCCCAATTGCGTTTAGAGGTAATGAGCCGCAATAGCGTAAACCGTTCTCAGCCGTCCGCGGGGAATGCCTCTGGTTCAGTACATAGTACAAATGGTGATAGCTACA
Source organism: Alteromonas sp. BL110 (assembly GCF_003443615.1). Lineage (NCBI taxonomy): Bacteria > Pseudomonadati > Pseudomonadota > Gammaproteobacteria > Alteromonadales > Alteromonadaceae > Alteromonas > Alteromonas sp. BL110. The sequence goes on along the minus strand of NZ_CP031967.1, from coordinate 1,739,907 downwards.
CCAGTAGTTCTACTACTGTAAATTCGCCGTATCCGGGAGCTAATTCGCATTCCAGCGCGCCGCAATTCACTAACCGCAACGACGAAAGCCAGGGCCAGCATTCGGCGTATCAGCGTCAGTCCACATTACCTCAAAACAGCAATGCGGCGATGGGGGCTAACGGTAGTGATCACTTTAATTATAAAGAGCAAAATAGGGATCAAGGCGCTTATTCACAGCGAGCTGATCACAATAACACTACTGCACAAAATGTAGATCCGAGTGGTCAGAATCATTACGGTAATCACGCGCCACGTTCGTCAACGTCGCCAAAGGTGATCCCGATCCCTGAAGCGATGAAACATAAAAGCAATATTAATCCGACTTATCAATTCGATAATTTCGTTGAGGGTAAATCCAACCAGCTCGCGCGTGCGGCGGCTACTCAGGTAGCAAATAATCCAGGCGGTTCTTATAACCCATTGTTTATTTACGGCGGAACAGGTTTAGGTAAAACTCACTTATTGCATGCGGTAGGTAATGGTATTGTTGCGAATAATGGCGATGCAAAAATAGTTTACATGCACTCTGAACGTTTCGTACAAGACATGGTTAAGGCGCTTCAAAATAATGCTATAGAAGATTTTAAACGTTTCTATCGAAGCGTCGATGCGCTACTTATTGACGATATCCAATTCTTTGCTAACAAAGAGCGTTCGCAGGAAGAGTTCTTCCATACGTTCAATGCGCTATTAGAGGGCAACCAGCAAATTATCTTAACCTCTGATAGGTATCCCAAAGAGATTGATGGGGTTGAGGATAGATTGAAGTCGCGCTTTGGGTGGGGCTTAACTATTGCTATCGAGCCACCTGAACTTGAGACCCGTGTTGCCATCTTAATGCGCAAAGCGGCTGAAAACCGCATTCACTTACCAAATGAAGTTGCGTTCTTCATTGCTAAGCGCTTGCGCTCGAATGTACGTGAGCTAGAGGGCGCATTGAACCGAGTTATTGCAAATGCGAACTTTACGGGCCGACCTATTACCATTGATTTCGTGCGCGAAGCCCTGCGCGACTTATTAGCGCTTCAGGAAAAGTTAGTAACCGTTGATAATATTCAGAAAACTGTCGCCGATTATTATAAGATAAAAGTAGCTGATATTCTGTCGAAAAGACGTAGTCGTAGCGTGGCCCGTCCTCGCCAAGTAGCGATGGCGTTGGCTAAAGAGCTGACCAATCACAGTCTGCCTGAATTAGGCAATGCCTTCGGTGGGAGAGACCACACTACCGTTTTGCATGCGTGCAGAAAAATAGAGCAGCTAAGAGAAGAAAGTCATGATATAAAAGAGGACTATAAGAACCTCATTAGGACTTTGTCTTCCTAACAACACGACTTTAGAGGCGAGATAGCACTGCGATGAAATTTTCTATAAGCCGCGAACAATTTTTACAACCCCTACAACTTGTGTCAGGTGCTGTCGAGCGTCGACATACATTGCCAATTCTTTCTAACGTTCTTATTAAGGTTAGTGAGGACGCACTTTGGCTCACCGGTACAGATTTAGAGGTGGAGCTAATTTCTAGTGTGAAACTAGAAGGCGAATTCACCGAAGGTGAAATTACTGTTCCTGCGAAAAAACTCTTCGATATCATTCGTGGAATTTCTGAAGGTACAGATATTCATTTTTCGTTAGATGGAAGTAAAGCGCTTATTCGGGCTGGACGAGGTCGCTATACGCTTTCAACATTATCTGCTAACGATTATCCTAATCTTGAAGATTGGGAAGGTGAGGTTGAGTTCGAATTATCGTGTAGCGACTTAAAACGTCTTATCGACGCAACTAGTTTTTCTATGGCTCAACAAGATGTGCGCTATTATTTAAATGGTATGTCCCTTGAAACTGAAGAGAATATCATTCGAACCGTTGCTACGGACGGTCACCGTTTAGCGCTTTGCCGTTTAAACTATGAAACTGCGTTACCGTCTCGCCAGGTGATTATCCCTCGAAAAGGGGTATTGGAAATTTCTCGTCTTATTAGTGAAGATGATAAATCGCTAAAAGTACAAATTGGTGCCAATCACCTACGTATATTCTCAAACGATTTTATTTTCACCTCAAAGCTTGTTGATGGTAGGTTTCCAGACTATCGTCGTGTATTACCTCAAAATGGTGACAAAGAGATTATTGCGAGCAAAGCGGTACTTAAAGAAGCTTTTTCGCGCGCAGCTATATTATCTAATGAAAAGTTCAGAGGTGTACGTTTAAACCTATCCTCTGGCGAACTTAAAATAACGGCAAATAACCCTGAGCAAGAAGAAGCAGAAGAAATCGTTGATGTTCAGTATCAAGGCGATGATTTAGAAATTGGTTTCAATGTTGCCTATCTTATAGATGTGTTAAATGCGCTTGGGTCTGATGGCGTAAAAGTAAGCCTGTCAGATTCTAACGCGAGTGCGCTTATCGAAGATGATGCTGATGATGCCGCGCTATATGTAATTATGCCAATGCGACTATAGTCTCCTCTATAGAAGTACTAGCATCGTTTTCGTATAACGACTCAATTTTGTTATTCACGTATCCAATCCAAGAAGCGATAAGTTTTGTTATTTATCGCTTCTTTTTTATCTTTAGTGTGACCTCATGAAACTGGACCGCGTCCAGATTACTCAGTTCCGTAATCTTACTTTTGTAACGCTTTATCCTTCAGCATCTTTAACTATTATTAAAGGTGCAAATGGCAGTGGAAAGTCATCTTTAATTGAAGCGCTCTACTACTTAGGTTTTGGCCGTTCTTTTAGAACGAATAAACATAGCTCTGTTATTCAAAATGAGAGAGAAAGCTTTAGTGTCTTCGCTTCTTGCAAAACGGAGGCAGGGGAAGAGTTAAAACTTGGTTTCCAACGAAGTCGAAATGAGACCTTTACCTGTAGTATTAATGGGGAACACTCAAACAAATTGTCCGATTTAGTGAGCCTTGTACCGGTCCAACTTTTTACCCCCCAAAGTACTGACTTAATTATTGGTTCGCCATCTGAACGTCGTCGATTCTGTGATTGGGGATTGTTTCACGTGGAACATCAATTTCAGTCTCTTGCTAATCAGTATGGCAAGTTCTTAAAACATAGAAACGCATTATTAAAACAGCAAGCAAACTTGACCGCACCACAAAACCAGTATTGGGAGTCACAGTTCGTCTCACTAGGTGAGACGTTAACGTCAATGCGGCAGAACTATGTCGATACTCTTACACCTATTTTTAAAAATTATGCAGAAGAATTTCTTCCGAACTTTAACGTGGAATTAAGTTACTATAAAGGGTGGGAAAAAGATGTCGCTTTATCAGAAAGCTTAGTTAAAAAACGTGAGTATGATGGTAAAATAGGACATACCTTCTCTGGGCCTCACAAAGCAGATTTAAGGCTTAAAGTGAATGGGGTAAACGCCCAGGAGCTTTTGTCGAGAGGGCAGCTGAGAATGGCTGTGGCTGCATTACAAATGGCCCAGACAAAGCTGTTCAACTCGGCAACGCAACGAAGGAGTATATTTTTACTTGACGATGTTGGTGCTGAGTTAGACTCTGATAAAAGAGAACAATTTATTGATGGGTTGCTCGAAATGGATACGCAGGTTTTCGTTACTGCAATTGAATCCTCGCAGCTCGCATTTATACAAAAATACAACGAAAAGAAAATGTTTCACGTGGAACATGGAAGCGTGAAAGAGGAGTAAAAGCTAGTATGTCAGAAGAGAACAACTACGACTCGTCCAGTATTAAAGTACTTAAAGGATTAGATGCAGTAAGAAAGCGTCCAGGTATGTATATCGGTGATACTGATGATGGTACCGGACTACACCACATGGTATTCGAGGTGGTCGATAACTCTATCGATGAAGCACTGGCGGGACACTGTTCTGAAATAACTGTGCAAATCCACAGTGATGGCTCAGTTTCCGTGTCTGACGATGGACGTGGTATACCTACAGAACTGCACCCTGAAGAAGGGGTCTCTGCAGCCGAAGTTATAATGACGGTACTTCACGCAGGAGGTAAATTTGATGATAACTCATATAAAGTTTCTGGCGGTCTTCACGGCGTAGGTGTATCGGTAGTAAATGCACTTTCTAGTCGACTAAAGCTTCGCATTCGACGCGCTGGTAAAGCTCATGAACAAGAATACCAACATGGTGTTCCACAGGCTCCACTAGCGGTTACAGGCGATACTGACAAAACAGGAACAATGATTCGTTTCTGGCCAAGTTCTGATACGTTCACAGATACACTTTACCATTACGATATTCTTGCTAAACGCCTTCGTGAGCTTTCATTCCTAAACTCTGGTGTGTCAATTCGTCTGAAAGACGAGCGCGACGGTAAAGAAGACCACTTCATGTACGAAGGTGGTATTCAAGCTTTCGTTGAATATTTAAATCAAAAGAAAACGCCTGTACATCAAAAAGTATTTCATTTCGCAAGCGAGCAAGAAGATGGCATTGCGGTGGAAGTGGCTATGCAGTGGAACGATAGTTTCCAAGAAAACGTATTCTGTTTTACGAACAATATTCCGCAAAGAGATGGCGGTACTCACTTAGCAGGCTTCCGTGGAGCGCTAACGCGCACGCTAAACAACTATATGGAAAAGGAAGGCCTGAATAAAAAGGCTAAAACCAATGCCAGTGGTGATGATGCTCGAGAAGGGCTTACTGCTGTAATTTCAGTGAAAGTGCCTGACCCTAAGTTTAGCTCACAGACAAAAGACAAGCTTGTATCTTCTGAAGTTCGTCCAGCGGTTGAATCTGCAATGAATGAAAAGCTAGCAGAGTTTTTATTAGAAAACCCTGCTGAAAGTAAAATCATTGCGGGTAAGATTATTGATGCCGCTCGCGCTCGTGAAGCTGCACGCAAAGCTCGTGAAATGACACGCCGCAAGGGCGCACTAGATCTAGCCGGTCTGCCAGGTAAGCTTGCTGATTGTCAGGAAAAAGACCCTGCATTAAGCGAACTATATATAGTGGAGGGTGACTCTGCGGGAGGTTCAGCTAAGCAAGGTCGTAACCGTAAGAACCAAGCTATTTTGCCGCTTAAAGGCAAAATCCTAAACGTTGAAAAAGCACGTTTCGATAAGATGCTTTCCTCACAAGAAGTTGCGACGCTTATCACTGCGCTAGGCTGTGGTATTGGTCGTGACGAATATGATCCAGAAAAATTGCGCTATCACAGCATTATTATCATGACTGATGCTGACGTAGATGGCTCTCACATTCGTACGCTTCTTCTGACCTTCTTCTATCGTCAAATGCCAGAAATCATTGAGCGAGGATATGTTTATATTGCACAGCCTCCGCTTTATAAAGTGAAGAAAGGCAAACAAGAGCAGTATTTAAAAGACGACGACTCTTTAACTAATTACCTCACAGGTATCGCTATTGATGGTGCATCATTACACACCAGTGATGAGGACCCAGGTATTAGTGGCGTAGGACTGGAAAACCTTGTTAAGCAATATCAATCAGTAGAGAAAATGATCGCGCGTATGAAACGCAAAATGCCTTCAGCAATTCTTTACCGTATGCTGTACACGCCTACATTAAACCTTGAAGACCTGAAAGATGAGTCAGCTCTAGAGCATGTGGCGAAACACTTCGTAGAACAGCTTACAGAGCGCGAAAACGACGGTGCTACATACCGATATGAAATTCGTACTGATGCTGAGCTTAGTGAATATTACATCACAATCATCATGCGGATGCATGGTATCGATTATGAGTATATTATCGATCACGAATTCATTGAGTCGTCTGAGTATCAACGCTTAAAAGAACTTAACCTTGCTATTAATGACATGATGGGAGCTGACGCTTACATCAAGCGTGGCGAGCGTAAACAACCAGTAGAATCTTTCAAAGAAGCGCTAGATTGGTTGATGAATGAAGCGAAACGCGGTCAATACATTCAGCGTTATAAAGGGCTAGGTGAGATGAACCCTGAGCAGCTTTGGGAAACCACTATGGATCCTGAAAGCCGACGTATGCTTCAAGTGACCATTGAAGACGCCATTGGCTGTGATCAACTGTTTACAACATTAATGGGCGACCAAGTAGAGCCGCGTAGAGAGTTTATCGAAGCGAATGCGCTGAAGGTAGAAAACCTAGACGTGTAGTATATTAATCGGTAGAAAAAAAGCGACCAAAGTGGTCGCTTTTTTTATGCCTATAGAAGGAGTGAACGCAGTTTAAACTAAAGTAACTTTATAGTGTGTTTACAGTAATGAAATTAGTAATCAACGAATGATGTAAAAAGATGCCGCAGTAGTACGGCATTCGTTTTAAATCTTGGTTACTACCAGTGCAACTTCACCCGCGCTTGCAGGGTTTACGGTGAAGCGATAAATACCTGTAGTAGAGGGAGTAAATTGCAAGTTCTCTGAGCCTTGCTCACAGACTAAATAAGCGGTAGAGCCTAACATTACAGGCTGACCTTTATATTTACCGCCACAACTCTGTGAAGGCGTCCATTTTGCGTCGGATAACCTGAAGTCATAGGGTTGTCCGTCTGCAATGAGTTCAACGTCTACGGTCCAACCTGAATTTGAGCGCTTAAACTTGTAACTTGGGTCAGCTTCCCACCAGTTAAACACACCTCTTAGAAACATGTTTTCGAATTGAATGCGGGGCACGTCCGGTGCAATTTCTGGAATCTTAAAGCTTCCACTGCTTGAGCATGCGGAAAGTGCTATGCACATAGAAGCAATAGTTAATAACTTTTTCACAGCGTCTCCATTAATAAAAAAGCCCAACGTTAAGGCTGGGCTTTTTGTTTTTTTGCGGCCTATAACCACATTAACTTTAGCTAGCCTACGACTTCGCGAGAATCGAGATATCCGCAGTAGTAAGGAAAAGTTGCCTTAAAAGCGATAGCAAAGCAAGTCGATTATTTTTAACTGCTTCGTCATCTGCCATAACCATTACGTTATCAAAGAAGTTATCGATTACATCACGCAGCGTTGCAAGTGCTGACAGAATACGTGTGTAGTCATGCGAAGGTAGCGCGCTATTTACTTCTTCCTGTGCAGCTCTGAGCTCAGTATACAGTGCTTTTTCGGCGTCTTCCGCTAGTAGCGATTCGTCGATATTAGCCGCGTTTGACACATCTACTTTTTGCTTAGCGAGAATATTTGCTACGCGTTTGTTAGCGGCAGCTAACGCTTCTGCCTCTTCTAATGCTTTGAATTTATCTACCGCATGGACACGGGCTAGATAATCAGATGGTTTAGTAGGGCGACGAGCGGCTACAGCTTGGATAACGTCAATGGCAATAGCTTGGTCCTGTAAAAGAGCATTGAAGCGACCTAATACAAAATCAACAACCTGAGATTGTGTTTCAGCATTCGTTAACTTATCGCCATACACATCGATGGCTTTGCTTACTAGCGTTTCAAGATCTAGCGGCAGTGACAGCTCAGTGACAATACGTAATACACCGATAGCTGCACGACGAAGCGCAAATGGGTCTTTATCACCCTTAGGTAACTGGCCAATACCAAAAATACCCACAAGAGTATCCAGTTTGTCAGCAAGCGCGACCGACGCGCTTACGCCAGAACTTGGGAGTGTGTCACCTGCAAAACGCGGCATGTACTGCTCATATAAGGCTTCAGCTACAGGTGTATCTTCGCCGTCGTTTAGCGCATAGTATTTACCCATAACACCTTGAACGTCTGGGAACTCCATAACCATGTTCGACATCAAGTCGGTTTTAGCTAGAAGACCTGCTCGTGCAGCTTGTGTTTCATTCGCCTCTATTTGCGAAGCGATAAACGCCGATAGGGCAGAAATGCGTTCAGATTTTTCTTTTAGCGTACCAAGCTGTTTTTGGAACAAAACGGTTTCTAAGCTTTCAAGGCGGCTTTCTAATGTCGACTTTTTATCGCTGTTAAAGAAGAACTCTGCATCGGCAAGGCGAGGGCGGATAACCTTTTCGTTACCAGAAATAACTTGAGACGCATCGCGACTTTCGATATTCGTTACGAACAAGAAAGTGTTTGAAAGTGCACCATCGCTATCTAGCAGCGGCACATACTTTTGGTCGTCCTTCATTGTGTATATAAGTGCTTCTTTCGGCACTTCTAAGAAACCCTTATCGAACCCTGCTTGCAGTACTACAGGCCACTCCACAAGAGAAGCAATTTCCTCGAGCAGCTCTTCATTGTAATCTGGCTTAAGAGATAAGTTTTTGGCTGCGTCTTCTAATTGCTGGCGCACTTTATCTTTTCGTGCATCAAAATCAGCAAGCACATATTGTTGCTCTAGGGCAGACGCATAATTATCAGCATGATCAAGTTCAAAACGACCTTCACCGTGGAATCGGTGACCTTGAACAACGCGGCCGCTTGTTAGTCCCAATACTGAAACGTTAACCACTTCGCTTCCATAAAGCACACAAAGGGTGTGAACAGGGCGAATAAACTGTGTGTTGTAGTTACCCCAGCGCATAGGCTTTGGAATAGGAAGCTTGCTTACAGCTTGATTAATTAAACCTTCTAACAACTCAGCAATGGTTTGACCAGGCACATGTGCTTTATGAAGAAGCCATTCACCTTTATCTGTAACTAAGCGCTCTGCGTCAGCAACGTCAATTCCATTACCGCGCGCCCAGCCTTGTGCTGCTTTGGTGGGGTTACCGTCTGCGTCAAACGCGGCAGATACTGCAGGACCGCGTTTCTCTACCACTTTGTCGGCCTGACCTTCAGCAAGACCAGATACGTACACCGCCAAACGGCGAGGCGCAGCAAACCAGCTTACCGAGTCAAAGCTTAAGTCTGCGTGGGTTAGCGCTGCTTCAAACTGAGTGGCAAAGGCTTCACCCAAAGACTTAAGCGCTTTTGGTGGTAGTTCTTCAGTACCTAATTCAACTAAACAATTTTCTGTACGCACGCTTATGCCTCCTTGTTACATAGCGGGAAGCCTAATGCTTCACGTGCTTGGTAATAGCTCTCTGCACACGCTTTAGCCAGCGTTCGAACGCGAAGAATATAGCGTTGGCGTTCTGTAACTGAAATCGCGTGACGTGCATCAAGTAAGTTAAATGCATGAGACGCCTTCATTACCTGCTCGTAGGCAGGAAGTGGAAGGTTATTCTCGATAAGCTTTTTGCTTTCGGCTTCACACTCATCGAAGGTTCTAAACAGTGCTTCTACATTGGCATGTTCGAAGTTATACGTAGATTGTTCTACTTCGTTTTGATGGAATACATCCCCATAGGTGACTTTACCCATAGGGCCGTCAGTCCATACCAGGTCGTAGATACTATCAACACCTTGAACGTACATAGCCAGTCGCTCTAGACCGTAAGTGATTTCGCCGGTAACTGGTTTACATTCAAGGCCACCTACCTGTTGGAAATAGGTAAACTGAGTCACTTCCATTCCGTTTAGCCATACTTCCCAGCCTAGACCCCAGGCTCCAAGCGTTGGTGATTCCCAGTTGTCTTCTACAAAGCGAATGTCGTGAACCAGCGGATCAAAACCTAACTCTTTCAAAGAGCCCAAATACAATTCCTGAATATTATCAGGTGAAGGCTTAAGCATTACTTGGAACTGGTAGTAATGTTGTAAGCGGTTTGGGTTCTCACCGTAACGACCATCTGTGGGTCTACGGCACGGTTGAACATAGGCGCTACTCATTGGCTCTGGACCTAAAGAACGTAGGAACGTCATAGGGTGAAAAGTACCTGCACCCACTTCCATATCCAGAGGCTGAATAATAACGCAGCCCTGACGCGCCCAATAATCTTGAAGCGCAAGGATCAACCCTTGAAAGGTCTTAATATCGTATTTCTGCATACATCCGCTGCTTATTAGTTAACTGACTAAAAATTAAGGTGGGATAGTATACAATTTGTGAGGCATAGTATGTAGGTGTAAAGGGTGAAAAAACGTCACGAATAAAGGCAATATGCCACTTCACAACAAGGATTTAATCTTTAGCCATGACCAATCAAATAAAAACAGAACAAAATATGCCATTACACCGATGTGGTTGGGTGAGCAATGACCCTGTTTATCTGGCTTATCATGACAACGAATGGGGCGTACCTGAGCTAGATAGCCGAGCTCTGTTTGCTAAATTATGCCTAGATGGTCAGCAAGCAGGTTTATCTTGGTTAACAATCCTCAAAAAACAACAGAATTTCGAGCGGGCATTTCACCAGTTCAACCCGGAAAAAATAATAAAGATGGATGCCTCTGACGTCGAAAGGCTTATGCAAGATAGTGGCATTATTAGAAATAAATTAAAAATAGAGTCTGTGATTAAAAACGCGAAAGGATACCTGGCCATAGAAGAAACTCGGCCGTTTAGCGAGTTTATTTGGCAATTCACTGGCGGACGTACTGTAATAAATGCATGGGATAACTTTAAGCAAGCACCCACCTCTACGGACGCGTCGAAAGCCATGTCAAAAGCATTAAAAAAGCACGGTTTTAATTTTGTTGGTGAAACGATTTGCTACGCATTTATGCAGGCAGTGGGAATGATTAATGATCACGAAGTAGGGTGTCACTGTTATCAGCGTACCTGTGACCTAGCAGTAAAGTGATATAGAAAGCGACATAAAACGCGGATATAGAAAGTAAGCTAGAGAAAAAAGACCGAGCACCTAATGATAATCGGTCTTTTTTATACAATGCCAAATGATTTTGTTTTACGCCGTAGCACTACCTTCTATTGAGCGCTTACCAGAGTTTCACAGTATGCTTTAAGCGGTGGTAATTCATCTAATACCTTAGACTCGTATTCAGATTCAATTTGCTCTCGTGCGATATCCTGTTTTCTTCGCTCACTTTTGGGAAGTTGTTGTCTTGCTTCTAAAATCGCGAAGCCACTGACTTCGGTGAAAAGTGCATGAACTTGCGGATACTGCGCTTTAAAATCAGGTGGCGACTTAATAGGAAGGGCGTTAAGCAAGTTAACGATGCGAATGACACCTTCAGATAGGTCACACTGCTGTTGCTCCATTGCCTTAGCAATCACTATGATGCTATCAGTAATATTAGCAATGCGAGATTGTCTTGCCGCTTCCTGTCGAGCTTTCTGCTGCTTTAGCATAAACAACAGTTTACCCGCGTAAAAGCCAAGCCCAATAATTGTTAGTAGCGCAATGCCTGAAAGTACTGCCCAAAGCATAACGTTTTCCCGTATCTATTAATGCTTAAAGTCGTCGATGTTAATAGCGTCTAAGTCGTTGAATGGATCCATATCGTCATCTTCATCATCGTCTTCCACTATACCTAACAGATCACAAAGAATGCGGTGACGTGCCATTTTTTCGTCTACGTATGCTTGTTGCTCGCGAGTAAGCGGCTTGTCATCATCAAGCTTATCGAGTAAATCTGTTAAGCGTTGATCTGCTTCTAGGGCTGCCAGCTCTTGGGCTGGAGTAGCGTACTTTTTCTTTTGAGCAGGGGTTGATGTTACTGCTGTTTTTACAAGCTGAACGGGCTTCTTACTGCCGTGACGAGGATCTTTATTCTCAGCACTCTTTTTACCAGTTACTTTTTTCTGTTCAACATTGTGGCGGCTACCAGCAGGCTTACCCTTGTGCTTTTTAGGGCGAGGCGAGTCTGATTTGCGGTTTTCGCTAGGTTTAAAGTCAGGGTCTTTACGAACGCCGATTTGACCGACTTTACGTGATTTCTTTGAACGTGCCATAATTTCCAAATAACAAAGAGAGTGAAAAAACAACGCTATTATAGCGCGAATTAGTGTCTACGTATTGATCTTTGGGTGTGTGGTTAAAAATCAATACGCCATATAGTTAGTGATAGATAATCTACTTCAGCGCTTCTTCATTAGCACCACGTCATTTGCTGGAAAACTAACATCATAGCCATCTCGTTGTGCCAAATACTGAAAGGTTGCTTCGCTGAAAAAGCTAACGTGGGTGACGTCGTTTTTATAGTGCCAATTTGCAAACCTGGCTTTATCAAGTACGCGCTTAGTCATGATGGCAAGAACGCCACCAGAAGCTACAAGTTTGTTAAATAGCGCCCATTCCATATGTGGCGCGTGAAAGTGTTCGATAGCCTCAGTACAAGTTACAATGTCGTAGCGTTTCTCTAGTGCCTTTAATGTGGGGGCATAGAAAGGATCGTATGTACTCATATTCACCCCATCTTCTGATAGCATGCTCGCTAGAACAGGCGCTGGGCCACAGCCAAAGTCTAATCCAGATAGCGCTTTTGCGTTAGTCGCTTTTATAAGAGGTGAAAGTGGCGTTAAAACTTTTCCTAAAAACTTTCGATAACCTTCATCTTCGAAACTATTTTCGTGGAGGTCATATTCCTGTTTTTCGATTTCTTTTGACGGTAGAAATTCAGGAGAAACATAAACAAGGTCGCATTGACTACACTGAAGGTATTCCCGCTTTTTATCAGTGTGGTAGTGAGACGATGTATTAGCGCTTTGACATAAAGGACAAGACATAAAAGGCGGATATTAATAAAGGGACTAAAAAAGAAAAAGGCGATGGTTTTCACCATCACCTTACATTGTATGAGTGTCAGATGACACCTCTCCCGTTATACACATCTATGTGTAGCTGGCTTCCCTAGCTGTGCTCCCCTTATTTTTATTTTTAGCAGAGCTGTATTGTTGTTTTTGGCCCTCGTGGCTCTTTATCCCGTCTTCCATGTTGCATTTTTATTATTATTCTTGTTATTTAGTTTGTAAATTTTCAAAGGCACCTACAAACTACGCCGTTAGATTACACGAATAATTTTAAAATACAACTTTTCTGGTAACAAAATTTTAACAACAGTGTGTAAAAACGGTAAGGCTTAGTGTAAGCCTGCGATATAGTTAGATAAAATTTCGATATCTTCGTCGGTTAATTTCATCGCAATATCACGCATCATACCATTCATATCGTTGTGACGTTGACCAGAACGGAAAGCTTTTAACTGAGATGCAGTGTAGGTAGCATGCTGTCCGCTGATGTCAGGGAAGCCTGCTAGTGCCATACCGTTACCTTTAGGTCCATGGCAAGCGATACATGCTGTTACGCCTCGTGACTCGTCACCACCTTGATAAAGTGCGCGTCCAGCTTCTACATATTGTTCTGGCGTTTCGCCCGCTTTAGGCTCTTGGCTTGAGAAATAAGCAGCTAAGTCTTTCATGTCTTGCTCTGATAGTGGAGCAGCCATACCGTTCATCACAGCATTGTTACGTCCTTCCTCGCCACCTGTTTGAGAGGCAAGCTTAAATTCGGTTAATTGCTTAACAATGTACTTCTCATGCTGGCCAGCAAGTTTCGGGTTCATGTCAATCATGCTGTTGCCATCAGGGCCATGACAGGCTGCACATACTGCAGATTTCGCTTTACCTGCCTCGGCGTCGCCTTCTGCTATAGCAGTTGCGCTCAAACCCAAAGACATACACACCAACAAACACAGTTTTTTCATAATAAATCTCTTAAATGGATCCAACGGCTCGCGTGATATACGTGATATCATGCGTATTTTACACATTTAACGCGTCAGAAAAACCTATTCCATGATAAAACTATGGTTTTTAGCTGGTTTATTCATTAAAAAACTGTAAACCGAAGGTTGAGACGCATGTGGAGGTAAGTCTAGATGTCGTATTACACCAAAGCAAAATTCTTTACGAGTGCACCTGACATTCGTCATTTAAAGAATGACAGCGGAATTGAAGTTGCATTTGCGGGTCGCTCAAATGCGGGCAAGTCGAGTGCGCTTAACACATTAACCCGTCAAAGAAACTTAGCGAGAACCAGTAAAACACCAGGTCGTACTCAATTAATCAATGTATTTGAATTAGAGGAAGACTTGCGCCTTGTCGATTTGCCGGGTTACGGATTTGCTAAAGTCCCGGTTGCGATGAAAAAGAAGTGGCAAGCGTCATTAGGTGAATACCTTCAAAAGCGTAAGTCGCTAAAAGGTTTAGTGGTACTAATGGATATTCGTCATCCTTTTAAGGATTTAGACCAAGACCTCATTCATTGGGCAGTGGCGTCCAATATCCCTGTACTCGCTCTTCTTACGAAAGCCGATAAATTGAAAAGCGGAAAGCGCAAAGCACAACTATTAATGGCCCGTGAAGCTGCTATGGCATTTATGGGTGATGTAACGGTACAAACCTTTTCGTCATTAAATAAACATGGTTTACCAGAGCTTGAGCGTATCTTAGATTCGTGGTTCGGGTTAGGCAAACCGGTCGATGAAGACACAGCTGATAGCGAAGTCCAATAAAGTAAACGAAGAATTTCACTTTTTCTGACTTCATGTATTTGGTTGGGCGGCTCGATGCGCCAGAAAAAAGAACGCCTCGCATAGAGCGAGGCGTAAACTGAGAGAAAACACATAAAAACCGTAGATATAGAGTAGTAGTAATCAAAGAAGTTCAGAAAAAATAGAAAGAAAAGTTATTTAAATGGTTATGTGTCTGATATTTAAAAGCTATTTATTTTCTACAGACATAAAAAAACCCCGACAAAACTGTCGGGGTTAAAGCAAAGGTTTGAAAACAGCTTTCTCACCTCTGTACCCTACATGTGTAATATTACAACAAAGCACAGAAAAGGCAAGGGCGTTATGTAATTAAATTACCAAATTTAATGAAAATAAACGCGCTTTTAATGTCAAAACTGTAATCTAATTACCAAACTAGTGAGCTTCATCCCAGTTTTCGCCCACTCCCGCCTCAACAACCAGCGGTACATTAAGCGTAGCTGCGCTTTCCATAAGTGCAGTAATAGTAGCGACATAGGTATCAACCTTGTCTTCTTTTATTTCGAAAACCAGCTCATCATGCACTTGCATCATCATGGTTACATCGTCAGATGCATTTTTCCTGATCCAGTCGTCAACTTTAATCATGGCCATTTTAATAATATCAGCCGCCGTGCCCTGCATTGGCGCATTGATAGCCGCGCGTTCTGCGCCTTTTCGGCGTGCGCCATTACTTGCTTTAATATCAGGCAAATAAAGCCTGCGTCCAAATACGGTTTCTACATAACCCTTTTCTTTTGCACTCTCACGAGTTGAGTCCATGTACTCAAGCACACCAGGATAGCGTTCAAAGTAAAGGTCCATATATTTTTGCGCTTCGTTACGCCCAATATTAAGTTGCTTAGACAATCCAAACGCACTCATACCATAAATTAATCCGAAGTTTATTGCCTTTGCACTGCGGCGTTGCTCGGTTGTTACCTCATCAAGTGGTACACCAAAAACTTCAGCAGCCGTTGCTTTATGGATATCTTTACCATGAGCAAAGGCATCGAGTAGGCCTTTATCGCCAGAAAGGTGCGCCATAATACGCAGCTCAATTTGAGAGTAGTCAGCTGCGACAAACTTATTTCCTTCTCTTGGTACAAATGCCTGACGTACGCGACGACCCTCTTCATTTCGAATAGGAATGTTTTGTAAATTAGGATCGGTTGAAGAGAGGCGTCCCGTGGCTGTTACCGCTTGGTGATAAGAGGTATGCACCCGACCAGTACGATGATTGATCATCTTAGGAAGTTTATCTGTGTAGGTGTTCTTAAGCTTAGTTAAGCCGCGGTATTCCATGATCTTTTGAGGCAACGAATACTCAAGAGCAAGTTCTTGCAGCACATCCTCAGAAGTAGAAGGCGCGCCTTTTGGCGTTTTCTTAATAATTGGCAGCGACATTTTTTCAAATAGGACATGCTGAAGCTGTTTGGTTGAGCCTAAGTTAAATGGCTCACCGGCTTCTTCATGCACTTCACTTTCAAGCTCGGTAATACGACTAGCAAGATCTTGGCTTTGTTGACTAAGCCTTTGGCTATCAATAAGTACACCTTCTTGTTCCATGCGAGAAAGTACGCACGCAAGAGGAACTTCAACGTCTATCAACAAGTTTTTAAGTTCCGGTATGTCTTTTAACTTAGTCCAAATAGCATTATGTAAACGAAGCGTAATATCAGCATCTTCTGCTGCATAAGGGCCTGCTTCTTCTAAGTCAATTTGATTAAAGGTAAGCTGTTTTGCACCTTTGCCAGCAATTTCTTCAAAATGAATGGTTTTATGACCAAGGTAGGCCAGGGCTAGCGAGTCCATATCATGGCGCTGGGCGGTACTGTTCAGTACATAGCTTTCAAGCATGGTGTCAAAGCCAATGCCGTTCAAGGTTATGTCATAGTTCGCTAATACATTTTTGTCGTACTTAATATGCTGGCCCACTTTGATAATCTTGTCTGATTCCAAAATTGGCTTTAATGCATCTAGTACGAACTCGCGCGATAGTTGTTCCGGTGCGCCTGGGTAATCATGGGCTACAGGTACGTAGGCCGCTTCACCTTCTTCTATACAAAATGAAACGCCAACTAATTCAGCATCCATGTAGTTAAGGCTAGTGGTTTCGGTATCAAAGGCGATTAGCTCTGCCTTTTCAAGTTTAGCGAGCCAAGTGTTAAAACTCGTTTCATCAAGCACGGTTTCGTACTTTGACTTGTCGATGTCTGCCGAGGTACTTTGCTCACTTTCTTGTGCACTGCTGTTATCTTCACTGGCAGTCGTTTCACTATTTGAGCTATCACCGCCCGCCACAAGCGCACTTACTTCTGTATGCCAGCGTTTAAATTCGTACTCAGCAAATAGATCGCGAAGTTTTTCATTATCGGGCTGACAAGGCATCAAGGCTTCAACATCATAGTCTAGGTCAAGATCGATGCTAATAGTGGCTAGGGTATAGGAAAGTCGCGCTTGCTCCTCGTACTCCTGCATTTTCGCCGCCATTGATTTGCTACCTCTAAACGATAGGTCGGCAATCTTATCTAAGTTTTTATAAATATCATCGATACCGCCAATACCATTAAGTAGGGCTTGAGCACTCTTATCGCCCACACCAGGAACGCCGGGAATGTTATCTACTTTGTCGCCTTTTAGTGCAAGAAAGTCGATCACAAGCTCTGGGGGAATGCCAAACTTAGTATTTACGCCTTCAACGTCCATTACCTGGTTAGTCATGGTGTTGATCAAGGTGACATGTTCATTAACCAATTGCGCCATGTCTTTGTCGCCAGTGCTGATAAGGGTATCAATCCCTTTCTCTGTGGCATGTTTGGCTAATGTACCTATAACGTCGTCCGCTTCTACGCCCGACTCGACAATAACGGGTAAGCCCATTGCCTTAATAATAGTGTGTAGTGGTTCGATCTGGCTTCTTAGCTCATCCGGCATGGGTGGACGATTTGCTTTATATTCTTTGTAGATGTCGTCGCGAAAAGTTTTTCCTTTGGCATCAAAAATTACCGCCATATGCGTAGCGTTGTATTGTTTGATCAAGCTTTTAAGCATGTTCACAACACCATAAATGGCACCGGTATCTTGGCCTTTTGAGTTCGTTAATGGTGGTAAACCGTGGAAGGCACGAAAAAGATATGACGATCCATCGACAAGAATAAATGGGGGCTTTTTAGAATCTGGCATAGCGGGCGATTTTCCAATATACAATATGAGCGCAAGGATGCCACAGGCTAGGGCAGATCGCCATATCATGAAGGAAGATTAAACGTGACATGCGATCACTATTTACCTGTGGATAACTTTGTGATCTAAAGTTTCAGGTACAGTGATCCCGATGATCTTTGTCAAGTTAAAGATCACCTTCTAAATCAAGAAAAATAAGGGAATGAGACTAAGGTGTGAAAACAGCGTACCTGCTACTAATCATTCCATTTTATGTGGATAACTTGGTGCACGTTTATTTTTGGTTTAACCAAGTTGGTCAAGTAATGTAGCATAACCGTTAACATTGTATACACGTATTTGTAAGAACTTTTTTTGTACACTTGTGTGTTTAATAGCCAAATTTTGAATAAGTAGATGGCATAACGTCTGGGAGGACAATATGAAACAAGTAGCCGTTATTTTAAGTGGTAGTGGTGTGTTCGACGGGGCTGAATTACATGAAGCGGTATTAACGCTCTTAGCCATTGAGCAAGAAGGGGCGACTTATCAATGTTTCGCGCCAGATGTTGAGCAACTTCACGTGGTCAATCATCTAACTGGTGAAGTAGCAGAAGGTGAAACCAGAAACGTATTGGTAGAGTCGGCCCGTATAGCCCGAGGCAATATAAAGCCTATAACTGATTGTGACGTTGATGCGTTTGATACACTTATATTGCCAGGCGGCTTTGGTGCGGCGAAAAACCTGTGTACCTTTGCCGTGGACGGCGATAAATGTACTTTTAATGAAGATGTACTTGCAGTCTGTAAGGCATTTGCACAAGCTAAAAAACCTGCAGCTTATGCGTGTATTGCTCCAGCCTTAGCCGCTAAAGTGTATAGCAACAACACCAAGTTGACTATTGGTGACGATGAAGCCACGGCTTGCGGCTTGAATGCGTTAGGTGCCACTCATGTGGAGTGCCCAGTAGATGAGGTTGTGGTGGATAATGATGCAAAGCTGGTAACCACGCCTGCCTATATGCTTGCGCAAAGCGTTAGTGAAGCGAATGCGAGTATTAGCAAAATGGTCAAGACTGTTCTTGCTATGAAATAGAAAGCTTGGGGCTGGCTTTTCTATACCGAAAAGTTAAGCTTCGTTTTGTTATAATTAGCTTAATGTTGTGGGGAGACAAAGGTTTCCCCTTATTGATTATAGTCCTATAATCAAATCCCTATACGAAACACATTGAGCTCTACCTTTCTTGTTTAAGGTAACGACGTTTGTTTTTTTGAATTGAGTTCAAAAAAACATTAAAACCAGGGTACTTAAGCCCTTATGCGCGCTATAAAAATAAAGGCATAATAAACAATGCACTACCGTGCCATCATACGAATACTCGGGTTACTAATAGCGCTTTTTAGCGTAACCATGATCCCACCAGCTATTGTGTCGTTGATTTATCAAGATGGTAGCGGTCTTCCTTTCACTCTCGCCTTTATATTCTGTGTCGTTGGCGGTATGGCCTTGTGGTATCCCAATCGTCAGCAAAAAAATGACTTAAGAGCGCGAGAAGGCTTTTTAATAGTTGCGCTATTTTGGTCGGTACTGGCGAGTGTGGGGGCAATTCCGCTTATCTTGCTTGAGCAACCAAGCATGACAGTGACCGATGCTTTTTTTGAGTCCTTTTCTGGTCTGACGACCACGGGCGCCACGGTTATCGAAGGGATAGATTTTCTTCCACATTCAGTGCAGTTTTACCGCCAGCAGCTTCAGTGGTTAGGTGGTATGGGTATCATTGTACTTGCCGTTGCCATACTACCTATTCTTGGCGTTGGGGGCATGCAGCTGTATCGAGCAGAGACACCGGGCCCGGTTAAAGATAATAAGATGACACCGCGCATTGCCGATACGGCAAAGCATCTATGGTATATCTACCTAACCATAACTATTGCGTGCGCTGGTGCATATTGGCTTTCAGGTATGAATGTCTTCGACGCCATCTGCCATGCATTCTCTACAGTAGCCATTGGTGGGTTTTCTAACCATGACGCGAGTCTAGGTTACTTCAATAGCCCCATGGTAAACGTGGTTTGTACGGTCTTTTTGCTTATTGCTGCGCTGAATTTTTCACTGCACTACGCCGCGGTTAGCTCACGCTCAGTGAAAGGCTATTTTAAGGATCCTGAATTCAAAGCATTCTTTATTATTCAAGCGTCGCTAATTGCTATTTGTTTTTTAGTATTAACACTATCAGGCTACTATAGCTCCGCGGAGCAAGCCCTAGATCAGGCTATGATTCAGGCTGTGTCCATCAGCACAACGGCCGGTTTCGCTACTACTGATTTTTCTGTATGGCCTACGTTTTTGCCCATTATGCTTATTTTTTCTAGCTTTATAGGCGGTTGCGCCAGCTCCACAGGTGGTGGCTTAAAAGTAGTCCGCGTGTGTTTGTTGTTTTTACAGGGCAAGCGAGAAGTTGATAGGCTTATCCATCCTAAAGCCGTGTACAGTGTAAAGTTTGGCGACCGCGCTATGCCCGACAGAGTGGTAGAAGCTGTATGGGGTTTTTTCTCAGCTTACGCCGTGGTGTTTGTGGTAATTATGATAGGCCTAATTGCTACAGGTTTAGATAACCTTAGTGCTTTTACGGCAACGGCGGCCATGCTAAATAACTTAGGCCCGGGCTTAGGCAGTGTGGCGGCAAACTATGCCGACGTGACGGATGTCGGCAAGTGGATCCTGGTAACGGGTATGGTGTTTGGCCGATTAGAGGTTTTCTCATTACTGGTATTGTTCTCGCCTACGTTCTGGCGAAGCTAATATTTTTATGGAAGGCTTTGCTCAATCGCAAGCTTAAAAGCAAAGGGCGATATCCATCGCCCTTTGTTCTAGATGTCTATATTCGAATAACTGTACCCGGGTATCTTTGCAAAGCTCCACAAAGAGTGGGGTATAGCGCTAGCCAAAGAAGAATGCACTGGGCTGGAAAAGCTTTTCTACATCATTGATGTACTTCTTATCCACCAAGAACAAAATTACGTGGTCGTTCGCTTCTATCTTGGTATCACTGTGAGCAATAATAACCTGATCGTCGCGAACGATAGCGCCAATTGTAGTACCAGGTGGTAGCTTAATATCGCCAATTTGCCTACCAACTACTTTAGACGTGTTTTCATCGCCATGGGCAATGGCTTCGATAGCCTCTGCCGCGCCACGACGTAATGAGTAGACGTTAACAATGTCACCACGGCGCACGTGCGTAAGTAGTGCCGAAATAGTGGCTTGTTGTGGTGAAAATGCTATGTCTATCTCGCCACCCTGAACGAGATCTACGTAAGCACTTCGCTGAATAAGTACCATGGCTTTTTGCGCGCCCATACGCTTTGCCAGCATGGCCGACATAATATTCGCTTCATCGTCGTTGGTAACCGCAATAAAGGCATCGACCTGTTCGATATTTTCTTCGCTAAGCAATTCAGGATCAGACGCGTCACCACTGAAGACAATGGTTTTATCTAAGTTGGCAGATAGGTACTTTGCCCGCTCTGGGCTGTATTCAATAAGCTTAACGTTATGATTGTGCTCAAGCTTTTTCGCTAACCCTGCGCCAATTAAACCACCACCGGCTATCATAATTCGCTTGTAGCTAGACTCGAGCTTTTGAAGCTCACTCATTACTGCACGAATGTGCTTGGTGGCGGCAATAAAGAAGACTTCGTCATCTGCTTCTATAACCGTCGTTCCCAGTGGACGAATAGGGCGTCCTCGACGGTAAATGGCTGCAACTCGGGTTTCAACGTTAGGCATGTGATCTTTAAGCGCTGATAACGCGTGTCCCACCAATAAGCCACCGTAATAGGCTTTAACCGCTACCAAGCTGGCCTTGCCTTCAGCAAACTCTACCACCTGAAGGGCACCGGGATAATCGATAAGGCGTTTAATTGCCTTGGTTACCAGTTGCTCTGGGGCAATAATGTGGTCTACCGGAATGTCTTGCTGCTTATATAGCTGCTCTTGGTAAATAATGTATTGTTCTGAGCGTACGCGAGCAATTTTGGTAGGCGTTTTGAAAAGGCTATAGGCCACCTGACAGGCTAGCATGTTGCTTTCATCACTATTGGTCACGGCTATCAGCATATCAGCATCTTCCGCTCCGGCTTTGCGCAATACATCAGGGTGTGAACCCACACCTGTAACCACCTGTAAATCAAGGCGGTCTTGCAGTGCGCGTAAAATAGTGGGGTCAGAGTCAATAACGGTAATTTCGTTATTTTCACCTACTAGGTTTTCAGCAAGTGTTCCGCCCACCTGACCGGCCCCTAAAATGATGATCTTCATCGTTATTATTTTGCCTTCATATCTGTGCAGGTCATATCTATGAAACCTGCACAACTATTTAACTCAGTCTGCCGACTTTACCAGCCTCGCATAATAGAAACCATCCATTTGTTGTTCCCCTGGCGTTATCTGACGACCAGGTTTATCTATGGTTTCTGTTTTCACTACAGGCGATAAGGTGGCATTTGGCGTGTCGGCTAAAAATTGCTGTATTTGCGCCATGTTCTCTTTTGGTAAAATAGAACAGGTTGCGTAGAGCAGCGTGCCGCCTGGTTTTAATAGGCCCCAAAGCGTATCTAATATGCGGCGCTGCAGCTGTGCTAAGTTATCGATGTCGTTCGATTTTCGAAGCCAGCGAATGTCAGGGTGACGTCGAATAACGCCAGTAGCAGAGCAAGGGGCATCCAGTAATATTCTATCGAAGGGCTTTCCATCCCACCATGCATCAGGATTAGCAGCATCACCTTGCTTAATATCGACAGTGTGTTGTAGGCGTGTCATATTTTCTTCAACACGTTTTAGGCGAAAGGCATCGGCGTCCAGGGCTAACACGTACTCTGTATCCGGTGCACACTCTACAATGTGCCCTGTTTTACCACCAGGCGCAGCGCAACAATCTAAAATACGCTCATTTGCTTGTGGCTGTAAGTAGTGCGCGGCTAATTGGGCTGCGCCATCTTGCACCGCAAAGTGCCCTTTATCAAAGCCAGGCAGGGCGGTAATGTCTTCACGTTTAGTTAGAATTACTGCATCTGCGTGATTTTCGCTAAGGGTATATTCTACGCCAGCACTATCGAGCGCCTCAGTAAATGCTGCCAATGTTGTTTGCAGTTTATTAACGCGAAGCCAGATGGGGGCCATAGCGTTAGTTTCGCTACGCACTTGATTCGCATCGTCGCCATAGGCGTTTTCTATCGCTTTAAACAACCACTTGGGTAAACCGCTGTTTATAATGGCATCGTCTACTGGCTTATCGGCAAGGTTCTCTCGCTGAAAGTTGCGCAGTACCGCATTTACCAAACCTTTGAGCGCTGCTGCATTTAAATAAGACGCTGCGGCAACGGTTTCACCCACGGCAGCGTGGTTACTAACACGTGAAAAGTTAAGCTGGTATAAACCAAGAAGTATAAGGTGTTCAATAACCTTTTTATTTCCCTTTAAGGGTCTATCTAGCAAAGAGCGAAGCCAATGCTGTAAAAGGGGAAGGCGACGCATTACCCCTAACGACATTTCTTGAATCCATGCGTTATCTTTGGCGTTATGTCTGCGCTGGACGCGTTCTAAGCATTCACGCGATGACTTGCCTTGCTCTAAAATTTGATAAATAACCCACGCACAATCTGCGCGCAGGTTCTTTTGTTTGGGTAGGGGTAATGGTTTCACGTTTAGTCCGCTTGTGTCAGACAACGACCCACTTCAAACCACGTTTGGCGAGCATTGATAACGTCTGACGCTGGTAGCGCCTTTTTACCTGGAATTTGAAGTGATGTGATGCAAAGTGCATCTTGCCCTGTCGCTATGGTTATGCCTTCTTTATTAGCACTGACTATCGTACCTGGCTCGACATCTTTATCTAGTGTTACAACGGTAGCTGACCATACCTTCACATTCTGATCTTCTACCTTCATCCACGTTACCGGCCAAGGATTGAAAGCCCGAATGTTTCGCTCTATCTGGGCGGCATCGTCTGCCCAATTGATAAGGGCTTCTTCTTTAGATAGCTTTTTTGCGTAGGTGGCTTGAGAATCATCTTGTTTGGTGGGCGTATAGCTTTCAAAATTATCCACGACTTCTACTAACGCTTGCGGCCCTAATTCTGCAAGCTTTTCATACAAAGTTGCGCTGGTGTCTTCAGATGTAATAGGTAATGTGGCAATGTGCAGCATATCACCCGTATCTAAACCTTCGTCCATTTGCATTATGGTTACGCCAGTTTCAGCGTCTCCCGCCCATATAGCGCGCTGTATAGGAGCCGCGCCGCGCCACTTTGGCAAAATAGAACCGTGCACATTAATACAACCTAGTTTAGGTGCATTGAGCACAGCAGTAGGTAATATTAGGCCATAAGCAACCACCACCATTAAATCAGCGTTTAGTGAGGCTAATTCTTCCTGTGCCTCTGGCGTTTTTAACGACTGAGGCTGGTACACAGGAATGGTATTTTCTTCAGCGAGCAATTTAACTGGACTGGCTGTGAGTTTTTTACCTCGTCCGGCAGGCCTATCCGGCTGGGTGTAAACAGCAATAACCTCGTGCCTACTCTCTAGCAACGCCGACAGATGTTTAGCTGCAAAATCCGGAGTACCGGCAAAAATCACTTTTAATGGAGTTGTCACGTTATTCCTTAGGCTTTTGCGGCAAGACGCGCTTCTTTCTCAAGCTTTTTACGAATACGCTGGCGCTTAAGTGGCGATAGATAATCGATAAAAAGCTTACCTTTTAAATGGTCGAGTTCGTGTTGAATACAGATAGCTAACAGGCCCTCAGCATCCAATTCAAAAGTGTCACCGTTTTGATCTAAAGCTTTAACCGTTATTGCTTCAGCGCGCTCAACTTTGGCGTAGTTACCCGGTACAGACAAACAGCCTTCTTCGCTAATTGTGGAACCATCTTTACGAGTAATTTCAGGGTTAATAAATACGCGAGGCTCGTTTTGATCTTCCGATACGTCCATTACAACAACTTGAACGTGGCGGTTAACTTGCGTCGCTGCAAGGCCAATACCGTTCTCGTCTTTCATGGTTTCGAACATATCCGATACCAATTGTTTAATTTCGTCGTTAACCTCTTCTACGGGCTTAGCTACCGTGCGAAGACGTTCATCAGGAAAACTTAATACGTCTAAAATTGCCATTTCTCGCTTACTTCACCTTTTCGCTGTATAAATTCATATACGATCTAATTGCCAGCACGCTTTACAGTGCTTATTAAGTTACTATTCTAACGTATATCGGGTGGTTTCGTGCAGTTTTTTGCCTAAACCCTATAAGAATACGTACTTCTGCCGATATAGTGCTATTGTCTGAAAAATCAACAATAAATGACAGTGAATAATTTGCAGGTGGTCAATTTGAAAAAGCGATTAACAAACGCGCGTCGTGCAGCAATATTTATTCTTGGAGTGCTTTTGTCTTTGCCTGCGTTCGCGCTTCAATTAAAAGACACGGCACCTGAGACATATACAGTGAAGCGTGGCGACACCTTATGGGAAATTGCGAGTATTTTTCTAAACGAGCCTTGGCTATGGCCAGAGCTTTGGCGAACGAATACGCAAATAGATAACCCTCACCTTATCTACCCTGGTGATGTCATCGTTGTAGGTTACATTGATGGTCAGCCTGTCTTAAGCGTGAAGCGCGACAAACTGGCTTACAATCTGTCTCCGTCTACTGATAAGCGAATAAAGCCAAAACCTGTTGACGTCCTGTCTTGGACAACTATCTCTCCTTTTGTAAGACAGCATATGCTGTTAGACGAAGACGACTATTCCGAATTGCCTAGACTCTTAGGTAACCAAGACGGAAATGTCAGGTTTGCGTCAGATGACTTTGTGCTTAGTCAGCAACAATTCAGTACTGACGACCAGTACAGAGTTATTAGAAAGCACGCTACTATCAAAAACCTAGATGGGGAAACGTTAGGCATTCAGGTTACGCACGTATCTAATGCTTCGTTGGTAGAGAAAGACCAAGCAGACGATACTATGCTGCTGTTTATCGATGACGCCAACCAAGAAGCAAAACGCGGTGACAAACTAATGGCCGGTGGCTTTACTCATCCAGAAGGTTTCGAGCTTACGCCTGCTACCTCACAACGAGGAGTAGTTGTTGGCGATTTGCATGATCATGACTTACTTGGCAAATATGATGTCGTCATTGTTGACCTTGGTGCGATGGATGTAGCGCCAGGCACGGTACTGGGGGTGTATGCTCAAGGACCAGCCATTATCGATGAAGATAGCCCGCGTTATGTTAATGAACCCGGTGCTAAAAACGGTGGTGAGTGGTTCATTGATACGGTAGCACAGCCCGCGCTCAAAGTAGGTGAAATTATTGTTTTTAAAACGTTTGATGCGGCAAGCTATGGATTAATAACGCGAGCGAACAGAGGAATAAAGCGCGGCTTTATTGTCGCAAAGCCTTAAGCGCCACAGATTTCATTGTCGCTCACAAAGGAGCGACAATGAAACAGCACACTTCTCAATCAGATAGCGAATTATTAGCATGGGTAGCACTGGCTTCCGCTCAGCGCATTTCTCCTAAAATCTGGTTACAGACACTTGAACACTATAAACTATCGCCCGCTGATTTAGCCGGTAATGCATCATTGCTTCCTGACGCTGTGATACAGCTCGTAGACCAAATATCAAAGCCCCTTATTGATGCCGCCCTTGCATGGCAGCAAACTGCTGATAATAGACACATTATTCACTATGCATCTTCATACTACCCACAATCGTTAAAACAATTGGACAGTCCACCCCTTGTACTGTTTGTAACGGGGGATAGTACTTTGCTGCGTAGCCCACAAGTTGCCATTGTCGGCAGCAGAAGGGCCAGCATTCAGGGTAAACGTATCGCCAGTGAATTTGCATTAGGGTTGTCTAATAATGGGGTTGCAGTAACAAGTGGCCTTGCTATGGGCATTGATAGTGCCGCGCATCACGGCGCTTTGTCTGGTAATACAGGAACAGTTGCGGTAATGGGGACGGGGCCTGAAAACGTCTACCCTGCTAAGAACCGTAATCTCTACGAATCGATTAATAATAACAAGGGCATTACCGTCACAGAGTTCTTTCCTGGGCAGGGGCCTAAACCTTGGCACTTTCCTAGGCGAAATAGAATTATCGCAGCGTTATCGCTTGGAACCTTAGTGGTAGAGGCAAAAATTAAGAGTGGCACCTTGATAACTGCGAATTTGGCCGCAGATATGGGGCGAGAAGTATTCGCTGTGCCTGGTAGTATCTTTCACGCGTACTCTGAAGGCTGCCATTGGTTAATCCAACAGGGCGCCAAATTAGTAACTAATATTAACGATATTCTTGATGAAATTGGTCTTCAGCCTGGACAACTGGGCTTGGATGTAAATGAGCAAGACGAAAAAAGTGCAGCGAATAGCTTGGCAACCGATCAATTATTAGCTAGTGTGGATTATGATATCACCGCTATTGATGTTATAGCTCAGCGCAATGCCTTATCAGTATCGCAAGCAATGGCATCATTATTAGAATATGAGTTGCGTGGTTTAGTAGCCGCTGTCCCTGGTGGTTACGTTAAATTGAGGGGAAAATAATATGTTCGATATCCTCATGTATCTGTTTGAAAACTTCATTCACAGTGAAACGGAAATTCGTGTTGATCAAGACGAGCTAACGGAAGAGCTTGTGCGCGCAGGTTTCCATCACGATGAGATTTATAAAGCCCTCGCATGGTTGGAAAAGCTAGCGGCTCTGCAAGAAACGGATATAAAACCGTATTTTTGCAAAGGGATTAGCACTAGCTTAAGCCGTATTTACACGCACGAAGAACAGATGCGTCTAGATGTGGAATGTCGTGGTTTTCTTATGTTCTTAGAACAGGTCAATGTATTAGATGCGTCTACACG
This sequence comes from Alteromonas sp. BL110, assembly GCF_003443615.1. Taxonomy (NCBI): domain Bacteria; kingdom Pseudomonadati; phylum Pseudomonadota; class Gammaproteobacteria; order Alteromonadales; family Alteromonadaceae; genus Alteromonas; species Alteromonas sp. BL110. The sequence continues at coordinate 1,712,551 of NZ_CP031967.1, read as the reverse complement.
TGAAATGGTGATAGACCGCGTTATGGAAATTGATTCCAGCGAATTCTGTCTAGAAGACCTTAAGTGGGTTGTGCTAATGGTACTGTTTAATGTACCGGGTAAAGAAAAAGCCTATGCGCAAATGGAAGATCTTTTGTTCGAAGAGCCAGATGGTGTTCTGCATTAATGCAGGCTTGCCCACTGCTCTTTACATCTATACTTAACTAAATGCGCTGTGCAACAGCAGCGCGTTTAAGGCTTTTACGTCCACAACATGTCTAAAATAGACCATTCACTTTTTTCTGCACACGAGCACGCTCTTGATGATAACTTCGGAGATTGCCCTGAGTGTGGCAAACCTCTTCATATAAAGAACAGTAAATCAGGCCCTTTTATCGGGTGTACCGGTTATCCTGAATGTAACTTTAGTAAGCCACTTCACGATAAACAAACCACAATACTTAAAATCTTAGATGGTATTGCCTGCCCCGAATGCGCTTCTGATTTAGCAATTAAAAAGGGGCGGTTTGGCATGTTCATCGGCTGTACCAATTTTCCTTCATGCCATCACATAGAGCCTATTAAAGAAAAAGAAGACACCTTGGTAGATTGCCCTAAATGTAGGAAAGGGCATTTGATCTCACGTACTAACAAATACGGCAAGCAGTTTTTCGCGTGTAACCATTATCCACAATGTCGATATGTGCTAAATTTCACGCCGGTAAATGAAAGCTGCCCAGACTGTGGTTGGGGAGTATTGATAGACAAAAAGGGGCAATTACAGTGTCCTCAGCCTACTTGTGGCTTTAAAAAGTAACTATATGATTAACTAAACGAACAACTAAACCAAGAACTATACAAAGAGATCAAAACCATGTCTGATACCCAAAATGGGAACGTAAATACGTTTACACCCGTTGAGGCTAATTCATCTGAAGTAGACCCTGATGTTGCCGCTTTTAAAGCGGGAAGTTTAATCGTTTATCCAACCGAAGCGGTGATGGGTATCGGGTGTGACCCAGACAACGAAGCAGCGGTAAATGCGCTGTTAGCGTTAAAACAACGACCAGTAGAAAAGGGCGTTATTTTAATAGCTGCCAATTACAGTCAGCTATTGCCCTATGTCAACGACAATGCCATACGACCACACCGACGTACCGATATTTTCTCAAGCTGGCCTGGCCCTAACACCTGGCTATTACCTAAGTCATCATCGGCGCCCGTTTGGTTAACCGGCAAACATAGTAAAATAGCAGTACGCGTAACTAATCATCCAGTTGTAGTAGAGCTTTGCAACAAGTTAGGGAAGCCTCTCGTTTCTACAAGCGCTAACCTAACCGGTCAACCGCCAGCCACCACCACCGAAGAAGCAAAAGCCGTATTCGCTGACTCTGTTTTCTACGTTGACGGTGTAGTGGGCGGTGCAACTAAACCCAGTACTATTCGCGATGGTGACACAGCAGAGGTAATAAGAGCATGACATCAGCAGAATTACTGGACGGTAAAAATGCCGCTGAAATAATAGAACAAGTAAAAAGCTATCTATTAGGGTTGCAGGACACAATCTGTCAAACCCTTGAGCTCGCCGATGGTAAAGGTCAGTTTGTTGAGGACAGCTGGCAGCGCGAAGAAGGCGGCGGTGGACGCTCTCGCGTATTAAAAAACGGCGCGGTGATTGAGCAAGGCGGTGTTAACTTTTCTCACGTTTTTGGCAGCCAAATGCCTGCATCAGCAACGGCAAATCGTCCTGAACTTGCGGGAAGAAACTTTCAGGCCATGGGCGTATCACTTGTTATTCACCCACATAACCCGTATATCCCAACCTCACACGCTAATGTTCGCTTTTTTATTGCGGAAAAAGCAGGCGAAGCTCCTATCTGGTGGTTTGGCGGTGGTTTTGACCTAACGCCGTTTTATCCGTTTAAGGATGACGTTGTGCATTGGCATGACACTGCTAAGAAATTGTGTAAGCCGTTTGGCGATGAGGTATACCCTAAGTATAAAAAGTGGTGTGATGACTACTTTTATTTAAAACATCGCAATGAAACTCGCGGCGTGGGTGGGTTGTTCTTCGATGACCTGAATGAGTGGGGCTTTGAACAGTCATTTGCGTTTATGCAGGCGGTAGGCAATGGATTTATCGATGCTTACGTTCCTATTGTTGAACGCCGCAAGCAAACCGATTTTGGTGAAAGAGAGCGAGATTTTCAGCTATATCGCCGAGGCCGCTACGTTGAGTTTAATCTAGTGTTCGACCGGGGTACCTTGTTCGGATTGCAAACCGGTGGGCGCACAGAGTCTATTTTAATGTCGATGCCGCCACTAGCCCGCTGGGAGTATTGCTATACGCCCGCACCGGGTAGCGCAGAGGCTAAGCTGACAGATTGGTTAAAACCTACCGATTGGTGATTAATTGGTAAATGGGGCAGCCCTTAAATTCTAAAACTTACCGCCTATAACAGCACTAATCTTGAATGACTGAAAAAGGCCGCATTAACGTTAATGCGGCCTTTTTTTTGATCTACATCAAGGTCGAATATCATCAGTGTTTCAGTGCGTTATCGAGCTTGCGCTGGATCAATGTTTCTTTTAAATAAGGGCGTAAAGTAGCGCCATCTTAGTTAAACACAAAAGAGATACATCATGCGCACACACACTTTATCTGCACTTTGTCTTACACTGGCTGCACTTTCACCTTTAGCTAGCGCTCATCAGCAGGGCGATTGGATAGTCCGTGGCGGCCTGACTACCGTTGCACCAGACGAATCGACGTCTAACATCGTCGCTGGTGGTACTGATCTTGGTGTTGCCCTTAATATCGATAACGATACCCAGCTAGGTTTGAACGTCGCGTATTTTATTACTGATAATATTAATATTGAACTACTTGCCGCAACGCCCTTTAAGCACGACGTTAACTTTTCCGTAGCTGACCCTCTAGGTACAGGAAACCAGCTTGGTGAAGTCACACACCTTCCACCTACACTAACGGCGAACTATTACTTTAACGATACAAGCTCTGCATTTCAGCCGTACATTGGTGCCGGTATCAACTATACCTTTATCTTTGATGAGGAATTTACGGGAGTAAATGAAACTGCGGGCTTAAGCGACCTATCGCTAGATAACTCATTTGGTTTATCAGCTCAAGTCGGTATGGACTATCAAATAGATTCCAAGTGGCATGTAAACGCATCGGTTCGTTACATAGATATTGATACAGAGGCCACCTTTAAAGTGGGCGATGCTGCTGGAAAGGTTAGTAATATTGAAATAGACCCTTGGGTGTACACGATATCGGTAGGTTACACCTTCTAAGGCCTAAACCTAACAGTTGAACCTTTCATAATTGCACTACTTTATACGCCAACAAGAGCGTAGACAGTAATAGGGGATTCGCGCGTTAAAAGGTTAACCCTTTCAACGCGCTTTTTTATTTTGTATTCACCATGTGATTGGCAAGTTGATCGAGTGAATCAATTAATTGTTGGGCTAAAGCGATATCATCAACCGTTTTAAACATAGCTTTGCGCATACAATACATCCACTGGGCCTTTAACTCTGGTGTTACTGTGTAGGGGAGGTGGCGTGCACGCAAACGTGGGTGGCCAAATTGCTTCTGATAATCATCAGGACCACCCAGCCATAAACTCAAATATAAAAAGAATACGTGGCGAATTCTGTTTAATGGCTGAGGGTGAATAGCAAGTAGTTCATTTGCAAGTGGGTCGGTCTCCATAATGTCGTAAAACGTATTTGCTAATTCCCGTACTTTCTCCTCTCCACCTACACGCTCATATGGTGTACTCTGCGAAGCACGACTATCGCTTTTCTTCTTTTTATTAAATAAGTCTCGTATTCCCATGAAAAAATTCGCTGTATTCGGAAATCCTATTGCACAGAGTTTATCACCAACTATTCATCAAATGTTTGCTGATCAAGTTGGAGAAAAGATTTCTTATGAAAAGATACTTGCGCCTGAAGATGGTTTTGTTGAAGCCGCCAAAGCGTTTTTAGCTCAGGAACATGCTGTAGGCTGCAATGTCACCATGCCTTTTAAGCTTGATGCCTTTAACTTAGCAAAGGTAGATGACCAAGCAGCTAAAGATGCACGGGCTGTTAATACTCTAATGAATGGTGACAGTGGTGAGCTATTAGGGTTCAACACAGATGGTGTGGGGTTGGTAAATGATTTACTTAATAGTGGAGTGGAAATTAAGGGCAAACGCGTGTTGCTTATCGGTGCCGGCGGCGCAGCCCGAGGCGTTATTTCTCCGTTGTTAAAAGCGGGTGCTGCTTCACTGACTATTGCGAACAGAACGAAAGCAAAAGCTGAAGAAGTCGCAAGCGCCACGTCTAACGCTAAAGTGCAGGTGGTGTCCCTTGAATATATCGCAACGATAGCACCTCATATTATTATCAATTCCACAGCCGCTAGTTTAAGTAATGAGTTGCCGTGTAGTTTGAATGATGGTGTTTTACAACACTGTGAAGTCGTTTACGACATGGTATATAAAAACTCGCCCACGCGGTTTATGAGAGATGCGGCTGAGTTAGGTGTAAGTACACAGATAGATGGGTTAGGGATGTTGGTTGAACAAGCTGCCGAAGCATTTTATATTTGGACGCAAAAGCGCCCTGATACCTCGGACATTGTGAGACAGGTTCGCGATATCGTTGAGCAAAGTGAGAAGCGAAACTAGTTCGCTTCTTCAAGGTACTCATCTTTCAATACAACATAGTTAACGGCAGACTGTTTCAGGAATGCCATTTCAGCGTCGTTGAGCGGTCTTTTCTTTTGCATGGGGTTCCCAACGTAAAGAAATCCGCTTTCTAATCTTTTGTTTGGCGGTACTAATGTACCTGCACCGATGAACACGTCGTCTTCAACAACAACGCCATCCATTACAATAGCGCCCATACCGACCAGAATACGATTACCCAATTGGCAGCCATGCAGCATACATTTATGCCCGACGGTAACGTCGTCACCAATAATAAGTGGGAACCCATCAGGGTTTTTCTCTGATTTACGGGTAACATGCAAAACACTGCCATCTTGAATATTACTGCGAGCGCCAATACGAATCTTGTTCACGTCACCGCGCGCAGCAACTAATGGCCAAATACTAGCATCATCTTTTAGTACTACATCACCGACAATTCTTGCCGAGTCGTCAATATAGACATTCTTTCCTAAAGTAGGTGAGACACCCTTAAAACTATCAATTGGTTTATGCATTAGAGCAACTCTTGTTTATTACCGTTTTACTGTGATGATTCTTCTATTCCTACGCGTGCCTTTATTACTTTATTCTTTTTAGTATCTTCACGTATTGCTTTGCTTCTCTGTAGCATTTCTGGCGTAACATATCCGCGTTTATGGTCAAGGTGTATACACACTGCGGAATAACGTATGCGTTTAGCTTTTAAGCCATAGTTAACTAATCGATCGCCAAATTCACAATCCTGACCACCATATTGCATGGTTTCCTCAAAACCGTTTACGGCCAGAATGTGCTCTTTGTAACATGAAGCGCTATGTCCATTCCAAGTCGGGCGAGCCGGGCTAATCTTATTTAAAAACTCTGCCCAGGCTCCTCTTGCAGTGAGCTTCATCGTTTTATGCGTCTTTTTTAATCCTTTACTCACTAACCAATCCACATTGAATGCTCGCTGACTTACGATATCCTCACGTGTGATTGCTTTACTTACACTCATGGGTAATTTGAAATACCCACCAGAAAGATAGGTATTTTTCTCTGATAGTCTTAGATGTTGCTCTACAAAGTCGTTTCGAGGAATGCAGTCGCCATCTGTGAAAATTAAGTATTCGCCCTCAGAGGCTACAATAGCTTTATTAAGAATACGGCACTTTTGGAAACCATCGTCTTCTTGCCAAACGTGTTTGATAGGTATATCTGTTTCTTGCTTGAGACGTTGGATAAGTTCTTTGGTGTCTTCACGAGAGCCGTCGTCCGCAATAACAATTTCGAAATTATCTGCGGTTTGTTCGAAGAAACCCCATAGTACTTTCTCTAACCACGCGGGTGAATTATAAGTTGTAAAAATGACGCTCGTTTTCATAATGCGTGATAGACCTCTATATAGTGTAGTTAAGCAATATTGATATTACGTATCCAACTTCCCGCTAACAGATGCTTATATACTGACAAAATTAAAAGCAAGTATCGGCAGGTTATTTCCCGTAGTTTATCTAAGTGTGGAGAGTAATGACACTGCCGCTGTTAATCACTATGAATCATATGATTATTTGAAAAAGGATTGTGCCCTGCCTATAGAGTTATTCTTTTTTACAAACTTAAAGCTAATGTGAGTATCCGAACTGACATATATAACAGTTCGATAAGTACTGTTTTATAGCTAAATAGATGCCAATGCTTTAGCTTGAGAGCTTTAAGTTGTTCGAATAAAGCTCATGTTGTGGGTAATTTGAGCGTTCAAAGCGAATATGACACTTTTTTTAAAATAAGTGTTGACGTGAGCGCTCATTTCCCTAAAATGCGCATCCGCTTCGGGGGAAAAGCAAAACAGCAAGCCTCCTGAAGTAAGTCTCTACTACCTACATAGGCCAGTAAAGACGGGGGTTTAGAAAAAACGCTTCAGAAAATAAATTTTCAAAAAGTGTTGACAACGAAAACTTCCAGCGTATAATGCGCACCTCACTCGAACAGGGTGAGTCACTAAGAAGCAACGGCTTCCGGTGAATTGCGACGAAGTCGCAACGTTCTTTAACAATTTAGACAAGACAATCTGTGTGGGCACTCGTTAAGGGTGTCAACATAACGACGATTCATATTTCGATATATTTAATTGAAGAGTTTGATCATGGCTCAGATTGAACGCTGGCGGCAGGCCTAACACATGCAAGTCGAACGGTAACAGGAAGTGCTTGCACTTCGCTGACGAGTGGCGGACGGGTGAGTAATGCTTGGGAACTTGCCTTTGCGAGGGGGATAACAGTTGGAAACGACTGCTAATACCGCATAATGTCTTCGGACCAAACGGGGCTTAGGCTCCGGCGCAAAGAGAGGCCCAAGTGAGATTAGCTAGTTGGTAAGGTAAAGGCTTACCAAGGCAACGATCTCTAGCTGTTCTGAGAGGAAGATCAGCCACACTGGAACTGAGACACGGTCCAGACTCCTACGGGAGGCAGCAGTGGGGAATATTGCACAATGGGGGAAACCCTGATGCAGCCATGCCGCGTGTGTGAAGAAGGCCTTCGGGTTGTAAAGCACTTTCAGTTGTGAGGAAAAGTTAGTAGTTAATACCTGCTAGCCGTGACGTTAACAACAGAAGAAGCACCGGCTAACTCCGTGCCAGCAGCCGCGGTAATACGGAGGGTGCGAGCGTTAATCGGAATTACTGGGCGTAAAGCGCACGCAGGCGGTTTGTTAAGCTAGATGTGAAAGCCCCGGGCTCAACCTGGGATGGTCATTTAGAACTGGCAGACTAGAGTCTTGGAGAGGGGAGTGGAATTCCAGGTGTAGCGGTGAAATGCGTAGATATCTGGAGGAACATCAGTGGCGAAGGCGACTCCCTGGCCAAAGACTGACGCTCATGTGCGAAAGTGTGGGTAGCGAACAGGATTAGATACCCTGGTAGTCCACACCGTAAACGCTGTCTACTAGCTGTTTGTGGCTTTAAGCCGTGAGTAGCGAAGCTAACGCGATAAGTAGACCGCCTGGGGAGTACGGCCGCAAGGTTAAAACTCAAATGAATTGACGGGGGCCCGCACAAGCGGTGGAGCATGTGGTTTAATTCGATGCAACGCGAAGAACCTTACCTACACTTGACATGCTGAGAACTTTCTAGAGATAGATTGGTGCCTTCGGGAACTCAGACACAGGTGCTGCATGGCTGTCGTCAGCTCGTGTCGTGAGATGTTGGGTTAAGTCCCGCAACGAGCGCAACCCTTGTCCTTAGTTGCCAGCATTAAGTTGGGCACTCTAAGGAGACTGCCGGTGACAAACCGGAGGAAGGTGGGGACGACGTCAAGTCATCATGGCCCTTACGTGTAGGGCTACACACGTGCTACAATGGCATTTACAGAGGGAAGCGAGACAGTGATGTGGAGCGGACCCCTTAAAGAATGTCGTAGTCCGGATTGGAGTCTGCAACTCGACTCCATGAAGTCGGAATCGCTAGTAATCGCAGGTCAGAATACTGCGGTGAATACGTTCCCGGGCCTTGTACACACCGCCCGTCACACCATGGGAGTGGGATGCAAAAGAAGTAGTTAGTCTAACCTTCGGGAGGACGATTACCACTTTGTGTTTCATGACTGGGGTGAAGTCGTAACAAGGTAACCCTAGGGGAACCTGGGGTTGGATCACCTCCTTACCATTACGTCGAAAGACGCACTTGATGCAGTGCCTACACAGATAGTCTTGTTTATATTTAAAGATGACTTAAATAAAAGCCCTTAGCTTTGATTTAAGATCAAACCTAAGTGTTTTGAATTAAGCACTATGCTCTTTAACAATTTGGAAAGCTGATATTAATAGTAATCAATCAAAATTGAGTAACTGAGAAGTCGAAAGACGTACTTTTTACTCTACTTGACTGAATTGCTTGTTATCAATTTATTGATAACAAGGCAATTCTTCCGATTAGCTTGTCATTCATGCGACATAACTTAGACAGAAGTCAAAAGGCTGTTTGGGGTTGTATGGTTAAGTGACGAAGCGTATACGGTGGATGCCTTGGCAGTTAGAGGCGATGAAGGACGTGTAAGTCTGCGAAAAGCTGTGGTGAGCCGACAAAATGCATTTGAGCCACAGATGTCCGAATGGGGAAACCCACCTGTTTACAGGTATCGTTACGTGAATACATAGCGTAACGAGGCGAACGAGGGGAACTGAAACATCTAAGTACCCTTAGGAAAAGAAATCAATTGAGATTCCCCTAGTAGCGGCGAGCGAACGGGGAACAGCCCTTAAGCTGTATTGAATGTAGTGGAATCCTTTGGGAAGAGGAGCGATACAAGGTGATAGCCCTGTACACGACGCAATCTTTACAGTGAAATCGAGTAGGTCGGGACACGTGTTATCTTGACTGAATATGGGGGGACCATCCTCCAAGGCTAAATACTCCTAACTGACCGATAGTGAACCAGTACCGTGAGGGAAAGGCGAAAAGAACCCCTGTGAGGGGAGTGAAATAGAACCTGAAACCGTATACGTACAAGCAGTGGGAGCCCTTCGGGGTGACTGCGTACCTTTTGTATAATGGGTCAGCGACTTATATTTAGTAGCAAGGTTAAGCGAATAGCGGAGCCGTAGCGAAAGCGAGTGTTAACTGCGCGTTTAGTTGCTAGGTATAGACCCGAAACCCGGTGATCTAGCCATGAGCAGGTTGAAGGTTGAGTAACATCAACTGGAGGACCGAACCCACTGACGTTGAAAAGTCAGGGGATGACTTGTGGCTGGGGGTGAAAGGCCAATCAAACCGGGAGATAGCTGGTTCTCCCCGAAATCTATTTAGGTAGAGCCTCGGACGAATTCCATTGGGGGTAGAGCACTGTTAAGGCTAGGGGGTCATCCCGACTTACCAACCCTTTGCAAACTCCGAATACCAATGAGAACTATCCGGGAGACACACGGCGGGTGCTAACGTCCGTCGTGGAGAGGGAAACAACCCAGACCGCCAGCTAAGGTCCCAAAATATTGCTAAGTGGGAAACGATGTGGGAAGGCATAGACAGCTAGGAGGTTGGCTTAGAAGCAGCCACCCTTTAAAGAAAGCGTAATAGCTCACTAGTCGAGTCGGCCTGCGCGGAAGATGTAACGGGGCTAAGCAATATACCGAAGCTGCGGCAGCATAGTTTACTATGCTGGGTAGGGGAGCGTTGTGTAAGTGGATGAAGGTGAGTTGTAAAGCTTGCTGGACATATCACAAGTGCGAATGCTGACATGAGTAACGATAATGGGAGTGAAAAACTCCCACGCCGGAAGACCAAGGTTTCCTGTCCCATGCTAATCAGGGCAGGGTAAGTCGGCCCCTAAGGCGAGGCAGAAATGCGTAGTCGATGGGAAACGGATTAATATTTCCGTACTTATATAATCAGTGATGGAGGGACGGAGAAGGCTAGGCAAGCTTGGCGTTGGTTGTCCAAGTGAAAGCGAGTAGGCCGAGAATTTAGGTAAATCCGGATTCTTAAAGCTGAGACGCGAGACGAGCTCCCAAGGGAGTGAAGTTGTTGATGCCCTGCTTCCAGGAAAAGCTTCTAAACTTATGATTATATGAACCGTACCCCAAACCGACACAGGTGGTCAGGTAGAGAATACTAAGGCGCTTGAGAGAACTCGGGTGAAGGAACTCGGCAAAATTGTACCGTAACTTCGGGAGAAGGTACGCCTCTGTTTGTGAACACTTCGCGTGGTAAGCAAATGGAGGCCGCAGTGACCAGGTGGCTGGGACTGTTTATTAAAAACACAGCACTCTGCAAACTCGTAAGAGGACGTATAGGGTGTGACACCTGCCCGGTGCCGGAAGGTTAATTGATGGGGTTAGTCTTCGGACGAAGCTCTTGATCGAAGCCCCGGTAAACGGCGGCCGTAACTATAACGGTCCTAAGGTAGCGAAATTCCTTGTCGGGTAAGTTCCGACCTGCACGAATGGTGTAACCATGGCCACGCTGTCTCCACCCGAGACTCAGTGAAATTGAAATCGCAGTGAAGATGCTGTGTACCCGCACCTAGACGGAAAGACCCCGTGAACCTTTACTACAGCTTGGCACTGAACATTGAACCTACATGTGTAGGATAGGTGGGAGGCTTTGAAGCACAGTCGCTAGATTGTGTGGAGCCGTCCTTGAAATACCACCCTTGTATGTTTGATGTTCTAACATTGGTCCCTTATCGGGATTGTGGACAGTGTCTGGTGGGTAGTTTGACTGGGGCGGTCTCCTCCCAAATAGTAACGGAGGAGCACGAAGGTTAGCTAATCACGGTCGGACATCGTGAGGTTAGTGCAATGGCATAAGCTAGCTTAACTGCGAGACAGACACGTCGAGCAGGTACGAAAGTAGGTCATAGTGATCCGGTGGTTCTGTATGGAAGGGCCATCGCTCAACGGATAAAAGGTACTCCGGGGATAACAGGCTGATACCGCCCAAGAGTTCATATCGACGGCGGTGTTTGGCACCTCGATGTCGGCTCATCACATCCTGGGGCTGAAGTCGGTCCCAAGGGTATGGCTGTTCGCCATTTAAAGTGGTACGCGAGCTGGGTTTAGAACGTCGTGAGACAGTTCGGTCCCTATCTGGTGTGGGCGTTGGATGATTGATGGGAGCTGCTCCTAGTACGAGAGGACCGGAGTGGACGAACCGCTGGTGTTCGGGTTGTGATGCCAATCGCATTGCCCGGTAGCTATGTTCGGAACGGATAACCGCTGAAAGCATCTAAGCGGGAAGCCGGCCCAAAGATGAGTCATCCCTGAACTTTAAGTTCTGGAAGGGTTGTTATAGACGATGACGTTGATAGGCAGGGTGTGGAAGCGTTGTAAGGCGTTAAGCTAACCTGTACTAATTGCCCGAGAGGCTTAACCATACAACGCCCAAAAAGCTTTAGGCTTTTGAGCGTTGTAGACAAGCTAAAGCAAGTAGAGTGAAAAGTAGTTACTCACTGATTGAATTGATATCCAGTTTTCTAGATTGTTACCAGTTTTTCCTGGCAGCCATAGCGATACGGTACCACCTGACTCCATTCCGAACTCAGAAGTGAAACGTATTAGCGCCGATGGTAGTGTGGGGTTTCCCCATGTGAGAGTAGGACACTGCCAGGTCCCATTAAGAAGAACCCGCCTAACGGCGGGTTTTTTGCTTTCTGCAGCAAAGAAAAAGTAATGGGGTCAGAGTCGCGACTCTTACCCCATTATTCTTCCATTTTTTTTCCTGGCAGCCATAGCTATACGGTACCACCTGACCGACATGTCGGCCCATCGAGTGGCGACCAACCACATCCCGAACTCAGAAATGAAACGTATTAGCGCCGACCGGTGACCGGCGCAGGGATAGTGTGGGGTTCCGGTGACCGGCCCAGCCTCATGTGAGAGTAAGACGGGCTGGCCCTCCAGACTGCCAGGTCCCATTAAGAAAAACCCGCCTAACGGCGGGTTTTTTTGCGTTTCGGAAAAGAAAAAAGGGGGTCAGAGTCACAACACTGACCCCATTTCATTAGAAATGGTAAGCGTAGGATAGGTTTAGGAAGTCTAATCCTGGGTTATCGTTGTTAAACCCGCCGTTTGAAAAGTGCATATAACGTAGAGCAACATGTTGCTTTTTATCGATCTCTACAAACACACCTAACCTGTCTTCAAATTGATAGTTAGAACCAATGTCTTTACCTGCAACTTTTTGATCGCCAATGTAACTTGCGCCAATACCTGCTTCTATATATACAGGATACTTGTCATATAGCGTGGATACCTGTTTCATGAAAACAGGAGTCAGTGACGCGCCATAACTAGTACTGTGCGTATCGTTCTCGCCATATTCCCAAACAACTGCACTAACTTCCCAATAGAGCTTTATGTCGCCAAACCAAGCTGTAGCTAATGTTTGTTCCAGCGGTCGGTATGCGAAGCGCATACCGTCAATATCATCAAATCCGTGCATATAGTCGACACTGACGGTTTGCCTTGCCTGCGCGCCATTAGCGGTAAAAATGATGATAAAAGAAAATAAAAGTAGTGATAACTGTTTCATAATTGCTCCTTGATTTGTTAATCAACAAGCAAAAAATCATCCAACCAAAAAAAAGCAATTATTTCAGTTGGATAGTGTTTTAAAATAGAAGAGAGTTAAGTTCTAGAAAGTCTACATTACTGACATTATTGAACTTTTTACAAGGGCTTCCATACTGCGTTCTTATTAATACCTTGCTCATTTATTAATTGTTTCTTCAGTTGCGTTGTATCTTCAATACCATATCTTTCTTTTATATCATTTATCTCGTCAGAATTAGTCAGCAAAAAGGCATTTAATTCGTCAATAATGTCTGCGTGATTTAACGTAGATAAGGAAAATGAGACAACATCATTAGGTAACGTTAAGTCGGCAACAAATGAAGCTGACTGCGGAAGGCGTTGTATAAAGTATAATGCAGCATTGTATTCCACATCAAAAGCGTCCACTTTATCGTCCTGTAAAAGCTTAAGGCCTTCATAAATACTGCTAACGCCTATTACTTCAACCGACCCGTTTTTAATGTGTTGTTTCCATTTAACAGGCGAAAAGCCTTCGGGCGTTGCAAGTTTTGAAATGTTGCTAAGCTCTGTGCCTTGGTTTTCTTTTTTAACTAGAGTTACTGCAAATGTGTCGGTAAGTGGCTCAGAATAAACTTTACCGAGCTTATGTGTTATTTGGTTATACCATTTAGGATTGTCAGGAAAGACGAAATCTACATTGCCCTTCTTTAACTCTATTTGAAGGCGCGTAACCGGCATGTTTAAGTAAATGAAATTATGTCCAGTTTTCTTGGAAAAGGCATCAAGGATAGCTCTACCTAGCCCTTTATCGTGCTCTGATGAAAAGTTGTAATACGGATAATATTCTATGTCTTGTGCACCTACGATATAGGTATGGGCACAAACAAATGAGCTTGAAACGGTAAGCGTCAGTAATAAAGTAACGACACGTAAAAAGCGACAGACATTATTTCCAAACCTCTTCAATTTTCAATCCTTGTTCGTTAAGAAGCTGTTGAGACAATTGCTCAAAAGGGGTTATTCCGTATTTCGCTTTTATACTATCAATTAATTCGGGGTTTGAGGATATGAAATCATTCAGTTCACTAATAATGTCTTTATGATATAGCGTAGACAAAGAAAAAGGGATTTCGTTATGAGGAAGCGTTAAATCTAAAGTAAATGCGCCTTTCTCATACGCTAGCGGTGCGGAACTTTGGCTGACAAAGTATTCCAAATCTAACCCGTCGACGCGCTCTTGATATAAGAGGGCTAAACCCTGTTGTATATTGTTAACCCAAGTTATTCGTGTATGTTTATTGTCTATTCTATCCTGCCAGTTTACCGGTGTGAAACCTAGAGGCATGGCTAAATGCTTTATCTCATCAATGCCTTCTCCTGCATGCTCTCGCTTAACGATTGTTCCTGTTACTGCATTGGTTAAGGGGAGTGAAAAATGCTTATCGCTTGAAGTGGTGATGCTGTTATACCAGCCTCTGTTATCAGGGTATACAAAATCAACATTACCTTTCACCAGCTCTAGTTGAAGCCGTCTTATCGGCAGACTCAAATAAATAAATTCGTGTCCAGAAGCGTCAGAAAAGGCTTCTAGAATTGACCATGCTACGCCTTTATCTACTTGCGAAGAAAAGTCGTAGTGAGGGAAGTACGCTAAATTTTGTGCGCCAACTATATATTTATCTGCGTAGCTATTACCACTGAATAAGCAGATAATACAAAGCGCCATCCATCGCATCATTTTATACTCCGAAAATGACAACTGTGCTCTACAGGTATCGAGAAATTACTTGTATGTTACCTCACAAAGAAAGAAATTATTAATCAAAAAATCATTGATTTGCGCACCATAACCTATCGCTTTGAAGCTCTAAAAGATTCAGTGAAAATCTCTAGAGTTTAAAGACAGCTTCTCGAGCCAAGACGTACGGTCGATAAGCTTACCCGCAATGATGTGAATAACCCCTTCTTTTGAATGTTCAATGACTCCGTTAACTTGAAGAAGTTTAGCTTTCAAAAAAGTTTTCTGCTGAGCGCGCGCTGTAGCTTGCCATACCACAACGTTCATATTGCCGATATCATCTTCTAAAGTCAGAAAGGTAACGCCTGCGGCTGTACCTGGGGCCTGTCGACCAGTTACTGCCCCAAGTACTTTAACAACAGATTTATTTTTTTTACCTTTAAGCGAATTAGACCAGCTTATGTCTTTAAGCTCATGTTGCTGCTTGAGCAATGAAATAGGATGGTTATTTACAGACAGGCCTGTCGAGGCATAATCTTCTAGTAAATTTTCTGCTTCAGAGGGGGCTGCTCCTAGCTTTTTTCCACTTTTATCTGCATCGTAATCATCGTTATCAAATAGCGGTAAACGCGTTTGTGTATCCATAATTCGCCAACGGGTTTCGTACCGGTTTCCTGAAATAGTACGAAGCGCATCTGCGCTGGCAAGTGCCTCGAGTTCATTACTTTTTAGCGATAGCGCCTGCAACTGTTCAACATTGGTGTAGCCTTTATCTGAACGGTTTTCCACAATAAGCTGGGACGATGCTTCACTTAAACCTTTAATAAGCTTAAGGCCAAGCTGTATGTACTTTTCTTGCCCCTTTGCAACTAACGTGTGCTCTGTGCTCGACTGGTTAACGCAGGGCGCCTCTACACGTATGTGATGACGCTTAGCGTCTTGAACTAACTGAGAAGGAGAGTAAAACCCCATGGGCCAGCTATTTAACAGCGCCACGTAAAACTCGATGGGGAAGTAAAACTTCAACCAGCAAGACACATAAGCTAATACCGCAAAAGACGCTGAGTGAGATTCAGGGAAGCCGTACCCTGCAAAGCCTTTAATTTGTTCAAATAAGTTATGGGCGAACGTACTGTCATAACCTTTATCCGTCATACCCTTAATGAGCTTATCTCTGAATTCAAAAATTCTGCCGTCCTTTTTCCAGCTAGCCATAGCACGCCGCAGTTGGTCAGCTTCTCCACCACTGAAGCCAGCGGCAACCATGGCAAGCTGAATCACTTGTTCTTGAAAGATAGGCACACCCATAGTTCTAGATAGCACCTTTTCCACATCTTTAGACGGGTAGCTAATGGTTTCATTGCCGTGGCGACGTATTAGATAAGGGTGGACCATGTCGCCTTGAATCGGTCCTGGCCGTACAATGGCTATTTGTACGACTAAATCGTAATAGCGACGGGGTTTAAGCCTTGGCAGCATAGACATCTGAGCCCGGGATTCTATTTGAAAAACACCAACTGTATCGGCTCGGCAAATCATATCGAAAACCTGCTTGTCATCCCCGAGCTTGGTGATAAATGGAATGCTGGTTTCAATAGGATACTGTTTATTGATAAGAGAAAATGCGCGGCGTATAGCGCTTAACATCCCAAGCGCCAATACATCGACTTTTAAAAGACCTAAGGTTTCAATGTCATCCTTATCCCATTGAATAATGGTACGGTCTTCCATTGAGGCATTTTCAATAGGGACAAGGTCATAGAGGGGGCCTGCGCTAATAACAAAACCGCCCACATGTTGCGACAAATGTCGGGGCGTGCCCAGTAAAGCTTCGGTAAGGGCAATTAATTGCTGTACTCTAGGCTCTTCAGGATTAAGCCCAAGCCCTGCCAGCTGAGATTTCCACGGAATAACGCTGTCTCGGCGGTTGATTTGTTTTACCACAAAATCAAGCTGAGACTCGCTAAAGCCCAGTGCCTTGCCTACATCTTTAAACGCTGACTTAAAGCGATAGCAAATAACCGTAGCTGCGATAGCGGTTCTTTCCCTGCCGTATTTTTGATAAATGTATTGAATGATTTCTTCACGGCGTTGATGCTCAAAATCCACATCAATATCGGGCGGCTCGTTACGTTCTTTGGATATGAAACGCTCGAACAGTACGCTTATTTGCCTTGGATCTACAGCCGTTATTTCCAGGCAATAACACACCACAGAGTTTGCTGCCGACCCTCGTCCTTGGTACAAAATCCGCTGCCGCTTAGCAAACTGAACAATGTCATAAATGGTTAAAAAGAAATACTCATAGTCTTGTTCGGCAATAAGCGTCAGTTCTTTTTCTATAATTTGACGGATTTCAGGGGTTATACCTTCTGGAAAGCGCACTTTAATACCGGCTTCTACGCGCTCCCGTAAATACGATGTAGGCGTATACCCTTCTGGCACGAGTTCCGAAGGATAGTGATAGCGCAGTTCTTCTAAAGAAAATGTGAATGCCTGGGCTAGGGCATTGGTATTGGCTACCCACTTCTCAGGGTAAAGCTTCTTTATTTTTTGTATGGTACGCAGACTACGCTCTGCGTTACTCAATGCTTCCCGACCTATTTTATCTACACTGGTATGTATGTTAGTAGCGTGCAGCACATGTTGAAGCGGTAGCCTGTCAGCGTGATGCATGAGTACACCCGTACAGGCAATAACCGGAAAGGGGTAGGCAGACTGTAAATGGTTGTAGTGCGCAAACCTCTGGTGATCCTGTCCGTCTAATAGGCGCTGAGCACCAATATAGGCATCGATGCTTGAGTGCTTTTGCAGCCACTCAGCCCAATGCTTATCATGGGCTTCTTTTCCGCTTGGTAGCCAAATGAACTTGCAGTGACGAATGGTACGTAAGTCCCACTCGGCTAGTTGATATTCTCCTTTTTCAGAGCGACGCCTCGCGTTAGTAATAATTCGACACAGTTCGCTGTAGGCTGCTTTGTTCGGGCACAGCAGTATAAAAGATAAAGTGTCATCAAATACAAAGTAACTGCCAACAATAAGCGTAATAGGTAGACCCTGATGTGTTATTTCATCGAAAGCCCGCACTACTCCTGCTACCGAGCATTCGTCAGTAATGGCAAGCGCGTCGTAGCCAAGAAAAGAAGCCGTGGTCACAAGCTCAGCAGGAGAGGAGGCGCCGCAGAGAAAGCTATAGTTACTTTGGCAAAAGAGTTCGCTGTATCTCATTATTTCGCTTTTACCTTTTCCTCTTCTTTAAGCGCATACGGCTAGCAAAAAAGGCCCTGTACCCACCAGCAGCTCTCTTCGTCTTTAAATACTAAAAGTCTTACACATTGCTCAGTCTGGGCGATGAAATAATCTCGCTTTGTTGGACTGTCGTGCCACCACTCGCTGTGTAACCGCACGGGGCCAAAGCAAATTTGGGTCGCCTGAATAAGCGGCTTAGGTGTATCAAAGGTAAAAGTGGGCGTAATGTCACTGCTATAAGCGTAATTACCGGTGCCGTCGCCAGCGCTCGATTCAGTTGCCGTCATGTATTCAAACTGATGACTGTCGGCAGCGCGAGGTTGAAACGTACTGTTATCGCCTAGCTTGGCATTTAAGCGCCCAACTAATTGTTTTTGTGCAACGTCATTAAACCTATCGCTAAAAAAGTCGCCATTCTGCGAATCTATTTCTTCAAATTGCTGACAGGTGAGCGCAATCGCTGTGGCAGGTTCGGGTAACTCCAAGTTCTCAGTTTTAAGGCTAAACAGCGGTAGCCAACTTTGTACTGAGGACTGAGGAAGAGCCGATTGAATATTAATATCCATTACAGGCGCTTCTCTGAAGTGTACGTGCACGCCGATGCTCGATGTATATAAGTTCCTGGCGCGTAAATAGTGGGACAAATGCTCAAATTGCTGCGTGACGAAAGGGGTTAGGTGCTGCGTGTTTTCAATATCAAAAGGCAATAAGGTAAAGTTATCAAAATGCTCTAAAGGCCTAAATAGCGTAACGCGGGGAAAAGTTTCTCCTCTGAGCGCAGTTAGATACATAATGGTGTTATTGTCGAAGCGCCGCCCCAGTTCTTGTACCGGCATGGCCAATAGCTGCTGTACACGGGTAACCCCCACCCTTGCCAGGGGCTCAATGACTTTAGGTGACAAAGCTGTAATAGAAAGCGGACACGTACTGAGCGCTTTTTTTATGTCATCGGGCGTATGTAAATAGGTATTGTGTTTATGAAGGGCTAATACCTTTGCGGCCTCAATTGTCCATGCACTGGCAAAATGATAACGAATATCTGCCTCTGCGAGTGCTTGAGTTAGGGTTTTCCATAGTGGCTTATGCCCGCCATAGTAATGAGTTAGGTTATCTAGCCTTACTGCCAGACCATTTACGCTATTCGAGTGAATGTGGCTGTCTAGTACGATGTCAGAAGCAAGAGGGTACAGCCGATGGGCTAGTTGTGTCAGCATATGCTTTTCGGCTTCTTCACTGAAAGGCAGAATATGCACGTAGGGGCACAGTGCCGCGGCTTGGGCAAGTCCATGATCAATTTCAATGCCTTCTTTTTTCGCAATATCATTACACTGCGTAATTTTGTTCGTTTTACTGCAATACACAGCAATAGGTGTATTCGACGGTAATGGCGAAGAACTTTTGTTAGCTTCGTTTCTAGCCCCTTGCCTGTGCGCACGTTTACTTGTAGCCGCTTGTATGTGGCTGTCTAAAGTAAGTTGATAACAGTAAATATAGGCCCACAGCATTATTAGTTCACAGAGTGTAAAGCCTGATCGGAAAGCGTGTTATGTGCCATGGCCCATTTAATGGCATGATTATCAGGGGTCCACCGATGAGAAATAACAATGTTATCTTTTGGCCACCCATGACGTTGTTTGCGTATGTTCACCGACACAGCGTGGGGTTTGCCAAGTAGCGCAATATCTAAAGTAATGGGCAATGAGTTATCGTTTTGGCTTGGTGTGTGCGAGCTTGTTTGTGATAACTGGTGTTGCGGTGGAGTATACAGCAAGCACAGCGCATCATTATGCGTTGCTGCAACTTGCAGACGGCGCGCTTCTTTTTGATTTACAGCATCGCTCCACAGTACCACGCAATGGCAAGCTGTGCTTTTTAAACATTGCTCTGCCGCCCACAACGCCTCCTGTGCTGCACTTGTTTTTACTACCAGCACTTGTTGCGCTTTAAGCCCCAGATTTTCTAACCAAGGTGACTGTAGTAGCCCCGGAGGGTTAATAAATACCACCAGTTTATGTGTGCGATGCTGGCAAATAACCCGTTTAAATAGCGAAAGTTCACCTACGCCAGTGAGTGAGGAAATACGTACAAGACCTGTAGAGGCAACGCCACCGTTAAGTGCTTTATCCAGACACGAAAAACCCAGCGAAAATTTAGTTTCACTTTGTTTCTGGTCTCTAGCCCGCCAAATATGCGGATGATTATTAAGCGTGGATAACGTTTTTTTCATAGCACTCAAAATAAACTGTATTTTTATACAGTATTATAGTGCAGCAATAACCCTTTTCAAGACAAAAGGTTTTTGTCTTGTTGTTTTAAGCGCTAACTTACTGATTAGTTTAAAAAGGTAAAAAGATTAAACTTTTAAAAGGGGAGGGAGTTTCGACTAGGGTCGCTGACCTCACTACTTAGCAAAGCGAGCGACCCTCTCATATAGTTAACACTGTATCAGCGCCAACTAGAGAAGTAGAGTATTACTCTTTAAGGGACGGTTCTTTTTGTGATTTTGCTGCAGTACCGCTTACGGTGGCTGTAACGGTTTGGCAAAAAGCAATAAATCCATCTGCGGTATTTTTTGCCCACACCATGCGAACGTTGCTAGGTAGGGCCTTCACCACTTCACGAATTTCCTCAAGCGTGACTTCTTCATTCTGCAACGCCTTATTCAAAGATTCTTCAAGGGACATACCTTTTTCACAACAAGCCATAATAATGGTTGAAAAGTTGCGCATAAGCGGGTGTAGCGCATTGTATTGTGTCTGGTCGATAAGACGGCTTTTATAGGCACTTTCAATACGCGCGGTAAGGTTCTTTTCCAACGCATCTGTAACAAGCACAAGGTTGCGATAAGCATACGTAACCTTATTGCTGGTTTGCTTATTCGAGTGGCGCAACAGCGCCAGCTCTTTTTGCAAATTCTGCGCTCGCAGCACAAAGTAAATTAACAGCAGGATAAGTAATCCTATAACACCAAATGCAACGATCATGTTTATTTTACCTTTTGTTCTTTTATAAACGTGTTGATGTTTTGTTCCAATATGAAAAGTGGAACTGAGCCGTTTTCTAATACGGCGCGGTGGAATTTACGCACGTCAAAACGTTCACCTAACGCTTGTTCTGCTTTCTTGCGAAGGCCTTTGATTTTGATTTCCCCAATCTTGTAAGACAAGGCCTGCGCTGGCCAAGAGATATAGCGGTCTATTTCCGTATTGACGTTGTGTTCTGAAAGCGCGGTGTTTTCCATCATATAGTCCACCGCTTGTTGACGACTCCAGCCCATCGTATGCATACCGGTATCAACAACCAAACGACATGCTCGCCACATTTCATAGCTCAAGCGCCCGAAGTTGTCGTACGGCGTTTCATAAATACCCGCTTCAATACCTAAAAACTCAGAGTACAGACCCCAGCCTTCACCAAACGCAGAAATGTAAGTATTGCGACGTACCATAGGTAAGTCTTCAAGCTCTGCTGCTAATGAAATTTGAAGGTGATGACCGGGCACTGCTTCATGTAATGTCAAAGCAGGTAGCGCATACAAAGGGCGCTTATCAAGGGCGTAGGTATTAACCCAGTAATATCCTGGCTGGTCATCGCGGCTAGGGTGGATATAACGGCCCGTAGTATATTTGGGCGCAATAGCATCTGGCACGGGTGCTACGCCGTAGGGCGTTCTTGGTAGATACTCAAAAAGAGAAGGGAGTTTCGCGTCCATTTTCTTTGCAATAAACGACGCTTCTTTTAGTAAATCTTCCGCACTGGTGGCATAGAACTGAGGATCTTCTCGTAAAAACGTAATGAAGTCGTTAATGTCGCCATCAAAGCCCAGTTCATCCACAATTTGCTGCATTTGTGCGCGAATGCGTTTTACTTCAGACAGCCCTAAATCATGGATTTCCTGAGGCGACATATCCGTGGTGGTGTAATGCTTAGCTCTATTCGCGTAATACGCCACACCATCAGGCCAACTGTTTGCGGCTATATCTTCACGGGCGTTAGGGATATATTCATCTACCATGAAGTCGTAGAACATTTGATATGCAGGGAGCACGCTGTCGTTTATGGCTGCTTTGCCTTGCTCTGTTAGTGCAGCTTTTTGCTCGGCAGTAAAGTACTCAGGAAAACGAGTAAACGGAGAATAAAAACCACTGTCCACTGCATTTTCAACAATATACGACGCAACTGAGTCTTCAAACCCTTTCAGCACGACTTTAGGCTGCGTGTAGCCTTCTTTTAGCGCCTGCTTCATGTAAGTAATTTGCTGGTCAAAATAAGGCTTAAGCGCGTTTAAGCGGCTAATGTATGCTTGGTAGTCTTCTACGCGCTTAAACGTAGATAAATTGGGAAGCGAGGCCATGGCACCATGAAAGCCATATTCTGAATTGATGGGCACTAAGTGTGCGCGATAGGTATACTCATCCACATAGTTGGCTAAACGGTATTGCTGCATTAGCAAAGCAATATAAGCGTCAGTAGAGATATTCTCTTTTTTATACTGACTTAAGGCTTTTTGAAAAGCGCGCCATTGTTCATTTTGTGCTTTAAGTGCTTCGGGCGAAATATCGGGTAGCACATGAGCTAGAGAGCTATCGCCTTCGCGAGAGGCTAAAAGCGGCGAAACCGAAAGCTCGTACTGCCAAATGTCATCAAGTAGTTGATACAGGCTTTCATCGTCAAGGCTATTTGCAGACGAACTAACGCTGCAAATAAATAGTAATGCTGCTAACAGATAGCGATACATAAGGGTCTCCGGTAACCTTCACCGGATTGACGCCGGTGGCTACTCTTTCGTTGGTGTATATATTGGACTAGGGAAAGCCGTTACTTTATCAGATTTATTTTCTAAATTAGTAATTTTGGCTGTTCCTTTTTTGTTTACGGCGTCAATGCGTAAAACGTTGTGCATAGGAACATAAGTTTTTGTTACTTCAGAAAATTCAGCTTTTAACCTTTCATGACTAGGATCTACAACAACACTCGTGTGGGTATCCCACACAAAGTCGCCTATCTCGATGAAGCCAAATAAAGCGCCTTGCATAAGGGTTTTTACATATAACTCATAACGTTCATTATTGCTGATAAATTGAACGCGATAAAGAATATCGTCTTTCGACATGGTTGCTGCTCTTAAGTAAAAAAATATAAATACTCCCGGAATCTGATCCGGCGTTTGGCTAACAATTTTACCTTGCTCCTAAAATGCGAGCAACGGTAGGAAACTCATGGTAAACGTATGCAGTTTAATAGTATTTCGGCTATTAACTGCGTTACCATGACGCACACTTAGTTATATGGTGAAATTACAATGATAAAAAAACTACTTATAGGTAGTGCAATGACGGCAATGACCTTTGCTGCTACTGCGCATAACCACGCATCGACAGACAATGCTTTCAACCCTGATACACAGCGTATTAAATCACATCTGTTTTTCTTAGCAGATGATTTACTTGAAGGTCGTGATACTGGCTCTCGCGGTCATGAAATTGCGGCGCTTTATATTGCTACCGAATTTGCCAAATATGGTTTAAAGCCGGCAGGTACAGACGGTTACGTACAAAACGTATCGTTTCGTAAAGCTAATCTGGTTCAAGAATCTCCTAAGTTTACCTTCACCCAAAACGGCGAGACCATCAATTTTGATTATCCAAAAGAGTACTTAGCTAGTCCGAGCTTGCTTAGCACCGAGGCCAATGTAAAAGGCGAAATGGTATTTGTCGGCTACGGTATCGTAGCTGACGAGCTATCTCACGACGATTACAAAGACCTAGATGTAAAAGGTAAAATTGTGGTGGCCCTTGCGGGCAAACCCAGCGACTTTCCATCAGAAGAGGGCGCTCACTTTGCCTCTGGCTATCAAAAGCAAAAGTATGCGGTAGATAATGGTGCTATTGGCATGATCACCATTACTACGCCTAAAAATGAAAAAGTGCGCCCTTATCAAAGTCGTTTGAACTACATTCATACACCGCGTATGGCCTGGTTAGACGACAAAGGTCAGCCTGCGAACCGCTTTTCTCAGCTTAAAGGCGGGGCTTATATGAGTGAAGGGGCTGCGATTAAGTTATTTGAAGGCGCAGAAAAAAGCCTTGATGATGTTTATGCACAGCTTGAAGCAGACAAAGTACCGCAAGGTTTTGCGTTAAACGGTGTGGTAGATATCAGCAAGAAGAGCGTGCACGACACCATTACAAGCCCAAATGTTGTAGGTATATTAGAAGGCTCAGATCCCGAGCTTAAAAACGAATACGTGGTTTTCTCTGCTCACTCTGATCACATTGGCTTTGCCAAAACAGTGAAGAAAGACAACATTAACAATGGTGCCATGGACAATGCGTCTGGTACGTCAGTGATGTTAGAAACTGCACGCCTGTTTAGCGAAATGAAAGAAAAGCCAAAGCGCTCAATTCTGTTCGTGTCGGTAACCGGTGAAGAGAAAGGCCTGCTAGGTGCAGACTATTTCGCTCGTAACCCAACGGTACCTGTTACATCAATGGTGGCGAACGTAAACTTAGATATGCCAATTCTAACCTACGAGTTTGCAGACGTTATTGCTTTTGGTGCAAACCACAGCGATTTGCAAGAGTCAGTGGAAAAAGCGGCTGCTAATGCCGATATTGAGCTAAGCCCAGATCCATGGCCAGAGCAGGCACTTTTCACTCGCTCAGATCACTATGCGTTTGTAAAACAAGGTGTACCTTCAGTGTTTATGGTGCCGGGTCTTAAATCTAAAGATCCTAACGTAGACGGAAGCAAGGTGTTTGGCCAGTTCTTATCTACGCACTATCACAAGCCTAGCGATGATATTAATCAGCCATTTAACTGGAATGCTGCAGAGACGTTCACTAAGGTCAACGCACAAATCGGTTGGACGTTAGCAAACCAAAAAGATAAGCCGAAATGGAACGATGGCGATTTCTTTGGTAACACGTTTAGTAAGTAAACGGCTATGTATGAGCTAGCAGTTCACTGCTAGCTCATAACGCTGTTATAGCTTTCTTTTAAGGACGGTAGAGCTAACGTTGGGTGTATAGTCAAAATAAACCATATCACAGGTTACGCTAGGATATTTTCCCTTCCAATCAGAACCCACTGAAATCGCATCAATATTGTATTCATCTACCACTCTTTGTTTATTTTTATCCACCTGAGGGATAACTTCATCCACATATCGGTTGGACTCGAGGATGGAAATTCGTTCCTCAAACGGGATAAGCGGTGGGCGTCCTTTAGACTTCTCGATGAGATCGTCGGTAGAGACGCCTACAATCAAATAATCACAAAGCGCTTTTGTCTTCTTCAGTATATTTAGGTGCCCTTGATGAAAAATGTCAAAGCAGCCTGATGTATACATTCTTTGATATTTTTTACCCGTCTCGGATGCGTTAGTAGATGAAAGTAATGCAAAGTCAGCGCGTAACGTTGCTCTTAATTCAGTAAAATAATCATCATCTAATTCAAGCTTTTCGCTTAAGACAGGTGGCTTAGGCCAATGTTTGTCTTCAAAAGATTCTTCGCAAAAAATCACTGGATGTTCATAACGGGGAATAACGTGGAAATGGACAGCAGGATCCACCATCATTAACATTAAATAGTTTATTTTGCAGAAGTTGAAGCGTTTTTTGAGCACCTTTTCTATATCTGCAACAACGATCTTTTGTTCTCTAGCCGCCTCTTCTGAAATATCAGAATAGTTAAAGACATTGTCTTTACATATAAGAACTAATGAACCAAGTGTTACCTGTCCAGGTCTGAGTAAAACATGCCAGTAGTCGTATGTTTTAAGAAGATTATCGGGATAACCAAATTTAGATAAGGTAGTGTTAAGCATAGATCATGTTTTATGAATGGCATTTTGCACACTGTAATACAAATAAGGTATTACGCACAGTCGCTTATTTCTTTTTGATACTTACAATAAATAATTATAAGAAAATTTATGAAGATAGCTTTTGACACCGTTAATGTATATTACTTACCTCAATTTATTCCTATATGTGAAGAACTTGCTAAGCGCGGTCATAAAGTTAAACTCGTTTGCTATAGCAATAAAAACAATGTTCAGAAATTCGAAAAAGTTTTATTGTCGCTAGGCTATGAGTTTTGCTGGGTAGATGATGATAAAGCCGCCAGAGACTTTTATTTGAAAGAGTCCCCTGATTGGATTTTCTTTGGCAATGGCTTTCCTTACTTAGATGATATTCACAAAGCCAGTAAAACCGCACAACTCGGTCATGGTATTGGGCCTAAACCTAGCTACTATCACAAATCAGCTACGCCTATGACGGTTAGGTTTATAGAGGGTAAACTACGTTTAGCTAAGATTAGAGAGCTATACCCGAATGACGAGTTTGTTCAGGTTGGCTTTTCCAAGCTCGATCCCTTATTCAACAATACAGAAACAGGTTTAAAGTACAATGAATTGGGTTTGGATGAGAATAAGCCGACCCTATTGTTCGCTCCCACGTTTAACCCAAGCTCACTTGAATGTTTTCCTGATAATTGGCCAAGCCACTTTCCTGATTTCAATATTCTTATCAAGCCACATACCTTTACCTACTCTCGTGAAGCTTACAAAAATCAGCGGAAAAAACTGAAAAAGTGGGAAGAGTTTAGCAACACCTATGTAGCAACTGAAACAGACATATCTTTACTTCCTTTTATGAAAGAAGCGGATATTTTAGTCAGTGAAGCATCGAGCACACTCTTTGAGTTTGTTGCGTTATCTAAACCTGTGATTGTATGTAATTTCTTTAAGTTGAAGTGGTCGTATCGAGGTATTTTCAAATACCGCTTTAAGAAGCGCTTTGGTAAAGATAACGTGATTTATCAAAATATCGGGCTTCATATAAACAGTTATAAAGAACTACGAGGCGCGATAGAAAAGCAATTAGAAAATAGAGATTTATATAAAGAAGAGCGTGAGGCATATACGGAAGATCACGTAGGCCCTACGGATGGTAAAAGCTCGCTACGCATAGTTGATTATATTGAGAAAAATTAACTGCGAATAGCTGTGTGGAAATGAAGCAGAAAAAGCATCAGTGATATGCGAAAAACTGATGCTTAGTCTAAATCTAATCCGTTACACAAACATCTGTTTAAATGCGGCCCACTGTTCATTGAACTGCTCGGTGGGCTTGCGGGTAAAGCCGCTGCGAATGAAGCCGTTGATACGTCCATCTGTATAGCAAATCATCATATTAGCGATGGTCGCTTCATCGGCGGAAAGGGTTTTCCCTTCACGCAGTTTGCGCTCTCTTAGCACTTGTTTAAGCTGGGTTTCTAAACGTTCAAAAAGCTTGGCGATACGCGCACGTAACCGGTCTTGCTCACCCATTAACGCATCGCCGTTCAAAATACGTGTAATACCTGGGTTCTTTTCGGCAAAGCCTAAAATAAGGTGAAGAATAAGCTGACAGCGCGTGAGTGAGTCTTTTTCTTCGTTCACAATTTTGTTGATACGCGTAAAAAGCGTTTCTTCAATAAACTCAATAAGCCCTTCAAACATTCGCGCTTTACTGGGGAAATGGCGATACAGTGCCGCTTCAGACACGCCGACTTTTTCCGCTAACTTAGCAGTAGTGATACGTTGACCTGGGCTGGTTTCTAACATTCCAGCAAGTGCTTGCAGAATTTGGGCTCTGCGATTTGTTTTTTTGACAGCAGGCATGACGAAAGTGGTTCCTCCGCTACCGAGTATAGCAACCCGGGCTCCGTGTTAAGTTGGCTTACGCCAAAGCGTTTATATTTATCGTTTTTATTATCGACACTTAATAAGTATCTGTTAGTTTTTATTATTTAAAGCGAAACGTTCTGCAATGAGCGTTAGCAGCTGCTCGGCTAAAGCAGCTTTGCTGGTGGCAGGCAATCGTTTATCGCCGTCTTGCCATATTACGTGCAGCGCGTTTTTATCGCTATTAAACCCCAGACCTTCAGCCGTTATATCATTTGCCGCAATCATATCTAGCTTCTTTTTGGCAAGCTTGCCGCGGGCGTAATCTTCTACATTTTGGCTTTCAGCTGCAAAGCCTACGCAAAATGGACGGTCTTGTCTGTTGGATACAGTTGCTAGAATATCAGGGTTTTTAACAAAAGTAAGTGTTAACTCATCCCCTGTTTTCTTTATTTTATTGTCCGCCACTGAGCAGGCCTTGTAGTCGGCAACTGCAGCGGTACTGATAAAGATATCAGTGGACGGGGCAAGTTTTTCACAAGCGTTAAGCATTTCATCTGCGGTGGTAACATCAATACGGTTACAATGGGTAGGCGTTGAAAGTGCTACTGGCCCTGCAACTAGCGTTACGTTCGCGCCCGCTTGTGCTGCAGCTTGTGCAATGGCAAACCCCATCTTTCCAGAACTGTGATTAGAGATATAGCGTACCGGATCTAACGGCTCTCTGGTTGGCCCTGCAGTAATGGTGATTTGCTTTCCCACTAAACCTTTTAATGCTAAATCCAACACTGAAGACTCAGTTTCATTTTTATTTAATACATTGGCGATATCTACAGGTTCAACCATGCGACCTGAGCCTACATCACCACAAGCTTGCTCACCACTTGCTGGGCCAATAAAGGTTACACCGTCTTCTTGAAGTGCAACAATGTTGCGCTGTGTCGCCGATGCTTTCCACATTTGCTGGTTCATTGCGGGTGCAACAAAAAGTTTAGCGGTTGTGGCCAAGTAAAGCGTGGTTAGTAAGTCATCTGCCATACCGTGAGCAAGTTTAGCGATTGTATTTGCCGTGGCTGGCGCAATAAGTAGGATGTCGGCCCATTTTGCTAATTCAATATGTCCCATAGCGGCTTCTGCGGCTGGGTCTAGAAGGTGCTGATGCACCGGGTTTCCTGACACAGCTTGAAGCGATAAAGTGCTCACAAACTCTGCAGCAGAGTCGGTGACTACAACACGTACGTTTGCACCTAATGCGGTGAGCTTTCGCACTAAATCTGGGGCTTTATAGGCGGCAATACCACCCGTCACACCCAGCAAAATGTTTTTATTAGCAATAGACATAAAAGAACACTAAATCTAAATATTGATATTAGCCTACCATGGTGACAAAAAATCGGATAGCTGAACAAAAGTCGATCTTGGCGTTTAGATACTGTTTGTCTTTTATCTGTTCAATTTCAACAAAAGAAACCCGCCTTTTATACAGTCGTTAATTTCTTTCAATTCAACTATAACCACTGTTTTATTGAGTTAACGGACCAAGAACATGTCGATAAAAGTATGGCCGATAAGTGAGAGGCCAAGAGAAAAGCTACTACAGCACGGCGCAGAAAGCTTGAGTGATGCTGAGCTTATCGCAGTGTTGCTGGGTAAGGGTATTGAAGGAAAGAATGCCCTATCTGTAGCGCATGAATTGTTAAACGAACTCGGATGTTTGCGAGGAGTGGTAACCGCAACGAAAGAAAGCTATTCAAAAGTGTCAGGTATTGGGCCGTGCAAGTACGCCCAGTTCCAAGCTGGGTTTGAAATTTTTAAACGTAATTTAGAAATAAAGCTTAAACGGCAAGATGTATTTAACAACGTAGATGACACTAAGCGTTACTTGCAGGCCAAATTAAGAGACTGCGAAAGGGAAAAATTTGCGCTTTTGATGTTAGATAGCCAACACCAACTTATCGCTTTTCGCACCATGTTCAACGGAACGATCAATAGCGCTGCAGTGTATCCGCGAGAATTGATCAAGCAAGTTATGATCGACAACGCGGCGGCGATCATTTTGGTCCATAACCACCCTTCAGGCGTAGCAGAACCGAGCCATGCAGACATTCGGCTAACAGCCGAGATCAAAAATGCCATGGCATCGATCGATGTGCCCGTGCTTGATCATTTTGTAGTGGGAGACAAAGAAACCATTTCATTTGCGCAGCGTGGCTTGCTAACATAAGATTTCTAAGTCATTTGTCGATTATAATCTAGTCAAATGGTTGAAAATGATTTAGCATAGGACTTAGTGGGTAATTTTATTAAAGGACTGTTATGAAGAAGTCAATTATTGCATTGTTTGCAGCTGCTACTATGGTAGCTGGTGTTAACGCACAAGATAACGAAGGTGGAACTTCAGGTATTGGTGGCGTAAGTGGTGGCATGATCGCTACTGGTGTTGTTGCTGCAGGTATCATTGCTGGTGTAGCAAACAACAACTCTGCAGATGCGCCAGGAAATGGTGGCACTACTCCAGGTGAACCTACTTGCGAAGGCGACGACCAAATCGTAGACGACGTATGTGTTGGTACAACTAACACTGTTACTGTGACTACTTCTGGTACAAGCACTGTAACTAAAACAATTACTGTGCCTGTTACATTTACTTACGCGCCGACCGTACAGTAAATTTAAGTGTATTCGAAAAAGCCGCTTCTTTTAGCGGCTTTTTTTATTTTTACAGCAAAACTTTCTCATTCTTAGTGTTTGTCGGCGTACTTTAATGAAACTATATATTCTATCGGCCTTTATCGGCTTTCTTTGCCTTTCTCTTTCGGGTTGTTCTACAACCACACTCGCTTATTACAATACGCTTAAACTTGCTTTAAAAGACCGCACAGTAACTTACACCGTTGAAGAAATCGCGGTGAGTAAGGCGGATATTATGCAAATTAAAGCGGGGGAACGAGACACAGCCTCTCTTGCATTAGCCTACATTGATGGTGATAAGTATAAATGGGTCTCGGGTGATAGAGTCATCTTCACCATGCACCACGGCATAATTGTTAAAACTGAAGGTTTAGATAACGACCTCTTTTATACAGGTAATTTGCAACATAATCCGTTAGCCACCAATGATGTATTGCCTTTTAGCTGGAAGCGTAAAGTGGATATCGACGCAATTGGCTACGGTGTTCCGGTGGACTCTTCATGGCGAATTGTGGGAGAGGAAACTCGCGAATATCTAGGCTTTTCTGTGCCTCTTATTAAAGTCGTAGAAACCGTAGACTTTTCAGAATATACCCCCTTTATAGACGTGGGACTGTCGTGGGAAAATACCTATTTCCTACATAAACACACGAAAGAGCTTATGGCCACGAAGCAACAGTTCAGCCCTGAGGGTGACGTATACGACATGGTTTATTTAAGCCGTGTGGTACGTGAGATGAACAAACAAGGAGTAACGCAATAATGAAGTTTATTTCTACGCTTTTTATTGCCTTAGGTCTTATTACATCTACAAGCTTGTACGCCAATGACGGTCTTGTAAGCGTGATGGTGAACAAGCAAACTTATCAGTTTGACCGACCAATCAGGTTATCAAGTGTGTTGTCCATAGTGGCTGACAATGGTGATTGGTATTGGCCTACAGCTTCTGCATTTGATTTAACCAATCCAACAGCTGAAAGAGAAAAAGAGATTGCGTTGTCGCAAATAAGAGAACTGCTAGCTAGCTTTGATAAAGACTCAGACACTCACAAAGCGCTACAAAATCTGTTTGAACAAGTGTCATCATGGACAGTGTCTACGCGCATCGATATGCCTATTTCTTACAACCGAGCTCGGTTGTTCTTCGAAGAGAATCCTATGTTCCAGCCGGGTAAATATTGGATCCGTCTGAACGGGCGACCTAACGTAGTGCATTTCTCGGGTGCGGTAATAAAGCCTGGTGCTTATCAGCATCAAAGTGATACCTCAATATATACAGCAGCTCATACGGTTGAAAAGGCGGTAGACGCCGACAGAAGCGTCGTTTATGTCATTGATCCAACGGGCAATATAGAAGAGAAGGGTATTGCATACTGGAATTTAGATTTTGCTCAGCTTATGCCTGGTAGCCAGGTTTATGTGCCTATTTCTTCAGAGCTTTTCAGCAATAAACTTAAGCAATTAAATGAGCGGGTTGCCGCGTTAGCTGTACATAGGGTTTTACCTCAATGAGTGCGCCATTATTATTTAAGAAAAAAATATCTAAGAAAAAAACACTCGCGCTGGTAATTGGCAGCGCATTATCTTCTGCCGCATTGGCTGATACTCAACTTCGCGTTACGCCATCGCAGATGGTACAAGGTGGTAATGGACTTATCCAAACTCCAACCGCGCGCATGCGAGAAGAAGGCGGAATGGCCATCAACTACACCGACAACGGTGAATATCGTTTTTGGTCAGTGAATATTCAGCTTTATGACTGGATGGAAGCAACCGCTCGCTATACCGATGTACGTACCCGTCTATATAGCCAAGTTGAATCATTCAGTGGCGACCAAACCCTAAAAGATAAGGGGCTAGACGTTAAATTCAGGCTATGGAAAGAAAGTTATTACCTACCTGACATCAGCGTTGGTTTTAGAGACTTCGGCGGCACAGGCTTTTTTGAAAGCGAATACATAAACGCCAGTAAATCTGTGGGGCCATTCGATTTTCACTTAGGATTGGGGTGGGGATATTTAGGTACAGCTGACGATATCACTAACCCGTTTTGTGAGGTTAGAGACAGCTTTTGTGAACGCCCAGACGGATTCTCAGGTCGTGGCGGTAAGGTCGATTACGATCAGTTTTTTAAAGGTACTACAGCTTTCTTTGGTGGCGTAGAGTACCAAACGCCGTGGGAACCGTTAACGCTAAAGCTAGAGTTTGAAGGAAACGATTACTCACGTGACAGAGCCGGTCAGTTAGAGCAAGATTCTCGCTGGAATGTGGGAGCGGTATATCGCTATAAAGCCTTTGATTTCTCGCTAAACTACCAACGTGGAAACACTATTGGTTTTGGCGTGACATATCGATTCAACATGAATACAGCATCACAGATCAAGTTTGACGATGCGCCGCGAAACTTATTGGGAAGAAATGCTCCGTCCGATGTTAAAGATGTGAATAAATCGCGTCTTTACAATGACCTTTATAATTCAGGCGGTTTCGTTTTATCCGATGCTGAAATTAAAGAAGACAGCGCAACTTTCTACGGAACGCAGGTTAAGTATCGCGATCAAGATGAAGCTATTGAGCGGGTAGGTCGTGTTGCGGCTTCTGAGCTTCCTGATAGTGTTAAAACTTATCATATGGTAGATAATCGTGGCGGCATTCCTATGGTCGATACACAAATAGATGCAGAAGCCTTTATCTCTGCCGCCCGCTATGAGTCAGTGGATGCTGATATAACTGAGACCTACACAAGAACATCACCTTCTGAAGAAGTGATGGACGCTTACGACCCCGCAAATACGTCAGGCTTTTTCTATAGCACCGACTTCTTTTTCACTCAATCGTTTGGTAACCCAGAGGACTTCTACCTTTATCAAACTGGGCTATTACTGAACGGTGGCTATGCGTTTAATGAAAACTTCTCGGTGGTGAGTAGTGCACGAGTGACGCTTCTTGATAACTTCGATAAGTTTAATTACCTCGTGGATGGTGAAGACGTGTCTTTACCTCGCGTGCGTACCCGGGTACGTGAATATGTGTCTGAAAATGATGTATGGTTAGATACCGCGTTTTTACATTACAAAGACGATATTGCCGACGACCTTTATGCTCAAGCATACGCAGGTTATCTTGAAACCATGTTTGCTGGTGTAGGTGGTGAAATTCTTTATCGCCCTGTCGATAGTAATGTCGCCTACGGCATCGATATTAACTACGTTAAGCAGCGTGATCCTTACAGCCAAACAGGCTTAGAGGATTACGACACGATAACCGGCCATGCAAGTGTCTATTGGCAGCCTGAATTCCTAGATGATACGCAAATTACGGTTAGTGCAGGTCAATTCTTAGCGAAAGATAAAGGTGTAAATATTGATTACGCCAAACGCTTTGATAGCGGCATTATAGTAGGTGCTTACGCTGCCTTCACTGATGTATCGTCAGAAGAATATGGAGAGGGCAGTTTTACTAAGGGCTTCTATATTTCCATTCCTACCGATTTGTTCTTGTTAGAGCCGTCGAAAGGGCGAGGATTATTCCCTTGGGTACCAATCTCTCGTGACGGTGGGCAAATGTTACGCCGACCTTCAAGGTTGATAGATTTAACTGAAGTTAGGTCGCCTTTTTTTGACTAAATAGAAAAGCGCCACGTGAATGTGGCGTTTTTTTTGCCCGTAGGTATTTCAATTTAGCTATGAAATTAAAGCGTAGATTGAGTATTTATTCGTAGCTTAACTGCGAAGAGAAAAGTACAATACAGGCCGTGAAAAATGAGTGCTGGTGGTATTTTGTGCAAAAATAGTACGTAAAAGTAACCTTTTTGTACTTTCTTATTGAAATGATCCTGCCTTTGCTGTATAAAATGCGCCCTCTAATTTATAGTAATACGTCATTTGACCCAACCACTGTTTGAGCGCTTGGGATTAACTGACGCGACAGTTATCGTTGTTCTGGAGACAAATACAATGTCAAGAGTATGCCAAGTAACAGGTAAGCGTCCAACGGTTGGTAATAACCGTTCACACGCACGAAATGCGACTCGTCGTCGCTTTTTACCAAACCTTCAAACACACCGTTTTTGGGTTGAGAGCGAAAGCCGTTTTGTAAAACTACGTTTGTCTGCTAAAGGCATGCGTATCATCGATAAGAAAGGTATTGATTCAGTACTAACTGACATCCGTGCCCGTGGTGAGAAAATCTAAGGAAGCCGACAATGCGTGATAAAATTAAACTAGTTTCTTCAGCAGGTACAGGTTTCTTCTACACCACTGATAAAAACAAGCGTAACATGCCTGGCAAAATGGAGATCAAAAAGTATGATCCCGTTGTGCGTAAGCACGTTATGTTCAAAGAGGCCAAAATCAAGTAATTAGCTTGCTTTTGTCTCCACGAAAACCCAGCCTTTGCTGGGTTTTTTGCTTTTTTACCTTTAGCAATTGTTCGTATACCTCCCAGATCTCTGCCAGATCGCAACGTAGCGTACAAATGATCCCTGATAATTAATGGGCCAATAATGTCCTTGTCTATTTCAGACCAAACGTTACCATCAGCCCGAAAAAAGTTTGCTTCTAAAATATCAAGACACATAAAGCTCAGCACCAAACGCTAAGTGGCCCATGGTTTATGTAAACAAATGCCCATACATTTTCAAAGCCATCTAAAAATATTGAGTTAGCTTATAAGAGAGCGAGGTATTACTATATTCCGGTATTTATAGTCGACCATTTTACAGGAACAACGCGTGGCAAGAATTTCTCAGCGGGCAATGAACAACGTCGTTATCATTGCAATGCTCATTATGATTGCACTATTCAATTTAGATAGTTTGGTACCAAAGAAAAACCCTGTACAAACGCGCAGCTTATTGCCCGAAGATGCTTACGTCCTAAAGATAGAGCATGATAACAATAGCCTGGAACGTGTAGGGCAACAATGGCGTCAAAAAGGTCTTAACACCAGCCTCGCAGTAAAACCTGATGAGCAGTTTTCACATTGGCAACGGGCTATGTTGAATCCAGCAACTGAGGTACCTGAATCGGTCTTGAATACACAGCCGTTTATTGTAGTGGTGTGGCTGGCGGGAAATAGCGACGGCAAGGTTTACGCTATTTATCCTAATACATCACCTGTAGTGATCAAATTCGAAAATAACTGGTACACATTAACCAATACCGACCTTGATAAATTATTACCTTGGACACGATAAATGCCTGAATTACCAGAAGTTGAAGTAAGCCGTTTGGGCGTATCACCTCATCTAATCGACAATACCATTACTCAGGTGGTGGTAAGAGAACGTAGAATGCGCTGGCCCATACCAGAGGAAGTCTCGCTGGTAGAAGGGCAAAAGGTAATAGCGGTAAAGCGTAGAGCGAAATATCTACTAATTGAAACTGTCACAGGTACACTGGTTTTACATCTAGGTATGTCAGGCAAACTGCGGGTTATTGACGCAACTACACCCGTTGTGAAACACGACCACGTGGACATTGTTTTAAATACTGGTAAGTGTTTGCGCTTAAACGACCCTAGACGCTTTGGGGCGGTTTTATTTCAGGCGCCCAATACGCAACAATCAATGTTCGACAACTTGGGCCCAGAGCCTCTTACAGACGACTTTGACGATAAACGTTTATTCAGTCTATCGCGCAACCGCAAAGGCCCGGTAAAGAACTACATCATGGATAACGCTATCGTTGTCGGTGTAGGCAATATCTATGCAAACGAAGCCTTGTTTCTAGCGGGCATCGACCCGAGAAGAGCCGCGGGTAATATCAGTGCCGCTCGCTATAAGTCACTTACTGCAACAATAAAACAAGTACTTGCTAAAGCCATCGAGCAGGGCGGTACTACGCTAAAAGACTTTGCACAAACCGACGGTAAGCCAGGCTACTTTGCTCAGCATTTAAACGTTTATGGAAGAAAAGGCGAGCCTTGCGAAGTGTGCGGCAAAGTAATTGAAAGCAAGGTGATAGGGCAGCGCAATACATTTTTCTGTACTCGCTGCCAACGCTAAATATAGCTAAAAAAGAGTCATAGCTAGTAGCTACTCAACACTGGAAAAGCCGGTTTATTTAGCTTTTTTTACCTAGCCTGTCTCTTAACGCTTGCTCTACTACGGGGTGACAAAAACCATTTACTGCACCCCGGTGCAGCGCTACTTCTTTTACTAACGTAGATGATATAAACGAATTTTCTTCCGCTGGGGTTAAAAATACACTTTCAAGTTTTGGATTAAGACGTCTATTCATATTGGCCAGTTGGAATTCGTATTCGAAATCAGACACCGCACGTAAACCACGAATCAAAATCGTCGCGTTTTGCTCATCCGCAAAGTCCGCGAGTAAACCCGTAAACCCTACTACCTCAACATTAGGTAGATCGGCGGTAACTTTCTTTATCATTTCTACCCGTTCTTCTAACGTAAATAGCGGCTTTTTGCTTGGATTAGAAGCGATAGCCACAATAACGTGAGAGAAGAGCTGAGATGCGCGTTCAATAAGGTCTGCATGACCGTTAGTAATTGGGTCGAAAGTACCTGGATAAAGTGCTCTAGTGTGCATAAAATTGAATCTTATTGTCGTATAGGGTTTATAGGTTCAACGGGGCTACTGTACCACATTAATGAGTAATGCTAAGTACTGCTGCAATTATGTTTATTATTCGCGGTTTTTAACGCTTTACCAATTCCTTATAGCCATCTAAGCATGCAGTCCAGTCGTCTTCTTTCCAGTGAAATACCGGGTTTTTGGCTCGCTCTTTATGCAAAGAACGCAATAGGCGATCTAAGTTACTTTGCTTCCAGCTATCCCCTTGACGCTTCGAGCATCGATCAAAGTCGATAAGCCAAATTTGCTTATCGCTATCAATCATAATGTTTCGAATATTCGCATCGTGATGATACACCTGGCAATTGTGCATTCGAGCTAGCGCTCGCCCTACCTCATACCATTCGCCTTTTGATAATGGTTGCTGGCACAAAACCTGGTGCAGATCTTGGCTGTTAGGAATGTTCAGGGTGATGATATCGCCCCGATAAATCAAGCCTCTGCGATGAATACGTGCAGCAACAGGCGTTGGTACCAAAAGGCCCTCAGCTCGCATGTATTCGAGCAGTGTAAATTCTTCGAAAGGTCTAGAGTGTTCAATACCATTAAAAAAGTACTGGTCGCTAAGTACTTTCCCCACTAGGCCGCCGCGCATAAAGTGGCGTAAAACCCATTGTTGACCTTCATGCTCAATGAAGATGGTTGTACCACGTCCTTTGGCTTGACCTGTTATCTTGTTTTGTAGCTGCCAAAATTCAGGGCTGAACATTTCTGTATTAGGCTGACTGACCAAGGTATTGTCGAATATAAAGTGGTGCCCAGCACCTATGTCTCGTCGCATTGTCGTCATGTTGCCCACAACTTATGGTAAATTTCACATTCTAATGATTTATTTTGGTT
The DNA here is from genome assembly GCF_003443615.1 of Alteromonas sp. BL110. Taxonomy (NCBI): domain Bacteria; kingdom Pseudomonadati; phylum Pseudomonadota; class Gammaproteobacteria; order Alteromonadales; family Alteromonadaceae; genus Alteromonas; species Alteromonas sp. BL110. The sequence goes on along the minus strand of NZ_CP031967.1, from coordinate 1,675,051 downwards.
TTTCAGCAACGAGAGAGCTTCTGTGGGAAAAAAGATTTGTTTAATGCGCTTATCGGCCATTGGGGATGTATGTCATGCCGTCGCTATGGTTACTCGAATTCAATCACAGTGGAGCGATGCTGAAATTACGTGGGTAATAGGGAAAGTGGAGTATCAGCTCGTGAAGCTGATGCCAAACGTAAGGTTCATTATTTTTGATAAATCAAAAGGAAAAGCTGCAGTAGAGTCGCTCAAAGCACAAGTGGCGGGTGAAACCTTTGATGCTTTATTAATGATGCAGGTGGCGCTACGGGCGAACTTCGCTTCGCGAGTGATTAAAGCAAAACAGCGCATAGGTTTTGACTGGGCGCGAAGTAAAGAATTGCACTGGTTGTTTGCTAATAAACGGGTGGCTGCTACAGAACACGCTCATGTGCTTAAAGGTTTTATGGATTTTGCCGATGCATTGGGCGTACCCGAGTCAAAACCTGTCTCTTGGGATATTCCTGTTGCATCAGAAGATGCGAAGTGGGGAGAAGAACAAGCAAAAACGTTGGGTAAATATGTCGTTATCTCACCAGCGGCAAGTAAGGCAGAAAGAAATTGGTTGCCGCAACGATACGCTAGTATTGCTGACTATATCCAAGAGGCTGGAGTCACCGTGATATTATGCGGCGGTCCAGGAGAGTTAGACCGCAAAACTGCCGATGCAATTAAAGCGCGTGTGAAATATCCGCTTAAAGACTTTACTGGGCAAACAACATTGCATCAGCTGCTTATGTTACTAAAGCATGCCCACCTAGTTATTGCACCAGATACTGGGCCTGCCCATATGGCAACTACCGTGAGCACGCCTGTTATTGGGCTATACGCTCATTCTAATCCACGTAGAACAGGACCTTATAACAACCTTGATAGGTTGGTATCGGTATATGATGAATGCATAGAAGAGCAAAAAGGGAAACCCTGGAGCGCCTTACCGTGGGGAACGCGAGCCAAAGGGAGTCAGTTAATGGAAAAAATTACCGTGGACATGGTTAAGCAGAAAGTTGCGCCGTTCCTCGCTTAATTTTTTTATCTTAAGGTAAAACTACCAACTATTATCTACACTTAGCGTTGTGCTGTGTACTTCTTTTTAACAGGGAGTCATTACTGAATGAAAAAGCCCGCTTTGCGATGGCTGTCCGCGATTCATACTTTTGCTGAATCTAAAAAAGTACTGCTAACGCTAGCGGTGCTATTTTTGTGTGTGCCTAAAGCAAATGCATCGGAACTTAATGTCATGGTGAACGAAAGTGTAATGGTTGAAGAACTTAGTCGCTCAGAACTTCGACAGATTTTCACGGGGCAGCGCCAGTATTGGGAAAATGGCACTAAAATTACCGTTTTTGTACTGCAAGACAGCAATGAGTTACACCGTCAATTTTGCCGCGATATTCTCCAAATGTTTCCTTATCAGCTGTCTCGTCTTTGGGACCAAATTACCTATTCTGGACAGGGCATTACCCCTATCAGAGTAACCTCTTATCAAGCGCTAGTTGATGCATTGGAAAATACGGTAGGTTCTATCGGTTATGCTGAACGAACTGATATCGTTAAGCTTAGACGCGTTGAGGTAGATTTAGAATGAAAGTATACATCGCTTTAGCGCTTGGGCTATTCAGCTCGTCTTTTGTTAGCGCGCAATCAGACTTTACATGGCATGGCTATGTTTCACAGGGCCTAACCCAGTCGAAAGAAAGTAGTTTTATTACTGACGATAATAATGTGACGGGTGAACTCACCGAAATCGGTTTAAACGGTTATTATCAGCTTGCTGAAAATATATCTATTGCTGGCCAAGTTAACTATCTAGAAGGAGGGAACCGCTTCGAGCAAGGTGCCCGCCTCGATTATTTATTTGTCGACTGGAAACTGCCTAATTTACCTGGCAAGTGGCGAGGGCAAATTCACGCAGGGCGCTTTAAAAACATCCACTGGCTTTATTCATCGACCAGAGATGTCCCTCAAACGCGATATACCTCAATATTGCCTCAATCGGTATATAACGACGGGTTTCGCGATGTTGCATTGGGCAGTAACGGCATACTGACCAGTTTTTCTAATTACGGTAAGGAATATACTTGGGAGCTTAATTGGAGCTACGGACGCTCGAATATTAACGATTCTCAGCGCGAATTTCTCTTAGGTAACGAAGTTAAAGGCAAAATCAAACAAGACTTTGTGCACCAAGCAAGTGTGTTTTTACAACCCTCATCCATGACATGGAAAATAGGCGCTGGCTGGCTTAATTCCGATTTCAGGTACACGCCTTCGTCAGATGAAGATGGTTTGCCGGGCAGCGCGAATATAGAACGATTTATGGTGTCTGCACAATACTTTGCTGAACGTTGGGAAGTGTCTGCAGAAATAATTCGCGATAAACAAAACAGCCAAGGGCTGTTTGCACCTGACTTTACCGAAAAGCGCACTGGTGAAGGTGGTTTCGTTCAATTTAGGTATTTATTTAACAACGAAATCAGCGGTCTTATTGGCTACGATACCTATATTAACGATACCTCTGACAGTGACGGCAAAGACCTAGAGGAAAGTACAGGGGGCCTTATACCTGCCTACTTTGGGTATCAAGACACTTACACGGTGGGTTTACGCTGGGACATTGCACCGAAATGGCGATTACAGGGCGAATATCACTGGGTTGAAGGGGCAACGCGTGTAGTCAGTTTATTAAACCGTGATGTGGCATCCCACTCTGATAAGCATTGGGAAATGTGGTCAATACAATTGATGTATTGGTTTTAAGGGTAAAAGATGAAGGTTCAGGTATCTTTCACCACGAAAACCATTGCTATTTTGCTGGCTATGGTTTTAACCGTTACTATCGTTATATCCACCGTGCTAATTCAAGAGTCTGAAGCACAGGTTGTGATGCAGCAGCGGGAAAGCCAAATTAGCAACCAGCGTCGGGTTCAGCTATTCGAAGATATACTTCATAGCCGTATGATCACCCTTATTGATATCTTAAGCCGTAAAAATGGTACGTATTCTAATAACCTTGGTGATTTGCATAATACGCTAGATGACCTAAGCGAATACCTAACCCTCAATTTTCAGGTAGAAACCCTTTACTTATTCGACGAAAACGGGGTCGTGGGAAAGCCCACTTACCCTGTTAACGGCACTATCAAGCGGCTAGTAGATTCTACTCGGGCAACATTTGAAAGCCGTTCGTTACTGGTCTGCGAAAGCGTATGTACTCACTACATTTCCATACCTATAATGGCATCGAGTGATAATGTGCCGGTTATTATCTTGTCTACTTCCATGCGCGAGTTACTGTACCTGTTCAGTCGCGCCACTGATGTATATAAAGTGGCGGTTGTTCAGGCAGATGAATCACAGGTTGAGAAAATTGCGTTAAAGGTATCGAGTCAGGTTTCCGCTGCTAATAAACAATTTTTAAATTCGCTTATTAAGGCATTGCCTGAAAACTGGCGTGTTGACGACCTTGTGATAAAAGGGGTCAATGTAGAGTTAGACAGTAAGCAGCTTTTAGTTAGCCTTCTACCTTTCGACCATGCCGCTGGCGATCACCCTTATTTGCTTATCGTTCAAGATGTGTCAGCAATGATACGTCAAAACGAGCAATATCAGTACGTGGTTATCTCAAGCGCCATCGCTTTATTTCTTCTTTTCTCTTCATTGCTATACCTTTTCTTAAATCAATATCGCACAAGGCTGTTAGACATAAGCGAACGCCTGCCTATGTTGGCAGAACATAAATTTAGCGAGTTTTATACGGTTGCGGCAAAGCGTCGAAGGTTACCCGTATTTAAGCTTACCGACGAACTTGATGTAGTTGAAGAGGCGGCGAACGATTTAGCGCGGCAGTTAGAAAGTTTTGACGGTCAAATGGCGATAAACACCGCTAAGCTAGAGAAAATGGCGATGTTCGACGTGCTGACAGGGCTGCCTAACCGCAACATGTTGACCTTTCAAATCGAAAAACAACTGGCCAGTTCAATTCGCGATGACAGGCTAGTTGCGCTTATGTTTATGGATTTAGATGACTTTAAAAAAGTTAATGATAGTCATGGGCACGATGTTGGCGACAAGTTGCTTAAAGCTGCTGCAATGAGAATCTCAAGACCTATTCGGGAATCTGATATTGCGTCACGGTTTGGGGGCGATGAGTTTGTTATTTTGCTGTCCAATATAGAGAGCAAAAAACATGTCGATACGGTCGCGCAAAAAATTATCGACGAGTTCCAAGAGCCCATTATTGTTGATGGCGTTACTTTTTATGTTTCAATCAGCATTGGTATTGCCATTACTAATCACTCCCGCGCTACACCGGTAGAGCTGCTGCGCCATGCCGATATTGCAATGTACGAAGCCAAGGCAAAAAAAGGTGCTGAGTTCAGGGTGTATGACGCCACCATGAATCTCAAGGTGATGCAAAAAGTTGAATTGGAGTCTGAGGCTCGTGAGGCGCTAAGAGGCAATCAGTTTAGTCTTGCCTTGCAACCACAGATAGACATGCACAGCGGCAAGCTTATGGGCTTTGAAGCACTACTGCGCTGGTATCATCCTAAAAAAGGGCATATATCGCCGGGCGATTTTATTCCTCTGCTTGAAAACACGTCATTTATGCTTGAACTTGATTATTGGGTGATCACGCGCTCCACCCATTTAGTTAACGAGCTCAAAAACAGCGGCTACCCAGATATTAAGGTGGCAATAAACTTGTCTGCGGGGCAGTTCCTCGACCCTAGCTTGCCTGAATTTTTGCAGCACCAAATTATCAAAAACAATATCGCTCCCGACCAAGTTTGCCTAGAGCTAACTGAAACCGTATTGGTCTCTGATATCAAACGGGCAACAGGAGTAATGCAGACCATACGTGACATGGGGTGCATGTTAGCGATTGATGACTTTGGGACAGGCTATTCATCCTTAAGCTACTTAAAATCACTGCCAGCCGACTACATAAAAATAGATCGCTCTTTTGTTGCCAACATTGGCAGCAGTGCAGATGACAGAAATATTGTGCATTCCACCATATCAATGGTGCGTAATATGGGCATGCAGGTGGTAGCTGAAGGCATTGAAACCAATGAGCAATACGAGTTGCTTTGTCATTTCGACTGCCACCAGGGACAAGGGTATCTTATCAGCCGCCCTATACCTGAAGTAAACCTCTGGGACACATTAAGAGACAAAGTAGAAAACGGATTTTGGAAAGATTTTGCCTAGTACTTAAAACCAATTAGCGTGATTCAGGCGTTTTTCGTTGGGTGTGCTGAATAATTTACAAACTTAGTCGACAAACCCATTAAATACAGCGCATGGGTGTGTACCCTTTCACGCGCTTTCATTACACTAGCGGGTTTTATATACCCACACTTGGAGAATGGCATGTCTGCGGCATTTATTTCTCATTTGCAATCGCAAATTGAAGCCACGAAAGAAGATGGTTTGTACAAAAAAGAGCGTGTAATTACGTCGCAACAACAAGCGGATATTGGCGTTGCTGGTGGCGAGCACGTTATTAACTTTTGTGCTAACAATTACCTTGGCCTAGCAAACAACGAAAGCTTAATTGAAGCGGCGAAAGAAGGTTTGGATAGCCATGGCTTCGGTGTAGCATCTGTGCGATTCATTTGCGGTACACAAGACATTCACAAGCAACTAGAAGCCTCTATCAGCGACTTCTTAGGCACCGAAGATACCATTCTTTATCCTTCTTGCTTTGACGCCAACGGAGGTTTGTTTGAAACCCTACTTGGGCCGGAAGACGCCATTATATCTGATGCGCTAAACCACGCGAGTATCATCGACGGAGTTCGCTTGTGTAAAGCCAAACGTTATCGCTACGCTAATAACGACATGGCAGTATTAGAAGAGCAATTAAAGCAAGCCGATGCCGACGGCGCGCGCTTTAAAATCATCGCTACCGACGGCGTATTCTCTATGGACGGTGTTATTGCCGACCTTGCTTCAATATGTGATTTAGCCGACAAATACGGTGCCATGGTAATGGTTGATGACTGTCACGCCACGGGTTTCTTAGGCGAAAACGGTAAAGGGAGCCATGAATACTGCGGCGTAATGGGTCGTGTAGATATTATCACAGGAACGTTAGGCAAAGCCCTTGGCGGTGCCTCGGGCGGTTATACCTCGGGTAAAAAAGAAGTTGTAGAATGGCTACGTCAGCGCTCGCGTCCTTACCTATTCTCTAACTCAGTTGCGCCACCTATCGTTTCAGCATCGTTAAAGGTGTTTGAAATGATGAAAGAAGGCGATGAGTTACGCGCTAATCTATGGCGAAATGCCAACCATTTTCGCAAGCGCATGGAAGAAGCGGGCTTTACCCTTGCAGGTAAAGATCACGCCATTATTCCAGTAATGCTGGGCGATGCCCGCTTAGCCAGTGAAATGGCCGACAAACTGTTAGAAAAAGGCATTTACGTTATTGGCTTCTCTTACCCCGTTGTACCAAAAGAACAAGCCCGCATTCGTACGCAAATGTCAGCAGGTCATAGCCTTGAACACGTTGATAAAGCCATCGATGCGTTTATCGAAGTAGGCCGTGAAATGGGAGTGATTTCATGAAGTCGCTAGTAAAAGCGAAAGCGGAAAAAGGTATTTGGCTACAAGACACGCCAAAGCCTGAAGTAGGGCACAACGACCTACTGATTAAAATTCGCAAAACCGCGATTTGCGGTACTGATATGCATATTTACAATTGGGACGAGTGGTCGCAAAACACCATTCCAGTACCTATGGTAGTCGGGCACGAATATGTGGGCGAAGTAGTGGGAATGGGACAAGAGGTAAAAGGCTTCAAAGTTGGCGATCGTGTATCCGGCGAAGGTCATATTACCTGTGGTCACTGCCGTAACTGTCGTGCTGGCCGCGTTCATTTATGCCGCAACACCGAAGGTGTGGGCGTAAACCGCCCTGGCGCATTTGCAGAATACTTGGTTATTCCTGCATTCAACGCGTTTAAAATCCCAGACAATATCAGCGACGACCTTGCGTCTATATTCGACCCCTTTGGTAACGCTGTTCATACCGCGCTTAGTTTCGACTTAGTCGGTGAAGACGTACTTATCACAGGTGCTGGACCTATCGGGATTATGGCGGCAGCGGTCGCCAAACACGTAGGTGCCCGTCATGTTGTGATTACTGATATCAACCCGTATCGTCTAGAGCTTGCTGAAAAGATGGGGGCAACCCGCGCTGTTGATGTAAGTAAAGAAAACTTACAAGACGTTATGGACGAACTGGGTATGTCAGAGGGCTTTGACGTTGGCCTTGAAATGTCTGGTGTGCCGGTAGCTTTCAGAGACATGCTCGACAAGATGAATCACGGCGGCAAAGTGGCTATGCTAGGTATTCCTCCGCAAGACGTTGCTGTCGACTGGAACCAAGTTATTTTCAAAGGCTTGGTGATAAAAGGTATCTATGGCCGAGAAATGTTCGAAACCTGGTACAAAATGGCGAGCTTACTACAAAGCGGCCTGGACCTTTCACCCATCATCACCCATACCTTTTCCATTGATGACTTTCAGAAAGGGTTTGATACCATGGGGTCTGGACACTCAGGTAAAGTTATTTTGGATTGGCAATAATGACAACATTCTCACACATTAGCGTAAACGACGTGGCTAATTTTCAAGGCGACGTAACTATTGTGGATATTCGCGATCCTCAATCGTTTGCTAATGGCCATATGCCCAATGCGGCACCGCTTAACAACGATAACTTTGGGGCGTTTATAGATCAAACACCTAAAGATATCCCCGTTGTTGTAGTGTGTTACCACGGCGTAAGCAGCCAGCAGGCTGCGCAAGTGATTGCTCAGCAAGGTTTTGAGACCGTTTACAGTATGGACGGGGGCTTTGAAGCGTGGCGACAGGCGAACCCAGTAGTAACCGAATAGCGATTTTATAAAGGTGCACAATGTGCACCTTTATTTTATGTTTTGCAGGTCTTTCACTATTTCAGTATAAAGAGTCAGTGACGAGAGCTAGGATTCCACGTTCTCGCACATCTTTATCGCTTCACACTCTTTTTGCTTTTGGGGTAACAACTAGCTTATGGGTCATCCTTTAATTGCGTTTAATCAGCAAAGTCCAGCGCACCTTCTCGCCAACTATTTAACTAGTCAGCATATCAACGCTAATGTAGTACAGCACGAAAAAGAGTTTGTGGTTGTGCTGGATAACAATGAGCATATTGACCGCGCAAAAGTTATCGCAGAAGATTTTTTAGCAAATCCAACGAACCCTAAATATCAGCAAGCTGCATGGGACAGTGGGAAGAACGTGCATCTGGCCCCATCAGGTAGCGGCTTTTCGTTAAGCAAAATAATGTCTGATGCTGTTAAGGCACCGTTTACCTCTGTGGTGTTTGTGCTGTGCGCAGCGGTGTACCTATTGTCTTTATTTGGGTTATTTGCCCCCATTGCACAGCACTTATTGATGCAGCCGTTTTCTGTGTTGTTACAAAATCACGAATGGTGGCGGCTGCTTGGCCCAGCGTTCATCCATTTCTCGGCACTTCACATCATATTCAATTTATTGTGGTGGGGCATGCTGGGGGCCAAAATTGAACGTACATTGGGCATAAGCATGTTGCTTATTGTTTTTCTCGTTTCAGCGACGGTTTCAAATGCCGCACAAGCGCTATTTAGCGACCCTGTACAAGGTAACCTATTCTTATTCGGGGGCCTATCTGGTGTGGTATATGCCGTGATGGGCTTCGTGTGGTGGCTAGGTTGGCTGCGCCCTAGTTGGGGCTTATCGCTGCCAAACTCTATTGTTGGCTTTATGCTTGTTTGGTTGGTAATTGGCTATGCCGACATACTTTGGGTAAGCATGGCGAATGCTGCGCATACAGCCGGGCTTATTTCAGGCTGCTTACTTGCCGCCATACTAAGCTTGGGTTCTGCTAAGCGTTAGTAGCTAGCCAGCGCAGGTCTTAGCTTAACTTAAAAAGGTACTAAAGCGTCTAGTATTGCAGTGTATGGGATGGGATTGCAGGTCGCGCTTACCGAGAGGATTAGCGTATTACACGCTAATGAAATACGGTAAAGCTGCTATAGAAAAAAAAAGCGAGCTCGTTAAAAGCTCGCTTTTTTAGTAGCTTCGGCGGCGGTTATACTGCTTAAGCACCCTGGTATAAATACTTAGTAAAAATAACGTTCTTAATTACTTCACCACCGGTTTCTTGTTTCATGTGCTCTTGAAGCGCTTTTAAAATCGCGCGGCGAATATCTTCACGACCAGTTAGCGATTTTACTTTTTCTGCGGGCTGCTGCCCGAAAATTTCAATGGCGGTAGAGCGTAGCAGCGGCATATGGTGCTCGGCAATTTCCAGTTGGTTCACATCATTAATCATCAACTCTACCGACACGCGAACATAACCTAGCTTCTGCGCGCTGTCGCTAATATAGTTGGTAACAATCTCTGGCTCTAAGCCCAAATAAGCATAATTGGCTTTATCTTGCGCCAGCGCTGAATTGCACCCTAAAACAAAAAAACTAACCGCAAAAACACGTAAAACTAGTGACTTAAACATAGTGGAGTCCGAAACACCAAAGTAATAAATTCACTTGGTAGTGTAGCAAATCTCTGATCAAACACACTACTGCAAAAGTTTAACCAAGTGAAAATATTCTCACATGACGTGTTATCATACTAACAGATTCATTATTCGGGCTTTTCGTGTGAGTTTTAATGCCACTTTTCCAGTGGGTTTGGCGGTTGACTGGCAAGCACCTTCTGGCATCACAATTCCTAATGCGCAGCTTAAAAACTGGTTGTTAGACACAGGGTCATTAACCGAGCGAGTGCAATCCTTAAGCGACCATTTTTCACTGGAGCTTATTGGGCAGCGCGCGCAAATTCCTCACGACAACGAGCTATCGCTTTTACACAGTAACGGCAAAACCAGCTATCAAGCCCGCGAAATTCTGCTGTGCGGTAACCATCAGCCCTGGGTGTTTGCACGCTCTATTATCCCTCAAGCATTTGTAGACAGAGAGCTTTCTGACTTAGGATGCGAGCCGCTGGGAAAACGCTTGTTTAACGACTCACGGTTCACCCGCTCAGAATTTCAATTGTGTACTGCCCAAGCTTTCCAGTTTGGCATTAACAGTAACCAAACCTTATGGGGAAGACGCTCGTTGTTTACGTTGGATAACTACAGCATGATAGTGGCAGAAGTTTTTCTTCCACATTCTCCGGTTTACGGTCAGTTAGCGACAAGCGAAAAGGAAAGCGAACAACAATTATGAAACACAATTGGAATGCATACGCGCGACTTATGCGCCTAGACAAGCCCGTGGGTATTTATTTACTGCTGTGGCCTACATTGTGGGCACTGCTAATGGCGGCGCAAGGTTTCCCGCCTTTAGGTATTATGCTTATCTTTGTGGCAGGCGTAGTCGTTATGCGTTCAGCAGGCTGCGTTATCAACGACTATGCCGACAGAAAGGTGGACGGGCGCGTAAAGCGCACAACACAGCGTCCGTTGGCAACCGGTGAAGTTAAACCTAAACAAGCGCTGCAGTTATTTGGCACACTAATCGCCATCGCGTTTATATTAGTGCTGTTTCTTAACTGGCAAACTATCGCATTATCTGTCGTAGCACTTCTACTTGCAGCAAGTTACCCCTTTATGAAGCGCTATACCCACTTGCCGCAGGTGGTATTAGGCGCGGCATTTGGCTGGGCCATTCCCATGGCTTTTATGGCCGTGCTAGAAACTGTACCAACGTACGCTTGGTGGTTGTTTATTGCTAACTTACTATGGACAGTAGCGTACGACACTATGTACGCCATGGTAGACCGCGACGACGATTTGCAAATAGGTGTTAAATCTACCGCTATATTGTTCGGTAAAAACGACGTGGTAATTGTAATGTTGTTGCAAGCCTGCGCGCTAACTATTCTGTGGTGTATAGGCTTAACAATCAATGCGACATGGCCTTACTACACAGCCGTGCTGTTTTCTGCTTTGCTATGCGTGCGTCAATATCAACTTATTAAACGCCGCCAGCGTGAAGGCTGTTTCACCGCGTTTATTGAAAACCACTACATTGGCTTAGCCATTACGCTTGGAACGGCGCTGCATTTTTATTTGGTAAGGTAAAACTTACCAACAGCAAACTTCAACCTGTACCAATGTCCCCTTATAACTTATTTATAGCCAGTCTAAAGTATTTACTCGCTTTTATAGGCACGCGCTTGACTCACTAAATGTTTTTAAAGTCGTGCACAAAATATGCTACTAAGTGTTATACTTTAGGTGTCGAATGGAATCTATACGCATATATAAATTGAAGTGGTTCAAGAGGTGGGCGAGTAAGGAAGGTTTATCAGACAGCTTGCTAAAATTAGCAATCGCAGAAATGTAACAGGGATTAGTTGACGCCGATTTAGGTGCAAACGTATATAAAAAGCGAGTACCTCTTTTGGGGCAAGGCAAAAGCAGAAGTTTAAGAACCCTCATAGCTTTTCAAGTGGATAATAAAGCCTTTTTTATTTACGGCTTTTCCAAAAGCACCCGCTCTAACATTAGTGTTAAAGAGATGAAGTCTTTAAAACTCTTAGCTAAAGAGCTACTGAACTACAGCGAGGAAAAGCTTAAGAAAGCTATTGATTCGGGTAGTATTGAAGAGGTGAGATAACATGAAAGAAAGCATTTTAGATGTAGTACATAGTACTGCAAAAGATTTAAGCGAAGCCGGAGTAATGGATAAGCAGACTATGCATAAGTTTGATGCATTATGTTTACCCAAACTCAAGCAATATGATGGACAGCGGATAAAAGCGATACGTGAAAAAGCAAGAGTAAGCCAAGCTGTTTTTGCTGCCTATTTAAATATTACGCCATCTACAATCAAGCAGTGGGAGCAGGGTAACAAAAAGCCACGAGGTACTTCTTTAAAGCTTCTGAGCCTTGTTGAGCAGAAAGGTTTAGAGATCTTGATGTAACGTTTCTTTTGTTCTGCGCTTTTGCAAAGACAGAAGAGCATTCTTTATTTTATCGGTTTCAATAAAAAAAGCGCCATGAAGGCGCTTTGAGTTTTCTATAAGCTGTGAACAACTACTTTTCTGCTAGTTTCGCTTCAAGCTCGGCAATGCGACTTTCCATAGCGTCTAGCTTTTCGCGAGTGCGAATAAGCACTTGGCTTTGAATATCGAACTCTTCGCGAGTCACTAAATCAAGTTTCGACAGCTGCGACTGCAATACTGTTTTCACTCGGCCTTCTGCTTCTTCAGCCATATTTTTAACGCCTGGTGGTACGGCATCAGCAATTTGTTTCGCTAAATCTTCGAGTTTCTTCGGATCCAACATGGAATTCCCTTATAATGCGCAGCTCAAAATATGAAAGCTATTCTATCGGTATCGTCGCGACATGCAATGAAAACCGTGTTACGCCCAAATGTACGTTGTTTTAGGAATTAAATGAAACTAAATGAAGCTCAAGAATCTGCCGTAACCTATGTGTCTGGCCCATGTTTGGTGCTAGCAGGGGCGGGCAGTGGTAAAACTCGTGTAATTACCAACAAAATTGCTCATTTAGTTAGAAACTGCGATATGCCAGCACGCTATATTGCAGCGGTAACCTTTACCAACAAAGCAGCACGTGAAATGAAAGAACGTGTGGCGCAGACCCTGGGTAAACCAGAGGCGCGAGGGTTAAAGGTATCTACCTTTCACACCATGGGTTTAACCATTATTAAAGCCCATGTAAAAGACTTAGGCTTAAAACCGGGGTTCTCACTGTTCGATGACAAAGACTCGTTTGCCCTGCTTAACGACTTAACCTCTGACACCCTAGATGGCGATAAAGATCAGCTTCAGCTACTGCAAAGCTGCATTTCGAACTGGAAAAACGACCTTATTCTGCCCGATGCGTTATTAAAGTCGGCAACCAGCACGGGCGAACGAGAATTTGCAGAAGCCTACAAGCGCTACCAAGACAACCTAAAAGCCTATAATGCACTAGATTTTGACGACCTTATTCTGCTTCCCACACTGCTTCTAAAAAGTAGCGAAGCAATAAGAGCAAAATGGCAAAGTAAAATTCGCTATTTGCTGGTGGATGAATACCAAGATACCAACACCAGTCAATACGAGTTAGTAAAGTTATTAGTAGGCGAGCGCGCACGCTTTACCGTGGTTGGCGATGACGACCAGTCTATTTACTCATGGCGAGGTGCGAAGCCGCAAAACCTACATTTGCTGCAAGAAGATTTCCCTCGATTAAACGTGATTAAGCTGCAGCAAAACTACCGCTCGTCAGGGCGTATTCTGCATTGCGCGAATATACTTATTCAGAACAACCCGCACTTGTTTGATAAAACCCTCTTCTCAGAGCTGCAGTACGGCGAGCCGCTTAAAGTGATAGAGGCAAAGAACGAAGAGCATGAAGGTGAGCGAGTGGTGGCAGAGCTGCTGGCGCATAAGTTCATGAACCGTACTCAGTTTAAAGACTACGCTATTTTGTATCGTGGAAATCACCAAAGCCGTATTTTTGAAAAGCTGTTAATGAGTAACCGCATCCCTTACAAAATAAGCGGTGGCATGTCGTTCTTTGGTCGTGCCGAAGTGAAAGACATCATGGCCTATCTACGGCTATTAGTGAATCAAGATGATGATAATGCCTTGCTTCGTATCATTAACACGCCAGGGCGCGGTATAGGCCGCGCTACGCTAGAAAAACTAGGCAACTTTGCTAATAGTTTGGGCGTGTCTATGTTTGAAGCGGCTACCCACCCTAATTTAAATAGCGTGTTGCCTGATAAAGCCTTTCATTCCGTATCGACCTTTGCCCGTTGGGTAGTTGAGCTGTCGGACAACGCAGAGCGCGGGAACACTGCTGATGCAGTGCGCAGCATGATCCGCACCATGGGTTATGAAGAATGGCTTTATGAAACCAGCGCCAGCCCCAAAGCAGCTGAAATGGCTATGGCCAACGTAAGTACCTTGTTCGGCTGGGTTAACGACATGCTGGAAGGCAACGACCTAGACCAACCCATGACCTTAACCGAAGTAGTGAACCGCTTAATTCTGCGCGACATGATGGAGCGCGGCGAAGACGACGGGGAAGGGGACCAAGTTCAGTTAATGACCCTGCATGCCTCAAAAGGTCTAGAGTTTCCCATTGTGTTCTTAGTGGGCATGGAAGAGGGGTTACTTCCCCACCAAAGCAGTATTGATGAAGATAACGTAGAAGAAGAGCGTCGACTTGCTTATGTGGGTATAACACGAGCTCAGCGTGAGCTGGTGTTTAGCCTTGCCAAAGAGCGCCGTCAGTTTGGTGAAGTGATTAACCCAGAGCCAAGCCGCTTTCTATTCGAGCTACCTACCGATGATGTGCAGTGGGAAAACCAAAAGCCGAAAGCGACTAAAGAAGAGCGCCAGCAAAAAGCGCAGGTGGGTATTGCTAACCTAAGAGGTATTTTAGGGAAGAAATAGTATAGTTAGAAGCGAAAGTAAGTACTTACTGTTAGCCAGCTAACAATGCCATATCAAGCACTTTTGCGTGCTTTAATATCTTGCCCTGACCGTATGAACATTCAATTTCACTCAGGGCATCAAGCTGGGCCTGGGAATCCACTCCCTCTGCAATTACCTGAAACTTTAAATGTTCAGAAATAAGCATCACCGATTGAATAAGCTTTAAGTTACGCTGGGAGCGCGGAAGTGATTTTACAAATCGGTGATCAATCTTTATGAAGTCGAAGGGGTAGGCAAATAGATAACTTAACGAGGCTAATCCGCTTCCAAAGTTATCAAGAACAAGCGTTACGCCAGCGCGTTTAAGCTTTTTAATTGCCGGTAAGATAAACTGCGAACGCCGGTTCAAATCGTTCTCATCAAATTCAAACACAAGCTGACTTGGCGTAATATTAGATGCTGCAATTACATCTATCATTTGATTAACCATAGAAGCTTGTAGTAAATGGTTAATCGACACGTTAACCGCTATTTTGTTGATAGGCTCATCGGTATTTTTGTAGTGGTTCAGTAATGCACATGCTTTGTTGAGCTGAAATAAATCAAGGTCCAGCGTGAGGCCGCTCTGCTCAGCCACTTGTCTGAACTGCTCCCGGGCTATTTTGCCATAGGCCGGGTGAGACCAACGAATATACATTTCTTTGTAAAGCGTGCTGTTGTCATTTAAATCAATAACGGGCTGCAAAAAGTAATCGAACTCTTCTTCACGTAATGCACGTCTGAATTCATTTTCAAGCTCAAGTTCTTCTATCAATCTTTCGCGCATGCTTTTATCAAACATCACGTAGCGGCCACGACCAAGGGTTTTTGCTTGATACATTGCTGCGTCAGCGTCGCGTAATACTTCGTCGGCGCTGCGATAATAAGTTTCTAAGTGGGCGATACCTACACTGGCGCCGGAATACATTTCGCGACCATCCAGTAAGAATGGCTCTGAAATTGAAGAAATGATGCGACTAGCCACTTCTTCAACATCAGCTTCATCTTCAAAGTTATCCAGCAGCACAACAAACTCATCACCCCCTAAGCGAGCTAGTAAGTCGTGACCGCGAATGCACAGAGCAATGCGCCTTGCGACCTCAATTAAGAACTCGTCACCCGCATGGTGCCCTAGCGTGTCGTTAATAACTTTAAAGCGGTCTAAGTCGATAAATAACACCGCAAATAAGTTATCGCTGTAACGCTGCTTACTGGCTACCGCTAGCTCTAAGCGGCTTGTGAACATGGCGCGGTTGGGTAAATCGGTTAACGAGTCGTGGTGGGCGTCGTGAATTAGCTTAAGCTCAATTTCTTTACGCTCTTCAATTTGCTGCTTTAGAAACTTGTTCGCGCGGTTAAGCTCTGCAGTACGCTCTTTTACACGCTCTTCAAGCTCAATGTTATA
Source organism: Alteromonas sp. BL110 (assembly GCF_003443615.1). Lineage (NCBI taxonomy): Bacteria > Pseudomonadati > Pseudomonadota > Gammaproteobacteria > Alteromonadales > Alteromonadaceae > Alteromonas > Alteromonas sp. BL110. The sequence continues at coordinate 1,659,147 of NZ_CP031967.1, read as the reverse complement.
GCGCTGCATCGACTCGGTGTTGCGCTTACGCTCAATGGCTACCGCAATATGGTGCGAAACAAATCGCAGAAGCTCTTGGTCGCGGGCATTGTATTTTGCCAGCTTGCCATAAGTTTGAACCGCAATAACCCCGGCTATCTCGCCTTCAACAACAAGTGGCGAACCAAGCCAAGAGTTAGCGCTATTTAGCATGGTCTGAGCGACAGACACATCAAGGTCTCCCGACTCTGCCAGTTCTAACACCTTTGGCGGGTTTACCAGCTCTGCTTGGCCCGTACGTAATACATATTCGGTAAGCCCTAAACCGAGCGGTCTGGAACTAATCTCTTTTTCCTTGGTGTCGCTGAAGTACGGAAACTCCAGCATTTCTTTGTCTTTATCGAGAATCGCTATGTAGCAGTTCGGGGCGCTAATAAGCCGTGCAAGAATATCGTGAAGGCTGGAGTAAAAGGCGTTCATGTCGCCTTCTAGGTTAGCCGCCAGTTCAGAGATTTCAAACAGCGCTTGCTGTAACGACTCGACTTTTTGTCGCTCTAAAATTTCTTCTTGAAGGTCGTCGTTAATTCTTCGAAGCTGGCGAGTACGTTCTCGTATGGTGCGCTCGGTAAGCTCTCTGTTTTTTACCCTATCTACCGTGGTGACGATATGCTGGGAAACAAAAAGCAGAACTTCTAAATCTTCTTGGCTGTAATGCACGCCTTCATCATAAGTCTGCACTACCATTGCGCCAATCACTTGGCTACCGCGTTTTAGGGGAACGCCCAAAAGTTCATAGGGCTGTGAGCCTACTAGCTTGATATCGTGCTCAGAGGCAAAAATTTCTTCTTCGTTGCGTTTGTAAAAAAGGTAATTGCCCGTTCTAAGAATATAGCCGGTCATACCGTCCATTAAAGCCTCAGCAGGAAGCTGAGGAACGGTTTGTTCGTCGAATTCATCAATAAAATAGGCAAAATCGACAACGTTGCTTTCGGGTTCGTAAAAGGCAACAAAGAAATTGTCGGCGTTCATGAAATCGGCAATGATTTCGTGAATAGCGGAGTAAAGGCGGTTAAGGTGGCTTACAGAGCTGGCTAATTCGGAAATATCAAAAAGCGCCTTCTGAACACGTTCAGCGCGCTTATATTTATCGGTGAGTTGTTGAAGCTGCGGTATGAGTTCGCGCAGTTCTTCTTCTGTCAACTCATGTTGCGTCGAATCTTGTGACATTCCGCTCGCCAGTAAAAAAAAGTAACGTTTCCCAACGGGTTAAATTACCCGATTAGTCGGTAAAACGCTACTTTTTCCATCAAGTTGTTGTGATCGTGTAGGTATTAGATACCTTCGATCATATACTCAATAGCGGCTTTGATTTCGTCATCAGAACAGTTGCCACAGGTACCGCGAGGAGGCATAGCGTTAATACCGTTCAGAGCATTTTGCCATACGCCGTCAAGACCGCGCTCGTCCAAACGAGGCTGCCAATCGGCTGCAACGTGAACCTTAGGCGCGCCCAGAACACCTGCAGAGTGACATGCTACACACGCAGAGTTATAAACGTCTTCGCCAGACTTTGCACCGCCAGCTGCGCCAGCACTACCTTCAGCTGCTGCACCAGCAACATGTACCTGACCTACCGGCTTAATGCGATCGGCAATTTCATCGTTACTCATTTCTTGTGCTTGTGCTGCAAAAACAGTTAGCGCAGTAGCAGCAACAGTTAACCAAGTCTTTAATTTCACATCTGTCTCCAGGCAATGATGAATTTGTTTAAAATATAACTGGCCAGATTATAACGGTTAATTGGGGCTGAACAACTATTTGAGGCCAATTACCCATAAAAAGTAAGGATTTTTAACACTTATGCCAAGCCATCTAAAGAGATTTTAATAAATGAGTTGAAGCCAGCCCGTAGCGTCAGTATTATTACGCCCCGTTTGCAGCATACGTGCAGTCGCGTATTCATTGTTGTAAACGCTCGGTGATTATCTCACTGGTTCTACAAACCGCCCTTAGCTCAGCTGGATAGAGCGCGGCCCTCCGGAGGCCGAGGTCAGAGGTTCGAATCCTCTAGGGCGGGCCATTTATTGAATATTCTTCGATCTATAACAGTACTTTCAATGCAGAGTTTATTCCCACACCCTTAAAAAACGTTTTAGCTACAATGGTCTACTTATATTGTGGTGAGAGCCCTAGCGGGTCCGCTCTTCTATCTGAAGAGAGCACAACTGCAGATACTAAAACGAAAAATAGTACAACGAGGCCTATGATTTTGTACGCATCAGCGAAGCCAATTTTGTCATACAGCATACCTAGTAATACTGATAAACCGCTTGCGGCAACTTGTCCCATGAATTGAAAGCCCACGATGTAAATTGTTGCCGACAGTCTTGCGTCAAAAATTGCGGCAATATATTTAAAAATGGCTACCAGCATAATGGGGAGTTCGGCGGCGTGTAGAAGTTTCATGGCTGAAATTGAAATAGGATCGCCGGCATAGCCAGAACCTATAATGCGCAACGCCATTATAGCTCCGCTTAATAATAGACCGTTTTTAGCACCGATCTTGTTAACAATGAAAGGCGCAATGAACATACCGCCAGCTTCAAGAAGAACTTGAAAGGAATTTAAGTATCCATACATAGAATTACCTTCAGCCTGGGTTGGAAATTGCGCTGCAAAGTAAACGGCAAATTGCTGATCGTAGACACCATAAATACAAGAAACACCTATAACCCAAGTCGCGAAAGCCCAAAATTTACGCTGACGAAATAGAGCAATAGCGTCACTTAATTTAAGCGCGTTAGCCTGTTGGTTAATAGCCGATTCCTTCGTAGTATTCTCACTTACCTTAACGAAGTAAAGGCAGGATAGAAATATGAGTGCACAAAGGCTGGCAAGCACAAAATTCAAGCTTGGGGATACATTAAAAATTTGACCTGTAAAAAACGTCGCTATCGCCCAACCTACCGAGCCCCACATACGGGCCTTGCCAAATTCAAATCCTGTCGTGCGTCCAACCCTTTCAATGTAGGTTTCGACAGCACCTACACCCGCAAAAAATGCGGTAGAGCAATAAAATCCACCAATGACTGCGCCTAGGTAAAGAGAATGCTTAAGTAATGGTGTGTATATATAGATAAAAAATGGGCCGCTGAGTAGCAGCATTACGCCAATAAACAAGAGTAAATTTTTACGCATACCTAATTTATCTTGCAGAAAACCGTAACAGGGCATTACGAAAAGAGCGGTTAAAGCATTAATGCTAAAAACTAACCCTGTCTCTGTACCGCCCAAACCAATCGACTGATTCAGCCAAATTGGGTAAATCGAAAAACAAAATGACCATGTTAAAAAAAAGCTAAGTATACAACCGCTCAGTAACCAGTAATTGCGTTTTGATATGGCATCGGTCATTAGTTTTCCTTGGTTTTGGTATTAGATAGCGCGGTGCGAATCACGCAAAAGTAATTGCCCGCTAATCTCTTGAATTTTGGTGTTTATTTGTAATGCTTTATCAATAGCTATTTGTGCGGCAATCTGCCCCATGTCAAAGTAAGGAAGGCTCACTGTAGTGAGTTTCGGCACAAGGTTTTCTGCAATCAATTTATAATTGTCGTAACCAACGACTGAAATGGTTTCAGGTATTTTGTACCCCATTTTTCGAATAAGCATAAAAACACGCATTGCCATTTTGTCGTTACCACAGCAGATCGCAGTAGGCCTTTCCGGCATAGACATAATGTCCTTTAAAATACCTTGGAGATTAGCGAACTCATCATCTGGGTTCTCACAAACACCCACTACAATCAATTCGTCTTCAACGCTAAGCCCCGCTTCTTGGTGCGCTTTTCTAAAGCCTTTTACTCGAAGAGGCGTTGCGGTCATCTCTTCAAATAATGTTAGGTAGGCAATTTTCTTATGTCCGGACTTGATCAGTTCATTGGTGAGATTGAACGCACCTAAATAATCGTCAGGTAGTATTGTTGGATGTCTCAAAATGCTTTCGTAACAGTTGACCAATATAAGCGGACATTTGTTGAACGACTCTTTAATGCTTACCTCTTTATGAGATACGGTAGCAAAAATAATTGCTTCGGCGCGTTGTCGCCTAAAATCATCGACAAGACGAGAAAAGCTTTTAACATTGCCACCTGACTCACCAATCATGAGTAATTTGCCGTGCTTTTCGCACTCGTGCTGGATTCCCGCAATAATGTCGAACGAGTCAGGGGTTGTAGTAAGGTTCTCGGTTATGAGACAAACGATGCCTTTTTCCTGTCCTCTCAACGCTTGTGCAGCAGCTGAAGGATAAAATTCTAACTCCTCCATCGCCTTATTTACCTTCAGCCTTGTTTTAGCGCTTACACCGTCATAATTGCTCAGCACTCTTGAAACTGTTTTAACTGATACACCAGCTTTTGCGGCTACGTCTTTTATAGATGACATGAATATATACTTCGATAAGTTTATGGAGACATAATTGTCTCACATTTGTTCGAATTTGTTGACAAACTGTTAAAATCAGTCATCATAATGACCAACGATAGACATTTAATCAAGTCTTTTTTCCCACATTCGTAATGATGAGTAAGTTATGCATAGTACCCTTCGCGAGACATCCCCATCGCAAAATGGCAAATGGGAGCCACACTTTCATTTTTACAAGTTTGGTCATTGGATAAATGACCCTAACGGACTGTTTTATCTAGATGGTAAATATCATCTTTTCTTTCAGCTAAACCCTGATGCAACTGTGTGGGGTAATATGCACTGGGGAGCTGCAGAGTCGACTGATTTAATTAATTGGGTGCACAAACCAATAGCGTTGTATGCTGAGCCAGAAGGTTTGGGATACATTTTCTCGGGTGGGGCAATAGTGGATGAAAAAAATACTTCAGGTTTTGGTATAGATAATGTTCCTCCAATAATTGCTACTTTCACGCAACAGTCTGTTAAAGAGGAGCAAGTACAGAGCATCGCCTATTCTGTAGATGGCGGTAATACGTTTAGCATGTTCAATGAAAACCCTGTGATTGCTAACCCTGGTATTAAAGACTTTAGAGATCCGAAGGTGGTTTGGTTTGATGGTCAAGACGGACAATACTGGGTTAAAGCTGTAGTCGCGGGGCATTGCGTACATTTCTACAAGTCTGAGAATCTCAAAACATGGACAAAATTGTCAGAGTTTGGTGAGGGCGTTGGCGCTCATGGCGGCGTTTGGGAATGTCCTGACTTGTTTCCTTTACTATGTGAAGAAACAGGGCAGCAGTTTTGGGTGCTATTAATCAGTATTAACCCTGGTGGGCCCTAATGGCGGATCTGCAACTCAATATTTCATAGGTAGCTTCGACGGTATCGAATTCGTACCGCAAGATGATGAAATTCGTTGGTTAGACCATGGTACAGATTGTTACGCAGGTATTACTTGGGATAATACACCAAACATACTTGAAGAAAGAGTGTATACAGCATGGATGAGTAACTGGGACTACGCAAATAATACCCCAGATGATACGTGGCGTGGTTCGATGACGCTACCTAGACGAATTAAGCTGGGTAAACGCAGTAATTCGTATCGGCTGTTGACGCCAGCTTTTCCAAATTTTAGCGAATATGGAACGCAAGAAGCAGATTTTTCGCGTAAACAGGCTCTACCTCGAGCCTACAAGCTTTCCTTAAATATATCGCCAAGCGAAGAGCAGACCGATATCGTATGGACTAACAAGGAAGGTGAGGTCTTTTCTATTTCTATTGATCTAAAAAGGTCTGAAATAACAGTTGATCGAAGCCAGACTGGTTTTTTTGAAAAAGGGTTTGATTCAGCGTCGACCATACCCATCGTGTTTGATACGAGCGATACTATTTGTTTAGAGATTTATGTTGACGCTTGTTCATTCGAATGCTTTTTTAACGACGGTGAGCAATGCATTACTTCGTTAGTATTCCCTTCATCATCTCTGAATAACGTAAATATTTCCGAGCATGTTACCAAGATTTCTCTAACGGACTTTACTTAGAAAATTAAGCGCTGCAATGTAATATTTAGTGGAGTCACTATACAAAATATTACGTTTCAGCGCTTATTCAAACTACATTTTACAGTAATTCTCTACGTAAGCGCCGTGTTCCGGCATCGACTTCGCGTTTACATCAATTATGTGTTTTATATCAGACATTCTCTTCTTCAGTTCTTGTTCCGAGTAGATGTCTGCATTTGCATCATACCCGCGAGAAGTAAGGCCCTGGCCAACCATAACTGCAAGCCAAGAATAACGGTTAAATAGCTCCTCGTTTTCTCTGAAGATCCGTCCTCGGCTTTCAAACAGCGAAAGCTTGCGTGATAAGCTATCTGGTATCTCCATGTTTTTGCAGAACTGCCAATAGCTTGAATCGGTGCGCTCTGTCACCTTGTAGTGACAAATTAAAAAGTCACGAATCTGTTGAAACTCGGTGACAGATTGCTCATTAAAGTGATCGATATCAATTTGTTCAAAATCCAAATCTGGAAACAGTCTAATGAGCCTAGATATACCAGACTGGATTAAGTGAATAGACGTTGATTCCAAAGGCTCTAAGAAACCAGATGATAGCCCGATTGCAACGCAGTTTTTCACCCAAAACTGGGCTCGATGTCCCGTTTTGAAGCTAATTTTTCGTGGTTCACCTACTAATTTTCCTTCTATATTTTGTAGCAGTGTATCTTGTGCACTTTGATCATCCGTGTGCACATTAGAATATACAATGCCATTGCCTGTACGTGATTGTAGTGGTATCCGCCATTGCCATCCGGCTTCTACAGCGGTAGAGCGGGTAAAAGGAGGTTGAGAAGTCAGCTTTTCACTACCCACGGCCCAAGCGCTATTGTTAGGTAAGTAGTGGCTCCAGTCGACGAAAGGTACCTTAAATACTTTATCTATAAGTAAACCGTAAAACCCTGAACAGTCGATAAATAAGTCGGCTTCTAAGGTTTGTCCGTTTTCCAATGTAATACTTTTTAAAAAGCCATTGTCATTTCGCAATGTAGTATTAACGACTTTACCTTCAATGCGCCTTACGCCCTTATTTTCTGCGATACCGCGCAAGTAAGAAGCATATAACGCGCTATCAAAGTGATACGCGTAGCCAATTTCAGATAGCGGCGTATTCTTCTGCTGAACGGGGTGTCTAAAGCGATGTTGTTTAGCTGCCATCGCCATTATGTTGTATTGATCTAAGGTGTCGCTGTGACCACAGGTCTGCAAACGTTGCCAAAACGCATGGAAACTCACGCCATCCATATCAACACCATATGGCCCGAAAGGGTGAAAGTATTGATGGCCCTTTTGCTTCCAATCAACAAACTCAATGCCTAATTTAAACGTGGCCTGAGTTCGGCTCATGAAATCTTTCTCTGTAATCCCTACGTGGCGATTAAATGTCTTTATGTGCGGAATACTTGCTTCGCCAACACCAATGGTTCCAATTTGATCAGATTCCACCAAGGTGATATCTACACTGTTTTTTTTAAGGGAGTTTGCTAAAGCAGAAGCACTCATCCATCCAGCAGTACCGCCACCAACTATGATTACTTTCTTTATTGCATTATCGGGTTTGCGCATATTTAAACTCTCAATATCAACCTGAAATATTCAGTGTTCTTATTAAATTCGTAAAATGTGCATAACGAAAAAAAGAGGACCAAAGGCCCTCTTTCACGCTCTTAAAACAAGAGCTACACACTGCTCTCACATGTCGGGTCCCACACAGACCCATAATGGAGAGACACACTTACACATTGCCATGTAAATTCATTTAGAAAGTATAGTTGATGCTTGCAACTGCACTTCTACCGCTAATTGAACGCATTCTCACATATTCATTAGTAAACGGCTCTGATGCACCTACAGCAGCATTCTCACCTTCAGTTAAACCAATTTCATCTGTTAAGTTGTTAACGTTAAGTGATACCGACAAGTCATCATTGAACCGATAAGTGGCAAACAGATTTGTTGTTAAATAACCAGGCATTACTAACACATTTTCATTTCGTACATATGAGTCAGTCGTGCCAACTATGTTTAGTCCTACCGTATATGACTCTGTATCGTAAGATGCTATAGCAGAATATACCCAATCTGCTTGGCGTTGCGGTACGTTTCCAACAAAGTCAGGGAATAAATCGTCGGCTGCAATCTCAGCATCTGTCCAGGTTACATTGCCAGAGAAGTTAAAGTTATTGATAGAGTAGAACGCTTCTACTTCGATACCTGAAGACTCATAATCGCGTAAAGATAATGGGCCGCCAGTAACACGGCTTTCGCCTACGACTTCTTGAGTTTCGGCTGAGAAATAAACGGCGTTGATATCTAAACTATCGAAACGATACTTAACACCGATTTCTAACATTTTTACTTGATCTTCAATGCGCTCATCGTCAATGTCACCCACTTTTTTACCAAAGGCTGAGCTATCTGGGTCGACAACATTCGCAGGTGTATAAACCAAGCCAATAAGACGTTCTGAGTTAGCGCGATAGCCTACAGAGTATCGGCCAAATACACTTAAATCAGTATCTACTAGGTAATTTGCACCAAGGGAATATGAGAAATAATCATAATCGAAATCGACAGCAAATTCAGGCTCAGGGTTATGTAAAGACACCTGACCTTCTACGCCCTCTATACTACCGTTGTTATTAACATCAAAGTCTGTAACACGAATTGAGTTAGCATCGAGCGAACGAGAACCCGTAGTGCGCCCTGAGTCGTAACGGAGACCCGCATCAAACGTGAAGTCACCACTGTAATAGGTAGTATTCACATAAAAGGCATCAATCTTCGTATCTAAATTGAAGCCCCCGTTACAGCAATTTCCCCATTCAGCGGGGCCATATGAAATTAATCCACCGCTAGTCAGGGTTTCTCCGCTCACGTCGTCTACAACATCAACATATGCAGTGTCGCCACCACCTTCAACTGATGTCAGATACGAAGGCCAACTCTGAAAGTTCTCAATTGCTTGTTCTGAGTGATACCAACCTGCGTGCACTTCTAACTCAGAATCATCAGATAAAGAGAATACCTTGCTCAAGTCTAAGTTATTCATCAGGTTGCTTAAATCTTGCATCTCTGTATTAAACGTGTGGATAACAGCCACAGATGTATCGGGCGCAAGTGCTTGACCTGTATTGGGGCCCGTTGCATAAATATAGCTAAAGTCTGTTCGACCTTCTGAGCCTGCTAGATAGTTTCCAACGAACGCGCCACGGTTGTCCTGGGTGCCTACCGAAGCAGGGAAGGGCACCACAAACTCACCGCTTATATCGGCCGTTTTAAAGCGGTTTAATAATGCCCAACCGCCGCCAATGTCATCTAAACTGGCTTCAAAGCCAAATTGCTTTACGTCAGATTGCATGCCGTCTGAAAGACGCTTTTGCACCACATTATTTTGCTCATCCAATACCTGAATAATATCTGTATGAACGCTTTGTAGGGTATCGCCATTAGCCGAGTAACCCGGAATAGAGCTATATGACGGATTCGCATTTGTACCACTTACGAACATAGGCGTTGGCATATAACCCACTGCACGGTCGTTAAGTATTTTCATATTACCGCGGATATAACCGCCATCAAATTCTTTCGTAAGGTTAGCCTTGATTTGACCACCTTTGTTAACATCATATCCAGCTTCACGAGGGCCTTCACCTACTCTGTAAAAGCCGCCGATATGGCCATACCAACCATTTTCCCAGTTATGACCGGCTTCAAAATCTAATCGAGTAGTATCGTAAGTTAGCCCTTTGGTAAGTCTTACTGTGCCGCCGCCTTGCTCACCCGTTTTACTGATAAAGTTGATAACACCACCGGGTGAGTTACTGGCAAGTATCGATGCCGAACCACCTCGAATAGCTTCAACTCGTGCTACGTTTGCGTCTGCTCTTAAAAAGATATCCGCGTTAGCAAAAGAGATATCGCCAAACTCTAATACTGGAAGGCCGTCTTCCCAAAGCTGCAAGAATTTTGCACCGCCAGAAGCTATTGGTAAACCGCGAATTGCAATGTTCGCATTACCGTCACCACCGGACGCTTCTGAACGGACTCCTGGAATCTGTCTAAGTATTTCAGCGGTTGTACGAGATACTTCAAAAACTGGGCTGTCTGAGTCTATGCTAGAAATTGATACTGACGACTCTAGTGGGTCTACGCTTCCCCCTGGCACTGCAGTAACAAAAATTCGTTCTATTTCTTTTTCTGGTTTTTCCGGCACTTCTTCTTGTGCATAGGCTAGGTTGCCCATTGCTAACATGCTTACCCCCGTGCATGCGAAAAGTGAAGATACTAAAATAGATAAGCGCTTTTTCTGAAAATGCTTTGTGTTGTGTTGACTTGTTTGACGATGACCCATGAAGCCTCCTGACAGACCTTGTAATTTTGAGTGTGCTTTTTACACCGAAAACTGCATACCGTAATAATGTGCATATTTATGACCAACGATGGACATTTTACAAATCTTTTACTCGTTTGCAACAACAAAATGAAGCATTTTTTTCTTTATATTTAAATTTATACTTTTGATTAATAAAACAGAGGCTAACGAATGACGCTTTTTTCTGTACGAAAGCCTCTCATAACTTCGCAAAAGCTATGGATATTTTCAGCTTGAGGAAGAGGGCGGGGCAAGATTGGTGTCTGAGGCTACAGAGATAGATTAATTGGCCTTTGGTTTCAACCAATGCTGAGCCAGCATACCAACAATCATGGCACCTACAAACAACAGCACGTCAGTTTGAAGCGAGGCAATCGCCACTACAGCAGGGCCTGGGCAGAAACCACTGATTCCCCAGCCAATACCAAACGCGGCAGAGCCTAATATCAACTTTGCATCAATGGTTTTGCTGGTAGGGATATCGAATTTATTCGCAAAAAGCGGTTTACTGCGCTTGCGTACCCAATACATACCTGGTGCAGCTACTAAAATAGCGCCGCCCATTACGAACGCTAATGTGGCATCCCAATTAGCGCTTAGATCTAAAAAGTTCAGCACGCGGGCAGGGTTGCTCATACCCGATACAATAAGGCCGAAGCCAAACAGAAGCCCGCAAATAAGCGAGGCGATAATTGCTCTCATAACATTCTCTCCTCGGTTACTTACAGATGTCTGATAATTGTGGTGGTGAGTACAGCCGCGCTCATAAACGTGAGTGTGGCAACAATAGAACGCGGGGATAGCCTTGAAAGACCTGCAACGCCATGGCCCGACGTACATCCAGAACCAAGGCGTGTACCAAAGCCCACCAACAAACCAGCCACAACCAACCATGCCGAGCTCATTTGTGTTTGAACCTGTAAATTACCAACAAACACCATGTAAAGCACAGCAGCTAATACAACTCCTAATAAAAACGCCAGCCGCCAGTAGCGTTCAATGCCGCGCTGTGTCATCGCGCCTGCTGCAATGCCCGATATTCCGGCAATACGACCCAGTGTATAAAGTAGAAGTACCACTGACGAACCAATAAGCAGCCCGCCTGCTAACCCAGCTAACGGTTCAAACGGTGTTGTTGTCCAGCTTTCCAATGCGCTCTCCTTTAAAATTCACCAATAAAAAACGTATAACACACGCCTTTATATAATAATAATCTAATGTTTTATATTCTACGTTTATTCAACCAAGAAGTCTGTTCATTCAATCGCGTAAATACATCCATCTGACCCGTTTCAGTGTTTAATTTATTAACCGGCCAAACGCTGTAATAAACATGCATAACATAATTCTGATAAACTGTTTTAAAAGATTGTCCGTTTAAAGCTTCATTGCACAATGGCATCGATAAAAAGTAAAACAAAGGATCGTGTATGAGTAGTAATACCCGTGATACGGCCTCGCCGAAGGTCTCCACTGAAAAGGAAAGCGCGTTTAGCGTAATTGATAAGCCAACTTTCTTTGGCTCTCTTATTCTTCTTCTTTCTGTCACCCTTCCTCTTATCATTTGGCCCGACCAAGGCGCACAGTGGGTAGCCTCAGCCAAAGAATTTGTTACCAGCAAGCTGGGCGTTTTATACCTATTGCTAGGTGTAGGCGCAGGTGGCTTCATGGTGTACATCATGTTTAGCGACATTGGCCAAATAAAACTGGGCGAGCCTGAAGAAAAGCCTGAGTTCTCGGCCGTATCTTGGGCCGCCATGCTGTTCTGTGCCGGTATTGGGGCGTCTATCTTGTACTGGTCTATGATTGAGTGGGTGTACTACTACCAAGCACCGCCGTTTCACATAGAGGGCGAAACCCCTGAAGCCGCAAAATGGGCCGCGGCCTACGGTATATTCCACTGGGGGCCGTTAGCCTGGGCTATTTACCTTATTCCTGCGGTACCTATTGCCTACTTCTACTACGTACGTAATCACAGCGTACTTAAAATATCCGAAGCCCTTATGCCGGTAATCGGCGAGAAAATGGCCCACGGCTGGTTAGGTAAAATTATCGATATCAGCTTTATTTTCGGCATGCTAGGCGGCGGGGCGACAACGCTTGGTTTAGCTGCACCTATGATAAACGAAGGGGTACACGAACTATTCGGGGTTCCAAAATCGTTAACTACGCAAGTAGTGGTGCTAATTACCTGTACCGCTATATTTGGTTACAGCGCCTATGTTGGCCTTAAAAAAGGCATTAAGCTGCTGTCAGACATTAACTTTTGGCTGGCGGTTGGTTTGCTGTTGTTCATCTTTATTGTGGGCCCAACTTTGTTTATGGCCAACACAGGTTTAGATGCCTTAGGCCGTGTACTTAGCAACATCATAAAAATGGCCACATGGCTAGAACCCTTCGCCGAGTTTAACGGCTTTGAAAACACGCACTTCCCGCAAGACTGGACCATATTCTACTGGGCATGGTGGCTGGTATTTGCACCAAGCGTAGGCTTATTTATCGCGCGTATTTCAAGGGGCCGTACCATCCGTACTATGGTGGCGGGCTCTATGTTCTTCGGTACCATGGGCTGCTTCTTATTCTTCATGGTAATGGGCAATTATGGCCTGTACCTACAGCTTTCAGGTGAACTAGACGTAGTCACCATACTTAACCAACAAAGCCCAACGGCGGCCATTTTTGCCATGCTGCATACGCTGCCTATGGACTACCTAGTTATCTTTGTATTCACCTTATTGGCGTTAATATTTACCGCCACTACCTTCGATTCTATTTCTTACATTCTAGCTGCTGTAGTGCAAAAAGAAGTAGACGAAGAGCCGCTGCGCTGGAACCGCTTATTCTGGGCCTTTGCGCTATCATTCATGCCCATAGTGCTTATGTTTGTGGGCGGGCTAGAAACACTACAAACCGCATCAATAATAGGGGGCGTACCGCTATTAGCTGTTGCCTTTATGTTGTGTATTGCCATTGTGCGGGCCGCAAACTACGACATGCGTTACCAGCCCGACTACTCGGTAAAAGAAATCAATATTGGTGAGTTCCCAGACGACGACCCATGGAGCGCAGAAGGCACGTGGGATATTGACGATGAAGGTGAGGAAGCCGAAGAAGAGGTACCTATAGCGGCAAAACCTAAACCTCGGGAACCAAAAGATCACATTGAAGGCGACCCGCACAGCAGGCCATCGCGGCTATAGGTTTTACTGGTTAAGTCATAAATAGTGATTAAGCTATTAAGCAAAGCGTTGCCGAAGGGTGGCGCTTTTTTCATTTTGAAACACCACAATTAACTTTCACGAACGGCTTGCTGTGTTAACGTAGCGACCACAAATAGCCCTGTTTTTTAGCAACAACTTTCAGATAAATAGCAGCATGTCAGTAAAGAATTACCAAAAATTCTATCAGCCACTAAGGGCCGTAAACTCAGAAGACTTCGGCTGCTGTTTTTACTGCGGCTGCGAAACCGCCCGCCAAGACTATATTCCGCCCATAAAATTCATACACGACTGGCAAAGCGGCCATCTGCAGGCCGACTTCATTTCCGTACCTTCATGTAACGAATGCTTCGACCTACTAAAAAACGAAAACAACGGCACCCTAGAACCCAGAATAAACACCTTAAAAAAGCGATTGGCAGTAAAGTACAAAAAGGCCATTAGGGTGTTTAACCATTGGAGCATGGAAGAAATAGAAGAAATGGACGCCGCATTTCAAATAAGCCTAAAAGGCGGTATGCGATTGGGCAAAGAAACCCTTTCACGCCTTCAATTTCCTGGGTTCGACTATGAAGTAAACGGCAACATAACGCGGGTAGCAAAACCACAGGGCGAAGTGCTCAAAGTATTCGATGAAGAATTTAGTAGCTTTAGAGAAGCGCTAGCCTTTGCCAGCGCTACCTACAAAATAAAAAAAAGCCGACTAAGCCAGCTTTATTTCGACAACGATGAAAGCTTTGATAAGGCGATTGAGGCTTTTCATGGGCAGGTTGAGGGTAAGCCATGAAAATTTAACTGTTACTCCTCAAAAGCAAAGTGTTTCAGTGGTCAATTTACTCATAGAATTTTGTTTTTTACTATTGTAGTCAACTGGTCTGAATAATTAGAACAAATAAGTATCTGCAATTAAGAGTTGTTACTATGACGTTTTCTAAATTCTGAGGGGGTAATCCCTTCTTTTTTATTAAAAAAAGTATAAAAAACTGACTTACTATTGAATCCCACGTCAAAGTAAATGTCGGTAATAGATTTGTTTACGTCCTCTACCAACAAAGTTTTAGCTTCTTCAATTCGGTAATTGTTAATAAATTCGTAAAAATTCATTTGAAAATGACGATTTAAAGTAACTGATAAATCTTTAGTTGAAACGTGCAGTTTTTTGGCCAATTCATCAATGGTAATATCTGATAAAAGATAAGGCTTTTCCTTCCGCATTATAGTTTCTATCCGTTCAATATAGACGGGTTTGTACACACTCTTTTCGTCAAAATTCTGATTTTCATCTGTTGTTGGAATGGGAATAATAGAATGGGATTTAGTTACACTATAAAATAATAAAGAGACTACTAGCAAAAAGGTAATGTAGTAAGAAAGTAGACCTATACTAATAAACGTTTCTACTTCAATTGCATAGCTAAGATTGATGACTTTCAATATGCTTAAAAAAGCTTCTGTGAGCATAATGGCCAAAAAACCTATAAGAAGTAAACGAAGCCAATTTAAATCAATAGTTGAAATATCCGCCCGCTCTTCTTTATGACGTTTATGGTATCTAGCGATTAAAACAAAGCAACCGATTAAGTAAGCTAACCTGAGGAGCTTAATAGAAGTATCAGTGGCAACATAGTGCCATGTGCTATACAGCCCCCAATTCTCAATAACGATTTGTTTTGCGATGTCACTAAGGCTGTAGTAATTAAAGATCAAATAGATGGCGTATAGGAAGAAAGGAATAAGGTGCACTAAATATTTTTTAGAAAATTTGAAATCACTAAACACCGATGACTTAATATAAAAGTAGAGCAATACTGCATCTAGACAATACGCGAGACTACCTACAAAAAGTATATTTGGCGCAAATTCCAAGGCTTCAAAACGAAACTTTTCTCCGAAGAAGGTCAACTCATGAAAAGCTATAAATGCGTGGGAAATTAAGAATGCTGCGAGTAAGTAAGCGCTATTATCATTCATACGGTGACTGGATAACAGCATTAAGGAAAACAAAATTGACAGAACAATAGTCATTACTAATGTGATGTCATTTAAGTTAAATACAACGCTACTCATAGAGCGTAACTACACATTTAAACGTCGACATAGGCGTAATTAAATAAAATCCTTCGAAAGGTGTCCACTGTACACCGCAATAATTTGTCAGAATATGTGAGTAATGAATCCGCTACCGATGCTATCGTAATTTTCAATCTCAACCAACGAATTTGTTGATAGGGAAGTTACCAATACCAATTACGATATATGCTCTAGCAACCTGCTGAAAACTTGTCCCAAGATATTGCGTTATTCTAAGAACAAGTTTTCTTTATCAGTTGTAGCCAGCTATCCGTTAGCTCAATTACAGCTAAATGTCGCTTCATCGGAAGGCTGCGGAATGAACCCTATTTCCGATAGTGATATTTGCATTGCACCTGCAGATTCTAATGAAAAAGGCGACACTAAGCTATCAAACTTAATACCCATTTTCGCAAAGCACTGCAAGTCAATATTCAGAGGATGCCACTCGTCAACCGGCAATGCATCGACTATTGAGCTGATATCTAGTCTCCCACTGCAACTGCCTGCGTCGTCGCCAAAACTTTCACAATTCATGGCGATGTAGACATTGTCGCTAGGTTTCTTAGTCACTTTGATTAACATTGATATTGTACTGCCAGCCAAAAATTCTTGGTTGAGGTCTTCCTTAAAATGACTTTCACTGACTATTTTCACACCAGACAATTGATTGCCATCTAAATTAACTAAAAACGAATCCTCTTGGACCTCTCTATCCACAGTGCGAAAAGTTAATCCGTTTAATTGATGAGAGTTAGAATTAACCGCAATTTCTTTCTCACCAGAAAATAAATGCATTTCCCATGGTTTGTGCATAGCGCCTGTATATAACATTGTGCGCTGGGTTTGATTTAAATTCAGCTCGACTTGCTCAGACAGATTATCAGCTAACAGGTTTTCATCTTGGTAGGTTAACCCAAACCCATAGGGTAATAGCGGCGCATAGTCTAAATCACCATGGTTTACAGTGGTTTGCTGAGCAGATTTAGGCCAAGAAAAAGATAGTTTACCTTTGAAATCGTGTTGAATGGATCCATCCGGATTTGCGAGTATTACTTCGGCGATACCATCTCCTTCAGAGCCTGGAAGCCAAGCAGCAACGAATGCGTCTGAAGTATTAAGTTCGGCGTTAACCCACATTGGTCGTCCCGATATGAAAACCGCAACCACGGGGATTCCTTGTGCTTTCAGTTTCTTCAATAGGGCGAGGTCTCGTTTGTTTCCTTGTTGATAAGCCAAACTAGCTCTGTCGCCATGCCCTTCTGCATAGGGTTCTTCGCCAAATACCACAATGGCAACGTCGGGCTTATTGGTAAAATCGCCGTGCTCATTTAGCTCTACCTGCCCACCAGCTGCATTGATCTGCTTACTTAACCCCGCAAATATTGAGCTTCCCCCTGGGAAATCTGCATTGCTATTGTTAGTGCCTTGCCAAGTAATCGACCAGCCGCCAGATTGTTTGCCAATGTTATCTGCTGCATCACCGGCAATCAGAATTGTCTGCTTCGGATCTAATGGTAGCAAGTGATTTTTATTTTTTAATAAAACTAAGGACTCGCGAACCGCTTGTCGTGCAACTTCTCTATGGCTTTTATGACCAATTAATTCGCTTTGCCCAGAAAATTTGCGCTTTGCTGGGTTGGGCTTATCGAATAATCCCGCACGCACTTTAACTCGTAAAATGCGCGTAACAGCGTCATTGATACGCGACATTGGAATAGTGCCGTTTTTAACCTGAGCTATGGTATTTTCGTATAAAGGAAGCCACGCACCTGTTGGCACCATGAAAATATCCAATCCTGCATTAACGGCTTGGGGGCAACTTTCATTGCTGCAATTTTCGACTTGGCCGTGGCCATTCCAATCACCGACAACAAACCCATCGAAGCCCATCTGTTTTTTAAGTACCTCGGTCAATAAATACTGATTACCGTGAATTTTATCGCCTTGCCAACTATTGAACGAAGCCATTACAGACTGAGCGCCTGCGGTTAGGCCTCCCACGTAACCCTGAGCATGGATATCAA
This sequence comes from Alteromonas sp. BL110, assembly GCF_003443615.1. NCBI lineage: Bacteria > Pseudomonadati > Pseudomonadota > Gammaproteobacteria > Alteromonadales > Alteromonadaceae > Alteromonas > Alteromonas sp. BL110. The sequence continues at coordinate 1,641,446 of NZ_CP031967.1, read as the reverse complement.
ACAATTCTTGTTCGCTACTGATATTGTCACCTTGGTCATCACCATCTAAAGTGCCACCATCACCAATAAAGTGTTTCACCGTACTAATCACTCGGTTGTCTGACAAAAAGTCTTTATTCGCCTCTCCTTGTAACCCCTTTACAATGGATGCGGCATAGTTTCTGACAATTTCAGGGTCTTCTGAGTAGCCTTCATAGGTGCGTCCCCATCGATCATCGCGTACCACTGCTACGGTAGGTGCAAAAACCCAATCAATACCAGTGGCCATTACTTCAGTGGCCGTAATGTTTGCAATTCTTTCAATTAAATCCGGATTGTTGGCTGCGCCCAACCCGATGTTATGAGGAAATAAAGTCGCGCCAATGACGTTATTGTGACCATGCACAGCGTCAGTTCCCCACATAGTAGGGATAGTTGTGCCATCTAAGCTGTCATCCACGGAGGCTAAATACATTTCGTCGGCCAACTTAACCCAATCATCGGCGCTGGAATGTTTCTTGTTGTTTGGGAAAGCTCCGCCACCGTTTAGATAAGAACCGAAGCCATATTTACGCATATCGGCCACTGATATATCGCGTATTTCTGGCTGAATCATTTGCGCGACTTTTTGCTTTAGCGTCATCGTCGCCAATATTTGTTTAACTTGTTCTTCTACCTGTGGGTCTTGCTTCACCGCAATATCCAATTTTGGCCATATGTCAGCGGCATTTTTGGCAGAAGGTGTTTGTGAATTATTTTCACTTTTACATGCAGCGAGACCACACACCAAGCTTAGGATTACACTTATAGTTATTAGTTTACTCATGTTCGTTTCCAATCACGTTAAGCTGTTACTCGGCTTCCTACCAAGCCGTAGTAAGCAATATATAGATAGCAAAAAAGAGGTAAAATAAAGGCTAATTGCACGCCTAGGATGTCTGCTAGTACACCCTGGATAAGAGGGACAATGGCACCGCCCACAATGGCTAAACACAATATGCCAGAGCCTTGAGGAGTCAGTTTTCCTAAGTTGTTTAAGGCCAAACTGAAGATAGTGGGAAACATCACTGAGTTGCACAAGCCAATCAGCAATACGGACCACATGGCAACGCTGCCAGAAGCTAGCACGGTAAACAGTAATAGCACACAGGCTGTAGCGGCGTTGAATGCCAGTACCTTTCCGCCAGAAACTTTTTGTAACGCCGCGGCGCCAATGAAGCGTCCGATCATGGCTCCACCCCAATAATAGGTTAAGTATTTTGCCGCCTCTGCTTCTTCTAGCGCCGCAATATTCTTCTCGCCTAAAAAGTTGACTATAAAGCTACCAATCGCAACTTCAGCACCGACATACACAAAAATACCCAGCGCACCTAATACTAAATGGCGCTGTTGCCATGCACTAGCGCCTATGGCTTCACTTTCAGTCACTGTAGCGCTGGGGATGTGAGGTAGTTTGATAAGCGCAAAGATTGCCGCTAACAATAATAACAATGCCACCAGCACTAAATAGGGCCCTTGCACCGACTCAGCAGATGGGCTAACTGAAACTGTGCTTACTGCTTCGTTAAGAATAAATAACGCCCCCAAATAGGGCGCAATTGTTGTACCCAAAGAATTAAATGCTTGAGTTAATGTTAAACGCGAAGACGCAGTCTTAGTTGGCCCTAGGAAGGTCACATAAGGGTTTGCTGAGACTTGTAAAATAGTGATTCCCGAGGCAAGTACGAACAACGCAGAAAGGAATAAAGGGTAACTATGGCTAGAGGCGGCTGGGTAAAATAGTAAACAGCCTAATGCAGCTATCACCAAACCCACCACAATCCCTTTTTGATAGCCGATGCGTTTCAGTAATTTACCTGCGGGTAATGAAACAATGAAATAGGCCCCAAAAAAACAGAATTGAACCAACATTGCTTGGGTGTAACTTAAGCTAAATGCTGCTTTTAAATGGGGGATCAGTATATCGTTTAAACAGGTGATAAAACCCCACATAAAAAACAATGAGGTGAGCACCGTTAGTGGGAACACGTACCCACTAGGGTTTTGCGTATGGTGCTGGCTATTGATAACAAAACTAGGAGTTGTCATCGCGCTTCCTTGGTAATATAAAATCAAGATAAATACGTTGATCAAGGCCTCGCGAATCTGAAGAGATATCACGAGGCCTTGCTTGTGCGGTCAACAAGACCAATTGGTATTGTCAGTTAAAAGTTGTATCCAACTCGAATGTTCCAGTTACGTCTTGCTTTACCAGCAACAGGTGTACTACCAGAATAGCCTTGCCACCAGTTCACATCTTCATCGGTAAGGTTATAAATTCCCCCTTCTATATACCAAGTACTATCAGCTGTCTCGTACTTCAAGTTCGCATTAATCATCGCCCATGCTTCTCGTTTATCAGAGTAGATATCTAAATCAATTCCTTCGTTTAATGCTTCCGCAGGAATATCCCATTTATCGGTATTGTCGATTGAGGTATAAGAGTCGTCTTCCCAATGAATATTAACGAATGGGATGATTCGCCCACCGTTACTCAACTCAAAGGTATGACTGATATTCAATGTAAACGAGACTTCGGGGGAGTAGGCTAACTGATTGCCTTTTAGGTTCCTAAACCAAGGCTGAGACGTATCTAGGGTTCCTGGTATCTCTACGTCGTCTGGATTAGCAAAAACTTGTGATGGTTCTGAGCCCCAAGCTTTCCAATAGTCAGATGTAATTTCGGTATCAAGAAAAGTTAAATAACCGCCAATGAAACCACCTTTCCAAGGTACTAAATCCATCTCTAACTCTAAGCCAGAGATTTTTGAGTTAGATGCATTGCGGGTTAAAAATGTCCCAAAATCTTGGGTCATTTCAATCATCTCACCGGTACGCGGGTCTTCCTGCATTTCAGTAATAGTGTCGTAAATTGTCCAAGTAGAGAACTGTTGGTTTTTATAATCACTGAAAAAGTAATTTGCGCGCAGATTCATCTTGCCGTCTAACAGTGTTGTTTTGGCACCAATCTCATAAGTCACCACTTCTTCACCATCGTAACTGGTATCAAAGCGTGTACCATCTGATTGCTTGATTAAAATGTCGCCAATACCGCCGCCTTTAAAGCCATTGGCAATATAGCTATAAAACAGGGTATCTGCAGTGGCTTGATAATCTAAGCCCACACGCCAAGTGGTTTTTGACCAGCTTTGTTTTACGTCATTTTCGCTGTCTACTTCAGCCCCTTCAACAGGCGAGTCGTAGTAATCAACAGGTAGTGCATTTAAATTCGCACGCACCGCGCTGGTATTCTCAATTTGCTCATCTAAAGGAATTGACCAATCAATATAATCCCAGACCTCTCCCCAAGCCACATCGGTATAACATTCGTTTGAGAAACACCCTAGGTTTCGGCCACCTTTATCTTCTTTCTGGTCTTCCGTATATCTAGCACCTAGGGTTAGAAACAACTTATCCGTAAACGCGTAAGTACCCTGCGCAAAAAATGCCTCAGACTCTACCGTGCGCGATGGTTGAAGCCACCATGAGACCCCTCCCATTGCCCCATGATATTGGCCGTTCATTGAGTTATCTTCTTTAAGATTGAAATAGCCCACAATCCATTGTAAATCGCTTTCACCCGTAGACTTAAACTGTAACTCATGGGACCAAGAGTCATAATCCGTATCAATCCATTTGAGTATTTGATCATAGAAATACATACCCTGATCTAAATCAACCTGTCCTGAACGCTCCTGGCTTTGAAAACCTGCTAAATAGGAAAACTGAATATCGTCGGTTATGTCATAGTGAATGCTCGAACGATAGCTATCTAGGGTCAAATCTACTTTACCCGGAACATTTACATATACGGTATGATTATCCTCCGTTCCCCACAAATCGGTACACGAGCCACCATTCACATCAGAAGGTCTATCTTTTATCTTCTCACAATCACGGGAAGCAGCTGTGCCAGCACCTTGATCAACATAACGCTCGAAAGTCAACTGCCAAGAAAAATCTATACTTGGGGAATATAGCCCAGAAATCCTGAAAGCATATTGGTCTGAGTTATTATAAAAATCAGCGGGATCGGCTTTTATGGGTTCATATAAGGTGTCATTAAAATAGGTGCGGTTGTCAGTATCGCGATCCGCTGGAGTGATGCCTTCACTGATGGGCGTAAGTTGTGATGTATCAAGACCTAGGTAACGCTGATCCCATTGGTTAGGGTCGTAATAACCGTTTAAATTAGAGTCTCTTGTTTCTTTAAAGAATGAGCCTCTTAACGCAAATGAATCTGAAATAGGAACATTTAATACTCCTTTGATGACTTGTTGATTCCATCGTCCCGCTTCTAATTCAATTTTGCCTTCTACCTCATTTAAATTCGGTTTTGCGGAGATGATATTCAAACTCCCTACCGTAGAGTTACGTCCAAATAACGTACCTTGAGGACCACGTAGTGCTTCAACTCGCTCTACATCGAAAATTAACGAAAGGGCACCTTGGGGGCGCGGTGAATAAATCCCATCATAATGCACACCAACGGCAGGATCTCCCCACTCAGTAGTATTGGTTGAGCGTACGCCTCGCATGGTAATGATTGGAGCTGAAGACTCTCTATCCGTCATGATGCTCATATTAGGCACCACGTTATTCAAATCTTTTACATTAGTAATGCCTATCTTGTTCAATTGCTCTTCGGTGAAGGCAGAAATTGCAACTGGCGTGTTCATTAGGTCTGTATCACGTTTGGTAGCAGATACAGTAATTCTCTCTAAAACTTCAATATCTGGGGCATCGTCGGTGTTTTCTTCCTTTTCAACAACGGGGACGTCGTTATCGATTTCTTGAGAAAAACTTGGCAAAGAATAAGTTAAATTGGCAGCGGCCATAGCGACAAAAATGGGACTAAGTTTTACACGGAAATTGAGCTGGTTTAGTTTCATATGTTTAGCCTTTTACTTTCATTTATGAGCAATATGTCAGCCATTTGAAAGTAACTTATTAAATTATTATTTTTAGGAAACAATCTTCGTCATACACGTTTTATAGCAGCACTTAGCGTATGCTATGCAGGCAGTACAATGACAATTTGTTATTTCCAGTTCTTGTATATGTTGATGTTTTAGAGTGGGTGCTTTACTCGAATAAGCAGCACTTTGTAAGTTTTATGGCAACTGCTAACTCGCCTCATAACATCGACAGGCTGGAATCTATGAAATTCATGTTTGCTAAGCGTCCTTTTTAACAAGCGCACATTCAAACAAGATGTTTTTGAGTTCTGATAAGGGTTCGTAAACTCGAACAACCCATAATTGACGGGCCTTGTAGCCCATTGAGCGAGTTAAAAATAAATCTCAAAAAAGTTAATTTATTACGATTAAAAGTTAATCAGTTGTTTATTGTTGGTGCCAAAGATAGATGGAATTTAGGCGTTTGTGGCGTTATTAGGAATGTACAACGCCTGAAATCTTCATAAGAGTTAATTGTGTAAAGTGGTTATCGGTGGCTACATCATCTTACGGCTAAGCGCGGTTTTTCCACCGACTTTAAGGTAGAAGCATCGCGTTGTTTTGATAGTCTTTGTTGCAAGGGCGCAACCATCATTCTTGACCGTTTTTTAAGAAGTACAAATCAGAAAACCCCATTTTTACAAATTCGGTATCTCTGAAGTTTCTTACGGTTTTTTTGTCTTTACTGATAGCGGCAAGTTGCTGTTCAGTTTGCAGGAATTGGGAAAGGTCTATTCCCTCAGCATCGGCCACGGCTTCATGCATATTTTGATGGCGGCTGTAAGAAAAATTAATCTCTTTTGCCACACCTTTAAACTTATAACGTACTTTATGGGCCATGTTCCACTCACATTGGTCGATGTAATTCAAAAGCTGTTTAACCGCTATTATAAACTGAATTGGCGCCAATAATTACCGAATTAAAAAAAGCGGGTGGCAAAACCGCAGCGTGAGGTGTTTAAAGTATTCGATGAAGAAGTTAGTAGCTTTGAAGAAGGGCTGGCCTTTGCCTGCGCTACGTACAAAATAAACAAAAGCCGACGAAGCCAGCTTTATTTCGACAATGATGAAGGCTTTGATAGGGTAATTGATGGCGTTCACGGGTTAGTATTGTAAATTTGAAGCTCTCAATGCCTATCCTTTCCTTCGGCTACGCTAAAGGAGCGATTCTATACGCTCTGCTATAGCATCATAAATAAGCTCACTCTCATGCTCAGATGCAGCTATCAGTGGTTCTTCTGGAGTGTTGATGGCCTGAAACTTAGCTATCGTTTCTTCTCTGATAAAACGGCATGGTTTCAGAATTACTGGAATTATCGTAGCGCCATCGGAACTGGCTTTTTCTAAAAGAGGAGGAAGTTCATTATCTACAATAAAATCAGACGCCAGAAAATCTGCACTCACTAGCAAAACTGCAACTTGAGTTTTATTAAGGGCGCTTTCAATCTGCTTTTTCCATAATTCGCCAGCAGATATACGTGTGTCACTCCACGGTTCTATTAGCCCCTTCTTTTCCAAAGGTTTTAAATGGGTGGAAAGTCGATCAAAATAAGTCTTATCTCGATGCGAGTAACTAATAAATACTTGCTTTCTTTTTGAAGTGGTTTTGACTTTTTCTTTCGTTGGTATTTCGGCATCAACGATACCTAACGTACTTTTCAACAGATCTATACGATCCTCGTTAATACCAATTGGGCTTCCTCTTTCGAGTAGTGAGATTACGGGTTGAGATACGCCAACTTCTTTAGCAAGGCTTGCTTGATTTATATTTTTTCTTTTCGTTTATTATGAATAATTTTGCCAAAAGATTCCCAATCTATTTCGCTCATAACATATTCCCTTATCTTTATGTAAAACTTTTGTTTTTATAACACGGGCATTCTAAACAATCCAATATTGTTGATTAAATTATGGACTCGATTATTTTCTTGTCTATATTCTTGCTGCCCAAGCCTAAATGTGATTTCTTACATATCCGTGTTGCTGACTCTTTAGTTTCGGTTAACGTAGAATGCGAATAAATTTCGAAAGTAAATACATAGCGGTACAGGGAGTCATAATGCTTAAGTCCCTTAAATATTCAATTCTTGTTTGCAAATAACGGCAAAGTCTTAACCGTTGAAGCGTGAGTGATATGCTGCTTAATTTCCACTTTGGCAATCAAGCAGTAATCTAAATTAGGTTTTTAAAACGCTCTTCAATTAAGTCTATTGGAATGGCATCAGTCATATGCGACCAAGACACTCTAATAGACCCTGCGATTTCGTCCTCAGTAAGCCCCATAGCAGTTAAAACATGTGATGGTTGGTAGCTTGAAGATGTGCAAGCAGAACCATTCGAAACTGCTATCACATCTTTCAGCATAACCATCGCTGCTTCTGAATTCACGCCGGGTATATAAAAATTAGTAACGAAAGGGGAAGTATTTTCGCCGATAACCTTTCCTCCAAGCCTACTAATCAAAGCCAAGAATTTTTCTTTTATTTTTGTGCTGTGGTTCTGCCAATCAACCTTATTCTTTTGAGCCAACTCACAGGCAAAACCAAAGCCTGCTATTAGCTGGACAGGAAGTGTACCTGGTCTAAGCCCTTTCTCTTGACCACCACCAAAATAGAGCGGCTTAAGCGGCGCTTTCAAGAAACCACGCTTTCGAGTTACTAATGCTCCCACTCCCTTGGGCGCGTAAAGTTTGTGCCCACTAGCACTGATAAAATCAATTCTTTTGTTATCCAGTTCGTCACTGAACTTACCAAAGCTTTGAGCGGCATCTACGTGTAAATAGGCACTGTGCTCATTGAGTAAATTACAAATGGCTCCAATTGGCTGAATACTTCCGGTTTCGTTATTAACATGCATAACAGAAACTAGAAGGGTATCTTCTCTCAGTGCTTTACCGATACTTTCTACATCAATTACTCCAGACTGATCGGGTTTGATGTAAGTTACTTCGAACTCATGGCTCACAAGGTTTTCAATAGGTTCAAGTACCGCTTTGTGTTCAATGGCGGTAGTGATGATGTGCTTCTTGTTATTCTTTTCGGCGTACCCTTTTAAGCCCAGAATCGCAATATTGTTACTTTCTGTGGCGCCGCTTGTAAAAATGACCTCTGACTTATCAGCGTTAACTACATCGGCTACCTGCTTCCTTGCTTTTTCAACAGCCTGTTTTGCGGTGGCACCGAATGAATGAGTTCTGCTTCCGGCATTTCCGTATTCCTCTACCATTAGTTTGTAAACTAAATCTGCTACTTCTGGCAGTACGGGGGTAGTTGCGTTGAAATCTAAATATGTAGTCATCACTTTCTATTAATACTTACCAAGGTACAGGCGACATCTTGAAATTTGTGTTGTACTATACCACCATTTTGTTCGTAAGAACATTTTTCGAATTGTACGAACGGTAATTAACTTTAAGTCAAAATATGTCACAGATAGCATCAGGGATGTCCTTTCCGGCAATCAAAGGACAGCAGGCAAATGACGAATATTTTATCGTAATGTGCCCCTTAAAAAGACTGAAAAAGATATTCAGTTTTGATGAAGGGCAACTGCCTGTAGATAAACGAGCGCAGCGGATCATCAATGAAGAGCGCATTCCTGATATTGCTAATTATATATTGGCCAACAGAGATGATTACGTATTCTCAGCGCTTACGGCATGTATTGACGGTGAGTCGGAGTTTTTAGCTATTGGCGAAGCCAAGCACGAGCAAAAAATTGGCACACTTGTTATTGATGAAGATGCCGAATTGTATATCACAGACGGTCAGCATCGGAACGCAGCTATTCAAGAAGCTCTAACACAAGACCCAACACTAGGTGATGAAACGATTTCTATTGTTTTCTTCGCAAGCAAGTCTTTAGAGGAACGTCAGAAAATCTTTAAAGATTTAAATCTCTATCCAGTTAAGACGGATTCATCATTAAGCATCACTTACGGTGATAGTCCTGACGCAAAGCTATCAAAAACGATAATTTTCGAAAGCGAGCAGTTACGAAAGCTTGTTCATATGGAGAAAAGCAACCTTGGGCCTCGCTCTAAAAAGCTGGTAAGTCACAGTGCAGTAAACACCGCTACAAAGGCGCTTTTGGGCAATATTACCGAGGCTAACTATCAAGAGTTAACGCCCATTGCTTCAGAATACTGGCATGAGGTTTTAGTAAACATGCCGAGTTGGATTCTCGTCTGTAATGATGAGGCCTCTGGCGGTGAAATCAGGGAAGAATCAATCAATGCGTACTCCGTGACTTTCCATGCGTTAGGGCTACTTGGCTGTTGGTTACTCAAGCATGACAAAAAGTGGAAACGAACACTAAAACGACTGAAAAAAGTCGATTGGTCTAGAAGTAACTCTGACTGGGCGGGGAGGTGTGTTGTAAACGGAAGCATGTACAACAACACAAAAGCAGCCAAGTTAACGTGTATCAAAATCAAACAATTGATGAGTATAGAGCTGTCTGAAAGCGAACTATTAGCGGAACAGGCGTTGCAAAAAGAGGTTACTCAACAATGAGCCAAGTAAGTATTCAATCAGCTTTTAATGAAGTTGGTTTAAAAAATTCTGTTTCTCAGTCAATCGAACACGTAAAAAAACTCTACCTTAGTGACAGTATCCCTTGGGTTATCGGTTATAGCGGCGGTAAAGACTCTACAGCTACACTACAATTGGTATGGTATGCCCTTCAAGAATTAGTGAAGGAAGGAAAGGCCGATAAGAAAGTACATGTAATCAGTACCGACACTTTAGTTGAAAATCCAGTTGTGTCTTCATGGGTAAATAAATCACTAGAAAAAATGAAAGCGGCAGCTGAAGAACAGAATTTGCCGATCGTTCCTCATAAGCTAGTTCCCGAAGTTAAAAACCGTTTCTGGTACAACCTAATAGGTAAGGGCTACCCCGCACCGCGAGCTAAATTTCGCTGGTGTACTGACCGTCTTAAAATATCGCCTTCTAATAGCTTTATTCAGAACCTTGCCGACAAGAATGGCGAGGCTATTTTGGTGTTAGGAACTCGCAAGGCAGAAAGTTCTGCCAGGGCGGCCAGCATGGATAGGTTTGAAAGCTCAGAAACGAATACTCGGAAAGCATTAGGTTTAACAGAGAACGGTTCGTTGGATAGAGTGTGGGTTTATACCCCGATAGGTCACTGGACCAATGATGATGTATGGATTTATTTAAACAGCATAAAAAATCCGTGGGATTTCCCAAATCATGACTTAATGGGTATGTATCAAGGCGCAACAGAAGGCGGAGAGTGTCCTTTAGTAGTTGATAAATCAACGCAAAGTTGTGGCGACAGTCGATTTGGCTGCTACGTTTGTACCATGGTGTCTGAAGACAAATCGATGAATGCCATGATCGCCAATGACGACGAGAAAGAGTGGATGATGCCGCTCGTAATGCTAAGAAACGAAATTGAAGTTAATGATGCTAGTCATGACAAGAAATTAGAAAAGCTAAGACGAGATAAAGGCAACCGCGATTTTAGGCGCATGAACGGAACTCTAACCGTACATGTAACTAAACACGGCGCAGACCTAGTGCCAGGACCATATGTTCAGTCGTTCAGAGAGCATATGCTTAGAAAAGTACTAGAGGCACAAGTAGCTGTTCAGCAAATGGCTCCTGCAGAAGTAAATGATCTAGAGCTAATTTCGATTGAAGAATTAGAGGGTATAAGAGAAGTATGGCTTAACGATAAGCATGAAGCGGAAGACTCATTACCCCTGATTTACGAACAAGTTATTGGAAAAGCATATCCGGGTAAACGCAGGGCGCATCACCCGATAATAAACAAGAGCGTGTTAGACAAGCTAAAAGCACATTGTGCAGAGCAGGGCGATGAAGATGGCTTGCTCTATCAGCAAATGCGAGCTGTGCTAAACGTTTCTAACAAATACAGAAATCAGCTGCGTCGTGCCAAGTTGAAAGATGAACTTAACGATGTACTAGATAAAGGTGCGTTTGATAACTTATTCGAGGCGAAAAAATTTGCGTTAGAACGAGAAAGGCACCGAAGACAGATAGAGCTAGAACATATCCAAATTAAGATAACTAATTCCCAAGCAGAAAGCGCGCATAGTGATGCTGTAAAAGAGCTGCAACAACAACAAGAGTCACTTGAAGAGAGTATCGCGATTATAACGAAGTCATTGAAAGAAGATGGTTATAGCTCTTTATTAATTGAGAGTGTGGAAAACGTCTAATGCAACTTAAATCATTAACCATAGAAAACTTTGGAATCTACAAAGGTACCCACACTGTCGATTTAACGGTAACAGAAGAAAAGCCTATTGTTTTATTCGGCGGCTTAAATGGCGGTGGAAAAACAACCTTCTTAGATGCTCTACAGTTGGTTTTATATGGAAAACACGCTAAATGCTCTAATCGTGGAACCCAAGCATTTGGCTCTTTTCTAGCAAGTACCAAAAATAGATTTTCTGACCAATCTGAAAATGTTTCATTAACGCTTGAGTTTACGCATAAAGCTGAAACTGATGAATACACCTATATCGTTAAACGCGCTTGGTCGGTTGCCAGCAGCCCCGAGAACACAAAAGATAAACTAAAAGTTTTTTGTAACGGCGAGGTAGATGAATTCGTAAGTTCAAACTGGGATGATTTCGTAAATGAGTTTATACCGCAGTCACTATCCGACTTATTCTTCTTCGACGGTGAGAAAATTGAAAACTTAGCGAACCCTGAAAGAAGCTCTGAGCTTATCCAAACCGGACTAGAGAATTTATTAGGCTTAGATTTACTCACTCAACTACGTTCAGATTTAACCGTTATCGAGAACGAACGTAAAAAAAGCAATATTGATGAAAACCTAATAAAAAGAGTTTCAGACTGTGAAGATGAAATAGGCGAGCACGATATTTTGTTACGCGCTTTAAGAAATGAAGCTGCAAGTTTAGAAGAAGAAATAAGTGGTCTTAATGTAGCAATCAAAAAAGCACGACAGACCGCTCGTATGTCAGGGGCTCACTTGATTGAAGAACGCGATTCAATCAAATTTGAACTTGGCGCGATAGATCGCCAATTAAAAGATAATTTACAGCAAAGGGTAAAGATTGATGCTGGCGCATGTCCGCTTGGACTTATACCAAAGCTGTTAGAGGAAACTAAACAACAGATAGCGATAGAAGCGAAAGCAAAACAAGCTAAAGAACTCGACGCTTCAATTTCTGACTATGAAGGACAGATATTGAATACTTTAACGCAAGGTAAGGTCGACACGAGTACTCTAAACGCTATTAATCAACTTGTTGAAGATAATCGAAACGAGCGCAGAGGTTTTGCTGCTAGCGACTGTTACATCGATTTACCACTAAGTATTTTTACCGGGCTTGATGAGCGTATTGCGAGCGAGCAAGCTGAGCGCAAAAAGCTTATAAAGGTTCGTGAAGAGCTAAAAGAGAAAGAAGCTTTATATATCAAGCAAGAAGAAGCAATACCAGACTATAACGATGTAAAGGCTATTCTAAGTGAACTTGCAGCACTCGAAGCAGAATTTGAGAGTAAGACTACGCTACTAGAACATAACAAAGCGCTGTTAGCACAAGCAATCGCAAAACGTGACGTGTTAAATACAAGATATACAAGTCTTTTAACTCAGCAGAATAAAGATACGTTTGAACAAAAACGTACGCTTCAAGTATGTGAGCATGTGAATAAGCTAAAAGCGACTATGCATAATTTCGCGAAATCTATGATCAAAGAAAACATAGCGCTAATTGAACAAAAAATAGCTGAGAAGTTTATCGGGCTAACTCGTAAAGATAGTTTGATTAACGCTGTTTCTGTGGATACAGAAACCTTTAGCCTAACGTTGCTTAGCCATGAGGGAGAAGAGCTAGCACCAAATCGCCTTTCTGCAGGTGAAAGACAGCTGCTTGCAATTGCTATTCTGTCAGCGTTGGCTGAAGCTTCAGGCAAAGAACTTCCAACGGTTATCGATACACCATTAGGTCGCTTAGATGGCAAACATCGAACTAAACTTATTAAAAATTACTTCCCAAAAGCGGCTAGCCAAGTACTACTTCTATCTACCGACGAAGAAATCACCGGTAAGTATTACGACGACTTGAAGCCGTTCGTAAATCGTGAATATCAAATTGCTTTCGACGAAGAGTTTAAATCGTCCACTATTTCAGAGGGCTATTTTAATGGCTAATACTATCGATACAATCAGGCTATCTGAGAAGCAAAAACAACAGCTTATCCGCCTCAAATCAAAAACAGGTATCGAAAACTGGAATGTGCTTTGCCGATGGGCATTGTGTATGTCGCTTGCAGAAGAGACTGTTCCACCTGTTGAAGATATCCCATCTGACAGTAATGTTGAGATGAGTTGGAAGGTATTCGCTGGGGAGTATGCGGATGTTTATCTTGCTGTTCTTCGGCAAGCTTACGAGAAGCAAAAAGAACTCTCAACGATAACTTTAGTTGACTTTGTCAAGCTACATTTAAGTAGAGGTATAAGTTACTTCCTTTCTAACAGTAACTTTTCGTGATGTCGCTTTTTTAACAGCAAAATCACTTTGTTTTCTACCTTTCTACCAAGTATAGAGAAATCGGAAAGCTATAATAAAAAACGTTCTTTCACTGAATCTCGTCGAATATATCTGTTTTCTCTATTATCATGGTCTTTACAAATAACCTTCATGCTCACAGGTGTGATTGCTTTGGAACTTCCCAGTTGTGAACATACAGTTAACTCCGAGTTCGTAATGTTGTTATTACACCCAGCTACTTCACATTTTCTTTTTAACCCTAAGGTTCTTATCACCCAATAATAAAAACTAGTAGGGAAAAGTTTACTAGCCCCGCTTACTTTTGTGCCCGTGCTGTATCCAGTAATGTGGTTGCTTTTTACTCTGTTAGCCCAACCACAAATTAAACGGTAGTTATTCAAATCATCTGGGCCTCCGTAAGAAAAAGGAAATAGATGGTCGACTTCGATACATAGATCTCTTTCATTTGTTCCTATTGGTCTGTATCTATCTACAAATGTGGGAAGTTGTATTGGCTGTTTATCTACTTTCTTAGCTGTAAAATTAAAAACAGCCTCTTGGGAAAATTTTAATCCTGTAAGCCAGCACCTCGGTTCTTGACCATAGATTGTCAATAAATCTTCTTTTATTGTTGTTGTTATGTTTTTTCGGTTTCTATCATCTTGCTTTAAAAAGTTGATACGTTGCTCAACACTGATACTTATTAGTTCAGAAATTTTTTGTTTGTCATCTTCGTCCTTCTGATTGCCTATCAAAAGTTCTATACTGTCTCTAACGTCAGTGTAAATTTCAAAAAAGTTTGTTTTTTCGTTAAAAAATCTCTTATCTACAAACTGGTCAACGATCCATTTAAACCACTCTCTTGAAATGTCCCCTTGAAGTAGGTCGACTCGAGGTCCAATTAAGTAATCAGGATTTTTAAAAGCCGATAGTTGTTTCTGGACAGAAATATCCCAGTTATTATTTGGTTGTAAAATACTTCCTGCTAGCTGGCTTTCTATATGTAATGTCATGATTTTTTAGCATTTCTGTAGCTTTTTGCTTGAGGAAGCTGATCTGGACTCTCTCTGTACTCCGCCCAGTTTTCGGCCCATCTAGCTCGAATACCAGGACTGTCTTTTTTGATCCCGGCCAATTCCCAGTCTTGGTCAAAGTAAGCTCTATTTACATCTTCAAGCCAGTCATTTACCAATGTATTAATGTCATCAACCGAGTTAATAACTTGTTTTGTTGTAACTAAAAATTTGAAAAAGTCTGAAGCTAAAATTGTTAAGGATATCTTGTTAAAAATATTAGATTTCCTCGTATTACCCCAGTAGTTATGGCGACTTGGATTTTCGTCTTGTGAGAGCTCTTGCTTTACTTTATTCCAGAACGCAATAAATACCTGTTGCCATGGTCCATCGAGAGCGCTCCATTCTTGATAAGCATCCATGAATTCGTCGGACCTGACTATTTCACTCTTGGTAAGAAACTTTTCCTTCCAACGCTTTGCGTAATCATTTTTAGCATGAAACAATTTCCCTCCTTTTAGCTCCCTAAATATACTGATTAGTGAACCCATTACATTCCATTGAAGTAAATCTTTCTGCTCGCTTTGCGTGCCCCTTTCAACAAGTCCATAGAAGGGGCTTGCGGCGTTCCTAACAGCCCACGTTATAGCTCTAGCATCATCAAGCGCAATCCCGGAAGCAAGTAATCGCTCGTTTACCGATTCCATTTCCTCGGAGGTTAGTGTCGTAGAGATGATAGTGCCTAATAGTGACCTACCTATTGGGGTTGCTTTTTGATTGATAACAACAAATTGAAAAACTTGCTCTTTTGGTTCGTCTTCCATCAATAGTGAAATAGGCAACTCTCTAGAATACTTATTTTTCAAACCAGAAAAAACTTCTTCTGGGGAAACTCCTTTCTTTATAAGGTCCAAACCTTCTTGTCTTTGATTATTTGCAATTTCTTCAGCCGCGAGCACTGCACCTTTCAAACGATGTTGTCCATCAACTAACGTTATAGGTAAAAGAAATGAAATTAACGAAACACGGTCGAAGCCAAGAAATTTATCTTTGTCAATTTCTTCATTATTTAACTCTTTAAGTAATTCATGCCTGATGGCTATATCTTCTAAAAAGTCATTTAGGTGGCTTTCTTCGTAAATAGCTGCTTCTATACCACCTTCACTATCTCCCTCAGTATCATCTTCTATGTCTTCGGAGTTTGCTTCATTATCTTCTGAAAATAGACCAACTCTTGATTTTAGTTCAAGATATTTGGGTGATGAAGTATCTACAGCTACTGCACCGATTCGCGACTCCAGCGACTCTCTCAGCAGGCCAAACAATGCAAGCCAGGATGCAGTGTAAAAGTCTGGGAACTCTATTATTAATTTCCCCACCATCTTTGAATGCTGGCTTTCTAAAAATTCAACCTTGCACCCCTTAAGCTTTCTGAGACTGCATATTAAATTGTTTTGAACTACATTTTCTTTATTTTGGTAAAAGCTGCTGAGTTGGCGTAATCGATTTTGATTTTCTGTCCTCTGAAAACCGGTCGTCTCAGCAGAGCCAGGGTTTAATGTTTTTTTCTGTGGAATTCCAGCCCATTGCTCAATATCAGTTGCTTTAGCCCCAAACAAAATTAACGGCTTACTATTTTCTGTTTGGATAACGCGTACAGCGTCGTATTCATATTTTTTTGTTTCCACTTTGATCATATCCCTTTTATCATGTTGTAACTTGAGCACATTGTATTCTTACTAACTTACCTTCGGACTTGAGATAAGCATCTCCTTTGCCATTAAGCACCTCCGCACCTTGGTCATCAAGAATTACACGGCTCTCTGTACCATTTTTCACTCGAAGTGCTAATTGTGCTGGAAGGTTAGAACGTAAGTTTGTGCTAATGACATCCCCACTGGGTTTTTGAGTGGCAATAATTAGATGGATACCAGCTGCACGAGCTTTCTGGGCTAGACGCTTAAGCTCGGCTTCGATGTCCTTCTTCATTTCTCTATCTGAAGTAAGATCCGCGTATTCATCTAGCACTAAAATCCACCAGGGAATTCGCTCTTCATCGCTCACTTTCGCGTTGTAATCCGGGAGAGATCTAACGCCAGTTTTTTTGAACGTGGCATATCTACTTTGCATCTCTTCTACCGCTTCACTCAATAGTTGGAGTGCGTCAGCGTCGTCCCAGCCAATTTGTCCTAGTAAGTGAGGGTATCGCTCAAAATCATTAAGCTCAGTACCTTTAGGGTCAATCAGCATTAGTCGCAATTCTGATGAGCTGTAATGTTCACACATGCCATACAAAATGGTGTTGAGAGCTTCTGATTTACCGCTACCGGTTGTGCCACCGATAAGAAGGTGAGGGCAGTTAGAAGATGAAAAGTTTATTTTCACAACGTTTCCAAACCGGTCCTCCCCCAATGGCACTTCTAATGCGTTGATTGGGCGTTGCCATGACGGCCAGATGTCCTCTTGGTCAACATAGTATCGCTGGCTGTCGCTTTTGGGCACATCGATTGTCACGCAACCCTTATCTATCGCGAACCCAACTTCTTGCTCTTGTTCAAGCCTTAGGTCGAGCTTTAATGCCTGCGACTTTTCAAATAGCTTTCTTGGGTCCGTGCCAGGGTTAAGTTCAACTCTGAAAAGTATTGAAGCGGGTCCTTCAACGTAAGGCGCTTCGCTTGTAGGTTTTGAAACTGGGATATTGTAGCTGTAGTAACAATCGATAATGCGTTGATAAAGTTCCAGTAACTCGCTTTCAGGCATTTTTTTGCGTTTTACTTCTGAATGCTTTGCATTGGCTGTTTCAGCAGGTGGCGCAGATGGTTCACCTATCGTATTGTTTTCTATTTCAATGTCAGTTTTAGTACTAACTGCGGGTACTGTCTCTTCACTTCCAGCATAAGACGCTATTGGTTCTATTTGCGTTTCGCCATCCAGAATATATTTATCTTCTATGTGATATAGGTTTACTGGTTTTAATTCGGCGTAAAGTTTTTGCAGTGGTGTTCGAAGTATGTGACTTATGTTGCCCTGTGAATCGGTCAAATCGCCGGCTGGAATCTCAATTTTTAAGACATCTTGAACCTGGGTAAAGCTGGCCTTAGTAAAGTCCTTATCTTCAACATTTACGAACAACATTGCCTCTGGATAGTTGGTTAATTGCGCTAGGCTATAATCACCCTGTAACCACCAAGCAAAGTTGTCTGTAACTGGTTTGAAATAGTCATTTGGGTATACGTCATAAAGCTTGTACTTATCGATTTGCATCATAATCTGACGAATAAACAAACCGCGATACAAATGACTGGCTAAACTCGTTTTACCTAATAGCTCTTCAAAGTAGCGTTTAAGCTCTTTAGCTTGCGTTACGCCTTTGCTGTGGGTCTGTCTTTTGCCCGTTTTAACTTCAACAGGTAGAAGGATAAGCTTATGGTCTTTGAAGCCTACAAATAAAACGTCGTCTGATATAGCGCCAGACTTGAAGCCTTGAGAGAATCTCGAAAAGTCACTTTCTTTTGCTTTTAAGCCAAGATTTCCCGCTACCCTTATGATTTCAGCGATAGAGAGTGGTACCCACGTAATGTCTGACTTGTGTAGTAGGCAGTTAACAAATTTGTATGCGCCTAAAATGCCTCTTTTTTCCTTTCGCTCATTACTATTAGCGGTAACCAAGTTAAGTAACCATTCACCATTGAATGCATTAAACTCTCCAATAAGGCCGCCGTTATCGTTATCCAGTACCTTGTGATACAGGTCAGTCTGCTCAGTTACCGTGATGGCATCATAGTTAACCGAGTTAGTGTAGTTATCTGAATAATGAATAAGCACCATATCCTTTTCACCCTCAAAGAAATCTAACGTTACTTTGGGATCGATGATGGTGGTCCAAATTGAATTTTTGTAAGAAACATCAAGCAGGTTTTTAAAGTTGTCGGTTACCACTAATGCCTGAGATCTTGTCGATGTATATTGCACATGATTTGAGCGAGCTGGTTTAATAAGTGCAGAGTACTTTTCTATAAGCTTCAGAGGTGCAGAGCTTTCCGTATTTACTCCCTCTAAACCAAAAGCTGTATAAAAGCTACCGTGCTTATTAGATGCAGCTTCGCCAGGCATTAAACCATGACATACAACTCCGCTTTTTTGCTTGAGGACGTTTATATCTTCTGCTCTAACACGCTCATTATTTTTGAAGAAACAGATATGTGCATACGCTTGGGAGTCGTGATTGTCCGTGATCTGGAACTTACTGTAGGTTAGTCGTGTGCGTAGCAGGTCAACAATCGTATCTGCCTGTTCTTTGATTGGTCCTCTGTTTAATTCACATAGGCTTTTTATTTCATCGTAACTTGCAGTGTCTGCAAACCTATCGAACCACGTGTAATGGTCTTCTTCGTTATATAGATTTACATGAATGCGCGTAATTTTACCTTTTTTACGCTTTACATAATCTACAACGCCTAAAAATAACTCTTCATTATGTAAGTTGTTTACAGAGTTTATGATTAGTGTTGTTTTACTACCGGCAGTAAATAGGTGCTTGAACGCTGCCGTGAACTTCTCGACTTTGTCTGAAACTAAAGACCGAACATAGTCATAGCTGCTATCTTGCTGTGGTATTAACCTAGACCAAAATACATTTTCTTTTTCCGCATGGTTATAGGAAAAATCATGAGTAGGGTCATAGATAAATGGTAGTAAACCTTGCGCACTCAATCGGTTTATTGTGATCGAAGGCAGTTCTTTGAAGCTGCCTGAGTCGAGTTTATCGCCAAGCAAAGCGTTTGCTACGTTCAAGTTATAGGCTAATACAGCTGGGTGGAATGGCGTAATATATTCCTGAACTATTCCTCGTTCTTCAAACTCAGCAAAGCCTATTAGTACTAACTTCTTATGCGCTTGGCTAAGCGGGGCATCGAATGGAATCTTAGAAATTTTATCGATATATATATCAACGATTCTTGATACGATTTCTCTGAACTCCGGCTCCCAACCGGCAATACTGATTAATGTTCTGTTAGTTACTAGGTAATCGAAAAGCTTGTTATATTCAGCGAAAAGATCAGGGTAATCGCTACTAATGCTGTCTAAGCAAACGTCATCTGAAGCGTAATGTTTTGAAAGTACTCGCTCATCTAGAAGTTGCGCTTCATTTTGAAGTAGTTCTAATCTTCGCTGCTTGGGCGCAATTTCTTTACCATCTAAAAGTACTTTTGATTTATTCCTGTTAAATTGGCCGTTGTAGCCTTTTTCAAATAAGTAGTTAAACCGCCCCTGATCTAACAGTAATGGAAGGGTTAACGATTCAGTCGATACTTCACCTTCTACATTGAATAACAGTTCACTGTACTGACCTTGTACGCAGAAGAAGATTTCATCTTTTTCTGAGGCAAGCTGTTTAAAGTCAACAATGCCGTAATCGGCAGCAGGAATTGTTTGGTAATTTTCGGTAATAACGAAGGTCGGTTGTTTATCACTGACTTGCAAAACTTGATCGTCAGTTTGTAGTGTTATCCATTTCTTAGCCGAGTCTACCAAGTATATATGTTCAAAGTGAGCTACATCAAAGTCACCTTTTCGAAGGACTAATACTCGAAATTTATGTGATTCTTGAGGCTTATCCGTTTTGACTTGAAGAGAAAAGAACCGAGCCTCTCCGTCGAAATTGCTAGTTAATACAATTCTGCTTCTAATCCCACCACTATTGTTAATATCTATAGATATTGGGGGTTGTTCTTTATTGTGCTGTATTGTGCAGCTAGACGTTGAAATGCGCCCATTAATAAAGGTAAATTCAAGGTTGAACTCGTTTTGTTCTTCTTCAAGAAGCAATATTAGGTGTCGTTCTCTTTTCCCAGCACCTTTATCGGACTTACCTTTTTTTAGTAGTTCGCCAAATAAAGTTGACTCTTTTTCCAATTCCAGAAGGTTTGTACGATTTTTTTGCTGCTCCTGATAGCACTGCTCAAGCTCAAGACTTTCACGCCACTGGTCGGGGTTTTCTGTTTCAAAATGCTCTTTTACAAACGTTTCACTGAAGTCTAGAGAAGCAAGCTTTTCCGGAAGTTCATTAGGAAAATGCTCTGTAATGAAGTTTAATTCATCACTTAGTTTTTTATTCTCTTGTATGCGAAAATGTATTTGTTCTTCGTTGTTCCACGACAAAATAGCTTCGTCGTTTAATAGCCCCAGCTCCGGAAATCTTAGGTCGCCATCAGACACCGCGTAATAAAGCTCTTCAAAGCCAAACATAGTCGCTTTATCATCGAGAATTTGATCAAACTGATAATCCAGTAAGCATTCAGATACTTTCAGCTTCTCATCATTCTGGTCAAGCTCTTGGTAAAGCATATGCTTTATATTTTCAGGGTTCCAGACATGCCCCTGTTGTGCAACGTCTTCAGCTGAATTGATTATTGTATCTAAAGAGGAGTTGTGAATAATGAGTAGGGCGCAGCCATCTAGTACTTCTGGCTGGGCTGCTATTTCGTCACGTAAATGTGATATGAAATTTTCTGAAAATCCGCTCTCATCACTATGAAAAACGGGAATTAGTGAAGCTTTCTCATACTCAATACAAGGAAGTTTGGTACCTTTTACTTCAACATATCTCGATTGCTGTTTTAAAAATGCAGAGTGAAGTTTCTGACCCCTAACATTGTCAGGGGTTGCAAATTGATAGCGATGCCCGGGAATCAGAGACTGCTTGGCCCAATTGTTAAAATGAGAGACAAGGAAATCTTCAAACTGTTTTTTTGACATATACTGCATCTCCGCTATCGCTCATTCTTTCAACTATTCCCATGCGTTCATAAAAATTGACTAAATTTTGTTGGCTCTGTTTGTCAAAATATATTCCACGACTTTCAAAGGCTTTTATTAACTCATGCAAACGCAACTTTTCATTCTCTCCGATTGCTAAGTTAGTGAGTAAAACAATATAGTCTTGATTGAACGTAAGTACTTGACCGGCTTGTCCACGTTTTTGAATGAAAGGGGCGCAAATGGTTTTTAAAACACCTTTAACTGCTGTTTGATTATATTCCTCCAAAGTGCCTCGCTTCTTATCAAATTGCCAGTAGGACAAGTTGAGTAGCTGCTGAAAAGCATCTTCAGTAAGTGTTTGTTCTTCTACAGATATGGGATTTCTGTAAAACTTTGAACGAGCTTCGCTAAAATCTTCCGTAAATTGATTCAAATTAGACAGGGCTGCTGTGTCACCTTTTATTGCCTCAAAGAGCTGCCACAAGGGTTTAGTCTCTCCTTTTTCTTGTAAGGTTTCATTTATAACTAAATAAGGGAAAAGGTAGTTCAAATACTCTACTAATTGCCCATAGCCATAGTTCTGAACGTGAGTCCGTTCTCTACTCGCTTTTTCGTTGTCAACAATGAAGAAACACGGTTTATGGGATGGAGCCCCATTTTTCCAATCTTTAATGTTTAGCGCCAACTGGGAAATGTATAGAAAGCTGTAAAGCTTTATGAAGTCAGAGAACTGCGCAACTAAATAACTGGGGCGCGAATTAAGAAACTCCAAATCCTGTTGGAAGCACTTTGTTAAAAACGGTAGGTATGGAGTTTGGTTCTTCTTAACCGGTTGTTTAACTTTGGTTGAAACGTAGAATGCATCAAATTGAGCTTTAATTTCTTTTGCAAGAATATTTAAGTTTGTCTCAGGCGAAGAATCCACAGAGAAATCGTTTAGCAGACTAGCAAGCGTATCGCCAAGCTTTTTGCTGTTAGGGTCAATTTCATCTTTTGTCGCTTTAAACATCAATAATTCTGGTGAAATCTTAAAAAGCTCTTCGTTCTCGAAGTACATCGCTTCTATTTCTTTCCAAAAGTTTGGCTCATCAAGTATTTCAGCAAATCGTTTTTCACAAAGTGCTTTAAAGCCGTCAAGTTCAATGTTTAACAATGCTCTGTTATAGGCAGAATGAACAAAATATCCAAGAACAGTATCCCAGCAAAATTTGTAATGTTTATCTTTTGTTCTCAAAAATGGGATAAATGTACTTAGGCTATTACTTGATGGAACTTTTAAATCTGACTTAAGCACATTAAACCTCACTTACTTCAATATCATCGTCTTCGACTTTTCGTAGCTCAAATCGCTTACGTCCTCTTACTACTTGGATATCGTGAGATTGGTTGGCTACCTTTGTGATGTCGTCGACTAATTCGTCAAGAATGACAATAGAGCTTTTGTCATGTTTGTTGGGTCTGAAACCATTCACTATTTCGATCAATAAACTAAGTAAATTTATGTTCAGTGGTATAGGCCTAATTTTAACTTCACTATCATTAACTTTAACCTTCAAATGAACGTTAAAATATGAAGCTGATTGAGGCTTATCGTTTTGGATGGACTTGTAATCTGGCTTTATATCTAACTTTGCAGTCAGCAGGTAACCGTTAACCTCGGCAGTTAAGTATTGATTTTTACTCAAATATGGAGCGTTTCGGTTGATATGTTTGCGAACAGCTTGGATCAAAGTCTTGTTGTAAAAGTTCTTTAAAAGCTCTCTTTCTGCTTTGTCGCCATTGAAGTCACGATGAAGCTTATAACAATGAATATACTTCTCGATTAGTGACTCTGAAAAGTCGCTTCTGAAATTCGCGTGATAGTTATTGCCGTAATTGTCATACCTCAGAGCGTAGAAGAGCCTTAGATATGAATGCGCTTTTTTTACGTTATTGATTCCAATGTTCGTAAGCGCTTCACTGAAGTCTTCAAAATCTTTGTCAGTCAACTTCAGTTCAAACGCTAAGATAAACCTATCAATTTGTTTGGTTCTTAAGTTCGCAGGATCGAATTCTGCAATTTTTTCAGCTAACTCGTTATCACCGCCACTAAATAGGTTGTCGAACAAATAGCCTGGTCCAGCTAGAAGCCCAAAAACGAAGTCGAGTAATGCCCTAGCAGTTAGGAATTGATCCTTTTTCAAACGGGCTTTGAAAAGCAAATCAATTATTACAGTCTGAACAGAAGGCAGACTTAAAAGCTCATAATTTGCGAATAACCTTTTACTGTCTACATCGTTTTTATTTGCTTTATCTCTATCGTAAAGCTGACGGAGGATATTATCGTTTTGCTGTGTAATTCGCTTTAGGAACTTTTCCGGAAATTCAGCATGGTACTCATTATCGCCAATTTGAAACTTGGGAAAGTCCTCAAAGTTGATGAAGATAAATTCATCACTGTAGCTCTGACGATCTAAGTATGCTTTTATACTTTGAGCAACATTTTCGTTAGCGCCTTCTTCGGCGTAGTTAGCCAGCATGCCCGTATTGATGCCAATAACGAGAGGAGCATTTCCCGATAGGTAATTTTCTATTTCGCGATCTAAAGTTTGAATAGCATTTTCGTTTGGAGCAAAGCTGTGCGTAGCATCAAGGTGGAAGCGCACTCTCGAGTCAAAAGTCTTTTTACATCGAGTAAGAATTTCAGATTTTCCGTCGCCGCTACTTCCACATAAAAACAAAATTTTTTTATTTTGGGTACTAAGTGCCGATATCGTAGAAAGAACTTTTTCTTCTACAGGCGACTGGATATATAAGTATTCTTTGATTTCGTTAAGAAGAGATGACTTTTGCCCACTGTTTTCTGTCGAGACAGCAAAAGGGGAAGATTTTGATAAAATGGATAAAGCCTCAATGAAGCTTACATTGTCTACCATGCGATGAACCTCCCTATTTCTTTTAGACAACACACAGCATTTCACCTGCTGCTCTAAAATATTGCTAAACCACACCTAAAGAGTATAACTAATTGGTTGTATTTAGACTTTCGTATAATCTACATTACTGGCAGAGTTTTTTCTATTGTTAATCGATAGTTAGAGTATAAGCAACAATTTAGTTTGTAGCTAAGCTGGCTCGCTATCGTAAGTGTATGTATTTAATAGCGCTTGCAAGTGACTTTCCTTAACCACGTTACTACGAATTTATTTAGGTCTACATATGAGCAAATTAACCATTGTTGAAGCAGCAGAAACGGCATTAGAAATTTTAGATGCTCCAAGTTCGGTTAAGCAAGTGTATGCCAAAATATTAGAAAGGTCGCTTTATAAGTTTGGCGCACAAGACCCTGTTAGCGTTTTGAGAATTCAAATGGAACGGCACTGTGTTGAAACGTCATGGGCAAGTGATGCGAAAGTTAAACGCTTCAGAAAGAACGAAGCCGGACTTTTTTCGAACATTGAAAGCGGTAATCTCCGAGAAAAAAATAGAACGGTTCGAGAAGTAAAAATCGATGATCTGACCTTAATAAATCAGCTCGCTCAAAAGCTAAAGAGTAATACTATTCGGCACATTATCGACCACTTATATGGCCTAGAGCCCGAGGATTTTGAGTCTTTCTGCCAAAGATTTTTAGAGCGTTACGGTTTTGAGAACATGACTGTCACTAAAAAAGGCAGAGACGGTGGAATAGACGTAAGAGGTTATTTAGAGGTTGGTATTTCTCAGCTTCACGTTGCAGCGCAATGTAAACGGTACAAACGAAACAATAAGGTATCTCGCCCTGATATTTCACAGTTCAGAGGTGATATTCAAGGGGAGTTTCAACAGGGAATATTTATAACTACAAGTGAGTTTACTCAGGAAGCAAAGGATATTGCTTTCAAACGAGGGTGTGTACCAATAGTTCTTATCGACGGTGAAACGCTCGCTGAGATAATGATAGACAGAGAGATTGGCGTTACTAAGAACAACATTCCAATTTATGATTTTGAGATAGATAGGGTTTAGAGCTAGTACGTCTATATTACTTCGTAGCAGACATTATCCCTTCACCACTTCAACCGTAACCCACTTCACATCATCTCGCTTTAAACCATCCTGACTCGGAACTGGGTTTAAATTACGTGCAGTTAGTCCATTATTTTTCGCTAAGGTTGCCAATTCCCCATAGCTTACAGGGTGCATGGGCCTTGCCTCATCATTTGGGCCGAATCGAAAGCTTATGTACATGGTTCCGTTTTCCGAAAGTAATTCAGCTAACCGATTTAAAGCAGGTGGCCTCTCAGCTTCCGGCAAGTGCATCCATACCGCTGAAAGCAGTATTAGGTCGTATGTTTTTGGCCGTTGGGGTAGGGCGGTAAGCGCGGGTAAACTAGCGTCACACCATGTAACACTGTTATGTGAATTGGCTTGTGCAAGGTTTCTTAGTTCATCGGCAGGTTCTGCGGCTATTACTTTCCAGCCCTGTTCAGCTAGCCAGTTAGCGTCGCGGCCACTACCAGCACCAACGTCTAACGCTGTGCCTGCTTTGGCGTCTTGTAGAAATGCTTTCCAATCGCCATGTACACTTTCGGCGTCTACCGAGTTATACAAATCGTAATAGTGTTGTGCTTTTTCGCTGTAATGCGTAATGGTTTTTTTTGTATTGCTGGTCAAAACGTCGATGTCTCCCTGATCTAAAGTACAGATTATCGCATTACCCTCAGCGCAGCCAGCGTTTAGCGATTTCACCTCTTGCTGAATTGTAAATAGTAATAATTATCATTTAAATTTGGTTTAAGCTGCTTTATACTCCCGCTCGAAAAAACAACCCTCCAAAACCAACAACAGAGAAAACCATGAAATTAAGCAGTTTATTTGCACTAACGCCTATCGCGTTTGCATTGTCGGTAAATGCGCAAACTACGCAAAACGATACGGTAGAAGTTAAAGAAGCAGACGTTGAAAAAATTCGTATTGTGGGCGTTCGTCAAAACCGTGTTAGCCGCGGTGCAACGGGCTTAACCATGGAAATTAGCGAAACGCCGCAGTCTATTAGCATTCTTTCTGAAGACTTAATGCAGTCGTTTGGCGCGTTTAATATTAATGATGCGCTAAAGCTTGCGCCGGGTATTAACGTAGAAGAGTGGGAAACCAACCGTACTAACTACACCGCCCGTGGTTTTGAAATTAAAAACACTCAAATAGACGGTGTGGGCCTGCCGAACGACTGGGGCATTGTTACCGGCTCTGTTGAAGCTTACGGTTATGAAGAAATTGAAGTTATTCGTGGTGCTAACGGCCTGCTAACCGGTGTGGGTAATGCGTCAGGTACCATTAACTATGTACGTAAGCGTCCAACCAACGAAGAAGGCGGTGAAATTGGCGCAAGCATTGGTTCGTACAACTTTAAGCGTGTTCAGGGCGACTATTCAATGCTGCTTACTGAAGATGGCAGCTGGGCAGCCCGTGTAGTAGGTAGCTTTGAAGATAAAGAGTCACACCTAGATGGTTTAGAGAACGATCGCAGCTTTGTTTATGGTGTTATCGACGGCCAGTTAACCGATAACGCTACCGTAACGTTTGGGTTGTCTTATCAAGATGCGAATACCGACGGCAACACCTGGGGCGGGTTAGTATTTAACTACACCGATGGCACCCAAGCCGAGTGGGACATTAGCGATACCACTGCCCAAGAGTGGAGCAAATGGGATACCGAAACTACTAACGCGTTTGTAGAGCTAGACTATGTGTTCGATAACGATTGGCAGCTTCTACTTAGCTATAACTACCGCGACTTTGAAGATCAAAGCAAACTGTTTTATGCCTACGGCGCAATTGATAAAGACACGGGTTTAGGCCTTGTTGGCTGGCCGGGTCGTTACGATTCTGAGCGCGATTCTCATCTTGTAGAAGGCCGTGTATTTGGTGATTTCGAGCTGTTTGGCCGCAATCACGAAGTGAACTTTGGTGTAAGCCACGCTACCAGCGACGATGTGTCTTCTGCTCACTCATTTGATTACGCTACTACGCCTGCATTCGGCCCAACGCCAGCGTTCCCATACGCGTTAGATGCTATTGCCGAACCTGAGTGGCTACCCGCTGCCGAGTACTCGAACATTGAGCAAAACCTAACGCGTTACTTTGGTTCTGCGCGTTTCAGCGTTACCGATGAAATGCATGTAATTGCTGGTTTCAACGCTATTGATTTCGAGCGTACAGGGCAAAACGCAGGCGCGGTTATCGATAACTCAGAAAGCGAAGCCAGCCCCTATGTTGGTGCTACTTACGCGGTAACTGAAGATGTGAACGCGTATGTAAGTTATTCAGATGTGTACCAGCCACAAGAGCAGTACGACATTAACGGCCAGTACCTAGACCCTACCAAAGGTCAAAACTTTGAAGCGGGTGTGAAAGCCCAGTGGTTCGACAACCGTTTATTAACAACGTTCGCTTACTTTACTGCAGAGCAAGACAACCTAGCCGCTTACGCTGGCACTAACCCAGAAACCCTGCAGTATTACTATGAGGGTGTGTCGGTAGAGTCTGATGGTTTTGAAATTGAAGTGGCGGGGCAGGTAACCGATGCACTGCGTGTTAATGCGTCTTATACCGCTATCGACGTAGAAGATGAACAAGGTAACGATGCTAACCTATGGGCGCCGCGCGACGTAGTAACCTTCCAACTAGCGTACACCGTACCGCAAGCACCAGAGGTAGAAGTAGGCTTTGGCGGTCGCTGGCAGTCTGAGATAAGTAATGTCGATTATAACGTTGAACAAGGTGCGTATTTCTTGGGTAATGTGTATGCATCGCAAGCGTTCACTGAAAACCTAACGGTTCGCATGAACATCAACAACATCTTTGATAAGAAGTACATTAACAGCCTACATACTGTGGGTTACTACGGCGCAGGCATTAACGCGCAATTAAGTGCTTCGTATAGCTTTTAATAAAGCGCTATTAAATGGCAAAGGTAGCTAATCTTTCAGGGTTAGCTGCCGCTTGTCTAATAACTACCCTGATTACAAAACCTTAAGAATAATTAACCCTTCTACTTTCAGCTCGCTTTACCTTAAGTAAAAGCGGCCCTAAATCCCATCCTTCAGAAAGCCCAAAAGCGACACTATCCTAAAGACTAATATAAATTACGCCTTATGAGTGATAATTATCTCTTTCAGGGTTCTTTTTTAGTTATTCCATTCTAATTGTTCGATGTTTATTAGTGTAACTGTCATGCGTATTTATTGGCAGTCACTGCTAAGTATTACCCACGCCAATAATAAAAATATTAAAACCATATAAAAAACAACAAGTCTTGAAGGAGAAACACAGTGGATCAAGGTAACTTCCCTAAGGGAAAAAAACTTAATCGAATAACTTCAGCCATTATTGCTAGTTCTTTACCGTTTTTTGCGGCAATGTCAGCGCCAACTTTTGCACAAGAAGCAGAAGAAAAAGCAGAAGACGTTGAAAATATCATTGTAACCGGTACGCGTATGAGCAACCGCTCAGCGGCAGATTCACCTGTGCCGGTAGACGTAATTACCGGCGATGAATTCCGCCAGAACTCATCTAGCGACGTGCAAGACATGCTGCGTACTAACGTACCGTCGTTCGATGTAAACACACAGCCAATCAGCGATGCAGCTACCATTGTGCGCCCGGCAAACATGCGAGGCCTATCACCAGATAACGTGTTGGTGTTGGTAAATGGTAAGCGCCGTCACCGTGGCTCTATCATTTCTTTCCTTGGCGGCGGTATTTCAGACGGTGCGCAGGGTGTAGATATATCAGCAATTCCTTCGCTGGCCCTGAAGCAAGTAGAAGTACTGCGTGACGGTGCATCGTCGCAGTACGGTTCAGACGCTATCGCAGGTGTACTTAACTTCTTGCTTCGCGACGATGATGAAGGTTTCGAGTTCCGCGCAAACTATGGCTCTACCTATGAAGGCGATGGCGACAACTACACTATTTCAGCCAACGCCGGTTTCTCGCTAGGTGCAGACGGCTTTGTGAACATCACAGGTGAAATTCGCGATGTTGAAGGTACCGTACGCTCAGTCGTGCGTGACGACGTACAAGGTATGGTCGATGCCGGTTACTTAAGTCAGTCAGATTTTTCTACCATTAATACCTATACCAATGAAGTACCTCAGTATTGGGGCCAGCCAGACGTAGAAGACGACTATAAAGTATTTATTAACTCAGCGTACGAGCTAAACGACAAAGCCGAGCTTTACTTATTTGGTAACTACGGTAAACGTACGGTTACCGGTGGTTTCTTCTACCGTAACCCGGTAACGGAAGGAAGCCAGCGCGGCGGTGTATATGCAGGCCCAACGGTTGACCCACTAACAGGTTTAGCCGACCCAGACGGCGTACACTCAGTACTTGTTGGCGACCTAGACGGTGTAGGCGTAGGTGGAAGCTGTATTGACGGTATTCCAATTGGCGGTGAAGGCAATGTATTCCCAGACCCAACATTCCTAGCACAAGTACAGGCTGACGATAACTGTTTCTCGTTCATTGAAACCATCCCAACGGGCTTTGTACCGCGCTTTGGTGGCGATAACGAAGACATGGCGTTTACCGTAGGTGTACGTGGTGACTTAGAAATTGGTAACGGCTTAGGCTACGACTTCAGTGCCCAGCGGGGCTCTAACCGTACTGACTTTTTCATTAAGAACACCATTAATGCGTCTTTAGGCCCAGATACACCGCGTGATTTTGTGCCTGGTGGACAAGAGCAAACCGAAACCTTGGTTAACCTTAACTTTGTATACGGTGTAGATGTAGGTTTAGCATCTGACTTAAACGTTGCGTTTGGTGCAGAATACCGCAAAGAAGAGTTTGATTTGTTTGCCGGTGATGAAGCGTCTTACGCACTAGGCCCGCTAGCAAGCCAAGGCTTCTCGTCTAGCTCGAACGGTTTTGGTGGTTTCCCTCGTGATACCAGCTCGTCGCAAGACAGTAACGCGGTTTATATTGATTTAGAAGCTGACGTTACCGATCAACTAACCTTGCAAGCAGCGTTGCGTCGTGAAGACTTCAGTGAGTTTGGCGATACTACCGACTTTAAACTTGCGGGTATTTTCCACGTAACTGACGATTTCCGTTTACGCGGTGCATACTCAACCGGTTTCCACGCGCCAACAGCGGGGCAGGCAAGCATTACTAACGTTACCACGCAAAACGTGAACGGTGTGCTAATTGACCAAGGTACATTGCCATTATCGTCAGCGGCAGGTCAGCTAGCGGCAGATTTCATTGAAAGCCAAGGTAACGGACGCCCAGACTTGGGGCCAGAGGAAGCAGTTAACTTCTCGTTTGGTGCATCAATTGATGTGGCAGACATGAGCTGGACCATCGATTTCTATAACATCGAAATGGAAAACCGTGTTGCACTAGGTGCCAACGTCAACTTCCTAGACGCACTTAACTTCGCAGGTGGCGGTACAGACTACGCAACCGTATCTGAAGCGCTTACCGAGCTTGATGCATCGGGCATTATCGACCGTTCAGACTTTATTGGTCTAGACGACCTATCACAGTTCCGCTTCTTCTCGAACAGCTTCGACACTACTACACGCGGTATCGACATCGTAGGTAACTACAGCTTCGATTTATGGGAAGGTAATTCACGTATTACGCTAGCGGCAAACTACAACGAAACAGAAGTGGACGATGTAGGTACGCTTAACCCAATTGGCGAAGGCCGTGTTGCTGCAATTGAAGACTTACTGCCAAACCTTCGCGGTAATATTTCTTGGACTCACACGCAAGGCGCACTTCGCACCCTAGTTCGTGCTAACTACTACGGTGGTTGGGACGACACAGGTAATGGCGTAGATGGTATTGATGCGGCTATTTTGATAGACGTAGAAGCCAAATACTCTTATAGCGAAAACTTAGATCTTGTTGTTGGTGTAAACAACTTGTTCGACGAATATCCAGAAGAAAACCCTAGCGCAGGAAGCTTAGGTCAGCTTTATTCTGAGTCTAGCCCGTTTGGCTTCAATGGTGGTATGTGGTACGTGCAGGCTCGCTACACTTACTAAGCCAGTTTTAGCTAGGTAATAAGCTAACTAGCTAGTTTATAAACAAAATTAAATACCGCTTCTTTGTTATAGGAAGCGGTATTTTTTTGACTGAAATTTATCCAAGTGCTAGTTTAAGAAATGTACAAGTAAAACAACGAGGAAGTTAATTGTGATAAACCCACGTAAATACGGGCTTCATGCCATTAAAACAGCTGCGCTTTCGCTAGCGCTTGCAGCAAGCTTTCAGGTAGCCGCGCAAAACGACAAAGAACGCGTTGAAAGCATTGAAGTATTCGGCGAAAAGACCACGCCGCAATTAAAGAAAGCCTTCGATAAACAGCGCTTCGAATTCTTAGAGCTGTACAATAGCATCAATGAAACTGCGAAATTCGATGTTATCTGCAAGTATGAAAAGCCCATTGGTAGCCAAATTGCCCGCAAGAGTTGCGAGCCCCGCTTTGTGAAAGACTTTCGCGCAATGAAGATTCGAACCTCTTCTACAGGCGTAGGAATTGACCTCAATCGCTTACCTAGCGATGACGATATTCGTTTTCTTACTAAAGACACGCGAGAAGAAGCTTTCGAGCATGTTGCAGCGTTAGTTGCCACACACCCAGACCTGTTCGACAGCTTTAGCAAGCTAGACGCGCTACATCAGCGCATCGAGCAGCGTAAAGAAGACAACTAGTTCTTTGAGCTTCTTAGAACCTATAAAAAAATGCGGCATTAAGCCGCATTTTTTATATTAGCTTTTGCTATTGGTATTTTTTTAACTCTAAGCGCGACACCATACCTTTATGTACTTCGTCAGGGCCGTCAGCTAGGCGAAGGGCTCTGGCGCCAGCGGCAAAGCGTGCTAGTGGGAAGTCGCTACACATACCTGCGCCGCCGTGAATTTGCAGTGCCATATCCACCACGTTTTGTAGCATGTTCGGCACTACCACTTTTATGGCCGAGATCTCTGTCATAGCGTGCTTAACGCCTAAGTTATCTATCTTCCACGCCGCGTGAAGGGTAAGTAATCGCGCTTGCTCAATAGCCATGCGAGCATCGGCAATGCGTTCTAAGTTACCGCCTAAACGGATGATAGGCTTACCAAAAGCAACGCGCTCATGACCGCGTTTAAGCGCAAGCTCTAAAGCTTTTTCGGCCATGCCGATTGCGCGCATACAGTGGTGAATACGGCCAGGGCCTAAGCGGCCTTGCGCTATCGCAAACCCTTTGCCTAAACCCATTATAATGTTGTCTTTACTTACGCGAACATTGTCAAAGTGCATTTCGCCGTGGCCGTATGGCGCGTCGTAATCGCCGTAAGCATCTAGCATACGCTTAATGGTAATTCCAGGCGTGTCTAGCGGCACTATTACCATACTGTGGCGGCTGTGTTTGTCGTTGTCAGGGTTCGATAAACCCATGAATATAGTGAAGGCCGCGTTAGGGTGCCCTAAGCCTGTCGACCACCATTTCTTGCCGTTAATAACGACGTCGTCACCATCTTCAATGATGGTTGCGGCCATGTTGGTGGCATCAGACGACGCAACGTCAGGTTCGGTCATGCCAAACACTGAGCGGATCTCGCCAGCCAGTAAGGGTGTTAGCCACTGTTCTTTTTGTGCATCGCTACCGAAGTGATAAAGCACTTCCATGTTGCCGGTGTCAGGTGCATTACAGTTAAATATTTCAGGGGCAAATAAGTATTTACCCATGCGCTCAGCCATTGGCGCATATTCAAGCGTGGTAAGGCCTTGGCCTAATTCAGCATCTGGTAAAAATAAGTTAGCTAAGCCCGCTTCACGTGCTTTGGCTTTAAGTGCTTCAGTGCCAGGGTGTAGCTTCCAGCTTTTCCAATCGCCGTGATTATTCTCTTTATGATGAAAGTCGTAAACTTCATTTTCAATTGGCGCAATATGCTCAGCAATGAAGTTATCAAGCTTTTCTAATAAAGCTTTGGTTTTGTCGTTATGTGAAAAATCCATAGGGCACCTTTTTCTTTATACCGTTTGCTCTAATTTGTAATGTTTAGGAGCAGCGTGTTTTAGCTTCGCGCTATATATTCGGGCTGTTTAATCAACACTTACAAACCATGTTTATTAGTAAGCACTGAAGCTATGCAAAAGCTATTCGTCAAGTTCATACTAGAGAAACTTGCTCGGTGAATGAAATGAAATATAATCCTTAAATAGTGTGAATTTCATTCATGGTGGTGCGGGTGTTAGAAAATAGGCAATTTGAAAAGCTAGATTTGAACTTACTCAAGGTTTTCGAAGCACTCTGGCAGCATAGAAACATGACCCGCGTGGCCGAAGCGCTGCACATTACGCCGTCGGCAGTGAGCCATGCCATGCGAAGATTTCGAGATATTTTAGGCGATCCGCTTTTTGTAAAAGAAAAACAAAGCATGTTGCCTACCGCTGCCTGTGAACGGTTAGCGCCCGCTATCTTAAAAGCCCTGGGCGATATTCGAAAGGCGTTAGGGGAGTTTGCCGATTTCGACCCGCTACACAGCCATCAACGTTTTGTTGTTGCCATGCAGGAGTCGTTAGAGTTAGGGGTTTTGCCTGTACTGCTTTCAACCTTAGAAAAGCAAGCGCCTAATATCGAAATAGTAAGCACTCGCTTACATCGCGATACCATGTTGGCAGACCTATCAAATCGAAATCTTCATTTAGTTATTGATATTGGTCGTGCCGTTGCCGCGCCTATTTCACATTCGCTGTTACGTCGCGATACTTACAAAGTGCTTATGAATAAGCAAAATCCTCTGGCACAGAGTTTAGATAAGAAAAAGTATGTAACGGCCCGTCATATTACGGTGTCTAATCGTGCTAAAGGTGCGTCGGTGGAAGAAATTGCGCTGCAACAGCTAGGCGTAAGTCGGCCCTCTTTGTGGCGCTGCCAAAACTATCGCGCTGCGGCAGATGTGGTGGCAAATACTGAGGCGCTATTAACTTTGCCGGGTTCGGTGGCCGATGCAGTAAGCGACGATAACTTGATCAGCACTAAACTCCCTTATCAAATACCCGCACTGGAAACACACCTTTACTGGCATAGCCAACAAGAAGGCGAGCCAGGATTGATGTGGCTACGGGATTTGATGCTACACTTGTTTGCTGAATCTGGTCATACCAGATAGGTTTTGATAAGGTTTATACCACTCGTCGCTGGGGAAAGGCGAATACCAGCAAAGTGTTTGTGCATTGTGGTGCTTCGCGACTTTATAGTAAAAGGCTGTGATGGTTTTGAAAGTGGGTAGAAGTAAGTGCGCGTGCTTCTTACGAAGTACTTTTAGCAAGCGCTGCAGGTTCGGGTGAAAAGGAAGTAGTAATGAAAATTCACACATTATCAGGCTACATACAGCATATTTATCTTGTTGAAGACAGCAGTGGCTTGCTGTTGCTCGATGGCTGTAGTCGAGCCGATGTAGACAATGTGTGTAAATACATTACCCAATCCTTGGAGCGCCCTTTAACAGACCTAAAGCTTATTGTGGTTACCCACATGCACCCCGATCATGCTGGTGGCGCCATTAAATTGCGTAAGCGCACAGGGGCACAGGTGGCCTCTCACCCCAAAGCTATCAACTGGTATGCAGGCTTTGCCGGGCGTGCCGCTCATGGTATCGATTTGTTGCTAACCTGGTGGGTGGCAAACCGTATTGGTAAACCTAGAATGCCTATTTGGTACAACCCAATTTTAGCGCCAGATATCACGCTTGCCGACAATCAGCTTTTGCCGGGTTTTCCCGATTGGCAGGTAATGTACACGCCCGGCCATACCGATCACGACTTAACGCTTAAGCACATACCTACGCGGCAGGCTTACATCGCCGATGTATTGGTACAAGTAAAAGGCGAACTAGTACCGCCGTATCCGTTATGTCATCCAAATCAATATCGCGAAAGCTTAAAAAAGCTGGCACAGTCACACATTGATACATTCTTTTGCGCCCATGTGCCGCCAACTAAAAAGTCGGATATTGATTTTGAGCACGTTATCGAGAACGCACCTCGCAAACCTAAGAACCACTGGCACTCCAGCAAAAACCGCATAAAGAAAAAGTTCTTTAATCAAACTCGCGAGCATTAGTTAACAGCCTGTAGACAAGGCTATGTTAACTGGAACCAAGCGTGTTTAAATGGCACTGCCCTTGCTTTTCCCCTACGAAACCGCATTACTCTTATATCGCTAACGCTATGCTAAAGTGGGGGCAATGAAGTGAAAGCTGCTCTCGCGGCACCTTATCTTCATGGTAATAGGTTCAAAGGTATAGGTTTAAAGCTATAGGAGCTGCAAAGGCAGAACACAAAACAATAATGCAGAAAAACATCGCTACACTTTTTGACAAAACTCGGGCTATGGCGTCGCTAACTGGCGACAAACTTAGCAGTGCGTTTAACAAAGAAACGCACCGTTTCACTATTACCGGGCTAAGTCGAAGTGGTAAATCTATGCTGTTCACGAGCCTTATCACCATGCTGAAAAGCCGAAGTGAAGAGGGCTATGCCTGTCTGCCGTTGCTGCGATATTTACCACCTTCCCAGGTGCTTGATATGCGCATAGCGCCCATTGAAGGCTATAAACCCTTTCCGCATTTGCAGAATATTGCTGATCTTGAAAACGGCCAGTGGCCTAAGGCTACTGAAGAAGCGTTTGGCTTTAAGTTAGTGGTACGTTTAAAAGAAACCGCTTCACTTAAGCGTCATGTTTTGCCCCATAGCGAAGTTGTGTTTGAATTCATTGACTATCCTGGCGAGTGGGTTACCGATATTCCCATGTTAAGTAAAACCTATGCTCATTGGTCAGACTCTGCATGGGCGCAGCTTAGCAGCGGGCCGCAGCAATACTTTGCAAGCCAGTGGAAAGCTTTTGTTAATCAGTTTGATTTTGAACAAGAGCCCACGGAACAGCGCATTCAGCTGCTTGTTAACGCCTACCGTGATTATTTGGTTGAGGCTAAAGCTAACGGCATATCCTTGCTTCAGCCGGGCAGTTTTTTATTGGAGTCGAGCGATTTTGATTGGCAGGCTTTTGGCTTTACGCCGCTGCCTTCTAGCATTACCAGCGACGTGTCGCACCCGTGGTTTAAAATATTTGATAAGCATTTTTCGAAGTTTCAAAGTGCTTGGCTAACACCGTTAAAGCAGTCCATTTTCAAAGAAACCGATAAGCAAATTATTCTTGTGGATTTGTTTGAAGGGCTTAACCACAGCAGACAGCATTTGTATCAGTTAAAAGAAACGTTAAGTCACTTGGCCGATACTTTTGTGTACGGCCAAAGTACTTGGTTTTCCCGCAATATATTGAAAAAAGAACAGATAGGAAAAGTGGCGTTTGTTGCCACTAAGTCTGACTTAGTGCCGGTAAATCAGCGCGTAAACTTACTTAACTTGCTCACCCAAATTACAGAGGGAGCCAGAGCACGGTTCGATGGAAAACCTATTCAGTTTGAACACTTTTTGGTGTCTAGCATGCAAGTCACTGACGACGGCAGTAACCCAGACGCTATTCGTTACAAAGACACCGATGGCCATTATGTAGAATCTACGTTTGAATCCATACCCCGTACATTAAAAGATATGGAAGAGGGCAGTCACTTCCCGGTACCTAATGTAAGTGTGCCGAGTGATTTCAAAGCGCGTATTTTAGCGGGTAAGGGCGTAGACAGATTGCTTCAGTTTTTACTGGGCAAAGGAGAGCAAGAATGAGCGATAAACCTTATACATTTGACGAAAGCCCAGAGCCGCCTCGCTCGTCCGATATTAGCAACTCGCCCAATATCAGAAGCGAAGCGCTTTATGGCGCAAATAGCGATCAGCAAGATGAAGCAAACCCGAAATCTCAAACAGCATCTCAGGGCGAGCAAAATAGTAGTGAAATAAACAAGCCGCAGTATAAAACCAAAGTGAAAACGCAAACTTTAGATATCGCGCAGCCTGAAACCAAGCTTCCACAGCAAGTCACCGAAGACGTCTGGGAAGTAGAAGCGAAAAAAGGTGGCTTTTCGTTAGGTGCAGCAACCTTGGGTTTTGGTGTTGTTTCGTTAATTGGCTTTTTTGTATTTGAAGCCTACACCACCCTTGCCGCGAACGCTTCTGAGCATCCCATTGGAACAGGCGTTTTAGGTGCGCTGCTGGTGGGGTTTGTTAGCTGTTTTAGCTTTCTAAGCTTTAAAGAGTGGCGTGGCTACAAGCAAGTAAACACAGCGATGGAAGATGCCAGCGTTATTCGAGATTTGCTGGCTAATAAAGGAAGTGAAACATCGCCGCAACAAATAGACCGCGTGTTAAATCAGCACGGCAAACGCTTTTCTCGAAGCTCTTACGCGGCGCATTGTTTTGACCGCTACAAACAGCAGCTTCAAGATGACATGACGGGGCCTGAGCGACTTGGCCTTTACGAAGATACGGTATTGAAGCCAGTGCAGGAAAAAGCACATAAGGTGTTAAATAAAGAATCGGTAACCGCAGGAAGCCTGGCATTTATTAGCCCTAACAACCTTATTCAAACCTTTGCCGTAGTATGGATTAGTTTTCGCACTATTCGCCGTATGGCGCGAGTATACGGGGTAAGGCCAAGCACAGCGGGAAACTGGAAACTGCTAAAAGTATTGGCGCAAAACATTGCAGCGCAGGGCGTATTCGACTTAGCTACCGACGAAGTGGCTAATCAAATTGGCGGTAGCTTGTCAGCCAAGTTTATGGAAAACTCGGCTGAAGCCATTGCCGCAGGTGCGCTTAACGCTCGCTTAGGAAGAGCGCTAATCAAGCTGCTTAAATAGCGCTTCTAGCTACGCTACCTTTTTAAAGCTGTCTTTTTTAAGCTTGTTTAGGGAAACCTGCCACTTACAAGTTAGCGTTATTAACTTGCTAAACAAAGGTTTGGTTTCCCGAGGCTGCGCCGTAACAAACGCTGTTACAGCGCCTTTTTGGTGGGCATAACCACGTTAGCAAAGATAAGCCCAGCTACTAGCGACATGAAAATCAAAAACACCTCTTGGCCCAAATGATCGGCCTTCACAAAGTCTTGACCGGTCATAAACGAGTTTAAGCCAATGTAGGTTTTCGACCCCGGCACTAGAACAATAAGCCCGTGCATTGCAACTATGGTGGCAGGCTGGTTGGCAATGCGGGTGAAGGCATTAGCAAAAATACCTAGCGCAAACGCGCCTACAAATGCACCTAACCCAGGGCTTATGTAATCTGAACTCCATGCAGTTGCACTGTAAGCGATAAACGCCGCTGCCAGTGCCCACGGGATGTGTTTAATACGGGTTCTAAATATCGCAACAAGCGCAATACAAAGTAAAAACACAGCAAGCCAAGTTGCCCAGTAAGGCAACGATTCAGCCGGGGTATACACGTTTTCACCAAATACGCTAAAGCCTACCGATACACCCAAAAACGCACCGAAATACAGTTTGAATAACTGCATAATGGCGTCCATAGTGCGGGCTGTGCCCGACACCATGTTACGGGAAGATAGTTCCGCTAAGCCCATCGTCAGCGCAAGCCCAGGCACAAATACAATGACCGATGAAAGCACAACCAAGGGAATGTTAATTCCCGGGTCAACATACTGGCTTATGGCACAGGTTAAAATGCCGCCTACGAATGCCGTAACAGGTTCTAGCATTAGGTTTACGCGCTTCGAGCGCTCTGCCCATAAGGTCCACAGGTAGGCTATAATGCCCAGTGCCGCAGACCAGCCAATTTCGCTCCAGCTTGCACCCATTAGCATAGCGAATGCGCCCGTGGCCATGGCAAACGCCGTTCCGGTAGATAATTTGCCGTAGGGGCTGCCCATCGCATCTATTTCATTTAGACGCTTATCGGCTTCAGTTAGCGAAAGGTTTCCCGATAATAGCTCGCTAGCTAATTCGTCGGTTAGCGACAGCGCGTTCATATCTAAATCACCTGGCTGTAATCGCGCTGAGTGGTTGTATTCGTCTTCGTGACGGTCGCTCCAGATTACAAAAGTGAGCGAGGTTGGAGTAGAGATAAAAGAAGCATGTACGCCTAAATACTCTGCCACGTCGCCAAGGTAGGCCTCTAGCCGAAATGCAGGCGTACCGTATTTGTGAAGCATTTTTCCAAGCTTCACAATAAATTTTCGAATTTGAATAAATTCAAAAGTATCCAACGCCAATTCCTTAACTTCTGATAAATGTAATATGGAACAAATAAGACGAAAAAGCCAGACGCTTAAAAATAGCGTCTGGCTAAAATTTGGGCGGATTTTACGGAGGGTTTTACACGAAAGCAAAACAAATTTTTTATTTATTTTGCCTTAAAAAAACTAATGTTTGATGGGCTATAAATCAGCGCTTTAATCATGCCTTGAGCGTTAGTAGGCATCCAGTGTAGTAAGCCTAAACACGTACTTCAAAGGGCATCCAATCCTTCCAAACAGGCTCTAGCCCTTTCCTTGCAATCGCATTTACCACTTCTGGCACCGAGCGACTGTCATCAATATCAAACTGATTTAGTGCCTGTGAAGGTTCACTGTAACCGCCGGGCTGAGTTTGTGACGCAGCGCTCATCGATGTGATACCAAGCGGCATTACGCCGTCTCTAAACGCAGCCGACTCGCGGGTAGACAGGGATAACTCCGCTTGCGGGTTGAACAAGCGGTGGGCGCAAATTAACTGCAACAGGTCTCGCTCATTTGGCAGCTTGCTGTTGGTGAGCGCATTCCCGCCAGTGCTATTACCTTCGCAGCTTCTAAGACGCGGAAAAGCAATAGATACACGGCTTTGCCAATAATGTTGCTGAATTAATTTGCCGTGAAGGGCGGTCATAGCACTATCAACTCTCCAGTCACCTAAACCAAGTAGCGCACCTATACCTATTTTATCTATACCGGCTTGCCCTATGCGGTCGCTGGCTTCTAATCGCCATAAAAAATCCTGCTTTTTACCTCGGGTATGGTAGCTGGCGTATTGCTGGGGAAAATAAGTTTCTTGATACACTAAAACAGCATCTAACCCTTGGTGTTTTAGGGTTTCGTATTGCTCTTTTTTTAATGGCTGCACCTCCATCATAAGGTAGCTTACCTTGTCGCGAATGGCGCTGAGGGTTTGCTCAAAATAGTCCATGCCCACCTTAGTTTCGTGTTCGCCTGTTACCAGCAACACCTGAGAAAAGCCCATGTCTTTAATAGCTTCGATTTCGGTAAGTACTTCACTTATAGATAGGGTCTTGCGCTTTATTTTGTTACTCATGGTAAAGCCGCAATAGGTACATTCGTTGGCACACAGGTTCGATAAGTACAAAGGCACAAATAGCTGCATGGTATTGCCGAACCGGTGGCGGGTGAGTGCTTGCGCGCGACTTGCCATGGCTTCCAAGTAATGTGAGCCAGCAGGTGAGATAAGCGCCATAAAGTCATCTAACGAAAGTGTATTTGCGTTTAACGCTCGCTCTACATCGTTCGCGGTTTTACTGTTAACTGACATAGCTAGATGAGCTAAGTCTTGCTGCATTAGCGCCCGTGCTACCTTCATACCGCTGGCTCCAAAAAGGCAGTAAGCGGGCTTGAAGCCTGCGCCAAATCAGATGTTGCCCCAAGCCCTGCTTCAAATGCTTTTCGGCCTGTTTCCACAGCATTTGCAAAGGCCTCTGCCATAGCAACAGGGTTTTGGGCAGTGGCAATGGCCGTATTTACTAATACTGCGTCGACGCCCATTTCCATGGCCGCCATGGCTTCACTGGGCTTGCCAATACCTGCATCTACAATGACCGGAATAGAGGCTTGTTCAACAATAATTTGCAAAAAAGGCTTAGTTTGTAATCCTTGATTGCTACCAATGGGTGCACCTAACGGCATAACAGCGGCGCAGCCTACTTCTTCTAAACGTTTACACAAAACGGGGTCTGCGCCACAGTAAGGCAGTACGTTAAACCCTTTTTTTACTAGTGCTTCGGCGGCCTGAAGGGTTTCTATGGGGTCGGGCAGCAAATAGCGCTGGTCAGGGTGAATTTCCAACTTTATCCATGGGCTACCAAGCGCTTCATAAGAAAGTTCTGCTGCAAATATAGCTTCTTGGGCATTTTTAGCCCCCGATGTGTTAGGCAGCAGGGTAACCCCTAACTCTCGAAGCGCCGTTAACGTTTCATCTTGCGCGCTATTACTTGCCACGCGCTTCATTGCTAAGGTAACAATGTTACTTTGTGCAGCGGCCACTGCGTCTTTCATAGTGGCGGCGTTGCTGAACTTTCCTGTACCGGTTAAAAGGCGTGATGAAAAAGTGTGGTT
This sequence comes from Alteromonas sp. BL110, assembly GCF_003443615.1. NCBI lineage: Bacteria > Pseudomonadati > Pseudomonadota > Gammaproteobacteria > Alteromonadales > Alteromonadaceae > Alteromonas > Alteromonas sp. BL110. The sequence goes on along the minus strand of NZ_CP031967.1, from coordinate 1,599,922 downwards.
TGCAAGCGTTAGCATATTAGCCTCCTGCCACTAGGGTGAAGATATCAACGGTGTCGTTGTCTTTAAGGTAAGTGGTCGACCATTCTTTTTTACTCACTATGGCGGCATTTTTAGCAATGGCGGTACCGTCGTCATTCAGTTGTTTGAGGGAGATTAACTCGCTAAGTGAGATCGGCGAGATAACGTCCATAGGTTGATTGTTTACGTTTACTTTAATTTGTGTCATTGCAAACCTCACAAGTAGAAGAGGGGGGTAATGCAAAGCTTTGTAGGGAACCTAAGCCAGCATTCCCGGTCAGGTAGTGGCCCCATTTAATGTCGGCCTTAAACCCTTTTGCTAAAAACAACAAAGCTTGTGTTGCCTGATGGCATGCTGCCATACCAACTACGGGGCCAAGTACGCCTTTGCTCAGGCAGTCTTCGCGTACGGCTATGTTATTCACTATGCACTCGTAACAACCACAGGTCGCTGAGTTTTGAGGCAAGTTCAGCGCTTGCCAGGTGAGCCCGCTGGCCGCCGCTATAAAAAGTGGAATCGATGCGCGATAGGTCGCCGCATTTATCTGTCGTCTTACTGTAATATTGTCAGTGCAATCGAGTACACAGGTGGCTGATGAAATTAAGGTTGGTAAGTTATTACTATCAGCAAACTTACTTCTAAACTGTATGTTTAAGTGAGAGTTAACTTTGCGAAGTTCGTTATACAACGACTTAGCTTTGAGCTCACCTAAGTGCATTTCGTTGTAGCTAACTTGGCGTTGTAAATTACTGATATCGACAGTGTCGCCATCTATCAAAGTAATATTACCAACACCTGCGCCAGCTAAATATCGGGCGGTTAAGCTTCCTAGGCCGCCCAGCCCCACAACAACGGCATGGGCGTTCGCTAGATTAAGCTGACCATCGTGGTCAATACAGTCGAGTAAAAGCTGTCTGCTGTAACGCTGTATATCTTGGTGCGAAAGTTGGGGGCTAAAGCCGCTAGCGTTATTACGTGGGCCATTAGCGTAATTAAATGGGCCATTAGCTGTATGATGTACAGATTGACTAGGCAAAACCCGCCTCCTGCGTCAGCGCTTGGTAAGCTTTTAGCGGATGCTCCGCATGTGTAATGGCACTAACCACGGCAATACCGTCAACGCCGGTTTTAGCAACGTCACTTATGCGCGATAAGTTAATACCCCCAATGGCTACGGTGGGTATGCCTTCACACAGCTTCACATACTTTGCCAAGCGCTCTATACCTTGGGGTTTAGACGGCATGTCTTTGGTATTGGTTGGAAATATATGACCAAGAGCAATATAAGACGGGGTCAGTGCGCGAACGCGCTGAATTTCAGCGAATCCATGGGTTGAAATACCCAGCCTTAGCCCTGCGCTTCGAATGGCGTTTAAATCGGCGGCATCGAGATCTTCTTGGCCTAGATGTACGCCATAAGCCCCAAGCTCTATGGCTAACTCCCAATAGTCGTTAATAAATAACTGACAGTTGGTGTGCGCTACTAACTCAATAGCATCTTTTATCTGCTGGCGAATTTCTTGTTGTGAGCCTTCCTTTACCCTAAGTTGAATGATTTTTACGCCCGTCGGCCAAAGCCGCGCTATCCACTCAACGCTGTCTACCACGGGGTAAATGCCTAGGTTCGTATGAGTGAGTGTAGGGAAGCGGGCTATATTACCTTGCTCACTTTCTGAGGGGGGGACGCTGTTCGATAAATTCTCTAGGCACAAATCTTTATTGTAAAAAACAGTGCCACCTTGGTGAAAATTTACCTTTGGAAAACTTGCAGCGCGCGAGGGGAAACCGTTAGACCGCGGGAAGTGCGTGGGTAAACTATCCCCATGATTATGCGCCTTAGCGCTGTCCGTATCAGGCTCGCAAAGGGTACTTCGCCTTACTTCACACACATAGGCATTCGCTAGGGTTAGTGCATCTTCAATGCAATAGTCGTGAACGATAAATGCCGCAATCGCACTTGCTAGCATGCATCCCGTACCCCGAAGTTTGCCGTTATTGACCTTCACCTGACAAAAATGAAGAGTGTGTGAGGCACAGACAAAGGTGTCATATGCCTGTGCTTGCCATTCGGCGTGGCCGCCTTTTACGTAAACACTCTTTGCCCCTTTACCAATGAGCCGGTTTATTGCTGAAGCTAAGTTTGTATCATCGCTCACCGGTAAGTTAGACAGCCAGGCAAGCTCGTCGATATTTGGGGTAACCAAATCTACCGTATTTAACAACTCGTCGATGACACTTTCACTTAAGTCGGTTAACACGCCTCCAGATGACGATGACAGCACAGGGTCCCATATCACAAAGGGGCGAGGCTTTATTAACGACTGAATACGTGCGCATAGCAACAGCGCTTGTTCATCGTTTGCTATGGCGCCAATCTTAATAGCGCGTGGTGGTGTATCTTCGTATAGCACCTGCCATTGCTGATTTAACGCAGATGCACTCACGCTTTCTTTATTCAGCAACTGCAGGTTTGATTGCACGGTAAGCTGAGTGGTTAGCACGCAGGCATGAACGTTTAAATCGGCAAGCGTAATGGCGTCGCGGGTTATTCCCGCGCCACCACTCGAGTCAACGCCGCCTACACACCATATCACTGGCAGCCCCGCACAAGGTGGCTGTGAAATGGATGTGTTTTGGTGGCTGTTTGTCATGGCAACTCTACCTTGCTATCTGCACTGTGATAAAGCTGAGCACCCGACTGATTAAACGCATCAGCCATGTCTTTCATGCCTTTTTCTTTCTCAAACTCTTGTTGCTCTGCTTGTTTAGCGACATCGCGCACCTCTTGAGAAATTTTCATGCTGCAAAATTTGGGGCCGCACATAGAGCAAAAGTGCGCAACTTTACCAGACGCCTGAGGCAGGGTTTCATCGTGATAAGCACGAGCAGTGTGGGGGTCGAGGGCTAAATTGAACTGATCTTCCCACCTAAACTCAAAGCGCGCTTTCGACATGGCATTGTCGCGTATTTGCGCGCCGGGGTGGCCTTTCGCTAAGTCGGCAGCATGAGCTGCTATTTTGTAGGTAATAAGCCCCTGCTTAACGTCTTCTTTGTTAGGCAACCCTAAATGCTCTTTAGGGGTTACGTAGCAAAGCATTGCGCAACCGAACCAACCAATCATGGCGGCGCCAATGCCTGATGTGAAGTGATCGTAGCCAGGTGCAATGTCTGTAGTAAGTGGGCCGAGCGTGTAGAACGGCGCTTCGTGACAGTGCGTAAGCTGCTCTTCCATGTTCTCTTTAATCATGTGCATTGGTACATGCCCTGGGCCTTCAATCATTACTTGAACATCGTATTCCCAGGCAATTTTAGTTAGCTCACCCAGGGTACGTAACTCAGAGAACTGCGCATCGTCGTTAGCATCAGCCACGCTGCCGGGGCGCAAGCCATCACCAAGTGACAGCGCCACATCGTACTTGGCGCAAATTTCACAAATCTCGCGAAAGTGTTCGTATAAGAAGCTTTGCTGGTGGTGGCTTAAACACCACTTTGCCATTATCGAACCGCCCCGCGATACAATGCCAGTTACCCGTTTTGCGGTAAGGTGAACGTATTCAAGCAACACGCCTGCGTGAATGGTAAAGTAATCCACACCTTGTTCAGCTTGCTCGATAAGCGTGTCTTTAAACATTTCCCAAGTTAAGTCTTCGGCTACACCGTTTACTTTTTCTAGCGCTTGATAAATGGGCACGGTACCAAGAGGAACTGGGCTGTTACGTAGCAGCCACTCGCGAGTTTCGTGAATATTTCTGCCGGTAGACAAGTCCATGATGGTGTCGGCGCCCCAGCGCGTAGACCACACTAGCTTTTCTACTTCTTCTTCTATTGATGACGTTACTGCAGAATTACCAATATTCGCGTTTATTTTCACCAGGAAGTTACGGCCGATAATCATTGGCTCTAGTTCGGGGTGATTGATGTTACATGGAATGATGGCACGGCCTGCGGCTACTTCTTGGCGTACAAATTCAGGCGTAATGGTGTCGGGTAAATTCGCACCAAAGTGCTCGCCTTTGTGCTGTTGCGTAAGCTCGGCATCTTTAATGGCTTGGCGGCCCATGTTTTCACGAATGGCAATGTACTCCATTTCAGGGGTAATAATGCCTTGTCTTGCGTAGTGAAGCTGGGTTACGTTTTTGCCTGCTTTTGCCTTTAGTGGTTTGCGGCTTCGAATAAAGCGAAAATCTTCGGTAAAAATGTCGTTTTCTCGCTCTTTCGCGAAGCTTGATGAAACGCCTTCTAATTCGACAGTATCGCTGCGTTCTTCAATCCACTTTTGTCTAAGTGGTGCTAAACCCGTGTGTACATCTATGTTTTCTTGCGGGTCGCCGTAGGGCCCTGAAGTGTCATACACCGGAATCGGTGGGTTGGGCTCTAAGATAGGGTTTTCTTCGGTGCCACCGACTAAGCTGTCGTGCTGGTGGATAAGGCGCATGGCCACGCGAATGTCGTCGCGGCTACCACACTCGTAGTGGCGTGTTGAATTTGGGTAAGCTTCGCCCGCTAGTTCATTTATGAATTGCTGAGCTTGTTGGCGTTGTTCGCGTCTGTTCGACATAGCATTTTACCTTGTAAAAATAGGTTCTAAAAATGCTTGTCAGGAGTGAAGGAGAATACAGTGTGTAAGTGTTAAGAGGAGTAAACCTCTACTGTAGTAAGGTTGAAAGTAAAGATGCTAAGAATGAGCCCGTTACCTTTTACTGTTGTTTGCTCTTAAGGTCTGGAGCAATTTACTTTGAGTTGCAAATGGCATCGTTGGAATTTGATGCTTTATCTCAAAATTAACGCTTAGTGCCCGTTATAAAAGTGCCAAGCAAACCACTAAAATTCTAACCTTGCTTCACAATGCCAAACTGTTGCTTAACATCGTACACATTGTATTTTCTTGTTCCCTTCGCAGGTACTAGCCTGATCAGGTTCTACGGATCCCACTTTCGCGGTCTCAGCTTACTGGATTAACAGTGAAGCACTCCGACAAGTTGTTTGTTTCAATTCGGGCTGTTTTTTGCTGAAGCAGCCCGAATTGAGAATTCCTTTTTACTATAGCTTCAACTTTAGTTGAAATACAAGTACTACCAGAAAGCTAAACGAATATTCATTTAGCTAGCTAGTTGTTGACCTTCTTTGTAAAGCTGAAGGGCGGTGGCTGTGTCATGCTTGCGCTCACTAATGGCAGATAGCAGCAATAAATCTTCTTTACGCGACTGCATTTTAGTGGCTTTAAGCAAAGCTTTCTCAGCTAACACATCATCGCCAGAGTTAAACGCCACTTGGCCTAGCGTGGAATAAAGCTCAACGTTTTCTTCGTCCTGTTTTATCCAGCTTTCAAGTAAACGTAATGATGGCGATGCATCTGGAATATTAAGCTGTGTGAACAACGGGAATAGGGCGCTGTTCGGTCCACGTTTTTGCCATTCAACTAACAAATCCTGAGCGTCGGCATGCATGCCTTGGTCAAGTAGCTGTTGAACGTAAGCGGCGCGATAAGCGTCGTCGTGACGCAGCTTACGGGGCAGGGTGTCCCAATACGATTTAAGCTCAACGGCACCTTGCTTACTGGCAATTTCTGCAAACTTACCCTTAGCAATACGCTGGCTCCACGCGGTGTAGTCAGCTTTAGGCAAGGCTTTACGCCAGCCTGATAAATTCTCTTGAAGCACCTGCCACTTACCTAGCTTGGCAAGAATTTGTGCTTTCAATTGCACAACTTGCTTGTTCTCACGGTCTTGTTCGTCTAGCTCGTTAAGCTTTTCTAACGCCGCATCAAACTTTTCTTCAGCTACATCAATGCGTGCATGCATTACTGTTGCGGCTACTTTTGCTTTCGGAAAGTCAGTGGCTTGAACCAGAAAATAACGGGCTTTGGATAGGTCGTCGTTGGCAAACGCAATTTGCGCTGAGGCTAAATAGTTTACGCCTTCAAAGTCACCATTGGTGGTTTTACCTAATGCTTTTTGCGCCGAATCAAAATCACCTGCGGCCATGGCGTGTAAGCCATCGTAAAACGCGCGCTTGCGCTTACGTTCACCTAAGGTGCCAAACCATTTATGTGAGCCTGTAATTAAGCTTAATGCCCACAGAGCAAAACGAGATAACACATACCAGGCAATGACGGCACCTATGACCAAAATACAAAAGCTGATCACGGTCATTTCAATAGCTGTACTTCCTAAGGAAATAAGTACGTAACCTTTATCGCCAAGTATCATTGGACCAACAATAAGCGCAACAACGAATGCGGCTAATACCGCAAGGGCAATAGCTAACCATTTCATAGTGCACTTGCTCCTTGACCAAACACCTGTTTAACGCGGCTATCCAGTAAACGCTCTAGCGGTTTTTGTGACGCTAGCTCTGTTGGAATTGGGCGTGATACATCAGTAGCAATCAGGTTTTGAAGTGCATCAACAAAGCCGGTTACCTGGCTCTTCTCAGTATCATATTTTTCAATAAGCAGCGTTTGCGCATACTGAAGCGATTGGCTGTAAAGCCCGGCATCGCCCTGAAGCGCTGCGGTTTGTGCGTGCATAAGCTGTAGGCGAAGCTGCTCTTTTGCCAGGAACTGCGCTTCTAATGAAAGTACTGGCTCTACAGGACCTTCAATGGTTTTAACCGTAAGAAAATCATTCACCAACGAACGCCACACCTTCGCAAGGTTTTCCTGCCAGTCGTCAGCCGACTCTGACAAGGTGGTGTCTTCTGCGTTAGCATCTTCTGGCTTTTCAAAAGTATCAAGAGGAAGCTTATCGATTTGCGCAATCATACCGGTAAGGGCAAGCGCTACTGAGCTTTGCGAGACAGGGTTTAGCTGCTGTAGCGTTTGAATATCTTCAGCTAGGCTAGCGCGAACGGGTAGCACCGATGGGTCAGCCAATGATTTTAAACGCTTATCTGCATTAACCAGCAGCAAAATTGCTGTACGAACATCGTTTTCAAGCCATAGCTTTCTGCCTGCCATGCGAACTAAATAGTCGGCTTCAGCGATTAGCCAGTCGGCTGGGCGACGACCTTCCATATTGTTTAGCTGTTGAAGGGTAGATTCTGCTTGAAGACTAAGCTTTTCATTCTGTGCTTTAAGCTCGGCTACCGTACCTTGCAAAGCTTCATTTGTTCGCGACACGGCTTCTAGCGACGCTAGAATGTCGCTACGCTCGCGCTCGATAGTATTTAACTTGGTGGTGTTGCTTTGCTGTGTGGTGGCAGTATCTGCGCTTGCCGACTGCTGCTGCATGTAATACCAATAGCCTGCGCCAGCCATGCCTATCACTACCAAGAATAAGATGATAACGACGAACCACAACAGGCCATTGCCTGATGATTTCTTTTTCTTAGCGCCAGATTCAGTCGATTCACTCTGCGTGGCAGAAGACTCAATTACTTCTTTTTCAGCTTCCACTTTTACGAGTTCCTCTTTTTGTGGGCTATTTTCATTATTGTTGGCCATTCAATACTCCCAGTTATCCTTTACCCAGGCGATGAGTGCCTGATCGGTGGCTCGCTGACAAACCGCTACCTCTTCAACACCTTTGCTGTTAAGGGTTTGGGCGACTCGGTCACTCACTGTTAACCATTTAAAAGCTAACAAAGCGTTACCGAATTCTTCTATCAGTTGCAGTGCCATTGCTTCGCTTGTTGCGATAATGCCGCTAACTTCGCCCATTTTCCACCGTTTTGTGTAAACTGGGCGCGTAAGTTGCTCTCTTTTATAAACGCAAAAGCTATTCACTAAAATACCTTTTTCGTCTAATCCTTTAGCTATGGCGTCTCGCCCACCTTCACCTTTAATAATAACGACATGCTGACAGTTTGCCTCATTAAGTTGGTGCATTGCCAGTATACCTTCGGATGTATGGACCTTTGGAGTAACCACGTTGGCCGAAGAAAACGTTTCAAGGCCAGCCTGCAACTTGCGCGCAGTGGCATCGCCAACGGCAATAATCAAAGGGAGTGGGGTGGCAGTGTTACGCAGCCCCGAAATAACACTATTCACAGCGTATACGCTGGTAACAATAATTGCGTTTACTGTATTTGAAGCTAAATACTCTTCAGAGGCTTTTTGTTCAGATGGAATATCAATAATGTCAGAGGTGGCTACGCCTACCGCATTAATGCCCGCTTGTTCGAAAGCCGAAGCACTCGCTTTTAATTTTGGCAGTGGACGCGTGAACAGAAGCATTTTATCGAACTCTCATCCTTTTAAGTTTGTTGCGCATTCCTATGTGCCTAGAAATGCGCGCTTCTACTGAATATAACTTAGTTATAAAGTGCTTTAAGGATTTCTCCGGCACCTTGCTCTAAAAGCGCGTCAGCCACTTCGACGCCGATGTCTGCGGCTTTTTCACGCGACGCGGTAGCCGACGCAAACAGCAGTTCAGTACCATCTGGTTTTCCAACCATACCGGTTAAAGTAAGTACGTCGCCATCAAGGGTTGCAAAACTACCGATAGGTACTTGGCAGCCGCCTTCCAATCTTTCATTCATGGCGCGCTCTGCGGTAACACGGGTATTGGTATCTGTATGATTCAACGCTTGTAGTAAGTTAATCAGTTCTTCGTCGTCGTTACGGCATTCAATACCTACCGCGCCTTGGCCAACAGCTGGTAGCGAAATATCAGCAGGTAACGGCATACGAATGCGAGATTCCATTTCAAGGCGAATAAGACCTGCAGAAGCTAGGATAATGGCGTCGTATTCGCCCGCATCTAGCTTTGCTAATCGCGTGTTCACATTACCGCGTAAATCTTTAATGATGAGATCTGGGCGATACTTGCGAATTTGGCATTGTCTGCGAAGGCTAGATGTGCCCACTACTGCGCCTTGTGGTAACGCATCTAGGCTATCGTGATCGTTAGAGACAAAAGCGTCAAACGGGTTTTCGCGTTCACAAATAGCGTGCAAACCAAAACCTTCAGGAAACGCTACGGGCACGTCTTTCATTGAGTGCACTGCAATATCAGCACGGCCTTCCAACATAGCTATTTCAAGTTCTTTAATGAACAGGCCTTTGCCGCCAATTTTGGCCAGTGGCGTATCTAAAATTTTGTCGCCCTGAGTGCTCATTGGTACAAGCTCAACGGTCATCGATGGATAGTGCTCCATTAATTTTGCCTTCACATACTCTGCTTGCCAAAGCGCTAGCGCGCTTTTTCTGGTAGCAATTCGAACGGTGCGGGTAGTGTTGAGGTAACTCATGGCTATTCCAAACTCTGTAAAAAATAAACTTAAACGCTGTAACTCAGCGTTATACGAGATACTTTGTAGTATACGCATTTTCTGCGTTAATGTTTGAAATTAGACGCAGTTTTCTACTTGGTTTTCGCGTGGATATACGTCTATGCTGTAGATGGACAAAGTGTCTGCTTATAAATTTGGGGAGTAGAGTTGTTAGTATGGACAACACGCCAATTGGACAGTTACTAAGAAACGCGCAACAAGACGAAGCTGAAGTAAAAAGACGCAAACTTACGTTGTATTTCATTTCCTATGTTGGTGGCACCATAATCGCGTTTATGGCGTGGCTTAATTTTGGCACCAATAACCCATTATTGGTTAGCGTATTAGCTACATCTGCCACCGTTATTTACCTTAACGTTGCGCTCTCACATATTTTCCCAAAAAGTGATGTGTTTTATTATTTCGCAGGGCTTATTGTTCTTTTCACCATCAATGCCTTGGTTTATACCGGCGGGCTTAATAACACGGGCTTGTACTTCATATTTCCACTACTTTTTATACAAATAATAGTAGTGCGATTTAAGCCAGCTATGCTCTATGTTGCGGTTACCATAGGGCTGTCGATTTATATGCTCTATAACCAAGACGTTATCGTTGCAAAATATCCTGCTGAGCATGTTTCACGGTTTTTGATTGCAACATTCTGTTTTATTAGCGTTGCCTTTATAAGCGAAAATTTCTGGCACAAAAGCCGAAAAGAAATGCTGCGTGAAAACTTAGAGCGAATGAGGCAAGCGAATACAGACCCGCTAACCAAATTACCAAACAGACGCTTTTTAGAAACTGTCTTTTTTGAACGAGCCATGAAAGACCCTGGCGCCTATTTCCCTCTAACCGCGGTTGTTGTCGATATAGACCACTTCAAAAAGATTAACGACACCTATGGGCATGATATTGGTGATGAGGCGCTAATCCACTTCACTAGCATTATCAAAAGCGCAGTTAGAGCGTCTGACATTATTGCGCGCACCGGCGGAGAAGAGTTTTTAGTGCTCTTTCCTCTGGCTCCGCTGAGCCAAGGCGTAAAACTTGCGGAAAAAATGAGAAAGGTGGTTGAAGAAAGCCCATTTATAGAAGGGGATATCAATCACAATATTACCGCCAGCTTTGGCGTTGCAACTGCACTTACCGACGACAAACTTCACGCTAGCTTAAAGCAAGCTGACGATAATCTTTATAAAGCGAAAAATGGAGGCAGAAACCGCGTCGCTGAATAGCGCTATGTTTGAAACGTTTTGCTATGCATCTTAATGCAGAGTATGGGGGCGACGAGTACATATAACGGTAGTAGTCAGAAAGCTGCGGGGTTCAGTGTGATAGTTGGGCGTGTTGTAGCCAGCTATCACACTGGATAGTGCATGGTAAAATTTAGTTTAGAACTTTTTGAAGCCAAGCACTGATGTCGTTAAGTTCTTGCATACATACATTGTGTTGCATGGTGTAAGTCTGCCACGTAGCGTTAAAACCGCCCTCATTTATCGTTTTAAATGCCGCGTTGCCCATAAATACGGGTACCACTTCATCTTGGTCACCGTGGGCCATCATAATAGGCGTTTCACGGTTGGTGTCTGACGCCTCACTTTCAAGTAGTGATGGCTCACACATGTATGTAGATAGCGCGATAACCCCAGCAAACTTACGGGCATATCTAGGCGCTAGGTGAAGTGCAATCACACCGCCTTGAGAGAATCCAGCAAGCACTATGCGTTCACTGGGAATACCACTTTCAATCTGCGCTTCAATAAGTGCTTCTACTTGTGCAGCAGATTCTTTTACGCCTTCTAAGTCTGCACGGCTTTCAAAATCCAGTGATTTGATGTCGTACCATGCACGCATACGCATACCACCGTTAATGGTTACGGGGCGCTCAGGTGCATGGGGGAATAGAAATTTGACGGCCATTGATTCAGGAAGCTTTAGTTCAGGCACGATAGGCGCAAAACCGTGGCCTGAATCGCCTAGACCGTGTAGCCAGATAACGCAGGCATCAGGCGTAGTGGAAGGGTTTATCTCTACGCACGGCAGAAGTTGCTGAGTCATTCTTTGTTTCCTAATTTTGTTGTTACCCTATTACCAATGGTTATCCTTTCTCACGGGCAATCTCTGTCTTTTCCGAGAATGATGGGGTCAGAGTCACGACTCTGACCCCATCATTCTTAGGAGCTTATTATTGTTATTTGGTTGGTTTGCGCCGGCTATAATTGAAATGGGCGAACCATCAATGGATAAACCAGATAATCGCAGTTACGGCGCAATGGCTTCATATGCTATCATTGCCACTTGAAATAACCACATTTTGATAGAATTTTAATATCCTATGGCTTCACTACTTGGCAATTTATTTATTCTTGCAGCTCCGTCTGGTGCTGGAAAATCAAGCCTTATCAAGGCGCTAATGGAAAAGTACGAAGGTAATGAAACTTCGCCTATGCAGGTGTCTGTGTCTCATACCACGCGTCAACCGCGTCCGGGTGAAGTAGACGGTGTGCATTACCATTTTGTAAGCCGAGAGCAGTTTGAAGCGCTTATCGAACAGGGCGTATTTTTTGAATATGCTGAAGTGTTTGGCAATTATTACGGCACATCCCGCGTAACTATCGAGCAGACACTTTACCGTGGTATTGATGTTTTCTTAGATATCGATTGGCAGGGTGCTCGCCAAGTTAAAAAACTCATGCCAGATACTTGTGGCATTTTTATTCTTCCACCATCACTTGATGTATTAGAACAACGCTTAAACAACCGCGGCCAAGACAGTGAAGAAGTAATTGCAGGGCGCATGGCACAAGCCGTATCAGAGATGTCTCATTTTAGTGAGTTCGATAGCGTGATCGTTAACGACGATTTTGCGACTGCATTGAGTGACTTAGAAGCCATTGTGACAGCTCAGCGTTTGCGTACACTAAAACAGCAAATGCGTCATCAAGTGCTATTGGACGAACTGCTCGGTAGCGCTTGAAATTAGAAATGATTCAATTAATAAAAAGGTAAATATCTTCGATTGAGCAATCTTCAGTTGATGCTCGACCTAAAGCCGTAGTTAGCTTCATTGTAGCGTGAAACCCAATTAAGATGAAAAACTGAGTTGCTATAATAAGTTTATGCAGCGAAAATTACAGGGTACAAAAAGAGAAGCTTAATTTTCAGCTTCTCTTTTACACAACTTATCGGTAAACTTTTTAATTACGCATACTTTTCCTGTCTGAGAAAAGACGGTAACTGCCTCTTAATTACCGCCAAATCTTCGGTGTATGCGCTTTAAATATTCGAGGAGTCGTTTTACCGATATGTGTCAACCGGATATTCACCACCTTCTTCCCCTATTGCCATAGTGGTATAGATAGGAAAATATTTAAATACAGGGTATCTAGGTGGAGGCGCAACGCCAGTAAGTCTATCGTCAAAAGTTTGGCCGTCAGTTAGCTTAAAACCGTTCGATCCACCAGTGACTAAGTTTATTGCTTGTTTATTCAATGCAAATGGGTGCATAGTTTTTCCTTATTACATTTTGTTTACGATAAGCCTTCCCGCCAGAAGACTTATCTTTCGGCACACGTGATCACTATGGATCACTTCTTTTCTCATCGAGCAAATACTAGGGAGCAATTTTTGTAGAATTCGAATGAGTATTTAATTAAAACTATATCGCTAATTTTGAAAGTTATTGCAAATTAACGAGTAATAACAGGTGGGTACTCCCCGCCTTCTTCACCGAGAGCCATGGTTGTGTAAATAGGTGGAAACTCGGGGAAAACACCAATTTTTCTATCGTTAAGTGCTTTTCCATCGTTAGGTGTAGTTACATTAGCCCCGCCAGTTACTAATGCTGTTGCTTTTTGATTTAATGCAAATGGATGCATAATTTTTTCCTTATTACATGTTTAAAGTTAATGATGCTTTCTTTCCGAAAGCTTTTTTTTTCAGCAAATTATACTGAAACTTAGTTGCATCTAAGCCGTAACTCGATGCATATCTTTTACTTGTGAAAACCCTGGTTTGCCCTTAGCTAAGAACGAAATCAGATGGTCTGTGATTGAAATGCCAGTCTGAACTTCAAACCCATAAAACATAGGCGACGGATTCGCCTCTAGGAAGTAGTAAACACCGCTCTTGTCTCTTCTCCAATCAATAGCAGTCCAAGTCATATGCAGGGTTTTCATAATTGATATAGCCTGTAAGGCAATATCTTTCGGTGTTTCGATTGGAATGACATCCGTATTTTTATCCTCGCGAAAATCAACACTATCACTACGTATTTCCGCAGAGAAAACTTGGTCACCGATAACAAATGTTCGAATGTTAGTGCCTTCAATATATTCCTGGACAGTTATTGGCGCTTTTGATAACGCATCGGTAATGTGAGCACTGTCAAAATGGGCGGCACACAAAATCTCTGTGTGTGTGCCGCCTGTGACAGGTTTGAATATGCTTTTTTCTAAAGATGTATACCAACTTTTAATCTCGCGAATATCGTTAGTCACTAATGTTCTTGGAATGTTTAGGCCTAATTTTTTTGCCTTCGATAACTGCCAAGGTTTTTCTTTGTGGTGCTCATAGGCTTGCCAACTATTAGCCCATAGTGTGTTTTCAGAAACATTGAACCAGCTACGCAAACATGCCATGCTATCTTTTGCCGAAATATATTCAGCTGTGCCAAAATTGCCTCGATGTGCTTCATCTGATACGCCACAAAAATTACGCCAGTAGACAGACTTAACTTCTTCGAAAGCCAATTTATTGCCATCACTTGAAATTAAATGGCCAAAACCATTTGACGGTGAGTAAGCCAATTGAATACAGCGAGGAAAGTCACTTGACTGCAATAGATGTGCGTTTAGCCCTTTTTTTCGCATCGCGTCAAGCATATAAGTAGCGTGCAGGTCTTTCTGGTGGCCTAGTATGACGTGGTGCATGAACGTTTCCCTTCTCAAGTTTTCAATATTGGTTTCGATGTGGACAAGCCCTTAATCAGTTAAGCTTATTAAGCTGAGCATGCCCGCTAACGTTTTCTAATTTAGTTTTCCTATTCGTGAAGCTATTATTTATTCAAGGTAAGGAAAAAATCAAACTCTGCCTAAATGGTAAATATCTAGTAATTTCAGACAGATATATCTAATTGTTATCTTTCGATAATGCTATTTTTTAAAAGGTATGGTTTGCTAAGAATATTTTTTCAACAATATATTTCTCATAGAAAATAGCAATTCTTGTAGCTAGTGTAGAGAAGTGCTTAATCGATGTTTATATCGATCTATTAAACAAATATTGATAATAAATTTGACTGATTATGGCAAGGCTTGGGAGTAGAAAATGGTACGGAGATTTTAATTTTTAGAGGAATTTAGGGACTTTATTTAAACGCTCATGTGTTAACTTCTCATTGGAAGTTGTACGTTCGTAATTCCTCATTACTTAAGATGAATATTTAGTTAAATTGAACAATGAGATCTTAAATGGCGGGAAAAGCTATTGCTGTTTAATTTAGGATTGTAAACAGGAAGTATTGTTGAGTTAGTTAAATAAAATCTGAATGATGGCGGATATGTAAGAAAGGGCGAAAATGCTTTCGCCCTTTAAAGGACAATTAATAGTTGTCAGTGTAAGACCGAAATTTAGTTAAGGTTAAGCGCGAAGAGTGCCCAATGTGGCATCGGATACCCATAGTGTTGTTCGAACAATATTGGGTTATCAGCGAATAACGCACCGCCTGAAACATTTTTGATTTCATTTTGTTTAAGAGTTTCCATTATTTTTCCTTATTACATTTAATAGTTTTGCTCTTTGAATCAGAGCAATTTTGCAGTTGTTGCACATTTAGTTACGAGTATTCTCACTCGCTACCAAATTAGTTTCAGCTAAGCTAATTCAAAATCTGAACCGAGTGGTTCATATTCGCCCGTGGTCGGCTCAGCGTCGATATTAAGAACAGTAGATGTTGAGCTTTCATCATCTTTGTAGTGTGTAGGTTCTACGCGTTCTATTAGCTTTCCATACCTTAGCTCTAAAACTCGGTCTGCACTGGCAATTGTTTCGGGGCGATGGGCAATAATAATTCGGGTTACATCTAGCGATTTAATAGCATTATTTACAGATGCCTCAAGCGTCGTATCTAAATTGCTAGTGGCCTCATCCATAAATAAAATTTTTGGTTTTCTGTAAAGTGCTCTAGCGAGCAATAAGCGCTGAATTTGGCCGCCAGATAAAGCTGCTCCCATGTCACCCACCAAGGTATTGTAGCCCATGGTCATTTGGCTAATATCTTTATCTATGGCTGCGATATTAGCCGCCCACTCAACGCGTTCCATATCTTTTTGAGGGTCAAAAAAAGAAATATTATCCGAGATTGAACCTGATAGAAGCTGATCATCTTGCATAACGGCGCCAACTTGCTTTCTATATTCACCCAAGCCCATTTGCTTTATATCTATTCCATCTACTTCAACTTGCCCGCACTCAGGAGAGAATAAACCTAGCATGACTTTCGCCAGAGTGGTTTTTCCACACCCTGAAGGGCCTACAAGCGCCACGGATTCGCCGGCGTTGATGGTTACGTTTAAGTTAGAGAAAACGGGGCGGTCTTTTTCATTGTAGCGATAAGTCACGTTTTTCAAATTTAGCGTACCTTCCAGGGGGCGAGACGTTCTGCTTCCTGTAAGATTCTGCTCTTTTTCGGTCAGCGATATATCTGCCAATCGGTTGAAATGCAGGTTAAGCATCTTAAATTCAATGAGTTTTTCAATTAGGTTAGCTGCTTTTTCTGTAAACTGACGTTTGTATGACATGAAAGCGAATAGCATACCAACTGTAAGGTCACCACTCATTACAAGCATTGCGGCGAAGTAAACAACCAGAACGTTTTCGATGCCAAAGATAAAGCTATTGAAAGCTTGGTAACCAATGTTTAAATGCCCAACTCTGATACCAGCATTTAAAGAGTCAGCAAACTTGTTGTGCCATACACCTTGGCGTTGTACTTCACGACCGAACAATTTAATTGTCTGAATACCCCTTATTGTTTCCATAAAGTTGGATTGTTCTTTTGCTTGACTAACAATGACTTCCTCAGACATCTGCCTAAGAGGCTTGTACATCGCAATTCTAAAAGCGGCATAAATGAGCATGGCAATTAGAACAACTAAGCTCAATTTGGGACTGTAAATAAAAATCATTACTAGTGTTGTGATCGCCATAAGGCCATCGATAAGGGCTGCAATAACACCTTCGGTCAAAAGGCTCTTAACCTGTTGTAAAGAGCCGAATCGTGATACAACATCTCCGATATGTCTTTTTTCGAAATATTGCAAGGGCAGCCTGACTAAGTGGTGAAACAGGTTTGCACCAAGCTGTATACTCAATAAGTTTCCAAAGTGAAGTAACAGTGTACTTCTCACTGCCCCAGTAATCATTTCTATGAGCATAAGTATGGCAAACCCTATTGCCAGAACAGTAAGCAAATTTTGGTCGTAGCTAAGGATAACCTCGTCAACAACAAGCTGCATGTAGTAGGGGCTTGCAATGGCAAAGACTTGCAACAGTATTGACAGTACAAATACTTTTAGAAGGGTAGACTTTAATCCAGAGATGGAGTCCCAAAAATCCGATAGCTTCATATTTACACGGCTATCTTGGGACTTGAACTCTTTGGTAGGAGAAAGCTCTAATGCAACTCCGGTAAAATGCTTGGAAAACACTGCTTTGGTGTAACGTCGAGTACCTAATGCGGGGTCGAGGATTTCGACATGGTGCTTACTCACTTTTTTAAGGACTACAAAGTGGTTCATATCCCAATGTAGTAAACATGGCGTTTTCAGCTGATGTAAATGCTCAAGCTCAAGTCTGAGTGCGCGGGAGCTCATATGCATTTTGTCTGCAATCTCCATCAGCTCTTCTAAGCTGGCGCCTTTTAACGATATGGAAAAGCTCTGACGTAGATGTGTAAGATCGGTCTTGTACCCGTGATAGCCCGCAACCATTGCAAGGCACGCTAGCCCGCATTCAGCAGCCTCTGTTTGCATGATCATTGGTAGCTTTCGCGAGCCACCAAACTTCAGGAGATGTCTTGGATTTTCCATTATACGGCTCCCTTAATACTGTAGATGGGTTCCAGAAGCCATTCGAATAAACTGCGTTTATCAACCATTATATCGGCCTCGAGCAGCATTCCAGCCTGTAGAGGAACAGTAACGCCGTAAGCCATGGCACCCTGCTTTTTAAGTGTAACGACTACTTGGTATACGGGTTCCTGAAAACTAACAGGTAAAGAGGCTTCATTTGGTAAAATAACTGCTTTGGAAACTTCCGTAATATCACCTTCATAAATACCAAATCTTTGATAAGGGAAGGCCTGATAACGAATGCGCGTTTGCTGACCAGTACTAACAAAACCGTAAGCTCGGGTGGGAACGTAAAGGACAGCTTCGAGTGAAGCCTCAACGGGTAGTATTGTCATGATGGGCTGATTAGTATTAGCCATCATCCCACTATTGACGAGTAAGTTTGTTACCTCACCGGCTTTGTTGCTAACTATTTCAAAGCTACGTTGTGAATCAGCTTGTGATATTTGCTGATTGATTCCTGCAAGTTGTGACTTAAGCTTCGAGATTTTATCCTCGTGTTCTACAGGAAGCTGTTCGTACTGGTAATCTAACTGGCTGAGATTGTCTTTTGTTGAAAGAATCTTAGACTGGACGTCTTCGAGCTGTTGTTTAATTGCGAGTAATGAATCTTGTTGATTTTCTAGCTCTCTTTGGGATGCGAAGCCTTGTTCAATGAGTGCCTTAATATCGTCTATCTTATTTTGACTTAATTTAACCCTTTCCTTTAATAGTGTTCGTTGTGACAAGGCTTGTTCGAACATTGCTGAGGTGTTCTTCTTCTGGCTCTGTAGTCGTTTCTTGTTTGCCTGATAAAGCTGTTGCTCGTGCTCGATATTATTCTTAATCAGTTCTTTCTGTATTACTAACTCTTGTATGATGGTATCGTTGGCACCTTTTCCCGAACTCAATTGTCGATCCATTCTAATTCGGGCAAGTGGCTGCCCTTTTTTTACAACATCACCTTCTTCCACATAAACTTCATCTACAAGTCCCGGTGCGATAGCGTAGACCTTGCTTAATCCGGTTGTGGGTCTTAAATACCCAGGCACTACTTCTTTTCTGTGATACTCACCCCAAAACAAGTAAGCAATACAAATTAAGACTACTGAAACCAATAAAAATGCGACAATACTGAAAGACATATGAGTAGCAAGTGTTACTTCACCGTCTAGCCTTTGCCCTTGATGTGCAATGGCTTCCTTTCTAAACAAGTTAGCCATTTTGCTTACGCCTCTTTTACTCTTAAGCATGCAGTACTATGAACCTTCCAATCTTGGTCGGGCTTTCGAGTCATTACATGCAAATTTTCCGATTGGTTAGACATGACCTGTGCTCCCTGCTTTCCTTGAAAATTAATTTTATCGCGGATAACTAGTAGGTCATTTTGCTTGGCGACCAGCTCAATAGAGAGCACTTCAATGGTCATCTCAAGCTGTTGGCGAATTGACTCATACTGCGCTTTTACATTAGCCAGAAAAGGGGAATCACTATGATAAAGCTCGTCCAATGCATTTAAGTCGCCGTTACAAATAACATCGTAGTAGTGTTTAAAAAAATCGTTAACTGTCATATTTTAATCCTCAGCGTGCCGGTATAACTTGAACAGTTAACCTTTTCACTTTCGCTTTATTTCAAATAGTTATTTCTGGCTCAATTGAAATGAAATATCTAATTCCTGCGGTTTTGTAGATTCAAGAAGAACCATTAATTCTGACAACTGGTCTTGCGATGAAAAGTAGAGAAAGTATCTGTCGTCATGCTTCGTGACATCGCTTACTTGAACTGTAAATGATTCCTCGTTAACAACAATGCAGCAGTACTTTCCTATACTTAGTTGATCGGTTATTTGTGGATTGACATCCAAACTAATAACGCCGTCAACGTACTTTGTTTGCAACACTGCTACGAAATCTCCAGCTTGCAGGTGCTTGTCTACCTTTACATTGGAGCCATAGCGCTTCAACTCACCTCGTTGAGGGGCTTTGATAACGCTGCTAACGTCTCCTCCTCGCACAAGAATAAGAGCATCGCCTTTTTCCAACACGTCTCCCACTTGCGCCAATATGTCGTCTATATCTCCGCCCTTTCTTGCCAGAACAACGGCTGCGCTTGGTTTAAATAGCTGGACTTCTGTGCCATTAGTAAACCCGGAAACAATTGTACTAAGCGCAGCTGTCACGGTTATTAAAGGCATTGTCTTCATTTCTTTTAAAGCCGTGGATATGTAGAGCTAAAGGTAATATTGGTCGACGCGGCTCGCACATTTTCTTGTCTGTAAAAACCGTCGACTTGTTCTTTGTCATTTGTCCCTCCAACAACGGATCTTGTTGCCTCTCTGGGAATTACCGCACCGTCTAAACTTAAGTTCTTCAATGTTGTTTTATTAAGCATGAGCGTTGGTTGGTTGTTGTGTGCCATAGTATTTCCTTATCGTTTTATATTGAAAATATTTTGTGAGAGTGCATTCTATAAGCATCGCAAATCACATGCACCGCAAAATGATGATTAACGAATTGAGAGGAAAAGTCGCTTATGAAGATGTTAGAAAATAAAAATAAGATTGTGATTTATGTTTTTGTTATATATAGCTTTTTATTTTTTGCTAAGTTTTAATAATGTTGACATAAGATAAGAATGGCCTTGAAAAAAGGGAATGTAGACCTTACTATTTAAATTCCTTATTACATTTGCAAAATCTCGCACTTGTAAGGAAAGCCTCGACACCGCCATGTTGAGGCTTTTTTATGCCCCGAATTCAGCTCTCAAGCGCATTACTTACATAGTTTTTCAATAAGACTGCAAAAGTTAGCCGAAAATGAGCTCATCTCTATCGCTAAAGATAAAGCAGCTTTCAACCTCTGTAATCCTCTGATACGTTTCTATGTATAAATTGTCGAAAGGGTAGCATGTAAGCAGTTGCTATACGTTGGTAGAAGATGCTGTAAAGGCAGTCGTGTGATGCGTAAGATTATATGAGTCCGCACTTAATACAAGATTTAAAGCAAGTACATCATTATTTAACTTATTTGTTTATGAGGCAGGCTTTAATGATGCTATTTTAATTGCTAATTTACCGTTACATAATGGAATAAACGGTGTTTTACAATGAAGCAGACTAGTGCTCCTGATGGTTTTTTCGTTCTTCGTATACCAAGATTACCTTTTGATCTTCTCAAGCCACTGTTTATCGCGTCTAATGATGCAGACGAACTCTTATTAAATTGGCTGAATCGCGAACAGGTAATGGAAAGCTTATATATTGCTAGCCCATCTTTGCATTCGCGTATTGCCATATGGTCAAAGCGGCCGCACTCTAAGCAAGGCAAAAAAATACGAAATACCCTGATTAAGTACTTTATTCGTATGTCGTCAAGACCTACGCCCTTTGGGCTGTTTTCTGGCATAAGCATGGGTAAGCCATCGGAGCATACAAAATTAATAGTACCCGCTTATAGTAGATATACGAGAAAAACACGGTTTGATATATTGATGCTTAGTCAGCTTAAAGCTGCCGTATCAAAAAGAGAGGTTAAAAATCTATCTTATCGCGCGAACCCTTCCATAGCTGCTTGCGCTGAGACGATCCGTTACATCGAGTCATATGACAGCGAAGATGCAAAGCAGTATAGACTCTCATCCGTTCAAAAAACTGATATTCTAGACTTTGTATTATCGTTTTGCGACTTGCCAGTTTCTTTCGACGACATAACGCTGAAATTACATGCACAATACGAAAGCTTCTCCGTCGCAGAACTTGAAGCGTTTGTGAAGCAACTGATAGATGAGTCTATCATTATTCCACACTTACCACTGTCTTTAACTGCTTCATCACCTGATAAAGCATTGCTAGCCTCACTTGAACCATTTGCCGAATATGATGGGTTAAAAAAAGGTGTGGAATTATTGCAACGTATTGATGAAGACGATTGCGCCAGCATAGAAGACTATAAAAACGTAATTACTACGCTGCGTGATTTACCAATCAATATTCAAGAGAATAAACTGTTTCAGGTAGATATAGCACCTGAAATGGTTAAGAGTGAATTAGCGGTGGATGTTACCTCCACAATTCAGCAGGCCATTGAGTTGCTCTCTCGAGCAAGTGCGGTCACACATAATCCATTTTCTAATTTTATTTCACAGTTTACTAAACGCTTTGATCAGCAGCTCATCCCTTTAACAGCAGTATTAGACGATGAATCTGGTATTGGTTTCTCAGAAGATACGGGTTATGAATCGAGCTTGCTATCAAATTTAAATCTACGAAGTCGTTTATCAAGTCGTAAAACCAATGAATTGAGCCCTATGCATAAGCTAATCTTGCAAAAGATGAGCCTTCCGAATTATCAGAACACAGAAACACTTACATTGTCTTCGAAAGAACTAGCAGATGCGATTGACTCAACACAAGACAATACAAAGCTTCCATATTCTTACGGCGCGGTTGTCTCTATGTTTAAAAATGACGACAAAGAGTTAATCAAACTTATATCAGTTTATGGTCCCTCGGCGGCAAATCTAATCGGTAGGTTTTGTCATCTCGATGAAAATTTGAAAGAACACGTTAAAGTACACCTTAAGCAAGAAGAGCTTCACTCTGAGGATGTCGTTTTTGCCGAAGTCGTTCACATGCCGGATGGACGTCCGGGTAACGTGATTGCGCGTCCGCGCTTAAGGGATTATGAGATTGTATTTATGGCTGATAGCGATATTGAAAATGAATATTCTATCTCAGTAAACGATCTATATGTTTGGGTGGAAGAAAATAGAATAAAGTTATGGTCTGAAAGACTGAAAAAGCAAGTGATACCAAGAATGTCGAATGCCCATAACTTTTCGAATCGAAGTTTAAGCGTATACCGATTTTTGTGCTCGATTCAGTATCAATATTACTCAATACCCACAAATATCATGCCCGATGTATTTTCGACATATTGTTTTACACCAAGAGTAATGTTGGATGATATCGTGCTGCACGAAAAAACGTGGCGTATTCCCCACTCCGCTTTATCCAGCGTTCTTGAGAAAAACAAATATTGTGATAACCGATATAATGCGTTGAAAGAAAAGTATCAGCTTGATGATGTTGTAGTCTTTTCTGTTGGTGACAACGCACTGACCCTCGACCTCAAAAATCCCTTACTTTTTACTATGCTCGTTGAAGAATCGAGAATGTTCAAAGAAGTAGTTCTTAAAGAGTCACTACCCAATCAGTATGTTTCATCAGTCAAAAACGAAAAGGGTGAGGGATACGCTAATGAGATTATCGTCCCTTTGGTGAACAAAAAAGCGGCTTCTTATAAAGCCATTCGGTTAAATCAACGCCATACAATGATTGACAACAAACCGCGAAGCTACTCGCCAGGTTCAAAATGGATGAGCATTAAAGTGTATTCCGGCAATAATCAAGTTGAAGGTGTATTAGCTTATCACCTGGCGTCATTTATTAAATCGTCGACATCACTATTTGATAAATGGTTTTTCATTCGTTTTGGTGATCCTGATTGGCATCTGAGAATTAGGTTTCTAGGTGAGCCTGAGGTGCTATATGGGAAGCTTTTGCCCCGTATACACCAGCATCTTCAACCCTTTATTGACAACAATGAGGTCGATCGTGTCGAGCTTTTTACTTACCAGAGAGAGTTAGAGCGCTATGGAGGCGAACAGCTACTAGAACACTGTGAAACACTTTTCAGGTTGGAAAGTGACTTAGCTACCGAGTTAATCCCATTGGTTCATATTTATGGAGATGATATTCGATGGAGGGCTGCCGCGCTTTGTATTGACCGAATACTGACCTATTTTGGTTACAGCTGGCCTCATAAACTTGCTTTGGTAAACGCTTTAAGAGAAGCGTTTGGAAGGGAGTTTAACGAGAATGTAGAGTTACGAAAGCAATTAGGCGAGAAATATAGGAACTTAAAATCAGTATTAATCAATGATTTTCATTTTGTCCTACGGCCCGAAGAAAAAAACGGCGCAGAGACACCGCAAGAATTATTCTCTAAGATTGAAAGCTGGGGTCGTGAATACGAACAAGCCGTCGCTGCTGCAAGCTCAGCTCTGCGATCATCAAGTATAAATAAAGATGAGCTGGTAACGTCTATACTACATATGCTTAATAATCGGTTGTTCAACGCGTACACGCGAGAACACGAATTCGTTATGTATGACTTGCTACGACGTTTTTATCTATCTCTTACTAGTAGAAAGGCATTTGTAGACGAAATGAAGAACGGTTTTTATCAACAATAAAAATTTGACGATTTCACTCTACCACTAGCCAATTGTCGTGACTGCATCATCACTTATCTGGGCTAGACTGGATAAGTAATTCCAAATAGCTGTTGTCATCAATGTGACTGCACTGAGATGCTGATTGCCTATCAGAGACAGACTTCCTCAGATTTTGTTAAATCACTTCAAGGTTAAACTCAGTAAAGTCTGTCTGATTTTAAGGCTACTGAATTTTTAATGTTAAAACGGCTATGAGATTTAGTATCTAAAATAAAGTGATAAGAAGAAAAAGTATTATCAAAACGTATTAAAACATATCATCCAGTTTTTTAAGAGTAATAATCTGATCTCACTTTCAGATTTTTAATGATTATTCTGTTTTTTTTGAAGGTTTGACTTGCTGTCTAAAATCAATCATCGTTTATTTCGAAACGAGTTTAATATTTAGTATTTTAAGGTGAAGAAATGTTAAAAAATTTCGCGTCAGCGCTTTGCTTGTCAGTAATCTGTAGTTTATTTTTCTTGATGTTTGATTGGTTAAAACCCGTTTATCTTATTTTCGTGGTGTTCAGTATAACGTTCACGTGCTTACTCTTTGGGGGTATTTCACGTCTTCTGAGCGGCGGTCAAGTTCTTAAGATTGAACGAGGTTTTTTTTCGGTTGTTAGAAAATAAATCTCGGAATTGCCAGCGATTCATTAGACCCTTCTTAGTTGAGTAAATTAATTAAAAAGAAAGGTGCACACGAGCGGTAAGGCTAACCTCAAGAACTTAACATTGAAGCGATAAAATACTGCTTAAACCAATGGCAGAAGCTGGTTCGATACACACTCGATGGTCACCTCGCCAGCGACAATAACCCTGCAGAGCGCGCGATAAAACCGTTCGTCATCGGCCGGAAGAACTGGTTGTTCAGCCAGACTGCTAATGGTGCGAATGCCAGCGCAGTGCTCTACAGCATCATCGAAACCGCCAAAGCCAACGACCCTAATGTGTTCGAGTATGTGATGACTTGCCTGGATGAGCTCGGTCGAGCCAATGACGATATCGAGCAACTACTACCATGGTAATTCGCTAAGCGCTAGGTGGGATTAGCGGACGCTTACATTCTGTTGCTGCTTTCATTAGATTTTAGACTTTGAACCTATAGAGAAGTCCGCACCTATTTTTTTGCCGATTAAGCCGAATATCAACATAAAAATAAATACAACTGAACCTTCATTTAAGCCTACATTAAGACCAAATATTCGTGTGATAACTAAAGCAAGTGAGCCACCCAGAAATATGCCAATTCCTAATCCAATCCAATTTAAATTCTGCATGCTAATACTAATTTAAAAGAAAAGGGCCTTGAAACTAGACCCCAAAAATAGTTTCTTAATCCAGAAACTCATTCATGAACAACCCAGCACCAGCTGAAGCTACTGAACCCGCAAGACCCGCTTCTGATCCAATGGTAGCACCAGCCCACGCCCCATTGAGAGCAGTCATACCGATATCCCTCATTGTACTGGATACCGACTGAGAACCAATGAGAAAAGCTTGCACGTTAAACACTCGACGGCCAGCTGAGTATCGATAATATTCGCTCTGAGCGCTAGCTGGGATTAGCGGACGTGTACGGCCGAGTAATGTATGCCTATGAAAATAAGCACGGTTGCTCGCTCTACAACTTCAAGCCTGGAATCCTCTCCCTACACGATTTCGTGTCTATGTAGTATTTTGGTGGGAACAAAAAAGATATCTCTTTAACCGCTCCGTTATTTTTCTCAACGATGATATGCTTTTTCTCGATAGTAACGTTAGCAACTTGCGCGAGTGAAAAAGAAATGTATTGAGGAAAAGAAGCGACGACGAGCTTTTGCCCTTTTACAAACATCGAATATCGAGAACAGGCAAGGATTAACAATAGAAGAGGACCTAACACTATAGCGATTAGAAAAGCGAAACCATAATCGTGATTTTCTAGTGTTTGAATAAAAATGGCGAGTAAAACACCCCAAATAGGAGCGTATATGCCCAAATATATAATCAGTAAAAAAAAAGACTTTATGTTCATAGGTGTACTCTGGCTCATTAATAACTCATCTTTTAACGCTTAAAAATGAGGTAGCTAACCGCTACCTCCAAAGACGCTTATGGGTAACAGAAGTAAGCGCCAGCCGCTCCTCCAAGTATTGCGCCACCGGCAATTCCATAGCGAGCACCAGCAAAACCGCCAAAATAACCACCGGCGAAACCTCCAAGAACACTCCCGCCAATCGTGAATGCATCCATACAATCGATACCGCCGTTAACAGACTGTATCTCTTTTTGAGCTAATGTTTTCATGACCACTCCTTAGTTTATGGATAACAAACAGCGCTACCAATTCTAGAACCCAGACCCGCTCCCCACAGTGCTCCTGGCCCCATTCCCAACCCTGCAGTAGCAATACCACCAGCTATAAAACCACCTAGTGCGCCTAATGCAGTGAAGCCGCTATAACATGCAAACTCTGCAGCACCGCCACCGTTTACAATTGATAGGTCGTTACAATTTAGTTCTTTCATTACAAATCTCGCTTATAAAATTAAATTAACAATAACGAACCATATCTCCCGCCAGAGAAGTTATGATTCTTGTGAGTAACTTCAATCATCGGTTTTAGTCTTAAATCCCAAAACTTGTTGAAGTACGGTCTCTAAATTGTCTTTATTTTACGGCCTTGTCAAAAATTACATAGTTTACTATTTTCAATAGTTTGCGTTTAATTGTTATTGTTTAGTAACGATTTATTAGCATTTATAATATCTGTAATTTGATATGTTTTTGCCATTTAAAACTAGTAATGGGTGAATATGCAAAGGTGCTATCTAATTAATTAAACCTCATGCAGGCAATGCTTAGCTAAAAAGCTACAATACATTGAAAAAAGCCATGTGTAGAGCAGTCTTCGAATGAATGCTTATTTGTCTTGTCAGGTTAAATCGAAATTGTCTATGTCATTTGCCGGGCGGCGAACGAGCCGCTATGGGCATTTAGAGGCTTGAGGCGTGTAAAAAATCGAACCAAAAGAATAGTCTACGCTAAAGCTCGCGACCCTTACCGCAGGACCAAAGATAAATATGAGTGACTCACCGAATGTACCTTAGCGTAGTTCAAAAGCCTTGCTTGCTTAGCGGTAAGTAATGCCAAGCCAGTTTATTCCTATAGGCTTGGCATTACTAAAAGTAGCGGTGGTGTGGCGTTAAAGTTGCTCTATTTTATATCCTTTATTTTCTAGTAACTTAAGGACGTTACCTTCACCTACAAGGTGACCTGCACCAACCAATATAAACTCTTGATCTTCGTCGCCGAACATGGCCTCAATATGTGGCACCCAGTTCGCGTTTCGCTGAGTAAATACTTCGTTAAAAGATACGGGTGACTCACGTTTAAACTTTTCAACAACATATTCGTTTATTTCTTCGGTATCGCCGTTTCTCCATGCCTTAATAGTTTGTGTAAGCAGTTCTTTAAGTTCGGGTAATGTGGTTAGGGTTTCAGAGATAAAGCGATCTTCTTCGCCTTCGCCCATGTTTGCCATCATTTGGATTTGAAAGTCTAAGGTCTCCAAGTAATCTCTTGTTTTGCCGTCGCGTTTTGCTAGTTGGTTAAAATAGGCATCAACTCCTTCGCCTGCCAATTGGTTACGTTGGGCTTCCATAGCAACAAGCATAGAGACGACCATTCCAGGCTTGAAGCTCGCCACTTGGTCTGCCGTGGCACCAAATGCGCTTAAATAGGTATTGAGAGCGCCATAGGTTTCTTCGGAAAGCTCATCTTTAAGAGACTGGCCATCTTCGTAGGCGACTGCGGCCATTATTTTTCGTTGTGCAGCTAAATCAGTAGGGGCTGGTAATTCTGCTTCAAGCACTATTGTATCGCTTTTCTCATAGGTAGTGCTAAAAGCGTCTGGTAGTGGAAATTCTGATATTGGCAAAATGTGTATAGTGCCACCTATATACACTGTGTCTTCCCCATTTGATACTTTCCAAACCGACGTTGTTGCGTCGCTTGCTAATGTGTTAGTTGACCAGCAAGCCAGGGCAAGTGCAAGTGTTACAATTTTTAATGACAGGTTTTTCATAACGTTAATCCTTATATGTTTAAAAGTGAATCAGTAAGTGTTTCAAGTAGCGGTCCTTACTGCTGTGCACGATCACGCTCAAGTTTAACCGGAGAAATTAAACTATTCTCTTACGAAAGCCTTATAGTTTTATCCGTAAGTAAAAGCTTTTTCGTAACCTTCTATCTATATTTGTAGGGTTTTTGATGAAATCTTATGAGGGTATTATCACGCAAAAAAAGTATGAGTGTTGAATTGCTGTATAGGTTTTTACTTATGTGTCGCGTAAGAAATATGAGGGAACGATTGATACTCGAGCCCAAAGCACTAAGTAAAGAGTTTGATAACCAGCTACCTCAATTATTGGCACGCTTAGCTGTGCCACCCCGATTGTAGAAGATGTTAGCCGACCACTTCCTCGGTATATGATTCGACCTTCGTGACTTCACGCTTCACCTGAACGAATTTACTACTAGTTTGCTGAAGCTGAATATCATGACGTCGATCATAGTAGGTTTGAACGTTAGTCTGCTGCTGGCAACTAAATTCTACCGCAGCGAGTCCGCTTTGTTTATTTGCTCAAATTAGTTGAGACAGTCTTGTACTTCTCTTCGTTGATGTTGCTGAGGGTCATTCTCCTTTGCAAAGAGAAAACTTTGCGTAGCTCACTTATTAATTGAACGTAGAGATTACCAGACGGACACTATGTACTGCTTACATTGTACTTAGTAGTAAAAACTTGACTCCGTTCCCACGGTAACAAAAGGCGGAATATGCTAAATGTAAATTACGGATGTAAAATTTCTTGGCACCTATATTTAAATGGATCCTCGAACACTATTATAAATTATTATAAAAGCCGTATGGTTTCGTAATATAAGGTTGCAAGTTGTTGTTTTCTTGTGTGTATTTGGGTTTTTTCTTAAACTTGTGATTTTAACGCTTTTGTTTAAATATCTATTTGGCGACTTAATACTGTCGCTCAACATTCAATAATATTAATGGATAAATTTGGCGGATATTTCATTAATTTCAGAATGTAATAAGGTAAAGATGAAAAATTATTCATTTTTTTTAACACATAAATAAGGAATAAATCATGAGTGAATTAACAATTGAACAAGTGCAAGATGTAAACGGTGGGCTATTATTTTTAGCAGCAGCCCCTGCTTTTATTAAAGGTGTAGGTGCTGGTCTTGGCTTAGTAGCGGCTGGCGCAGGCATTTACGCAGCATTGAAATAAGGGGAAATACATGACTAATTTTGATTCAAGCAATATTCAAGAATTAACGCTGGAGCAGGTGCAAGAAGTTAATGGTGGCGTCGTTCCTTTCATCATCGGAGTAGCTGTAGGAATAGACATTGGTCTTAATATCGCCTTAATTGCATTAACAAGCGAATAATGATCTAAATCTAAGATACCACAGTGAGCGTCCGCTCACTGTGTTCACAAACGGAGCCTAGAATGAAAAAAGTTAAAGTTATATTTGACATCGCGCTGATAGTATTTTTTTCCTTCTCAATTTATTACCTATTGAATGATAGCATCCAGTTTAACAAATCGTTATTAGCGATATTAGTCTCTTTAACTGTAATGTACTTAACTTTGAAATCCATAAAAGCGCGTTAGTGATTTTTAAGTTCTTTTTCGTTCATACCACTATTATCCCGTATTAACCTGCTGTAAGTTTTTATTGGCAGGTCATGTAAAGTGGTACTTCTTGAGACGTTTATACCAGAGTGCAAAGCCCGTTTTATCCCAATTGAGTACTTTGACGTTATTGCGCTTTTTGTTGCTCAAAATAAGATTTCCACTTCCCTATTAATAAGACAAACTTAATTGGAGTTTTCTGCAATTATTAACGCAGGACGCGACTATGAAAAAAGTGTCCGTCCGGTAATCCCCACATTCAATTCATAAGTTAGCTACGGCATGGTTTTCTCTTTGCTAAGGAGAATGACCATGCAGCAACATCAACGAAGAGACATCCAAGACTGGCTCAATCTATTTGAACAAACAAAACAAAGTGGACTTACTGCGGTGGAGTTCTGTCGCCAACAGCAGATGCATGTGAGTGAACAGCAGTTACAGTGGCTATTATCGGGCTACGATGTCACAGGCCATCAGCCGCTGCACTACAATACATCCGGCTTATAACCTGTGATCATAAGTAGCAATTAAAGATCACGAAATAGTCTTAATAATGTCGGGTAGTCAGCGGCTTATTACATGATAACAACGTCATGAATATTGATGTCGAAAACTTACCTGACGACCCAGCGACACTGAAAAAGATGTTGTCGCAAGTTATGTCGCGCTATCAATATCTTGAAAAGCAGTTTCGTATTGCCCAGCACAAGCAGTTCGGTAAAAGCATTGAAGGCGACCCTGGGCAAGATGTGTTGTTCAATGAAGCGGAAGAGCTGGTTGTTGAAACTGAGACAGCCGAAGAAGCGATTCGCTACACCCGTAATAAGCCGACACGTATCCCCTACCTAAAGACCTACCTCGTGAAGTTATCGTTCACGACATTACGGATGAAGAAAAATCTGTGACTGTTGCTCGGGCGACTTATATCGCATCGGTGAAGATAAGTCAGAGAAGCTTCAGTTTATCCCAGCTCAGGTTAAAATGATTGGGCATGTTCGCCCCAAATATGCGTGCCGTACCTGTGAAAAGGACAGAATAAGCAACGGGGTAAAACAAGCACTTGTGCCTCACAGCGTTATCTCCAAAGGTTATGCGACGCCAAGCTTGTTAGCGCAAATCATTACCAGTAAATATCAGTATGGGTTACCGCTTTATCATCCAGAGGCGATGTTTAAACAGCATGGTATCGAACTAAGCTGTAAAACGATGGCTGATTGGATAATCCGTTGCGCAAAGCTGTACAAACCACTTTATGAGCAGCTTCATCAACAGCTGCTACAACAGCGGGTTATCGCGGCGGATGAAACCACGTTGAAAGTGGTTGAGTCTGAGAAAGTGCGTAGCTATATGTGGCTGTACGCTAGTGGCGCTGACTCACCTACTGGTAATGCACCCAATTCACCAACATTCATATCGTGCTGTATGACTATCACAATAGTCGCGCTGGGCAATGCACGGGATTACTGAGCATTGATAATAATCGCGCTGAGCGCGATTAAGCCGTTCGTCATAGGCAGAAAAAACTGGCTGTTCAACCAGACCGCCACAGGTGCAAACACCAGCGCCGTGCTCTACAGCTTCATAGAAACCGCAAAAGCCAACGACCTCAATGTGTTCGAGTAAGTGAGCACTTGCCTTGATGAACTCGTCAACCCGGAACCTAACATCGAGCAATTACTACTATGGCAGTTTGCCAAGTGCTAGGTGGGATTGCCGGACGCTTACTGAAAACCGTATTTTACTAACGCAAGTAATCAATCACGACTTTTCGAGAAAGAACCTATTGTAATAAGATATTTCAAGGGCAAGAGTCCACCACCAATTAGAATTATCAATCTAATGAGGCTATATTCAATGAACATATCTGGGGTAAAAAAACACGCAATTATGACCATACAGGTGATAAGTGAGAAAATTAAATTACTCCAATAGGATAAACGGTTTTTCATCTTTCGTTTACTCGCCCCGATGCATACTTCTAAATTGGGCTGTTGTTAGATGATTTGAAGCAGGGCCAGAGGGCCCCGTATTGCCTGAAGGTGAAAAGTCATATGTTAAGCCCATTAAATAAGCAGCGCCTGCCATTACGAATCCATTTCCTCCTGATACCGCGCCAGCAAACATAGATGCCATAAGTTGGTTTGTTTCTCTGTCTGCGTTTCCACCTGTTACATTTGACAAGTTAGTTTCGGTTAGTTCGTACATAAATAGTACTGTCCACTTCCCCTTTAAGTTAACAACATATTGACCGAGCGGCCTCTATAAGGCGTCTCGATTCTTAGTAGTACTAACAACTCGATAATTTGATAAAAGCAACCCCAAGCTGAAAGTCCATCTAATCCTGTACCTAAATTACGGCTAAGTCAAAAATCAACAAAGTGTATTAATAACAGCTACTTATGCGTAAACATTACTGTTTCATAATGATGTCTCAGGAATTAATAATATTAACATTTTTAAAATGTAACTAAATATGTACAAATATCGCGTTTAATAAGTGTTGAATCCGCGAGTTTTTGAATAGTCTAGGTTATCTTCGACACTAAATTGCTTTTTCAGTATGTGTACTAAGGAGTAAAGATGTCTTAGCGATTTACAGAAGAGTTTAAAATACAGGCCACTAAAAAGTTATTGACCGAGATAATTGGGTGGCAAGCGCTTGCAATACAGTAAACCAAGTTCTATGCATGGATGGATAAGCCAAAGTCAAAACGACAGTTAGAAGACGAAAGTCTAAAAGCAGGTACGTACAAACTCAGATCAGATTAGTCAATTTACAAGCTATGAATGCAGCGACTTTATAACAGAGTACGAACTCAAGGCTACAATAATTTGTCGAAGCGACTGCAAAGATAATGTTGTAGCAGAAAGCTTCTTCGAACTATTCGAGCGAGAACGAATAAAGAGAAGAATTTAAACAGAAAATCAGTCTAGTATAGTCTGGTCGATTCATTATGGTAGCTATAAACCGAAACTAAAATCCATCAATCGAGGGGCGCTTTAAATTCGATATCAAGCTTTAACAGCATATTATTTTTCTGCTCTATTAATGTGAGGAATAGCTCCGGCTGCTTTCCGCTATTATTAGCTGTTAATCGCCATATTTCCTTTTCATGCGTATGCGCAACCTTCTTTACCTTATTGTTCTGATCATTTAGAGGTACTTGGTATACTGTGGTTGCATCTTCAGTGTAATAAATAAATCGTTCATTAACTGTCCAGCGCAGCTTAGCTGCTGCAGATAGTTCTACCACAATAGTTTTCTCTCCAGTATCAAGGTTTTGCTTAACAAGATTATGATCGTAGTTCAGATAAACTAAAGTATTGCCATTAACGACTCTTGCAGCGCCGAGGACGTCTTTGGCAATCAACACATATTTTTTTGAATCAAGGTCATAAAACCAAGCATTTGCTTTGTCGTCCACTTCATATGTGATGAGCAATGTGTTGTTGAACGGCCACGAAAAATCGCTGATCAAACCGGGTGGACTAATTTCATCTACTAATTCAAGTGACTTAGTGTTGTAGATGTAAATTGAGTCTTTATTTGCCAACCCAAATTTAACGTCATTTGGGGCAACGGCCATATAGCTGATTTTTTTATCCGGCATCGAATCAAATAACTCTTGCCTAGACCCGTTTTCGGCCTTCCATAGCGCCTGTTTTTTCCAGCCAACTAAGTACATTATGGCCTCGTTATTGTGTAATGAGGATGCTGTTATTTCTAAACGATTTGTGCTCGAGAAATCTTTTGGCTGAAGTTCGTTGGTACTTAGACTATACAAGTTTGAGTCTGCATAATCGGTTGCTATAATCATTGTGCTTTCATCCACCAGGTTAATACCAATTTTGCCACCCTCTACCGATTCTGTGTCCAACGTGTGATAAGACAACTCCAAAGAGTTTATTGATAGAGACACAATTGATGTGCCATCGCGATTAAGCCAGAAAAGCCGAGAGTCATCTTCTGACCAGCCAATTGCATCGACGAAGTAATCAACAGAAATCACTTCTCGAGGGCTACTTCCATCTTTGTTTGCAACAAGTATTTTAACGCCTTTAGCTTGTTTGCGTAAAATAGCTACTTTTTTGCCGGAATGTGAGATCTTAACAAAATAGTCTCCGAATTCTGAAACCTGAGGCGAAGATATTTGGAACTCAGTGTTTTTTTCTAGGTCTCTATGTACAATAGAAGATAAATTCGGAATGTTGCGGTAGTTAAATTTAGTGTATAGCAGGGTTTTGCCATTGTCAGAAGTATCAGCGTGCAGTAAGTTAATGCCGTAACAGTCGAATAATTTGCTATGATTACTGTTAATACCATTTTCTGCCAAATCGACTTTCCATACTTGACAGGGTTGTTCCGCTTCCATATCCACCATTTGATAAAAGAGACTGTCTTCTTCTGACCATGCAATGGGATATAGCTGTGCGCCATCTTCCGAAAGACGCATCTCTTCAAGTGTTTCAGTATTCTTAATGTATAAACCGAAAGAAGTGTCGTCAGAACCCTTGTATGTGTAGGCAAGATAGCGCTTGCTTTTAGACATTAACGGCGCCACTGAAACACCTTTTTTCCATGATAGTAATGTTTCTTTTACTGTAACGGGGCTCTGTTCCTGTGATTTAGATGCTCTGCTTGAAGTAAAGTAATATGCAGCCGCGATGGCAAATACGAGAGTCAGTAAGACACCAGGGAAGAATTTCATCTTTTTTGTTATTTTAAAGTCAGTGCGTTCAGCTATGTCACTGCTTTCTATCGCTTCTGAAGGAGCAGGGGAGACTGGTGTTTCTTTTTGCTTCGATACATCAATATACTCAACTTCGGGCACTACAGAGAGGCTATAGCCAACGCGATAGTGGGTTTTGATGATCTGTGCACGTTGTTTTTCTGACTTCAGCGCTTTTCTTAGTTCAGACATCGCTCGATTTATCGCGTTGTCGTCAACGTAGTTTTGTTTCCATACTTCATCGGCAAGCTCTTGCCTAGTAATGACTCTGTCGTTGTTTCTGATAAAATATACGAGGATACCAAAAATAAGGGGTTCTAGCTCTCTAGAAATGTCACCGTCGTTAAGAGTTTGGTGTTTAATTGATAGATGCCAGTGACCCAAGATAACATGCTTAATTTTTCTCGAAAAACTGATCTCGTTATCTACTACATGTCCCATTTCAACACACAATTCCCTTTGATACAAAAATGAAGTGCTAGGTCGGGCTCTTCAGGTATATTACGATTCAGATTAAAGAAATAGCCTAGCATTCTAATATTCAATCAATAGTAAAACACTACACAAAACCTAACCATTATGATAGGTTAAGGAATCATTTTTTAAAACATGTTTTGTAATATTTAATATTACTTTTTTATTACAATATATAATACGACGATAAATTAACTTATACAGTAAATCTCTAGCCTGTTGATGCTCTATCTTTATACCTCGGGTTTCACGGTTTAGTGGTACGATCGCGACTACCTTTGGTTAGTATTGTCCAAGTTAGGAATAATATTTCATTAACGATAAGGTCGCCCTGCGATCTGACTGCTTCAAATTCAAACAAAATACTAGGATCGTGCAGTGTATCTGTGTATACTACGCGGCCGTTTTTTGAATAACTTGCTCAACCTAATTTTCGGAGAAATACATGGCTCGCGTAACTGTAGAAGATGCCGTAGATAAAATTGGTAACCGCTTTGACCTAGTGCTTGTTGCTGCACGCCGTGCTCGTCAAATTGCCACTGGAGGCAAAGATCCTATGGTTGACGTTCAAAACGATAAGCCAACGGTAACAGCGCTTCGTGAAATTGAAGAAGGTTTGGTAACTGCATCGACTCTTGAACAAGCAGAACTTCAAGCACAAGAGCAGCAAGAACACGCTGAATTTGCATCAGTGGCAAATATTCTATCTGATCAATAAGACCTCTTTTTAACGGTTTTATCGATATTTTGGCGCCAGTGCTTTGAAAAAAGCACTGGCGCTTTGCTTTTGGTGTATTGGCTTATTGCACAATTAAACGTATTCTTAGGGTGTCAAGATATATAAGGGTAACGCTTCACTGTGTATTTGTTTGAAGGTTTAAAGCAGAAAGTTGTAGAGTACTTGCCAGCAGAGCGCGTTCAGCTGGTTCAGGATTCTTTTGTGCTAGCTCAAGATGCGCACGATGGGCAAATGCGTTCAAGTGGCGATCCGTATATTACTCACCCTGTGGCTGTCGCGGGTATTCTTGCCGATATGCACCTTGATCACGAAACGATCATGGCAGCGCTTCTTCACGACGTTATTGAAGATACCCATTACAGCAAAGAAGATTTAGCTGAAGCGTTTGGTGAGACCGTTGCCGAACTGGTAGAAGGTGTTAGTAAGCTAGATAAACTTGCTTTTAGCACTAAACAAGAAGCGCAGGCGGAAAACTTTCGCAAAATGATGATGGCCATGGTGCAAGACATCAGGGTTATTCTTATTAAGCTTGCAGACCGCACCCACAATATGCGCACGCTGGGCTCTCTACGTCCTGATAAGCGCCGTCGTATAGCTCGCGAAACGCTAGAAATATATGCACCTATAGCCCACCGTTTGGGTATTCACGATATTAAAAATGAGCTTGAAGATTTAGGTTTTCAGGCCATGTACCCCATGCGTCATCGGGCATTAAAATCTGCGGTACGTCAAGCGCGGGGAAATCGTAAAGAAATCATCGAGAATATTCGCGAAGAGCTTAACACGCGCCTTGATGCCTACGAGATAGAGTCTGATGTATTAGGCCGTGAGAAGCACCTGTATTCCATTTACCGAAAAATGAAAAACAAAGAACTTATGTTCAACGAGGTAATGGATATTTATGCGTTTCGTATAGTCGTTAAATCAGTAGACAGCTGCTATCGCGCGCTTGGCGCCATGCATGGTTTGTACAAGCCAATTGAAAACCGCTTTAAAGACTATATTGCTATTCCTCGTACTAACGGCTATCAGTCGTTACATACGTCGTTAATTGGTCCTCATGGTATTCCTGTTGAAATTCAAATTCGAACCCAGGAAATGGACCAAATGGCAGATAAAGGGGTAGCTGCGCACTGGCTTTATAAAGAGCCGGGCGATAATGGTACTACTGCACAGCTACGTGCTCGCAAGTGGATGCAAAGCTTGCTTGAGCTACAACAATCGGCTAGTTCATCGTTTGAATTCATCGAATCGGTTAAGACTGATCTATTTCCTGATGAAATTTACGTATTTACGCCAGACGGGCGAATTATCGAGCTGCCAACGGGCGCAACCGCCGTCGACTTTGCCTACGCGGTACACTCTGATGTAGGTAATACCTGTGTAGGTGTGCGCGTTGAGCGCAGGAACTTCAGCTTAAGTAAGCCCCTTGAAAACGGCCAAACCGTGGAAATTATTACCTCGCCTAAAGCGAAGCCTAATGCGAACTGGCTAAACTTTGTGGTGAGTGCCCGCGCGCGAACGCGTATCCGCCAATACCTGCGTAAACAGCATTCTCAAGAAGCTGTGAACATGGGGAACCGACTGCTTCGCCATGCGTTAGGTAGCGTTAAATTAGACGATATTCCAAATGAAGATATCGAACGTGTGGTAGCGGAAACCAAGCACGCTAATTTTGACGATTTGTTAGTAGATATTGGCCTTGGTAACGAGCTAAGCGCCATCGTAGCGCGCCGTTTATTAGGTGAAAGCACCACTGATTTATCTGACAAAAAAGGCAATGTGGCTATTCGCGGTACAGAAGGCTTGCTTGTGCACTATTCTCGCTGTTGCCATCCTATTCCTGACGATGAAATTGTAGCGGTATTAAGCCCAGGCCGCGGTATGACTATTCACCAAATTGGGTGCAATAACATTCGCAAGCTTACTCGAGAAGAGCCTCAGCGCGTGCTGCCTATGCAATGGGACGACAACCCGCAGGGTGAATTCAAAGCATCACTGCGCATAGAACTGATAAACCATCAGGGCACACTGGCAACTTTAACGAACACTATTTCAGGGTGCGATTCCAACATCATTGGTCTGCAAACTGAAGAAAAAGAGAGTAATATCTACTTTATCGACCTAGAACTTACCACGCACAACCGAGTGCACTTGGCGCGAGTAATGAAGAAAATACGCACCATGCCGGAAGTTCAGAAAGTGTCTCGTCATAGTCAATCACGACACTAATTACTACAAAATTTAGGAACTACTATGTCTAAGTCTATTATTCAGACCGATAAGGCACCTGCTGCTATTGGTACTTACAGCCAAGCGGTAAAAGCAGGCACCACTGTTTACCTTTCAGGCCAAATTCCATTGGTTGCAGAAACCATGGAAATGGTTTCTGACGATTTTGAAGCGCAAGCGGTACAAGTTTTTGAAAACATTAAAGCTGTTTGTGACGCTGCTGGCGGCACCACGAACGACTTAGTAAAAGTGAATATCTTTCTGATTGATCTGGGTCACTTCGCAACGGTTAACGAAATTATGAGCCGTTACTTCAATAAGCCTTACCCAGCTCGCGCTGCCGTTCAGGTATCAGCGCTGCCTAAAGGCGCACAAATTGAAATTGATGGTGTGATGGAACTGCCGGAGTAAGCCATGTCACCTGAGCGTTACCAACGCATTAGAGATGTGTTGGAAAAAAGGCAAACTGACCTTACGGTTTGTCTTGAAAATGTGCATAAGCCTCACAATGTTTCTGCCATAGTGCGAACCTGTGACGCCGTTGGAATTCATCGCGTTCACACCGTGTGGGAAAAGAAATACCAGTTTCGACGTGGCACGGCCATGGGCAGCCAGCAATGGGTGCGCCAAACCAACCACGATGGTATTAGCGATGCAATGGCTGAGCTAAAAGGCCAAGGTATGCAGGTGCTGGTCACTCATTTATCTGATACAGCGGTAGATTTTCGCGATGTTGATTACACAAAGCCTACTGCTATCTTATTCGGCCAAGAGAAATACGGTGCCTCTGATGAGGCGAAAGCCATTGCCGATCAAGACATCGTTATTCCCATGATGGGCATGGTGCAGTCGCTAAATGTATCGGTAGCCGCAGCGTTGGTGCTTTATGAAGCCCAGCGTCAGCGTACTATTGCGGGTATGTACAACACCCAGCAGTTACCTGAAGAAGAATGCCAGGCATTGGCATTTCAAAATGGTTACCCTCGTTTGTATAAACTTTGCCAACGCAAAGGTTTGCCACTACCTGCTATTAATACTCTAGGTGAAGTGGATGCCGAAGATAGCTGGTGGCAAGAAATGCAAATTACGAAAGCAGAAGCTAACGCGCTAGAAGCCGACTAGTAACTAACGTACAAGTTTTGCTTTTACTTTTGCTCTCACTTGCATAGGGCCAGCGTAAAAAACTGGCCTAAAGCGTACTCGCCAACCCTGCTACAATCCTTTACACTTCTTTTCTAATAATACGTTGAATAACACCAGCTTGTGCCCTTTAAAGGCTAAGTAAACTATGTTTCATAAGAAGGATGTCGCTTGATGCAAGCACTGGCCACTACACCCATAACTGCGCTTAAAGGCGTAGGCGCAAAGGTGGCAGAAAAGCTCAATAAAATTGGCTTGTTTACCCTTCAAGATATTCTGTTTCACCTCCCTCATCGCTACGAAGACAGAACCCGTATTTACAGCGTGGCAGAATGCCGCCCGTTTACCCATGTAAGCGTACAGGGCGAGGTAATGAGTGCCGACATTCAATACGGCAAGAAACGCATGCTCGTGGTAAAGCTAAGCGACGGCACAGGTACAATAACCCTTAGGTTTTTCCACTTTGGCGCCGTACAGCGGTCTATCATGACGCCAGGAAACACGGTGCGCTGTTTCGGCGAAGTGCGTACTGGCAAGTGGGGCATTGAAATGATGCACCCTGAATTTAAGCTAGTGGACGAAGACGCGCCACCCACAGAAGAGTCACTTACGCCGGTTTACCCGACGACAGATGGCGTAAAACAACTTACTTTGCGCAATTTAACTGACCAAGCCTTACAGCTTTTAGATAAAGGCGCGTTGGCCGATTTGCTACCAGAAGGCATTTATGACGATCAGATTAGCCTTAACGAAGCGCTTCATTTGGTGCACCGCCCGCCGCCTGATGTAGACGTACATGAAATGGAAGAGGGGCTGCACCCTGCTCAATATCGATTAATTCTGGAAGAACTGCTGTCTCATCATTT
This sequence comes from Alteromonas sp. BL110, assembly GCF_003443615.1. NCBI lineage: Bacteria > Pseudomonadati > Pseudomonadota > Gammaproteobacteria > Alteromonadales > Alteromonadaceae > Alteromonas > Alteromonas sp. BL110. The sequence continues at coordinate 1,560,414 of NZ_CP031967.1, read as the reverse complement.
AAGTGTGCTTAAGGTACGAAAGCAATCAGACGCGCAGCCTGGTATTCCTATTAAGGTTAACCAACCGCTTATCGATAAAATGCTAGCTCAGCTGCCGTTTTCGCCTACCGGTGCACAGGCAAGGGTAGTCGAAGATATACAAAAAGATATGCAGCACGCGCGGCCTATGATGCGCCTTGTACAAGGTGATGTGGGCTCGGGTAAAACCTTAGTTGCAGCACTGGCCGCGTTATCGGCCATTGGCGCTGGGCACCAGGTAGCGTTAATGGCACCAACAGAGCTATTGGCCGAGCAACACGCCAATAACTTTCGAGGTTGGCTAGAGCCACTAGGTATTGAAGTGGGCTGGCTTGCCGGAAAGCTGAAAGGTAAAGCGCGCAATGAAGTTATGGCGCGCTTAGAGGCTGGTGATATTCAAATGTTGGTGGGTACTCACGCCATTTTCCAAGAAAGCGTGAACTATCAGCAGCTAGCGCTGGTTATTGTGGATGAGCAGCACCGTTTCGGTGTACATCAGCGTTTAGCTCTGCGTGATAAAGGCGAACAACAAGGTCGCTATCCTCACCAGTTAATTATGACGGCAACGCCTATTCCAAGAACATTGGCCATGACAGCTTATGCCGATTTAGATACTTCGATAATTGATGAACTGCCGCCCGGCAGAACGCCGGTACAAACCGTGGTGCTTCCTGATACACGCCGCGCCGATGTGATAGAACGCGTGCGTCAGGCGTGTAAAGATAATGGCAGACAGGCTTATTGGGTGTGTACGCTTATCGATGAGTCGGAAGTGTTGGAGTGTCAGGCAGCTGAAGACGCTGCGGTAACCTTGCGTACCGCATTGCCAGATTTGCAAGTAGGCTTAGTTCATGGACGGTTAAAGCCTGCTGAAAAAGCACAGGTTATGGCCGACTTTAAAGACGGTAAGCTGGACTTACTGGTGGCTACGACGGTTATTGAGGTAGGTGTAGACGTACCTAATGCCAGCATCATGATAATAGAAAACCCTGAGCGCCTGGGTTTGGCACAGCTTCACCAGTTACGAGGCCGAGTTGGTCGTGGTGCAGTAGAAAGTCAGTGTGTACTTATGTACCAAAGTCCGCTATCTAAAACCGCTACTCAGCGCCTTGGTGTACTGCGTGAGTCTAACGACGGGTTTTATATTGCCCAGCGTGATCTGGAAATTCGAGGGCCGGGTGAATTTATGGGTACGAAACAAACCGGAATGGCGGAGCTTAAAATAGCTGATCTAGTACGCGATGCTGCTCTTATTCCTAAAGTACAAGAAATTGCCTATACCCTTTGGGACAAATACCCGTCTCACGCTCAAGCTATCATTAATAGATGGATAGGGCATAAGGAGCAATACGGCCATGCTTAAAAGTGTGCCTTTAGTTATCTTCAATGACACAAGTCGCGATGACGCCGAATTAATAAGCGCAATCAGCGAAAAATGGGGCTTTCCTGTTATCAGTGATGGTGAAAAGCCCGACGAAGGCTTGTATCTACAGGTGCAAAATGGCGTGCTGGGCCTTGCTGACGCAGGTGAGAAAAAAGTGCATCCCGTTGAAGTAGATTTTGCGTCACCGGCCAGCTTATATCGCAAGCAACATGGCGGTGGGCGAAAAGAACCCATAGTTAAAGCTATTGGCCTTAAAGGCAATGAAGCGTGGCATGTGGTAGATGCAACGCCAGGACTTGGGCGTGATGCCTTTGTGTTGGTTAGCGTGGGCTGCAAGGTCACTATGATTGAACGATCGCCTGTGGTTGCCGCCTTGCTTGAAGATGGTATTCGCAGATTAGCACTTAGTTTTCCAGAACTTGCAGCTAAAATGTCGCTTCAGCATGGAAATAGCGCTGAGGTAATGCAATACTTCACTGGTGAGAATGTGAACGCTATTTATCTAGACCCCATGTTCCCACACAAAAAGAAGTCAGCCTTGGTGAAAAAGGAAATGCGGCTGTTTCAGCAACTGCTTGGTCATGACCCAGACGCAGATGCGCTGTTACCGCCAGCACTAAAGCTAGCTACGCACCGGGTAGTGGTTAAACGCCCAAACAGTGCAGATGTGCTGGCAGGAATAAAAGCATCAATGGCTATTGAAAGCAAAAAACACAGATTTGATGTGTATTTGTGTCAAAAAAATCTAGGAGAGTAGCATGATACAAGTTGGGGGCACTTTGCCTGAAGTAGATTTTAGCCTTTTAGAAAATGGCGAAATAACTAACCCAGGAACGAACGAAATGTTTTCGGAAAAGCGCGTTGTACTATTCGCAGTACCTGGCGCTTTTACACCTACTTGCTCACAAGCACATTTGCCAGGCTATGTAGCGCTTGCTGATAAGCTTAAGGCAAAAGGTGTTGATAGTATTATTTGCCTTAGTGTGAACGATGCATTCGTTATGGATGCATGGGGTAAAGCAAATAATGCAGAAGAAATTACTATGCTGGCCGACGGTAATGGTTTCTTTACCAAGCAAATTGGCTTAGACATGAGTACAGGTAACTTCGGTGGCTTGCGTTCGCTACGCTATTCTATGCTAGTAGAAGATGGCGAAGTGAAAAAGCTAAACGTTGAAGACCCTGGTCGTTTTGACGTAAGCGATGCCCAGAGCATGTTAGATAGCCTTTAATTTTTTCAAAAGGCGTTAATTACTCAAAGCCCGCAACAATTGTTGCGGGCTTTTTTCTTTTAGCTTTTTGTGAATATTCATTAATTTATATATGCGTATACTTGGCCGCTATTTTCATTAAAATGTAACCAAACTATGATCTCACAGTTTGCTAATTGCGTTGAATATCAAAGTGTTCAGCGAAGGTTAATCATTTAACCTGCATTATCTTGGTGAAAAACGTAGAAAAATTAAAGCCTAGCGTAAGACCGATGCACTGCGTTACTTAGCATGTAGCCTCGGTTAGTTACCTTTACTTGCTTAATGATAATAAGTATCATTTGCGAGATAAGACAAATGTTTTAGGAAAAAATATGACAACAACACTGAAAAAAATAAGTGCTTTGGTACTGGCTTCTGCGGTTACTTTCTCAATGCTATCCTCTCAGGCGCTTGCAAATGGTGCCATTGGCGAACACGTGAACAATCTTCATGCGCACATCGGCGAATATACCGAAGAAGTACATTGGTTAGAAAGCAAGTTTGGTAGTGTTGTTGACGCGTATGAAGCGAAAGATAAGTCTGTTAAGACAGACGCGCTTATTGAGTACTGGGAGGAAGTAGATTTTCACTCAGCTATAGAAACACAATACGTGCCTATTTACGCCTCAATTTGGCAAGGTATTTATGGTGTAAAAGTAGCTATTGATGAAGGTAAGCCAGTTGCTGATGTGCGCGTCGAGCAAGAGAAGCTAAATCATGCCTTGTGGCAGGCGTTAGGCGCGGTTAAACTTGCGTCTCAATATCAAAAGAAAGGTCTGGTAGGCCAAGTTCAAACCACTGAAGAAGAACCTACTACAGGCCCTGAAGTTATCGATGATATTAAAACACGTCTTGATCGTGTTGTTGCCAAGTACGCAGAACAGCTTCACGAAGTCGCAACAACATTAGTTCACGACACCTACCTTCAGCGCTTTGAAGGTGTTGAAGGTGACTTAATTGCGAAAGACGCAGCCTTGGTAGAAGACCTAGAAAAAGACTTTAACGTAACGCTTCCTCAGGCCATTTCGAAAGATACTGGCGTAGATTCAGTACGCAAAGTTGTAGAGTCTATGCAGGCTAAACTCGATCGCGCTCGCGCACTTTTAGTTGAAGTTGAACAAAGTCGCAAAGACGTATTTTAAGGAAGGGGTATGCAACGTAGAACATTCTTGCAAGGTCTAGCCGCAGCTGGTGCATTAACTGGCTTGCCGTTTAGCTTTGCTCACGCTATGACCCAAACAGGCAGCGTGTCAGTAGAGTCTTTGCCTAAACTAGAAGGTGATCTCACCTTATATTTGGGGCGTGGTGAAGGCGGCCTGTACGAAAATGTTCTAAAAGCCATCGAAAAACGCAACCCTAAACTAAACTTAAAAGTTAGACGCGGCGGTTCAGCAGCACTGGCAAATACCATTGTTGCTGAAACAAAAGCTGGCGTTAAACGTGCTGACCTGTTTTGGGCTGTAGATACGGGCTCTATTGGTGTTGTTACTGATACCGGCGCTGCAAAGCCGTTGCCTGACGATTTGCGTTCACAGCTTCGCGAAGACTTTCAGTATCCTAGCTGGTCACCGGTAACAGGTCGTGTGCGCACACTGCCGTATAACACAGAACGTGTTAAGCCCGAGCAAATCCCAGAAAGCGTGATGGCGTTAGCAGATAGTGATTTAAAAATTGGCTGGGCTCCCGCTTATTCGTCATTCCAGTCTTTCGTTACCGCCATGCGCATTTTGGAAGGCGATAAAGCGACCAAAGCGTGGCTTAAAGGCATTAATAAGCACTCTAAAAAGTACGCCGGTGAGCTTGGTGTAGTGATGGGCGTTGAACGTGGTGAAGTAGATATTGGTTTTGCTAATCACTACTACACCCTTCGTCTTAAATCAGGTAAGCCAAACGCGAATGTGGCTCTTGCTTACAGTAAAGGCGATGCGGGATGCCTCGTTAACGCTTCAGGCATTGTGGCGTTGAGCGACGGTGATTTGCCGGTTAACTTTATTCGATACCTGCTGTCGCATGAAGTGCAGTCTTACCTTGCTCGCGAAGCATATGAAATACCTTTGGTTCAAGGGGTTGAACCACCACAGGGCTTAGCGGATTTAAGTACGCTTTCGCCACCTGAAATGGACCTTCGTAAACTGGCTGATTTACGCCCAACACTTAACCTTATGAGGGAAGTTGGCGTACTGTGACAAAATGGCCAAAGTCGTATCCACTGGCACTACTTATTGCGCTGATGGCTTTATTGCCCGTCGGCGTTTTATTTTCTTTAGCTCAAGATAGTGCGCAACTTTTCGATACCCATAACCTTCGTGTGCTAGGCAATACTATCTCATTGGTAGTGCTTACTATCATTGGTTCGGTGCTTATAGGTGTCCCCCTTGCCTTTTTAACTGCCTATGTGCAAATGCCATTTAAACGGTTCTGGCTTATTTTGCTGGCCGCGCCGCTGGCCCTGCCAAGCTATATTGGCGCATTCGCCATGTATTTTTCTTTCGGTCGTGGTGGCGAAATAGAAAATATATTAGGGTTTTCTACCCCGCCAATTAGCGGTTTGTGGGGCTCTGCTTTGGTTATGAGCCTATACACCTATCCTTTTGTGATGATGACAACCCGTTCAAGCTTGCTGAGTTTAGATGCCAGTTTGGTTAACGCGGCGCGTACACTAGGGCTATCGCTAGGCGCAAGTTTATGGCGTGTGGTGCTACCGCGGGTAGTAAATAGCGTTGCTGCGGGAGCATTGCTTGCTGCGCTTTACGCGTTATCTGATTTTGGCACGCCCGCGATAATGGGCTTTGACACCTTCACTCGCGTTATTTTTGTTGAATACAACGCTTTTGGTTTAAGTCAAGCGGCTATGCTAAGCCTGCAGCTTATGGTGATTGTTGGGCTTATTCTGTTTATAGAAAGTCGAATAGGTGGGGCTCAAGAACGCCCAGGAAAGCACTTGTCCTTGTTTCCTGCGCGCTGGCAGCGAAACCTAATGCTGCTTGCGACTATGCCCGTAGTTTTTATGGCCATTGTACTTCCCCTTGCTATCTTTACGCTGTGGTTAGTGCGAGAGGGGACAGGCGGCTTTGAATTAAGCTATGCGTGGAATTCAGCCCATGCGTCGTTTATCGCCGCGATTGTAGCCGTGCTACTTGCCATTCCGGTGGCTCACGCGGCCATTGCAGGTAAAGCTGGCCGCTTTATGGAGCGTATTACTTATTTCGGCTTTGGCGTTCCGGGCATTGTTATGGGAACAGCGCTGGTTTATGTGGGCCTTAAATATCTGCCTGCGCTGTATCAAACCTTAACTTTGTTGGTGATGGCCTATGTACTGCGTTTTATTCCTCTTGCGGTAGGAAGCGTTAGAAGTACCGCTGAGAATATTGATTCGGGATTAGTGAAGGCTGCACGCGTGCTTGGTGCTAGCCCAAGAGAAGCCTTTATACGAGTTACGCTGCCCTTAACCCTTCGTGGTATGATTGCAGGGGCTGCTTTAGTATTTTTGGAAGCCATGCGTGAGCTGCCCGCCACCTTAATGTTGGGGCCTACAGGTTTTGAAACCTTAGCTACTTACATGTGGCGTGTTTACGAGGCAGGTTACTTTGGACGCGCTGCCGTACCTGGGCTTCTACTGGTTTTATTATCTGGCGTGGGGCTGGTTCTCATGCTGTCGGGCGAAAGAAAAGCCCAGTTTACTGTTACCGAGGATGATCGTTCGTAATGCTTAGTGTAAGTAATTTGTCAGTGAATTATGGGTCTACCCGCGTTGTCGACAAGTTAAATCTTGAGCTTGGGCAAGACGAAATCCTGATGTTGGTGGGGCCAACTGGCTGCGGTAAAACTACTATTTTGCAAGCATTGGCAGGGCTTATCCCTATTTCAGAAGGCGCTATGAGCCTAGGTAATTGGGAAAGTACAGCAAATAAACACGTGCCGCCTGAAAAGCGTAACGTTGGTATGGTGTTCCAAGACTTTGCGTTATTTCCCCATCTTACCGTTCAGCAAAACGTATGCTTTCGTTTAAAAGACACTAAGCTTGCGGATCACTGGCTTAAACTGTTAGGTCTAGATAATTTCCGCGATGCTAAACCTGCACGTCTTTCAGGTGGTCAAAAGCAGCGTGTTGCATTAGCCCGTACCCTAGCGCACGAACCTTCTTTTGTACTGCTAGACGAGCCCCTTTCAAACTTAGATGCAGCGTTAAAAGACAGCTTGCGTTGGGAAATTCGCGATGCGCTTAAAAAGGCAGGCGTACCCGCAATTTGGGTAACGCACGATCAGGAAGAAGCATTAAGTGTTGGCGATAGAGTAGGGATACTGAATAAAGGTGTACTGGAGCAATTAGACACCCCTGAAGCCTGCTACTCTTCACCAGCTAGCCGCTTTGTGGCGCGTTTTATGGGTGAGGCAAGCTTTTTAAGTGCAACATTTGATGCTAGTGAAGTAAATACAGACAAAACAGTTGTTACAGAGATCGGCAAGGTGCCAGGCACGCCGCTTCAAGGCGCTAACGGCAATGTAGATTTGCTGGTACGCCCTGATGATTTAAGTTTAGATGCAGCCCATAGCGAAACTAACTGTACGGTGAAGTGGGTGCGTTATGAGGGCGAAAGTCGACTTTACGCTGTTGTACTAGATAGCGGTGATGAACTTAAAGTACGTGTAAGTCATGAGAATGCGGTTAAGCCAAATTCTCGTGCTTTCGTTCAGTTAATTACTACTCATCCTTTAGCCGTATTTCCAAAAAACTAAATAGTAAGTCGCTTAAAACTCACTAAAAAAAACAGAATGCAAAAAGGGCAGCCTATGGGCTGCCCTTTTAATCACTAGCACGTTATTTTTTACATACGCGCTATGCGTTTTCGTTTACCACAATCACTTTACGGTGCGGGAACGGAATTTCAATGTTAGCTTCATCTAGCGCTTTCTTAACTTGCTCTGGCACTGAGAACAGAATGTCGAAATAATGCTCACCGTGACAGAATGGACGAACAATAAAGTCTACTGAGCTATCGTTAAGCGTAGATACCTCAACAAATGGCGCTGGGTCTTTAAGTACGTGCGGGTGGTTTGCCAGTACTTTATCTATAACGGCGCGAGCGGCATCAATGTTTTCGTTGTAGGCAATACCAAAGGTCATGTCTACACCACGAATTTCATGATGGGAGTGGTTAACAATTTGCTCGCCCCAAATTTGGCTATTCGGGATAATAATTTGCTTATTATCGAAGGTCTGCAAAATAGTAGTGAATAAGTCGATTTCAGTCACCTTACCGAACTTGCCCGCTGCATCAACAAAGTCATTAACTTTGTAAGGGCGGAAGATAAGCAGCATGACGCCCGCAGCTAAGTTAGACAGTGTGCCCTGAAGTGCTAAACCAATAGCAAGACCGGCAGCACCTAAAAGCGCAATAATAGACGCGGTTTGAACACCAAAGCGATTCAGTACCGCTATGCCCACGAAGGCAAGAATGGTATAGCGCGCTACGCTACCAAAAAACTTAAATAGTGTGTCATCGAGTTGAGGGTGGCGGTTGGCAATTGAAACAATGCCTTTGTAAACCTTGCTAGCAACCCAAAGACCAATAATTAGAATGGCTAGCGCTAGGAGTATATTGGTCGCCCAAGCTAATGCTGCAGGCAGGTACTCGTTAATATCGAGTGATGCTAAGAACTCTTCCATGGATACAATCCTCTGTAATTTGTGAAGTAGTTACTGCTTGTTTTGTTCGTTTGTTCGTTCAAATTGAGTTGCACCTCAATTCTGGTGCGTAGTTATAGGTGAATTAAAAATCTTTTAGTATTGTTAAAAAGTATTAAAACCCATAATTTTCTACTAAAGAACTAGATTAAATTTACAGTAAGATTCGGCTTTGCATTGTGTGGTATGGCTTATTACGTATAATCCCGAACTCCTAACCTACGCTGCAAAATGCGTGATTATTTTTGGCTTGATGTAAGGTAAATACAGAGTGATTGAGCGCGATGTTATAGTTATTGGAGCAGGTGCCGCAGGGCTGTTTTGCGCCGCACAAGCAGGCGCGCGCGGGCGCAGCGTAGAAGTGCTCGATCACGCCAAAAAAGTGGGCCGGAAAATTCTAATGTCAGGCGGTGGACGGTGTAATTTCACCAATATGTATGCCGAACCTGCTAATTTCTTATCGCAAAACCCGCACTTTTGTAAGTCAGCACTAAGCCGCTATACCCAGTGGGACTTTATTGGCTTGGTAGCCGAGCATGGTATTGCCTACCACGAAAAGACCCTGGGCCAATTGTTTTGTGATGACAGCGCAAAAGACATCGTCGATTTATTGCTTAATGAATGTAATAAAGCGGGCGTTACCATTACTACACGCTGTGAAATTCAGACTGTAGAGAAAGTGGAAAGTGGGTACTTACTTAAAACGTCGAACGGCGAATATAGCTGCGAGTCTTTAGTTATCGCAACCGGTGGCTTAAGTATGCCTAAACTTGGTGCCACTCCATTTGGTTACAAAATTGCTGAACAATTTGGGTTGAAAGTATTACCCACTCGCGCAGCACTCGTGCCCTTTACCTTGCACGATAAAGACAAAGAGACGCTGGCAGAGCTTAGCGGTATTGCCGTTGATGTTTACGCTAGCTGTAACGATACTACTTTCAAAGAAGCGATGCTTTTTACCCACCGCGGTTTAAGCGGCCCCGCTATGCTGCAAATTTCAAGTTATTGGGAGGCAGGTGATAGCTTAAGCATTAATACATTACCCAATGACGATGCCACTGCACTTATACAAAGTGCACGTACCGAAACGCCAGATGCATTGCTTGCTACCTGCTTAAATAAAGTGTTTCCCAAACGCATGGTGCAAAGCTTTATCGAATATCACAACTGGCGTAATGTACCAGTGAAGCAGCTCACCCACAGCGAGTGCGACGCTATTGCTGACACGCTAGAAAATTGGCAAATAAAGCCCAATGGCACAGAAGGCTACCGAACAGCGGAAGTCACCATAGGTGGCGTAGACACCAACGAACTTTCGTCAAAAACCATGATGGCCAAAAACGTCGAAGGCCTTTACTTTATTGGTGAAGTGGTTGACGTTACCGGCTGGCTAGGCGGCTTTAACTTCCAGTGGGCGTGGAGCAGCGGCTGGGCAGCAGGGCAGGTGGTTTAAAACGACATACCAATCGCAAGCCCCGCAACAACCGCGCTTTTGTGGTTACGATGATAGTCGTAATGAAGCTGCGGCGACACGGTAATGCCCGACATTTCAAATTCGTATAGAAAGCCCAACCTTGCCACTTCCATTTTATGGCTACCGTGAAACTCAACGCCAGGGCCTATCTGTGCAATAAAGTTATTTGTAATATGAAGGTCGGCAACTAGCAAATAAGTATAAGCGTCTAAGTCTTCAAAAGCGTATTCTGCAACAAACCCCACGCCTAAAAAGTCGCTAAGCCGATACTCATAATCGATGCCCAATGTGAATGCGTTGCCACACTCTTTTGTGTAAGTGGTACCTATTAGTGCCGATAAATGATGGGGTGACGTTTCCCAATGATGAGCAGCGCCACTTGCAGCCCCCTTAGCTTCAGCAATGGGGGGAAATACCAAGAAAGTGGCAATACCTAAAAGTGTTGATACTCGCATAGTGGAGCTCGCTTTTTTTACCCGTGACTTCTTAGAAGATTAAACCTCTAGCACTTAATAAAGCGTAGGTGTTATGCCTCATCCTCACCAATGAACTTTAGTTGTACCCATCAAAAACAGTAGAAAAACAATACTGGACCTTTGGTAAAGGCAGCTATCTAAAACTAGCAAATACCGCTAAGGTATACAGGCAAATAAAAGGGATGCGAAAATGCAAAACGAGAGTGAAAAACAACTATTTTTAGACGCCTGCAAAGCGCAACTGGTAAGTCTTTACAAGGCAAGTAAAGATGGGAAAAAAGTAGAGGCAGAAAAATATCGCGTGCAAGGGTTCATGCACGCCGGTGAAGTAATAGGCTTAATCAGCAAAGAACAAGGTAAGGCCCTTATAGCCGATTTGCACATGGAAGTATTTGGAGAAACCATTAACGAAAGGGCACAGAGAAAGCGCAAACTCGACGCTTTAAAAGAATCAGACTTAGATGCTTACTTTGCTATACCAGCCATTGAGCGACGCTAAATAAAAGTAACTTTTTTCGAGCGAACTGAAATTTATAAACTAAACTTAATGTGTGTTGGTTTTTATACCTAAATATAACCAAGCATAACTTATCTTAGTGTAATAGCCGTACAGGGATATTTTTGCTACATGGATTTGGCTGCGGTATCAGTAGGAAGCAAATCTATGACATGGCGTGTGTCAGGTAGTTTTATTCGCTTATTTATAGGGCTTGTTTTATGTGTAGCAAGTGCCCACTCGCTTGCTAAATGCAACTTTGAAAACGAAATTGATGCGCCCACTACAACAGCCTTTCTTCTTAAAGCGGGCGATCAGCGACTTGTGTTAAGCTGTAATGTCGATGCGCAGTATGTTTTGTATTTCCCGCGTAATTATATTAATTACAACCAGCTATACGATAGCAAAATGCGCAAAGTTGAAAGGTTACCTAGTGCCTTTGAAGCATACTTAATTGACAGTTCAAGCAACCGCTTTTATCTGGATATTAATGCTCAGGTGGAACGCCGCGTATCGTTTAAAGTAACATCGCTTGGTAATTTCCATAAATTCGCATCTATTCACACCCTCACGATGAGCCTATTTATTGGCTTTTGTCTGGCGCTTACTCTATACGTAGGCATGCTGGGGGCAAGTATGCGCAACTATGGCCTGTACTCCTATAGCTTTTACGTTTTCAGTGCTGGTGTATTCTTTTTACTCCAAGAAGGGTTGTTAAACATTGTATTTCCGCAAGTCGCTTTGCTTGCGAATTTCCAACTGCATTTACTATTTGCTGGGATCACCCTTTTTGCAGGCGTGAAATTCTTAGATCAGCTACTTGATTTTAAAGCGCTTCTAAAAGGGTGGCAGCGCCAATTTATGTTAGGAATGGCATGTGCAGCACTCGCGTTTTCCGTAGTCCAGCTTATTCTTCCAGTCTCAGATGCCATGAAAATAAACAGCATGTTGAGTCTAATTACCCTTATTACTATGACGTGCACGCTATCAAGTTGTGTTTACGCTGCCTATCGCAAAGTGCATTGTGCAAATTTAGTAATGCTGGGGATCGCAGCGATGGTTTTGTCCATGCTTTTCCGTTTAGTTTTTACAGAAGTATCGCCATTTTTGTATCGATACTCCCTTGTGTTAGGGATAACTATAGAAGCCTTTATTTTTGCTATTGCTACGTCAAGAAAAGTTAAAAAACTTAATGACGACAGGCTTAGTGCATTTAAACGCGCATCGACAGACTCGTTATGTAATGTGTTAAACCGCAGCGGTTGGGAAGGGGTGGCGCAGTCGCTGCTGAATAATTTCAACAAAGAGGGGGGCTACTTAACACTGCTCTTCATTGATATTGATAAGTTTAAAGAAATTAATGACCATTATGGACACCACGCAGGGGATAAAGTCTTGCAGGTGGTTGCGAAGATTTTAATGAGCCGCTGTCGCGAACAAGATGCCGTGGGGCGCTTGGGGGGTGATGAGTTTGTGGTATTAAGTCACTGCTATAGTGAAGGCCAATCCGAGCGACTGGCCGCCCGCATTGAGGAAAGCTTCTCTGAGCGGGACATTAGAACGGAAAACGTTGTAATAAACACCACGGCGAGTGTAGGCGCTTACATTACAAAAGAACGCTACAAAGACTTGCCGAGCTTATTAAACAAAGCTGACAAGTTGATGTATAGCGTGAAAGAAAAGCGTAAAAACGCCGAGTGCGCTACTAGCTCGTAATACGGTGTTATCTTAACTGAACCTTCGCGACCTTTGTAACAGCTTTAGTAAGGTCGGCAAGTGCAGCCGACTCAAGTGTTGTGTAGTGCCAAAAAAGAGGAACAGCTAGCGCTTTGTCTGGGAACAGTGCAACAAGCTCGCCTTCTTTCACCTCTTGTGCCACTTGAAGAGTGGGGAGTAACGCCCAAACCACGCCATCCAGCGCCATTTTTACGAAGCCATGTGACGAGGGATACCAGTGACACGTGGTAAACGTAGGCGAAATATTCAAACATTCTCTTTGAAAGTCAGTGAGAAGGGTCACATCGTATTCGTCGTACAAAAGGCCTGGCGTGTTCATCACATTTTCAGGCGTTATGCCTTTGTGAAGGTATCGCTCAATAAACCGCGGTGACGCATATAGCTGATAGCGCATGGTGCCCAGTCTTACCGATTGACCGCCAGTAACCGGTGTACCTGTTTGACTAATACACGCCATAACACGGCCTTGCTGAAGAATATCTCTGGTTTGTGTTTGATCTGCATTAACAATGTGAACAGGATTAGCGCGCTTATCGCTAAATGCTGCCATAACTTGCGAAAACCAAGTAGCAAGCACATCGTTATTTACCGCCACGCTGATAGGTACCGCCGAAGCCGCTAGACCACTTTTTATATTCAGTGCTTCTTCCAGCACGCTCACTTTTTGTATATGCGAAAGCAATTCTTGCCCCAATGGTGTAGCACGAAGTGGTTTGGTTCGCACCATAACAGGTCCGCCAACGCTTTGTTCAAGGCGTTTAATTTTTTGCGAAACCGCAGACTGCGTAAGGTTTAACGCTTGAGCACCTTTTTCAAAGCCACCGTAGCGCAGTACCTCATGGAAGCATCGAAGCGCATCGTAATCGAGCATTTTTTAAAACCTGTAAAAGGAAAGTTAAAATTATTAATTTTACTAATTAAATACTAGTATCATTAATTTAATTAAGTGTTGCAAGGTGTATAAAATAGCGCCACTTCGAATTCTTGTTTAGCTGGCGATAACCAAAGTTAGGCAGCACAAAGCCAAGCAACGAAAGACCGAGAAATAAAACCGTACATTCAATTTATTATTTTAAGAGGCATTTAGCATGTTAGCGGCAGCAACTAGTGGTTTTGTAATGGGCGGTACCCTTATTATCGCAGTAGGTGCGCAAAACAGCTTTCTGATTGAACAGTCAATGAAAAGACAGTGGACAACTCTATTTGTCTTGCTGTTTATTCTAAGTGATGCCATTTCCATTAGCTTGGGCGCAATGGGCTTTGGCTTGTTGCTGCAAGAGTACCCAATGCTAGTAACGGTGACCAAGTGGGCTGGCGTAGCCTTTTTGCTGTGGATAGCGTTTAACAAGATAAAGTCTTCGCTGGCAAATGACGCCCTTGTTTTAGAAATGGCACAAAAGCAGCTGTCGTTTAAAAAGGCGCTACTTATTGCACTAGCGGTAACCTGGTTAAATCCACACTTCTATTTAGATACATTGTTGCTAATGGGAAATTTGGCGAGCCAGTGGCAGGAAAATAAATGGTGGTTTGTGGGTGGTGCGATTGGCGCATCGGTTGTGTGGTTTATAGGGTTAAGTACCCTTACTGCCCGTTTTGCCCATCATATGCAGCGTCCCAATTTTTGGCGCTGGTTTAATCGCTTAAATGCAGCAGTACTTGGAATGGTAAGTATCCAACTGGCGAGCCTCTAGTAAGAAAAACGCTGAATAGCAAATTACTAAGGTGCGTTGAGTATCTTGCTTTCGACGAATAAGTATACTTTTACAAGTAAGCCAAACCTGCTGTTTTTAAGGATACATAAGTGAGCTGGATTTATTTGATTGTTGCGGGCTTACTAGAAATTGGGTGGCCCGTAGGACTTAAAATGTCACAAGAGGCGGAAACCCGTATTATGGGAATTCTGCTAGCCATAGGTTTCATGGCTGCCAGTGGTTTTTGCCTCTGGATGGCACAAAAGCAAATACCCATAGGTACAGCGTATGCTGTATGGACGGGAATAGGTGCCGCGGGCACGTTTTTAGTGGGCGTGATGTTTTACGGCGACCCCTCGTCATTGGCGCGTTACTTCGGCGTGGCGCTTATTGTGGCCGGCGTAGTGGTGCTCAAACTCGCGCACTAGTATAAAAAAGAACTCTGGTTTCAATTGCCGCTTAAACCAAATCGATTGAAAGACCAAAAAAAGCCCGTCAGTAATTCACTGACGGGCTTTTTAGTTTGCATTTATTCTTTAAGGTGAGCTTAGTGATAACCTAGCTGGTTTCTTAACTCGACCATAAAGGTTTCAATTCGTTCAGCATTTTTGCCTAAGTCGCTCTTGCCTACTCGCGACTTGCTGCGAATATCAACAAGCGTATCATCACTTTTAACTGTTAAGCGAATGACCACATCGTCCTTAAAGCCGAACCATGCCGTTGTATCCGTGGCTTCTAGCGTGTTGGGCAGTGCGCCTTCATTTATGCGCTCCCACCCCAGAACTTCTATGGCTTTTTCGGCAGCCATATAAACTTGATTTATAGGTTGAGGAAGCAGCTGAGTTTTAATCTCAGGGTACGCTTCAAGCTGTTGCTTCGTCACATCACCGCCTTCATAGGCAATAGAATTTGGCGCACCTTCTCTAAGCGGTGCAATGGCAACAAATTCAGGTGGGTTTGTTACGTCGGTAGTAATATCGTGAATTGGCGGAACGGCGCTAGCTTTGCTCATCATACTAACGGGCATGCCAACGGCTACTAAAGCAAGAACAGCGCATATGAATGTACTACCCCAGCTTACGTTCTTGCGATTAATCAATACTTGTAAAATAATCAGTATTAGCGCTGCACCACCTACGTATACACCAAAGCGAAGTGACGTAAATGCAGTACCTAAATTAACACCAGCATACTGATAGAGTGGTCCGGGTAGTACCACCATCAAAAAACCAACAATACTGGTAAGGGCAATGAGTGCTTTCAAGGGAACTCCAAGGTTATTCTTTTTAGTTTGACCAATCTACTTTAACAGCGAAAGCGGTAATTTGGTTTACTTTTGTTAAAGAAAAATTCAACTAGGCCCACGCCTAACATATTTGTACACTGGTCCTGTCTTTTTTATCGGCATTAAGTTAAAGGTACCAGGTTTTGTATACACAATCGGACGCCAGTCACACGTACGCAATCCAAGCTGAACTTCTTGTTGATATCTTATCAACGCAAAAAAGCCGGTTTATTAATGGTATTACTGAGTATGCGCTTATTGAGGTGCTAAAAAAGCCGCCTTATCAGCTTTTCGATGAAGGAGCCTTGCGAGACCCGCTCATGCTTTTTAAAACGCACTTTATTCTGTTTCATGCACTGTATCAGTTAAGGCAGCATTGGATAGAACAAAACGAAGGTGTGCTAGAGATCCACGCACTTGGCATAAAGCTAAACCTGTTTAACGAGAGTGCTTTAACGCCAAGCAATGATGCACTTGGTGTGGTAGCTTTAGAGAGTCCTGGTCCACTTGCTGAGTATTATCTCAATTGGCGTAATTTTGAAGAAGCTGACCGCGATACCGTGGATACCCTGTTAAACGCGTTTTGGCAAAAAATGTCGCGTGGAGATACCAGCAGCTATACGCAAGGTGGTATCGAAAAAGCGCATGCTGTACTTGGCCTTTCCCTAAACGAGCCTGTCACGCTTTTGCAGTTAAAACGTGTTTACAAACGCAAATTGCAATCGGCTCATCCTGATAAAGGTGGAACACAACAAGAAGCTCAAGCGGTCATTTACGCCTATCAAACTCTTACCCGTTATTATTCGTTTAAATAGAACGTGTATCGGCGTTTAACTTCGTATTATTCGCATAATGTATACAGGCTTCGGTAATTGACCGACAACATCGGTAACTTCAGCTTCATTGACTTTTCTTGTATGTGATAAATGCGCACAATATGACCTATAAGAGCGTAGATTCGTATCAATAATCGCTTAACTATGCCACGTCTTTTCCGATAGTTCCCACGTCCAAGTTATAGGATTAGGATGAATCGGCGCATTGGAAGCAAAACTTACGTTTAATTTATCCATATAGAACACAAATCGCGTTCTATATGAAAGTTATTGGGAAATAGAAAATTTATGAGTCGCATTTTTTATGTTACTGCAGCACTAATAACACTGTTCGGTGTTGTTGGCTGTTCGAATGAAGGCGAGCAAGCGCAGCAAGGTGCTCAGCAAGGTATGCCTGCACCTTCGGTGTCGGTAGTTACGCTGAAACAGCAACCTGTAGTACATGAGATGGTATTGCCAGGACGGATAAGCCCGTCGCGCCAGTCGCAAGTGCGTCCTCAAGTAGATGGCGTTATTACTGAGCGCTTGTTTGAAGAAGGCGCATATGTGGAAAAAGGGCAGCAGCTGTATCAAATAGATGAAGCGCGCTACCTGGCCCAGTTAAACAGTGCCAAAGCAGATCTGAAAAGCGTTCAAGCCAATCTAAAGACCTTAGAAGCCAAGGCGCGACGTTACGACGACCTTGTCGCACAAAATGCAGTAAGTAAACAGGAATACGACGACGTAATTGCGCAAAAAGATCAGGCGCAAGCTGCTATTAGCGTGGCGGAAGCGGCAGTCGATGTCGCAAAGGTAAACATGGGCTACACCAAGGTGTACGCGCCTATAAGCGGTCGAATTAGCCGTTCATATGTGACCGAAGGCACCTTGGTTACCACGAACCAGGCACAGCAGCTAGCCACTATTACCCAATTAGACCCTGTTTATATTGATATGCAGGAATCTGGCTCTTCCATCATTACGCTACGTCAGTCTATGCGTAAGCAAGGCTCAATGGATGTTGAGCTCACAGTAGACGAAGTGACTGGCAAGCGCTACGAACAGACAGGTAGCGTGAAGTTTTCTGAAGTGACCGTAGATGAATCTACAGGCTCGGTTACCCTTCGCGCCGAAATGCCAAACCCTGATGGCGTGTTGCTTCCAGGTTTGTTTGTAAAAGGTCATGTTATTACTGGTCGTGAAAATGCACTATTAGTTCCCCAGCGTGCGACGACCCGACAGCCAGACGGTTCGCTTTCAGTATACGTAGTAAATCAGAATAATGAGGTAGAGGGCCGAACATTAGAAATTGGCAAGGTATACCGTGACCAGTACGTTGTACTAAGTGGCGTAAGTGAAGGCGAAAAAGTTATTGTAACTGGTTATCAGAAGGTAAAGCCGGGGGCGAAAGTTAACCCGTCAGAATGGCAACCTTCATCACGTGGCTCGCGATAGCAAACAAGGGATTTAAGTAATATGGCTCGTTTTTTCATAGACAGGCCCGTGTTTGCATGGGTGCTGGCAATTATCACAATGATGGCGGGTGTGTTGGCGATAACCTCACTCCCCATTGAACAATACCCTAAGGTAGCGCCACCATCGGTCACTATCTCGGCAACCTATCCTGGTGCATCTGCTGAAACCGTCGAAAACTCGGTGACGCAGGTAATTGAGCAAAGCTTAACAGGCATAGACAACCTCCGTTACTTTTCGGCAAGTAGCTCTAATAGCAGCATGTCTATCACCCTGACATTTGCGCCGGGCGCAGACCCTGATATTGCACAGGTACAAACGCAAAACAAGGTGCAGGGCGCGTTACCGTTACTGCCGACCCAAGTTCAACAGCAAGGGGTTACCGTTACAAAGGCAAATAGTGCATTTGCACTCGCCGTAGGCTTCTACTCTGAAGACGATTCGATGACGCAGTACGACCTCAGCGACATGCTCGTTTCAAACTTTCAGGACCCTATTTCCCGGGTAAACGGTGTAGGTAACGTAAGGGTGTTTGGTGCGCAGCGCTCTATGCGTATTTGGCTAGACCCAGACAAACTGTACAGCTATAACCTAACGCCAACTGATGTACAGGCTGCAGTTCAGGTCCAAAATACCGATGTTTCTGCAGGTCAGCTAGGCGGGTTACCCGCTATCGAAAACCAGCAAATCAACGCTACTATTCAGGCGCAAAGCCGCCTTCAAACCGTAGAAGATTTTGAAAATATCGTGCTACGTGTGAACACTGACGGTTCCCAGGTACGTGTGCGTGACGTGGCTCGAGTAGAACTGGGTGCGCAAAGTTACGATGTTATTGTTCGTTATGATCGCAAACCTGCATCGGGTATGGCAATAAGCCTTGCGTCTGGCGCCAACGCGCTAGATACCATCAAGGCAGTGAAAGCCCGCGTTGAAGAGTTGCGCTCAAATCTGCCTGACACTGTAAAAGTGGTCTACCCTGTAGATAGTTCGCCTTTTATCGAGCTTTCTATAGAGTCGGTGGTACATACGCTTATTGAAGCGGTTGTGTTGGTATTCTTAGTGATGCTGCTGTTTCTTCAAAATTGGCGCGCAACGCTCATTCCCACCATCGCCGTACCGGTTGTATTACTTGGGACTTTTTCGGTGTTACTGGCGTTTGGTTTTAGTATCAACGTATTGACTATGTTTGCCATGGTACTGGCTATCGGTCTTCTTGTTGATGACGCTATCGTTGTTGTAGAAAACGTTGAGCGAATCATGGAAGAAGAAGGCTTACCGCCAGCAGAAGCGACGAAGAAGTCTATGTCGCAGATTACTGGCGCACTTGTGGGCATTGCCGCTGTGTTATCAACGGTATTTATTCCCATGGCGTTCTTTAGCGGTTCTGCCGGGGCTATTTATCGTCAGTTTTCAGTAACTATTGTATCTGCGATGGCGTTTTCTGTGCTGGTGGCCATCGTGCTTTCGCCTTCTTTATGTGCAACGTTATTGAAACAGCACTCGGAAGATCACGATAAGAATAAAGGTTTCTTTGGCTGGTTTAATCGCACGTTTAACAAAGGGCGCGACCGCTATCAGAAAACGACCAACCATATGGCGAATCGTTTTAAGCGTTACTTCGTTGTATATGGCTTACTTGTCGGTGGAATGGTGTTTATCTTTAGCCAGCTTCCTGGTGCCTTCCTTCCCGACGAAGACCAAGGTCGAATGATGGTGTTGGTAAGCACACC
Organism: Alteromonas sp. BL110; assembly: GCF_003443615.1. Lineage (NCBI taxonomy): Bacteria > Pseudomonadati > Pseudomonadota > Gammaproteobacteria > Alteromonadales > Alteromonadaceae > Alteromonas > Alteromonas sp. BL110. The sequence goes on along the minus strand of NZ_CP031967.1, from coordinate 1,540,896 downwards.
TCCGGGTGCTACTGCGGGTCGTACTCTTGAATCTATTAAACAGGTGGAAGATTACATCCTTGAAGAAGAAAGCGAAGCGGTAAACGGTATGTTTGCGGTAGTGGGCTTTAGCTTCGCGGGACAAGCACAAAATGCCGGTATGGCGTTCTTAAACTTCAATGACTGGAGTGTACGTGACGAGAGTAACTCGGCTTTCGCCGTAATGAAGCGAGCTTTTGGCGCATTTAGTCAGATTGAAGATGCGTCAGCGTTCCCTATAGTACCGCCGCCTATTATGGAATTAGGTAATGCCACGGGCTTTGATATGCAGCTAGTGGACCGGGGTGGTAACGGCCATGAAGCGCTTATGAATGCGCGTAATCAGCTGTTAGGTATGGCTGCACAAAATCCGAAATTGGCGGGCGTTCGTCCTAATGGTTTAAGCGATGTTCCGCAGTTTAAGATTAACATCGATAGTGAAAAGGCTTCAGCCCTTGGCCTGAACTTGAGTGAGATTAACAACGCACTACAAATTGCTTGGGGTTCCAGCTATGTGAACGATTTTATCGACAAAGGACGGATTAAGCGGGTGTACATGCAGGCGGACCTTCCCCATCGTATGACGCCAGAAGACCTCGATAAATGGTTTGTGCGCAATAGCGACGGTGAGATGGTGGCTTTCAGCACGTTCTCAACAACCGAGTGGGTATATGGCTCGCCCAAGTTAGAACGTTTTAACGGTATTTCTTCGGTAAATATTCAAGGTAGTGCGGCACCTGGAGTCTCTTCCGGCGAAGCCATGGCTGAAATGCAAAAGCTGGTTGAACAGTTGCCTGCTGGTTTTGCAATTGAATGGTCAGGCTTATCTTATGAAGAACAAGAGGCTGGCTCGCAGGCGCCTATGCTTTATGCGCTCTCAATATTGGTGGTATTCCTTTGCTTAGCCGCACTGTACGAAAGCTGGTCGGTACCGTTTGCGGTAATGCTAGTGGTGCCGTTAGGGATTTTGGGCTCAGTTACCGCTGCCTTTATCTTTAATTTACCGAATGATGTTTATCTGCAGGTAGCGTTTCTAACGACGGTAGGTCTTGCAGCGAAAAACGCCATTCTTATCGTTGAGTTTGCTAAAGAGCAGTATGAAAACGGTGAAGACCTAATGACGGCTGTGTCTAACGCGGCTGCTCAGCGCTTCCGCCCAATATTGATGACGTCTATGGCGTTTATCTTGGGGGTTACGCCTTTGGCACTTGCCAGTGGCGCAGGGGCTGCGAGCCAGAATGCTATTGGTATTGCGGTAATGGGCGGCATGTTTGCAGCGACCTTCCTGGCTATATTTTTCGTTCCCATGTTTTACGTTATGGTAGAAAAACTATTTCATAAGGAAGACAAGTAACAAGTAAGTACGCTAGAGTGAGAAAAATTTTTCATTTTTTACATAGGGATATTGGTAATGACCACGGTTGTTTTTTCTCACGGTAAAGAAAGCGGGCCATGGGGCAGTAAGATAACTACGCTTTCGAATGTAGCAAACGATATGGGCTTTGGTGTTGAGAGTATCGATTATCAAGATCTCGACTGTCCCGAAGCCCGCCTAGAGCGGTTAAAAGAAACTATTGCTGAAAAATGTAATGACGTTGTATTAGTAGGCTCCAGTATGGGCGGCTATGTATCACTTGCCGCGGCCAGTCAGATCTCTGCCAGAGGCGTATTTTTAATGGCACCTGCGCTTTATTTGCCTAACTATAAAGTTCAGCGCTTCCCGTACGATGGCTATGTTAGCTTAGTGCACGGTTGGAACGACGATATCGTGCCTATTGAAAACAGCCTGAAGTACGCACGCCATCAAAAGGCGCAGCTGTTGCTGCTAAATGATGGACATCGCCTTGCGAACAGTAAGTCGGTTATTTCACCTTTCTTCAGAAATTGGTTGGAAAAATTCCGCTACTAGGGGGTAAAGTGCCAACACAGTCGCTGTAGGGTTTTAATCTTCTTTAGCTATGCTATCGCGCTTCGTTAGGGACCCATGCTAAATAATCAAAACGCGGCGACCTATACTAGGCAATGCCTGGCAATTAAAAGCTAAAAACACTGTTAGAAGCCTACTTATCGATAAACGCATGAGGTGATTATCGATTATGTAGGCTTTTTTGTATCTGCGTTTCATTAAGACTAATCGCTTATAGTGCTGCGTCGGGTTAATACATGAAATTGCCGGTATTTATGGCATGATGGGCTATTGCTTAAAACAGGGCAGATGGAAATGGCATTTAACTTACCTCAAGCGCCGCAATGGTCGTCGCTGATAAAGTCGGGTTGTCGTGTCTTTGTTGGCGGAAATGCGGCGGTACCGCACGCGCTGGTTCAGCATCTTATAGATAACAGCGAAGGTTTCAGCGACATCGAACTGGTGCATATGTTGGCATTAGGCGATACCCGATGGGTCAAGGAAGAGTACAAAAATCTTTTTAAAGCCAATACATTCTTTATTGGTGGTGAAGCCATGCGAAAGGCTGTCGATGAAGGTCGCGCCGATTATACACCCGTTTTCCTCTCTGAAATTTCAAGCTTGTTTAGCGATGGCACGCTGGCGCTAGATGCTGCCTTGGTTAATGTAAGCCCTCCTGATGAATTCGGCTACTGCTCACTAGGCCCAGCTGTAGATATTGCTATGTCTGCTATTAGGCAAAGCAAAAAGGTCGTTGCTCAAATTAACCCTCAGGTGCCGAGAACCTCAGGGCACTCTTATATTCATATAAGTGAGATAACGGCGTGTATAGAAGCGGAGGAGCCACTAGTAGAAGTGACGCCGCCGCCAATAGATTCAGTCGCAGAACGTATTGGCCAGTACGTATCTATGCTGGTGGATGATGGCGCAACGCTTCAGTTTGGTATTGGAAAAATACCCAGCGCCACGCTGAAATACCTGTGTAATCACAAAGATTTAGGCATCCACAGTGAAATGCTTACCGATAGTATTATCGAACTGTTGGAATCTGGTGCTATCACCAACAAGAAAAAGACGTTTCACCCCGGTAAAATTGTTACCAGTTTTGCTATTGGTACCCGCCAGTTATACGATTTAATCGACAGCAACCCGCATATTGAATTTTACCCAAGCAGTTATGTAAACAAGCCGACTAATATTGCCAAAAACGACAATATGGTTGCTATAAACAGTGCCCTAGAAGTGGACTTAACCGGGCAGGTGGTGGCCGACTCACTGGGCTATGACTTTTACAGTGGTATAGGTGGACAGGTAGATTTCGTCACTGGCGCGTCTATTAGTAAAGGCGGTAAAGCCATTATTGCACTTCCTTCAACTGCGAAAAATGAAACTATCTCGCGCATTACACCGCGTATAAGTGAAGGCGCAGGCGTGGTAACTTCCCGCGGTAATGTACAGTATGTGGTAACCGAATATGGTATAGCGTCACTTAAGGGTAAAAGTATTCGAGAACGTGCTCTAGAGCTTATACGCGTGGCCCATCCTAAGTTCCGCGCGGCACTTTTAGAAGAAGTGCGTCAGCATTATTGGGTGCCCCATTATCAAGAAAAATACCCCACAGATATCCCAGAGCTGGGCGCTATTCAGCTTAAAAAGCTCAACATTCAAGGGGAGACGTTTTATATGCGCCCGCTGAATCCGGCGGATGAAAGACGGCTGCAGGAATTTTTCTATTCCCACACTAAAGAGACGTTAAGGTTGCGCTACAACTACGACCCCAAACAAATGTCTCGCGAGAAATCGTGTAACCTGGTGTCGGTGGATCAAAGTGCTGATGCGGCGCTGTGTATTGTGAGGCAAGAAGGCTCGCGCATTACTATTCACGCGGTAGGCCGCTTCTACTACAACCCAAACGACAATACCTGCGAAGCTGCCTTTGTTACTCGTGAAACCCAGCAAGGGAAAGGCATGGCAAGCCGCTTGTTGAACGAGCTTATCACAGTAGCAAAAACAAGGGGCATAGCGAAAATGATGGCCTATGTACGTGGAGATAATAGCCCCATGATCACTATTTTTGAACAAGCCCAATTTAAACGAAAATTTACTGGCGACCCCAGTGACATAGAGTTAGTTCTAGACGTGGCAGCACTGCATGACAATTAAAATTTTTCGCGGCAAGCACGGTACTAAACACGACTTAGGCAAGGACCACCCCGAATCGCCAGACCGTTTATTCGCCATTGACGACCAATTACTTTCTTCAGGGCTCGATATGGTATGTGAGCATGCTGATGCCACTCCCATTGCTGAAGCCTACCTGAAACTAGCGCACGACCCATATTATGTGAAAAGTGTGTTTGAGCATGCAGCTCAATCTATCTTTAATGACCACGAGAAAACGCTGTATTCAGATAACAAAGACAATGTGGCTTGGTTAGATGAAGACACAGGTTTAATGCGCCACAGCTTAAATGCTGCGCTGGAGTCAGCCGGTGCAGGGTGTAATGCTGTCGATTGGGTTATGAAAGGCAATGATAGGCAAGCCTTCTGTGCCACTAGACCCCCTGGGCATCATGCGACATACGACAGTGCTATGGGATTTTGTATTTTCAATAACATTGCTATAGCTGCTCGCTACGCGCTTCAAAACTACGAACTAAAACGAGTAGCCATTGTCGATTTTGACGTGCACCACGGTAATGGCACCGAGCAAATAGTTGCCGGTGATCAGCGCATTATGCTTTGCAGTAGCTTTCAGCACCCGTTCTATCCGCACAGTGGTTCTCCGGTGTTAGCAAGTAATATTCTGTCCGTACCACTCGAGGCAGGTGCTACCGGTGAGGTTTTTAGGGAGAAAGTAAAGCATTGGTTTGACGCATTACGCAACTTTCAACCTGAACTAATTTTTATCTCTGCCGGTTTTGATGCTCATGCTGAAGATCCAATGGCCCATCTACGCCTAGTAGAAGATGATTATTTTTGGGTAAGCCAACAGCTTCGCGCCGTTGCCGATGCTTGTTGTGAAGGCCGCATAGTAAGTATGCTAGAAGGCGGCTACGACTTAAGTGCGTTAGGGCGCAGCGTGGTGTCGCACCTAAAAGGCATGAGTCGTCCTATTGAAGAAACACAATAGGACGACGGGTTATATAACCTCAACAATCTTTCAGCCTACGCCAGCCAAGCTGATAGCATATAAAGTCCTGCGCCTAGCATAGCTAGGTTTTCGGTTAATGAGATAAAGCCAAGAGGTAAGTCTGAATTACCGCCCACGCAGGCACATTTAAGCTCCCGGTTATCAATATATACCGCTTTAATAACGGAAACCGCTCCAATAGCGCCGATAAAAATGGAAACCGGTGAAACCAATAGCGCAGGGAGTCCAGCAAGCATGCCAAGCCCAGCAAACGCTTCTGCAAAAGGGTATACATAAGCGTATCGAACCTGTTTCATTGCCAGTAAGTCATAGGTGATAAACTGGTTTGAGAAAGCCACTAAGTCTTGTAGCTTTTGCAGGGCAAGTATCACCATTGCCACACCAATAAAATTCAATACAAAAGGCTCAATGCCTGTTGGTAGACCGCCTTTGAACATAAGCGCGAATACCATAAGTGCCGCTAAAGAAAAAATTACGATAATAGGTGTGTAGCGCGACCCAAATTCACTTTCTTGCTTTAAATTGAAGTAATCTCTTAAATCGTCATAACCGCCAATACGCCTATCGTCTATAAACGTCTGTGGGGTTGTTTTCACACCGTGCTTCTCTTTAAATGCGTCGGTTTCACTTCGGTTAGTTAAATGATGATCATCAACCTCATAGCCTTTCCTCTCGAGCAAGTCTTTCGATTTGAGTCCAAAAGGGCAAATATGCTCTGGGGTAACCATGCGATAAAGTACTGCGCGCTTAGACATTGGGAACTCCTTGTAAAGCTTTCAGATAAAAAGCAATGTGCGTGCAAGATTTGCCCGTTTTTTGCTCTATCTAAAGTGATATTGCGAGATACAAAGAGGGTTACATAATTTGTGCCAGCGTTTTAGCAGAAGCAACCTGTAGCATCGGTATTTATAACGGCACCTGCATAGGGAAGTTGCGTGGTGTAGCTTACCACTTGTTCGACGAGGTTTTTGCCCGTAAAGCAGCCGTAGCCCGTTGCGTAAGGGCCTAGATAGCGAAGTTGGTTTTGTTTGTCTAACACGATAAGTGCTGGCACGGCCTCAAGCATAGCCGCTAGTTTAGGTACATCTTCCACATTCAATCTAACTTGGTGAAAGTCGTCGCCGAGTTTCGAGAGAAGCTGAGACTGGTGTGGTGTTGTAAGCGTGTCGCAATAGCAGCGGGACTGTGTACCCACATGAATAACTGATCCTGCGTAGATGTTCTTACTTTTTAACAATTCAACGAGGGATGCGTCAAAGTTTGGCGCCGTAGTGCGGTGCAGCAATTCGCCGTTGGGGTCGAAGTCTGATAGCTGACGCTGACTATATACTAATAGGGCAGAGAGTAGCCCTATCGCCCATATTACAAGTAGCAGCCAGCTCGCCTCTTTACGCATGAGGCAAAACGCCTTCATCTTTGTTTTACGTTTTGTGTTTAGAGCTTAAAGCTTAAAGCGCTCAATTGCGCTGCGCATGCGCTGAGATATTTGTGATAACACTTCCACTTCACCTGCAAGCGACTCAGCGGTAGCAAGCTCTTCAGAAGTAAGCTCACTCAAACGCGCAGTGCTTTGTGCAATGGATGCTGAAGCGGTTTCTTGTTCCACAGCAGAGGTGGCAATTTCAGTCATGCTCTCACTGGCTTCGCGAATTTGCTGCATAATTTCGGTCATAGCCGAGGTAGCGCTTTCACTTGAAACAACGGCTTCATCGACCAGTTGTATGCAGGTTTGCATTTGATCAACCGAGCTTGCCGTTTGGGCAACAAGTTGTTCGGTAATACTAGTAATTTGGTCTGCACTTTCTTTTGAACGAATTGCAAGAGTGCGTACTTCGTCGGCTACCACGGCGAAGCCGCGACCGTGTTCACCAGCGCGGGCTGATTCAATAGCAGCGTTAAGCGCCAGCAAATTAGTTTGTTCAGCCACAGCAGTAATTGAGCGCATGGCATCAGAAATATGAGAACACTGTTCATTTAGCGCTGTGTTAGTTTGCGCTGCCGCATTCAGTGTATTACGCAACGAGTCGATAGTATGGCTGGATTTAGATATAGAATCCCGCGTAGACTGAGACGCATTTTGCGCTGCCGACGCTTTGTCACTAGCAAGGGTAGTTTGCTCTGTTGAAAGCTGCATGGTTTGCGCAATTTCTTCTGAAGATGCCGATACCATGGCAAGCTCTTGGTCGGTATTTTTGGTGATTTCAAACATGTTATTTGCCGCTAACTCCATATTTGAAGCCCCTTTCACCACTTCATCAGTCAAATTAGAAGCAAGCTCAATGAGCGATTTCACTTGATCAATAAGTTCAGCGAAAGGCCTTACTATTTTATTGTCGCGATTTAGCTCAACAGACAAATCAAGTTTGCCATCAGTTTGCTGCATGGTTTCAATGGCTAGGCGCAGTTCGGCGGCGCCTGCGCCTTCTTGGTGGGCTTGCTTGGCCATGTAAATCAACACACCACCCTCTGTTAATGCAAATGCTGCGTGCATAAGTAACATAGTAAAGGCGACATGACCCTCTTCAAAAATAATTACTGGCGCACCGCCTGCCTGCAGGAAAAAGAACGAAATATGATGAACAGCCACAACCGCAGTTCCTGTTGCAACCACTTTCCAGTCTCGGAAATAAGAAAGAAAGGCAAGAAGTACGAAGATTTCAAAATGAACTTCAATTAACCCAAAAGATTGATGAATATGAAGTGCAGTGAGTAGCTGCACACCTATAGCCATTGCATGACGGCTTATCGCCGAGTAAGGGTTTTGAAGGCTGAGTATAAGGGGCAAAGCTGCAATGGGAACTCCAAAGATAAACGCAGGTAGAAGTTCACCAGTAAACACACCAATAGCTACAGCAATCAGTAATTGTACAACAATGACAACGCGAAAAATTTTGTGACCTTCAAGGAGCCAAGGGTACTGCATGCCAATCTCCAATGATTGTTTTGGAATAAGTGTAGGTTAAAAATTGTAGGTGTGCTAATTTCGCCCCAGTCTACGCAAATCGTGGCGTCTACGCTATTTGACTTTGGTATAGGTGTTATAATTCTTACAAAACTTTAATGCGCTGAAGCCCATGTAAACTAAGGACTCGTTTATGCCCGCTATCGCTTTTTTGTCGACCGATAATCTTGAAGATTTTTTTGTCTATGACGAACTGTTAATCCCGTTTTTTGAAAAACGCGGGTGGACTGTTAAAACCGTCTCTTGGCGTAGCACATCAGCAAATTGGGATAAGTTCGACTATGTTATTGTTCGCAGCACATGGGATTATCAGCAGCACGCTGAAGACTTTTTAGCTTGTTTAGAAAGCATTGAAGCGTCGAGTGCGGTGTTATTGAACCCGTTATCGTTGATGAAGTGGAATATTGAAAAGCACTACCTGAAAGACTTACAAAGCAAAGGGGTTCCTATTGTCGAAACAATGTGGGGAAGCGAGTTTAATAACAATGTTATAGAGGAAGCATTTGCACAATTTAGCTGTGACACCGTGGTGGTTAAACCCACGCTTAGTGCTAACGCTGATGATACCTTCAAACTTTATGCTGCTGACTGGCGTCAGGGGCATGTGAATCAGGCAGTACTTTACAACACATTTCATCAGCGGGATTTTATGGTCCAGCCGTTTTTAAGTAGTGTTGTTGATGAAGGGGAGTACTCATTATTTTATTTCGGTGGGGATTTCAGTCACGCCATTAAGAAGGTGCCACAAGAAGGCGACTTTCGCGTACAAGAAGAGCATGGCGGTAGCTTACACTCTATTTTTGTAGACAGTGAACAATTGACTATTGCTGAAAAAGCCTTGGCAGCTATGCCGTGTGATGCGTTGTACGCGCGGGTTGATTTGGTGAAACAAAACAATTACTGGGCGATAATGGAGCTTGAGCTTATCGAGCCCTCACTGTATTTCAACTTAGATGCGCAATCCCCACTTCGCTTTGTAGAAGCTTTATTAAAATTTCACGAACCCGCACACTGAGCCGATTGTAAAAAGGCTTGCGACTGAATATCGCAAGCCTTTTAAAAAATATAATATCCCTTCGCGTTTTGCTTAAAGCCTAGTGTTTATAGCTGTTTCCCTTTGAAGCACTGCGCTCTACACGAGATATTTGTCTTTGCGACTTGTCTCGACTGGTGTGTTTCACCGACCTATTGCTACTGGCTCGCTCGATTCGTTTGGGCTTGCTTGTCTCGCGAGCAATTGAGCGATGTTGCGGACTTGTTCTCTCAACACGCTGGCGGTTGATGTTTTGCTTCGTCGGTCGTTGCGTTGTTTGACCTTGGTTAGCGTAGCGCTTCGACTCTGAGACCGACGTTATGCGAGCGGGTTTGTCCTGTTTTAACGCTTTTAATGTATTATCTCGTGTTGGCCTCTTACTGCTAGCTACCGCTTGATTTCGTTTCAGCGCATGCTCTATCGATTGCTTGCGCTTTACAGTATCTTGCTTTCTCTGAAGGCGACTTTCTCTTAGCGGTGTTACTTGTTTAGGCTCAATCGTTCGCTTTATCGGTTTAGCATTATCGGTACGTGTCACAGATTTAACTGAGCGCTTGTTGTCGTTATGCGTTGCACGGTTTGCCGTTCTAATATGTTTATTAGACACATGTTTTGCACGCGTTACACCACTATGTTCATAGCGCGCAGGCGCACTGTGAACTACGCGGTTAGAATAACGTGCCCGGCGATGCACAGCGTTGTGCTCCCATCGGCGATAGTCGCGGCTAACTACGCGTTTTCTCGGGCTGCCGTGATAATACTTGCGCAAGGGTTCGCGATGAATGACCACATGACGGTTGTGCCAATGCACACCGCCAAAGAAAAAGAATGCAGAAAGGCGAACGCTTGGAGACCAATATACATTGCTATGGTGATGGTAGCTTACATGGTGTCTCCAACGAATTGGAGAGACTGGGTGCCACCAGTGACCGTATACAACATGTGGGTCGTAATAAGGTACATATACCACTTCTCGATTGCGCGGCTCTATGTAAATGATTTCTCGAGTGCTTTCACGTTCTCTTTCAACTTCAATGTAGTCGTTAGTTACCAAGTTACCTGTGTTATGAGCATGCTGCCTAAGCACCTGAACACGATCTAACACTCGGCTTTGATCAATAAGTACATTGTCGCCAAGCTGCTGTAACCACTCAAGATCATTGGCCATAGTATTAAGTAGCTCGGTGAATGGAGCGAGCGCTTTTACGCTCGGGTCCCAACTTACGCCATCTAATACACCCTCTACTTGCTCAGGCGTTAGATGCTTATTACTTTGACGCCAACGATCGGCTGCAACTACATCTAAAGGGTAGGTAGAGGCGATTAAAATATGAGTAAGCAGGGTGTCGGGGTATAGGGCAATGGGCGCAAGTGCACTATCTAATTCTGCATCAGAATATTGCTGAGTTGCAGACGACACCTGAGCAAGGCTTGTATTCGACTGAGCAAGTGCAGGCAGTGCCTGCGCACTGGACAGTGCTATAACTATTGATAAGGTTATGTTTCTCATACATTCTCCTTACATTGCTATGCTGCAAAGCCGCTGCTTTTTGCGCGCAATGTGGTAAGTCTGTATACATTATGCTCGAACGATAATTAACCGAAACTGAATAGAAAACGCCCACGTAGATGTGGGCGCTTTTAGAAGATATTAATATTAGCGTTTATGGCTTTGCCAATGTCCCTAGTTATTTGAATACATGCGGGTCGAAGGCGTGACCGAGCTTCTCTGTCTTCGTTTTAAGGTAGTGTTTGTTGTCTTTAGTAATACCGTGATCGATCGGTTTTCTTGCTACAACATCTATTCCCAGTGCTTTTAGCGCGGCAAGCTTCTTAGGGTTATTTGTCATTAGCTCCACGTGTTTAACATTGAGGGTGTCTAACATAAGCTTGCAGATGTCGTAGCTTCTAAGGTCTGCGTCAAAACCAAGGTGTTCATTAGCTTCAACGGTGTCCATGCCACTATCTTGAAGGTTATAAGCGCGGATTTTGTTTAAAAGACCAATGCCCCGACCTTCTTGGCGTAAGTAAAGCAGTACACCATGACCGTTATCTACAATATTTTGCATGGCTTTTTCTAACTGAAAACCACAGTCGCAGCGGGTACTAAATAAAGAGTCACCGGTTAAACATTCTGAATGAATACGAATAGGCACTACGTCATCTTCTTTCCACTCTCCGTAAGAAAGAGCGACGTGCTCTTGACCACTGGCTTCAACAAAGCCGTGTATTTTAAAATCACCCATGCGTGTGGGTAATTTTGCGGTACTGACATATTCGTATTTAGGCTGTTTGCTACTCATGTTACTTCTACACTTTGGACAGTGGGCAATAAGTGGGGATGACTTCTATTTTTGCAAGTCTACCACTTTATTATACGCGAGTTGACGCTTGTGCTATCACTTTTTTCGTAAAGCGTGTATCAGGGATAGTTATCAGAGGGGTTTAAACTCTCGTAAAGGCGCGGGTTTAGCAACACCGTAGCCCTGGGCGAAATCAATACCCATTTTTCCTAGCTGTGCCATGGTACCTTCATCTTCAACAAATTCGCCAACTGTTTGCATACCCATGGCCTTTGCTACATCGTTAATTGAAGCAACCATAGCCGTGTCTACACTATCGTTGAGCATGTCTTTAATAAACATACCGTCAATTTTTACCTGACTCACGGGTAGGCTTTTAAGATAGTTGTACGACGAAAATCCACTGCCGAAATCGTCTAGGGCAAAAGAGCACCCGAGGCGGTTAAAGGTACGCATGAAGGCGAGGGTGACTTCCATTTTAATGATGGCTACCGACTCTATAACCTCAAAACATATTTTGTTATAAGGGATATTGAAGGTTTCGAATGCATTTAAGATGAACAAGGTAAAATCTCTATCTGCCAGTGAGTGGCAGTTAAGGTTGATGCTGCATCGTTTCAACTTTGCAAGGTGCTCAGGGTTTTCAGCCAGCCATTTGAATGTGTTCGTTACGACCCATTTATCAACACTGACATTCATCTCAAACCGCTCAGCAGTGGGTAAAAAGTTGGCGGGCTCAACAAGGTTTCCGTCTTTTTCCCTAAGGCGTAGAAGGACTTCGTAGTAGTGCCCGTCGCTGGCTTTACTTAATGGTCTTAGCGATTGATAAAAAAGCTCGAAGCGACCTTCTTCTAACGCGTTGTTAATAGAGGATACCCAATCAAGCTCGCGCTGGTAGCGCTGCATACTTTCATCATCTTTGTTGTATCTATGAACCTGATTTCTGCCTTGCTCTTTAGCGAAGTAGCATGCGGCATCGGCCATACTCAAATATTGACCTGGGTCGACGTCGGTATCGTCGCATACCACCATACCTATACTCACGCCTAAGTTGAAAATGCGGTTGTCCCACATAAAGCGATAAGCCTGCACAGCGTTGAGGATCTTTATGGCATTTACATAAACGGCATCGCTATCGATATCTGAATAAATAATACCAAACTCATCGCCACCAAGGCGGCCTAATTGCGCGTCTGGAAGCAAGGTGTTCTCAATCAAGCGGGCAATATCTTTAATAAGTACATCGCCAGCTTTGTGGCCACAGGTATCATTAACGACTTTAAACCTGTCGAGATCTAAAAATAGTAAACAAACTGGGGTGTCGATTGCGTTCACTACTTTATCTTTAAACATGGATTCAAACTTGCGTCGGTTATAAACGCCAGTCAGCGAGTCATGGGTAGCTAAATACTGCAGGCTTAAGTCTGACTGTTTCTTTTCTGTGATATCTACAATAGAGCCGTAAAGAAAGTTACCTTCGTCATTTTCTCGGATTTGACAGGATAGGGAGAACCAAAACTCACTGCCGTCGCGTCGCCTACCTCTAATTTCCTTTCCAGTAACATGGCCGTTTTGTGAAATTTCGCCGAGTAAAACCTGCCGGTCTTCCACACTGGCGTAGAACACTTTTGTATTTTCTGCTTCAGCAAGCATCTCCTCTTCGTTTTCATAGCCGAATACGTTACACATGGCCGGGTTGACGGAAATAAGCTTTCCATCCCACGTTGAGGTGTAGTGCCCTTCCGCTGAGTGTCGGAATAAGTCATAGAAGTGATTCAAGCTTGATATTGTTTCAGCTTGTGTAGAAAGCTGGCGCTGATTTAACACGTCTTCTTTAGCGATGACAGCAAAGCCAAAACACAGAAAGCCGATAGTGAGAAAGAACAGCATTCCGATAGCAACGTCTGCGGTATAAACCAAGTTACTGAACAGGTTTTGTGTGACTAACGCATAAAATGCAAAAAAGGAAAGCCAGGCAAGAATGTAGGTGATACTTACTGTGCGACTCCCTTTATCTTTAAATACTAATGCCAGTAAAACATGATAAAGCCCCATGCCCGCGGTTAGCAGCAGAATCGTGATGGACGTTGTATAAGTGTTAACCGTAAAACAGAATGCAGTAGCTGCAACAGGTGTAAGATAACTCAAAGAGCGCAAAACAATGGGAATACGGATGAAAAGATGGTGTGTTACTTTAGCAATGCACAGTAACAACATGCAAAAACAGACCGCATAGAAGTGCTCGCTGCCGTTAGTCAGTCTTGGCCAAATTGCGAGTCCTCCTGCCGTTATAAATAACAGGGTTATAAGAACGAGCGAGGACATGGTGAGCCAGAACCGGGTGGCAATGCGCTGATACAGATAAGAAAACAGGAAATAGAGCGCAATTAACGCCATGATACCCGTTACCGCACCAAGCAGAGTAAGCATATTGGTGTCATGCTGTGCGAGTAAATCTCTTTCCCACAAAGTGATTGGAAAGTACTTAAGCCCTTCGTCTTTTACTGCGATGAGTAAGCGAGCATCCTGATAAGGCTGAAGAGTAAAAGAAAGTCGTATATTAGGCAGTGGCTGCTTTAAAGAGTAATCACCTTTCCCTGCTTGGTACCGGTAGGATTTGATGATTCGTTCGCTGCTATCAAGAAGAAATATCTGTAAATCGTCAACGTTCAAGCGGTCAATATTAAGCACTAACGGGATAGGGCTATAGCCTGTATGAATCAGTTCGGTGGAATACCATATGCGTTCATCGGAAAAAGAGGCGTTGGCTGAGGTGTCCTTTGTGTTTCCATTTAAAACATCAAAATATGTGGCGCTAGTGGGGGCGACAGACAAACGTGCATGGAGATTAATAATCTCCCGCTCAAAGGACTCATTGACAGTAAGCTGATTACTAGCCGAAACGTTTAGGCTTAGCAACATCCAACTGACGAGCAAAGCTGATACGTACTTAAATAGCCGGGCTATTACCACTCGTTAATTCCTTGAACCACATAGTAAGAGGATGTTTATAAAGGCGAAATATGTGTCGTTAAGCCCTCTGATCCTTCGGATGCTTCCCTTAGAATAATACTAGTTTTAACGAAAAGCCAAACCCAACGTACAGTGGTAATTCAGGTGTTATGCTTGCAAAAGGTAGTTAAAAATTACCGATGGCGACTGCTGCGTGCCTATGGGCTCTAGCCATATCGCTTCGCAAAGCCACTCTATACAAAGCATACACTGTAAATCTGCGTCGCTCGCATTTACTGTGATGACCGCTTGAAACCGGTCAGCTCCCCAATCTGTTTCTGAGAGTTTGAAATTAAACAAAGCACAAAATTGCTCCGCCCACTGTTGAGTTTTAAGTGGGGTAGCGGGTAACGCCACGCGAATTTCTACACTGCCTTCGTTAACAAGAACGTGTTGTAGAATGTCTTCTTTAGTGAGGTTTTGCATAGAAGTTATCAATTTATTGGCTTTAGTAAACCCGCTCGCTTTAAAAAGTGTATATAGTACAACATAAAAACAATAGCGTTAAACTAAGCGTATTAAGGACGAGGTATGCTAACACTTCACCATTTGAATAACTCTCGCTCACAGCGAATTTTGTGGCTTTTAGAAGAGCTGGGCTTAGAGTATAAAATAGAATTCTATCAGCGAGACAGCAATACGAATCTAGCGCCTGATTCGCTGCGGACTGTTCATCCATTGGGGCGCTCGCCGGTGCTTACTACGCCACATGGAGCGATTGCAGAATCTGGCGCTATTGTGGAATATTTAGTACGCCATCACGCTATCGACGCCTTTGCTGTGCCCCAAGACCCCGAGGCACTTCAACAATATTGGTTCTGGCTGCATTTCGCTGAAGGTTCATTAATGCCGCCATTGGTGGCGAATTTGGTGTTAGAAAAAGCACGTCAAAAAGGCTCGAAACCCTTTTTTATCAAGCCTATCACCAACAAGTTAATAGACGGCATTCTCAATGCCTACTATGGCCCTAACTTGGCGCAGAGTTTACGATACGTAGAATCTTACTTAGCGAAAAATAATTGGTTCGCAGGTGATGCGCCTAGCGGTGCCGATGTTCAGATGATATTTCCGCTTGAATCACTGGTGGCCAGTGGACGAGCTAAAGACTTTACCGCTATCCAAGGATACGTAAAGCGTGTTCATGCTAGAGAAGCTTACAAAGCAGCGTTAAAAAAAGGCGGTGAGTACGCTTACGCTTAGCGTGTGCGGCTCAATGTGTTGCTACACGCTTTGGCCGGTGGGAAGATAATCCTATAGCTGGCTGTTAAGCCTTTAGTGATCGCGGTTTATATAGTCGTTGATGAGCTGAATAAAGGCCTCTCCATAGCGCTCGAGTTTGGTTTGGCCCACACCACTTACCTCTAGTAGCGTGTTGCGCGTAGTAGGGAGTTTACACGCCATGTCAACCAAAGTAGCGTCGCTAAATACCACATACGGCGGCACTTCATTTTCTTCTGCCAACACTTTGCGCAGGTGTTTAAGGCGCGTAAACAGGGTTCTGTCATAGTTAGCGGGCGCTTGCTTAGCCTTTTTCTTATCGGGCTTAAACTCAAGTCGCGGTACGGCCAATTGAACGGCGACTTCGCCTTTTAGCACAGGCCGCGCAGCTTCTGTCAATCTCAACGCGGCGTGAGCAGTTATATCAACGCGAATAAGCCCTTTGTGAACAAGCTGGTTGATAATATTATGCCAGTAGCTGTCCGATTTATCCTTACCTATGCCATAGGTAGAAAGCTGATGATGGCCAGCTTCCTGAAGGCGTCTTAGCTGCTTGCCTCGCAGAACGTCAATTACATACTGGCTAGACGCTTGTTGTGAAAGCCTTAGTACGCACGACAGTACTTTTTGTGCTATCACTAAACCGTCAATCATTTTAGGCGGGTCTAGGCAGATATCACAGTTGCCACAGGCGCTGTCGCTGAATTGTGAAAAATAGTTCAGCAGTACTTGCCTGCGGCAGGTCTGCGCCTCGGAAAAGGCTTCCATAGCCGCAAATTTTTGCAGCTCTATTTGGTTACGTTCGGCTATTTCGCCTTGCTCTATCCATTGTTTTACCCGAGCCGCGTCTTTTTCGTCAAATAACAATAAAGCTTCAGACTCTAAGCCATCTCGCCCGGCGCGCCCGGTCTCTTGGTAATAGCTTTCAACACTGCGCGGTACGTCATGGTGCACGACGTAACGCACATTTGATTTGTTGATACCCATTCCAAAGGCAACTGTAGCAACCACAATATCGATTTTGTCGTTTAGGAATTGGCGTTGTACCAATTCTCGTTCGTCGTTATCCATACCGGCGTGATAAGCCGCGCAGCGAAACCCCTGCTTAAACAACTTTGCGTGAAGGTCGTCGACTTTAGCGCGGCTGTTGCAGTAAATAATGCCGCTACCTTCTTGCTGCTTTACATAAGCCACAACTTGATCGAAAGCCTTGTACTTACTCATTACACGGTAGCGAATATTAGGTCTGTCGAAGCTTCCTTTGTAAACGAGCGGGTCGTTTAGGTTTAGCTGCGTCAGTATGTCTACTTGAGTCGCTGAATCTGCTGTGGCCGTTAAGCCGATGACTGGAATAGTGGGAAAACGAGACTTTATTTGCCCTAGAGCGCGATAATCTTGCCTAAAATCGTGACCCCAATGGGAAACGCAGTGCGCTTCATCAATGGCAAATAAGGCTATATCGGCGTGCGCTAGCGACTGCTGAAAGTAGTACTGCATTAAACGTTCAGGCGAGACGTAAAGCAAATCTAGTTTGCCTGCTTGGAGTGCATCGTTTATGCGCGCTTGTTCGTCGGCTTCCAACGTTGAATTAAGGTAGGCGGCATTTACGCCCAGCGCTTTTAGCTGCTCTACCTGATCTTGCATCAAGGAAATAAGCGGTGAAACAACAATAGCGGTACCAGTTCGCACCAGTGCAGGAATTTGATAGCACAGCGATTTACCGCCACCTGTAGGCAGCAGAACAAGTGCGTCTTTTCCTTCACATACTTGGTGAATGACTTCGCCTTGACCATCGCGAAAAGCATCGTAACCAAATACCTCTTTTAAGATGGTTTCAGGTGTTTTTGCTCGCTGGGTTTCAGGCGTTAATTCTGATGGCGCTATTGCAGTTGTCATGGTGCAGGATTTTACGCGTTTTTAGGCTTGGCTTCACGGGTCAATTTAAAAAACTAGACTAAAATGCAGCGATGACGTGGGTAATCACTGTGTAACCGAACAAGCTCGTATGCTTTTTGAACAAGTAATGTGTCGGGATGACGCCGAACCAACGAAGGGCCTAATGTCACATAAACGAATCTGATTAGGTGATATTGGTTGGATTAATTTCCTCGCTTGATGTGTTCAGTAGTAATGTTGTGGGTACAGTCACAATAAGTGGATTACACAATGCCTATCAATGAAGAGACTACGGTTAATAAGAATTTAAACCACCAAATTATGATCGATCATGTCATTACGCTTTTTCGTGATAATATGCCCTTTAATCAACTGTTAGGCTTGGAGTTTGTTACACAAGATACCGGTCTAGATACACAGATTTCGTTGCATCTTAATTGGCAACCTACGCTTACCGGTAATCCTTTGCAAAAAATTCTACACGGCGGCGTAACAGCGACTATGCTAGACACCATCGGTGGTTTAGTTTCAATTATAGAGACCATCAAGCAAACCACAGAAGAGCACCTTGCAGATTTGCAGATTAGATTGCCCACCATGGGTACAGTTGATATGCGTGTTGATTACCTGCGGCCAGGACGAGGCGAACGCTTTATTGCGACCGCAGCGATTATACGCAAAGGCACTAAATTAGTGGTTTGCAGAATGGAATTGCACAACGAAAAAGGCGATCACATAGCCTTCGGCACAGGTACTTACATGCTGGGATAGCATTCTTATCGATAGGTATGCACCATCCCTTAACTTTAGTGCTTATGTGAGTAAAGGACGTTAGCGATATAATGGGAGGTGTAGCATGGCAGAGCCATTACCTGATTTAATTGAAGAGATTGTCACTGAAAGTATGGCAGACGATCCGGCTACCTTACTTGCTGCTTTAAGCGGGCAAGATGAGGTTTATATCGCATCACTGCTAGAGTCACTGCCAGTTGAAGAGCGTTTAGCCGTGTGGGATGGCATCTCTCGCGACCGTAAGCTTGATGTACTTGTTGAGATGCGTAGTGACCCGCGTGAAATCCTTATCGACAATACGCCTCACAATGAATGGACGTCGATATTTGCTGATATTGACGCAGAAGATCTACTGGAGCTACTTGATTCGTTGCCAAAGCGCCTCGTCGATATGGCGTATGAGTCACTTGACTCCAAAGAGCGAAAGTACTTCAGAGAAGCCACACAATTTCCCGATAATCAAATAGGGCACTGGGTGAACCACGAACAGTTAGTGCTGCCGTCGAACGCAAAAGTACGCGAGGGTTTGCGCTTATTAAGGCGCGATATACCTCAGCACTGCGACAGTATTTTTCTTGTGAATCGGTCCGGCCAGTTTTCAGCCCTGGTTAAAATTAGCCACCTGTTTAATGCACAAGATCACGTGTCGCTATTTGATTTATCTGAAGAAAACGTGACTACTATCCAAGGAGAGGATGACACCATGAATGCATCGCTCCTTGTGCAGCGTTCAGGTCTGGCGTCGCTGCCGGTAGTTGATGAGAGCAACAAACTGTTAGGTCGATTAGATGTGTCCTCGGCGAGTGAATTGGTCAATGAATTTTACGAACGCCAGGTGATGGCTTCGGCCGGTATGGATGAAGACGAAGATTTATTCTCGCCTGTAGCAAAAAGTGCGAAAAACCGCGCCCTATGGCTTGGCATTAATTTGCTTACCGCGTTTATGGCATCATGGTTCATAGGGCTATTTGAGGGCACGCTTCAACAGGTTGTTGCCCTAGCGGTTTTAATGCCAGTAGTGGCAAGTATGGGTGGCATTGCAGGTAGCCAAACGCTTACCTTGATTGTACGCGGGCTTGCATTAGGACAGGTGACCCCAGCTAACTTACGGGCGCTAATGGTTAAAGAGCTCAAAGTAGGCGGGGTGAATGGCGTAATATGGGCGCTGGTAATAGGTGTTGTGGCATATTTCTGGTTCACCGACGCTATGCTTGGCTTAGTAATTTGTCTAGCTATACTGTTCAACATTGTGGCTGCAGCCTTGGCTGGAGTGTTTGTCCCCGTCATTTTGGACAAGCTAAAAATAGACCCTGCGCTATCTGGCTCGGTCATCTTGACTACTGTCACCGATATTGTAGGTTTTGTGGCGTTTTTGGGTTTGGGAACGCTCTTCCTTCTGTAACCCGTATACTGCGGTATGCTTAAATATTGCATAAAGGCCTCGTGCTTATAAGGTAACGGCTTATAAGTACGAGGGGCTCTTCATAATCAGCTAGGCCTTAAACGCGGAACATTTCGCGCAGTTTACAACCTTTGCCGCATTGGAAAGCGTTAAGGGTTGAGTATTCATCTAACCTGATGAACAATACGCGCCTTCTTACCCTGAATCTCGTTGGAGCCCGCCGTGTCTAAGCAAGCCAGTGCCGCCCAAGTTGGCGTAATTTGCGCGATTGCCGCATACAGTATGTGGGGTGTTGCACCTGTTTACTTCAAACAGTTGATGGTATTACCCGCCGCTGAAATACTTATGCACAGGGTAATTTGGTCTGTTGTGCTTTTAGTTGGACTTATCGCTGCATTAAAGCAATGGCCAAAAGTGGGGGCAGCGCTTCGCAATAAGCGGGTTATGCAGATTTTGTTCGTAGCCGGGCTGCTGCTGGGAGCAAACTGGCTTTTGTTCATCTGGGCGATTAATAACGACCATATTCTTGATGCTAGCCTTGGCTATTACATTAACCCTCTTATCAACGTTTTCTTAGGCCGGTTATTTTTAGGTGAGAGACTACGCAATCTTCAGCGCGTAGCGGTTGGGCTTGCTGTGATTGGCGTTGCCATTCTTATTTTCTCTTACGGTCACGTGCCGTGGATTGCCTTAGTACTTGCAGGAAGCTTCAGCGTGTACGGTTTGTTGCGTAAGCAGGTGGCAGTAGATTCGCTACCGGGCCTTTTTATTGAAACCTTAATGTTATCGCCACTAGCTATCGTCTACTGGGTATTCTTTGGTTCTGAATACAGTAACTTATTTAATAACGACGCCACCCTAAACTCCCTTATCCTAGCGGCTGGTATTGTTACCACTGCGCCGTTACTTTGCTTTACCGCTGCAGCGCGACGTATTATGTATTCAACTTTAGGCTTTTTTCAGTATATAGGGCCAACGCTTATGTTTATATTGGCCGTCTATCTTTATGGCGAGCCCCTTGAAGAGTCGCGTTTGGTTACTTTCGGGTTTGTGTGGCTTGCGCTTATTTTGTTTAGTGCCGACTCGTTGGTTAATTACCGCAGCCAACGAAAAGCTCAAAAGCTTGTAGTAGAGTAGGGGGCTGTTCTTGCAGTCCTGCGAGACGTAAAACCATACGCAAAGCAGCAGTTTAAAGCGCCCAGTTGCACAAGCAGTGCGCTTTTATCGATAGTAGTGCAGTGTGGGAAAATACTGAGTTACGCCATGTAGGTTAGGCGAGGTTTGTTTAAGTAATGAAGCTAAAGCCAAAGCAAAAAAGTTAAAGTAAAGAACCTTGCTCTTGGTGAGGTGCATCGGGTGGCTCGCACTTGACCTGATTTCGTCCGCTATTTTTGGCGGCGTACAGCTGTTTATCAGCCAGGCTTAATAGTTTATCCACCCTTTGGGTGTGGGCGCCACTTGCTCCAATACTGCAGGTAACTTTTATATCGGTTTTGGGAAGCTGGATAACTTCAGCTTCCACCACTTTTCTGAAATCTTCCAAGCGTTCGCAGGCTTCATCAAGTTGCGTTGAAGGCATGTAAATACAAAACTCCTCACCACCAAAGCGCGAAATAATTTCATCAGGGAAGTAAAACTCAATAAGTGCGGCTACGGCCTTAAGCACAATGTCACCGGCGTCGTGACCATGGGTGTCGTTAATCGACTTAAAGAAGTCCAGGTCGATAAGTGCCAGGGCATGATCATCAGATAAATATTGATGCTGTACCGTGACCATGTAAAAGAAGTGGCGTCTGTTGGGTAGGCCGGTTAAATAATCCGTATTTGCTACGCGGCGTATTTCCTCAACACTTTCGATATATTCCACGTTTTGCATTACGCGACACAAAAACTCTTCATGGCAGTAAGGTACGCGTAAGAAATCATTAGCGCCGCTTTTGATAAAGTGCGCAGACATTAGCATGCCTTTACCTCCAGCAATGCCCATTATGGCTAGCTGTTCTTTAGAAAATGCTTTCCTTAAGCTGGCGACAAAATGGGTGCCCGTCATGTCGGGTAGCGTGTTATCGGTAATAACAAGACGCACATTTTTATGTTCAGAAAGGCACTGCATTGCGTCGGTAGCCGTTAAACATTCAAACGCTATAAAGTTATGTCGCTGAAGTAATGAAACCGTTTTTGAGCGCAAAACACGATTGGTACTTACCACTACAACGCCGGTAGATTTGTTTTTTTCTAGACGGCTTATCAGACGGTTTAGGTAGTCGTAGTTTTGTGAATTTTCTTTAGGAATGTAATCGACAACATCTCGTTCAAGCACCTTGTCGCGAATAGCATTGTCTAGGTTTTCGGTTGTCGCAATGGTAGGAATGAAAGATTCAACGGCAAAGTCGATGGCTTCACCTTTTGGCGCATCGGGTAATGAGTAAGCAACAATGGCGCACAAAAAACTTTCAGGTATTTCTTGTGCAAAGCGTGCCTTTCCTTCGGTAAGCGACGTTGCGCCCACAGGCGTAAGACTCGAGCGGCGTACTAGCTTCGCGATTAGTTCAAGGTTACCTTCACCATTTTCGATGATCAGCACGTGTTGCTGCATACATTCCAACTTAGAGTTAGGCTACCTTGCCAATTAATAACGTTACGCTTTCTCCAGCTTTGCGTAAGCAAGTACCAGCCATTTGCTGCCAAATTCATCGAAGTTTACTTGAACTCGGCCATGCTCACCACTACCTTCGTAGTTAAGCACAATGCCTTCCCCGAATTTACGGTGCACAACGCGCTCACCTAAACTAAAGCCTGTTTCTTCAAAACTGGCGTGCGAGGTCGCTTGGCTAAAGCGATTATGTACAGGCCGCGAAATGGTGGATTTAAGCCTGACTTCTTCCACACAATCTGCTGGCATCTCGCGAATAAAGCGCGAAGCCGTATGATACTTGTCTTGACCATATAATCGACGACTTTCTGCGTAAGTGATATACAACTTTTGCATAGCGCGGGTCATACCAACATAGCAAAGTCTGCGTTCCTCTTCCATTCGACCTGGTTCGTCGTTAGTCATCTGGCTAGGGAACATACCTTCTTCCACGCCGGCTAAGAACACCAATGGAAACTCAAGGCCTTTGGCTGTGTGGATAGTCATCATCTGCACCGCATCTTGGTCTTTATCCGCTTGGGTTTCCCCGGCTTCAAGTGAAGCGTGGGCCAAAAACGCGGCCAGCGGCGACATTTCTTCGGCTTCTTCGGGAACGATAAAGGTTTTACAAGCACTGACCAGTTCTTCTAAGTTTTCCAGTCGTGCCTGGGCCTTTTCACCGCGCTCAGCTTGGTACATGGCGTACAGGCCAGATTGGCGAATGGCTTTATCGGCCTGCTGATCCAGAGGCTCGTCTAATGTGGCTTGTTCAAGCTCTGTAATTAGTAATACAAAGCTTTGCATAGCGTTTAGTGCACGGCCTTTAAAGCCACCTTCGTTTATAAGCAGCTGGCTGGCTTGCCACATAGAACAGTTGTGCATGCGCGCAGTATCGCGCACTTGCGAAAGGGTTTTTTCACCAATACCGCGACTTGGGGTATTTACCACACGCTCGAAAGCAGCGTCATCGTGCGGGTGGCTCACCATACGCATGTAGCCTAAGGCATCTTTAATTTCTTGGCGTTCGAAGAAGCGCAAACCACCGTAGATGCGATAGGCCAACCCTTCATGTAATAACGCTTCTTCCAGTACACGGGACTGGGCGTTGTTTCTGTAAAGAATAGCGGTGTCGCTAAGAGCGTTGCCTTGATTTAGCCAGTCTTTAATTTTTGAAACAATAAAGCGCGCTTCGTCGAGCTCGTTAAAACCCGCATAAACAGAAATAAGTTCTCCCTGGGCGTCTTCTGTCCACAACTCTTTCCCTAAACGGCCAGTATTATTGTCGATAACCGTATTCGCTGCTTTCAGAATGTTCCCGGTAGAACGGTAATTCTGCTCAAGGCGAATAGTGGTAGGCTCATTAAAGTCTTTTAGGAAATGCTGAATATTATCTACGTTTGCACCGCGCCAGCCGTAAATAGACTGATCGTCGTCGCCAACAATCATAATGTTATTATTGTCGCCGCTGCATAGCATACGAAGCCATGCATATTGGATGTTGTTGGTATCTTGGAACTCGTCAACTAACACAGCACGGAAACGGCGCTGGTAGTGAGCCAACACCTCAGGGTTCTTTGCCCACAATTCATGAGCGCGCAGCAATAGCTCAGCAAAATCAACCAAGCCTGAACGGTCGCAGGCGTCTTGATATGCAGCGTAGACCTCGCGCATGGTCTTTTGGATATGATCGCCATGGGTCTCGATGTGCTGAGGGCGCAGACCTTCGTCTTTATTACCATTTATATACCACTGGATTTGTCGAGGGGCCCAATGTTTTTCATCTAAATTCATGGCTTTCAGAATGCGGCGAATCAGACGATACTGATCGTCAGAATCGATTATCTGAAAGTTTTCAGGCAAATTAGCTTCAGCGTGGTGCGCACGCAATAGGCGATGTGCAAGCCCGTGGAAGGTACCAATCCACATATTGTGCAGGCTGCGCCCCATTAATGATTCAATACGGCCGCGCATCTCTTTCGCTGCCTTATTAGTAAAGGTAACCGCTAGAATAGAAAAAGGTGCGATGTTTTCGACTTCCATCAACCACGCAATGCGATGCACTAATACACGGGTTTTACCACTACCTGCACCAGCTAATACTAGAGCATTAGATAATGGGGCTGCTACTGCTTCACGCTGTTTGTCGTTAAGCTCGTCTAGCAGTCGAGATACATCCATAGTTGGCACCTGTAAGTTGATATTGTTACACATTCAGCAGCACGCTATTATGCCATCAGCCTGTTAATTTATACAGTCCAGTTTTTTTACCCTTTTCGCCAAATAAAAGAACGGTTATTTACCTATTTTAAGGCGTGCGGTTATACGCATCCCTTAATGAAATAAACGGGCGTTTTAACTAGTGTAATTAAATAGTGATAGAGCCAAGTGCGGTCAAAGAAAGATTCAAAGGTGCACAACTGAAAGATACAGTTATTAGCTATAACGAATTAATACGATAAATTGATCGAATTATGCGCTTGGCAGGTATCACATCGGTATTGCATCACGCCAAACTCGGGTAAACTTTCCGCTCGTTTATCTTGGTTATCTCTGCACTTTCATACAAGGCGAGAGTTAGCAAAAGAGTTAAGCTATTTTAGACAAGCTGAAAAAGCACACAGCCCCAACTTTTAATCGACAAACATTGGCACACAAACAGCACATTAACGGGATATGCTTATGACCGCACTTTCTACGCCCATCGATTTCTGGTCGACGCTCAAACAAGAAGCGCAAATTGTTGCTGACAACGAACCTTTGCTATCTAGCTATGTACATGCCAGTGTTCTTGCGCACCATAATTTCGAGTCGTCGCTAAGCTTCATTCTGTCAAACAAAATGGCAGATGACGTAATGCCTGCGCTTGCTATACGTGAGGTGTTTGACGAAGCCTACTTGTTAGAGCCAGGCATTAGCGAGGCCGCTATTGCTGACATTATGGCGATTAATGCGCGCGATGCCGCAGTGAACGATTACCTTACCCCTTTACTGCACTTCAAGGGTTTCCATGCCGTGCAGGTGCATCGAATGGCGCATTACCTTTGGGTTCACGGGCGCCATCAGTTAGCCCTGTTTTTGCAAAGTCGTAACTCATCAAGCTTTGGCGTAGACATACATCCAGCAGCGCGAATTGGTAAGGGTGTTATGTTCGACCACGCTACCGGTATTGTCGTGGGTGAGACTGCGGTAGTAGAAGACAATGTATCTATTTTGCAAAGCGTTACGCTGGGCGGTACGGGTAATGAATCGGGCGATCGTCACCCCAAAATTCGCCAAGGCGTGTTAATTGGCGCTGGAGCCAAAATCTTAGGAAATATCGAGATAGGTGAAGGCTCAAAAGTCGGCGCTGGTAGCGTAGTACTTAACAGTGTTCCAGCCCACGTGACCGTGGTGGGCGTTCCTGCGAAAGTGGTTGGGAGACCAGTTTGTCAAAGCCCCTGCGAATCCATGCGCCAAAACGTCCTAGAAGATAACTAAAATTGCGGGGTCAGAGTCCTGACTCTGACCCCATTATTTATAGGAAGTGGGTTAGCTCGTTGAGGTTGTCTAGTGCTACGTGGGGCAGTACGCTCACAGGTTCGTAGGATAACTTCATGGGCCTGTTACAGGCAAACCATGCTGCCTGATAGCCAGCGTTAATTGCTCCTTGTACGTCTTTGATGACGTTATCGCCTACGTGAAGAATGTGTTTTGGTGCAATGTGTAAAAGTGCTGCGGCTTCATCATACATGTCGCGGGCTGGTTTCATTGGCCGTGATGTGCTGGCGTGAAAAATGGTCTTAAAATAGCCATCAATACCTACCTTTTGTGCGTTTACGTTACCGTTAGTAATACCAATAATCGGCAGCTTACTGCTCACGGCTTTTAACGCTTCGTGCACATCGTCTGCAAGCTCAAAGTTACTTCTCGCATCGTAAAAGCAGTTAAAGCATGCCTCTACTGCCTCACTAAGTTCACCACTGTTGGCCAGGTCTGTTTTTAATTTTTCAGGTGCCGTATTAGACAGTGCGGCGGTAAGCACTACACGTCTAAGCTGACCCATATCAGAGGCTAAGCGCAGATCTTTTTTAATTGCAGCTCGCTTTAGTGCTAACCAGTCGTTTGCCGACAACGCGGCGGCTGACTTGTGGTGCTTAGCAATATGCGCTTGAAGCGCTTCCTCGGCCCGTCGAATAATAGGGTCGTTATTGTAAAGGGTGTCGTCAAGGTCGAAGGTCATTGCTTCGACTTTGTTAATAGACCTAAAAAACTGCATGGTGAAACCTTAGGTTAGCTTTATTTCTTGTGCGCCCGTGGATGAGCGGCATCATATACGTTGGCGAGATGCTGGAAGTCGAGATGAGTATAAACTTGTGTTGTCGATAAGTTAGCGTGACCTAACAACTCTTGAACCGCACGTAAATCGCCACTGGATTCTAATACGTGGGTAGCGAAAGAATGGCGCAGTTTGTGAGGGCTTACTTTTTGCGATAGACACTGTTCTTGCGCCATTTTGTCCAAACGATTTGCGACTTGCCTATTCGAGATACGGGTTTTACGCTTACTTACAAATACTGCACTTTCATAGGGCGATGCATAGGCGGGGCGTACTTTTAACCAGGCGTTAAGTGCTTTTTGCGCGTGCCGCCCTAGTGGCAGTATACGTTGCTTACTCCCTTTACCCATGACCTTTACCGTACCGTCTTTTAAACAGTCGGATAAATTAAGCCCGGTAAGTTCGCTTAAGCGCAGGCCACAGCCATATAGCAGCTCAAACATAGCTACATCCCGTAACTGCATGCCTTCATCGTCGTCACTGCTTCGAGGCGAGGCATTAAGCAACTGCTGCATCTCATCCACGCTTAGCTGCTTAGGTAACGGCTTTCCCTGTTTGGGGGCTTGAATGCCCTCAACAGGGTTGCTGAATAGCTGCTGGTGGTCGATTAGGTATTGGCAGAAGGTTCTTAGTGCCGATAGCCTAAGCGCAATACTGCGTGGGCTGTGCCCAGACATTTTGGCATCGGCCATAACGCGCTTAATATCGCTTGGCGTGAGCCCAGACCATTCATAAAGCCCAAGTAGCTTTGCCACTTCGGTTAACTGGCGCTGGTAATTTTTGATGGTATGTAGGGATAAACCGCGCTCTACCTGCAAATGAAGTAAAAATTTATCGAGCCATTGTTGGCAAGGTTCGCTGATTAAGGCGTCCCTAGACACAGCACTTAATATCCCATCATTTCAGGTAAGATAATATTTAGGACTTGCTGAAGCTGTTGTAGCAAAAGCGTATCCATATCCGGTGTGAAATGGCTAGCATCGCTGCTGCTGATGCCTAAAATGCCTAACTCACGGTTATCACCAAGTAGCATTAACGCGACAGATTCCGCAGGACTTTCTCCGAAGAGAAGTTGACGTTCGTGCTGTGACAAACGCCCAAAGAAGAAGTTGGTATTTTTAAAGCGCTTTTCCGTGAACAAACGTTGTTGCAGTTCAGGAATGGCGTGCGGGCCTTTAAAGCTCTTGATTACCGCAGAGGACAATTGCAAACGCTCTTGCAGCACATCTTCTAAGGTAAACTGTACTTCGGCGACGCTTTCACAGCGTAGTAGCTGCACATTTAAGTCAGTGTAAACGCGATAAATCTTCTCGTTTTGCTTCGCGATAGTCACCAACTGGTTTAGCTTGAAGTTAAGCTGTCTAACTTTTTGTCTTAACTGTTCACTTTGAATTTCAACAAGAGAGACACTGCCTTTGTGCTCATGGGGAAGCTTAATTTTTTCGAGAAGGTCGGCATGCTCGGTAAAGAACTCAGGGTTTTGTAATAAGAACGCGCGCACATCGGCACTCGACAATTCCGTTGTGTCGTCAAATGGCTCAATTAATTGCGTGGCGTTAGATTGCCCTGATACTTCGCTCATAAGTTTATATGTCCATCATATACGTGTTCGGCAGGTCCTGTCATTTTTAACACGTTATCTGGTCCTGGCCAGCGTATACGTAAACTGCCTCCGGGCAAATCTACCCGTACGTCTTTGCTTAATTTACCCTGTATTTGGCCAATTGCAACTGCTGCACATGCACCACTACCACAGGCTAGGGTTTCACCTGAACCTCGCTCAAATACGCGAAGTTTAATATGCGAGTCGTTGATAATTTGCATAAAGCCCACGTTTACGCCTTCGGGAAAGCGTTCGTGCTTTTCAACAAGCGGACCAATTTCGGCTACATTGGCCGTATTCACATCGTCAACTTCCATTACGCAATGGGGGTTGCCCATAGATGCTGACCCAATAAATAAGGTGCGTTCGCCCACACGCAAAATATACGTATTCTCTTGTTTATTAGCTGTAAGCGGAATATTCGCAGGCTCAAACTCAGGTTTGCCCATATTAACGGTCACTTGGCCGTCTTTCTCTAGATATAGCACCATCTTGCCTGCTTTGGTGCTTACTACGATCTTATTGCGATTTATAAGGCCTTTTTGCTTAACAAAACGTGCAAAACAACGGGCGCCATTGCCGCACTGTTCTACTTCTGATCCGTCAGCATTGAATATGCGATAGTGGAAATCTTGTTCAGGGTCGTATGGCGGTTCTACCATCAACAGCTGGTCGAAGCCAATACCGAAGTTTCGGTTAGCTAATTGCTGAATTTTCTCTTTAGAGAAAAAGACGTTTTGAGTAACGTTATCAATAACCATGAAATCGTTACCCAAGCCGTGCATTTTAGAAAATTGAACCTGCATTAAACGCGCATCTATCTTGTTAGTTTGTCTCTAGTTTACGGAAGTTTGTACTCACCTTGCCAGAGATCTTTTTGTTTTTCTCTTTCGCGAACCACAATTGCTTTGTCACCGTCTACCATAATTTCCGCTGGACGACAGCGGCTATTGTAGTTTGACGCCATTACAAAACCATAGGCACCGGCGCTGCGAACCGCAAGTAAGTCGGTTGGCTCAATAGCTAATTCTCGATCTTTTCCTATAAAGTCACCGGTTTCGCAAACAGGCCCTACAACATCATAGGTGCGTGGCGTTGCCGTACTTCCTTCTCTTACAGGAATAATATTTTGCCATGCAGAGTAAAGCGCGGGGCGCAATAAATCGTTCATTGCGGCATCAACAATGGCAAAGCTCTTCTCTTCACCTTCTTTTATAAATTCGACTTCAGTGACCAAAATACCCGCGTTAGCTGCAATAGCTCGGCCAGGCTCAAGAATAAGCTTGAGGTTTTCACGACCTACCATTTTTTCCGCCATGGCTTGCGCGTAAGCTTTAGGATGAGGCGGTTGTTCATCGTTATAAGTTACGCCAAGACCACCACCAACATCTAAGTGCTCAATAATAATGTTGCGCTCAGCCAGTTCATCAATAAGCAGAAGTAAGCGCTCTAATGCATCGACAAAAGGGCCAATTTCGGTGAGCTGTGAGCCTATGTGACAGTCCATGCCAACCACATTTAAATGAGGTAGCGATGCAGCTAATTCATAGGTAGCAAGTGCGCGCTCACGAGCAATACCAAATTTGTTGGCCTTCAAACCCGTAGAAATGTATGGGTGAGTTTTGGCGTCAACGTCAGGGTTTATGCGTAGTGAAATAGGGGCTTGTACGCCCATTTCACCAGCCACTTGGTTGATGCGATGAAGTTCTGGCTCTGATTCTACGTTAAAGCACATAATGCCTTGCTCTAGCGCATAGCGAATTTCGTCGTGTTTTTTGCCTACGCCTGAAAATACGACTTTGCTCGCGTCACCACCGGCTTCGATTACTCGGGCGAGTTCACCCGCTGAAACGATGTCAAAGCCTGAGCCTAACTTCGCTAAAACACTCAACACACCAATGTTTGAGTTAGCTTTTACTGCATAACACACAAGGTGAGGGTGTTCACCGATAGCATCATTAAAAGCGTGCCAATGGCGCTCTAACGTAGCGCGTGAGTAAATATAAACCGGCGTTCCGTGCTGGGCTGCAATATCAGAAACAGCCACTTGTTCAGCGTGCAGCTGACCTTGGCTGTAGGCGAAAAAATCCACTAGTTCAGCTCTCCAGAAGTAGTTGCGGGGGAAGGGGTATTGGCACTTGTCGAAGCATCGACTTCTGCATTTTCAGAAGACGTTGGTTCAGTAGAGGTGTTTTGTGCAGGCGCGTCAGGAATATAGAGCGCCCCTTTATAACCACAGCCACATAATGCTGTGAACGTTAACAAGAAAACAACTGACTTTTTAAGCACGAAAAATCCCGCAAAGAATACGACAAATGCCGCTATCATCGCATTGCGGTGTTAAATTGCAAGAGCCAATAATCGTTCTTGTGTTTTATCGCCGTATTGAACGTTTTTCCAAAGCGTATCGCACAGGCTTTTGGTATCAGAAAAGTCTTTATTTTTAAGCCAGTCAATAAGGATATTCGGGTTGTCTGGAAAGGCAATAGCTTCGTTTTCAGGCGCCTCGAGCCATTCTTCCACAATATCGGTATCAAGTTGAAACAGGGTCTGGCATAAATCCAATTTGTTGAGGGTTAACACATTGGATAGCTGCTCAAACTGCCCGTGTAACGGCTTAATGAGTAGCTTTTTGCCTAGTTGAAGTGCTTCGCTTGATAGCTCAAAGCCGCCATTAGCAATTACGCCACTGGCATGTTGTAGCGCTTTTTGAAAGTGCTTTTTAGAGGTTGGGTGCCAATGGATATGACCCATTTCTTTCGCTTCATCGATGTTCGGATGAAAGCATTCGAATACCTGATCGCTCAGCGGCTCAAGCATTTGTTGAATATCTTCGATATCTTCAAAAGGCAAGTAAACCAAAACGTGGCCATTACCGGAAGACACAACGGGTTTTTCTGAAACGAAAGGCGGGATGATAGGCTGATTAAAATGATACCAGTGTACACCTAACTGAAGGTCGGTAGGCGCGAATAGCTTCATTATCAAGCTATCAAAAATGGTATGGCCACTTTTAGGTACATTATAGGTAAAAGCCGCTTGATGGCTTATGGAGATAGACTTTAATCCCTGCTGTTTTGCTGCCCATGCCGTAACGGGTTCAAAGTCATTAACCAGCAAATCGTAGCCGCGTGTATCGAATGCTTTTATATCCTTATTGAGCTGGCGAAGGTTCGCGTCTTTAACGGTAGACCATTTGTCTACGCGCCCGCTTTTGGTAATAAAGCTCAGCCCCTTGTATGTTTGGTATTTCCCAAACACTTCCATATCAAAATATTTTTCTGGGGCGCGACCGGTAAACACAAAATCAACGCTAATGTCGTCTCGTTTCGCCAGCGCCGCAGCCATAATTCGTGCTCGGGCAATATGTCCGTTACCTGTGCCTTGCACACCATACAATAGTTTCATGCTACCCCAGAATTGAAATGCTTAATGTCGCAATTGTTACGCCTAGCAATGACCCTGCGACCACATCAGAAGGATAGTGTACGCCTAGAAGCACGCGCGATAACCCAATAAGTGCTGCCCAGCTGTAGGCAAGTAAGGCAAATGGAGGATAATAGTGCGCGACTATACAAGCCATTAGTGTGGCAGCAGCAGTATGACCCGAAGGAAGGGAAAACTTATCAGATGGGGTGACATGTGCTGTTAAATTCATTAGAAAATCGCAAGGGCGAGGGCGCTTGAACATTTTCTTAAGCAGCACATAGATGGGTAATTCCAGCGCATATGCCATCAGCGCTGTGTAAAGGAAAAGCTCACCGTGCTCTGGCTCAAAAGCCCAAAGCAGCATACCGATAACAAAGTATAAGTATCCGTCACCTGTTTTCGACAGCCATACAATACTTCTGCAGTTTCTTTTTTGCGTCAGTTTGTAGAGGCGATAAAATAAGTCAGTGTCGTATTTGGTCAAGGATTTCATCAACATCGCCTTGTCCCCTATCGGTTAATTACTGCACAGGCTAAAGTGCGTCTGTGACCAGTGGGTGACGGAAAAAAGAAACTTTTTTGACAACTAACGTGATTTCCATTTTTAGCACTGTACCCTTTGCACATACGGGGAAAGTGGTTAATAAACAAAATTTTTTAGCAAATGAATCTCAGCTAAATGCATGAAGCAAAATACGTGCTCAACTAAGAGCGTTCTGCGCTGAATCACTGCTTTTTTAACAAAACATAAAAATTTGATGAAACGCGCTAAATCAACCATTTGCATCATCGGAATAAATGCTATGCTAGGTCTAACGAGCATAGAGCTTCAATGCTTCTCAACTTTAGTAAGGCAAAATAATGGAATACAACACATCTGAATTATGCGACTTGTTTGCTGACAGCGTAGACGTAGTAGATCCGATTTTCGCAAGCTTTGGTGGTCGTTATTCTTTTGGTGGCGAGATTACCACCGTTAAATGTTTTGAAGACCGAGGCCTTATCGACCGCGTGCTTGCTCAGCCTGGTGCGGGTAAAGTACTGCTGATAGATGGCGGGGGCTCAAGTCGTCGCGCATTGTTTGATGCATCATCTGCTCAAATTGCTATTGATAACGATTGGGAAGGGGTTGTAATTTACGGTAGCGTACGTGAAGTCGATAGCCTTGCCGAACTTGATATTGGCGTATTAGCCGTAGCAGCAATTCCAGTAAATGCCGAGTGTGAAAGCATTGGTGAAGTTGACGTGCCGGTTAACTTTGGTGGCGTTACGTTTTTACCTGAAGACCACCTATATGCTGATAGCACGGGTGTTATTCTATCTCCTGAGCCGCTAGATTTAGATTAAAGCTAAACGATAAACAGAAGCTACCACTTGCTTTGAGAAGACATGAAAAAACGGAGGCGTAGGGCCTCCGTTTGTGTTTTTAATATTAGCGGGGTTTCCGATAGCACCAATAAGACTAATTGATCAGCTTTGAAACAACTGCGAATGGTTGCAGATGTTACTTAAAAACTACTTGTTCGCTTCTTCAAACACTTGGTTTAAATACATAGCGATGCGAATACCGGCCATCTGCAAACGCTTTTTAGCAGTAGGCAGATGATTGTATAAGTAGTCATAGCTCATGTTATTTGCGTCATCTGGATAAATGGTATCGCGAATAGCGGTGCTTTCCTCAATCCACACCATAGGGTCGGTAGTTGCCCAGCTGCGAATGTCTTTTGAGGTAATGGTTTGAGTAAGCCATTCAGTCCACTCAGAGTACGACAAGTCGCGTTGATCTAGCATTTGTGAATCCCACACTCGGTGCAAGTTAGAGTCTTGCCAGAAAAAGCGTACTTTTACATCGTTACCACCACGGTCAGTGCCGTTTCCAGCGTGCAGTGGTTGATGCAGGTCGCCAATAATATGCACGATAAACTGAAGCGCTAGGCGCTTCTCTTCAATACTGGCGGTGTCGTTTTTTAAAGTTTCAGTGAATTGTTTTAACGCGGTGACTGCATCACCTTGCTTTGGTGCACCCACTTCTTCATAAGTTTTACCTTTAGGCACAGATACATAGTGCCAAGGACTAGCCGTTTTTTGCCAAAATTCGCTGGGGTTAGAACGCATTTCATCAGCATGGGTAGAAGCTTCAGCCAGCGAACCATATGGCAGTAAATCCATAAGCGCCGCCTGAGAAAGGGGGCTTAAATACTGTTGGGCAATAGCGCCCGTTATTCTATGACCTGTTTGTCCCCAGCCAAAGGCAGGTGAGGCAACGCACAACGTAAATAGTGTGCTCAGCGCTACTGCGCAAATCTTGTTTGCAAATGCGAACATAATTAATCCTCAGAATGTTTAGAAGACTGATAGCCCCATCTTGCGACAAGAGACTGCTCAATACCTAGGTGGTCTAGTATGCGGGCCACAACAAAATCCACCAAATCATCGATAGTTTTAGGGTTGTGATAAAAGCCTGGCGCAGCAGGCATAATAGTAGCGCCCATTTGCGAAAGCTTGAGCATATTTTCTAAATGAATAGAAGAAAGCGGCATTTCACGTGGCACCAAAATAAGTTGGCCCCGTTCCTTTAATACCACATCAGCTGCACGCTCAATAAGGTTGTCGCTTGCGCCAATACTAATCGCCGAAAGGGTGCCTGTAGAGCATGGACATACCACCATTTTAGCCGGCGCAGCCGAGCCTGAAGCTACTGGTGAAAACCACTCTTCTTTTCCAAACACTTTTATTTGGTCTGGTTTAGCACCGCAATGCTCGGTAAAAAACGCCGCTGCGTCTTCGGGGCGGCCCGGTATTTTTACGTTCTCTTCAGTGGCAAATACCACCTTGGCCGCTGAAGAAATAAGTACGTAAACTTGATAGTCTGCATTAACCAGCGATTGCAGCAGTGTTAGAGCATAAGGTGCGCCAGATGCACCTGTAATAGCAAGCGTAACTTGCTTGTCGTGTTTCATTTTATAGCCTCTGTAGATAACCAGCCTTGCGGCTTGCCTATCGAATATAACGTCGTTTTTATTTTTAAAGTTTGGACTTCATTTTTAAAGCGTCGAGAATACGGCTGTGGATGCCTTCGAAACCGCCGTTACTCATTACAAGAATATGATCGCCCGGTTGTGCTACGTTGCAAACGTCTTGAACGATCTTCGCTACATCTCTGAAACAGTGAGTAGGCGCACTGCTGTGC
The DNA here is from genome assembly GCF_003443615.1 of Alteromonas sp. BL110. NCBI lineage: Bacteria > Pseudomonadati > Pseudomonadota > Gammaproteobacteria > Alteromonadales > Alteromonadaceae > Alteromonas > Alteromonas sp. BL110. Next base: position 1,506,031 of record NZ_CP031967.1, on the reverse strand, counting down.
GCTACTGAATCGACTAATGACCAGTCCATGCCTTCAGGTTCATAAAGGTACACCTCATCGGCTTTTTGCCACGAATTAGCCAGCGTATCTTTGTGTACACCCATTTTCATGGTATTCGAGCGCGGCTCTAGCACAGCCAAAATACGTGCATTGCCCACTTTTTTGCGCAGTCCATCCAGTGTAGTTGCTATTGCGGTAGGGTGGTGTGCAAAGTCATCATAAAGCGTGATGCCGTTGACTTCGCCCTTGACTTCCATGCGGCGCTTAACATTTTTGAAAAATGAAAGCGCTGCTATCGCGTCGGTTAACGTAACGCCTGCATGGTGGGCTGCTGCTATTGCCATAAGGGCATTGTCTACGTTGTGCTGACCTACAAGTGACCAGGTTACGGTTCCGGCTATAACGCCGTTATGTAATACATTGAATTCACTGCCGTCTTTCTTTAGCAGCTCAGCATGCCACTCTTTGCCCAGTGATTGTCGAGAAGACCAACAGCCTTTCTTTAACATATCTTCAATGGCAGGTGTGTTGTTTGGCGTAAGAATAAGCCCATTTTCTGGCACCATGCGAACCAAATGGTGGAACTGGGTTTGTATAGCTCCAAGATCTGCAAAAATATCGGCATGATCAAACTCAAGGTTATTGATAACCAAAGTTTTTGGGCGGTAGTGTACAAACTTAGAACGTTTATCGAAAAATGCGCTGTCGTATTCGTCGGCTTCTATGACAAAAAAGGGGCTTTCACCCACGCGAGCCGATACGCCAAAGTTCTCTGGAACGCCGCCGATCAAGTATCCAGGGTTAAGGCCTGCGTGTTCAAGAATCCACGCCACCATACTGCTGGTTGTTGTTTTACCGTGGGTACCAGATAGACCAATTACCCAACGATCTTTGAGTAGGTTGTCAAGTAACCATTGCGGGCCGCTGGTGTAAGGTAAGTTACGATTTAATACGTACTCTACTGCCGGGTTGCCGCGCGACATGGCGTTACCAATAACTACCATATCTGGAGCTGGATCAAACTGGCTCTCGCAATAGCCTTCGGTCAGTTCGATGCCTAGTGCCTCCAGTTGGGTACTCATAGGGGGATAAACGTTTTTATCAGACCCTGTAACCTTGTGGCCGAGTGCTTTCGCAATGGCAGCGATGCCACCCATAAAACTTCCACAAATGCCTAAAATATGTACATGCATAGCGCATTCTCGGTGATTTATCATGATATTGGGATACTGTATCAGAACCCTACGACTGATAGATAATCCAATTTACATCGAGTAATAGTGGCTGCCAGCCTTTGTTTAAAGCAAACATTTGAATATTCGCAGCTTTCAAACTGGTATGGTGTGTGAATGACTTTTTGAAGGTGTGTTCCACTTAACTAAGAACACGGTTACAATCTAACCACAGGTAATAAACCTGCGTGCCCCAGGTCAAAGCCAGTAAGGAAAGCTGAGCGGCTGGTTGCACAACACCCTACATACAAAAAAAGGCTTACATTCAATGAAACGTTTAAATTCCCAATTGCAACAAGACGGTGCACCGCTTGAGTTAATACTACTCATTCGTACACTGCTAGCGGGCTGTAAAGAAATTTCTTTCCGCGTGAGTCAAGGCGCACTTGCTGGCGTGCTTGGTTCGACTCTTTCAGAAAACGTACAGGGCGAAACGCAGAAAAAGCTCGACGTTATTTCAAACCATATTCTAAAGGATACGCTTAGGGAATCTGGTTACGTTAAAGCCATTTCATCTGAAGAAGAAGACGATGTTGTTCCGTGCAATCCGGAAGGTAACTACTTAGTGAGCTTCGACCCGTTAGATGGCTCGTCAAACACTGAAATTAATAGCCTAATTGGCACTATATTCTCTATTACCCATGCACCGCAGTGGATGAAGCCAGACGACCCGTCTGCTTTCTTGCAGCCTGGTACGCAAATGGTTGCGGCAGGTTATGTGCTTTACGGCCCCTCTACTATGTTAGCGCTGACTACAGGTCGCGGCACGCACATCTATACCCTTGATAAAACTCACGGTGGCTTCCTACTGACTCATCCAAATATTCAAGTGCCTGAAGAAACATCTGAGTTCTCGATTAACGCATCTAACCAGCGACATTGGGAACCGGCAATGCAAGCTTATATTGCTGATCTACTAGCGGGTAAAGAAGGCCCACGTGGCAAAGACTTTAACATGCGCTGGGTAGCGGCAATGGTGGGTGATATTCACCGTTTACTTTGTCGTGGTGGTATCTTTATGTATCCATTCGATAACAGAGATCCGTCAAAACCAGGTAAATTGCGTTTGCTTTACGAGGCAAACCCAATGGCATTTTTGATGGAACAAGCCGGTGGTAAAGCGGAAACGGGTGCAGGCCGAATTCTAGAAGTTATGCCTGAAGAAATTCACCAACGCGTACCTTGCATTATCGGTTCGAAAGACGAAGTTGAAATGTGCTTAAGCTACAACGACAAAGCGTAGTAGAGAAAATGGCCCTTCGGGGTCATTTTTTATTAAAAAGCAGCAAAATTTAGCGAAAAATAAAGAGATTAGTACGACTTGGGTCGTAAAGCGTTTTTATTTTGCTGCTGTCACCGTATACTTACGACCAAAATTTTTAATCCAATATTGAAAGGACCTAAGAATGAGCTTGAGTGCTATTTCTGCTGGTAAAAATGTACCAGATGAAGTGAACGTAATCATTGAGATTCCAGCACACGCTGACCCGGTGAAATACGAAGTAGATAAAGACACAGGCGCAATGTTTGTTGATCGCTTCATGGCGACTTGCATGCATTACCCAACTAACTACGGCTACGTGAACAACACTTTGTCTGAAGACGGTGACCCAGTTGACGTTCTTGTTATGACGCCGTTCCCACTACTTTCTGGCTCAGTTATCAAATGTCGCCCTGTAGGTGTACTAAACATGACTGACGAGTCGGGTAAAGACGCAAAAGTACTAGCAGTACCAGTAGACAAGCTTTCTACGATTTATCGCGACGTACACGAAATTGCCGACGTACCTCCGCTTCTTCTTAAGCAAATTGAGCACTTCTTTGAGCACTATAAAGATCTAGAGCCAGGTAAGTGGGTGAAAATTGACGGTTGGTCAGATGCAGCTGCTGCAAAAGCTGAAATTACCTCAAGCATCGAGCGTTTCGAGGCAGAATAATTCACGCTGCCTCAAATTAATGATACAAAGGGCTGGTGCAATACCAGCCCTTTTTGTATGTGGCTAAAAAATTAAATTGAATACGAAAAGCAAAAGCCGATTCAAACGAGCGAACAGAATAGTCAACGATAGAGAGCAGTATGACCTACCTAAAATTATCCGTGACCTCATTATTTGCTGTACTAATGATGGTACTAACTTTCGACGCTATTGCAGATGAAGCGTCGGTTCAAGATCCTGTAGAAGTATACTGGGAAGATCTGGTGCCCGAGGGGTTTAATGAGCTTGCGCCTCCTTCAGTTCAACACAATGGTGAGATGAGCCAGCTTCAACCCGACGCGCCAGTGGTCGATACTTTTGATGGAAAGCGTGTGAAAATACCGGGGTTTGTTGTGCCGCTAGAAGGTACGGCTGAGCTTACAACCGAGTTCTTACTTGTTCCGTATTTTGGCGCCTGTATTCACGTGCCACCACCACCATCTAATCAAATTGTGTACGTGAAATTTGAAGAAGGTGTGCGAATAGATAATATTTACGACGCGATTTGGGTAACCGGCGAACTGTCGACTGACGGTTGGAAAGGCGATATTGCGTCTGTAGGTTATCGCTTAACGGGCGAGGCAGTTGAAGGATTTTAAAGGGTAAAGTTCTGAGGATAGGACTACTCTAGGAAAAAGGCTCTACTACCAAAAACGCCACAGCGTACTCAACGTAGAGACTGCAAAAAGATAATGTTCTAACGTTAAGAAACACTAAACGTTTAAAAAGGATATCAGGTGTTTACAGGTTTATCAGCGTTTCCCATTACCCCATTTAAACAAGAGACTATCGACTACAAAGCGTTTCAAGGGCTTGTTGATAATTTAGCCTCAGCTAACGTAGATTCAATTTGCGCGATAGGCTCTACTGGCCTGTATCCTTACCTAACGCGAGGAGAAAAGTACAACGTAGCAAAGCTCGCCGTCGACCATGCAAATGGCATTCCTGTTATGGCCGGCGTTGGGTCCTTGCGCACCTTTGACGTGCTAAAAAATGTTGAAGCTGTGCAGCAAGCGGGCGTTAATGCTGTATTGTTGGCTCCTGTCTCATATCAAGTGCTTAACGAAGAAGAAGTGTTTGGCCTTTATGAAGCTGTTAGCCGTGAAGTATCTGTTCCCATCTGTATATACGAAAACCCACGAGTCACTAATTTTACCTTTAGCGATGACTTATATCGCCGCCTAGGGCAGTTACCGAATATAGGGGCGATTAAAATACCGGGTTTTCCGTTTGGCAAAAGCGCAACTGATGGTAGTACTAGTAACGGTGTTCACCGTTTAGCATCATTACGGGAGGTAATGCCTGCACACATTGCTATAGGCGTGAGTGGTGATAGTTTTGGCGCAGCAGGAATGAGTGAAGGTTGTGACCTTTGGCTTTCTGTTATTGGGGGAATATTCCCGCAGACCGTTATGCGCCTAATTGAGGCAGCACAGTCTGGTAATGCTGTTGATGCACAAGCCCAGTCACAAGCGTTAAGCGGAATATGGAATATGTTTGCACGAAATGGCGGCGGCTTGCGTGTGGTAGCAGCCGCAGCAGAAATTTTGGGTTATTGTGAAACGCCTAGCTTGCCTGCTCCCTTCTTGCCTATCGTCAACAAAGAGTACGCCGAGCTAGAACAGATTATTGAGCAGCTGTCGTTAAGCTAGGCTCGCTTAGGCCTGCGTATAAATCTGCTCAGCGCGGTTAAATAGAAGCCACGACGTTAGAATGTACTTGTCGTTACTTTTTGGAATTTGGCCGCGATGGGTGTGAGTAAAGTAGGCTGGCGCAATAACCATTCTGCCTGCTTTGGGTGTAACCGCACGGTTTTGGTAGTAAAATTCTGTCTCGCCGCCTTCGTCCACATCATTTAAGTAGTACATAAATAGCAACACGCGGTGCAGGGCATCGTTATGTTGAAGCTGTGGATACACTTCTGAGTGCCAATACGGGTAGCCACCGTTGCCCGCGGTGTATCGCTGTGCATTAACATCGCCTACACGGAATAGGTAGTTAACCAGGTTGGCTAAATTTGGCTTACCCACTTCTTCAAAATTCTCCCCAGTTACTTTCACCGGTTCACCCGTTTTGGGGTGGCGTACGGTTAAGCCAATAGGCCCAACAAGCGTAAAATAGTATTTTTCGATATAGGCAACCAGCTGTTTTCCAGTGTACTGCATTACTTGCTGGAATAAGTCTTTGAATTCCGGGCTTCGGCTTATCGACACATCCATGCTGCGCTTTTTATCTAGGTCAACGCCACCACCGGTGCGACCTTGACTTAAATTAGGGCTGCTTTCAAAGCGCGCCATAAGCTGTGAGCACAGCTCAGGTGGTAGTACATCGTCAATAACTTCAATTAAATCGCTCATGGATACCTCTTGCTGCGCTTTATTACTTAGTGGGTAGTTCTTTAAAATGTGACTGTAGTTCCGACTTCACATTATCTGGAATAGGCGCAGAACGCTGCGTTTTATAGTCAAAATGTACCATGGTCGTTACGCCAGTTGAGCATAGCTTGTCGTCTTGCCAAAGCTCCTGAAACACGTCGAATGCACTGTTTCCCAGCCGACTAATGTAAGTTTTAACCGTTACTGGTTTTCCATAAAAAATTTGAGCTAAAAAGTCGACCTTGTAGCTGGCTAAGATTAGTGGCCAGTTTTGTAAGTCTAGCTCAGGCGTAAACATTCTGAAAATGGGTTCTCTGGCTGCTTCAAACCACGTAACTAGTGCCGTATTACTAACATGTTGTAAGGCATCGGTTTCGCAAAAACGCACGTCAAAAGAAGTGATAAGTGGTGCTGTATTACTCATAATTATTTGTAGGCATTGTTATAAGTTTAAATCCTACTCTAGCATTATGGGCAGGAGTTTTCAGTAAGCCCTTGTGTAAGCGATTGTGTTTAAGGCAAATCGTTGTGTTTTGATTAGCTTTCAGGGGGTGTGCCGTTAGGTTCTTTTGCATTACAATCCGCTTCTAACTTTTTGAGCGAACATACTATGACTGCGATTGGGATTGACTACGGTACATCAAATTCTGAGGTTGTGTATTTTGATGGAACGGCCCATCAGCACATCAAACTTGACCCGCTAGATAAGAAGGGCAATAAAATTCGTTCCTCGGTGTTCATCTACTTTGAAGATGAACTGCCGCCGCCTCCTGATGCTATGGTGGAAGCGAAAGTTGCGCAGTTACAGCGAGTAATCAGCGAACAAATAGACAAAGCTAAAGACGGCTATTACTCGGCGAAAGACCCGAAAGAGCAGGCGATGTATAGCAGCCGAATCGACTCGTTGCGTGGTGATCTGCATAACAAACCAGCCCTTCAGAGAAAAGCAATTCAGCAGTTAATGCACGCTATGTCGCTAGATGAAATTCCTTTGCTACGCTTAGTAGAGCACGGCAAGTTTGCGTTTGGTGAAGAAGGGTTTAGACGCTTCCTTAAAATGCCTGACAAAGGCCGACTTATCTATTCGCCTAAGAACTTTTTAGGCGCATCACTAGACGGCGACCAAAAACAGGCGTTCATTGGTATCATAGCTAAGCAATTAGCGTACTTTAAACAGTGTGCCGAACAACAGCTAGGCAAGGTGGTAAACAATGCGGTTGTCGGCCGCCCTGTTAAGTTCCATGGTACCCGCGGTGAAGAAGGCAATGCTCAAGCCATTCAAATTATGACTGAAGCGGCGACGAACGCAGGCTTTACAGGGGTTAATTTCTTAGATGAACCTATTGCCGCGGCGTACAAAATTGAGCAAACCTTGCCAAAAGACACTACCACGCTAATTGTTGATATTGGTGGGGGAACCACGGATATTTGCTGTATTAAGCTTTCTCCTGAGCGTTCCAACCAGCTTGACCGCAAAGATGATGTGCTAGCGGTTACAGGCAGACGTTTAGGCGGCATGGACTGTGATAAAAGCTTAGTTCTTAAAGGCATAGCGCCAGAAATGGGTATGGGCCTTAAAATGATTAACGGGCTTCCTGTTCCGCCTACCTATTTTTCAGACATGTGCGCAGTTGATAACATTCCAGCGCTTACTCGCTTTTTCTCTGATGATTACGGCTTAGATATTTCACAAACCATGTCGGTAATTAAAGAGCCCGCCCAGTTAGAACGTCTGCTTATTGTGCAAGAAAACAAGTTGTCTGCTCGAGTTGTAAATTCAGCGCGATTGGCCAAAGAACTACTGTCGAGCAAGCAAAACATTACGCTGCCGCTGCATTACATTGAAGATGACTTTGACGTAGAGATTTCACAAGACTCACTTAAAAAGGCGTTAAAACCTTGGCTAGATAAAGTGAAAGCGTTAGTCGTGGAATGTTTGGAAAACAGCAGTGAAAAACCAGAAGTGGTGATGATAACCGGGGGGATGAGTTTATCGCCTATCGTGGTTGATGCACTCTATGAAAAACTACTTACGGGGTTGCCTCGGTTAGAAAACGACGCATTCAACTCGGTGTGCGAAGGACTAGCGATTCAAGCAGCTAAGCACGCTTAATCTTTTCTAATTTATTTCAGGTGTGAAAAACACTAAGCCTTAGCGCAGTAACATAGACTACGCTAAGGCTTTTTTAATTAGTGCTTAAGAATATTGTGTTCTTTCAAATAAACTGCGATAGCCTCTGGCGACTCGAAAGCATTTAACAGCATTTCTTGTGCGCGCGCTTTCACATCATTATCTTCAGATGATGAAAGTAAGTGGTACCAAGTCTTAACTAAGGCTAGTGGTGGCGTTTGAGTCATTGGGTTTCGCTCCAGCAATTCTTACTGCAAAATTCACATAAATCATCGTAACGTATGATTTGCCAAAACAAGCTCTGACCAGCGTAAAAAACAAGTAAATAAACGTCAACGCGCACTTTTTACAAGCTGCCGTGTAAATTACACAGCAGTTAGTAAGAAGAAGTCGTGCGCTTGACGCCTAGGAATTTACATCATCACCGGCTCAAGCTTGTGTGAGCATGGGTTTCAGAAAACGTCCAGTATGTGAAACTTCTTGTTGTGCCACATGCTCAGGAGTTCCTTCTGCAATAATCTGGCCACCTCCAGATCCGCCCTCCGGTCCAAGGTCGACAATCCAATCTGCGGTTTTAATTACATCTAGGTTATGCTCAATAACCACAACGGTATTACCATGATCGCGCAGTCTGTGAAGGACGGCTAACAACTGCTTAATATCGTGGAAGTGCAAACCTGTAGTCGGCTCATCCAAGATATAAAGTGTCTGCCCAGTGTCTCTTTTTGATAACTCTTTCGCCAATTTCACGCGCTGCGCTTCACCGCCAGATAACGTGGTAGCAGCTTGGCCTAGTCGAATGTATGACAAGCCTACGTCCATGAGGGTCTGCAATTTACGTGAAATAGCCGGAATAGCATCGAAGAACTGACGGGCATCTTCCACCGTCATTTCTAATACTTCGTGAATGTTTTTATCTTTGTACTTTATCTCTAGGGTTTCACGGTTATAGCGTTTGCCCTGGCATACATCACATGGCACGTAAACGTCTGGCAAAAAGTGCATTTCCACTTTAATCACGCCGTCACCCTGACACGCCTCACAACGACCGCCTTTAACGTTAAAGCTAAAGCGGCCAGGCTTGTAACCTCGTGAACGCGACTCTTGTGTTCCGGCAAACATTTCACGAATAGGTGTGAAAATACCAGCGTAAGTCGCCGGGTTAGAGCGCGGTGTTCTGCCGATAGGGCTTTGGTCAATATCGACCACTTTGTCGAGTTCATCCAACCCCGTCATCGACTTATGCGGCGCCGGTTCAGAAGTGGTCGCCTTGTTCAGCTCGCGCTGAGCAATTTTGTAGAAGGTGTCATTAATCAGCGTTGATTTACCCGAGCCAGATACACCGGTTACACAGGTCATCACACCCGTAGGAATACGTAAATCTACGGATTGCAAATTGTTACCAGTAGCGCCTAAAAGCTCTAGCCACTTGTCGTCTTTCACCGGAGTGCGTGTTGCAGGGATTTCAATCTTCTCTCTACCAGATAAGTATTTTCCGGTAAGTGAGTCCTCACTGTTTTTAATGTCTTCCAGTGAGCCCTCGGCAATTATTTCACCGCCGTGTACACCCGCGCCCGGGCCAATATCCACGATGTAGTCAGCTTCGCGAATCGCATCTTCATCGTGCTCAACAACTAATACTGTGTTACCTAGGTCCCGCAAGCGCGTAAGTGTACCGAGTAATCGCTCATTATCTCGTTGGTGAAGACCAATAGATGGTTCATCGAGTACGTACATCACACCAACAAGGCCCGCGCCAATTTGGCTTGCCAGACGGATACGTTGAGCTTCACCGCCCGAAAGAGTGTCGGCGCTGCGCGACATAGAAAGATAATTAAGGCCCACGTTTACCAAAAAGCTCAAGCGGTCCATAATTTCTTTTAAAATCTTCTCAGCTATTTGCGCTCGCTGACCTTCCAGGTTCAGTGACTCAAAAAAGCCAAACGCATCTGCAATCGACATCTCGGCAATGGCTGGCAGATTGGTATCTTGAATAAACACATTGCGCGCTTCAACCCGCAAGCGCGTGCCGTTACAACTGCTACAATGTTGCTGACTTAAATATTTAGCGAGCTCATCGCGTACCGAGTTTGACTCGGTTTCGCGATAGCGGCGCTCCATATTAGGGATAATGCCTTCAAATGGATGCTTACGCTCCATGACATCGCCACGTTCGTTGATATATTTAAACGACAGCGACTTGCCTTTAGACCCGTAAAGCACGATGTCCTGGTGCTTTTTATCAAGTTCTTCAAATGGCACGGTAAGGCTAAACTTATAATGGTCTGCTACCGCCTGCAGCATCTGGAAATAGTAGTAGCTACGCTTATCCCAGCCGCGAATCGCGCCGCCAGAAAGACTTAATTCGGTATTACCGACCACGCGTGCCGGATCAAAGAACTGTCTTGTACCTAGCCCGTCACAGGTGGGGCAGGCACCTGCTGGATTGTTAAAAGAAAACAAGCGCGGTTCTAGTTCGCTAATGCTGTAACCGCAGTGTGAACAGGCGAAGTTAGCAGAAAACACAATTTCTTCTGCGTCTTTGTCGTCCATATCAGCCACCACCGCGTTGCCGCCAGCAAGGTTGAGGGCTGTCTCAAATGATTCTGATAAACGCAGTGCCATGTCGTCACGCACTTTAAAGCGGTCGACCACAACTTCAATGGTGTGCTTCTTATGCAAATCCAGTGGCGGCGGATCGGACAAATCACAAACCTCACCATCAATACGAGCGCGTATAAAGCCTTGTGCTGAAAGGTTCTGCAGCGTCTTAACGTGCTCACCTTTACGCTCTTTAACAATGGGCGCAAGCAGCATCAGCTTACTGCCTTCTGGCATAGCTAACACTCTGTCTACCATTTGACTAACCGTTTGTGCATCCAGTGGCACATCGTGCTCAGGGCAACGTGGTGTGCCTACGCGGGCAAACATCAAACGTAGGTAGTCGTAAATCTCTGTGATTGTACCCACAGTGGAGCGCGGGTTATGAGATGTTGATTTCTGTTCAATGGATATTGCTGGTGATAAACCCTCAATATGATCAACATCCGGTTTTTCCATCATAGATAGAAACTGACGGGCATACGCAGACAAAGATTCAACGTAACGACGCTGACCTTCTGCATATAGCGTGTCAAATGCAAGAGACGATTTACCCGAGCCAGAAAGGCCGGTTATCACCACCAGTTTGTCTCGTGGCAGTGTTAAATCGATGTTTTTCAAGTTATGGGTGCGAGCACCGCGAATTTCGATTTTATCCATTGAAGCCTAAATGAGAGAAAAAGAATCAGTATGCCATAGGTGTCAAGTAAAGTGATATGACATTCAAGTTATACTGTGAGTGGAGTAAGCAGATCACCTTAACGCGTAAGCTTACGATTAGATCTAACGACACTGTATTGTAAAGTGGTGATTTTATCCCCACTTTTAAACCCCTATGAAGGCGAATGGGCTAAATCAACCTCGCGAGTTGAAGAAAATGCCAATTGCATTAATCGAATTTAAGGTAAGTGGGCATAAATGCAATTTATGCTACACTTCGCGACCTTATTTTTAATGCAGCAGAAACTGGTGTTCTCTGCGCGCTTTCACGTTTTTTGATTATATTTATTGAGGGAAACAGACGCTTTGAACGCTTTGGAATTACGCGCCGCGCTTGCACTCGCCTCCGTTTACGTATTACGCATGATGGGGTTGTTCATGGTTATGCCCGTATTGGCCGTGGCCGCTATGGACTACCCAGATTACTCGCCTTTACTGGTGGGACTCGCTGTGGGTGGATATGGTCTGACTCAAGCTGCGCTGCAAATTCCCATGGGTATGATGTCTGACAAATGGGGACGTAAGCCTGTTATTTTGCTAGGGCTAGCCGTGTTTGCATTTGGCAGTTTTGTCGCGGCTAATGCCGACAGCATGGTTATGATGATTGTTGGGCGTATCCTTCAAGGAGCAGGCGCGATTGCAGGTGCGATAATGGCACTTGCTACCGATGTTAGTCGAGAAAGTCAGCGGGCTAAAGTGTTAGCGATTATAGGCATCGCCATTGGTTTCTCTTTCTACTTAGCCGTTATTCTAGGGCCTCTTATTGCTAATAGTTATGGCCTGGCTGGTGTGTTTGGAATTACTGGCATTTTAGCCATTCTGTGCATGCCGTTGGTTAAATGGGTAGTGCCAAATGGTGTACAACTCAGTAGTGGCGATACACTTCCGCAAAAAGACCAGCTAAAGCGCTTGGTTTTTTCTTCTCAGTTATGGCGTTTAAATGTCAGCGTAATGATTCTGCACATGTTAATTACGCTATTGTTTGTTCAACTGCCCGTTACGCTTTTGAATTTTGATATGACGTTAGACAGTCACTGGACGGTTTACTTACCTGTACTTGGTGCGTCAATAGTTGGTCTCATCATTATGATGGGAGCAGCAAGAGGCCGCACCCCAAAATCACTGCTTGTAACAGGTGTTGTGCTGATGGGCGGCGCTTTTTTAGCGCTTAGCTTAGAAGACCAAAGCTGGTGGTGGGTCACCGCTGCAGTCGTGCTGTTCTTCACTGGCTTCAATTATTTAGAAGCGAATTTCCCTGCTTTGGTATCAAGTATTGCTCCTGCTGGTCAAAAAGGAACGGCCATGGGGCTTTACGCCAGTTTTCAGTTTTTCGGTGCGTTTCTAGGTGGTGTAATTTCAGGTTTCGTTACCGATATTTGGTCGCAAGAATTAGCTTACGGTATTGGCGCGGCTAGCACCCTGCTATGGCTCTTCATTATTTTTGGTGTGAAGGAAGTGAGCCGGGTCAAACGCGTGATGATGAACGCAGAGTTTGATAACTCAAAAGCTTCCACAATCGAATCAGAATTAATGCTAGTACCAGGCGTGCTGGAAGTCACTTTAAACGGTCAAAATAATGCGGTATATCTTAAGGTTGACCGTGACTTTGACGCGGTAAAAGCGCGAGACGTACTGTCAGCGTAAAAAGGGCCGTACGTTAAATACCAAGATAGGTTAACACTATCCAATTTTTAAAAAGGACTTGAGCACCATGATTGACCTAAGCCGTTATAAAGCCATTATTTTTGACATGGATGGCACTTTGGTTGATTCAATGGGCGCGCATATTGATGCTTGGCAGATTACCTGCAACGCGTTTGGTTATCCCTTCGACCGAGATTATCAATATAGTCTAGGTGGGGTTCCTACCTTCGAAACCGTACATCTTATGAATGCCAAGTATGATAAAAGTCATGATCCAGCAGAAGTGGCTCTGTATAAAAAACAAGCCTTCGAAGGGCTTGAGCATGTGCCAAAGCTAATTCAGGACACGCTAGATGTGTTCAATCATTACAAGGGAAGTATGCCCATCGCTGTAGGGACGGGCTCAGAAAGGCAACATGCAAGATGGGTGTTAAGTGAGCATGGATTACTGGATCAACTGTCGGCGCTGGTAACCGCAGATGATGTGACTAAAGGTAAACCACATCCTGAAACCTTTGTACGTGCCGCGGAATTAATGGGCGTTGCTCCACAGCATTGTGTGGTATTTGAAGATACCGAAATGGGCAGAAAAGCCGCCGTCGATGGTGGTATGACGTGCTTTATGGTCGATAACACGCGGCTTATCTACTAAAAGCTTTGCGAGTAAGTCTAAGTATTTACCGCTTTATAGCCACTTAAAAAATATTCTCGGAAACAACATTCTTAAAAGTAAGATGGCCTTTGGTTATTGCCGCAATATTTTAAACTGCCTCTAGTTCGTTAAGCGCATCGCCACAGTTATGCAAAAGTGATGACTTTATACGTTTGGTAGCATCATCAATGGCAGTTTTCATCGCATCAATGGCAATTTGATTGCTTTGCTTTTCACCCGTATTCACGTTCATGCTTCTGCCTTTAAAAACAGTAATGGGCGAATACTCTTCTGCATAGGCGGGCTTGTAGCTTACGTTAAGAACAACGGTAGCAACCAAATTACTTCCTAAGCTTTTTACAAAAGCGCGGTTAAGCACAACTTTCACGCTATTACTTGCATCAATGTTCGGGCTTACATTCATGGTCTCCAAGCTTTGCTGTAGCATCGTATAAAGCGCATCTTCGGTGACGTTACTGCTGCCTACTAATAAATCTTTACTAGACCGAGTATCGACAAGCTCCGCCAAGTTTACCGGGCAAGCCTTTGCTTTAGACATTGTCAGTCGGTAATCGGCCTTTTGCGACTCGGGTATTAGTGACGAATCGAATTCGGGCGGAGTAGACTCACAAGCAACGAGTAAAGGCAGAGCGCAGCAGGCAAGACAGACTCGTGCTAATGGCGCAATAGGGGATGAGAAAAATGTTTTATTTTTCATTATTTTAATTTTTTCTTATGGATAGCTTATGTCAGTAATATAGACTCAAGTATAAGAAAGTTTGTAGCGTGAAGAAACTTAACAACTGTTGCAAACTGTTACAGCTGGTTTAGCATAGCAAAGCGCAAAGTTTGTTCAGCAATGTGACCTTCAAGCACTCATAGGTTAAATATAAATTCTCCTATTACCAATCAACACGGACAGTTCTTAAATGATGACCTTTAAAAACGCAGTAATCAGTGTAGTTGCCAGTGTTTCACTATTGGGGTGTGCAATTAACGTATCTCCTTCAGCGTTCTTTTATCAAGATACGCAACAAAAACCTCTGGATACCACAAAGTTGCACGCTGCTATTCAGAAAGATAAAACCTCAGCAGGTATTACTCGTGTTGAAGTTAAAAATGAAGCTGGATTAACCCTTAGAGGTGTTGCCGTTGCATACCCTGAACCTATCGTTAATATTGTTTTCTTCGCAGATAATCGTATGCCGGTAAGCGAGAATAACAGTATTATCCACAGACTAGGAAAACTGCCAGCTAACATTTTATGGCTCGATTATCAGGGAGTAGGGGCCAGCGATAAGGCAGAAAACTTGAGTATAAACGCTATAAAACAAGACGCGTTAACTCAGTTCGATTATGTTGAAAATGCTTTTGATGCCTCGCTTCCCACCATAGTGCATGGGCGCGGTATAGGCAGTTATTTTGCAAGTTATGTCGCTGCCAATCGAAACATTGATGCACTGGTCCTAGACGGGGCTTTTAACAACATATCTGATTTGATTGCTAATATGGTACCAGGGTTCTCTAATTCATTTACCAATATGAAGCTTCACGACGAGGTCCACAGTATGCAGATTGCGCCTATTCTTCGTCACTATGAGGGCCCGCTGTGGTTGTTGGTAGGTGAGCAAGACAAGATAACCCCTTATCCAATCAGTCAACAGTTGCTAGAAGATGCGTCTAGCAGTGAGAAATACATCTCCGTCATTCCTGGGGCTACACATAACGCGACGTTAAAAAGTGACTATGCTATTGAACAGTACAAACAATTTTTAGCGAGGTTCACACAATAAGTGAGCTTTATCTTCTGTGGATAAATAGTGGAAAACCTTGTTGGTAAGTCTGTTAATAGCCATATATACCGGCAGATCACGATCTTACAGCAGCCTTCTGGTCGGATCACGAAATGGTAGTGAAATCAAGCGTTGTAGAGCATTCCATGCTGATCTTAATGTTTTTTGATCGTAAATATGCGCAGGATCAGGCAGTTTTTCTGATTGGGGATAAAAGTCTAGGGTGAAACGATCAGGCGAGTATTTTTGTCAATAGTTTCGTGTAATAAAATTTTTAGAATACAGTTGCACGGTATTGCATCGAATTGCGATTAATCACTCATCAAACAGACTTATTACTGATTAAAAACAATACCCGCCGAATGCGGGTATTCGTCAATTTCTACTTTCGTTAAATATGAGATAACGGAAGACTACACCCTTACCACAGAATCTCGCTTAACAACCGTGGGTGTATATTTAAAGGTTAAGCCTTCTTCTGGTTTACTTCCCGAGGCGTACTTCAGTGCCAGTTCAGCGGCCTTTGCTGCCATCATTTCTACCGGATAACGCAGAGTAGTTAATTTAGGTCGACAGTATTTGGCTAGCAGTACATCATCGTAGCCCATCACGGAAACTTGTTCGGGAACGGAAATACCGTGGTCCTGCAGCATGGTCATTGCACCGGATGCCATCGCATCGTTATAAGCCAATACTGCGGTGAATTTTGCGCCGGTGGCTAGCAAGTTTTGCATGGCTAGTTCGCCCCCTTCTTGATCAGGCGTGGCGTACTCAATCATACTCTCAGGTAGGCTTAGCTTTGCGCTATCGATAGCGTTTCTAATTCCCTCCAGACGATGATTCGGATCGTCGATACGGTATTGGCTGCTTATTACCGCCACATGTTTATGCCCTTGATTAATGGCATATTCTGCCATTAGCCGACCACCGGTCACGTTATCAAGCCATACACAGCGGTTCGCTATTTCTGGGATGTATCGGTTAATTAGAACAAAGCCTGGTACTTGACTAGCAAAGCCAATCAACGTCTTATCATCAAGGGCTTTGCTGTGCACTACCATGGCTTCAACGCGGTGTTCTAGCAGAGTTTCAATAGCCCGCAGCTCTGTTTCTTTTTCAATTGACCCAGCACTTAACAGTATTTGAACGTTATTTTTGCGTGTTATGGATTCAACGCCATGGGCTAACATTGCGAAAAATGGATCGTGGAGTTCAGCAATAACCACACCCAATGAGGCACTGCGTTTAGTTACAAGAGCCCGCGCATTTGCGTTGGGACGGTAGCCCATTTCTTCCATGATTTTTTTAACGCGTTGTCGAGTATCGTTGCCTACTTTTGGGCCGTTATTGATAACCCTGGATACTGTGGCTAACGAAACGCCAGCGGCTTGGGCTATATCTTTTATTGTTGCCATTTTCTCTTTAACTTTGTTTTTTTAATGCATTGAAGACCTTGGGGTCTGATTGGCATAGCGTACATTATATTTACATAAAAAGGTAAAATTCTCACTTTCTGTGCTATGGCGGCACATCTCAAGCAATAGATAAAACTATCAAGTGGTTTTACCATACGCAGTTCTTCACCAAACCCCTGTCAAAAAAGATGGAAAACGTATAACCTTTTAGCATTTCTAAACGCTCTACCGATTCTAAAACTTTGCAGGCGAGCACGATAAATTGCCCGAGCTTAATTAAACGAGCTCCCGATAAGGTAAAATAATTGTTATGAAAATAAACGTATCTACATTTGGTGAAGTAAGCGGCAAAGCTGTTAATGCTTTTACTTTAAGTAATGATAACGGCATGTCAGTCACCTTGCTCAACTATGGCGGTATTATCAAGGAACTCTATTTTCCCAATGCGAAGGGCGAATTGATTAGCTGCGTTCAAACCTTTGATACGTTGCAGGGCTATATCGATGACCCTAGCTATCGCGGTGCAATTGTAGGGCGCTACGCTAATAGAATAGGGAATGGCACATTTACCTTAAACGGCCAGCAGTACACGTTAGATAAAAACGGCGGAGAACATAACCTTCATGGGGGCTATGTCGGCTTTCACAAAAAGTTGTGGCAAGCTAGTACCCAAGAATCTCCCGAGAGTGCCAGTGTAACATTTACCTTATCTAGTCCAGACGGCGAGGGTGGTTTTCCAGGAAATGTTAATGTCGAGGCTTGCTATACACTTAATCAGGAAAATGAGTTAACGCTTGTAATCAAAGCAACGACAGATCAAGAAACACCACTTAGTTTCACACAGCACGCCTATTTTACGCTAAGCAATGATGACAAAGTGGGTAATACGCTGCTACATATCGAGGCGAAAAAGGTGACAGACGCTGATAGCACGTTATTACCAACAGGGGATTTAGTTGAAGTCGCTGATTCACCCTTTGATTTCACTTCATTTAGTGCAATCAAGGAAAGGGCTGAACAAGACAATTCACATCCGCTGTTTGACCGAGTAGGTGGCTACGACCACAACTATGTGCTTCAAGCAGCTTCTTCGAGTATCCCACAAGCTACAGTTAAAGCGCCCGATACTGGCGTTACGATGGAATTATACACTAGCCTTCCCGGGCTTCAGTTTTATACGGGGAGCCTGCGAGAAGATGAGCAACTTGGCGCCCTGTGTTTAGAACCCCAGCATTTTCCCGACGCACCTAATAAACCGTCGTTTCCGAATTGCTTCGTAAAGCCGAGTGAAACTTACGAAGAAACGATTCGATATAAGTTTAGCGCCGAGTAAACTCACGGAAGTATTAAAAGAAAATTAATTGTTATTGATTTAACAATTAATTTTCTTTGTTAGTTAATTGATAAACAGCATAGCTTGCTATATTATTGCTAGGGTAAACGTTTAACCCCTAAGTGTTATGCAAAAGCGTTATGTGAAAGCGCTATGCTAGAGCTTAACCAGTCTATTCAGAGAGAGTGATTATGGGAACCCCTTTCGACCCAACCAATGATCCGCATCGCCGTTATAACCCATTGTTGGGCGAGTGGGTGCTAGTATCGCCACATCGTGCTAAGCGTCCTTGGCAGGGTGCTTCTGAAGAGCCGAATAACGAACAAAAGCCGTCTTACGACCCTACCTGTTACCTTTGCCCAACTAACACTCGGGTGAATGGTGAGGTAAACCCGGATTATAAAGGAACGTTCGTTTTTCAAAACGATTTTGCTGCGCTGAAGCAAGACACTGAGCAGGCCAGCGAGAAAAAAGGCCTGTTCCAATTTGAAACAGAGCAAGGCTGTAGTCGCGTTATATGCTTTTCACCTGATCACAGCAAAACACTTCCAGAGCTTACTGACGAAGAACGAGTAGATGTAGTTAATACGTGGAAAGAACAAACCGCTGAACTAGGTGAAAGCTATCGTTGGGTACAGGTTTTTGAAAACAAAGGCTCAATGATGGGGTGTTCAAACCCTCACCCGCATGGTCAGGTATGGGCGCAGCAGCACATCCCTACAGATCCAGCAAAAAAACTAGTACAGCTGAAACAGTACTTTGGTGAAAACAACGCCCCTATGTTGTTGGACTACGCTGAGCAAGAAGTTATTAAGCAAGAGCGCGTAGTATGCCAAAACGATGATTGGGTGGTTGTGGTTCCATATTGGGCTGCATGGCCATTTGAAACGCTATTACTGCCCCGTTTTGATGTTCAATCTTTGCATAAGCTATCTGACTCGCAATCGTTTTCACTTGCCAAAATTATTGGTGAAATAACGGCGAAATACGACAATTTATTTGAAACGTCTTTCCCATATTCAATGGGTTGGCATAGTGCGCCATTTGATAATGAAGACCACCCTGAGTGGACGCTCCATGCTCATTTCTTCCCGCCGCTATTGCGCTCAGCAAGTGTTCGCAAGTTTATGGTTGGATACGAAATGATGGCCGAAGCACAACGAGATTTGACCCCTGAACAGGCGGCAGACAGATTAAAAGCACTGCCTACGGTGCACTACAAGCAACGTGAGAATACTAATGGATAACCAAGTACTTTCTTCTACATTTGAAGCGCATTACGGCAACGAGCCAACGCTAATCGCACACGCCCCTGGTCGCGTGAACATCATAGGTGAGCACACCGATTATAACGAAGGGTTCGTCTTTCCGGCTGCTATCAACTTTGGTACTTGGGTTGCGGCAACTAAGCGCGACGATAATGAGATTCTAGTTACTGCTATGGACTACGAAAATCAGCAGAATCAGTTCTCCTTATCAGACATTAACTACGACGAGGAACAGGGTTGGGCAAACTATGTTCGCGGCGTAGTGAAAGTACTAAAAGAGGCTTTGCCAGATTTTGGCGGGGCAAACTTGTTGGTTACAGGTAACGTGCCACAAGGCGCCGGTCTAAGCTCTTCAGCGTCTTTTGAAGTGGCTATTTTAAAAGCGCTTAGCGCGCTTTACGAGCTACCACTCGACGGTGTACAAGCCGCGCTATTAGGTCAAAAAGCAGAAAACACTTTCGTAGGCTGTTCGTGCGGAATCATGGATCAGTTAATTTCTGCCATGGGCAACGAAGGTATGGCAATGCTGCTTGATTGCCAGTCATTAGCCATCGAGCATTCACCGCTGCCAGATTCGCATCAAATCGTAATCATTAACTCGAATGTAAAACGTGGTTTGGTAGACAGCGAGTATAATTTGCGTCGCCAGCAGTGCGAGCAAGGTGCATCGCTACTGGGAGTTTCA